>CP098528.1:2974634-4461952 GCA_030440445.1 Halomonas sp. KG2 | reverse complement strand
TCATCTCACCATCGGTTGAAAACGGCCGACCATTGTAGCGCCCAACGGAGCGGTTATCCACACGCACTAACGCCTCTTTTTGCCCTGTGGACAACTATTCATAAGGCATAGGGAAAAGCTGGTAACTGATCAAGGAAAAAGCTGTTTTGATGTAACCTATAACCTGTTGAACACACCTAATTAACAGTTTATTTAAGGCTTATCCGAAGGTTATGCACAGATTTTTTATGATTTTAAGCTGTTGATAAAAATGGTCTAAAACAGCTTATCCACAATTAGTATCCCCACTATTAATAACAGTAGGTTTAAAATAACTTCATTAGTAATAGTAGTGTCATGACAAGAAGCCACGATGGCGATGTACGAAAAGCCTCCATTGCCTTTTTAACGCTTTTTATGCAAGGAAAAATTGCACCGGACGCAGGAAGTCTCTACAATTTCCGGTCTTGAATTGAAACTCCCCGGCTAGTTCCTCACTGGACCGGGTCTTTTGGAATTCACTTTCCGTCCTAAACCACGTGGGAATAACGAGTTATGAAACGCACTTTTCAACCCAGCGTTCTCAAGCGCAAGCGCGCGCATGGCTTCCGTGCTCGTATGGCAACCAAAAACGGCCGTGCCGTTATCGCACGCCGCCGCGCCAAAGGCCGCAAGCGTCTGAGCGCCTGATCTCGGATTGCGTGTGCCGCATCAAGGCTTTCCCCGGTGCTTACGTTTGCTAAACGCCGGGGATTTTAGTCACGTGTTTGAACAAGCAGACCTGAAGGTTCATGGCAAAGGTATGATGGCGCTAGCGCGTTTGAGTACCCGGGGACATCCCCGCATTGGACTGGTGGTCAGCAAAAAAAATGTGAAGCTCGCTGTTGATCGCAACCGCTTTAAGCGACTCGTGAGAGAATCTGTTCGCCTCCGCCAAGATCACTTACCCTCTGTGGATATCGTGATACTGGCAAAGCGTGGTGTTCAAGATATTGATAACGAGACGCTGAATCGCCAGCTAAATGGCATGTGGAAACGACTTCAGCGTGACGCACAGGCGGTGTCTGCATCACTCCCGCCTAATGGCGTAACACGTGACGCTTGACGACACACCTCGCCGCTCGACCTCGGCCTGCCGCCTGGCAGGCTTTCGTGTGTCATGGGTCGAGTAAATGACACTGCGCCATTAGCATGTTCACCACCCATCGGGCAGAACCCTCATGGACGTAAAACGACTTTTATTACTGATTCCACTGGCAGTACTTGCCTACCTATTGGTTGTACAGTGGAATCAGGATTATGGGCAGATAAGCGTCGATTCGACGCCTGAAATCACCCAAAACAGCAACGGCTCATCCGCCAATAATGTTGGCAGTGATGATTTATCGGTTCCTAGTTCGTCGGCTCCCCAAAATGCCATTAGTGAAGGCATGCCTGGAGAAGCAGAAAGTAACTCGTCTAGCCGAGACTTTATTGCTGTCACTACCGACGTTCTCGACGTACGTATTGACCCACATGGTGGCGATATCGTGTACGCCGCTCTACCGCAGCATAAGCTAACGCAGGATTCAGATCGTAACTACGTGTTGCTGTCTGATAACTCAACGCGTAGCTACGTCGCCCGTTCGGGTCTTCAACTGGACGGCCAGGCTAGCCGCATTGCCTTCACGCCCGAGCGTACCGAGTACCGCTTAGGAAACGATGAAGAGCAGCTAAGTGTTGATTTAACAGCGGAAGTTAACGGCGTTGAGGTTATTAAGCGATTGACGTTTAAGCGCGGCGACTACGCGGTCAACGTTAGTTACTATTTAGCCAACAACACCGAGTCACCGATTAGCGCACGCTTTATCGGTCAACTGGCGCGCGATAATAGCCCTGACCCCTCAAGTGGCGTCTCTATGGGTATGAAATCGTATCTAGGTGCGGCCTACTCTACCCCTGACGCGCGGTACGAAAAAATCGACTTCGACGATATTCAAAGCCATAACTTTGAAAATCGTGAGGCGCAGGGTGGCTGGATTGCGATGATCCAACACTACTTCGTATCTGCCTGGGCGCCGGCGCAAAATCAGCAAAACCTCTACTATGTCACTACCGATTCACGGGATCGTAATGTCGTAGCGTTTGCAGGCCCCACGAGCAGTGTGGCCGCTGACGGCGAGGCAACGCTAAGCGCAACGCTGTACATGGGGCCCAAGGTTCAAGATTACCTTGAGCAAGTAGCGCCAAACCTACGCTTAACCGTCGATTACGGTTGGCTGTGGTTTATCGCTAACCCGCTATTCTGGTTACTGGATAAGATCCACGACATCGTTGGCAACTGGGGCTGGTCAATTGTACTGCTGACCGTACTAGTGAAACTGGTGCTATTCCCGCTATCCGCCAAAGCCTACAAGTCAATGGCGCGTATGCGTAAACTTGGCCCGGAAATGCAGCGTCTCAAAGAGATGTATGGCGATGATCGCCAGAAAATGTCTCAAGAGATGATGAAGTTCTACCAGAAAGAGAAGATCAATCCGCTGGGTGGCTGTTTGCCGATTCTGGTGCAAATGCCGGTATTTATCGCCCTGTACTGGATGTTGCTTGAGTCCGTTGAGCTGCGCCATGCGCCGTTCATGTTCTGGATTCAGGATCTCTCGGTGAAAGACCCCTACTTCATCTTGCCGATTTTGATGGGTATCTCGATGTTTGTTCAGCAAATGCTGAATCCGACACCGCCAGATCCCATGCAGGCGAAGATCATGAAGATGTTGCCGATTATCTTCACCTTCTTCTTCCTGTGGTTCCCTGCAGGTCTCGTTATCTACTGGGTCGTCAACAACATCATCTCGGTGGCGCAGCAGTACCTCATTACGCGCAATATTGAGAATGATCCAAACGTCGGCAAAGGGTTGCGAACCAAGTAGCACGCTCCCTTCTCCTACCACCAGACCCCCGCCCTAGCGGGGGTCTGGCGTTTTAGGATGAACAACGCGACAATCTTCGCCATACACCAACGAGAAGCGCCATGGCCGATCGACTTTACACCCAAGACACCATTACCGCTCTGGCAACTCCTCCTGGCCGCGGCGGTGTTGGCATTATTCGCGTCTCAGGCCCTGCCTGCCACGATATCGCTGCCGCTGTACTTGGCCACTGCCCTTCCCCTCGTTACGCTCACTACGGCCCGTTTTATGCCGCTGAAAGCGTTATTGATGAAGGCATTGCCCTGCTGTTCAACGGGCCCCACTCATTTACGGGCGAGGACGTGCTTGAACTGCAAGGACATGGCGGGCCAATCATTATGGATATGCTGCTTGAACGTTGCCTACAGCTTGGCGCACGCCTAGCACGCCCGGGTGAGTTTTCAGAGCGAGCCTTTCTAAACGACAAGTTGGATCTAGCCCAAGCCGAAGCCATTGCCGACCTGATAGACGCCACTTCCCGTTCCGCTGCCGAAAATGCCGTACGCTCGTTGCAGGGCGAGTTTTCCCAGCGTATCTCGGCGTTAGTGGAGCGACTCATTGAGTTGCGGGTATACGTCGAAGCGGCAATTGATTTCCCTGAGGAGGAAATCGATTTTTTAGCCGATGGTCACGTCGCTAACCGTTTAGACAGCGTTCAGCAAGCGCTGACGGCGGTTCGCAAAGCCGCAGGCCAAGGGGCCCTGTTACGCGAAGGAATGAGCGTGGTGATTGCTGGACGACCTAATGCCGGTAAGTCTAGCTTGCTCAACGCACTGACCGAACAAGATACCGCTATTGTCACGGATATTGCCGGCACTACCCGTGACGTGCTGAGAGAATATATTCACATTGATGGCATGCCGCTGCATATTATCGACACCGCGGGGCTGCGCGACACTCCCGATGCCGTAGAGAAAATCGGCGTTGCCCGTGCTTGGGAAGAGATTGAAAAAGCCGACCGCGTGCTGCTATTGGTAGATGCCTCCACTACCGATGCGACTGATCCTATGACTATTTGGCCGGAATTTGTCGCCAGGCTCCCCGATCAAACACGCCTGACACTGGTGCGAAATAAAATCGATACCAGCGCCGAACCAGCGGGCATTGATTTATCCACAACCCCACCAACGATCAGACTATCCGCGAAAACTGGCATGGGTGTGGATAACTTAAAAACCCATCTAAAGGACATCATGGGGTTTTCTGCGACGACCGAAGGGCGATTCTCAGCCCGCCGTCGCCATTTAGACGCCTTAGATCGCGCCATGATTGCGCTGGAAACTGGACGCGCCCAACTAGATGGCTACGGAGCCGGGGAATTGCTGGCCGAAGACTTGCGCGATGCTCAGCAGGCGTTAGGCGAAATTACCGGTGAATTCAGCGCTGACGACCTGCTCGGCGAAATCTTTGGCAGTTTTTGTATCGGGAAATAAGCACCTGCTTTGGTCACTAATAGACCGTGGCTAACCAGCTATTCGCCTACCAGCCACTCTGACCGATAGTCACTTTCCGAGCCTAGCAGCGGCGTAATGTGTGCCATCGCCGCCGCTAGACGCTCATCTAACCCCCAGGGCGGGTTAATCACTAGCATTCCACTACCGTACATGCCATGGCTTTGCTCGTTTGGCGTATAGCGTTGAAGTTCGCTGCGCCAAATTTTACGGATGCCGCTCTCTCTCAAGCCGTTTAGTAACGAGAGATGGTTGCCTGCTGGTAGCAATGGATACCACACCAGCAGCACCGCATGTCGCGCTTTTGCCAGGCTATAGGTCACCGCATCAACCACCTCTAGATATTCCGCTTTACGTTCGTAGCTAGGGTCAATCAATACGCACAAACGCGGTGTTGCAACCGGTACCAGCTCACTCAAGCCTGCTAGGCCATCCCCATAAATTCGCTGCGCCTGCGGGGAAAGCGATTGGCTGCTTAAGTGCTCATGCTCACCGGGATGAAGCTCAAATAACGTCAGGCGATCTTGCTCACGAAGCGGCTGAGAAAGCCACCAAGGTGAGCCAGGATAATGGGTCAGCTCAGATGCATGGGGCTGGGCAGTTGCCAACGTGGTTAGCCAACTACTCAGTAAAGGGTCACTTAGCTGTTCACTCGCTTTCCACAGTGGCCAAATGCCCTCACGGTATTCTTGAAGCCGCTGAGTCTCTTTGGTGTTAAGTGGATAGAGACCTCGTCCCGCATGAGTATCTATATATGTAATGGCAGTTTTTTTACGTAATAAATAATCAACCACCGCGTAAAGCGTTAAATGTTTCTGCACATCGGCAAAGTTACCGGCATGGTAAGCGTGTTGGTAAGACAGCATAGTCGCTCGCTAACAGAGAATCGAAAAAAGCCCGCTATGTGAGCATAGCGGGCGTTTATCGGCAATGCCGAGGTTAGCTTATCAATCGTTAGCGTTAACCCTGGCCATTTCCCGTGGGAGACAAGGTGATTTCAACACGGCGGTTTTGCGCACGCCCTTGTTCAGAATTATTGCTAGCAACCGGCTGATTGGCCCCGTATCCCATGGTGTTTAATCGAGCAGAGGATACGCCATTTTGGCTAAGGTAATTACCTACAGACTGGGCACGGCGTTCAGACAGACGCTGGTTATAGTTTGCATCTCCGGTGCTATCAGTGTGGCCAGCAATGTTGACGCGGGTATCCTGGTACTGGGTCAGTACATTTGCTACTTGATTAAGGGAGTTGCGCGCCTCACTGGTAAGGTCGGCAGAGTCGAAACCAAAAGTAACGCCACTGGGCATATTAAGCACAATATCGTCACCGCGACGATCAATCTCAATACGCGAGCCCTGGAGATTTTGGCGCAGCTGTTGCTCCTGACGATCCATGTAAACACCTACACCGGCACCCGCTGCAGCACCTACCGCTGCACCAATCAATGCACGATCACGACGGCTGGTGCTGCCATCGCCAGACAGCGCACCAGCAGCAGCACCAATAGCCGCGCCAATGCCAGATCCCATCGCAGTGCTAGAGCGCTGCGTCTGACCGCCATAAGGGTCCGAGGTAGCACAACCAGCTAACAAAATGGCTGCCGCCAGCGGGGTCAGTAGTCGAGAAATACGCATCACTCACTCCTTGATAATCTTCAGGGTAATTGCTTTATATATCGCTGATCACTCATCGCTTATTAATGTCAGCAATTCATTCAAGAATAATAGACCTTGAGGCGATGCACGCAGCTTTTCGGGCATTTCCATTAAAAGTCCTTTTTCATACGCGCTTTGTAACCGCGAAAGTAACACGGCTGAGGGCTGTCCTGTGTAAGCCGTCCAGACATCCATGGTGACCCCATCGGTTAAACGTAACGCATTCATCGCAAACTCAAGGGGTAGCTCCTGCGTTGCTATCGGCTGCTTGCCAGCCACAAAGCCACGCGGATCATTTGAACGGCGTAAATATGCCTCTGGCTGACGTGTTTTCCAGCGCCTTTCGATATGCCGTTGCCCCTGACTATCGACCGTCGTCAGCTTTCCATGCGCTCCCGCCCCAATACCCAAATAATCGCCAAACTGCCAATAATTGATGTTGTGGCGACTTTGTTGCCCCGTTCGCGCATAGGCGGAGATTTCATAGCGCCGTAAACCGGCTTGCTCAAGGCGTTGATGGCCAGCTTCTTGAATGTCCCAGAGAGCCTCTTCTTCTGGTAACACAGGCGGATGAGAGAAAAACGCCGTATTCGGTTCAAGCGTTAACTGATACCAGGAGAGATGCTCCGGCTCCAGAGCCAATGCTTGATCAATATCCTCCATCGCTTGAGCCGGGGTTTGTTTGGGTAGCCCATGCATTAAATCAATATTGAGATTATCAAACCCAGCCTCACGCGCCTGGCGAACAGCATTGACCGCTTCTTGGCCGCTATGAATACGCCCCAACGCGCTAAGCTGTTCAGGGCGAAAGCTCTGAACTCCCAAAGACAAGCGATTGATCCCGGCTTCTCGATAACCAATAAAACGCTGCTGTTCGGTCGTGCCAGGATTCGCTTCAAGGGTAATTTCGATAGTCGAAGAGAACGGCAATCGAAGGCGTATCTCTTTGAATAATCGATCGTAAAAAGCTGGCGATAACAGGCTTGGCGTGCCACCACCAATAAAGATAGTTTGAATCTCTCTTTCATTCGCTAACGATAAATCACCCTCCAAATCATTGAGCAGGGCGGTTAGATAAGCGGCTTCGGGCAGCTCGTCAGTACTGGGCTCATGGGAATTAAAGTCACAGTACGGGCACTTACGTACGCACCATGGCGTATGGATGTATAGGGATAAGGGAGGCAATAGCTCAGCCATGCGCCACCTTCAACAGTTCAACCAAGCCCTGTAATGCCCGCCCACGATGACTTAGTCGATTTTTGGTTTCACTGGATAACTCGGCAACACTCATTCCTTGGTCCGGTAACCAGAACAGAGGGTCATAACCAAAACCGCCATTACCTCGTGGGTGCGCCAGAATTTCACCTTCCCAACTACGTTGCACAATCACAGGTACAGGGTCTTCTGCATGACGCAAATACACCAATACGCACCAATAACGTCCACTACGCTGGCCTTCAGCATAGCGACTGAGCGACGTTAATAACTTCTCATTATTGCGCTCGTCACTTTTAGGCTCACCGGCATAGCGCGCTGAATAGATACCCGGTGCACCGTGAAGTGCATCCACCTCAAGGCCTGAGTCGTCTGCCAATGCAGGCAACCCACTGATTCTACTTGCCTCACGAGCTTTCAGAAGTGCGTTTTCAACAAAAGTAAGCCCTGTTTCTTCCACATCGCCTACTCCAAATTCGGATTGCGGACGAACATCTAACCCAAGAGGTGCTAGTAATTGATTGAATTCTTTTAGTTTTCCTACATTTCCACTGGCTAAAACTAAGGTATTAGGCGATGCCATAACGATATCTCCAAAAAGAGGTTAATGAGTTTACATATATCAAAATTTCTTCTAAAGCAGGCTTTCTGTTACTTAATGTAAATGTTAAAAACTAATTTAAAAACTGCTTATATTGTCAATAAATAATAATATAAACATATATTTACACACATTATTCTAAAAAATAATATATATATTCAAATTGATTTCAGCAGATTTCTAATAACAAAACTTTACGAAATGTATCTTATAGGCAACACTTCTGAGAGCACCTGCTCACTCTTTCTTTCCACGAGGGCTTCCCAATGTCACAGGAAAAGACCACAGGTTTGGTGTATCTCATTACCGAAAAAAGTCCGCAATCACAGCTATTTGCAGACTATTTACACGATCACACCAACTGCTCAATTAGCATTTACTCGCCAGACGTCACCATACCCTCTTCACCCGTCGAAAAGCTGCTCATTCTAATTGACAGTGATCATATCAGTGTAGAGACATTGCCAGAGTGGCAAGAGAAACTGCCAGAAGCGTTAACAAAAATCCCTCTAGCAGCTTTCAATATTCGCGATATGGACCATGCCCTAGAAGCTCTCTCGTGCGCTCAACTGAAAGGGGTATTTTATCGCAATGAGAGCTTAGAGGTGTTTTGCAAAGGTATCCACGCGTTACTTGATGATGAGCTGTGGATGTCTCGTGAGTTAATGGCACGACTGATTCTTTTTTATCGCAAGTATCAAAGCAACGCGTTCCGCCCAGCCTGTGGATTAACCAACCGAGAAATGGAAATTATCTCTTTATTAAGTGCGGGTTCCTCCAACCAACAAATTGCCGATAAATTGTTTGTAAGTGAACATACTGTTAAATCTCATCTTTATAATATCTTCCGAAAAATAAACGTGCACAATCGCATTCAAGCACTTAACTGGATCCATCAGAATCTTGGGCCAATTCTTCCTAATATAGAAACCGCACGCAGTTTACAACGTCATCGGTAGATTTTTAAAAGGGTATATAGCCATGAATTTACGTCGCTATTTACTGGTCATTTTTGTCAGTTTTTTTGCATTAACGACTGATACATTTGCCAATGAACCAGCCAATTCTTCCCGCGCATTAGCCACCAGTGAGCAGGAAGAAGTCAACGCTATTAACCAACTATCAAGTCCCGATGGCCCAGAAATTCAAGGACAACGAAGTAGAGGTAGTGAACTTACCGGTATCATGGTCGACCGTACCGTCACCATGGCAGGCAAGACCTTCTATCGCGCTTTCAGCCAGCGGGCAATGGATAACCTCATTATCGGTAATGCCACGATTACCATTCAAGAACGTCCCGATGCCCGCTGGGGCAGCCAAATTGCCATCGTGGAAGGCAACCGGATGTACTTCAGAACACAGCTCTCTCCCAGGATTAGCGAAGCTGACCGCGTAGCAGGAGAAGCTGTAAATATCGTTGAGGAGGCACTTCTCCAGCAGCAGCTGGCATCTGCTCTTACCTCAGATAAAGACTTGGGAAAAGAGGAGTTATTCTGATGAAAAACTGCAGAAAAATAGCTTGCGCTACATTCATAGTGTTAATGGGAATAGGTGCTCACGCGCACTCAGGTGATTTAATTTATAAACCTATTAACCCTTCTTTTGGCGGCGACCCTTTTACAGGTAGTTACCTGTTAGGTAAAGCCCAGTCGCAAGATACCAATACAGATCCAAATGCACGTAGGGGGCAAACATTATCATCCACCGAGCGCTTATTACAAAGTTTAGAAAGTCGATTGATATCACAGCTCATTTCCGATGTTAGCCGCGGTGAAGTCAGTGAGGGTAGCTTCGATAGCGATGAGTTTGGCGTTGTAGTGAGTGACAATAATGGACAGCTAATTGTGCGTGTGGTGGATAAAGTTACCGGAGATGTAACAGAGATTAGCGTTGGCGGTTTATTTAACCCTTAACAACATCAATGTCATCCGCTAAAAAAACCAGCAATAACGACTAACGCTATCTGCTTTGTCAGGGGATCATTATGAAAATTATCGCCTCAATTGTCATCGCTAGCCTACTGAGTGGCTGTGCAGGAATGGTGGCAACGTCTGAAAATTTAGAAGGTGCTGAAGCAACACTCACGCCCAGAGGAGCTACCTACCAGGATCTTGTATCGCTCCCGCCACCGTCAGGAAAGATATTTGTCTCTGTGTATGATTTTCGCGACCAAACAGGGCAATACCGACCAGCCCCCGCCAGTACGTTTTCAACTGCGGTAACCCAAGGGGCTGCAGCCATGCTTACCGGCGCCCTGTCTGACTCTGGCTGGTTTATACCGCTTGAACGTGTTGGGTTACAAAACTTATTAACTGAACGCCGTATTATTCGCGCAGAATTCGAACGCTTTGGGCAACCCGATACGCTGCCATCGTTAAGAGCAGCGTCGGTTATGTTAGAGGGCGGCATTATTGCTTATGAATCGAACGTACGAACCGGGGGAGCCGGTGCTGAATATTTTGGCATTGGGGCGTCAGGCCAGTACCAGGTAGATCAGGTAACGGTGAATTTACGTGCGGTGGAAATCTCAACAGGTGAAATATTAGCTAACGTGACCACCACCAAGACCATCTATTCAAAAGAGCTACGCGCAGGGGTTTATCGCTTTATTGATTTCAGACGCTTATTAGAGGCCGAAGCCGGTATAACGACAAACGAACCGGTTCAGCTCGCGGTAATGTCAGCAATAGAGTCTGCTGTCATTCACCTTGTAGCGAGAGGCATCGAAAACCGATTATGGAATCTTGCTCCCGGAACCAATATTCAAGATACCATTTTAGATGACTATCTTAATGCATCGATACCCATGCTTTAGTAAAAATTAATCAAGGGAACACTACTCAAATAAAACTATAAAAAACAATGGCCACTCGATCGAGTGGCCTTTTTTATTTAAAAAAACAAATACAACACAATTAGAAAACTAACAAACCAGCAATTAATAAAGTAGTAAACAGAAAATATAATAAACGTTAAGCATATAAGCACAGTATTAAAAAAACTTCCTATAGCGTCATTTCCAGAATGGTCCAAACTCAATCCATGAAACAAAAAGACACACTGAGTTTCAAAAGGAATTAAAAATGAAACATTATAGCTATCGGCTCAGAACAACTACAACGAACAAAATTCGTTGTCGTGCTGCGATAACGATAGCCATTGCTCTGATGACTTTTTCTTCTGTGTTACAAGCCAATGAGAATGAAAGCGACTTATTCAATAGAAGTGCAAGAGTTACTCAGTTTGCGGCTATTGGTAACGACGCGCTACACAGCAATCTAAGCATCATTCGTCAACAGGGTAACAATAATAAAGCAAGTGTTGCCCAATCACGTTCTGTGAGTTATCAGCTCTCTAACTTTGCCTACATCGATCAAGTCGGCAACGGTAATCAAGCAAGCATAATGCAAAGTAACGGAAATAATACCGGAATTATTTGGCAAGTGGGCGATGACAACACCGCCTCTATTAATCAGCAAGGTAATAGCTCCTCATTTAAAGCTGACATTTATCAAAATGGATTTAAAGGTGACGTTTCAATTTCGCAATCGGGCAGTGGCTTACGTGGTGTGAGTGTCCAGCAACAAAACCTCTCGGGCAATGCACGACCAGTCACTATCGATACCTACTGAGTCGCCAGCTGCTTCTCAGTAAACAACCAAAGCAAGTCGATCGAAAAAAAGGGGAAACACCATGAAAACTCAAATGACCGTTATCGCTGCTGCTGTTGCAATGGCTGTTAGCTTCTCTAGCCAAGCGCGAGACTTTGAAAACTCAACAACCACGCCTGCTGCGAACCTAGGCTCAAACCCAGCGTTTGTTAACCAGCAAGATATCCGTGAAGGCATGAACGGATTTGCTCGTGATCCAATGCGGACTTCGATTATTGTTCAGACTGGTAACAATAACGCAGCGGAAACTGATCAGCATGATGATGAGCAATACTCACGTGTTGGCCAAGAAGGTAATAACAACAGTTCTTATGTCTATCAAAGCGGCGATCAGCATGAGTCGATTGTTTATCAGATAGGCAATCATAATGATTCAGTCGTAGTACAAGATGGTGGCAGCCTTAACGACTCCTATGTACGTCAACAAGGCGACAACAACAGCTCTACTGTTGCTCAATTCTTGAACACTGCACAAAGCGACTCAATTATTGAGCAGTTCGGTAACGGAAACGATGCTGACGTTTATCAAGCATTAAATACTGACGAAACCTGGAGCTTCATCCATCAAAATGGTAACGACAATGAAGCCAATGTCCTTCAGGTTGAAGCAGACCTGAGCGCCTCCTATATTTTCCAAGGTAGCGACGGCCATGTAGCGAATGTCTTCCAGACAGGTGACAGCAACGTGTCAACCATTCGCCAAAACAGTAGCGCTGCTTCAGCGTCTCACTTCCAGGCGGGTAGCAACAACTCTGCTATCTCTACTCAGTGGTAAGTACGTCTGTAAGTACTTACTTAGCTCAGGAAACCGCCCCCTTCGGGGCGGTTTTTTTGTTTAACGCACCATTACCGTTAACGTGCCGCCTTTTCCTTGGGTAGAGGAGCGCGAGCGGTTATTACCTTTCATAATATCTACTTCTAAACGATCGTTGTCGCTGAGCAGTTTTACCGTACCTTCAAGCGTGGTGCCTTCAAAGGTAAATTCAGCGGGCACTGTGCCGCGTGTTTCGGGGTGTTCGATGGTTTCATCGTTATGAGTAATGCGCCACTGGGCTGAGAATTCCGCGCCTGGTGTGCCGCCCATGGTGATATGAATCTGAGTCATATCTTGCTCCTGTGCGGCCATCCCCGTTAACGGTAGGCCAAGGGTGAGAACAGCGGTTAACAATAGGTTGTTAAAGCGTGAAGAGTGCCAAGCCAATTGTCGTTTCATCATGTGTTTACCTCACTAACCACAGAGCCGCTCGATAGGAGCGGCTCTTGAAGTGTAGCAGGCGCTTTACTTGATGTTACATAACAGCAAAGGCTTTTTCTGCAGCATCCAACGTTAGCTGAATGTCTTCGGGCGTGTGGGCACTCGACATAAAGCCAGCTTCATAGGCCGAAGGTGCGAGATACACACCATGATCAAGCATGGCACCAAAGAAACGGCGGAAAGCATCAGGGTTGCAAGCAGTGGCTTGAGCGAAGTTATCCACACGGGATTGCGACGTAAAGAAAACGCCAAACATGCCACCTGCGGATTGGGTCATCATCGGTATGCGGGCAGCGTTGGCACGCTCTTGCAAACCGGTACACAACGTTTGTACCCGTTGAGTCAGCGCATCATGGAAACCAGGCACCTTTAGTTTGGTTAGCAGAGCAACCCCTGCAGCCATGGCCAGCGGGTTACCGGACAGCGTACCCGCTTGGTAAACCGGCCCCAGCGGCGAGATATTCTGCATAATTTCTTGTTTACCGCCAAACGCCCCAACGGGCATGCCGCCACCAACAATTTTACCTAGACAGGTAAGGTCGGGCGTTACACCGTAATGTGCCTGAGCGCCACCTAAGGCGACGCGAAAACCGGTCATGACTTCATCAAAAATCAAAATACTGCCGGATTCATTGCACACCCGGCGCAACGTTTCTAAGAAACCTGGCTGGGGAGGAATGCAGTTCATATTACCCGCGACCGGCTCCACGATAATGCAGGCAATTTGCTCTCCGATCTCTGCAAAGCACGCTTCCACCCCTTCAGGGTCGTTATAGGAAAGCGTGATGGTGTGCTCAGCAAGTGATGCGGGTACGCCTGGTGAGCTAGGTTCCCCGTGGGTTAACGCACCGGAGCCCGCTTTGACGAGCAATGAGTCGGAATGGCCGTGGTAGTTACCTTCAAACTTGACGATTTTGTCGCGTCCCGTTGTTCCGCGCGCAAGGCGAATGGCCGACATCGTCGCTTCGGTGCCCGAGCTGGTCATACGCACCATCTCCATGGAAGGAATCATTTCACAGATCAGATCAGCCATGGTGGTTTCGACAGCGGTCGGCGTACCAAAGGAGAGGCCGTTATCTAACCGTGCTCGCACGGCGGCCAGTACATCCTGATCGGCATGCCCAGTGATCATCGGGCCCCATGAGCCGATATAGTCTACGTAGCGGTTACCTTCCACATCGAATAAGTAGGCGCCCTGAGCACGTTCCATAAAAACAGGCGGGCGATGGAGGCCTTTAAAAGCACGAACAGGGGAGTTAACACCACCCGGAATGTGACGACTGGCTAGGTCAAACAGTTCTGCAGATGTGGTCATGGCATCCTCAACATTAATGGCTTACTGCCAATGAGATCAAAAGCGTACGGGGCGTGGCAAGCGTTTCGGTAAACACTGTCCGCTAGGGGGCTGATAACCATGAGACAAACTCTCCCAGGTAAAGTGCTGGGCTTGCTCACAGGCAGTTGGTAAGCGCTCACCAACGGCTAAACGAGCCGCAAGCGCTGAGGCTAATGTACAACCTGATCCGTGAAATACTTCAGGCAAACGTGGCCACTGCCATTGGCGCGTGGTGTCAGGAGAGTGCAGCGTGTGCACAACCTGTTGCGTATTACCCGGGAGTGGATTGTCGGTGGCGGTCACAAGGACGCCTTGGCAACCCTGCGCCAGCAACGCAACAGCGCGCGCCGTGTCATCCAAAGGGTCGGTTATCTCAGGCGTCAGTGCAGCAAGCTCAAACCGGTTGGGCGTTACTATATCCACAAGCGGTAGCAAACGATCTATATAAAGTTGCTGCAAGGCGGGTGTGGATAACTTAGCGCCGCCACCTGCTTTTAATACCGGATCTGCGACGACAGGGATTCCTGGAAAACGGCGGATAATTTGTTCCGCTGCACGCAGCGTCGCCTCATCCGCCAACAGCCCCAACTTAATAGCCGCAATTTGCATATCACCTAGCGCTTCCGCCATTTGCCGCATTGCAGCAGGATCTGCAGGCAGGGTGCGTATCACATTATGGCAATTTTGAACGGTCAGTGCGGTTGGAATGGTGACTGCCCAACCACCACAGGCAGCTATCGCTTCGCTATCAGCCACTAACCCAGCCCCCCCGGTGGGGTCATGGCCAGCTAGCACTAAAACAACGGGAGGAAGAGGTTGGCGCATCAAAAGGGCTTCACCACCGCCAGGATAATAATCGCGATTAACGCAATCACGGGCGCTTCGTTAAACCAGCGGAAAAACACATGGCTTTTGGTGCAGCGGGCTTGATCAAATTGCTTCAAATAAATTAAGCAAACATGATGATAGGCGATTAATAGTGCAACAAGCGTTAACTTAGCGTGCATCCACCCTTGGCTCAACCAATCGGGTACAAGATAAAGCATCCAGCCACCAAAGATCAGCACAATGATCATCGATGGCGTCATGATCCCACGGTACAACTTACGCTCCATGGTTTTAAAGTAAGTGATCGCTTGCTCATCGCCTGTGTCCCGCGCCATGGCGTGGTACACATACAGTCGCGGTAAATAAAATAGCGCAGCAAACCAGGTAACAACCGCCATCAAATGAATGGCCTTTACCCATAAATACATGGTCTCTCCTTAGGCGTTGGGCTCATTGCTGGGAATCAGCACCGCGGGGGTCAGTGTAGTGATAATAACGTTCGATAGCGCCACGCGTAATGATACCTGAAATTCGCTGCTGCTTTGGCCGATAACCATGCACGACATAGAGTGCGCCTAGCGCATTGTCCTGAAGTTTTAGAAACGCTTCCGATAGCGTTGCTTGTAATCCGATAGGTGCCATTTCAAGCCGCTGCCCAGGGATCTCAAGCAAATCAATGAACTCGTCTTCTGGTGGGGCTTCGTCTTGCAGCGCTTCATCATGCTCCAGTAACCAACGCGCAAGCTCAGCGGCTTTAAGCGCCAGCACTGGTTTTTCTGCACTGGAGCGCTCAATCACTAGCCACACAGGATTCGTTTCCAACAGACGCCGTGCCTGATCAGGCGTAATCATTCGATCTGTGCGTACTAAGTGGCGCTCCATTACCGCTGGCACCGATACCCGCGAAAGCGCCTGCATTAAAGGCTGCTGTAACGGATGTAAGCCGTAGCGCACCGAGCTAATAAAAAAGCCCTCGCAACCGGTAAGCTGACGAGATGTTAGGCAGGCAACCACCACAACGAGCATGCCAGGCAACATGATATGTGGCGAATGCGTTAGTTCAAGTAACGCCATTAAGGCGGCAAGCGGTGCTTGCAATACCGCGCCCATCATTGCCGCCATGCCCAGCATGGCATAAATGCCAGGGTCTGCCGCTTTATCTGGCCATACCCAACCGCCCAGCATTCCCCCTAGAGCACCGATGGCAGCACCGACCACTAGCACGGGGCCAATAATGCCGATTGGTACACCACCTGCCACGGTAATGGCAGTAATCAATAACTTCGCGATCATCAATGCCAACAACACAGTAATCGCCAACTGATTATTCAACATAGCCGCAACGCTGTCGTAACCAATGCCTTGCACTTCAGGAAACCACCACGCAACAGCGCCCGTTATCACCCCAACAGCACCTAACCTAAGCCATAGCGGCCACTGCTGTAGGTACTGACTGCGCGAAATATGAATAAATAAGCCCGCCAGCAGGCCGATCACCAAACCAATAATAACCACCCAAGGCACGTTCATTAGCGAGCCAAGGGCAACTTCAGGAATGCGAAACGCCGGTTCATTGCCATACACCAATTGAGCGACCAATGCCCCCATGGTAGAGGCGAGTATCACCGGCATAAAGCTCATCAGGGTGTATTCCATCATCACCACTTCCATGGCGAAAATCACCCCTGCGATTGGCGTATTAAATGATGCTGATATACCTGCCGCCGTACCGCAAGCAACCAACACCCGTAAACTGTTATTGGGCAAGCGAAGCTTGAGACCTAAGCCGCTGGAGGCCGCTGCGCCCAGATGAATGGCAGGGCCTTCACGTCCTGCTGAGAGGCCACCCAGCACAGACACAACGCCCACCCACCACTGGTTAAGCCAGTTGCGCATAGGGAAACGTCCCTGGTGATAGGTGAGACGCTCAATCACATGGCCAACACCTAACTTACGGGCGGCAGCCTTTTGCCGATAGAGCATTGTGCCAATCAACGTCACGGCAATCATCGGCAACAGTGCACGAAGCCATGGTGCGAGTCCTTCAAAGGCCTCAGGATTGCCCTCAGGCATATAAAGGGCAGCACCTACCTCTAGCAATAAGCGAAAAGCCACCATCACCGCGCCTGTGATCACCCCAGACACTAACCCCAGCACACACAGCTGAGGCAGGGCATCAACATTCGCCAACTGGCGACGAAAACTTTCCAAGGTGAAATCTGACCGGGAAAAACGTGCCACAACGTCCGTCCTTGCGCCTATTATTCGCTTTTACGCATCATGTTCGCGTTAGTGAACATATGCCTGTTTCCCTATAGCGCTCTTACGCGCCTGCTCTCTTGTGTATCATAGCTAGCTACAGTTCAACAGCCTGAGGTATCTCATTAGGCTGTTAATTATTGTTGGGTCTGACTGTGCGTAATGCGCAAGGAGTGGTTTGTGATTAAGGTTGGCATTGTAGGCGGTACCGGCTATACCGGCGTTGAGCTGTTACGGTTACTTGCCCAGCATCCTCAGGTAAGCGTAGAAGCCATTACCTCGCGCTCGGAAGCAGGTGTGAAGGTATGCGACATGTATCCCAACCTGCGCGGCCACTATGACGCCCTCACGTTTAGCGAGCCAGACGCCAAGGCACTGGGTGCACTGGATGCGGTGTTCTTTGCAACACCCCACGGGGTCGCCCATGCACTAGCAGGCGAACTGCTCGACAATGGCACGCGAGTAATCGACTTATCTGCGGATTTCCGGCTGCGCGACGCCGCCGAATGGAGCCAGTGGTACGACCAGCCCCATGGCGCCCCGGAACTGCTAAAAGAAGCGGTGTATGGCCTACCAGAAATGCATCGTGAGAAAATCAAAAACGCTCGCTTAATTGCCGTACCAGGATGCTACCCAACGGCTGCTCAACTCGGCTATCTGCCACTTTTGGAAGCTGGTTTGATTGACCCAGGCCAGTTAATCGCTGACTGCAAATCAGGCGTTACCGGCGCAGGCCGTGGTGCCAAAGTTGCCTCGCTGCTAGCCGAGGCCAGCGAATCGATGAAAGCCTACGGTGCGTCTGGACATCGCCATTTGCCTGAAATTCGTCAAGGCTTAAGCGATATGCAGCCAAACGCCGTAGGGCTTACCTTTGTGCCGCACTTAACGCCGATGATCCGCGGCATTCATGCCACGCTCTATAGTACGCTGACTGAAGAGCCAGGCGATTTACAGGCGCTCTTTGAGCAGCGTTACGCCCACGAGCCGTTTGTTGACGTCATGCCTGCAGGCAGTCATCCGGAAACTCGCAGCGTCAAAGGCAACAATACCTGCCGTATCGCTGTTCACCGTCCTGGTAATGGCAATACCGTAGTCGTACTTTCGGTAATTGATAACCTCGTTAAAGGCGCATCAGGCCAAGCGATTCAAAACCTTAACCTCATGTTTGGCTTTGACGAAAATATGGGCCTCAACGCCCCAGCGTTGATGCCTTAAGGCACGACTAATTCCCAGCAATAGTTGACCATTTTGCTGGGAATTACCCATAATCACACTCCGATGCCGATTATTCGTTCTTAAAGCTCGCGGGAGGTACCCATGAGCGGTGCAGAAGCTTTTGTTCCAACGCCTCTACTCTTGTCTGATAGTGCTCGGAAACGCATCCAAGCACTCATAGCAGAAGAGGCTAACCCTGCGCTGAAACTCCGCGTTTATGTCACCGGTGGTGGCTGCTCGGGGTTCCAGTATGGGTTTGATTTTGCTGAAAACGTGGCCGAAGACGACACGTTAATTGAATTTGGCGATGCGATCCTCGTCGTCGATCCTCTCTCCTACCAATACTTGGTGGGTTCAACCATTGACTATGAAGAAGGGTTAGCAGGTGCCCGTTTTCGTGTTCAAAACCCCAACGCTACGACCACCTGCGGCTGTGGAGCTTCCTTCATGGTCTAACCAACGTTGGTAACAACCCCCTCCCCGTGACTTGACGCCTTGGTGGTTTCTCGCCAAGGTTAAAAGGTCAATAACGGTTGCAGACGGAATTTATAAGAGTAAATCTTCTTTAAATCGCGTCGCTAACCAAATAAAACACGGGGAAACGAATGAATTACCTACTAAAAAAATCTGTCATTGCTACCGCCCTTGCACTGGGCTTAGGCAGTACCACTGTCGCGTTTGCACAAACACCTACTGTCAATGTGGCCACTGACCCAAGCTTTGTCCCGTTTGAAATGATGGATCCAGAAACCGGTGAAATGATCGGTTTCGACATGGATATCATCAACGCAGTCGCCGAACGTGCAGGCTTTGACGTTAACCTCACCACGATGGAGTTCTCTGGCATCATTCCCGCCGTCCAAACCGGCAGCCAGGAAATCGCCCTTGCAGGCATCACCATTACAGATGAGCGTGCCGAAGTTGTCGACTTCTCCGCTCCCTACTATGACTCAGGTCTGCAAATTATCGTACGTGCCGACAACGAAGAGGTCTCTTCGCTTGAGGACCTTGCGGGTCTCACCGTTGCCACCAAAATCGGCTCTACCAGCTACGACTTCCTTCAACAGGAACTCGGTGAAGATGCCGACATTACTCCCTATCCAGGCACCGCCGATATGTACATGGCGCTGTTAGGGCGCAACGTGGATGCCGTGCTGTACGACGCCCCTAACGTTGCCTACTTCTCACAAACCCGTGGCGAAGGCCGTACCAAAGTGGTTGGCCCGCTGTATGAAGGCCAGCAGTACGGTATCGTTTTCCATAAAGGCAGCGAGTGGGTAGAGCCTACCAACGAAGCACTTGCCTCCATGCGTGAAGACGGCACCTATGATGAAATCTACACAAAGTGGTTCGGTGAAGCCCCCAGCGCTGAATAACATCGCTGTTCGCTATCACTAACGAGCACTTTTCATCTCAGGGCCGGGCGGCTATACCCCCGGCCCTGTGTCGTTGTTTATTTTTCTGGAGATAACGCGTGGACGTTAACTTTCAGTTTGATTGGTCGGCCGCATTTGGGTCGATCCCCTATCTGTTACCAGGTATTCCTTGGACACTGCTTATATCGTTCGGCGGCCTAGCGATCGGCTTCTTTATTGGCATATTCTTTGGTTTATTGCGCATTAGCCCAGTACGTTGGCTGCGCTGGCCAGCAGTTTTATACGTCGAAGTGTTTCGCGGCACGCCTATTTTAGTGCAGGTTCTGTTTATCTTTTATGGCTTACCCCAATTGCTGGGAGGCCCGATCAACGCACTCGTTGCTGGCATTGCCGCGATCGCCATTAATTCAGGGGCTTATATCTCTGAAATTGTGCGAGGCGGCGTGCAGTCTATCGAACGTGGCCAGCGAGAAGCGTCACTTTCGCTAGGCTTGTCTCGAACTCAAGCTTTTCGCTACGTAATTTGGCCCCAAGCCCTACGGCGCATGATTCCTCCACTGGGTAACCAGGGCATCATCAGTATCAAAGATACCTCGCTATTTTCTGTTATCGGGGTCGGTGAATTAGTCCGCCAAGGGCAAATTTATATTGCCACTACCTTTACCGCACTTGAGGTCTATTTCATGGTGGCGCTGATGTACCTTGCCATCACCTGGACTCTCTCTTTGATTCTGCGCCAAATTGAGCGCAGAGGCCTCGCAGGACAATAAGGAACGTGCAATGACCTCTACCCAATCGCCAATTGTGCGTATGCAGCAGCTCAATAAGCATTTTGGCAGCCTGCACGTACTCAATAATGTTGATCTTGAAATTGTGCCTGGTGAAGTCGTCGTTATCATCGGTGCCAGTGGCTCTGGTAAATCAACGCTCATCCGCTGTATCAACGGCTTAGAAGAGTTTCAAGCCGGCTCTCTTGATGTTGATGGCAACCAATTACTGCCCAACGGTAAAAGCAGTAAAGCGCTGCAAACTATCCGTACTGAAGTCGGCATGGTGTTTCAGCAGTTCAACCTTTTTCCCCACTTGAGCGTGCGCGACAACGTTACTCTTGCCCCCATGAAAGTGCGGGGGTGGAGCCGCCAAGATGCCGAAGATACCGCTGAACGACTGTTAGAGCGCGTTGGTATCGCCGACCAAGCAGATAAGTACCCAAGCCAGCTCTCGGGTGGGCAGCAGCAACGTGTAGCGTTAGCCCGGGCGTTAGCCATGGAACCCCGCCTGATGCTGTTTGACGAGCCTACATCAGCGCTTGATCCTGAAATGATTGGTGAAGTGCTGGATGCCATGCGTGAACTTGCCAAAGAAGGCATGACCATGGTGATAGTGACCCATGAAATGGGCTTTGCCCGTGAAGTGGCAGATCGCGTTATTTTTATCCATAAAGGCGAAATTGCCGAGCAAGGTCCTCCCGAGCAACTGTTCGATACGCCACAACATGAGCGAACACAATCCTTCCTTGCACGTGTTTTGAAGCATTAATGTCGGAATTAATCTGACTTTTTTGCCCATTTTTGCCCCATAAAATGGCCTGTCACCGCGACAGGCCATTTTTTTTGCCTGTGGATACTATTTTTTACACGCTGCATCATATTGCTCTACGACACCTACCATGAGCGCTAATCAAGTCTTTTTAAGCTACCAATCGCACTTGTTCACAGGTGCGGTAACAAACTCGGTATGGGCCGGTGGATAACCCGTTGTCTGTCATGCCTGTGTGTAAGTCGCACTTTCATCCACAGGAGTGGCACCGCTTCTACGCAGCTACTCCTCCGTTTAATCATGTAAAAGCTAACAATTTAAGCAACTGAAATATATTAGCTTATTCGGGTTATCAACAAATTTTGTCCACACCAGTAGTTACAACATCAACAGAACTTCTCTTATATATTTTTATTTTGTAATTAATAATAGATGAATGCTTAGCTTGGGGTGTGGAAAAACCTGACGGTTACCCACAGGAGGTTTATACTGGCGGGCTTACTCAATTAGTGAACCAATACTGACTCACATCATCCGTGCCAAACGGCGCAAGACGAGGTGCCTCTTGAACTATCCCGACCGCTTTGACGTGATTGTCATCGGCGGTGGCCATGCGGGAACTGAAGCCGCATTGGCCTCTGCTCGTATGGGTTGTCAAACCCTATTGCTAACCCACAACATCGAAACGCTCGGCCAAATGTCGTGCAATCCAGCGATTGGTGGGATTGGCAAAAGCCACCTGGTAAAAGAAATTGATGCACTCGGTGGTGCAATGGGGCTAGCCACGGACTTAGGCGGCATCCAGTTTCGGGTATTGAACGCTCGTAAAGGTCCAGCCGTTCGAGCAACACGTGCTCAAGCAGACCGAATTCGCTACAAAGCTGCTATTCGGGGAATGCTGGAAAACCAGCCGAACTTAACCATTTTTCAGCAAGCCGCTGGCGATCTGATTGTGGATAACAACACTGTTCGAGGTGTTGTGACCGAAACAGGCATCCGCTTTCATGCGGAGTCCGTTGTGCTGTCGACCGGCACCTTTTTGGGTGGCGTTATCCACATTGGGTTAGATCAAAGCCGCGGTGGCCGCGCCGGTGACCCGCCGTCCAACGCGCTAGCAGAGCGCTTACGCGCACTACCGTTTCGTGTTGATCGACTAAAAACCGGAACGCCTCCACGAATTGATGCCAAAACGGTTGACTTCACATCGTTGGAAGAACAGCCAGGTGACACACCAACGCCGGTCATGTCGTACCTCGGTTCACGGGAGATGCATCCACAACAGGTGAGTTGCCACATAGCGCACACCAATGAGCGCACCCATGAAATCATCATGGCGAATCTTGATCGCTCGCCTATGTATTCCGGTGTGATCGAAGGCGTTGGTCCGCGATACTGCCCATCGATTGAAGACAAAGTTCACCGCTTTGCCGACAAATCAAGCCATCAGGTATTTATCGAGCCTGAAGGCTTGGATACCCATGAGCTCTATCCCAACGGAATCTCGACGTCGTTGCCTTTTGATGTTCAGCTACAAGTGGTCCGCTCCATTAAAGGCTTAGAAAACGCTCATATCACACGGCCTGGCTATGCTATTGAGTACGACTTTTTTGATCCCCGGGATTTAAAACACTCCCTGGAAACTAAATTTATCCACAACCTGTTTTTCGCCGGACAAATCAACGGTACTACCGGTTACGAAGAGGCTGGAGCTCAAGGGTTGTTGGCAGGTTTGAATGCCGCTCGCCGCGCCAAACAGTTAGAGGCCTGGCATCCTCGCCGCGACGAAGCTTATCTCGGTGTGTTGGTAGATGACCTGATTACTATGGGCACCAAAGAGCCCTACCGCATGTTTACCTCGCGTGCGGAATACCGCCTGCTGCTACGCGAAGACAATGCTGATCTGCGTTTAACGGAAAAAGGGCGTGAGCTTGGGTTAGTCGATGACAAACGTTGGTCAGCGTTTAGCCAAAAACGCGAAGCCATCGAGCGTGAAACAACACGCTTAGCTACTGTCTGGGTGCAGCCCAATACACCAGCCGCCGCGAAAATTGCTGAAAAAACCGGTAGACCGCTTCCTCGAGAATACTGTTTAAGTGACTTGTTAAAGCGCCCAGAGCTTAGCTATGCAGATATTACATCGCTACCTGGCATTGAAAGCGGCGATGTCGACGATGAAGCGGTTGCCGAGCAAGTACAAATTCAAGCGAAATACCAGGGTTATATCGACCGTCAACAGGATGAGATCGATAAGCTCAAGCGCCATGAAGCAACACCGCTGCCAGCCGAGCTGGATTATCAACGGGTAGAAGGTCTATCCAACGAGATCCGCCAAAAGCTTAGTGAAACGCGTCCAGAAACCCTGGCGCAAGCCGCTAGGATTTCCGGCGTGACCCCTGCGGCGGTCTCTATTTTGCTAATACATTTGAAAAAACGTCGCTTAGTCAGTACTAGCGAGGTCGTTAACGGATGAGTCGATTAACGCCGTTGATCAACAGTTTGCCTGAAACCGTTGCCCCCCGATTGG
Organism: Halomonas sp. KG2; assembly: GCA_030440445.1. Taxonomy (NCBI): domain Bacteria; kingdom Pseudomonadati; phylum Pseudomonadota; class Gammaproteobacteria; order Oceanospirillales; family Halomonadaceae; genus Halomonas; species Halomonas sp. KG2. The sequence goes on along the minus strand of CP098528.1, from coordinate 4,438,102 downwards.
AAGAAGGATTAGCAACATTAGGAGCCACTGTCACCCCCCAACAGCGCGAACAACTACTTGGTTTGCTCGCTCTGTTGCACAAGTGGAATCAGGCTTATAACCTCACCGCTGTACGCGATGTTGAAGAGATGGTGTCACGGCACGTGCTGGATAGTGCTGCTGTCGCACCTTATGTTCATGGGCCACAGATACTTGATGTAGGCGCTGGCCCCGGTTTGCCCGGCCTTGTGCTTGCTATCATGAAGCCTGAACTGCAGGTAACGCTACTCGATAGCAATGGCAAAAAAGTTCGCTTTCAACGTCAAGCAGTGATGGAGTTAGCGTTGACCAACGTCACGCCAACCCAAGCGCGTGTCGAGCAATTCAATGGCCAGACGTTTGATCAAGTGATTTCCCGAGCCTTTGCCAGCTTGGTAGACTTTATCTCGCTAACCCGAGCACTACCGGCAGCTCATGGGCAGTGGCTTGCTATGAAAGGCCCAGGCGCTGATGATGAACTGCGGGAGTTGCCCGCCTATGTTGAGCTCCAGGCGCGTCACCTACTGCGTGTACCCTTCGAGACGGCCGAGCGGCAGCTGTTGATTCTGACCCCAAAAGGAGTTGAGTAGTGAGCCAGATCATTGCCCTGACCAACCAAAAAGGCGGTGTGGGCAAGTCCACTTCAGCCGTTAATCTCGCCGCCAGTTTGGCAGCACTTGATCGTCGTATCTTGCTGGTAGACTTAGACCCGCAAGGGCATGCCAGCATGGGCAGTGGCATCGATAAGTACGAGCTTGAAAAAAGCGTACTTGATGTGTTGCTGGGAGAAACAACCGCAAGCGATGCCATCGTTCGCGATTTACCCGTGAAATACGACGTCCTACCAGGTAATGGCGACTTAACAGCCGCGGAAGTAGAGCTGCTCGATAGTGATCAGCGGCAAAGTCGTTTGTCGTTAGCACTGCAGACGGTGGCAGATGACTATGATGTCGTCCTCATTGACTGCCCGCCGTCGCTGAATATGCTTACCGTGAATGCGTTGACAGCCGCCAATGGTGTGCTTATTCCATTGCAGTGTGAATTTTACGCATTGGAAGGGCTATCAGCGCTGCTGGATACTGTTGAGCAGATTAAACAGAGCGTTAATCCTGATCTAGCCGTTTCTGGCATTCTGCGTACTATGTACGACAAGCGCACCAGTTTGACGCGTGAAGTCGACAAACAGCTGAGAGATTTTTTTGGCGATGCGCTGTTAAAAACAACCATTCCGCGCAATGTGAAGGTTGCTGAAGCACCAAGCCATGGCTTACCTGTTACTCAATACGCGCGTTTTTCGCGAGGTAGTCAGGCTTATCGTGTGCTAGCAAAAGAGATGATCCGGCGGCTATCGCTGTAACGTAAAAAGTACGAGGGGAAGCGAATGACGCGTAAACGCGCGCTAGGACGTGGCCTGGATGCCCTGATTGGTGCGGGCGCCCGTCGTCGTGACAGTTTAGATCTTACCGGTGGCGTGACGCTGGATAGTGCAGACACGTCACTGTTGCCTGCAGCACCAACGGAAGAAGCGGCGGCTGAACGGCTAGAACGGTTACCTCTTGGCCAACTTACCCGTGGTAAATATCAGCCGCGTCGGGATATTCAGCCAGAAGCATTGGAAGAGCTTGCCGATTCCATTCGTGCACAAGGGGTAATGCAACCTATTGTGGTTCGCCCAGTGGGTGAAAACCGCTATGAAATTATCGCGGGTGAACGCCGCTGGCGTGCTGCACAGTTGGCTGAATTAGATGTTATTCCCGCCGTTATTCGCGATGTTAGCGATGAAGTAGCGCTTGCCCTGGCGCTGATTGAAAACATCCAGCGCGAAAACCTTAATGCCATTGAGGAAGCACTTGCCTTAAAGCGCCTTGGCGATGAATTTGAACTTACTCAGCAGCAAATTGCTGATGCAGTTGGTAAATCACGTACTCAAGTCGCTAATTTATTGCGCTTGTTAGCGTTAGACCCTGAAGTGCAAACGCTGCTGGAGCGCGGCGATTTAGATATGGGCCATGCGCGAGCCCTGCTGTCGCTTAACAGTACCCAGCAACGCCAAATTGCCCATGAAGTGGTTAATAATGATTTGACCGTTCGTGACACAGAAGCGTTGGTTAAAAAAGTCCAAGCTAACCAGACGCCTGCCCAGACACCGCCGCGTACTGCCAAAACACCGGATGTTGCACGTCTTGAAACACATTTGGGGGAATTGCTTGGCGCGCCCGTCTCCATTGATCACGGGCAAAAAGGGAAGGGGAAAGTAACGATTCGTTATACCAGCCTTGAAGAGCTCGATGGGATTCTGGGGCATATTAAATAGCAGGCTTACTAAATAGACGCTTATTTTAACCCTTTGGTCGCAAGTCGGCACTGAATCGCGCGAAATCGGCGCAACTTCGGTTGAAGGTATGATAGCGCTTCCCTATAATCGCGCAAGATTTGTGCAGGTGGCTGATGATTTATTGAGCAACAAGTTGTAAGCGTGACTCATTTATTGTGCTGGGGAATCATGTGCTGAAGATCTATCTGAAGAATTATGCAGCGACTTGAGACCCAACGGCGAAAAGCTTACTTCTTCAGGCTGACAGCAATTCAGCTGCTAATGACGTTAGTCGGTATGCTATTGGCTTTCCCTGTTGCTCATATGGCAGGCGTATTGTCGGTAGCTACAGGAGCATTAGTGGCGCTGTTGCCGCACATTTTTTTTATACAGCGAATGGGAATTTTTCGAACAAGGCATCGCGCTCCGCGCGCAATGGACCTATTTCGCGCCGAAGCAGGCAAGTTTGGTTTGACGGTGGCACTTTTTTCATTGGTGTTTGTTGTAGTGCCCCCCTCAAACCCCGCTTTCTTTTTTTGCGCTTATGTTGCGATTGTTCTGACGCATTGGTTAGCACCATGGCTAATGCTTGGGAATCGCACAACTAATTGAGGTGACATGTCTATGGCCGCAGGAAACGAAGTCTCAACGACTTACTATATCCAGCACCACTTGCAGAACCTAACCTTTGGCAAGCATCCAGAAAATGGTTGGTCGCTGGCACATTCGGCGGAAGAAGCCAGCGAGATGGGCTTTTGGGCTATCCATCTGGATACCATGGGCTGGTCCATTGCCATGGGCTTGTTGTTTATCTGGCTTTTCCGTAAAGCGGGTAAAATGGCAACCACTGGCGTGCCAGGCGGACTGCAAAATGCCGTAGAGATGGTGTTTGAATTTGTTGAAGATATGATCAAAGGGGCTTTTAAAGGGCATAACCCGATTATTGCGCCGCTTGCATTAACGTTGTTCGTGTGGATTCTATTCATGAACACGCTGAAAATTATCCCGGTCGACTATTTCCCCGTGTTGTTCAGTAAATTGGGCGTCGACTACATGAAGATTGTGCCGACTACCGATGTTAATGCCACATTGGGGCTAGCGCTGGGTGTTTTCGGTCTGATTCTTTACTACAGCTTCAAGGTGAAAGGCGTTGGAGGCTTTGCCAAAGAGCTTTCATTGACACCCTTCAACCATTGGGCCTTGATTCCATTCAATTTGCTGCTTGAAATCGTTGCCCTACTTGTTAAACCGTTCAGCTTGGCGATGCGTCTTTTCGGCAACATGTTTGCCGGTGAAGTTATTTTTATCTTGATTGCTATGCTGCCGTTCTGGGCGATCTGGGTACTCGACGTGCCGTGGGCGATTTTCCACATCTTGATTGTCGTTCTTCAGGCATTCATTTTTACCGTATTGTCAGTAGTGTATTTAAGCGCTGCGCACGAGCATCACTAAGACGTGCTGCTTGTTAGAGATTAACCCTTAACATCAACCCTCAACCTTGACCTTTAACTTGAAAAACTAGGAGCATTACCATGGAACTAATCTACATTGCTGCCTCCATCATGATCGGCTTAGGCGCTTTGGGCACCGGTATCGGTTTCGCTATCCTCGGTGGCAAACTGATCGAATCTACGGCTCGTCAGCCGGAGCTTGGTGACCAACTTCAAACCAAAACCTTCCTAATGGCTGGTCTGCTGGATGCTGTACCGATGATCGGTGTTGGTATCGCGATGTACCTGATCTTCGTTGTTGCCGGTTAATGACAGCTTAGCCGGGCGGCAGTCCCGCTCGGTTTTGTTTCACTCCGGTCGCCACGAACTTGTCAGAGGTACATCCCTGTGAATATCAACATGACGCTTATCGGGCAGACGATCGCCTTCGCGATCTTTGTCTGGTTTTGCATAAAGTATGTGTGGCCTCCGATCAGCAACGCGCTTCACGAGCGTCAAAAGAAAATTGCTGATGGCTTAGACGCAGCCAGCCGTGCTACTCGCGATCTTGAGCTTGCTCAAGAACGTGCTGAGCAAACGCTGCGTGAAAGCAAGGAGCAGGCTTCTCAAATCCTCGAGCAAGCCAATAAGCGCTCTGCTCAAATGGTTGAAGAAGCACGCGAACAGGCCCGCGCCGAAGGCGAACGCCTCATGGTTAGTGCACGTTCTGAAATTGAGCAAGAAGTTAATCGTGCAAAAGACGAGCTTCGTGCCCAAGTTTCTCATCTTGCCATTATTGGTGCCGAGCGTGTGCTAGAAGCTTCGGTCGACGAGAAAGCACATCGCAAGTTACTTGATGAGCTTGCTGCTGAACTGTAAGGAGGTGACCCATGGCGGAATTACTTACCGTCGCTCGTCCTTACGCTAAGGCGGCGTTTGAATACGCGCGTGATCATAAGGCGCTTGATAGCTGGACCCAAGCGCTTGGTTTTTTAAGCGCTGCGGTAGCTGACAGCGATCTACGTCGTCTGTTGGGTAGTCCAAAACTTGAAAACGACAAAAAGGTAGCGCTGCTTTCGGATATGTTGCCCGAAAAGCAGGAAGACCTGTCGCGGTTTTTGGATACCCTGGCTGACCAAGGTCGTTTGTTAGCACTGCCCTTCATTGCTGAACAGTTCGAGTACTTACGTGCCGAACATGAACAGCGTGTTGATGTGACGGTGACGTCAGCTTATAAGCTGACTGCCGCACAGCAGACCAAGCTAGCGAACGCGCTTAAGAAACGTCTGAATCGCGAAATCTCCATTACTACTCAAGTGGACAAGACGCTTATTGGTGGTGTCATCCTACGTGCCGGCGATACCGTTATTGACGGTTCGGTACGTGGTCGATTGAACCGCCTTTCCGAAGCGCTGACCGCTTGAGTCTGAGGGACATGGCATGCAGCAACTGAATCCTTCCGAGATCAGCGACATCATCAAGCAGCGAATTGAGAAGCTTGACGTCGCATCCGAAGCCCGTAATCAGGGCACCATTGTCAGCGTTTCCGACGGTATCGTGAAAATTCACGGCCTCGAAGACGCGATGTTTGGTGAAATGATTGAATTCCCTAACAGCATTTTTGGCATGGTACTGAACCTGGAGCGTGACTCCGTTGGTGCCGTTGTCTTGGGTGACTACCTGCAACTTCAAGAAGGCATGACCGCTCAGTGTACGGGTCGTATCCTAGAAGTGCCGGTAGGCCCTGAGCTGGTAGGTCGTGTGGTCGATGCGTTGGGTAATGCCATCGACGGCAAAGGCGATATCAACGCCAAAATGACTGATGCGGTAGAAAAAGTAGCGCCTGGCGTTATTACCCGTCAGTCCGTTGACGAGCCGATCCAAACAGGTTTGAAGTCCATCGACGCCATGGTGCCAATCGGTCGTGGTCAGCGTGAGCTGATCATCGGTGACCGTCAGATTGGTAAGTCTGCCATTGCGATCGATGCGATCATCAACCAGAAAGGCAAAGGCGTTACTTGTGTTTACGTGGCGATTGGTCAGAAGCAGTCGACCATTGCTAACGTGGTACGCAAGTTAGAAGAACACGGCGCGCTGGAACACACCATTGTTGTCGCTGCTGGCGCTGCTGATCCGGCACCGATGCAGTTCTTGGCCGCTTATTCTGGTTGCACCATGGGTGAGTACTTCCGTGACCGTGGTGAAGACGCACTGATCGTTTATGATGATCTTTCCAAGCAGGCTGTGGCTTACCGTCAGGTATCACTACTGCTGCGTCGTCCGCCGGGTCGTGAGGCCTATCCTGGTGACGTTTTCTATCTCCACTCACGTCTGCTAGAGCGCGCTGCGCGCGTTAATGCTGATTACGTTGAGAAGTTTACTAACGGTGAAGTAAAAGGCAAAACCGGTTCTTTGACCGCACTGCCGATTATCGAAACCCAAGGTGGAGACGTTTCTGCGTTCGTTCCGACCAACGTTATCTCGATCACCGATGGTCAGATTTTCTTGGAAACCAACCTGTTTAACTCCGGTATTCGTCCGGCGATTAACGCAGGTCTATCGGTTTCTCGTGTTGGTGGTGCTGCGCAGACCAAAATTATCAAGAAGCTGGGTGGCGGTGTTCGTCTGGCCTTGGCTCAGTACCGTGAGCTAGCGGCGTTCTCGCAGTTTGCTTCTGATCTTGATGAAGCGACCCGTAAGCAGCTTGAGCATGGTCAACGCGTTACCGAACTGATGAAGCAAAAGCAGTACTCGCCGATGTCAGTGGCGGAAATGGCGCTGTCTCTGTACGCCGCTAACGAAGGTCACCTGGATGATGTGAGCGTCGATAAAGTGTTGGACTTCGAACGTGCTCTGCACGATTACATGAAGTCTGAGCACAACGATCTGCTCGATAAGATCAACCAGACCGGCGACTACAACGGCGAGATTCAGGACGGCTTGAAGTCAGGTCTCGAGAAGTTCAAGGCGACTCAGAGCTGGTAATGTCCGGCCCGCCTGCGGGCGGGCTTGCATGCTTTCTGAGAGCCACGAACGAAGGGTAGATCGCTATGGCAGCTGCAAAAGAGATACGCACCCAGATCGGGAGCATTAAAAATACGCAGAAGATTACCAGCGCCATGGAAATGGTGGCTGCATCTAAAATGCGTAAAGCACAAGATCTGATGAAGGCTGGCCAGCCGTATGCCAAGCAGATTCGTAATGTGGTAGGCCACATTGCTGACGCAAACCCCGAATACAAGCACGACTACATGGTCGAGCGGAGTGAGGTGAAGCGCGTTGGTTACATTGTGGTATCTACTGACCGCGGTCTGTGTGGTGGCTTAAACGTCAACCTGTTTAAGGCAGTGGTGAAAGATGCCGTTGTCTGGAAACAGCAAGACGCTGAGCTAGACTTCTGCGCCCTCGGCTCTAAAGCCGGCGCCTTTTTCCGCAACTATGGAGGCAACCTGGTTGCTGCCAAGAGCGGATTAGGAGAGTCGCCGACTGTCGAAGGACTGATCGGTAGTATAAAGGTCATGTTAGAAGCGTACGACGCAGGACGTATTGACCGCTTGTTTGTGGTGTATAACGAATTTGTTAACACCATGACGCAGCGGCCCGTCGTACGTCAGCTTCTTCCGTTGTCGTCCGATATGGGCGAAGACGCGAAGCATGACGAAGAAAACGCCCGTCCCGGAAGCTGGGACTACCTGTATGAACCGGATGCCAAGGCGTTGCTAGACAGCCTGTTGGTTCGATTCATCGAATCACAGGTGTATCAGGCGGTAGTCGAAAATGGTGCGTGCGAACAGGCCGCCCGAATGATCGCTATGAAGAGTGCCACTGATAACGCGGGCAACCTGATCGACGATCTGGAGATGGTATACAACAAGGCCCGTCAGGCCGCCATCACCCAGGAAATTTCTGAGATCGTCGGCGGCGCTTCTGCCGTATAACGCCTAGGGAGCTAGCTATCGCAAAGGTAGCTCCCGGCAGACAGGTTTCATTTGCAGGTTTTTGAGAGGAACCAAGATGAGCGGACGTATCGTACAAATCATCGGCGCGGTGATTGACGTAGAGTTTCCGCGGGACTCTGTGCCCAAGGTCTACGACGCGCTGAAGGTCTCTAATGCTGAGACCATCCTCGAAGTCCAGCAACAGCTGGGCGACGGCGTGGTGCGCACCATTGCCATGGGCTCTACTGAGGGCTTGAAACGTGGCTTGGACGTGACCGACACAGGTACCGCGATTTCCGTACCCGTTGGTAAGGAAACGCTAGGTCGCATCATGAACGTGCTCGGTGAGCCGATTGATGAAGCTGGCCCGATTGGCGAGCAAGAACGCATGCCAATCCACCGTAAAGCACCAAGCTACGCTGACCAAGCAGCTTCCAATGAGCTGTTGGAAACCGGTATCAAGGTTATCGACCTCGTTTGCCCGTTCGCTAAGGGCGGTAAAGTGGGTCTATTCGGCGGTGCGGGTGTTGGTAAAACCGTTAACATGATGGAGCTTATCCGCAACATCGCCACCGAGCACAGCGGCTACTCTGTATTCGCCGGTGTAGGTGAGCGTACGCGTGAGGGTAACGACTTCTATCACGAAATGACTGAGTCCAACGTTATCGACAAGGTATCGCTGGTTTACGGTCAGATGAATGAGCCGCCCGGCAACCGTCTGCGTGTTGCGCTGACCGGCCTAACCATCGCTGAGAAATTCCGTGATGAAGGCCGCGACGTTCTGCTGTTCGTCGATAACATCTATCGTTACACCCTGGCCGGTACTGAAGTATCTGCTCTGTTGGGTCGTATGCCCTCTGCGGTAGGTTACCAGCCGACGCTGGCTGAAGAGATGGGCGTTCTGCAAGAGCGTATCACCTCTACTAAAACGGGCTCTATCACGTCTGTGCAGGCTGTTTACGTACCTGCGGATGACTTGACTGACCCATCGCCGGCGACGACCTTCTCGCACTTGGACGCCACCGTTGTATTGGCACGTTCAATTGCAGAGCTTGGTATTTATCCTGCGATTGACCCGCTGGACTCTACGTCGCGTCAGCTAGATCCGCTGGTCGTTGGCGAAGAGCACTACAATGTAGCACGTGGTGTACAGAACGTTCTGCAGCGTTACAAAGAGCTGAAGGATATCATCGCGATTTTGGGTATGGATGAGTTATCTGATGAAGATAAGTTGGCTGTATCTCGTGCGCGTAAAATCCAGCGCTTCCTGTCGCAGCCGTTCTTCGTCGCTGAGGTATTCACTGGTTCGCCCGGTAAGTATGTTTCTTTGAAAGATACGATTCGTGGCTTCCAGGGCATCCTCGCGGGCGAGTACGACAACCTGCCGGAACAGGCCTTCTACATGGTAGGCTCCATCGACGAAGCTGTCGAAAAAGCCAACCAGATGAAGAAGTAATCCCGTCCATTAGGGGGATTCGCTATGGCGAATAGCTTCACTTGCAATATCGTCAGCGCTGAAGATTCCATCTTCTCAGGTACTGTCGAGATGGTGGTAGCTGCAGGGATTATGGGTGACCTCGGCATTTTGCCGGGGCACACCCCGCTGCTGACCGAGCTTCAACCGGGCCCGGTTCGCGTGATCCACGATGGTGGCAAGGAAGAGCACTTCTTTGTCACGGGTGGCTTTATGGAAGTACAGCCCACCACTGTTACGATCCTGGCAGATGCAGCGACGCGTGCTAGTGACCTCGACGAGGCCGCTGCTGAAGAAGCGCGTCAGCAGGCGTTGAAAGCCTTTAATGAAAAGTCATCGGAGCTGGATTATACCCGTGCTGCCGCTGAACTTGCCGAAGCCGTTGCACAGCTGCGAACGATTCAGCAGCTGCGCAAAAAGGCGGGTAAAGGCTAAGACACGCGCTAGCGTGCATAAAGCGCTCCTTGAACCCGAAAGGGTTTAAGGAGCGTTTTTTTTGTCTGGTACTATGAGAAAACGCATTCAGCATAGGGATGCTCGTCTGTAACACTTCACCTGCACAATGTGCGTCTGCACAAAGGGAGATAGCGATGTCATTGAACGATGAAGCCTTGCAGGAATTAAAAACCGAACTGCTCGACGAGCTGGCCAAGGAAGCGCCTAGTAAATCAGTACTATCTTTGCGTTTGGCCGAAACTCGCTCGGCGGATATCGGTGAAGTGCTTGAGGAGATGATTGAAGACGATGAGGAGTTGCCTGCGGCACTCTGTCTGTTGGATATTCTGTCTGCCGAGCGCGCTGCCAATGTCCTGGGTTACTTACCAGGAGAAAGCCAGCTTGAGGTAGTCGGTAAGCTGTCGGATACCCAGGTACTTAAGCTTCTTGAGGAGATGGGCTCCGATGAACGGGCGGATTTATTTAATCTCTTAGATGAGGACCGTCGAGAAGCGCTGTTACGCCGTATGGCTCACCAAGAGCGAGAAGATCTTAAACGCTTAGCAAGCTACGAAGAAGGTACGGCTGGCGCGATCATGACCTCTGACTATGTTGCCATAGCCAGTGGCATGACGGTGTCACAAGCCATGATGCGGGTTCGCCAAACGGCCCCAGATGCGGAAACGGTGTATCAGCTTTATGTACTCGACAGTAGTGGCCAGCTAATCGGGACTATGTCGCTGCGCCAACTGATGGTGGCTCGCCCTGGGGCGTTAGTTGATGACATTATGATTAAAGATGTTATCAGTACACCGGTCGATGAAGAGCAAGAAGAGGTGGCGCGCATTGTGGCTCGCTATGACCTGCTGGCGTTGCCTGTGTTGGATGCTGATGGCCGTATGGTCGGCATCGTCACCCACGATGACGCCATGGACGTTGCCGAATCTGAAGCTACAGAAGATATCCACAAGGGGATGTCTATCGGCCAGTTAGAGGATGGTGTTAGCCGTGTTCCGCTGTGGAGCCTTTACCGCAAGCGTGTTACTTGGCTGGTACTGCTGGTATTTGCCAATCTTTTTTCAGGCGCTGGCATTGCTTACTTTGAGGACACGATCGCAGCCCAAGTTGCGCTGGTTTTTTTCCTGCCGTTGCTGATTGGTAGTGGAGGTAACGCTGGGGCTCAGGCAGCTACGCTGATGGTACGCGGCATGGCGACTGGCGATATTGGTGTGAAAGACTGGAGTAAGATGCTAGGCCGTGAACTGCTGGTCGCTGGCTCACTGGGCATCACCATGGCAATTGCAGTAGCACCTATCGGGATTTTTCGTGGCGGTGAAGCAGTTGCCATCATCGTGGCGTTAAGCATGGTGACCATTGTTCTGTTTGGTAGCATGATCGGCATGTGCCTACCGTTTGTACTAGAGCGCTTTAAGGTCGACCCTGCCACTGCTTCAGCCCCGTTGGTAACAACGTTAATTGATGCCTCTGGGGTACTGATTTACTTCACCATTGCCACCGCCATATTAGCAAACGTATAGCTTGTTTTTATTTAACGCATGGCACTGCTGGCTGCGCGGGTAATAAACATAACTTCTACGTGGCCCAGCCACTCAATATCGCTGGCGAGCGCCTTTAGTTGGCTGGCTAAGCACTGGGGAGGCTGGTGTACGGAATCGCCAATAATCAGCGATACCGACACTTTATCGTCCAAATAGTGGAGTTGCAGCTCGGTTAACGTGCGCCAGACAGGATGCATATACCAGCGCTCATTCAGCGCTGCTTCTACTTCGGGCCGCAGTGGAAGGCCGGGGAGACGGCTGGGATCGCCTTCTCCGGCATCATCTTCGGGGTCAATGTGAAAGATCACATCGGTGAGCAACGGAAACTCATGCCGTAAACGTCGACTTACTTCGTTGCCGATTTCATGGGCTTCAGACACGGTGATTTTTGGCCCGACCACCACATGTAAATCGACCATGACCCAACCTGCAGACTGGCGGGTGCGTAAGTCATGAACGCTGTCGACTCCTGGAACGCTTTGAGCAACGTCATGCATTTGCCGTTGAACGCTTTCAGGCAGTGCGGTATCGACTAATTCTCTGGCTGACTCCCAAAGTAAGTCCCAACCTACTTTGCCAACTAATAAGCCAACAATGATGGCGGCGACGGCATCTAGCCAGCCTAAACCAAACTGCGCGCCAATTAATGCAACCAATACCACTGCGGTGGAGAGTGCATCGCTGCGGGAATGCCAAGCGTTTGCTTCTAATAGCTTAGATTTAACGCGTTTAGCAACGCGCATGGTATAGCGAAAAATCCACTCTTTACTGAACAAAGCGATGATTGTAATGACAATGGCCACCATGCCAGGGGCACTGACTTCGGTACCACTAAACAAACGATCAAGGCTAGACCAGGCGATACCACCCGCCACAAAGATCAGTACGCTACCCAGCAGTAGCGTCGTTAGGGTTTCGATACGGCCATGACCATAATGGTGATCATCGTCGGGTTCCTGGCGGCCGTAGTGAATAGCGGCTAGCACAAAACCGTCGGTCACAAGATCTGAGAGTGAATGGATACCATCGGCAATCAGCGCCGCCGAGCCCACCCAAAAGCCGACCACGACTTTAACAATGCTCAACAAGCCATCCAGCCAGGCGCCAATATAGGTAACACGCTTGGCTTCTCGGCTATCTAGCTCATGCTTGGGAACCACTGGCGATTCTACGGTCTGAGTCATGAGGGACCTTGCTGGGGCACATACTTCCAATAGATGTCTATTGTAGCGCACAGTGCCTTAGCGCTATACCTTCTTGTGAATTTGCTCGTATGCTGGATGCGGACAATGAATTAAGGGATGTGTATCCTTAGCGCCATTGCGAGCGCATGAATGTCACAAAGCACCTAAATATCATTAATAGTTAAGCACGGGATAACCCATGGATTGGTTACAGGTAGTTGTGTTAGCGGTAGTTCAGGGGCTCACAGAATTTTTACCTATATCGAGTTCGGCTCACCTTATATTGGTACCTGTTTTGACTGCCTGGGAAGATCAGGGCCTTGCCTTTGATGTGGCGCTGCATCTTGGCAGTTTAAGCGCTGTGGTGATCTATTTTCGGCATGAAATTGGCAGAATGATCGCTAGCAGCTTGGCCGCACTTCGCGGCCAAGCGGTTAATGATGATGCCATGTTGGCGTTTTGGGTCGTTATTGCCACCTTGCCAGTGTGTATTATCGGGTTTTTGCTTCACGATGTGATCTCAGGTTACATGCGCTCTACGCTGATCATTGGTGCCAGTTTGATTGTTTTTGGTCTGCTACTTGGTTACGCAGACTGGAAAAAACGCGGCACGCGTAGCGAATACCAGATGACGTTAAAAGATGTGCTCATCATCGGCGGCGCTCAAGTATTGGCACTCATTCCAGGTACCTCGCGCTCAGGCATCACTATTACAGCGGCATTAATGGTGGGGATGAGTCGAGAGGGCGCAGCACGGTTTTCATTTCTACTGTCAATTCCTGTCATTGTGCTGGCGGGTGGTCTTGAGGCAATCAACTTACTGAAAGACCCTCAGCTTATCGATATACCGGCCATGTTAGTAGGTACTTTACTCTCGGGCATAAGCGCCTATGTGTGTATCCACTACTTCCTGGTTGTGATTAAAAAGCTGGGCATGCAGCCATTTGTAGTATATCGGGTGCTGTTTGGGGCTTGGTTGCTATGGTTTTTCCACTTCTAGTTGTTTCAGTGGTAGAGGTTTTTCATTGTTAACCCAGTGCGTTTTATTCAAGGAAAAATAAAATGAAGATTAATTCTCGGTGGTTAAAATGTTCGGGATTACTGCTCATTGCTGCTGGGGCATTAATGGGGTGTTCAGAGAATGATCGGCCTTTAGATACCCCTGTTCGCTTTGAAGGCGGTATTTTTGGGACGTTTTATCAAGTCACCATTGCGGACCCGCTAACCCAAGGCGAGGCGAATGCATTGGAAGAAGGTTTCCTAGCGGAGCTCAACGACGTTGATCAAGCGATGTCGACTTACCGCGATGACGCCGAGCTTGTGGTGTTTAATGATGCTCCCCTTAATGAATGGCAACCGCTGTCTAACGAGTTAATTGAAGTGCTTGCGATTAGCCACTCGGTATCAGAAGCAAGCAACGGCGCGTTTGATATTACCGTTGGCGATGTGGTCAATTTATGGAGTTTTGGCCCTGAAGCACGCCCTGAAGAGGTGCCTTCAGACGCGGAGCTTAGCGAACGCATGGCCACAATTGGCTACGATGCAGTTGAAATCGATACTCAGCTTATGCAGGCGCGACGCTCCCGCGATGTATTTGCTGATTTGTCGGGTGTGGCTAAGGGGCATGGCACTGACCGTGTTGGGGCATATCTGGATCAACAGGGGATTGAAAACTACCTCGTCAATATTGGTGGCGAATTAATTGCCCGTGGATACCGTGACTTAGAAGAACAAAGCCCTTGGCGTGTCGGGATTGAGGTACCACATAACGGCGTGCCAGAAGCACAGCATGTAATTCCTCTTGAAAATATGTCGGTTGCAACATCGGGGGATTATCGCAACTATTTTGAAGTCGATGGTGAGCGTTTCTCCCACACTATCGATCCTCGCACCGGTCGGCCGGTTAAGCATCAGTTAGCGTCTGTGTCGGTTTTTCACCCCTCTAATGCATGGGCCGATGCGTGGTCCACGGCTATCTCAGTCGCAGGTAGCGAAGAAGGGATGCAGATGGCAATTGAGAATAACCTCAATGTATTGATGTTAGTGAAAGAGAATGATCATTGGCGAAGCGTGGCCAGTCCCGCCTTCGTGGAATACTTCGATGAAGCGCTTATAGATGAACTGGGCATTGAAGCCTTGGAAGCTCCCGCCGCCAACCGCTAAACCGTTACAGGTGACTAAAATGCAAGACCTTGATGTCGTTATCCTTGCCGCTGGAAAAGGCACACGTATGCGCTCACAAACACCCAAAGTGCTGCATACGCTGGCAGGCAAATCGATGGTGCAACATGTGTTAGATACTGCCAATGGTCTTACGCCTACTCGCACGCATGTCGTGATTGGCCACGGTGCTGACCAACTACGCGAAGCGCTAGCAGAGAGCAATGTAACGTTTGCGGTTCAGGAAGAGCAAAAAGGTACTGGCCATGCGGTTGCCCAAGCGCAGTCTCAATTAGGTAATGGGAACGTGTTGGTTCTGTATGGTGATGTTCCTATGATCCGCCGTGAATCACTGATGGAACTTCTCAGCCACGTTGATGAGCAGCACATGGGGCTGCTAACCGTTACGTTGGAAGATCCGTCTGGTTACGGACGTATTGTGCGCAATGATGACGGTGAGGCAGTGGCTATTATTGAGCAAAAAGATGCCAGTGCCGACCAGCTTGCCATTACCGAATGCAATACCGGCATCATGGCGATGACCAGTGCTCAGCTTAAACGGTGGCTACCACAGCTTTCTGCCGAAAATGCCCAGGGCGAGTACTACTTGACTGATGTGATTGCGATGGCGGCAAATGAAGGCATCAAAGTGTGTACTGCCCAGCCAGCCAGTGCAGTAGAAGTTGAAGGCGTGAATAACCGTTCACAAATGGCTCGTTTAGAGCGCGCCTATCAACTGCAGCAAGCTGAGACGTTAATGGCCCAAGGCGTTGCATTGGCCGACCCAGAAAGAATTGATATACGCGGTAAGCTCACCTGTGGTCATGATGTGTTTATCGACGTGGGCTGCGTGTTTGAAGGTGACGTAGAGCTGGGTGAAGGGGTGCGGGTTGGACCTTACTGTGTGATTAAAAACAGCACGATTGGCGCTGAAAGCGTTATCGACAGCCATAGTGTGATCGACACAACCGTCGCTGCTGGTTTGAACCAAGTTGGCCCCTTTGCACGGCTACGCCCTGGCACACGCCTAGCAGTCAAAGCCAAGGTAGGAAACTTTGTTGAAACCAAGAATGCTGATGTTGGTGAAGGAAGTAAAATCAATCACTTAAGCTATGTTGGTGATGCCCATTTAGGTCGTGATGTGAATGTTGGTGCAGGCACCATTACGTGTAATTATGACGGTGTAAATAAACACCGCACCGAGATTGGTGATAACGCCTTTATTGGTTCCAACAGCGCCTTAGTGGCCCCCGTCACGGTGGGTAAGGGAGCGACTATTGGTGCGGGCTCAACCATTTGCAAAGATGTAGCGGAGCATGCATTGGCGGTTACTCGCAGCAAGCAACTAGAAAAAGCAGGGTGGCCGCGCCCCGTTAAAAAAAGCTAACTAGGTTAGTTTCTAACTGAATTGTGAGCTTCTAACAGTGCTTTACAAGATGCGGCTATTTGCCGCATCTTTACCTTGATCGCTGCGTTGCAGCACGTAATTAGTGTGCTTATCATCGTGGCGGTCTTTCTTAACCCTGCCAGGATCACTTTACTATGAAACCACCTAACGTCCTTGCAATGCGGCAGTCTACTTGCCGGTTTGCTTGGTTGTTGATCGCGCTATGTTTGTTTGCTTTTCCCACCCTCTCCTATGCCTCTTCTGGTTCTTTAGATCTTACCGCTTCGTTTGCAGGTATTGCCTCTGTTGTCATCTTCGTTCTTGCCTATGCCTTGGTAATGAGCGAAGAACTGATTCATATGCGCAAATCTAAACCAGTCCTGGTGGCCGCTGGGCTTATCTGGGCCCTGGTGGCGTGGGTCTATGTACAAGCAGGCATGCCTCATGAAGCGGAAGCTGCTTTTAAAGAAACGCTGCTTGAATATACCGAACTCTTGCTGTTCTTACTGGTAGCGATGACCTATATCAACGCCATGGAAGAGCGCCGTATCTTTGATGCCCTGCGGGCATGGCTTGTTCGCAAAGGCTTTAGTTACCGTAGCTTATTTTGGATTACGGGCTGTCTTGCCTTTGGTATTTCTGCCATTGCCAACAACATGACCACGGCGATGTTGATGTGCGCGGTTGTGTTGAAGGTGGCTGAAGGTGATAAAAAGTTTATTAGTCTGTGCTGTGTCAACGTAGTGGTAGCATCAAATGCAGGCGGCGCGTTCAGCCCGTTTGGTGATATCACCACGTTGATGGTGTGGCAGGCGGGTCAGGTACCATTTGGTGGTTTCTTTGCACTATTGATGCCTGCCATCGTCAACTTTATGGTACCTGCGGTGATCATGAATTTCTTTATCGTTAATCGCCAGCCTGCATCGCTCAAAGAGAATGTTTGGCTCAAACGTGGGGCGCGGCGCATTATCGTACTGTTTTTGATTACTGTGGCGATCTCAGTGCTGTGTCACTCAGTGCTTTATTTGCCTCCGGCGATGGGCATGATGTTTGGCCTTGGCCTACTGCAGTTCTTTGGTTACTACCTACGCCGCAGTTTGCCACGTTCCCTGGAGCGCAAGCGTGAGCGTTACTCACGTCGCGGTGACTGGAAGAAGCTTGAGCAACTGGGAAGTGTCGTTCCTTTTGATATCTTCAGCCGTATTGCTCGTTCAGAGTGGGACACGTTGTTATTCTTCTATGGGGTCGTGATGTGTGTTGGCGGCCTGGGTTTCATGGGCTATTTAAGTCTATTGTCAGAAACCCTTTACGGTAGTTGGAACCCGGTGTGGGCCAACGTGGTGCTGGGGATGATTTCAGCGGTCGTCGATAACATCCCAGTGATGTTTGCGGTGCTTTCCATGGCACCAGATATGTCGGAAGGCAACTGGCTGCTGATTACCTTAACTGCCGGTGTGGGCGGTAGTCTGCTTTCGATGGGATCGGCAGCGGGTGTGGCGTTAATGGGCCAAGCACGGGGTATTTATACCTTTATGGGGCACATACGCTGGGCACCCGCTATTTTGCTGGGCTATGCCGCCAGTATTATGGTTCATCTATGGGTTAATGCAGCGCTGTTTTAAATTAGCGGCTAATGCAGATAGGTAAAACAAACGCCCCTTATCAATTGATAAGGGGCGTTTTGGTAAAGGCTAGCGGGAGACTTGGCCAGTTTGTCTTCGAGACTATAAATCGTGCCCGGTAATGACTTTGCAAATATCGGCAAAGCTACTGGCCGTTGGCACTGCTGAAGAGGTGACCTGCATCGCGGTTTTATTACCCATGGCGTGTTGTATATCGGTAGCAGAAATAATACCGCGTACGCTTAATGGTTGATTTTGTTTATGCTCAGTAATCAACAAGTGCTGTTCTGTAAAACGCTCCATGGAAAGCACAAGGTCTTCAATCGTTAATGAGTTAAGTTGCTCAAAAGGCATCGCACTAAGTTTTTGCCAGGGCGTCATAATCATATCGGCTGTAATTTCCGTACGATCAAGGTTTCTCTGCTGCATCGCCAAGTTAATGCGCCGTGTTCCGATGACTTCTTTGGCGGTGAGTACGCCAATGCAGTGGTTTGCTTTGTCGAGAACAAACAATAGGCGAACACCGCCATGGCGCATTTTTAAATGGGCATCGTCGATGGGCGTATCAGCGGACACTGACTGAGGCGTGACTTGAGTAAAATCTGTTAGCACCGATAACGCAGGGCTTTCAGGTGTTAACTGTTTTGCTGTTGGCGTAATAAGCAGTGGCGTTTCACCAAACTGGATAAGTGGTTTGGGTGAGTGGACGAGCATATTCATTCAGGGAATCTCCGTTATGTGAATAGATAGGTCGTTAATGGCATTGCCTATCTTGTACTTTCACACTTGCACGGAATTCTTATGGGAATCTTAACAGCTCTCTTATGGCCGATTATTTTTTGGCTGACGCTGTGTTAGGGAGTTCCTGCTCAAGGTTACTCGCACGCGAAGCCCACCGCTAGGGGCATGATCGAGCTGTAAGACGCCTTGGTGGCGTTTGACCAAGCGCTCGACAATGGATAGCCCCAACCCCGCGCCAGCACTAGTCCCTGCACGTTGGAAGCGCTCCATCACCCGGCTGCGTTGCGCTGTAGGGATACCGGGTCCTTGATCATCAACAGTGACGATAACGTCTGTTGTCGATGCCTCAAGCGTGACCGTGATAGCACCTTGCGCAGGCGAGTGTTGAATGGCGTTACCGACTAGATTTTGCACTAGTGTTTCGATAGCGCCGGGTTCTTCTTCTATTGCCCAGTTAGCTGAGTCATCCGCGTCCAGTAACAGCTGTTGATGTCGCTCTGCGGCTAGCGGAGAGAGCTTTGCCAACGTTTCGCGCGTTTCATGTAATACATCGGAACAGCGATACTCGGGTAATGGTTCTTCTTCGGGGTCTAGGCGTGCCAGGGTTA
Source organism: Halomonas sp. KG2 (assembly GCA_030440445.1). Lineage (NCBI taxonomy): Bacteria > Pseudomonadati > Pseudomonadota > Gammaproteobacteria > Oceanospirillales > Halomonadaceae > Halomonas > Halomonas sp. KG2. The sequence goes on along the minus strand of CP098528.1, from coordinate 4,419,232 downwards.
ATAGCTGTGAGACTAGCCGCGTTGAACGGGCTACTCCATTGCGTAAGTGGTGCAGGGCTTCCTCTCGGTCATCGGCGTTATCAGCAGTGAGCGCATTTTGCGCATGCAAATCAAGTACTGCCAAGGGAGTGCGTAGCTCATGAGCCGCATCGGCAATAAAGCGTTTTTCGCGAATACGCAGTTGGCGGAGCCGTTCCAACAGCCGGTTTATGGCGCCAGAAATGGTCTCCAGCTCTAGGGGAAGAGGATGAAGCGTCAGCGGTTTTAGGTGGTGGGGATCGCGGGCGCGGATTTGCTCTGCCATTCGCGATAAAGGAGCGAGTCCCCAGCCGATCGACCACCACAGTAATAGTGTCAGTAACGGTAGGCCAATAAGATCAGGTAATAAGGTGCGTAGTGCCACTGCACTGATCAGTTCACTCCGCGCGTCCTCTCGCTCGCCCACCACCACACGTTTGTCTGTGCCAGTGATTTCCAGGACGTAAATACGCCAGTCATGCTGGTTCACCGACAGCGTTGAATAACCTGGTGGTTGCTGGGTAAGCGGTGTGTCGGGGGCGCTGGCGGAACGCAGCAAAAGGCGGTCGCCTTCCCAAAGCTGAAACGCCAGCTTGCTTTCATAGCGATGGCCTGCAAAACGGTTATCGGATTGCTCGGCACGTAGCAGCGCGCCCTCCACGCTATTTAATAAAAGCGTACGATCGCTATCAGGCAGTGGTGCCTGTAGTAGCCCTTCTAGCAAACGGGCATTTTGTGCCAGGCTGGCATCATGAAGTTCTTCAATCTCATGGGCAGCATAGCGATAGCTAATAAAGCCAATCACTAGCATGCTCGCGCCAAACACAAGCAGCGCAAGCCCCAAGGTGCGCTGACGAATAGAACTCATAGGCTTGCCTGGTGCAGTTTAATCATCACGATTTATCCATGACATAGCCGATCCCTCTTACGGTGCGGATGACCTCAGGAAACAGCTTTCGCCGTAAATGGTGGATATGCACTTCGATAGCGTTGCTTTCGACATCTTCCTCCCAGCCGTAGACTAATCGCGTTAAGGTATCGCGGGTGAACACGCGACCTGGGTGGCTCATAAACTCCTGCAGTAGCGTTAGCTCACGGCGCGAAAGTGTGATCACTTGATGTTGATAACTCACCTGTAAGGTCTGCGGATCCAGGCTAATCCCGCGACAGCTGAGCAAGCCGCTGGCTTGTCCTTGGCTACGGCGCAACAAAGCACGCAGACGCGCTTTTAATTCTGCTACTTCGAAAGGTTTAGTGAGGTAGTCATCGGCACCCGCATCCAATCCTTCTATACGGTTATCCATCGCATCGCGGGCGGTCAGAACCAAAATCGGCAGTTGGCTGCCATGCTGCCGAATAGCGCGCAGCACTTCCATTCCATCAATCGTCGGCAAACCAAGGTCTAGGATGACCGCATCAAAGGGTTCATTTTTAAGCGCGTGGAGCGCGTTATTGCCATCGGCTAAATGATCTACCGTATAGTGCTCAGGTTTTAGCGCCATACGAATCCCTAACGCCAAACTCGGGTCGTCCTCAACCAGTAAAATGCGCATATCGATGGATGACTCCTTTCATTCACGGCGGGCTACTCAGGAACGTAACATGACACGTCATTCTTCTTTCGGCCACCGCTCCTTAGCCTGCGCAGTAAAGCAGTGCCCACCTGAACAACGGCGTGAAGCATTACTGCATTTAGCTGCGGTGCATGATCCTACGCAGCAGCCTGCATTACAGCATGCCTTATCAACGATAAAAGCTGGCTCTGACGCTGTTTGGCAGGGCCTTTGGATAGCCACCCAAGCGGGCCATATCGAAGCTGCCGCCTGGGTACAGCCATTGGCTAATCAAACGGCACAGCTTTGGCTGCCCAGGCAACATAATTCGGCAACTGATGCGCTGTTGAAAGCCTTGCAGGGCTGGGTAAACGAGCAGCCGATAGCGCTATGTCATGTGGCGTTAGCCGACGATGCGACCCACTGGGAAACGCCACTAGTCGCCCACAACATGCGGGTACTTGCCATCCTGGAGCACCTAATATGGCCGTGCCAAACCGTTCAGTCGCTCGCTAACCTGCTAACGCTAAGCCCCTTTGCTGAATTGTCTCCCGCGCAACAGAGGGCGCTGGTAGCGGACGTTAGTGAAGGCTCGTTAGACTGCCCAGGGCTTCGCGAAGCGCTCACCATTGACACCTTGCTTGCTGGATTTTATGACCAAGCGCCGCAGGCACCACAGCATTGGTATCAAGTGCGGCATCAAGGGCAAACCGTCGGCGTGCTGTTACTGGCGCCTAACCCTATGACCCAGCGCTGGTCATTGCAGTTGATGGGGTTGTTGCCTGAGTGGCGTGGCGGGGGAATGGGCAAGGCAATGATTCAACAAGCGCAGGCGTTGGCTAGCCAGTCGGGAGCCAGTGACATCACGCTGACCGTTGATGCGCAGAATATCCCCGCAAAGCGTGTATATGCTCAGGCAGGGTTTACGCGTTATGCTCAGCAGCGTTTACTGGCTTGGTGTTAACTAGGTGATCGTTAGCATCTTTTTTAAACTGCTGAATAAAGCACAGAGTACGGCATAGGTTGAATTGCCGCGCTTAGTAGCATTTTCTTACGCTTAGCGTTCTCGGTATACTAATGCGATATGCACGTCTTGGCGTCTCGGTTGCCGCAGGTTGATGATGTCGCTGCCGCGCGCAGGGGTTAAGCACAAAACGTTTTATGACAAAACTCAAGAGGTGGTGAGAGTGAAATCTAAGCTGATCATGAGCGGGCTGGCGGCCCTAGGCGTCATGGCAGGCACATCCGGTGCTTATGCCCAAGACGCAGCACGTGACGCAATCGCTGAGCGCCTAGCGCCGGTCGGTCAACTTTGCTTGCAAGGTCAAGACTGTGGTACCGCAGCAGCACCGGCCGCCGCTAGTGGCGGTGGTGAGATCGATGGCGCTGGTATCTATAACCGTATTTGTATGGCGTGCCACGAAACTGGCGCTGCTGGCGCTCCGGTGCGTGCTGATGAAGCCGCATGGGCTGAACGTACTGAGCAAGGCTTTGCCACGTTATTAGAGCATGCCATCAACGGTATTGGTGCAATGCCTGCTCGAGGCGGCAACCCCAACCTTTCTGACGAAGAGATGGAAGCGGCGGTGGCTTACATGGTTGAGCCTGTCATGGAAGTTCCCGAGCTAGGGGGCGGTGAAGAAGAAGCATCTGCTGAGGCGACTGAAGAGGGCGCCAGCGACGATACGGCTGTGGCAGAGGATAGCGGTGCCGGTGAAGAGACAACTGACGCTGCAGCTAGTGAAGAAGAAGCAGTCGCCAGTGAAGAAGAAGCTTCTAGTGGTGGCAGCGGTTTAGATGGTGAAGCGCTTTATGCCAGTGCTGGTTGTGTGGCTTGCCATGCTGCCGGTGTCGCTGGCGCGCCCAAGCTAGGTGATGCCGAAGCGTGGGGCCCGCGTATCGAGCAGGGTACCGATGCGCTCTACCAAAGTGTATTTAACGGCAAAGGCGTGATGCCGCCACGCGGTGGCAGCAGTGCCTCTGACGAAGAGATCATGGCCGTTGTCGATTACATGGTCTCAGCAGTGCAATAAACAGTTTTGTAATAATGGCTGTTAAATTTATCCACAGGTGGGTTTTGAAACCCCCTGTGGATATTTTTTTGTGTTTTGTTTTTTCTTTTCTTACTTGCCGTTAACCCAACAGAGAACGTAGCCCGGCAATCGCGTCTTGCCCGCGTGCCTGCTTTTTCTCGGGGTCTTCCTTATCGGCGCGTCCCTCCCACTCCAAATCATCAGCGGGCAGTTCGTCTAAAAAGCGGCTGGGCTGGCAATCCATCAGTTCACCATACGCTTTACGCTGGCGGGCTAGCGTCAGCGTTAACGTGCGTCTTGCCCGGGTGATGCCGACATAAGCCAAGCGGCGCTCTTCTTCTACCGTCTCCATTTCAATAGCGTTACGGTGGGGCAGCAAGTCTTCCTCTAAGCCCATCAAATACACATGGGGAAACTCCAGCCCTTTCGAGGCATGCATAGTGAGTAGTTGCACACGATCGGAGTCGTCTTCTTCGGCCTGTTGCTCAAGAATATCTCGAAGCACTAAGCGCGAAATAGCAGCTTCGACGCCATCGGTTTCCGTCGCAGTGGAATCATCAGCATCTTCGGGGTCGCGGTTTAGCGACTTTTCTAGCTGATCAATCAAAATCCATACGTTGGCCATGCGCCGTTCAGCGACAGTCGGGGCACTGGCGTTTTGGTACAGCCAGGCTTCGTAATCCATATCGCGTAGCATATCGCGAATGGCCGCGATGGCATCGTCTTGATCCATACGCTTGCGCACGCCATCAATAAAGTGAGTAAAGCGAGAAAGCCGCTCCACGGCCCGAGTTGGCAGCGTTTGTTCTAACCCCAGCTCGTGGCAGGCAGCAAACAGCGAGATAGAGCGTTCTGTTGCATAGTTGGCCAGCTTTTCCAGCGTGCCTGGGCCGATTTCACGGCGGGGCACGTTCACAATGCGTAAAAAGGCATTGTCATCGGCGGGATTAATTAACAGCCGCAGATAGGCCATGGTGTCCTTGATCTCGTTGCGAGAGAAAAACGACGTTCCACCGGAAAGCTTGTAGGGAATTTGGTAATGCTGCAGCTTGAGCTCTAATAAACGTGCCTGAAAATTACCCCGATAGAGCACCGCAAAATCTCGCCATTCTGCCTTCTCTTTGATGCGCCGAGTCAGCATCTCGCTGGCTACCCGCTCTGACTCCGCCTCTTCATGGCGGTTGACGATGACCCGGATAGGCGCGCCATCGCCCATATCCGACCATAGGGTTTTATCGTAAACGTGTGGGTTATTGGCAATTAACGTATTGGCCGCACGCAGAATAGTGCCGGTCGAGCGGTAGTTCTGCTCCAGCTTAACCACTTTCAGGCGTGGAAAGTCTTCGCCAAGGGTCACCAGGTTTTCAGGCCGTGCGCCGCGCCACGCGTAGATCGACTGATCGTCGTCGCCGACCACGGTAAAGGTAGCCCGCTCCGCCATTAGCAGTTTCACCAACAGGTACTGGGAAACGTTAGTGTCCTGGTACTCATCCACTAGCATGTAGTGGATTTTGTTCCGCCAGCGGGCCAGTGCCTCTGGATCGCGTTGTAGAAGTACCACTGGCAGTAGAATCAGGTCGTCGAAATCCACCGCGTTATAGGCTTTCAAGTGGCGTACGTAAGCTTCATAAACCCGTGCGGCAAAGTGCTCGTCATCATCCGCGGCAAACGAAAGCGCATCACTGGGCAGCACTAAATCGTTCTTCCACGTGGATATTTTGGCTTGCACGGCGTTGATCTGCTCAGCGTCTACCTGAGCGTCTTTGTTCATCAAATCGCGCAGCAGTGCTTTGGCATCTTCCGGGTCGAACAACGAAAAGCCCGGCTTGTAGCCCAGCGTTTTTAGCTCGCCGCGAATAATATTCAGGCCCAGATTGTGAAACGTCGATACCGTTAGCCCGTGGCCCTCTTTGCCCTTCAGCATTTGCCCAACGCGCTCTTTCATCTCCCGGGCGGCCTTATTGGTAAAGGTAACCGCCGCTATTTTGCGCGCGCTCATGCCGCACTCTTGCACCAGATAGGCAATTTTGGTGGTAATAACGCTGGTTTTACCAGACCCTGCGCCCGCCAAGACCAAACAGGGGCCATCGATATAGCGCACCGCTTCCTGCTGGCGCGGGTTTAGCCCTTTAATGCGGCTAAGAATGCTCTTTGGCGGTTGGGGCGTCATGGTGAAGGGTGACCTCTACAAGTGTTTCTTGGCAAATTCCATTACAATCAGCGGCGCTGGGCGAACGCACAATGAGTTAATAATAGGCAGGTGGTAATGTTTGAAGTAGCGCTATTTGAACCGCGTATGGCACCCAACACGGGTAACATTATGCGCCTGGTGGCTAACAATGGCTGCCGATTACATTTAATTGAACCGCTGGGCTTTGATCTCGAAGAGAAAAAGCTGCGGCGCGCCGGGCTAGATTACCGCGATCTCAACAATGTTACCCGCCATGCCGATTTTACGGCGTTTCAAGCGGCGATGCAGGGGCGCACACTATGGGCGATTACTACCAAAGGTACCCGTGCTCACAGTGACGCGACCTTCGCTCCGGGCGACGTATTGCTGTTCGGTTCAGAAACCGCAGGGCTTTCACCCCAGGTGCACGCTGCGCTGCCTGAAGAACACAAGCTGCGCATCCCCATGCAGCCCAATAACCGTAGTTTGAACCTTTCCAACGCGGTGGCCATCGTTAGCTATGAAGCGTGGCGCCAGCAAGGCTATGCTGGCGCATTAGGCAGTGAACAATAGGTTCAGCGACTACCCGTGATGCCATAGCGATCGCGATAAGCGCGCACGGCCTCGGCGTAAGCCAGCATTTCGCCGCCAGCATGCTCTTCAAGGTAAGTAAGCACTTGCTCTAAGGTGACAATACTGACAACCGGCATGCCGTACTGAGCCTGGACTTCCTGGATAGCGCTTTGCTCACCCTGGCCGCGCTCTTGGCGATCTAGCGCAATAATGACGCCGCCCGCGCGGGCACCGCTTTGCTCAATCAGGCTCATCACTTCACGGATCGCCGTACCGGCCGTAATGACGTCATCAATGATCAAAATATCGCCGGCCAGTGGCGCGCCGACAATATTGCCGCCTTCGCCGTGGGTTTTGGCTTCTTTACGATTAAACGCGTAGGGCATATCGCGGTCGTGATGGTCGGCTAAGGCCGCGGCGGTGACCGCCGCCAAGGGAATGCCTTTATAGGCTGGGCCAAACAGCACATCTGCCTGCAGGCCACTATCGACAATCGCTTGAGCGTAAAATCGGCCTAACTTGGCCAAGGCACGGCCGGTTTGAAACAGGCCGGCATTAAAAAAGTAAGGGCTTACTCGCCCCGACTTTAGCGTGAACTCGCCAAACTTGAGCACGCCCTGCTCAATAGCGAAGGCAATGAAATCGCGCTGATAGGGTTGTAGAGTGGTGGCCACGGTGGTTTTCTCTTGTCGATAGGAATGAAAGTAATAGGAATCTAAGTAAACGCAACAATAAAACGGGGTTAAATAGCAAGATTTGGTTTGTCTATTTACCCAAACGTCTAAACGTCGGGTATCATACAGCAGCGACGCAAAAGGGACGATTTATGAAAATTGCCAGCATCAATGTCAATGGTATACGTGATGCCGTCGACCGTGGCTTCCTGGACTGGCTGGCTCAGCAGGATGCCGACGTGATCTGCGTGCAGAACATCAAGGCAAAAAGTTTTGAACTGGACGACTATATTCTCTATCCGGAAGGCTACGAAGGCTACTTTCTGGATGCAGAAGAAGATGGTTTCTCCGGTGTGGCACTTTATTGCCGCAAAATTCCCAAGGCGATTATGTACGGCCTTGGGTTCCCTCAGTGCGATCACGAAGGGCGCTTTCTGCAGGCGGATTATGACCGCTTCAGTATCGCCACTTTCTTGATGCCTGATGGAAGTGATCAAAAAGCCAAACAGGCGTTTATGGAGCAGTATCAAGAGTACCTGACGAAGATGTCGCGCAAACGCCGTGAATACATCATCTGTGGTACCTGGCACGTTGCCCATAAAACCATTGATTTGGCCAACTGGTCGGACAATCAGCTTACCTCTGGTTTCCGCCCTGAAGAGCGTGCCTGGATGGATCAGGTGCTTGGCCCAACCGGCTTTATCGACACCTTCCGCGAAATTAATCGCGACGCGGGTGAATATACCTGGTGGCCAAAGCTCGACCAAGACGTGCCCCGTGAGCGCCAAGAAGGCTGGCGGATCGACTACCAACTGGTCGGCCCCAACTTCCGTCGCCATGTGGTTGACGCGTGGATTGATTACGATGCGACCTTCTCTGAGTTCGCACCGCTGATCGTTGAGTATGACTTAGCGCTATAAGCGCTCACTTTCCCGCGTCGCGTTACCCGTCTCAGCAACAGGCCAGCTTTTAAGCTGGCCTGTTTGCGTAAGCGCGTAAGTTATTCGCCAAGTAACGCCTTAGCCACGAATACCCAGTGCTTCGCGCTGTTTTGCGCGTAGCTCGGAGCCCGCTTTCTCCGCCAGATCAAGCATCGCATTCAGCTCAGTACGGTTAAACGCACCCGACTCTGCAGTACCCTGCACCTCGATCAGCTCGCCGCTTTCAGTCATCACCACGTTCAGATCGGTGTCGGCTTTGCTATCTTCCGGATAGTCCAGATCTAGTACCGGCACGCCTTTATAAATACCCACCGAAATCGCGCTAACCAGCTGTTTAAAGGGGTCACCTTTAATCTTCTTCTCACGCTGCAGATAGCGAATGGCATCCACCAGCGCCACGCAGCCACCGGTAATCGACGCGGTACGGGTGCCGCCGTCGGCCTGGATCACATCGCAATCCACGGTAATGGTGAATTCACCCAACTTCTTCAAGTTCACTGACGCGCGCAGGCTACGGCCGATCAAACGCTGAATTTCCAGCGTCCGGCCACCTTGTTTACCGCGCGTCGCTTCACGGCCACTGCGGGTGTGCGTGGCACGGGGCAACATGCCGTACTCAGCGGTGATCCAACCCTGATTTTTACCACGCAGCCAGCGCGGTACGCCTGCTTCTACGCTCGCATTACACAGCACCTTGGTATCGCCAAACTCCACCAGTACCGAACCTTCTGCATGGCGAGTGTAATCGCGGGTTATGCGAATTTCACGAAGCTGGTCGGCTTCACGACCGCTAGGGCGAACAACATCAGGACGCATAGCACCTCACATCAATTTAACAGTGGGAAAGCCCACTATTGTACACGTCAACGCCGCCACTGATGGGCCTATTCAAGGCAGACGTATCCACCAGCACAAGATCGGTTAGACTGACCTAAATGCGCGATGAACAGGAAACTTTAATGGCCAACCCACGCCACGTACACAGCATGACTGCCTTTGCCCGCACCGAGCAGGCTGCCCCGTTTGGCACTCTGCAGGTAGAAATCCGCTCGGTGAATCAGCGCTACCTGGAACCGCACTTTCGCCTGCCCGACGCTCTACGCGAGCTGGAGCCAGTGCTACGCGATGCCTTACGCACGCGCCTAGCGCGGGGCAAGGTAGAGTGCAGCCTGCGTTTTGAAGCCGCCGAAGCCAACCAAGCCCCTGCGGTTAACGCCCAGCGCTTAAAAGAAATAGCCGATGCCCTGGCCGCTATTCAGCAACAGGTACCCAGTGCCGTGCCGCCCACCACGCTGGCGTTGCTTAACCAACCCGGCGTTATGGAAACCCAGCACCTCGACCAAGACGCCATCAAAGCCGCCGCCAAAACGCTATTTGATCAAGCACTGAACGAGTTGATCGACGCCCGCGCCCGGGAGGGCGAAAAACTTGCTGAGATGATCACCACTCGGCTAACGGCTGTGAGTGAACAAGTCGCCACTGTGCGCAGCCTGCTGCCGCAAATTTTAGAGCGCCAGCGCGCCCAACTTTTGGAACGCTTAGAAGTCGCCAAAACCGAACTCGACCCGCAACGCCTGGAAGCCGAACTGGTACTGGTCGCGCAGAAAGCCGATGTAGACGAAGAACTGGACCGCCTCACCGCACATATAGCAGAAGTGAGCCACCAGCTCGCCCAAAAAGGCCCCAAAGGCCGCCGGTTAGACTTCTTGATGCAAGAGCTCAACCGCGAAGCCAACACGCTGTCGTCAAAATCCGTAGTGGCGGAGACGACGCGTTGTGCAGTGGAGTTGAAGGTGTTGATCGAGCAGATGCGGGAGCAGATTCAGAATATTGAGTAGGTTTTTTATTCATCTAATAAGCCCTGTTATTGACTTGTAAATACAGGGCTTTTTTTATTGTATTTTACAAATAAAGTTGTCATTACCTATTTTTAATCGCTAATAAAATAACGGATAAATAATACTTTAATCAACAAGTTAGATTTAAATTTTGTTATTATCTTTTATCTCCCATTACACCATGGCCTCTTCATAAACTTCCTCTACTTCAGAAAATTGCTTAACATTCTCTATTCGCGTTAAGGTCGTCAGTTTCATCGAGTTTCTTATGGGACGATGTGGAACATGGGTAACTGGGCTTTGTAGCGTCAGTGGCTTACCTAGTTCAAACAAATAATACAGATCATCAGCGCCTGATTTTTTACCCGCTTGCTCTTCGCTAATAGCATAGCGTGGTAATACGGATACTCGCTTTACCGGCCATAACTTATCTATTTGCTTGGTAGCTCTTTGGATGTCAGATGTCGATGCTAAAGCCAAGTAGCAAATTTCTTCAGCAATATGCTGCTTAAATTTAGCCAAGAAGGTTTTTTGCGGTAGGTGATACCACTGTGCAGTACCCTGCTCAAATGCGTTAAAGTAACTACTGTCGCGGCCTCGCTGGCCTCCCAGTGCAACTGTCATAGTTAGGTCAGGATAAAGAACTTGGCGCATACCGTAATAAGGTATACGCGCTGCTTCCTGCATATATAAACGCTCTGCCATACCAGCTATAGGGTAAATGGTTTCATCATGCTGCGCAGTTTTGCTGCTTGGGGCTGTACCGATTTGCGCCTGCAAAAAGTCAAGCAACCACTTGTGACCACAGTAGCTGTTCTCGGTTTGCGAAGGTAAAAGAGCAAACGCGCCTATGCTGACCTCTTCAATCGCATCAGCATATGGGTTAGTGTCATTAACTTGATCAAAAAAACCTGGGTACAAAGCAAAGGCACCAAATACTGGCCGGCTTTTCTTCTGGAGTTTGGCTGCAGTGTAGTCATTTGATTTCTGAGTCTTGTTATCGGGTACAGACAAGCGAATTAACGCATCCCGATAACGGTGCATTTGATTAATAGCATCGTCGGGTACGTAATCTGTTTGCGAAATATTTTCTTCGCTGTTGTCAAAACGATTTTTATTAGTTTTAATGCGGTATTTCGCATCGAATAACCAGATAAACTGCTGCTCTTCGTCTGAACCATCCGTCTTGGGCAAGGTGACTTCTAATACAATATCTGGTTCTTGGTTTACCAAGTAAGAACGAATGGACAGCCCTTTGTTGGTGAACTTTGGTTCATGAGCCAGCCTTGCCGTGACACCATCATCGCGTTTAAATTGAAATGCACCGGCGAAACCATCTTTTAGCTGATATTCGAAAAACTCATTTTGTGACAATGTTGCTATGCTATTGCTGACTAATTCAAAGCCAAGATTCTGCTCTAAAATCTGTTTCAGACACAGAAAACACCATACCTCATAAATTTCGGCCACCGATTTCATTGAAATGCTCGACTGATTGCCAAACACATCCAAATAAAACCTCAGTTCTTGCCACACTCGGTATACCGCGCTGTACCCTGTTTTTTGTTGCAGCACAAGAGATTCATGGCTTAGACCACCGTAAGCACTTACCTCTTTTAAGAAGCTTAGATTCAGAACCTTTTGTATCGGTAGTTGCCAGCTATGCAGTTCATTTAAAAAAAAATTCGATAAGCGTTGGCGTTCTGGTGCTTGATTGCTAGCACGCAGCGTAGCCTCAAACTTGGCCAGTTGTCGTTTACACTGGGTAACCGCCATCTTAATAAAACGGTTTTCAGGTGTATCTACGCTAAGCTGCTTCTTCTCTACCCGATAACGTTTATCATATTGACCATTGGCAAAGTCTCGCTTAACTTGCTCAGCGAGCCTGTAGGGTAGGCGCCCTTTTAATTTTGCCGCCTTAACATTGGAAATTGTTGGTTGTAAACGGCTATGCGGGGCAGCACAGATTAACTTTAGGCCTTGTTCAAAGCGTTCCCTTAAAGCAGCAAAGTTGGCCAGCCACATCAGTGGAAAGTGCCCTCGTTGTTTGCTGGCTGCTGCATCTTGCTCGGTTTTTTCTACCAAGCTAAAGCGCCAAAGCGGGTAAACAGCATCAATTGCCTGGTACATGGCTGGTAAATCGTGATGTAGCGCCATCTTGGTAGGCAACACTTCAAAAGCAATATGCTGTGTGTGGGTTTTACCTTCTGCCTCAAATGATAGTGGTAAGCGCATCCAGCCAACATCATTGCCAGTATTAATGGTGCCTGTTAAACGTGCGGGAATAGGCCCCCGTTGTTTGGCAAAGCGAAACGCTTCGCTGACGCTTTGGCTACGATGTACCAAGTATGCATCGGATACGGCTTGCAAGAACACCCATTCAAACTGATATTGAGTATTTTCAAAAAACAAAGGTGTATTTAAAGTGAATGTTGAGCATTTTTCAGGCGCAGTGACACTTGTCGCCAAAACAGTTTGTGCATGGCTGTTATCAAGTTCAAGGCTACTGTTCTGCTCATCAATAACTGCGATATCAACAAGTTCAACTTCTGGGGCAAAGCGAAGGGCTGCATCGCTCTCTGCATACTCAAGCGTTAGGCTGGCTCTTTCGGCCACAGTGGCCTGATACACTTTTGCGCGCGCGCTGATATCGTTAGCCCAAACCGAAAACTCAAAATCAGGTGTTTGTAATCGTATTAACTCAGGCATTCCTCGCCACTCCTTTCGCTTTACCTCTACCGTGCTTAGCGTTACAGCCAAAAATCACGGCCAGAAACTCGTAAACGTCACGCTATCCAAGCGTTGTTTCATCCATGAGAGCTTACCTTTTGAGCGACAAGCAATGCGCAGTACTTTCTCGTCTTCTGTTGCTTCTACGTCCAGTGCTTGTTCTCTATACAGATCGGGTCGCTGATGGGCCGAATCATTATTGTCATCAGCATTCCAGATAGGCGACAATTGCTCCGTCAATACGTTATTCAGCTCCGCCAACATATCTCCACCTGCTGCTGTAGTTAGCTTATCGCTATCTCCTTCAATCCTAGGCAGTACTTTACACATCATAAAATCATCCCATACGGCTTTCAGGGTTAGCTCGTCCTGTGGCTGGGTGCTGACTACGGCCAGTAATAACTCATTAAGTGCACGGTAGGCCAATTCAAACGGGGTGGTCTTCAATACCGTATTCACGGCACTCAAAAATGCCAATGTTTGCGATCCATCGGCATCACAGGTATTGGCTAAATCATCTTTTCGCGCTTGTGACCAAATAGGGTAACCGAGTGATTTGTTATGACTGGTTGGAGCAAAGAAAGTATCGTAATCATTGGGGAAAAATTCACCAAAATCAAAGCTTAGGGCGCGATCGATTACTTTGCGCGAAAAGCCATGGGTGGTTTCATCCATATTAACCGTGCCAGCAACCATTAAGTTGAATGGAATTGCTAAGCCATACTGACAGATTAGCTGCCAAAGATCGTCGTAGTCTGGTAACTCAAAGCCCAAATCGACTCTTAATTTATCCGTATCCGCAACGGCGCTAATCGTAGCAGGCTTTAATAATGCATCGCTGCTGTAAATGAAGGTATCTTCATCCCAATCCCATTCACGGGTTTCGAGCACCGATAGGTAATCGGCAAAATACTGCTCAACAGGTGCAAGATTCATTTCATCTAAGCATAGCCAATAGGGCAACACGGCTTGTAGAGCACCACGGTCACCACTGACCACCAGACGCTCGCCATGGTCATCACTATTTTGTACATCAATCGTTAAGTTACTATCGGCGATGGCACGCCAGGCTTTGGCAATAAATTGAAGTACATCTGTAGTAATATATTCCGCCTGGCCGCTACTCGAGAGTCGAGAAATATACCCCAATAGATCACTCGGTTCATGCCAATCAGGGCGCACCGAAGTTAAACAATAGGTTTCATTAAATTGGCCCGTGGATTTTGCCTGCTCACGAACAAAGCGGGTTTTGCCAGTTCCTGAGATACCAGCCAGGAGTAGGAAGGGTTTGGGCAGAGAAGAAAGAGTGGTATTGTTTTTATATTTCAGAAACTCTGCTAATTTTTTACAAGCACCACTATACATCGAATTATCATTCTTATCTGCCTGCAACCAATCATTTATTTTCTTTAATTCATTAAGTGTATTTAGTACTTGTTTGTGGTTTAGTTTATAAAGATTTTCTTCGTTTATATTAATTCTAGATAAATATTTGTTACAAAAGGTGATTCCTGTTTCCGAATAAGATGACGCAGTTTTTTCAGGTAAGCCATTTTTTACCATCCAAATTCTGAAAGATTCTTTTATGTTCTCATTGTTTATTACCCCTGATTTTGAAGGAGTACTAACCATTATATTATCCCAGTTTTCAAGAGCAAACTTGATATAATTTTTATCAAAAAAAGTATTTTTTTCAGGAGATTCATAATTTTTTCTGCTTAAAAAGCCAATTAATTTTGCAATTAGCTTTGTCAAAGCTTTGGTCTGGCTGCGACCGGCTGAAGATATTATTTTCAGTTCTTCGTCGCTAGCTGACTTATATATCTCTCTGTATGATTTTTCTTCATATTGATAAAAGTTTTCTTTTCTTGTTGATACTTTCTCCCACGCAGAAACAACTAAATCAAAATTGTTTAGCAAAAATAAAAGGAAAAGCCTGATGCTCTCCGGTGATATGCTGAATGCCTCATTCTTCGAGTTAGTGTATGTTAATAATAAAGTTTTTTCTGATTTTATCTTCTGATCATCCTGAATCAAGTCACAGTATTTTTGAAAATTCATAGGGCATCCCTTATAATCTTTTTAGCTATTTCCTCGATGATTGGAACAACTACAGAGTTACCGAATTGTTTGTACGCAGGTGTTCGAGATTTAGGTACGATAAAGCATTCAGGAAATCCTTGGAGTCTGGCGCATTCTCTTGGAGTAAGGAGTCTTGGGTTTTTATTTTTCTGAGGGATTAAGCACTCTTTACCATCTTTACCATAGCGAGCCACTATTGTGTTAGAAGGTTTGTCAAGATTAGCGGTATGAGCCGTAAAACCGGTACCTCGCTCTATATTTCTCTTTGTTCTATTCATATGACCAAGCCATAGCCTATCAGATATTGTATATATATCATCAACATCATTTTCAAGTATCAAGCTAAGGGGTTTCGGCTCACCATGAAAATCTGGAAAACAGAATTCAACTGATATATCAGACCGTATGGCCACCATATAACAACGAACTCTTCTCTGAGGAACAACTGAACTAGAGTCAATTACTTTGTAATAAAAATTATAGCCACTCTTCTCAATAGTTTCTTTTATTGTCTGAAAAGTGCGACCTTTGTCATGCCTTTCTAAGTTTCTAACATTTTCAAGAAAGACTATTTTCGGCTTTTTAGAATCAATAATACGCATTACATCAAAAAAAAGAGTTCCTTGAGTATCGCAAAGAAAGCCATGTTTCTTGCCAACAGAGTTTCTAGCCGATACTCCTGCATTTGAAAATGGCTGGCAAGGGAAACCAGCTAGTAAAACATCGTGCTCAGGTATTTCCTCTTCATCTATCTTTGTTATATCGCCAAATGGAAACTCACCATGATTTACCTTGTATGTTTTTTGAGCGGACTTATCATATTCCGAAGAGAAAACACAAGCGCCTCCGCTGCGCTGAAATCCTAGCCTAACACCGCCAATGCCAGCAAAAAGGTCAATGAATCTAAATTTTGCATCCAAGTCGGGCTTTAGCTTTAAACCGCTGAATACTTCATCAAAAAATGATTCCCTCGATAAGAACAAGTTTTTCTCTTGCAAAAGTGATAAAGTTTTTTCTTTGAGCTTCTTTGGCTCAGCCAACGTGAGATTGCAATAAAATTGACTATCAGTTGCGAGTGCATGCAACCACTGGTCAATAACCGCATCAACGTCGCTTTCTTGGGGCACATGAGAAAGCGCTAAGGGTTTGATGAGCTCTTCTGCTTGTTGGAGGGTCTTGGATCTATTTTTCATCATTCACTACGACTAAAAAATCTTGATGGGTGGTTTTAGGGCAGAGCATTTTTTTTGCGCTCTGCATCTCTACCAGATTGTATTTTCCTAAAGTCTTCAGCGTTCTCGATACATTACTTACCGCCCGACCTGTCAGTTCGGCTAGCTCGGTGACTGACTGTGGCTGCTGTTCAGTGATCACTTTTAATAAGTGTTGGTTTTCTTTAGACAGCACGTTGGCGATTGATTTTAGTGAGTCAAACCAAATATCTACTGGGTAATTTGGGTCAGGTGTTTGGCCGCGTATGCCAATCACACAGCGCTTTCGTCCCGTGCTTTCCATAACGCTCTCTTTGACTAGTTTGTTAAAAACTGTACACATATACATAGGCCGGATATCTTATCAACTGGTGATAATTGAGCAAGTGAATTTTCCTGTTAAAACGGCATGGCCAGAAGGCACTGGGGCGGTATTATCGGGTGTGTGGGCTTCAATCTATCGATAGATATCGCTCAACGAGGCCGCGGTACGGGCTCCAATAAGAATGGAGTGCGGAAATCACCACTGGTCATCAATGCTTTAATGGTGCAGTGGGCAAGTTAATAATGCGCTGCTGCTCTGAGAAATCTTGATTTGCATCGGTGCTATCTACGTAAAGTTATAGGCTCCCCTGCATGCAGAGTAAGCAAAGGGGCAATTTGCAAACAGTAGGGTGATTTTAAAAAAGCGTTGTCATAGTCAAAGCTAAAATCGAACCAGGAAAAGCTTAGGTACTATGTTCCCATTTTGTATTGGATTATGGGAATTTAGTCCCATCTATGCATTTGCTCTGCAGCTTTGGTTGATCGCTTCGTGCAAATACCCCGTCTCGGGCTTGGGCATTGTCTATTCGCAGCAGGGTGCGATAGTGAGTCCAGCTCAATTCGGTACGCACTGCGTTCCGTTTTGGAAAGCTTTGATAAAAACTGGCGCATATTGCGTAGATTGCGAACATCAAAGCCTTTACCCAGCCGCTCGGTGAGCTGTTGCGAAAGCTGCTGGAGCTGCTGTTTGCCGTATTCGGCGCGGCTACTGCCTTGCTGCTCATGCTCGACAATCAGACGGCCTATTTCCCAGTAGCTTTGTACCATGGCCGTATTTACGGCTTAGCGCACCTCCAGTTTTTGTTGGAGAACGGAGGGTTGGCGACGGCGAAATCGAAGGGTTTCAGCTGGCCGTTAGTGTCCTTCCACTGAGGGGCACTCAGCGTGCTGTCTTGCGCACATAGTCTTTGTACTGGCTGGCATCCATACCGCCGCGCAATTCATCGCAGCTTGCCCAAAGGGATGAGTAGAGCTCGTTCTTCTTAATGGCCATTTGGGATCCTTACATTACGGTCGTGTCGGCGCCAAGCGAGCCGCCACACGCTTAAAATGTCGTGTACTTTGCAATCAAACAGCACATAAAGCTAATGGGGTGCATCAGTATCAGCTTGGTGCTTCGAAAATTGGTGCTGATTATAACTTTTTGGGCGAGCGATAACGCTTGTATGCGGGACGTATTCCTCGCCATTTATCTTCTTTAAACAGTCATCGTTAACTGAGTAAAAGCTCCTTGTTCTCCTGCCACGCTTGATTCAATCGCTGGGTGATCAGCTCAATCGTGCTGGCTTTCACACCAAGGTCTTTTGCCACGGTTGGGAAAATGCTCATAACGTCTACGATCTCCTGAACATACGGCTGAGCCTGTTTCCAGTTGGCAAAGCCTGCATGCCCAGCTAGCTGCTGAATGGCTTTTAGAGGCGGCTGTTTACCGTAGCCTATGTAAGCAGTCGCGTGTTCTGCATAAGGGTGAGGGCTAAACGTTACGTCATAGAAAGGCGCTGGTTTCCATTCGCCTCGGTCGTCCTGCAAAAACGCCCAGTTTTTACTGTGATCATCCTGATTGCAGGCAAACAGGTTAAACAGGGCGCGTCGGAATTGGAGTTGGCCGACGGCGGGGGATTTACACAGCTGGCGGCTGGCTTTGATAAGGTCGGCGTAATCAAGACTAGGAGTTCGAAAGTCGGCATCCAGCAGACCACAGGCGCTATGCATATGCAGACGCCCCGCAGGGCTTTGATTAATCCAATCAAACCGTTTGATGGCAAGCCAAGCGCGTTCCCCCTGAGGCGTCGGTATGCGCAGCAACTGCCATTCCGGCGGCTCAAGGCCTGCCTTTTTAGCCAACTCCAGGTATACCGCTTCGCATAGGCCTTCTTCGTGACCCAAAGGCAAATGTTGGGAGGTAAACTTGACCAGCCACGCGTCATCCTCTGGCCGGGCCTTGGTTCGGCACTCGCTGAATTGGCCTGGAGCCATAAAAAGCTGTGCTTTTGGCCTTGCCCCACCGGAGCTACCCGCTGCGACTAGAGCACTTAGTACGTCTTCGGTTTGCCCATCAAAAACGGCTTGTGCTTGGAGTCCGAGTGTCGCTAGGTGCTCATTATCGCTTTGTGTCGGCGCAGCATCTGATGTTGGCTCAAAGGCCAGTGCGCCCATGCCGCGCTGGCCAACAAATGCCAGTCGATCCATCGCCGTAAGCTGCATAGGCGCTATACCATGCTGACGGAATACCCGGTCTTGTAGCAGCAGTCCCCACCCATCGGGTAAACAGTCGCCAAATACGCCGTGCAGTCCTTGATGCGGTGTTTTAGGGGCTGGCTGAAGCGCTAGGCCGTGCTGTAACGTAAAGGGCGATAGGTTGCCATGTCGTTCCTCATAGCCTTTCGCGTACTGAAAAAATACCCCCTGGCGGTTTTGCGCTAATACGCCCGCAGCAACCTGTTCCCCGGTTGATAGCGTGCGGGTCACGTTCAGCCGTTGCGTGGGTTTAAAGGCCATCTTTGAGCACCTCTTCGATAGAGGAAGGTGTCTTTGTGTTGAATGCGTCTTGTTGGGTCAGCGCATATAGCCGTGCCAAGTCGTCTAGGCTTTGCCATAGCAACAGCAGTTGGCGAAACGATATTTGCCCGGTGAGCTCAAATTTTTTGATGGTTGGGGCAGGCACACTGCTGCGCTGTGCCAGCGCCGCACGGGATAGGTTGGCCTGCTCGCGTAAGTGGCGCAGGTGAGTCGCAAAGGCTTGCTGGACATCGGTATCGTCTAACAGCAGAAAACGGTGCATAAGCTATGCATTCCTACAAAGGATATTACTGTATCCATTTTAGCTTTTTTAGACCTATTTTGGATACTACTGTATCTGTTTTTCTGTTTATTACTTATCGTACCACGGCCTGCTGCAGAAGTTATTCAAGTGCGTAAAGCCTGCTGGTAGCCTATTTCCTATTTTCACAACCTACCCGACTAATTCGCTTACAGGCCTAGCAACTCTCCAACCGGCAAGTGACTTGTCGCCTTCATTTCTCGCAGGGAGATATGGGAGCGGATGCTTGATATCCCCGGTAACTGGCGTAACACCTTTTCCACGAAGCGGCTGTAATCATCAAGGTCGCGGGCGATCACCTGCAAGAGAAAGTCCGCCTCACCGGTGGTGTTGTGGCAGCTGAGCACCCGGGAGCTGGCCTGGATAATGCGTTCAAACTCCGCAGTGGCCGCCTCGCTGTGCTGGGTGCAGGTGATCTGCACAAACGCCAGCACGTTGCCGCCTAGCTGTCGGCGGTTCAGTGTGGCTTGATAGCCTTCGATCACACCTAATTCTTCCAGGCGTTTATGGCGTCGCCAGCAGGTGGCTTCGCTCATTCCCAGCCGCTCGGCCAGCCTGGCGTTGGATAGCCGACCATCGGCTTGAAGGCTATCGACTATTTGAGCATCTACTTTATCCAGTTGACTCATTTGAAACACTCTTTCATGGTGAGGTGATTAATGGAAAGAGTGCTTCAAAATCAGTCTGTGTGTCCATTTATCAGAAAAGTAATTTCAGGCGCGGTTAGTTATATTAAAAACAATCAATACCGCGCAGGAGCCATTTATGAAAGCCGTTGTTTTTGAGCAATTTTCCGCCCCACCACAGATCCAGCAACTGCCTGACCCCACCCCCGAGCCGCATGGGGTTGTGGTGAAAGTGATGGCGACAGGCGTTTGCCGCAGTGACTGGCATGGCTGGGTAGGGCATGACACCGATATTCAACTTCCCCATGTGCCGGGGCATGAGCTTTCCGGTGTTGTCGAGGCCGTGGGTAAAGACGTAAAAACATGGCGCATTGGCGACCGCGTCACGGTTCCCTTCGTTGGTGGATGCGGCACTTGCCCTGAGTGCCACTCAGGCAACCACCAGGTGTGCGATAGCCAGTTCCAGCCCGGCTTCACGCACTGGGGCTCCTTTGCTGAGTATGTGAGTATTCACTATGCAGACGTCAATTTGGTCGCGCTGCCAGAGACATTGGATTTTGCAACGGCGGCGAGCTTGGGATGTCGGTTCGTTACCTCTTTTCGGGCAGTGGTTGATCAGGGCAAAACAGCGGCAGGGCAGTGGGTGGCCGTCCACGGTTGCGGCGGGGTTGGTCTATCCGCTGTGATGATTGCCAACGCCGTCGGCGCCAATGTGGTGGCCATCGATATTTCGGAAGACGCGCTTCACCTGGCTCGTCAATTGGGTGCCGTTGCCACTGTGAATGCTGCCAAGATTGCCGATGTGGTTGAGGCAGTGGCAGAAATAACCCAGGGAGGTGCTCATGTCTCTCTGGATGCATTAGGCCACCCGACGACCTGTTTTAACTCCATCAGCAATCTGCGCAAACGCGGCAAGCATATTCAGGTTGGGTTGATGTTGGCTGAGAACAGCACACCTGCTATTCCCATGAGTAAGGTTATTGCCCACGAGCTTGAAATACTGGGCAGCCATGGCATGCAGGCGCACCGTTATGACGCCATGCTGGCGATGATCCAGTCTGGAAAGCTGACGCCTGAAAAGCTTATCGGCAAGCGTATTACTCTTGAACAATCGATTGATGCGCTGATGAACATGGATAAGTTCGAAGGGGCAGGTGTGACGGTGGTGACGGAATTTTGATAAAGCGGGCTTCTGCGTTGCCGCTTTGGCGGTTCTGGTCTTGGATTCACGCCAGAATTGCTTTTACTTTCACCAACGGACTACAATGCGAGTGATTATTATTTATACTCCATAAAGCCTGCTGCTCAAGGAATACCCTGTGTCCGGCACTGATACCGCCGAGTCCAACGATATCCACCAATTGTACTGCGACCACCATGCTTGGTTGCATAATTGGTTGCGTCATCGTCTTGGCTGTTCGCACCACGCAGCGGATCTGGCCCATGATACCTATTTGCGAATACTGAAATCCCGCCGAACGCCAACCGCCGATCAAGCTCGTTCCCACCTGATACAGATTGCCAAAGGACTCGTGATTGATCGGTATAGGAAACAGCGTATCGAGCAGGCTTATCTGGATGCGCTTGCCCAGTGTCCTGAGGCATTTACGCCCTCCCCAGAAGAAAGTTGGCTGGCCATTGAGGCGTTAGTGAGAATTGATGCGATGCTCAGCGGATTAAAGCCCCTGGTTCGAGAAACGTTCTTGTTGTCGCGCTTTGATGGCCTCACGTACTCGGCGATTGCCGTTCAGCTGGGTATTTCTGTTGCCACCGTCCGCAATTACATGCTTCTTGCGGTGCAGGCCTGTGTGGCCGCTACCCAGGAGTAGAAGCGTCCAATGAGTCACCCAGGCGACACTACCTCTCATGGAAACGACTCCTGTGAGAACATGGAAAAATGCCACAGCAGCGAGTTACAGGCCGCCATGGAGTGGCAAATAATTCTCTGGTCTGGCGAAGTCACGCCTCAGGAACGGCAAGCGTTCACCTCTTGGCTGAATGCCAGCCCCAGTCATCAGCAGGCTTGGCAGCAGCTCCAGCAGATACACGATCCCTTCAGTCATATACCGAGTGACATCGCAGGTAGGGCCTTACGAGCAAGCGGCCCGGATACTCGACGTCGCCAGCTTCTGCTTGGTTTCGTCGTCTTGGTTGGTATTGGCGGCAGTGGCTATGGTATCCAGAGAACCTCTCATTGGCAGGCCGCAACCGCCGATTACACGACCCGGCGCGGCGAGACACGCAGCGTCACGTTGCCGGATGGAACCGCTATCACGCTTAACACAGACAGCGCCGTTGACGTCACCTTTACGGATAGCCAGCGAACACTGCACCTGCGTCAAGGTGAAGTTATGATCGCAACGGCACCGGATCGGGCAACGGTTGCACGCCCCTTCATGGTCTCAACCCGAAGCGGTCAGGTTCGTCCTATCGGCACCCGATTCTCGGTTCGTCAGTATGACGATGCTGCCGGTAGCGTCCTGGTTCAGGTGCTGGAAGGTGCTATTGAGCTCACCTCCCGGTCGAGTTCGGGCATGCGGATTAATGCCGGTCAACAGGCTCGTTTTGACCAACACCAGGTCACCCTACCCACGCCCGCTGATATGGCCAAATCAGCTTGGACACGCGGCTTATTGATTGCTGAACAGCAGAGGTTAGATGATTTTCTCGCCGAGCTGGGGCGCTATCGCGTCGGCGTACTACGTTGTGATCCGGCTGTCGCCAGCCTCGTCGTTTCCGGCGTGTATCCGTTGCGTGACACTGACCAAGTTCTGCAAGCACTAGAACAGGCATTGCCTATTCGCATTCATACGTTGACCCGTTACTGGGTAACGATCTCTGCCTCCTAGCGAGATCGCCTACTTTTTTCCATAAAATAATTTCCATAAGCTGATTTTCATAAACTTTTTTTTCATAACCCTTAGCACTTTTTCATTCTCGTTCGGGATTACTACAGAGGCTTAATATTTCTGTCACCCATGAGGATGAAACATGCCCTCCCGATACGACACATTGCGGCGCAGAGCATTAGCTCAGGCCGTCCTGCTGGCTTGCCTAGGCAGCGTTATCATCGCGCCTGCATCCGCACAACAGGTTGGTAGTGGTTCCCGTGCGGAACTGCTCACAGAGTACAGCACCCCAGGAGGCAGTCTTGATCAAGTGCTGAACCAGTTTGCTTCCACCGCCGGCATACTGCTGGCCATTGATGGTTCTTTGACGGCGGGTCGGACCAGCCGGGGCTTGGTAGGTACCTATAATGTTCGAGAAGGGTTGGAGGCAATTCTTGCTGGAACAGGACTGACTGCCGAGCAGACGGCGCCAGGACAATTCAGGCTGCTTGTTGCCAATGAAGCCACGACCACTCTGGCACCAATTAATATTTATGCTGAGCGCGTAGCGGAATCCGCCCGAGGGCCTGTAGAGGGCTATGTTGCACAACGCAGTGCAACCGCGACCAAGACCGATACTTCAATTTTGGAGACGCCACAGTCAGTGTCGGTCGTCACTCGTGAACAGGCTGAATCCCAAGGTGCCTTGAGTCTTGCGCAGTCGCTGCGCTACTCCTCGGGTATCGCTGCTGAAATACGTGGGTCTGCAACCCGATATGACATCCCCTATATCCGTGGCTTCGGCTCCCCCAGTGACCCGATCCTGTTTCAGGATGGCCTGCGTCTTCCGCGAGGGCCGGGGTATGCAATTCCACAAGTGGAAGCCTATGGCAGCGAACGTATCGAGCTACTAAAGGGCCCCTCATCAACTCTTTACGGAACCGCTATGCCTGGAGGGCTAGTGAATACCGTGTCCAAGCGCCCGACCGAGGAACCCAGGGGAGAAGTTGAATTCCAGGTGGGCAGTAATGACCACTCCCAGGCAGCGCTCGACGTATCCGATGCAGTCAATCAGGATAAAACCTTGCTGTATCGCTTCGTTGCTCTTGGCAAGGTCGCCGACACCCAGGTCGTTAACACGGAGGAAGAGCGTTACTACGTGGCTCCCTCACTAACTTGGCGCATAAGTGATAACACTGACCTGACGGTTCTAGCCAGCTATCAGAAAGATCCTGAAGGTGGTTATTACGGCATTCTGCCAACGGTGGGTTCGCTTTGGGACAGTCCCGCGGGACAGATTCCCAGCGATTTTAATGATGGTGATCCAGCTTTCGCTGAATTCGACCGGGAACAGTACTCTCTGGGTTACGAGTTTGAACACCGGTTTAGTGACGATTGGGCCATCCGCCACAATTTGCGCTATCTGAATGTCGATTCGATTACCCAGGACGTCGCTACACAATCCCTGGCTGCCGACGGCCATACCATCAACCGCTACGCCCTTGCGACGGATGAGTCTGCAACCGGCTTGGCGTCCGATCTGCAGGTTCAAACCAATTTCCTAACGGGCGCGTTGGAGCACACGGCATTGATTGGTTGGGATCACCAATCCCTTGACTCTACGCAAAAACGACAGTTTGGTATGGCTCCCTCCATTGATTATCTAGATCCCCAGTACTCTATCGCCAACTCACTGGTACTTGCCCCCTTTGTCGATCAGCAGCAAAGCATCGATCAAAATGGTATCTACCTTCAGGATCAGATTCGTTTTGATCAGTGGACATTACTGTTGGGCGGCCGCTATGAGCGTGTCCACACCAGAACCGACAACAACTTGGCCAATACTAGCCAGTCCCAAAATGACAGTGAATTCAGTAGCAAGCTGGGCCTACTGTATAGCTTTGATAACGGCCTAGTGGTCTATGGCAGTTATTCGACGTCTTTCCTGCCGGCGAGCGGAACAGACTATCAGGGCAATGCCCTTGAGCCGACCACAGCAGAACAGTACGAGGTGGGGCTTAAGTATCAGCCCACTGGGCTGGACGGCCTGTTCACCCTGGCCTATTTCGATATTACCCAGCAGGATGTGGTGACGACGGTTAATCCGCTCATGCGCTATCAAACTGGGGAAGTCACCTCCAGGGGGGTAGAGCTAGAAGCTAAACTCGAACTGGACACGCAGACCAACCTCATCGGGGCAGTGACTTACACCAATGCAGACATCAGCGAAAGCGTTGGCGTTGATAGAGGCGATGCTCCGGTTGCCATCCCTGACTACACCGCATCCTTGTGGATTGACCACCGTTTCAGCCAACCGCTCTTCAGCGGCCTGACCGTTGGTGCTGGTGCCCGCTACGTGGGTGAGTCAACTGGTGGTTACAGCCCCAACGCTTTTACCGCCGGCGCCCAAAGACTGAGTGTCCCCGATTACACGCTATTAGACGCACTAATACGTTATGACCTGAGTGTTTTAGATCCGCGCTTGGATGGCGTGAACGCACAGCTCAACGTCTCCAACCTGACCGATAAGACTTACGTGACCTGTTTGGGCAACAACTTTTGTAATTATGGCAACGGACGTTCGGTCTACGCCACCTTGAAGTACCAGTGGTAGCCCTATGAAAACAGACCAAACAAGCGGCCTCGACCGATACGAAGCGCTGGGAGAGCCAGTCGCAGCAGCACACCAACCTTGGGTACTGCTTGGGATCAATGCTCTGTATGTAGGCTTTGGTTTGATCATGGGGGTGGTGAATGGGGGCATGCCAGCCATTATGCGGGATCAGGGGCTGAGTATTGCCTCCACCGGTTGGCTGTACTTGCTTTACCTGCCTTTCGGGTTGACCTTCTTGTGGGCTCCTATGATCGACAGGGTTGGCTTGCCGCTGATTTCTCGCCGGCTGGGCTGGATTGTGGCTATGCAGAGTGCCGCGATCCTCCTTTTGATACTTATCGCCCTGTCTGAAGGTATTCCGTGGTGGCAATTGTTTGGTCTGGGCCTGTTAGTGTCGCTGGCCATTGCCACAATGGACTTGGCGCTGGATGCCATGGCGGTTAAGACCATTCTCCCTGCATGGCGCCCGGTCGCCTCTGCTACCAAGCTGGCTGCTCTGTCCCTGGGCGCCATGCTAGGCGGAGGAGGCTTTGTGGGCTTCTTTGATCAGCTAGGCTGGCAGAATGCTTTCCTATTGCTGTCGATGGTCATGGGGTTGCTGCTGTTATTCGCCCTACCGTTGGGCCGTTTTGATGCCGTCTCCAGCCAGCCAGACTCCTCTCATGGTCGGGCCAGCCTGTTGAAGCTGCTGTCTGTGGCTGATTCACGCCGTCGCGTACTGTTGCTGACGCTAACCTGTTGCATCATCTTTCCGCTCGCCGGTCTAAATCGACTGATGCTCATCGACCTTGGGGTCAGTATTCAACAAGTGGGCTGGATCGTCGGCACCCTGGGGCCGCTGACCATGATGGCGACCTCTGCGGTATCTATCCCATTGATGAAACTCGCTGGACTGACTCGCACCATGTCTCTGTTCGCAGCCGTCTCATTGTTGTCGCTGGTTGCCATGGGATATGGCTTTCTTCAGCTAGTACCGACCCTTGCTATGGCTGGTGCTATCGCCATTGGTGCTGGTGTCAGCGGCATCTACGTCACCGTTGCGGCCAAAATTCTGGGCTGGTCAGAAGGGGCACAGCCAGCGACCGACTACGCCGCCTATTACGGCATTAGCCGCTTTGCCAGCACGCTGGTCACTGTAGGGGCTGCCAGCCTGATATCTCTGATTGGCTGGGGACTGTTCTACGCCATCGGTGCGCTGGCCCTGCTGCTAGTCATCAGCGTTTTACGACATCTTTACTCAGAGGAATAACTATGTCCAACATGACTCAGAAATACGTGCCATTCCAGCAATCGGTGCCGGATCGAGACTTATTTGATATTGGTGATTGGCCGACGGCTTTTATCCGTTTCCCAGAGCTGAACGAGGAAAACCGCGTCTCCCGACTTCTGGCTGGACTGGACTGCCTGTTATCCCAGGAAGTGCCTTTCGTAGCGGTGTGGACGCCACCTAGCCATGATCATGATGACGAACCTCACGAGGACGAAAAGACAGCAATCCTCTGGATCAAAAAACATCGCGACCGCCTGAATCACTTCTGCCAAGGATATGTTTACGTTACCCAGGATGAGGCGCTAAGAGCGCTTCTTGAAGAGCGTCTCAAAACTGTCTCAAGAAAACTGTATCAGTTTCCCATGAAGGTGGTGCAGACTCGGCAACAGGCCTCTGAACTGGCGGTAGAGCTACTTGGTACCTAAGCCTTAGGCTCTTCGCCCTGCGTCCGAAACAGGATCTGCCGTTTCACTATCTAGGCTAGGGCTTAGTCAGCTTTGAATGTTTCATCCATAGAGGTAGATAACGCACTCTTTTAGCACCCGTTACTTTTCATCTATAACGGGTGCTTTTGGTGTTTTTAACGTTTTTTTGGAATCTAAAAAGATGGTATTAAAGAAACACTTATTATCAATCTAATTGATTCATGATTTTTTAGCGCATAATGACTAATACGCTAATTGTTTCTTTTTGTTTATTTTAAAGTCGCTGGTGATATTTTGTTGCCCATTTTCAAAGGCTGTTATATAAAAGCTTGTCTTTTCTTTAGGTGCTTGGTTAAGTTGTTTTTACACTAATTTGTTGTAAAATAAATTAACAATATGCCTAGTGTTTAAGAACTAGTTTCTCTCTTTAAGTTAATTAAAAAAATGGCGTGCACTGAGTGCACGCATTACTGCGTACACATCAATAAGCGTCTTTATGGGTGCTTAACTCGCTGGCGCAGTATTCCCAATGATGCTTGGTCATTAGAGGAGTAGGGATATGAAAAAGTACGTAGCGGAGTTAATTGGTACGTTCTGGCTAGTATTGGGCGGTTGTGGCAGCGCGGTGTTAGCAGCGGCTTTTCCAGAAGTCGGCATTGGCCTATTAGGGGTGTCGCTGGCCTTTGGTTTAACGGTTGTTACGATGGCGTATGCGATTGGGCATATTTCGGGGTGCCATTTAAATCCTGCGGTATCGGTAGGACTTTGGGTGGGAGGGCGCTTTCCTGCTAAAGAGCTGCCTTACTATATTGGTGCGCAAGTACTGGGTGCCGTTGTTGCCGGTGGCGTGCTGTATCTCATTGCGAGTGGCCAAGCTGGGTTTGATGTGTCGGCTGGGTTTGCATCTAATGGCTATGGAGAGCATTCACCCGGCGGTTATAGCATGACGGCGGCGTTACTAACGGAAGTCGTAATGACCATGATGTTTATCTTCATCATTATGGGGGCAACCGATGGTCGTGCACCTGCAGGGTTTGCGCCGTTGGCGATTGGCTTGGGCTTAACGCTAATTCACCTGATCAGCATTCCGGTGACCAATACCTCGGTGAATCCAGCGCGTAGTACGGGCGTTGCTCTATATGTAGGAGATTGGGCGACGGCTCAGCTGTGGCTGTTCTGGATAGCGCCTATGATCGGCGCAGCGTTAGGGGCACTAGCGTATCGCTTTATTGCTCAGCCTGAGGCACTCATAGCGCCGCCATCGCCTTCTGATCATGACGATGATCTAACGGGTAAGATCGTTCCCTAAAGCGGTTCTCCACGATAGTAGTGCCATAAAAATAGCGAACCCACGCTACGCCAGGGGGCCCAGTGTTCGACTAACTGGCGAGCCTGTTTAGGCGTGGGTTTGTCTTCCAGTTTTTTTAGACGGCCAAGCGCTATACGTAAGGCAAGGTCGTCGGCGGGAAATATATCCGCGCGTTGGAGCGAAAACATCAGGTAAATTTCGGCGCTCCAGCGTCCAAAACCACGTAGTTGAGTGATGGCGGCAATCGCCTCGTCATCGCTCAGCATGGCCAGCCCATCGGCGCTGAATGTGCCTGCAAGCTCTGCCTCCGCCAACCCTTTGGCATAGGCTACTTTGCGCCAGGAAAGCCCTGCATCACGCAGCGCTTGGTCTTCAACGTCGATAACTGCTTGCGCGTGCAATTCAGGTAGCAATGAAGTGACACGCCCCATAATAGCGCGCGCTGCTTCCGTCGAAATCTGCTGGCTAACAATCGTATTAAAAAACGTTGCGAAGCCTTGATCGCGTTGGCGCGGCGCAGGTGCTCCCACCAGTGGATAAGCACGGGCAATATCGGAGTCTGCTTTAGCCAGTGCCTCCATGGCGTACTCGATAGTCTCTAGTGTCATGAACATTTCACCTGCTTATAAGTTTAAAAACACACTAACAAAATTAGGATATTAGCGTTGTAATCCGTCGGAACTGCCTCGTTCGCTCGCTAACTTTTTTGGTGTTGCGTATTTCTACTTTTGTCTAATCCTGCGATCATTTGCAGCTATACAAGACCGTTTTGTTAAGCAGGTGTTGAATGCGCCTGGGGGAGAAAAGTATGCAGGCGTCGTCATCGGGATTGGCACGTAACCCGCGGCTGGCAGAAGTCGTGTTGGCGTTAGGCGGGTTTGGTATTGGCACCAGCGAATTCGTCATTATGGGGTTAATGAACCGTGTTGCGGAAGATCTCGCCGTTACGGTGCCTCAGGTGGGCTATGCCATCAGTAGTTATGCCCTGGGCGTAGTTGTGGGCGCGCCGCTGATATCTGCCTTTGCAGCGCGGGTACCTAAGCGTGCGTTGCTCATTGTGCTGATGTTGGTCTTTGCCGTCGGTAATATCGCCAGTGCCATGGCGCCGGGATTTTGGTCATTTGTTGGGCTGCGCTTTATTGCCGGGTTACCCCACGGTGCTTACTTTGGCGTAGCCGCTTTGGTAGCGGCTGGCGCAGTGCCGATTGATCAGCGCGCACGCGCTATTTCTCGGGTAATGATGGGCTTGACGTTGGCGATTCTGATTGGCGCGCCGTTAGGCACCTGGACAGGTAATCTGTTTGGTTGGCAAATCGCCTTTGCAGCCGTAGGCATTATTGCCCTGTTGACCGCGCTATTGATTCGTCTGTGGGTGCCTGTACAGCCGTTCGATGCCTTGGCAAGTCCGCTACGTGAACTGTCGGCATTGATAAAGCAGCGTGTGTTGGTGACGGTGGCCATTGCCTGTATTGGTTGTGGCGGTATGTTTGCTATTTTTAGTTATGTGATGCCTACGCTTACGCAGCAAGCGGGTATGAGTGAAGCGCTGGGGCCGCTAGTGTTGGTCATCTTTGGTCTTGGCTCTATCGCTGGGAATTTAATTGGCGGTCGTGCAGCGGACAAGAACCTGATGCGCGCGATTCCCGCTACCTTGGTGTGGTGCGCTGTAATTCAAGGATTGTTCTATTTTGCTGCCAATAATGTTTGGACGGGGCTGTTATTTGTGGGATTAGTCGGCTCTAGCATGGCGCTAGCACCTGCGCTGCAGACCCGTTTAATGGATGTGGCAGAAGATGCTCAAACGATGGCGGCTTCGCTAAACCATGCCGCTTTTAATGGGGCTAATGCATTAGGAGCGTGGCTAGCAGGACTGGTGATTAGCGCAGGTTTTAGTTGGTCGAGCACAGGGTTAGTCGGTACCGGTTTAGCCCTTTGCGGGCTAGTGATTTTTGCTTGGGGGCGCTGGCTTGAGAAACGCACTTTCGCTACGGCTGAACGTTATCAATGAGTGTTTACTAACGACATAGCCGAAAGCCGCGCATGCCGAGGTGAAAATGATCAGCATGTGCGGCGTTGTAGTCTGGACCCAACACGTTACCAAAGGTGTCGCAGGCGCCATCTCTCGCTGCTCTTAGAAATTCCCCGGTTTCGCCTTCGTCATCCCAGTGATTGATTAGCGTAATGAGCTGGCCGTTTTCAAACTGAAACCCCACCACATCCAGTGCTTCAGCGGTGGCGTGTTCACTGCGCCTGCCTGTTTCGCGGCCATAGACGTTACGACAGGCAAAGCTGCCAACGTGATTGACTTGGGCCACACGGCTACCCATGATTTCCAGGGCGGCAGGTTGAAGGGCATGGCGCTCGTACATTACCCAGGCAAGCGCCATTGGGCAGCTAGCGACAAAGCGTTGGTTAAAACGAACACTGCTAGACTGCATACGCACGATATTCGTCAGTGGGCAGCTAGCGGTTGGGGAATAATCGGCTAAAGGTGTGTAACTAAGCTCGCTTTCTGGCACGGTGTCCAGTGCGGCTAAACAGGCACCCCGGTCATCGTTTAGACGTTTGAGCTTTAGCTGGGTGATGGGTGTTATTGGGTCATCGATATAGAGTGGCGCCCAGGGGGCCCAATGGCGGGGAATCTCAATCAAGCCTTTTTGGAACGCTACGCCCAGGGCAATTAAGCATAAAATAACGATCGTACTGCGCATAACGACCTCCTTGTGACTGCGCCGAAACGCTACAGTCCATAGCATAGGTGTGCGATACTGCGCGCTACTATATACACACTACAACGCATAGCCGTTGTCTTGTTTATCTTCATCAACGATCTTTCGCTGACTATCATTTCGCTATCTATCTTTTGCTAACTATTTTTTGCTAATTAGGGAAGCGCTTCATGTCCCAGGGTACGCTTTTTATTATTTCTGCCCCGTCGGGTGCTGGTAAAACCAGCTTGGTCCGCGAGCTGATCGAGAGCCTGGATGGTATTCAGGTCTCGGTATCACATACCACGCGAGCTAAGCGCGAGGGAGAAGTGGATGGTGTGAACTACCACTTTACTCACGTAGCCGACTTTGAAGCGATGATTGAGCGCGGTGAGTTCTTTGAGTATGCCAAGGTCTTTGATAATTACTACGGTACGTCTCGCTGTGCGGCGCAAACTGTTCTGGACGCGGGGCAAGACGTTATTTTAGAGATCGACTGGCAGGGCGCTCAGCAGGTACGTGAACAAATGCCTTCGGCAGTGTCGATTTTTATCTTGCCACCCTCGCGTAGCGAACTAGAGCGGCGTCTTTCTAGCCGCGGAACCGATGAGCACGCAGTGATTGCTCGGCGTATGCGTGATGCCGTTAGCGAAATGTCCCATTTTGATGAATATGACTACTTAGTCATCAACGATGATTTCACCACAGCACTGCAAGAGTTGCAGTCGCTGGTGATCAGTCGCCGCTTAACACGTGAGGCGATGCAGGTGCGTCATGCACCACTACTCGATGCGCTCTTGTCACAAGCGCCTAGCGTCGAGTAATCTAGCAGATTCCATTACCACTTTTTTTGCTGGGCCCGCGGCGTTTCACCACAACGCTGGCCCAGCGTTGTCATTACAGGAAGGCCCCCATGGCTCGCGTAACCGTTGAAGATTGTCTGGAAAATGTTGAGAACCGCTTCAAGCTGGTGATGATTTCTACCCAGCGCGCGCGCCAGCTTGCCCGTGGCTCCCGTGAAGCGCAACTGCCCTGGGAGAACGATAAGCCTACCGTTATGGCACTGCGTGAAATTGCCGCAGGTCTGGTAAACCACACCGTGCTAGATGAACCGGTTGAAGCCCCGGTCCGTACGCGCCCAGCAATGACGCCTACGACACATATCGACGACTAAGGTTTACTAGAGACTGGACTTAGAAGCGACTAGGGGCGCGGTAAATGTTCACCATTGATGACCTGGCCGATCGACTTGGCGGCTATTTACCTCCAGACGAAATACAGCAGGTCAAACGCGCTTTCTATTATGCCGAGCAAGCCCACGACGGCCAGCGCCGTCGCTCAGGTGAGCCTTATGTGACCCACCCGTTAGCGGTCGCTAATATATTGGCTAATATGCACATGGACCATCAAAGCTTGATGGCGGCCATGCTGCACGATGTCATTGAAGATACGGGTGTTTCGAAGAAGGCGCTGTCTGCGCAGTTTGGTAAGCCTGTCGCCGAATTGGTGGATGGTGTTTCCAAGCTGACCCAGATCACCTTTGAAGACAAAGCCGTCGCCCAGGCGGAAAATTTCCAGAAGATGGTGTTAGCGATGTCGCGGGATATCCGCGTCATCATCGTAAAATTGGCTGACCGTCTGCATAACATGCGCACGCTGGGAGCATTGCGCCCAGATAAAAAGCGCCGTATTGCCCGAGAAACGCTGGAAATTTATGCCCGAATCGCGGGACGTTTAGGTAT
Organism: Halomonas sp. KG2; assembly: GCA_030440445.1. Taxonomy (NCBI): domain Bacteria; kingdom Pseudomonadati; phylum Pseudomonadota; class Gammaproteobacteria; order Oceanospirillales; family Halomonadaceae; genus Halomonas; species Halomonas sp. KG2. The sequence goes on along the minus strand of CP098528.1, from coordinate 4,386,742 downwards.
CAATACGATTCGTGTTGAACTTGAAGACCTCTCTTTCCAGGCTATTCACCCAATGCGTTCAGAACGCATCAAGCGCGCGGTGGCCAGCGCGCGGGGGAACCGCCGGAGTGCGATGCGAGAAATTCAGTCATCGCTACAGCAGAGCCTAGACGATGAAGGGCTTAAAGGTACTGTGATTGGCAGGCAGAAACATCTGCTGTCGATTTATAAAAAGATGCGCGACCAGCGTAAGCCGTTCGCGGAAATTATGGATGTCTTCGGATTTCGCATTATTACCGAAGATGTCGCTAGCTGCTATCGCATCTTAGGCGTGGTGCATAATCTCTATAAGCCCGTACCAGGGCGATTTAAAGATTATATCGCTATCCCAAAAGCCAACGGCTACCAAAGTCTTCACACCACGCTGTTTGGTCAGGGCGGGATGCCCATTGAAGTGCAGATCCGCACCCGTGAGATGGAGGCGATGGCTAATAATGGCATCGCTGCCCACTGGCTCTATAAAGCAGGGCAAACAACCCACCCCATTGCCGAAGGCAGCCATGCCCGCGCCCGTGCTTGGGTAAAAGGGCTGCTGGAAATGCAGCGCCATGCAGGGGATTCGCTAGAGTTTATTGAGCACGTCAAAAACGATCTTTTCCCAGACGATATCTACGTCTTTACTCCCAAAGGCGACATCATGGAGCTGCCTCAGGGCGCAACGGTGATCGACTTTGCTTACAGCGTACACACCGATATTGGCAATAACTGCATTGCTTGTCGTATTGATCGCCATTTAGCCCCGCTCTCGACGCGTCTTGAAAGTGGCCAAACGCTGGAAATTATTACTGCTCCTGGTGCACGGCCTAACTTGGCATGGCTCAACTTCGTCACGACAGCAAAAGCGCGTTCCGCGATACGTCATGCATTGAAGCACCAGCAGCAGGCAGAAGCGGTTATCTTAGGGCGACGGCTGTTGAATAAGGCGCTGGCGCCGTTTGAAACCAGTCTGGAAGAACTTAATGAAAGTGTTTTTGCTAAAGCATTGAAAGAGCTGGACGTCGTTTCGCTAGATGCTTTGTTAGAGTCACTTGGCTTGGGCAATCGCATGGCCCATGTGGTGGCACGGCGCTTGGTTGATGTCTCTAATGGCGGCAACTCTGACTACGTTCTCAGTGGGGATAGTGAAAAAGCCGTCGTTATCAGCGGTAGCGAAGGTATGGTGATTAATTTTGCCCGCTGCTGTCATCCGTTGCCGGGCGACCCCGTTGTCGGCCACTTATCCGTTGGCAAGGGGCTGGTGGTGCATCGCAGTGAGTGCAAAAACCTAGGTGATCGCAAAAACGACCCAGAGAAGCTGTTTGCCCTCGAGTGGTCGGACAGTATAGATGAAGACTTCCCGGTCGCGCTGCGCATTGAAATTGAGAGCCGTCGTGGGCTGGTGGCCGAGCTGGCGGGCGTGGTGACCGATGCCGACGCTAATATCGAGCGTATCGGCATTGAAGAGCGCGATGCGCGGCTTTCAATCGTTAACTTAACCTTATCGGTAAAAGGCCGAGTGCATCTTGCGCGCATTATTAAGCGTATTCGCAACCTTCCTAATGTCGGCAAAATAACTAGAATGACCAATTAATCACCCGTTAGTAGGCTGCTGGCGATGGGCTGGCAGCAACTGCTATGGCGGACCATTACAATTACTGTTTAACGCTATCATCCTATCTATCACTTACCTCTAAAAATATATTAAACACGACAGGAGAGTGCTATCTCATGAGCAACAAAGCAGTTATTAATACTGAAAAAGCCCCCGCTGCAATCGGCCCTTACTCTCAAGCGATTAAGGCTGGCAACACAGTGTATCTTTCGGGCCAGATCCCGCTGAACCCAGAGACAATGGAAATTATCTCTGACGACTTTGAAGCACAAGCGCGCCAAGTATTTACCAATCTGCAGGCGGTGTGTGAAGAGGCTGCCGGTACGCTTGGCGATATCGTCAAACTCAACTTATACCTGGTTGATTTGGATAACTTTGCGATCGTGAACAAGGTGATGGAAGAGTTCTTCTCATCGCCTTTCCCTGCCCGTGCAGCGGTCGGCGTCAAAGCGTTACCCAAAGGCAGCCAAGTAGAAGCAGAAGCTGTGATGGTCATTGGTGACTAAGTCTCTGAGCCTAATGCCTTAAGCAACTGTATTCAGCAACTATCTTCACTAAAAACGGGCGAGCACTCTATTATCAAGTGCTCGCTCTTTTTTTGAAGATCGTGCAAAGGAGCATCACAACGATTAGGCTTTTTGTGGTGTTAAGAAGCCGCCCTCTTTTAGCACCTGTGCGTAGCCTTCTTTGTAGGTCGGATAGCGGAATTCATAACCCGTTTCACGGATACGGCTATTATCGCAGCGTTTGCTGGTGCGGCGGCGCAGTGGTGACTGCATGGTCTCGGTAGATTCAACCTTGAGCTGTTTGGCTAACCACGCCATCACGTTATGCAGGGTGACAGGCTCGCAGTCGCTACCTAGGTAAAGGTCGGCGAGTGGCGCGCCTTTTTCCTGACAACGAATTAAGTGCGCCAGAATACCGGTGCAGTCATCACGGTGAATACGGTTGGAGTAGCTGACCGGCGTAACTGCCGCGATGCGGCCTTCTGCGACCTGATGAATCAAACGATCACGCCCAGGGCCGTAAATCCCCGAAAAGCGCACGACCGTGCCGGGAATCGGATGGTTAATCAGCGCTTGTTCAGCATCGCACATCAGTTTGCCAGAAAAACTGGTCGACCCGGTTGGGCTGTCTTCATTTACGACTTCGCCTTCCTGCTGGCCATAGACACTGGTCGACGACACAAAAAAGACGCGTTTCGGTGGCGTTTTATGTTGTTCCAGCACGCCAAGCACACGATTGAGGCCATCCGGATAGGCGCTTTGGTAGGCACTTTCTTCGAAACGGTCAGCGCTGACGGTATAAATAACGTAGTCAGCATGAGGTAGAGCGTCAGCACCTTCGAGATTGTTAAGATCAAGCGCCAATGGCTCAATGCCCGTATCTTTTAATGCCTCGACCTGACGGCGCACGCCGATAACATGATGGCCTTCGCTGAGCAGCTCGCGTCCAAGCGTTATGCCGATATCGCCGCAGCCAATAATCAGTACCGTTAGCTTCACCTTGGTCACTCCTCTTGATTAATATTCCCTATCAGATACAAAGTCCCTATGAGATGTGCCATCTTCAATAGGGTTTGTTTGTCCTTTTCCATCTCGCTATAACGATGACCTGTAACGAGCTGCAACGAGAGGATGCCACTGGCACCACTATGACTTTAACAGAACTACGCTACATCGTAACCCTTGCCCAAGAACGTCACTTTGGTCGTGCCGCCGAACGCTGCCATGTTTCGCAGCCAACGCTCTCAGTGGCGGTAAAAAAGCTTGAGGACGAGCTTGATACACCGTTGTTTGAACGTTCCAAATCAACCGTGCAGGTCACCCCGTTGGGTGAGAAGATCGTTGCTCAAGCCCAGCGCGTGCTGGAACAGAGCCGGCTTATCTACGAAATGGCGAATGCTGGCAAAGACCAGTTGGCTAACCCGCTGCGCATTGGCGCAATTTATACGATTGGCCCCTACTTATTTCCCCATCTAGTGCCAGCACTGGCTAGCGCCGCACCGCAAATGCCGTTGTATATCGAAGAAGGCATGACCGGCTCTCTGCGGGCAAAGTTACGCAGTGGCGAGCTGGATGTGATTATTGTGGCGTTGCCTTTCACCGAGACCGACGTGGTTACCAAGCCGATTTACGATGAGCATTTTGAGGTATTGATGCCTGCCAGCCATCGCTGGGTAAGTCGTGATGCGATTCACAAAGAAGATTTGTTAGAAGAGCGCTTGTTGTTGCTGGGGGAAGGGCACTGCTTCCGTGATCAAATTTTAGAAGCCTGTCCGGCAATTACCCAGAAGCTTAACAGCCCAAATAATACGTTGATTGCAGAGGGGGGATCATTGGAAACCATTCGCCATATGGTGGCATCTAAATTAGGCATTACGGTACTGCCACAGTCGGCGCTGGGCACTGATCAGTATGAAAATGCCATGTTAGTGAGCCGGCCATTTGTTGAGCCTGCGCCTTCGCGCACCGTTGCCATTGCGTGGCGGGCAAGCTTTCCTCGCCCCAAAGCAATTGATGCATTAGCCAAGGCGATTAGCCACTGTCAGCAACCTGTACACACTGCTAGTCCGTCCTCATGAGTGACCTTTCTGCACCGGTTTCGTCGCTGAAAGGGGTTGGTGAGGCGCTTGCGCTAAAGTTGGCGCGATTGGGCATAGACTGCGTAAGCGACCTGTTATTTCACCTGCCGCTGCGCTACCAGGACCGTACACGGCTAACGCCCATTGGCCTGCTGCGCGCAGGGAGTGAGGCGGTGATAGAAGGCGAAGTCACCGCGTGCGATGTTGTTAAGGGGCGTCGGCGTAGTTTGTTAGTCAGAGTGCGTGATGGCAGCGGTATTTTAAGCCTACGTTTTTTTCATTTTTCGCCTGCCCAGCAGCAACAGATGCGCCCCGGTGTTACGGTGCGTGCATTTGGAGAGGCGCGCGCGGGGGCAACAGGGCTGGAAATTTACCATCCTGAGTATCGGCTAAGCGGCGGTAACGATACACCGGTTGAGGAGTATTTCACGCCGATTTACCCGACCACTGAAGGGTTGCATCAGACGCGTTTTCGCGCACTTACCCAGCAAGCGCTGGCGCTACTGCAGCGCTCCCCTGAGCTGTTACCGGACGTCATTCCAGATGCCCTGCGCCAGCGATTCAGCCTGCCTGGGTTGCACGCTAGCCTGCAACTGCTACATCAACCGCCACCGGATGTGGACATTGAGCAGCTTGCCCACGGCCATCATCCCGCCACACGTAGGTTAGCGCTGGAAGAGCTACTGGCCCACCAACTCAGCCTGCGTGAAGTGCGGTTACGTATTCAGGCGGATGGTGCGCCATCGCTGCCCTCGGGCCGCAGCCTGCAAACCCGCTTTTTAGCCCAATTGCCGTTTGCCCTTACCGGTGCGCAGCGCCGCGTGCTGGAAGAGATTACCCTAGACCTTGCGCGGCCCGCCCCGATGCTACGGCTCGTGCAGGGCGACGTCGGCTCAGGAAAGACGGTCGTTGCGGCGATGGCAGCACTCTCGGCGCTGGCGGGCAATTGCCAGGCGGCGATGATGGCCCCCACGGAAATTCTTGCTGAACAGCACTATCGGGCGTTTAAAGCCTGGTTTGAACCGTTGGGTATCGAAGTGGCTTGGTTGGCAGGCAAGCTCAAAGGTAAAGCACGGTTAGATGCCAAAGCCGCTATTGCTGATGGCCGTGCCCGTATGGTGGTGGGCACCCATGCGCTGTTTCAGAGCGACGTACACTTTCAGTGTTTGGGGTTAGCAATTATTGATGAGCAGCACCGCTTTGGTGTTCATCAACGCTTGGCACTGCGCGAGAAAGGCGAAGCAGGTGGGCTAACGCCGCATCAACTGATCATGACCGCGACACCAATTCCTCGTACGCTGGCCATGAGTGCTTACGCTGATTTGGATGTATCGGTAATTGATGAGTTGCCGCCAGGGCGTACGCCGGTTAAAACCGTGGTGGTGTCTGATGAGCGGCGGCCTGAAGTGGTCGAACGCATTCGCAACGCCTGCAGTGATGGGCGCCAGGCCTATTGGGTGTGTACGCTGATTGAAGAGTCTGAGGTGCTGCAGTGTCAGGCCGCCGAAGTCACCCGCGATGAACTAACCCAGGCGCTGCCAGAACTCGCTATTGGTCTGATTCATGGGCGCATGAAGGCCAGCGAAAAAGTCGCGGTGATGGAGGCCTTCAAAACGGGCGAGCTCGACCTGCTGGTGGCCACTACCGTTATTGAAGTGGGCGTAGATGTCCCCAATGCCAGCCTGATGATTATCGAAAACCCGGAACGCCTGGGGCTTTCTCAACTGCACCAACTGCGCGGTCGAGTAGGGCGCGGCAGCACGGAAAGCTTCTGTGTGTTGCTTTACCACCCGCCGCTTTCGAAAAGCTCTCGGGAACGCCTGGGGGTAATGCGCGAAACCACCGACGGTTTCCGTATTGCCGAAAAGGACTTGGAAATTCGTGGCCCCGGCGAAGTGCTCGGCACTCGCCAAACCGGCCTTGCCCAGATGAAAATTGCTGATCTTGAGCGTGATGCCGACCAGCTAGAGCGCGTCACCGCCCTTGCCCAGGGGCTGCAAGGCAATGCCGAAGTTACCGCCGTATTAGTGCGGCGTTGGCTAGGCGAAGCCGCCGGACGCTACGGGCAGGTGTAGGGAGTGATACAACGCTTAAGCGGCGGTGTTCGCTGCTTGGTGACTCTCTACCGGGGTCTCCGTTAAGCGGTTGGCGGCTTCACCAAGTGGCCCTAGCTGCGCGGCAATTAGGCGTAGCTGGCTTTGGATGGGACGGTAAAGGGCAATGGCTTGTTCGTCTCCCTCTGAGCCCTTCTTATCGAAGGAATCTGAGGCATTCTGCTCTAGCTGCGCGAGTAGGTCGTTGACTTGATCAGTTAAGGGCGTGATGGGTTGGCGCTTGTTGAGCTGTTCTGCCAGTTGTTCCAGCAGCTCGCTGATGCGCTTGGCAAGGGGCACCAAAGCGGCGTCGTCCTCATCTTCAGCCAACTGGTGGCGGTGAGCGCCAAGAGCAGATAAGTGGCTTAGTAGCGTGTTAGACAGCACTAGAAAGCGTAGGCCGCTGTCGGCGTCCTGTTTGCGATAGTGCCCCGGCTCGTGGAGCATATTGGTGAGCAGCGTTGACAGTGCTGCATCGGCGTTGTGAGCATTGCGGCGGGCTAACCGGTAAGCCAAATCGTCCTGCTTTCCCTCTTCATACTGGTGAACAATCTCATCTAAATAACGGCGGTGGTTGGTGAGGACTTTTGCGGCCTCCCGATACAGCCGACGCCCTTGCCAGTCCGGCAGAATAAAAAATACCGCTAGCCCAGCAATCAACGAACCCACCAAGGTATCCAATAGCCTAGGTAAGATCAGATTAAAACCGTCGCCGACCTGGTTAAAGCTGCACAGTACCAGCAGTGTGATTGAGGCGGTGGCGATAACGTAGTGACGCTCGCGGTTGGCAAAAAAACACACGCCCGCAGCCACCGCAATCATGCTTTGTATGCTGGCTTGGGGGAACAAACTAATGGATGCCCAACCGGCAATGAGGCCAAGCACTGTGCCGAGGATGCGCTGTGACAGAAAGCGACGCGTGGTGGCAAAGTTAGGGCGACAGACGAACAACGTGGTGAGTAAAATCCAAAACCCCTGTTCAGGGTCAAGCCACTGGAGCAGCCCATAACCCACTAGCAGCGCGGTGGATAAGCGCACCGCATGGCGAAACGTGGGTGAACCCAGCGTCAAATTTAGCTGAACGCGTTTCCACGCTTCTAGCACGCTAGAGGGGGAGCGGTCGTAAAGCGAGCTATCACGACGATCATCGTCGGTGTCTGGGTTGTGAGCACTGGCAATCTGAGCTTCCAGGATAGACAGGTTATCGGCAAGTGCATTGAGCGGATGCATGAGCGGACGCCATTCCGGCTTACCGTGCTCGCTTAGGTTGTCGATAGAAGCGCGTAGATCGGCCAGCGCTTGCTCACTCTGCTCATGGCCAAAGGGACGGTTAAGCAACAACGATTTGGCTAGCTGGCGGCAGGCACGGCCTTGCTGGTCTAAGAGTCGCTGGCAACGAAAGAGCACGTCATGGTGAAAAAACGCTTCGGTGAGCGCGCTATAGGGGTAGTGGGTAGAGCTTGCCCGCTCGTGTATATCCTGGGCGATAAAGTAAATCTGTAAGTAGCGGTTCAACTTGCGGCTGCCTCGCTGCCCCTCTAAGCGGCGGAAAATCATCTCTTTTGCTTGGTTGAGGGCATCGACGACTTTGCCATTTTGCCTAGCTAGCGCCACGCGCCGCGCCTCTAAATCGACCTCGCGGACAGGCTCAAACAACGCAGACTTCAAGATTAAAAACTCACCTAGCGCTTTATATACCCGCGCCATGCTTTGTTTAACTGGCTGGCGCGAAAAAAGGGCGCACCATAGGATTGAGATAACCCCGTACCACGCGGCTCCTGCAAGCAGCAGCAATTGCCGGGAAGCCACGTCTTCATCCACGCCACCGTGCTGTTCAATGTTGATCATTGAGTAGATCGATAGGATTAACGTGCCTGACGCAATGGTCGCGTACCGCTGGCCAATGGCACCCAGCATAATTAACGTGAAGGTAGAAACTGCCAGCCCAACTGCAAACAACCACGGCCAGGGGAAAAGCCACTGAACGACAAACGAGGCCGATGCAAAGCAAGCAAGTGTCACCACCAGCGCCTGTAAGCGCCCCTGCCAACTGTCATCGGTTTCAGAAAGCGCACTCGCAATAATGCCCAAAAACAGCGGAATCACCAGCGCGATGTCACCTGCAAAACCGCTAAACAGCAGTGCCCCGCTGAACGCGATAAACACGCGCAGGCTGTAGGCAAACTTATCTAGGGTCCATAGACGCCGCAAAGGCAATGAAATAGGCATAAAGGCTCTGGTGGGTAAATTTTATACTTTAGTATAACATAGGGTTGGTAGGTGTACGGTGCCATACTCCTCTCTCAACCCCTTCAAGGTTAGGCCATTGTCGCTTTAATTTATTATTGCCCTCTAGTCCAAACTGTTGGAGTGTTCTAAAAAATAGCGCACTAAGGTCCTATGATTGGAACGGCAACCTTTCGATACTCGGAGTGACTCTAAAAAAAACAGGGACACTCCTATGGATCTCAAGTTAATGCTGGATTGGCGTCTTCACCTTACGGTGATAGTGACGTCAATGTTTGCCGAGTGGGTCGGCATCGTGCGTATTCCTCTCGGGCCGGGAACACTACTGTTACTACCGCTGCTCTACGCTTTTGTGATCGGCGTACTGTTTAACCCTCATCTTTTCTCGGCAATGGGCAAGGTGATTCCCAAGCCGGTCAGCAATGCGGCTGGCCCGATTATTCTCATTGCCATCCTGCCGTTTATCGCCAAATTTGGTTCCACCATTGGCCCTGCGATCGAGCAGATTATCGCTGCTGGCCCCGCGCTGATACTCCAAGAGTTAGGCAATCTGGGCACCATGCTGATAGCGCTGCCCTTTGCAGTATTAGTCCTCAAGATGGGCCGTGAAGCGATTGGCGCTACCTACTCTATCGCCCGTGAACCCAATATTGCCATTATTTCAGACCGTTACGGGCTAAGAAGCCCTGAGGGCATCGGGATTATGGGGGTGTACGTTGTGGGCACCATGTTCGGTACGCTCTACTTCGCTTTAATGGCGGGCTATATCGCTTCGCTGGATATTCTTGATATTCGTGCTTTGGCCATGGCCTGCGGGGTGGGCAGTGGCAGTATGGTGGCGGCGTGTTCGGCAGCTTTAGCCGAAGCGGTACCGGCATCTAAGGACGAACTACTCGCCTTTGCCGGGGCAAGCAACCTGCTTACTTACGCTACCGGTCTGTATATCTCACTATTTATCGCGCTACCGATCACCGAGTGGATGTACAAGCGCTTAAAAGGCTCGCGCCAGGAGGTTAGCCATGAAAACTCATGAGAGCCCAATCGATCAGTTCGATGCTGAGGCGTTAAAAGAGCTACGTCCCGAAAATCAGCTGGGTAAAACCGCGTTGGTTCTGGCAGCGGTGTGTGTGGCGGCGTGGTTTAGCAATATCGTCAACGGTTCGCCTTTATTAGACGCGCTGCCCGGCATGTTAATTCTCTATGTCATGGTCATTATCGGCTTGGTGGTTGGGCGGTTTTGTCCTTTTTACCTGCCCAGCGTGGCCTGGGTGTCGCTGATTAGCATTATCGCGACGCTGCCGTTCTTCCCTGGTAATGGTTGGATCATCGCACGGCTGGCTGAAGTGGATTTTCTGGCAGTGGTCACGCCGGTATTGGCCTATGCAGGGCTGGCGCTTACCGGGCGTGAATTCGCCATGTTCAAGCAAACCGGCTGGAAGCTGGTAGTGGTAGCGCTGCTAGTATTTACCGGTACCTTTATTGGCTCTGCCGTTGTCGCCCACGTGATGCTTTAAGGATAAGACGATGACTGCTTCAGTAGACTTACCGGATAGCGCAGAACTAAAAGCGTGGCGTCATGATTTCCATCAGCACCCGGAAACCGCGTTTGAGGAGCATCGCACCAGTGCGCGTATTGCCGAGCTGCTGACTGAGTGGGGCTTTGAAGTAACCACCGGTATTGCTGGCACGGGGGTGGTGGCCGCTCTGGATGGACAACAGGGTGAAGGTAAAACGATCGGCCTACGGGCCGATATTGACGCCCTGGATATTCGCGAAGAGACGGCGCTTGCCTACGCCTCGCAAACACCTGGCAAGATGCACGCCTGCGGCCACGATGGCCACACCACCATGCTGCTGGGCGCCGCCTGGGCGTTAAAGCAGCAGCCTGATTTTAAAGGCCGGGTGGTGTTTATCTTTCAACCTGCTGAAGAGAACGCCGGCGGCGGGCGGGTGATGGTTGAAGAGGGGCTGTTTGAACGCTTTCCCATGGATGCCGTGTACGGCCTGCACAACTGGCCGGGGCTGCCGGTTGGCGTTGCCGCGGTGCACGATACCGACGTTATGGCCGCCTTCGATATCTTTAGCCTGACGCTGACTGGCAAGGGTTGCCATGCGGCGATGCCCCATTTAGGTACTGATACGGTGTTGGCGAGCTGCCAACTGATTAGCCAACTGCAAGGGTTGGTGAGTCGCGAAACGCCGCCTGATAAAGCAGCCGTGCTGAGTATTACCAGTATTAACGCCGGTGATACCTTCAACGTGATTCCCGAGCAGGTGGCGCTTCGCGGCACGCTGCGTTGTTTTGATATGGCACACAAAGAGCATTTGGAAGCGCGCTTTAAGCAAGCGATTACCAACTTAGCTGAGTTTCATGGTTTAACCGTTGAACTGGACTACCAGCGCTGCTATCCCGCCACTATCAATACCCCTGAACATGCTCAGCACTGCGCCTCGGTGCTGGAAAGCTTACTCGGTAGTGGCAACGTGATCCGCAACCCGTCACCCAGCATGGCGTCTGAGGATTTCTCATTCCTGCTTGCCGAGCGCCCAGGTGCCTATATCTGGATGGGCAATGGCGAGGAGTCCGCTTCGTTGCATAACCCGCACTATGACTTCAACGATGCATTGTTGCCACTGGGGGCGCGCTACTGGGTGGAGCTGGTAAGAGCATTACTCGTCTAAATTCCTGACTTAATACACGTTATTCGCTCTCTGATGCCCACTGGGTAGGGGAGCGTCTACCCCAAATATCACCACCGAACATAGCGTCTTGTTACTTAAAAGGCGCTTTGGGAGTTTTACGATGTCATTACAAACTGAGCCCTCGGCAACTGGGTCTTTAACTATTACTGTCATCGGCCTGGGGCAGATGGGCGGTAATATGGCGCTGACGCTTAAAGCCGCCGGGTTTGCGGTAACGGGAAGCGATGTATTTGAGCAAGCACGGTCGCGTCTTGCTGCACAAGGGGTACCCGCGGTGGCTCCCGAAGAGCTACTCGCAAGCGACGTTTACCTGCTGTCGTTGCCTACCTCCGCCCATGTGCGTGAGGTGCTCGAGCAATCGCCTGGCCTGATTAACCTAGCGCCGAAAGGTAGCGTGATTGTTGATACCTCCACCAGTGACCCCGCCGTGACGCGTGAACTGGCAGAAAAAGTTAGCGCAGCGGGTCTTCTATGGTTGGATGCACCGGTTAGCGGAGGCCCGAAAGGCGCTGCTAGTGGCAAGCTAGGGATGCTATTGGGAGGCGATGAACGCACTATCGAACGGGTATTGCCGATGCTGGAAGCGATGTCAGCCAAGCGCACCCATGTGGGCGGCCCGGGCAGCGGCCATGTGGTCAAGCTTGCCAATAATTACCTGTGTGCCGCGCACTTGTTAACCACCGCCGAAGCCGTTGCTATGGCAGCCAAAGCGGGCGTTGACCCCGCCGCCTGCTTGGCGGGACTCAATAGTGGTTCTGGGCGTAGTGCGGTTAGCGAGGTGAACTTCCCCGAGTGGGTGCTGAGTGAGCGCTTTGACTCAGGGTTTACCACCGGTTTGATGCGTAAAGACCTGCGTTTAGCGCGAGATGCCTCTGAGCAACTGAATATACCCTCGCCGCTGTTACAAGCCGTGGTCGATGCCTGGCACGCCAACGCCGATCACCCCGCCGATAGCGATGACTTTAACCATATCACTACACCGATATTAGCTCGCGCTACTCAAGCGGAGGGTAACGAATGAACACACTTAGCCAACATGCCTGCGACCATCTTGTTGAACTGCTTGAAGGTTTTGGATTAGCCGCTGCCACACCGCTGAGTAACTGGATTGATGGTGATTTAGTGGTAGGAGAGGGTGAAGTGATCACCTTGAGCAATCCGACCACTGGCGAAACGCTGGTGAGTTATCACGATGCGGGAGCCGCGCTGATTGAGCGTGCCACCCAAGCCGCTGAGCGTGGCCAGCGCGAATGGATGGCGTTAACCGCCAGCGAGCGTGGACGGCGCATGAATGCCGCCATCCGTGGCCTGGAGGGCCATGAAGAGGCGCTGGCTCAGCTGGAAAGTGTAGTGGCTGGCAAGCCGATTCGTGACTGCCGCGCTGAAGTAGGCAAAGTGCGTGAGATGTTCGAGTATTACGCGGGCTGGTGCGACAAGCAGCATGGCGAAGTGATTCCGGTGCCTACTTCGCACCTTAACTATGTGCACCACGTGCCCTATGGCGTGGTGGGGCAGATTACCCCCTGGAACGCACCGATGTTCACCTGTGCCTGGCAGTTAGCCCCGGCCATGGCGGCGGGCAATGGCGTGGTGCTAAAACCTTCCGAGCTGACGCCGTTTTCATCGGTGGTGATTGCCAAGCTGCTTGAAAGCGGCGGGCTTCCTAAAGGATTGATCAATATCGTCAATGGGCTAGGCAAATCGACCGGCGCAGCGCTAACCGATCACCCTGCCATCAGCAAACTGGTATTCGTGGGCTCCCCCCAGAGTGGCCGTATGATCGCCGAGGCTGGTGCGCGGAGACTGGTACCCAGCGTGTTAGAGCTGGGAGGCAAGTCGGCTAATATCGTGTTTGCCGATGCCAAACTGGATGAAGCCGTTGCGGGTGCCCAGGCGGCCATTTTTGCGGCGGCTGGACAGAGCTGTGTGGCCGGATCGCGGCTGTTGATTGAGCGCTCGGTGTTTGAGCAGGTTACCAGCCGTTTGGCGCGGGCGGCGGAGCAGATTCAAGTGGGCCTGCCTAGTGACGAAGCAACGCGCATGGGGCCATTGCAGAATCGCCGCCAGTTTGAGCAAGTGACGCGTATGATTGACGCTGCAGTAGCCGCTGGCGCGCGGCTGTTAACGGGGGGTAAACGTCCATTAGGGCTGCCCGATGAGGCTCACGGCTACTTTATCGCCCCTACGGTGCTGGTCGATGTCACACCGGATATGGAGATCGCTCAGCAAGAGGTATTCGGCCCGGTGTTGGTGGCGATGGCCTTCGACACTGACAATGAGGCTGTTCAACTTGCCAACGAGACACGCTTTGGCTTGGCTGGTGCCGTTTGGAGCCAGGACGTTGCGCGGGCGCATCGCGTAGCCGGTCAGTTGCGAGCGGGTACGGTGTGGATCAATAGCTACAAGGCGATCAGCGTTATGTCGCCGTTCGGAGGCTTTGGCGATAGCGGCTTTGGGCGCTCCAGTGGTTTGGATGGCCTGCGCGAATACACGGTGCCGCAAAGCGTTTGGGTAGAAACCGCCCCCGAAGCCAGCGTGGCATTTGGTTACGGCAGTGGTGTTGGTTGATCGCTCACCGCCAAGCCTGGGGCGCGAAAGGCCTGCATCCAGCGTTGTAGGTGGCGTAGCAGCAGAACGCTAGCTTTGGGCTGCTGTCGACCTACCCGCGTGACCATGTGGGCCTGGGAGCGCTGAAAAAGCGGATTATCTACCGGGCGCGCTACTAACGTGCCGAGCTCTAAATCATGGGCGACGGCAAAGGCGGGCAGCAAGGTAATGCCCATACCGCTACGCACGTATTGCGCCAGAATCACCATGGAGTTGGTGTTCATCGCCATGCGCGGGGCTATACGCGATTGCTGAAAGGCTTGGTCAACCATTTGGCGCACCCCATGGGTGGTATCCCACATGGCCATCGGCTGTGTGCTTAACTGAGTGAGCGTAAGCGGTGTGGTGTGATTGGCTAAAGGATGGTTGGGCGCCAGGATAGCCATCAGTGGCTGCGGGCTAGATGACCAGAAACGCAGCTGGGGATGGGTACGCTCATGGAACATCAAGCCGATATGGCTGTGATCGCTGATAATGGCATCAATTATCCCCGATGTGCCTGCGGTATGGATATCGAGCTGAATGCCCGCATAGCGTTGGGTAAATTCATGCAGAGGGGACGCCACTAGGTCACTGACAAATCCTTCACCGACGGTGAGCGATATCTTGCCGGTTTCCATGCGTTGGTAGGATTCAAGTGAGGCAATAAAGCCTTCATCAAGAGCGCCGCGTCGTTCGCAGTACTCAAGCAGCATTTCGCCTACCGGGGTAGGCGAAATGCCGTCGCGATGACGCTCCATCAGGGTTGCCCCCAAGGCTTCTTCCAGCAAGGCAATTTGCCGGCTTACCGCCGAGGGGGCAATGTCCAAGCGCGCCGCTGCGCGGCGCACTGAGCCAGACTCAAGGGTAACGCGAAAGTAAACCAATCGCTGATGAGGAATATCCACTGGTAGCTGCTATGCCTCTGCACTGGCTCTGTATAAATCGTTACCCTAAGGGTCCCCAAGCCTCGTAGTTTTCTCTAAACCGATAATAACGCTATAGGTACTTAAGTAGTTTCTGCAGCTTATTCATATCGGCAGAGTCGCCCACTAGGCGGACTTCACCGGCTACCATGCCATCTAGAAATGCCTGTTGCGTCGGCTTTTTAAGGATTTTCAACGCGGCATCCTGATCGCGAAAACGAAGCTCAAGGTCTAGGTCAACGGGTAGCCCTTTGCCGGTATCAATGCCTTTCGGCGCCATTCGATAATACCGGGCAATGCTGAGGTCTTCCGTGGCAACGCCCCAGTCCAGACCGCGCATTCGCTCAAGTTGCTCACGAAAGCGCGGCTTGCGTCGCAGGGCTCTTTTAAGCAGTAAGCTCAGTAGCCACAGCGTCAGCTTGAGTTTCATTAGGAAACGGCGTCCTTAAGCGCTTTGCCCGGCTTGAACGCAACGTTTTTGCTGGCAGGAATCTGTAACGGCGCGCCAGTTTGGGGGTTTTTGCCAGTACGTGCGGCACGCTGGCGTACGGTAAACGTTCCAAAACCAATCAGAGCGACATCTTCGCCTTTGGCAACGCTGTTAGTGATTTCGTCCAAGATAACGTTCAGGACTTGGCCTGCTTTGTCTTTGGATAGATCAGCGCTTTCAGCAATTGCGGCTGCGAGTTCAGGTTTGCGCATAAAGGTATCTCCCTATGTGGAAATCAAGCGTAAGTTCATCTGTGTTGTTAGAAGCACTGCCCAGCTGGTTAACTTTTTTAGCCTAGTCGCTAAGGCGGCGAAAATCAGCCTAGCAGCGCAGGTGCTACTCTGGAAAGCTCCACTTTCCTTCTCACGCAGCTGCCTGTCAACGCAAATCCAATCAAACGACCGTCTTTATTTTCAGCAATCGCTGTCATTTCACCGCTTTCTCCCTCAATTCTCCACCGTGCTGGTGTGGTTACCGGTGGGTAGGCAACCACGGGTAGTAAGGGCGTTTTCACAATGACGGGCCACGCCCCAAAGCTGACGCTGGTTGGTTTTCCGGCGAGTGTTGACGCCAGCGCTTTTACGCTCGCCTGCAGGGGCTGCACGTACATAGCGTTAACTCCCTCAACGCAAGCCACATCGCCCAACGCAAATATGTTTGGTCGAGAGGTGCGTAGCTGGCGGTCAACCACAATACCGCGATGGCTAACCGTCAGCCCGGCTGCTTCGGCAAGTTGAGTGCGCGGAGCTAAACCCGTGGCGAGTAACACGATGTCGGCAGCATAAAGGTCGCCATTATCAAGACGAAGTGATAGGACGTCATCTACGTTAAGTGCCAGTGTTGTTAGGTTATGCCCTAAGGCAAGTTGGATGCCTGCCTCTTGGAAAGCATCCGCCAGCGCTTGGCCGAGTGGTTCTGGGAGCAGACGTTGCAGCGGGGTACTTTCTGGCGCAATGAGGGTGACTTGGTGGCCGCCAGCATGGAGATCATTGGCGAACTCGCAGCCCACCAGCCCAGCACCGACAACCGCGACACGTTTAGTAGGCGCTGCGCCTAATGCGGCATAAAAGCGGCGATATTCGTCTAAGTCGTTGATGGTGAAGCATCGTTTGGCGACACTTTCAGGCACGCTGAACGGCGTATGGGGCGCCGCACCAGTGGCTAGCACCAGATCGTTATAGTGGAGCTGTTGGCCATTACTGAGTTCTACGCATTGGTTATCCACATGCAGGTGTGCGACCTGGGTGTGGGTAATTAACTCAGCGTTCAGCTCTTCTGCGACGCCGCTGGCGTCACGTTGGGCGAGTTGGTCTGGCGTTAAGCGTTTCGCAAAGCCAGTAGAAAGCAGCGGTTTACTGTAATCATCGCCACTATCGGCACTGATAAGGGTAATGGCACGTGTATCGCCTTGTCGGCGTAGGGCGCGCGCAAGGCCAATCCCCGCCATGCCGGTGCCAATAATAATCAGTGCCGAATGGGAATATCGCGATATCTCGTGTGAGGGCATGCAGTCACCAAAAGTCGGCGGAACAAAAGCCTGTGAGGTCACCATGTTACACTAGCTTTCTGTGTATTGACCGCCTTGGAGACTTTGGTGATCGCCCCTACTGTTCGGCAAGCTTGCCTATTTCCTCATCGACTATTTCCTCACTGGCTCCCTGTTGCTGCGGCTCGTCCTGCAATGAGCGCTTCGTGGTGGCAGTGGGTGGCATCGACGGACTCCTTAACGACGCGGTTAACCGTCGCAGGCGGCACAAACGCATTTCGGGTGCAATTGTTACGTCAAACGATTGGCTTACCTCTGCGGGACGAAGCGCTAGCGCTGGGAATTGAACCGCGCCGCTATGCATGGCTGAGGGAAGTAGCGTTGTGTGTCGGCGATAAGCCCTGGGTAGTAGCACGCTCGGTAGCGCCACTTAGTCAATTACAAGGTAAGGGGTTAGAAGGGCTTGGCGAGCGTTCATTAGGCAGCTGGTTGTTTCAACAACCTGACCTGGTGCGTGGGCCACTCTACGCCACTCGCCATCAGCCACGCTTTGTCGCGGAACACTCTGCGTCGCTTTTAGACAGCGTATGGGGGCGGCGCTCAGTGTTTCAGCACAGTGGGCTATCGCTGTTAGTGCAGGAATACTTTTTATCGACCATGGCAGATGATCTTGCCCTGTCTTCGCGCTAGGCTATCGCCAGCGTTTTCTTTTTGAGAGGTAAGCATGGACCGTTCTCTGTTGAGGCCAACGGGATGGGCTCGGGTGGCTGATTTTTTACATTTAACGCGATTGGATCGCCCGATTGGTACTTGGCTATTGATGTGGCCCACCTTATGGGCATTGTGGATAGCAGCAGAGGGTGTGCCTGGGCGGAATGTTCTGCTGATCTTTATTGCTGGCGTTTATGTGATGCGCGCCGCGGGCTGCGTGGTTAATGATTACGCTGATCGTCATTTCGATGGCCATGTAAAGCGCACTAAACATCGTCCGCTAGCCACTGGTCGTATCAGTGAAACCGAGGCGCAGCTGCTGTTTATCGCGCTGGTAGCCACTGCTTTCATTTTAGTGCTATTGACCAATTGGTTTACGGTGCTGTTGTCGATAGGGGGTGTTGTATTAGCGTTCATTTACCCGTTTATGAAGCGCTACACCCATTTACCTCAGGTAGTGTTGGGGGCTGCGTTCTCTTGGGCGATCCCCATGGCATTCGGTGCGGTATTGGGTCATGTGCCGTTTGAAGCATGGCTATTGTTTAGCGCGAACGTGCTGTGGACCGTTGCCTACGATACCCAATACGCCATGGTCGATCGCGACGATGACCTGAAAATTGGCATCAAATCTACCGCGGTGCTGTTTGGTAGCGCTGATCGTC
Source organism: Halomonas sp. KG2 (assembly GCA_030440445.1). Lineage (NCBI taxonomy): Bacteria > Pseudomonadati > Pseudomonadota > Gammaproteobacteria > Oceanospirillales > Halomonadaceae > Halomonas > Halomonas sp. KG2. The sequence continues at coordinate 4,368,624 of CP098528.1, read as the reverse complement.
TGATCATTGGTGTACTGCAAGTGGCGGCACTTGGACTACTTGCCTGGGTAGGATGGCGTGTTGGTTTAGGTGGCTTTTTCTGGCTTGGGCTAGCCGCTATGGCCGCTACGTTTGTCCACCAACAACGCTTAATCGCTGGCCGTGAGCGCGACCGCTGCTTCCAAGCATTTCTTAATAATCATTGGTCTGGCTTGTTAATTTTTGCAGGTATTGCACTAAGTTGGTGGCCAATAACTGGCTAAATATCCTCTATGTCATAAAATTGTCATCGAGTCATGGTGTTATCGTCACTGACATGTCTTTGAACTGTTTTTTAAACTATTTTTTTAATTAGTTTTCATTGAACACCGTGAGGCCCTGGAATGACCGCCAAGACCGTTTTGATTGTCGATGATGAGGCGCCTATTCGCGAGATGATCGCAGTGGCGCTGGAAATGGCTGACTATCGCGTTCTTGAAGCGGATAACGCCCAGGATGCCCACGCGATGATGGTTGACCACCAGCCAGATCTGCTTTTGCTGGATTGGATGATGCCGGGCACCAGTGGTATTGAGCTTGCAAGGCGCTTAAAGCGTGAAGAAGCCACCGCCGAGGTGCCTATCATTATGCTGACCGCTAAAGGCGAAGAAGATAACAAGATTCAAGGGCTTGAGGCTGGGGCGGATGACTATATCACCAAGCCTTTCTCTCCCCGCGAACTGGTGGCGCGCTTAAAAGCAGTATTGCGACGTACTACCCCCCGAGGTGTCGAAGATCCTATTGAAATTAATGGCTTGCTATTAGACCCAGTGAGCCACCGTGTGAGTGCTTACGGTAAGGCGTTAGAAATGGGGCCGACGGAGTACCGTCTGCTGCAGTTTTTCATGACGCACCAAGAGCGCGCCTATACACGTAGCCAACTGCTCGATCAAGTGTGGGGCGGTAACGTATACGTTGAAGAGCGGACGGTAGATGTTCACATCCGACGTCTACGTAAGGCCTTAGGAGAAGCTCACCAGAGTCTCATTCAAACGGTGAGAGGCACTGGGTACCGTTTTTCCGCGCGGGTGTAACGGTGCGCCTGTGGAGCCGAGAACTATGGCGAATTGCGTGGCTGGCCGCTTTGGGCGCTTGTCTGGGGTGGTTGCTGGGTATGCCAGGTCTTGGAGTTGCTGCGGGGCTTGCCGTTTGTCTGGTGTATCAACTGCGCCAATTGCGAGCGCTCTTTAAGTGGTTAACGCTTCATCCTCATGATGAACCCCCTGCTGCGAGCGGCATGTGGGGCGAGCTTTTTGATCGCTTGTATCGCTACCAAAAGAGCCAACGGATTACTCAGAATCGCTTACGTGCCACCCTTGCACGTATTCAGGAATCATCCGAAGCGATGCGTGACAGTGTCGTTATGCTAGATCGACATGGCGACCTGGAGTGGTGGAACAGTGCCGCGACAGAAATGCTGGGCTTGCAAACAGCCCACGACCGTGGCCAGCACATTACCAACCTGCTTCGTGACCCGCGATTTATCAGCTACTTTAATGCACGTAAATACGGTGAGCCGCTGACCTTAACGTCGCCCATCGATGAACGGCATATCCTTCAATATCAAATTACTCTCTATGGTGATGATGAGCGCTTGGTAATGGCGCGAGATATTACCCGCTTGCATCGTTTAGAGCAGATGCGTCGTGACTTTGTCGCCAATGTTTCCCATGAACTACGCACACCGCTAACGGTATTGATGGGTTATTTAGAAACCTACAGCGACTTAAAAGAGCAACTTCCACCACGTTTGGGCCGAGGTATTGCTCAGATGGAAGAGCAGACGAAGCGTATGCAAAACTTAGTCAATGATCTGCTACTGCTCTCTCGGTTAGAAATTGATCAAGGTGGCGAGGATCATCATGCGTTGGCGTTAGGGCCAATGCTCGACGCCATTCGCCGCGATGCGCTAGCGCTCTCTAATCAACAGCACAGTGTTCAAGTCGCGCTTGAGAGCGATGCCCGTCTGATCGGCAGCGAGCAGGAACTGCATAGCGCTATTTCAAACCTAGTGTTTAACGCTGTGCGGTATACGCCAGAGGGTAGTCAGATAACACTTCGCTGGAAAACCATGCCCAATGGCAGTGCTTGTATTGAAGTTGACGACGATGGTGAGGGAATTGACCCTGTGCATATTCCACGCTTAACCGAGCGTTTCTATCGCGTTGATAAAGGGCGTAGTACCGCAACGGGTGGTACCGGGCTTGGTCTAGCGATTGTAAAGCATGTGTTGCTAAGACATGACGCATTGTTACAAATTGAATCTCGCCCTGGCGAAGGAGCCCTCTTTCGCTGTGTTTTTCCGTCTTCACGTGTTGTCAAAAGCGAGTCCGCCTCGCGCAATTCTGTTTAAGTACAAGTGATGTATAGGTGTGTCATGCTTGTCATACAAGTATGGTCACATAATACTCATGTGCCATTTCTAACCACTTTCCCTGCTTGATCTGCAAACGCTTTAAGCGCCCTTTCTATTATTTTTTATTGACTAAGTGTTTGTTTTGTTTGATTTTTTATATAATTTTTGATTTTTTGGCACATCGTCTGCAAGTGTCTTGGTACTTGGTAAGAGAGAAAACCATAGGATTTGGTAAGCCGAAAGGCCGTCTTTCTTACTATTTAAGCAGTACCTGAACAGCGATCTAGGAGACGGAACATGATGTCCAAGGAACTACTCAAGAAAGCTGGTATTTTAAGTGTAGCGTTCGGTTTAGTGGCTAGCCCTGCAGCATTCGCTCAAGAGCCAGCAGACCCCGCGAACAATATTTCCCCTGACGAGCAGCCTGTTGAGACTCAATCCGAAAGTACAACAGATTCAAGTGATTATGATAGCCAAGAGCTGACTCATGACGAAGGCGATAACGCCAGCGACATGGAACCTAGTTCAACTAGCCAGGACGATTCAGAGTCTGGCTATGACAGCACAGATGAGTTGCCTGAAGAAAATAGCGGAATGTAACATTAACTTTGGTTACTTATCTTTTCAAAAGGTACTATAACTCTTACGCTTACGGATGAGCTATTCAGAGGCATGGATGTCAAATTGCATGGATGCTCCTAGATTCAAGGATTGAATCTTTCGACGGTCAACACGCTAGTTAGGGTTAATTCCAAGGCTGGAGCCCCTCAAACGGATAGGAAGCTAGTGTTACGTATCGCGATACTAAGAGTGCTCAAGACCCCACTTCGGTGGGGTCTAATTTTTTGTGTATAGTATAATCATTGTTACGTTGCCCACTGTTTCTTGGTGTTAAAAATGCAATTATTCAGATGACACGTTTTGCGATTGGCAAAAGAAGGTACCTTGTATCATTGCATTGTCGGTTGCTCCATATAGCAAGGAGTTTTTATTTATGTTGTTGAAATCATTTGTTAAAAGCACTGTGGTTGTAGGCTTATCGTTGGGGCTTATCGCAAGTCCATTAGCGTTTGCACACTCTTCCATTGAGCTGAATCAAGGACGTGCTGAGAACCAAGAAATTATTCAACCTCAATCTCGTAACACATCGGGCCCTGCAACCTATTCAGCTAAAGATTTGATCAATGATAATGAGAATACTCTGATATATGCTCCTTCAAGCCGTGCCAGTGACGCTGATGATGACTCTAAAGAGCGAGCAGGTTATCGCGCTGAAGAACTCAACCGTGAAGAAGGTAGCAGTACACGCTGGTAAAGAGGGCGATGGTTAAACGTGTGTGACAAATAAGTTTTATAGCAAAAACCCCGCTTCGGCGGGGTTTTTGTGGTTAAGACGGTGATCGATTGATCCTGTTAATGCTGGTGATGGCGGTCAGCGGCGGTGCTTCCTTCTTGGGCGCTTTGAACCCAAACTTCTATTTCAATAGCGTCTTGCTGGGCAAATTCGAGCGTGATGGGAAACCGGTCACCTTCTGCCAATGGCTGATGTAATCCCATTAGCATTAAGTGATAGCCGCCACCTGGGCGCATTGTTAGCGTTTCATCTTTAGCGATTTCGATAGCACTGACGTGGCGCATTTTCATCATATCGCCTTCCATCTGCATATCATGTAGCTCAACACTTTCGCTCACAGGTGTCTGCGCGCTGACCAGTGTGACGGACTCTGTATGAGCCGTAATATCCAGATAAGCGGCACCATTTGCCACACCGGGGGGAGTTGGCGTGGCAAAAGGATGAGCGATCCTTAACTGGTCGGTTTGAACGTCGTGAGCCGACGCGAAAGAGATTGAGCCAGTGAGGAGAGCCGTCAACCAGAGTGCGCGGGTCAGCATGGTCGTATTCCTTGTAGGGGCCTTATCTTCTTAACAAGGCTTATGCTTAATCTTGAGAATAATAGTGAAGCCAAACAACCTTAAGGTAACAAATAGGTTGTGTCAGCGTTATAGCGATTAAGCCATCAGCGATGAGGCGTAATGTCGCGCGTGCCGCGGTAGTGGTCGTCCCACATTAAGACGGCACCTGCCACCGCGCCGGGAATTAAGAACAGGTTGGCGAGAGGAATCCAGGTCACTAACATGATCAACCCGCCGTAGGTGAGGCTTGGCCACCACCGTTGCGATAATCGTGTACGCATATCGCGAAACGTAACCTTATTGTTATCCATAGGATAATCTAAATAAGTGATTGCCATGATCCACGCGGAAAAAAGGATCCACAAAATAGGCGCTATCAGGTTCAGGCCAGGTATCCAGCTAATGATAAACAGTATCACCATGCGTGGCAGAATATAACCGAGTTTGACTAGCTCACGACCCAAGGCATCGACGGCGGTTTTAGCGAGTCCGCGGTCATCCAGGGGTTCACGTCCTGTTGCTTGGCGCTCTACCTTCGCGGCTAAAAAACCATAGAAAGGTGCGGCGATTAAGTGGGTGACCAGGGTGAAGGTAAAAAAGATCACCAGCAGTAGGCTGATAAAGAACAGTGGCCAGATTAGCCATGAGAGCCACTCAAGCCAGCTTGGCACCATTGTCATCGCACTGTCTAGCCAGCCAGAAAAGCGGCTGACCACGAAACTGAGCATGCTGGCATAAACGATTATATTGACCACGATAGGTAGGAAAATATAGCGCCGCAGACCTTTCTGGTAGACCAAGCGAGTGCCTCGACTCAGCGCTGTCATCGCATCCAACATGTTTGCTCCTTAGAAAAAACGCCCAGAGGGGATATCTGGGCGTATTGCAGGAGGAATCGCGTGCTAGGTCAAGATTTTTTAAGTACCTGCGGGTCGATCGTGTCGGGATCGCTATGGCGAATATCTAACCCTTTGACCAAGTAGACAACGTACTCCGCCAGGTTGTTGGCATGATCACCCACGCGTTCTAAGGCACGTAGCACCCACATAATGCTAAGTACGGAGCTAATCGAACGTGAGTCTTCCATCATAAAGGTCATCAGCGAACGCATGGCGCTACCATACTCATCGTCAACGAACTCATCTTCGCGCACAACTTGCATTGCAAGATCAGTATCAAAACGCGCAAAAGCGGTAAGTGAATCGCGAAGCATTTTACGCACGTGCTCGCTGATATGGCGTACTTCGACTAAACCACGAATACTGCCGCTACTTTCGCTCAACAGTAGTGCATTTCGAGCAATTTTGCTGGCTTCATCGCCGATACGCTCAAGGTCAGAAGTTGCGCGAATAACCGCCAGCACTAAGCGCAAATCGGAAGCTGCGGGCTGACGACGCGCTAATACCCGCGTACATTCATCGTCAATTTGCAGCTGCAGGTCGTTCACTTGGCGGTCATTGTCGCGCACTTTCTCAGCAAGACGGCTATCACCTTCCAGTAGCGCAAAAACAGCATCTTGCACTTGTTTTTCCACCAGACCGCCCATGGCCATCAGGTGGGTTTTTAGCTCCTCCAGCTCTTGGTTGAACTGGCGAGAGATATGTTGGCTGTGGCTATCGCTCGTAATATCCATTGAGCACTCCTGACGTGATGTCTTTGGGGCCTAGGTGATGCGGCCGGTGATGTAGTTTTCGGTGCGTTGTAAACGCGGGTTGGTGAACACTTGATCCGTTGGCCCGTACTCAACGAGTTCACCGTGCTGCAAAAAAGCCGTGTAGTCAGAAACCCGCGCGGCTTGCTGCATATTGTGGGTAACCAGCACTAGCGTTAGCTGTGATTTAAGGTTACGAATCAGCTCTTCAATTTTCAGCGTTGAGATCGGGTCTAAGGCTGACGCTGGTTCATCAAGTAGCAGTACATCCGGCTGTACGGCAAGCGTACGAGCAATGACCAAGCGCTGCTGCTGGCCGCCAGATAGCTGCCAGGCCGATCGGTGCAGACGATCTTTAACCTCATCCCACAGTGCTGCCGATGTCAGTGCCCATTCGATAATGTCGTCTCGCTTCCGCTTGGGTAAGCGTTGCTGTAAACGCAGGCCAAAGGCCACGTTTTCATAAATCGACATAGGGAAAGGGTTGGGTGTTTGAAACACCATCCCAACGCGCCGTCGCAACTCGGTAACATTCATGTCCGGGGCATGAATATCCTGACCTTCAAGCTGAATATGGCCACTGTGTGTTACCGATTCATTAAGGTCGTGCAGTCGGTTAATCGCGCGTAGCAGCGTTGACTTTCCACAGCCTGAAGGGCCAATAAAGGCCGTTACACGGTGGCGTGGTAGGTCTAATGTTAGATCGCGCAACGCCATTTTCCCCGCATAAGCGAGGTGAAACTTTGCAATGCTCAAGCAGCGCTGTTCGGCAGAAAAACGCGCCACGGGTGCGAGAGCCGCATTGTTGGACGATAAAGACGCTAACATTCGTTTCCTCGCTGACGCCTCAGATAATGACGCAGAAATATGGCAGTTAGATTAAGCACGAGTACGATTAATACCAGCAGCAGCGCAGTGGCGAAAACCAGCGGAATGGCGGCCTGCACATCTTCACCATGAAAGGCGGTATCAAATAAATGATAGCCGAGGTGCATAAACTTGCGCTCTAGATGAAGGTAGGGAAACTCACCATCTACAGGCATTTGCGGCGCTAGCTTGGCAACGCCCACTAGCATTAGCGGCGCCACTTCGCCTGCGGCTCTGGCGACGGCTAAAATCATCCCCGTTAGCATGGCGGGCGTTGCCATGGGCAACACCACCCGCGTTAACATTTCTAAACGTGTCGCCCCCAGTGCAACGGCACCTTCCCGCTGGGCATCGGGTATGCGTGCTAGCCCTTCTTCGGTAGCGACAATCACCACAGGTAACGTGAGCAAGGCAAGTGTTAGCGAGGCCCAAAGAAGGCCGCCGGTTCCAAATGTGGGTGAGGGCAGTTCATCGCTAAAAAACCAGCTGTCGATAGAGCCGCCTACTCCGTATACAAATACCCCAAGGCCAAACACGCCATAAACGATTGAGGGCACACCTGCCAGGTTGCGTACGCCAATGCGAACTAAGCGCGTTAAGCGGTTTTGGTGAGCGATTTCGTTTAAGTAAATGGCAGCGAGAACCCCAAACGGAGTAACGATTACTGACATCAGAATGACCATTAAGACAGTGCCAAAAATGGCTGGCCAGACACCTCCGCCAGTATTTGCGGCGCGTGGCCCTTCACTTAGAAATTGCCAGATGCGTTGCCCCCAGGCGATGGTTTTTTGTCCCCATGACATAGCATTTGGTGATTGAAAGTAGGTAACACTTGCCAGCGGCTGGCGAAGTATTTGACCATCGGCGGTGGCTAGCACTAACGTGCCAGGGGGCCGCTGGTTGACGGGCAAGGCAAGCGCATCCTGGATGAAGGCCCAGGCAGCTTGTTCTGTTAACCGTTGATCGCCACTCTCCAGCGTCATTAAGCGACCTATAAAATCACCCCATGGGGTGCGCGTTAAGCGGATAAGGTCGGTTGGCTCGGCCTGTTGGCTAATCTCATCAATGGCAATCCACTGCCAGTTGCTTCCTGTAATATCCTGATTACCAGTGAAATAGAGCCGTTCTGACCCTGCTCCTTTGGGCAGCGTCGTTTCACGAACTGACTGCCCAATGACGATGTCGCCTGACTTGAGGGTAACTTCCTCTAACGGCGCTGGCCAAAAATGCCCTAACCCCCGAATCGTCAGCAGCGTTAATAATGCTGCCAACATTAATAACGAAAGCGCCACACAGGCAGCACAAAGCCAAGGCCAGAGCCCGCTGCCGCTCATTTTTAAAAAATCAACGTTTGAAAAAACAGCCCGCTGCCAACGCATTAGAGTGTGCTCCCTAAGCGTTGATAGCGTCGGCGCAAGCGCTGTCTGACAATTTCAGCCAGGGTGTTCACCACAAAGGTAAAAATGAACAAGGCCAACGCCGCCAGTATCAGTAAGTGATAGGTCAGCCCACCTGGAGATGCCTCGGGAAGCTCAATGGCGATAGAGGCTGATAGCGAACGCAGCCCTTCAAACGGACTGGCACTCAAGAGCGCGGTGTTACCGCTGGCCATTAACACAATCATGGTTTCGCCCACGGCGCGGCCAGCGCCAATCATCACCGCTGAAAAGACCCCAGGACCTGCCGTGGGTAGGGCAACTTTCCACAGTGCTTGCCAGCGACTAGCGCCTAGCGCTTGAGCACCTTCCATTAAGGTAGGGGGCACATCGGCAAGTGCATCTTCCGCGAGTGAATAAATACTGGGAATCACCGCAAATCCCATCGCAATGCCTACAATCAATGCATTTCGAGTGGCGTAATCAAGACCATAACGTTGATCCAGCAAGCGTCGCAGGTCGCCGCCAAGCCAGTGTTGTTCAATGATGGGAGCAATCCATATAGCCAGTACAGCCATGCCAGCCAACCAGGGGATCAGCCATAAGCCTGCCCAAGAAAGCGGTAGTCGTTGACGAACGTGGGCGGCCGTCCGATACCATAGATATCCCGCTAAGGCTGCGCTAAGAGGTAGCCAAATAATGATCATCAAGGCACTAGCCAGGTTTCGTTCCACCCAGGGGGCGAGTAATAAACCGGCAATGAAACCGATGACAACGCCAGGCACTGCTTCCATCAACTCAAGCGTTGGCTTCAAACGGCTACGGAGTCGTGCTGACATGAATAGTGCAGAGTACATTGCCGCGCCCAGGGCAATAGGCGTTGCGAATAGCATGGCCGCCAGTGCCGCTTTTAACGTTCCCCAGGCAAGGGGCGAGAGTTTAGCGAGGCTGAACGTGTCGCCAAAGGCGAGCAAGGGTAGCGTTTCCCAAAAAAGGAACACACCAATCGCTAAAATTGCCAACAAAACACCGATGCCACCGGCGGTGATAAGCCCGGTAGCAAGTCGGTCTTGTATATGGCGCAGCGGCTGACGCGAGAAGGGTAGCCGAGGAGGAATCATGTCGACATCATAGAAAAGCGAAAGCCATCACGAAAATAAGCATGCATGGTCAAGTCTCCTTACCCTATCGTTTGTTTATGACAATTAAATGACAGTTCACAGGTGTTGGCGCTGAGCATCACGCAGGTGATTGGGCAGCGGCACAAAGCCAGCTGCTTTGACAATTTGCTGACCCTCTTCGGAAAAGATAAGTGTCAGGAAGGCTTGCTCCACAGGTGGCAATGACTCGCCGGGTGGCAGGTTAACGTAAAGATAGAGATCGCGTGATAATGGGTACTTTCCTTGCTGAATAGAGCGTTCGTTGGGCGCAACGGCAGCGCCGGATTCATCGACTAGGCGCAGTGCGCGCACCATTGGGTTTAAATGGTTGTAGCCTGCATAGCCCATGGCATTGAAGGACTCTCCTACCGCAGCAATGACCGCCGATGAGCCTGGGTGTTCACTGATATCTAGGCGGAACTCGCCATCGCACAGGGCTCTTGCCTGAAAGAGGCCATGAGTACCTGACGCTAGGTTACGGCCATGCAGGGCTATTTGGCCATAGGGCCAATCCGTCGCCGGGATCAGCGTACTCCAGCGCCGGATGGGGTGGGGGGCACCGCAAGCGAGGCTAGTTGAAAAAATCGCATCGACTTGTTGGAGTGTCAGGGTATCCAATGGGTTATGGCGATGTACCGCCACGACTAATGCGTCCCGAGCAACACGAAGTTCAAGCGGTGGGTAACCGTAGCGGTCAATAAACTGCTGGCGTTCTGCATGGGTCATGGGACGTGACATCGGCCCTAGGCGAGTGGTGCCAGCCACTAAGGCAGTTGGCGCGCTGGCTGAGCCGCCGGCCTGAAATTGCAGGTTGATATCCGGGTGGCGGGCGCTTAAGGCTTCGCCCCAGCGCAGCACTAAGCCTGCCATGGTGTCAGAACCGACGGCACCTAACGTGCCGCTCACCGAAGTTGGCTGCCCCCAGGCAAGCGTGCCTGCCATTAAAAGCCAGCCAGTCAGAAGCAGTAGCAGTTGATGTTTGCTCACACGTCGTAAATTGTAACGCTTCAAACGACACCCCTCTTGTGATTAACTATTACCAGCCTATTGCGATGCAGCAACATCACAACAATAACCTTTTGAAGCGACCACCTTATGACACCGCTGGACACCGATTTGGACGATGTACCTGCTCCGCAGGGGCAGCTCACCTTAAAGTTACTGGCTTCTCGGCAAGATACCAATCTCTATGGTGATATTCCGGGGGGTTGGTTAGTCAATCAGATGGATCAAGCCGCCGAATTAGCCGCGGGCCGAGAGGCAGGCGGTCGCACAGCGACCGTGGCTATCGAAGCGATGGATTTTTTAAGCCCGGTACGCGTGGGTTCTATGGTAAGTGTCTATACCTGCGTGCGGGAAATAGGCCATAGCTCAATTAAGATTGATGTTGAGGTATGGGTGCGTCCACCTCAGGGTCGCCATTTGGAAGAGCGGCAGAAAGTCACCGAAGCGCGTTTTGTGATGGTAGCGTTGGATGATAATGGGCGTATCCGTGCGGTGCATAGCTGAGAGATTGGTTGACCATTAACATCGCAAAAGGGCGCCTTGGCGCCCTTTGTTGTGTCGCTACTAAAAGTTGGCGAAATTCCTAGACGCCGACATTGTCGCGGTTTTTCAGGTAGGCGTATTCGCCGACATCGCTGAATGGGCGCAGTAATTTCTGGAAGGCTGAGTAAGAGTCATAAACACGGCGAGACTCTTCGTCACTGTCTACTTGGCGCTGGATCGCGGCTTTTGAAGATTCATACAGCGCTGCCATCACGTCGTCTGGGAAGGTACGCAGTTGAACACCATGTTCATCGACCAGCGTTTCCAATGCCTGAGCGTTACGGAAGGCAAATTCGCTGATCATGGCGAGGTTAGAGGCGCGCGCAGCCTCACGGATAACGTCTTGCAGATCTTCTGGCAGGGAATTCCAAGCGTCTAAATTGACCGTGCCTTCCAGTACGGCTGTCGGCTCGTTCCAGGCGGAGGTGTAGTAGTAATCCGCTACTTGGTGAAGGCCAAACGCCATATCATTGTAAGGCCCGACCCAGTCCGCTGCATCAAGTGCGCCGGTTTGCAGCGAGGTGAAGATTTCTGAGCCCGCCATAGTGACGGTACTGACGCCAATGCCGTTCATCGCTTCGCCAGCAAGGCCTGGCAGGCGAAGTTTTAGGCCCTGCATATCGTCTAGGGAGTTAATCTCTTTTTTGAACCAGCCGCCCATTTGCGTGCCGGTATTACCGACAGCGAAAGGCTTCAGGTTGTGGTTGGCGTAGATTTCATCCCACAGTTCCTGGCCGCCACCGTTATACAGCCACGCATTCATTTCGGTGGTGTTCATGCCAAACGGCACAGCAGTGAAAAACTGTGAGGCCGCGACCTTGCCGCGCCAGTAGTAGGATGCGGAATGCCCCATCTCTGCGGTACCCGCAGCGACCGCATCGAACACCTCAAGTGCAGGCACAAGCTCACCAGCACCGTGTACACGAATGCGCATGCGGCCATTGGAGAGCTGCTCGACCCGACGCGCGAAGTCATTGGCACCTGTGCCAAGCGCTGGGAAGTTTTTCGGCCAGGAGGTCACCATATCCCAGGTGTAGGTTTCGTTGGCGCTAGCAGTGGAAACAAAAGGCGCAGCAGCGACACCGGCGGCACCGAAGCCGGCGGTTTTTAGAAATTGGCGGCGTTGCATGGCGGGCATAACTCCGAAATTATCTGATGTTTTTTTATTAACGCGCAGTGAGCGCAGTGTCCATCAGCCAGTATGCGCTAAGCAGGTTTTAATCGGCAAGTACCCGCCTACAGCTTTACGCTTACGTTAACACCGCTCAAAGTGGGGTGAGTTTGGCAAACCCTAGTACGAGCCATTTCACCCCTTCACCTTCAAAGCTGACCTGTACACGGGCGCGGGCACCTTCACCTTCCGCGTTTAAAATGATGCCTTCGCCAAACACCGGATGCATTACCCGCTGGCCAACATGCAGGGCAGGTAGGTCGCCGTCGCTTTCAACCCGCTGTTGCGCAAAACTTGAGCGTGAAGCGGTAACGGGGCGGGAAATATGGCCACGTAGGCGGACTTCTTCCAATAAATGGGGGGGAAGTTCGCGTAGAAAGCGCGATGGCCTGGGGAATACTTCTTTGCCATGCAGGCGGCGGGTTTCGGCATGGGTCAGGTAGAGTTTCTGCATCGCGCGGGTAACGCCGACATAGCAAAGTCGTCTTTCCTCTTCGAGCCGCCCTGGCTCTTCGATCGACATTTTATGAGGAAACAGGCCCTCTTCAACGCCGGCAATAAACACCACGGGAAACTCCAAGCCCTTAGCAGAGTGCAGGGTCATCAGCTGCACGCTGTCTTCAAACTCATCGGCTTCATGGTCGCCGGCATTAAGTGCCGCTTCGGAAAGAAATGCTTCCAGCGCTGCCATGCCTTCGCCTGCCTCAGGGGTCTCGAAGGCATCGCCATGGGTAAAGGCGCGCGCAGCTGTCACCAGCTCTTCCAGGTTTTCCACGCGCGCTTGGCCTTTTTCGCCGCGCTCGCTCTTGTGATGCTCGATCAGGCCGGTATGCGTGGTGATGTGGTCGATAATTTCATGCAGCGGCAGGCCAGATGCATCGTTGTCTAATTGCTCAATGAGGTTGGCAAATGTCTGCACCGCGTTGGCTGCACGGCCTTTTAGCGAGCCGTCTTGAATGGCATCGTGCAGCGCCTGCCACAGAGAAATGCTTTGTTCTCGGGCACGGTGGCGCACAATCTCTACCGTACGGGTGCCTATCCCGCGGGTAGGCACGTTAATCACGCGCTCCAGAGAGGCGTCGTCATCACGATTAAGCAGTAGGCGCAGGTACGCTAGGGCATTTTTGATCTCTAAGCGCTCATAAAAGCGGTGCCCCCCGTAAATACGGTAGGGCATACCTTGGCGGATCAGCGTCTCTTCCAGTAAGCGCGATTGAGCATTGGAGCGGTAAAGAATGGCAACATCGCGGCGATTAAACCCTTCATCGACCTTTTCTTTGATGGTATCGACGATATAGCGGGCTTCTTCTAAGTCGTTAAACCCGGCGTAAACAGAAATAGGGTCGCCTTCGACACCGTCAGTCCATAGGTTTTTACCCAGCCGCTCACTGTTATGACTGATCAGCGTGTTAGCGGCCTCCAGAATCGCGCTTGTGGAGCGGTAGTTCTGCTCTAGGCGTACGGTGTGAGTGTTAGGGAACTCCTCCTCAAAGCGGCGAATATTTTCCACTTTGGCGCCGCGCCAACCGTAAATTGACTGGTCATCGTCACCGACGGCGGTCATCGGTGTTTGTAGCCCAGTGAGTAGTTTTAACCACGCGTATTGCAGCGTATTGGTGTCCTGAAACTCATCGACCAATACATGACCAAAGCGCTCGCGGTAATGATTTAGCAACGGCGGGTTGTCACGCAACAGTTCTAGGCTGCGCAGTAGCAGTTCACCGAAGTCCACTAAGCCGCCGCGTTCGCAGATAAATTGGTAGCGCTCATAAAGCTCTACCATCTGGCCAAGATAACCATCGCCGTCCACGTTGACTTGGTGGGGGCGAAGTCCTTCCTCTTTGCAGCCAGAGATAAAGCCTTGCACCTGGCGGGGCGGGAAGCGCTCATCATCGATGGAATAATCTTTGAGCATCCGTTTTACCAGCCGTAACTGGTCATCGGAGTCGATGATTTGGAAGTGCTGTGGCAGCCGGGCATCCTGCCAGTGAGTGCGCAGTAGGCGATGAGCAATAGAGTGAAACGTGCCAACCCATACATGGCGCATGGAGATGCTCAGCAGGGCTTCCAGACGAGTGCGCATTTCCCGCGCGGCCTTGTTGGTAAACGTGACCGCCAGCAGGGCATACGGCGAAAGCCCTTCGGCCTGCATTAGCCAAGCAATGCGATGAACCAGCACGCGGGTTTTACCGGATCCGGCACCCGCCAGTACCAGTAAGTTACCCTGGGGTGCGCTTACTGCCTCGCGCTGGGCAGGGTTGAGCTGATCAAGTATCGCCGTGACGTCGTCCATATAAGCCGCTGCCGGTTCGAAAAATGGGCGGCCAGTTTAGCACAGCCAGTGAACTGGCTGTGCATACAGTCGAATGGACAGCTACGGTTCTTCAGGGTAACGCAGCGTATTCAGGCTCTTTTTGACGGCTTTTAGCTGCTCAGCAAGCCTCGGGCCGCGCGTTTTGGCAACGCCAACGGCGAGGACGTCGATAAGCACCAAATGGGCGATTCGTGAGCTAAGCGGCGTGTAGATTTCGGTATCTTCATGCACATCGATATACAACGGCAGGCTCACTTCGCCGGCCAGCGGTGAGTCACTCGGGCACAGGCCAATAACGGTAGCGCCTGCTTCGCGCGCTAAGCGAACGCTAGCGACCAGTGCTTTAGTGCGGCCAGTTTGTGAGATGGCGACCACCACATCACCCTCTTTTAGCGTGACCGCCGACATATTTTGCATATGCGGGTCCGCATAAGCGGAGGTCGATATCTGCAGGCGGAAGAACTTGTGCTGGGCATCGAAAGCCACGGCACCGGAGGCCCCAAAGCCATAGAACTCAACGCGGTTTGCCATGGCGAGAGCGTTGACTGCACGCCCGAGGGCATCATTATCAAGCCGGTCGCGCACCGATAAAAGTGTGCCCACGGTGGAGTCGAAAATGCTATGGGAAAATTCGGCAACCGAGTCGCTATCGTTCATCGAGAACTGGGCAAACTGACTACCACTGGCCAGCATCTGGGCAAGTTGGAGTTTAAAGTCCTGAAACCCATTACAGCCGAGTGCGCGACAGAAGCGCACGACGGTGGGCTCGCTAACTTTAGCCTCTGTTGCGAGGTCGACAATCCGCATATGGATGACCTCGTCTGGGTTGCGCAGTACGAACCGCGCAACCTTTTGCTCGGAGCGACGAAAGTGCTCCATGCGGCGTCTCATTTCATCGAACAGGGCGCGGCTCACATTAAGCTCCTTAAATTCTCTTTAGTACTTATGCAGACACAGTATAAATGCGATTGACTCATGCGTTTAAATGCCGTTAGGGCATTTCAGCTGGATTCGTCATCATTTTGTCAAGTAGGTTATAGTAAGAAGTGAAGTGCCGCACTGCATCATTTAAATAAACAGTCGTCACGGATGCAGGTGGACGTAGGCATATTCACCTGGAGGAACGTCGATTATGAGAAACGTCGAACGAATCACCTCGGTAAAAAGCGAACTGCTCGACATCTTTATGAGTATGGAAGTGGATGAGCATGTTGAGCGTCGGCGCAGTGCCGCCCAGCGCAGCCTAAGGGCGCGTAGGGGCATCGAGCTGCATCGGGAATTTCAGAAGTTATCGCGGGATATCGCCCCCTTGGCAGATGATGAGCAAGAGAGCGAATTGCACTAAGGTAAGGGCGGGTAAGTAAAGCGCTAACTAGCTGACGATAACCCTGGGCAAGCCAGGGCTATCTCGTGCTGGTTAGACATTACTGCCTAGAACTTGATGCTTAGAACTTGATGCTTAGAAGAAGCCTGCTAGGAAAACCACGGCTACCCCGATGGGGGCGACGTATTTAGCCAGCAGATTCCAGAGGCTATAGTCATAAACATCCATGCGTAGCTCTTTGCGTGACTCTTCTTTATCCAAGCAGGTCGCGAAGAACACAATCGCGCCTAGCCCTGTCAGCGGCAGCAAAATCTTACTGGTGAAGGTATCCAGTAGATCAAAGATGTTAAGCCCAAAGAACAGCACCTCAGACCACACGTTGAACGACAGCAGTGCGGCAACCCCTAACGCCCACACGGCGATGCCGCTAACGAATGTTGCCGCTAGGCGCGACAACGATGTGCGCTCTTCTAACGTTTCTACGACGGGCTCTAACAACGAAATCGCCGATGTTAACGCCGCGAAGGTAAGCAGCAGGAAGAACATCAGACCCAGCACCGTACCGCCTGCCATATTGCCGAAGGCCAACGGCAGCGTAACGAAAATCAAGCCTGGGCCTTCTCCCGCGCTGAGCCCATTAGCAAATACGATCGGGAAGATTGCTAAGCCCGCCAACAGCGCGATCGCCGTATCCAGAATAATAACGGTGCGTGCGGTACTGATCAGGTTAACGTCTTCGCCTAGGTAGGAACCGTAGGCCATCATAATGCCCATGCCCAGCGATAGGGTGAAGAACGCTTGTCCCATCGCGGCGAGTACAACACCACCGTCAAGTGCATCCCAGTCCGGGCTGAACATAAAGGCTAGCGCTTCGCCAAAATGGCCGCTGGTCATACCATAGCCCACTAATACTAGCATCAGTACCACTAGTGCGGGCATCATGATGCGTGCTGCGCTTTCCAGGCCTTTGGTCACGCCACGAGCGACGATGCCGATGACGAGGATTATAAAGGCCGTATGCCAAAGCAGCAGAGTCGTTGGGCTAGCCAGCATGCCGCCAAAAAGGCCGCTAATGGCGTCAGCATCTTGGCCGTTAAACGTTCCAATGACGGAACTAAGGGTGTAGTTCAGCGACCAACCGCCAATGACACTGTAAAAAGACAGAATCAGGAACGCCGCTAATACGCCACTCACACCGACTAACGCCCACGCCTTGGATTTACCATGATTGGCTGCAAGGTCAGCCATGGTGTTAATTGGATTTTTCTGGCCACGGCGGCCAATCATCCATTCAGCCACCAATATGGGTAGGCCCACCAACGCCACGCAAGCAAGGTAGACAAGCACGAAAGCTGCCCCACCACTGTCGCCCACCATGTAAGAAAAGCGCCAAATGTTGCCAAGACCAACGGCTGAACCAGCGGCCGCCAGCACAAACCCCATGCGCGATGACCACTGTGCATGTGCAAGTTTTGCCATGAAATCACCTGTTTCGTTAATTGTAATAAGGCGTTATTAGCCTAATGTGCCGATTTTCGGAAAAGAGAAATGTTCTAACGTTATTTTCCGAAAGTACGCGCAATTTATCCGATCGTGGTGGGGGTTGCCAGTCAGTTAGCCTAAAAAGATCGGTCAAAACAGTTGGCTCTGCTTCTCGTCGGCGAATGACGCAAGCGCTGGCAAAGTGATGCGTTGTTGAACTTCATGGTACAAACAGCGCGCCAGTTCTGGTGACGCTCGATTATCAGCAGTATGCACAAATAAGAAAGGGGTTTTCCCCTGACTTATCCACAGAATGAGCCTGTCTATCCACGGCGTGAAATAGTCCCTATTAATTGTTTTGTCAATATGGCCAATAAAGCGAATGACTGGATAATTTGCTGTGGAAAGCACGTGTAGCGGGAGTTTCGGCTTTTCTTGCTGAGCATGCGCTAAGCCAGGATGGTCATTGACGGGCGTTGAAAACAGCGGACGAACATCGAGCATCACGCGGTTAGCTGAATAAGTTATTAACAAGCGGTTCAGGGCTTTTTCTGCCTCCCCTTTGAGGAAAAAAGCGGGGTGGCGTACCTCCACTGCACACGGTAAGTCGGCCGGCCATTGAGCAAGTAGTGCTTCTAACTGGGGGAGCTCCGAAGGACCAAAATCACGTGGTAGCTGAACCATGGTAGGACCAAGACGATCATGCAGTGGCGTGAGTGCTTCGAGAAACGCCCAGGCATTTTCTGGCTGGGTTAAACGCTGGTCATGGGTGACTATGGCAGGAAGTTTAAAGCAGAAACGAAAATGAGGCGGTATTTGCCGCGCCCACGCGGCCACCGTTTCTGCCTTTGGTGCGCCGCTATAAAACGTTGTGTTGCCCTCAACGCTTGAAAAGACCGCCGCATAATCGCTTAACAGATCCGTTTTGGCATGCCTTGGATAAAGAGTGCCAAGCCAATCCTGATTGGCCCACATGGGCAGACCAAGGTAAGGCGGTAGCGTCATGTTAAGGCCTTTCGTGGTTATCTTTATACTAGTGTAACTGTTTCATAGAAGCGTTTAGGCGCTTTTCTAGGGCATTGTTTTTAGAACATTGTTACGACGATTAAATAGATAAGAAATGAAGGTTTGTATGATACTAGTACACTCTTTTGAACTTGGATGAGTGTTAGTACTAGTTGCCCCCATCGAACAGGCGCTGGCAGTGTTGGTATCGTTGGCAAAAAAACGCGTTAATACGTAACGAAAAAGGGTGCCCATGATGGGCACCCTTTTTCATTAGCGGCTTGCTAACGACGTTAAGCGCTTTGTTTAACGTCTTTTTTGGGCTCACTTTGTTTGCTGTCATTGGCATCGCTTGGTTGTGGAAGCGAGGGCAGTGATTTAGCGAGCATATCGACACTATGTCGGTAGTAGAGCTGGCTCTTGTTATGTTCGCCAAGGCTTGCATAGAGGCGAGCAAGCTCAGCGCATACTTCACCGCTGGGGCGTTGACGTTGGCTGGCTTCAAAGTACTCCAGCGCTTTTTCCCACTTACCAGTACGCAGCGATAGGCGGCCACAGGTCAGCAATAGTTCGGGGTCGTTGGGGCGTTCTTGCAGCCACTTTTCCGCTTTTGCTAGTTGGCGCGCAGCGTCTACATTTAGTAGGCCGTAGCGTTTTACTAAGCGCGCATCCCAGTGGTTGTCCAGTGAGTGATTAAGCAAGCGCTCAGCAATAGGCTCTTCGTTGGCCTGTAAAAGCGCCTCGGTATAGAGCACGATTAGCTCGGTATTGCCGCGTAGATAGTCCGGCATATCGGCCCATAGTCCGCGTACACGCTCGATATTCGTGGGGTTTTTGGCCTCAAAAATAATCAATTCACGGTATGCTTTGAATTCCAGTTGCTCACGCTCTTGCTGAGTGATCAGCTTTTGCGCTGCCAAACGGGGTATTAATTGGCGTAAGCCTTCCCAGTCGTTAACGCTTAGGTGCACTTGCTTAAGCAGCTTGAGTACTTGCGGGTGGTTGGGCAGCTTCTTATCCAGGCGATTCAGAATGGCCAGCGCCTCTTCAGGTTGCTGACGATCAATCATCAGTTGAGCTTGCATCAGGCCAATCGCCGTATCGGCTCCCTCGGTAGTGAGCTGAGCCTGATTTAAATGCTCCTGAGACATTTCGTGGTGACCCTGGTAATGCGCCGCCAGTGCCGCAGAAAGATAGTTCACAAGAGGTGTGCTGGAATCGTCAGCTGCTCGCACCAGTGTTTTCTCGGCTTTTTTCCAACGGCCTTCGGTTAAGGCAACCAAACCGCGAACGGTACGTTTCATGGCGCGACGATTGCGGGCACGGCTATTCCAGGTGCGAAAACGTCCGACCGGGCGAATAATGCCGCTGAGCAAGCGTAATGCAAAGTGTAAGACGATGAAGGCACCCAGTAGCAGCACCAAGCCGAACCAGAACGACGTTTGTACCGAGGTGTCACCAACGCGTATTAACCAGTAGCCGGGCACCGACATCATCAGGTGCCCGAACAGTGCGCCGACCGCTAAGCCGGCAACAATTAAGAGAATTAGCTTTCTCATGCATCACCTCCACCTTGGCGACGCGACTCAAAGCGGTTTTCAATGAAGCCCGCTAGTGCCTGTTGCGAAGCACTGATGTCTGGTAACTCAGGCTGCACCTGAGTTTGCTTCAGTTCTTGCAGGCGAGCAATTACGCTTTGCGTCTCTTCTCGTTCGGTATCGTAGTAGCCGTTGAGCAGCGCCAGTGCCTTATCGATGCTTGCCTCAAAAAGCGCTTGCTCTTCTTTAAGCAGTGCCAGCTGAGACTGTTCAAGAATCAGGCGTAGGCTTTGACGCAGATAGGACTCTTGCTCGGGTGTAATCAGTGTTTCTAACGCTTCGTCATGCTGACGGATCACCACAAGATCTTTTAGCTCTTCCCCAAAGCGAGCCAATTGACGCTGGAAGGTGCCCGTGGGTGGCTGTTCAATGCTAGAGGTAACGGCGCGCTCTTCGATCTCTTGTGACAGGCGTAGGCCAGCAATACGCTCTTGTTGAGCGTTCAATGCAAGATAAATACCTGTGCGATCAACCTGTGGTACGGCGTCTAGAGCGGCAAGTTCGTTAGCAATTTCACGACGTACTGGCGTTAATGCAGGGTTGTCGGCATCGACCAAACGAGCATCGGCGGTACGCAGCAGGGCGGCAGCACCTCCAACGTCACCTTCCAGTTGCAGGCGCTGGTTGGCTAACCGTAGCAGGTAGGCGGCTTCAGCGTGAAGCCAGTCTCGCTCGTCGGTCTCCTGCTCTTGAGAAAGCTGAGCTAGCACGTTGTCTAATGTGCTGTTGACCTCGCCACGGTAGCTGTCCAGCTCGCTACGCAGTTCGCTCATCGTGCTATCCAGCGCTTGGGTGCGCTCGGCTTCGCTACTTTCAATACGTGATGCTAGGTCGCTAACCTCTTGCTGCGAAGCACTGCTTTGCGTTTGCTGGGCCAACTCGTCTATACGCTGCTGCTGATTATCCAAGCGCTGCCAGCCTTGCCAAGCAGCAAACGCGACGGCAAGTGCCAGGATAATCACCAGCGCAATGGCGATACCACTGCCTTTGCCACCACCACTGTTCGTGGTGCTGTTCTTAGAAGAGGGCGGGACATGCGCAGCATTGCCAGACGTGCTATTGCCACTGCTCGTTGGCTTGGCGCTTGCCGTCTGCTTGGTACCTGCTGACGGCTTAGTATCTGCAGAGGATTTAGTATCTGCAGAAGATTTAGCATCAGCTGTCTGTTTGGGCGCGTCGCTTGGTTGGGACGAGGCTTGGTCATTATTGACGTTCGCTGAGGCGGTGCTGGCACTGGGCGTGCTAGAGCCCGCTTTATTACGGCGACGCGAGCGGCTGTTTTTAGCGGCGTAAGAAGATGCTGCCGTATTGCCTGCTGTTGACGTTTCGCCGCCCGACGCGGCTGACGCGGAGGTGTCGCTCGGTTTAGCGTCGTTTTGAGTTGTATCGGCAGACGCGTTGTGTACGCCTTCCTGATCATTTGGTTGTTTGCTCATCTGTCGCTAGCCCTTATTAAGTTCCTTGATCGACATCGGCACCCTTCGGGTTGCAGGACCGATCCAACGCCGCTGCCAGTGCAGCTGGTGTTGCTCCCGACGCCACCTTGAGGTCACGAAAACCCAGTTTACCGGCCAGTTTAGCTAAACGGTGACTGGAAACGATTAGCGGTTGGTTCAACGCTGCTTGTTCACACCATCTTGCCAGATGTTGAAGCAGTTCGCCGCTGGTAGCGATTAACGCTCGATAATCGCCGGTTAATAGACGTTGTTGCAGGGCAGGCGTTGGCGCTTGATATACACGTCGATACACGGCGATGCGGGTCACGTTGGCCCCACGTGCGCTCAATGTATCGGCTAATAATGAGCGACCACCTTCACCAGCCACTAGCAATATACGCTGATGCGTAAGCGTTTTGAGTGAGGCAAGTGACAACAGCGCCTCGCTCGTGTCTTCTCCGTAGTCAGGCGAAGGAATATGGACACGCACACCCAGTTGCTCATAGAGCATGCTTGCCGTCGCACGGCCTACGCTATAGTAATCAATGCCCACAGGCAGCTGTGGCCAATAGCGATCGAGCGCCTCGCTTAAACAGTAAGCGGCAAAGGGGCTGACCACCACTATTTTATGGTACTGATCAATATCTAACCACACGCTACGTTGAACGTGGTCCTCGGGCAGCGCTTCTAAGTGCATAACATTGAGGTGCTCTACAGAAGCTCCCTCAGCACGCAGCGAGTCTGCTAGGGCTTCACCCCGCTCACCGGGGCGGCAGATCAGTACCGGTTGACTCATACGTTGCGGCCATACACCTCGGCTAATATATCGCCTGCCCCTTGATCCAGCAGCTCCTCGGCGATTCGGATACCTAGGGCTTCGGGCTCATGAATGGAACCGCTGCCTTCTGCACGCAATACCTCTGTACCTTCTGGGTTGCCAACCAAACCGCGCAGCCAAATAGTATCGCCTGCCTTATCAAGCACGGCATGGCCTGCGATAGGCACTTGGCAACCGCCTTCCAGACGGGTGTTCATGGCGCGCTCGGCACGCACACGGGTGGCCGTGTCGGGGTCATCCAATGGGGCTAATAAGCCGATTAACTCGGGGTCATGGAGACGACACTCGATGCCGAGTGCCCCTTGTCCACAGGCAGGAAGGCATATTTCAGGCGGCAGTGCTTGGGCAATTCGTTCATCGAGACCTAAGCGTTTCAAGCCTGAGGTGGCGAGAATGATGGCATCAAATTCGCCCGCATCTAATTTGGCTAAGCGAGTTTGTACGTTTCCGCGTAGATTAAGAATCTGCAGATCAGGGCGCGCTTCACGTATTTGCAAGCCGCGACGTAGACTAGCGGTACCGATACGAGCACTCTTTGGTAGCTCGTCGATGCTGGTATAGTGGTTAGAAACAAACGCATCGGTCGGATCGGCGCCTTCCAAAATGACAGAAAGACCGAGCCCTTCGGGAAAGTGCATAGGAACATCTTTCATTGAATGAACGGCGATATCTGCACGCCCATCGAGCATGGCATCTTCTAGCTCTTTCACAAAGAGCCCTTTACCGCCAATCTTGGAAAGTGGTGTGTCGAGAATTTTATCGCCCTTAGTGGAGAGCGCAATAAGTTCGACTTCCAGACCGCTGTGTGCCGCCATCAAGCGGTCGCGGACGTGCTCGGCTTGCCACATAGCAAGCTGGCTTTTACGCGTGGCAATGCGCAGTTTTGTGATGGATGACACGTGGTTCTCCCTTTGTCGCTGACAGGTCGCGACGAACTATGATAAGTCTCATCATAAAGCACCCAGCCACACAGTAAAAATAACCGGCTGAATTTAAGGCCAGTGTTGTCAGGCAAACCACATATTTAGGTAATGCCATGCCCCTTGCTAAATCTCAAGGCAAGTTAGACCAGTTTTTTTTATTATCACAAGACTTATTCTTTAGTATTGATTTCGCAGGCATTTTACTTAACGTCAACCCTATGTTTGAAACCTTGCTGGGCTATTCCGCTAGCGCATGGATAGGCAAGCCATGCAGCAAGGTAGTGGACCGTCGCGATATCCCGGTTGTCGAGGAAGCATTGGCGCGTCTCCAGTCCCAAAAGAGAGTACCTCCGTTTGACGTTCGAGCGCTGACGGCCGAGGGACAAGTGGTGTGGCTGGAAGTTACCCCCGTGGTGGGGGAAGGGGTCATTTACGTGGTCGCCCGTGATATTTCGCGACGAAAAGCCATCGAGAAACAGCTCATCCGTAATCAGAGGCTCTTCCAAATAGTTGGCGAGACAGCGCTGATTGGTGGCTGGTATGTTGATATGTCCGAAAGACTGCCTATTTGGTCGAACGAGGTGTGTCGTCTGCATGGTGTTTCGCCCGGGTTTCAACCCACTGTTGAGGAGGCGATTGACTTCTACGCGCCGAGCTCCCGGTCACGTATCCGTGAGGTTTTTGAAGCCTGTTGCGAGCACGGGATCAGCTTTGATGAAGAGCTAGAGATCATCACTCGACAAGAAGTAAGGTTATGGGTAAGAGTGATTGGAAAAGCCGTACGAGACGAGCAGGGGCACGTTGTTCAAGTTCAGGGCTCAACCCAAGATATCACTGAGCGCAAAGCGACGGAACGGCAGCTCACACTGCTAGAGAGGAGCGTTGAATCAAGTATTAATGGCGTCATCATTGTTGATGCTCAGCGGCATGATTTGCCAATAGTTTATGTGAACGCAGCATTTGAGCGAATTACCGGCTACTCCCGGGATACGGTGCTAGGGCAAAACTGCCGCTTTTTGCAGGGCGAAGAGACGGATCCCACCACGCTGGATCAGCTGCGTAGAGGGATTCGTGCTCAGCAAGACGTTCATGTCGTGATGCGCAATTACCGTCGTAACGGAGTGCCATTTTGGAATGATCTATATGTTTCCCCTGTGCGCGATACTGCTGGCGCTGTAACGCACTTCATTGGTGTGCAGAATGACATTACTGCCCAGCGCGAATACCAAGCGCAGCTTCGGCATAACGCTTGCCACGATGCATTAACAGGCTTGCCTAATCGATTGTTACTCGACCAGCGACTGGCACAGGGCTGCCAGCTGGCTAAGCGGTATCACCGCTACATAGCCGCGCTATTTGTCGATTTGGATGACTTTAAACCGATCAATGACACGCTTGGTCACGAGGTAGGCGACTATATGTTAATTGAGGTCGCCAAGCGCCTTGAAGAAGAGCTGCGCCCTTGGGATACCGTGGCGCGTTTTGGGGGAGACGAGTTTATCGTTCTATTGCCTGATTTAGCCCATGAAAAAGATGTCATGCAGGTCGTTGAGCGACTGCTCGCTCGCCTCTCTGCGCCCTACTGGTATCGAGGCAGCGAGCTACGTATTACTGCCAGTATAGGAATTGCCACTGATGATGGAATGATTAGCGAACCGCGCCAGCTTATACAGCAGGCGGATCTGGCGATGTATAAAGCCAAGCGGCAAGGGCGTAATACCTATCAGTGGTATACCGATGAGCTAAATCGTAAAGTTTCTGAACGGGTTAATTTACGTCATGCGTTGCAACAAGCCATAGAACAGTCGCAATTTGAGCTGCATTACCAACCGCAAATACATGGCTCCCCTGGTCGAGTTTCTGGCGTAGAGGCGCTGATTCGCTGGTATCACCCTGAGCGTGGCAACATTGCTCCTGGACAGTTTATTAGTTTGGCAGAAGATACCGGACAGATTATGCCGATCAGCGAGTGGGTGTTGGAGAGGGCGTGTCGTGATGCTGTCAGATTGAACGCGAGCGCAAATGTGCCTATTACCATGGCGGTGAATATTTCGCCCATGCAGTTTCAGCGCGCGGGATTTTTGTTATCTATTGAACGGGTGCTTGAGCAGACAGGCTTGGCACCCGAATTATTAGAGCTAGAGCTTACCGAAGGCGTACTGATGGACAGTACGGAGCACGTCATACAAACACTGCAGGATCTGCGCTCGCTGGGTGTGCATGTTGCGCTGGATGATTTCGGAACCGGCTTTTCCAGCCTTAGCTATCTCAAACACTTGCCGATTAACAAGCTTAAAATTGATCGATCATTTGTTCGAGATGTGGTCAACGACACTCGGGATGCTGCGATTGTTGATGGCGTGGTAACCATGGCGGCCAAGCTTGGTCTTGAGGTATTAATCGAAGGCGTAGAGACGGCAGAGCAGTATGCATATCTCAGCGCACGTCATAGCACGCATTTTCAGGGCTTCTACTTTGCTCGTCCGATGCCATTTTCAGCCATACGTACCTTATTACACGAATCTCCTTATCCGTTTAGTGACGCTGAGCCCTCGCCGACATGAAAAACGACTATAAAACGGCATGCCGCTGAGTGCGGCGACTCTGGTACACTTTCTGATAACGATGACTTTAGTTTTTAACGACTCCTTCAGTTTTGTCAGCAGGATATGCCTCCGATGAGCCAAGCTACGAACCAGTCTTGGGGCGGTCGCTTTAGCGAGCCCACCGATGCTTTTGTCGCACGCTTCACCGCGTCTGTGACTTTCGACCAACGCCTGGCGCGCCAGGATATTCAGGGCTCGATTGCCCACGCCACCATGCTAGCGCGAGTCGGTGTACTGACCGATGAAGAGCGTGACACCATTATTAATGGTCTCACTGAGATTCAAGGTGAAATCGAGCGAGGCGAGTTTAACTGGTCGGTCCCGCTTGAAGATGTGCACATGAATATCGAAGCACGGTTGACCGACAAAATTGGTATTACTGGCAAAAAATTGCACACCGGCCGTTCACGTAACGACCAAGTAGCGACCGATATTCGCTTGTTCATGCGTGATGAGATCGATGTGATCGAAGCGGAGTTGGTGCGTCTGCGCGAAGGCATGATTGAGCTTGCTGACCGTGAGGCCGATACCATTATGCCCGGCTTCACTCATTTGCAAACGGCGCAGCCGGTGACCTTTGGCCACCATCTATTGGCATGGCAAGAGATGCTAACCCGTGACCACGAGCGCTTACTGGACTGCCGCAAGCGGGTGAACGTGATGCCTCTTGGCGCCGCGGCGTTAGCGGGTACCACGTACCCCATCGATCGCCATGTCACTGCCGAATTACTCGGCTTTGATCGCCCTGCAGAAAACTCGCTGGACGCCGTCTCTGATCGTGACTTCGCTATCGAATTCACCAGCTTTGCCAGCATTCTACTCATGCACCTGTCGCGGATGAGTGAAGAGCTGGTGCTATGGACCAGCGCTCAATTTGATTTTATCGACTTGCCTGACCGCTTCTGCACCGGCTCTTCGATTATGCCGCAGAAGAAAAACCCTGATGTTCCCGAACTGGTTCGCGGTAAAACGGGCCGTGTGTATGGTCATTTAATGGCGCTGTTAACGCTGATGAAGTCTCAGCCCCTGGCCTACAACAAAGACAACCAGGAAGATAAAGAGCCGCTGTTTGATGCCGTTGATACCGTGCGCGATTGCTTAAAAGCCTTTGCTGACATGGTGCCTGCTATTGAGCCGAAAAAAGACAGCATGTATGAAGCCGCACGACGTGGCTTCTCAACCGCCACGGACCTTGCTGATTACTTGGTTCGCAAGGGTGTCGCCTTCCGCGATGCTCATGAAATTGTCGGTCAATCGGTGGCTTACGGTTTGAAGACTAAGAAAGATCTGTCTGAAATGACCCTTGAAGAGTTGCAGCAGTTCTCTGCCACGATTGAGCAGGATGTGTTTGAGGTGCTTACGTTAGAAGGCTCCGTGGCCGCCCGTAACCATATCGGTGGCACCGCGCCTGACCAAGTGCGCGCCGCTGCTAGCCGTGCCCGCGAGGCGTTAGCCGCGCTTAAAGGTGATGCATGAAACGTTGTGTTACCACCTTGAGTGCGATGCTGCTGATCGCGCTGCTATTAGTGGGTTGCGGTCAGAAAGGGCCGCTCTATTTACCTGACGAAGACACCCATGGTTCGGCTGCCGAGCAGGAGGGGTAATGGATCACTTTAACTACCGCGATGGCGTGCTTTATGCCGAAGACGTCCCGCTTACCCAGGTCGCCGCTGAACTGGGCACGCCCTGTTATGTTTATTCGAAAGCGACGTTAGAACGCCATTTTCGTGCTTATACCGAAGCCTTGGGTGGTCATCCCCATTTAATTTGTTATGCGGTGAAGGCTAACTCTAATTTGGCCGTATTGGGTCTGCTTGCTCGATTGGGCGCTGGGTTTGATATTGTTTCGATTGGTGAGCTTGAACGCGTGCTGAAAGCGGGTGGTGATCCGCGAAAAGTCGTGTTTTCAGGCGTTGCCAAGCAGCCTCATGAAATGGCCCGTGCGCTAGACGTTGGCATTAAGTGCTTCAATGTTGAATCCCGTCCCGAGCTTGAGCGATTGAACGCTGTTGCGGCGGAGCTGGGCAAGGTGGCACCGGTATCGCTGCGGGTAAACCCGGATGTGGATGCTGGCACTCATCCCTATATTTCCACTGGGCTGAAAGACAACAAGTTCGGTATTCCAGTCGACGAAGCGCTGGATGTTTACACGCTGGCTGACAGCTTACCCAACTTGCGCGTCACCGGACTAGACTGCCATATTGGCTCTCAGCTCACTGAAACGGCACCCTTTTTAGATGCTCTTGAGCGGCTCTTAATGTTGATGGAGCGGTTGCGTGAGCGCGGCATCGAGATTGACCATTTGGATTTAGGTGGCGGGCTAGGTGTCCCTTATCGTGATGAAAAACCACCTCAGCCGTTTGATTATGCGAGCCAATTGCTGGCACGCCTTTCTCGCTGGGAGGGCGGTGAAGCGCTTACGTTGCTATTTGAGCCGGGCCGCTCTATTGCCGCTAACGCAGGTTTAATGCTAACCCGGGTAGAGTTCTTAAAGCCCGGCGAAACCAAAAATTTCGCGATTGTTGATGCCGCCATGAATGACCTGATCCGCCCTGCGTTGTACCAGGCATGGCAGGCGATTGTGCCGGTGGATACCCGCCAGCAGCGTGAGCGTGCAGTCTATGATGTGGTAGGTCCTGTCTGTGAAACCGGCGATTTCCTCGGTAAAGAGCGCGATCTGGCAATTGCTGAGGGCGATTTACTGGCCGTTCGCTCAGCCGGTGCTTACGGCTTTGTGATGGCATCGAACTACAACAGCCGCCCGCGGCCCCCGGAAGTAATGGTCGATGGCAGCCGCTATTATGTGGTTCGCGCTCGGGAAAGCCTGGAAAGCCTGTGGGCCGGTGAAGCTCTGCTGCCGGAAGGGGAGCACTGATGCTGTTGCACTTCACCAAAATGCATGGTCTGGGTAATGATTTTATGGTGGTGGATCTGGTGACTCAGCGAGCGCGTTTGCGTGATGAGCAGATTCGTCAGCTAGCAGACCGGCGCTTTGGTATTGGCTTCGACCAATTATTGGTGGTTGAGCCGCCCCGTGACCCAGAGATGGACTTTCGCTACCGTATTTTTAATGCGGATGGCAGCGAAGTTGAAAATTGCGGCAATGGCGCGCGCTGCTTTGCACGTTTTGTTCGCGACCAGCGCCTGACACATAAGCATGAAATTCATGTGGAAACTGCCGGTGGGCCACTGGTACTTAATGTTCAGCACGACGGTATGGTGCGTGTTGACATGGGGAGGCCGCGTTTTAATCCCGCCACGTTGCCGTTTGAGGCACCGGGGGACCAACCCTTACACACTGTCGAGGTCGACGGTGATACGCTGGAGTTGGGAGTTGTCTCGATGGGCAATCCCCATGCCGTGCTGCAGGTGGAAAGTGTTGATAGTGCACCGGTTGAGCATCTTGGTCCATTGCTTGAGTCTCACCCTCGCTTTCCGAAGCGGGTGAATGTGGGATTTATGCAGGTTGTGTCGCCCAGCGAAATTCGCCTGCGAGTGTATGAGCGTGGCAGCGGCGAGACGCTTGCTTGTGGCACCGGCGCCTGCGCTGCTGTGGCTAGTGGTATTCGCCAGGGGTTATTGAAAAGCCCGGTCACCGTTCATTTGCCGGGTGGTCAGTTAAGCATTGAGTGGCCCGATCCCGAAGCGCCGTTGGTGATGGTGGGCCCTGCTACACGCGTCTTCGACGGTCGTGTCACACTCAACTAATTCGAGGAGAACGGCGATGTCTCAAGCCCCCGAGCCGCGCAAAACGCTCGACCCTGATCAAGTGGCGTTTTGGCTGGCCCGTCACCCCGATTTTTTTGTTGGTCGTGAAGGCTTGCTGCAGCAACTTAAGGTACCGCACCCTCACATTGATGGGGCGGTATCGCTGCTAGAGCGCTTGGTAATCGATTTACGTCAGCGTGCTGAAACAGCAGAGGGGCGGCTTGAGCATCTTCTAGAAACAGCACGGCATAATGAAGCCCAATATCGTCGACTGCGTGAGACGCTACTCAGTCTGGTGGGAGCAGAAGATCGTGATGCCTTGGCCCAAGCGCTCGCTGTTCAGTTAAGCGAGCACTTTCAAACGCCTGCAATGGCGCTCTGGTGCCCATCCTCATTGAGTGACGATGAGCCAACGCCGCCTCAACCGCCACGTCATGTGTTGGACCAGCATGCCAGTGCTCGTTTGGCTGCGCTGCTAGATGGGCGCACCAGCCGTTGTGCCAAGCTCAGCGTTAGCGACTGGAAATGTCTGTTGCCGCATACTAAGGCCCCCCGGCGCGCCGGTTCCTGCGCCATTTCGCGTCTTTCGGCGGGCGAGCAACTGGGGTATTTGCTGCTCGCAAGTCCTGACCCCGACTGTTACCGCGCTAGTATGGATACGCTGTTTACAGAGTATCTGAGCGATATCGTGGCACGGCTACTGCTGCGCCTAGAACACCATGGATAGCCCGAGCTCATTGACGACGCAGGTCGAGGCGTATTTACGTAAGCTTGCTACCCACGCAAGCCCTGCCACGGTGGCTGCGTATCGTCAGGATTTAACCGCCCTGCAGCGTTTTTCTGAGCAACGTGGCGTCACCGAGGCGGCGACGTTAGACACTACATTTCTGCGCGCCTTTTTAGGCGCGGAGCGCAGCCGCGGCCTTGCACCGAGAAGTTTAGCCCGCCGCCGCGCTGCGCTATCACGTTTTGCTGACTATCTTGTGCAACATCACGTGCTTGCCGACAATCCGGTGGGACTACTACGCACGCCAAAGCAGCCAAGCCACTTGCCCAGACCGCTTGATGTGGATGCACTCTCGCGCTTTTTAGACACGCCGCACGATGGCACACCGCTGGCAATACGCGACCAAGCCATGCTCGAGTTGTTTTACTCCAGCGGCCTACGCTTAGCGGAACTTGCTGCGCTGGATTTGGATCACTTAAATGCCCAGCATGTGCGGGTGATGGGTAAAGGCAGTAAGCCCCGCCAAGTGCCCGTTGGTCAGCGTGCAGATCAGGCGATTAAGGCGTGGTTGTCGTGTCGGCCTGAGCTGGCGGCAACGAGCGAAATGGCGTTATTTGTCGGTCAGCGTGGGCAGCGGCTGGGGCACCGCGGTATTCAAAAGCGTTTGGCGCAACTTTCTATTGTGCGTGGTTTGCCTGAACACCTCCATCCCCATCGCCTGCGTCACTCGTTTGCAAGTCATTTGTTGGAGTCCAGCCAAGATCTGCGGGCGGTGCAGGAATTGCTGGGCCACGCTAATTTATCGACGACTCAAGTCTACACCCGCCTGGATTGGCAGCACTTGGCCGAAAGCTATGATGCCGCTCACCCCCGCGCAAAACGCCGCACGACACGGAGTTAACCATGGCTTCTCTGCAAGCGATTACGTTTGATCTTGACGATACGCTATGGGACAACCAAGGCGTGATGTTAAAAACGGAAGAGGGCCACTATCGTTGGCTAATTGAAGCGCTGGCGACGTGGCGCAAAGCACGCCATGAAACGCCATTAGCGCTAAGTTACCAGCAGGGACTGGCTGATTATCTGGAGCGCCGCCAAGAGTGGGCCAAGCGGGTGCCAGAACGGCGTGGCGATTTTACCTGGCTGCGTTTGCGGGCGTTAGAAGCACAGCTGGAAGCCCAAGGCTTAGCACGCAGTAGTGCGTTGCTATGGGCTGCCGCTGCTATGAATGAGTTTCATCGTCTGCGGGTACAAGTAACGCCGCACCCCGAAGCCGCGGGGCTATTATCTGCGTTGAGCGAACGTTACCAGCTAGCCGCTATTACCAATGGCAATATTCACCTTAAACGTCAGCCGTTAGCGGCGTACTTTCCAGTGGCTATTGCTGCAGGCGAATTACTGGCACCAAAACCAGACCCTAAGCCGTTTCTCACTGCCCTGGAGCGTCTGAATGTTGTGCCGCACCGTGCCATGCATGTAGGTGATTCCTGGCAAGAGGACATATTACCTGCCCAGCTGCTGGGCATGCACGCCGTATGGATCGCCGCGCAAGGCGACCAAACCTTGCCAGCACGCACCCACCGCATTGCCCACGTGAAAGAATTGCCCGAGCTGATCGAGTGGTTGGAGCGACGCTCGTGAAAAAGCGGCTTGTTTAAGAAGACTGAGTTTGTTTGGCAAGATTCCGTTTAATGGTGAAAGCTTGGCTTGTTCGGCGATCCTTGGTTTACTCAGGAGTATGCAGCCACTGGTCGAGCTTTTGAGAAAGCGTATCTACGCCGTCGCGCTTGAGCGATGAGAAGAGCTGAACGGAGACTAAGTCTTCCCACTCTTTAAGACGAGAACGGACTTTTTGCAGCGCGGCACTCGCAGGGCCTTTTTTTAATTTATCGGACTTAGTAAGCAGAATGTGCACAGGCATTTCGCGCTTATCTGCATAGTTGAGCATCATTTGGTCAAACTCGGTTAGCGGGTGGCGCACGTCCATTAGCAGTACAAGGCCACGTAGGCTGAAGCGGCCACGCAGATAGTCCGACAGGTGCTGCTGCCACTCTAGTTTTACCGCTTCGGGCACTTTGGCGTAGCCGTAGCCGGGCAAGTCGACTAAGCGGCGCGATTCGTCGTTCATGACGCTGAAAAAGTTGATCAACTGAGTGCGGCCTGGCGTACGCGAGGTGCGGGCAAGGGCGTTTTGTTGAGTAAGTGCGTTAATCGCGCTTGATTTACCCGCATTTGAGCGCCCAGCAAACGCGACTTCTGCGCCGGTATCGTCTGGACACAGAGCAAGCGTTGGCGCGCTGATCATAAAACGCGCTGTGGGGTAGTTCAGTCGAACGACTGGGTGATCATTAGCAGTAGACATGGTGTTAATCCTGAAAAACAGACGTATAAGACGGCCCGTTTCACCACGTTAACGTGAGTAAATGACGGTACCGCGACGAATTACCCCAAAAGCAGACCTGGACTTGCATTCCCGCCGCTAGGGTGATTCGTTATAATGCAAGCGGTTTATAACTGCGACCTGGGGCGCTAGTGTACCATCGCGCTCTAGCCAGCAGCGACCAACACGGCATGTTGTTCGTTTTGGCGGAGCTGACCCTGGTAAAGTGCTGAACCTGGGCAGCGCCCGGGATGCGTACCAGTCAATAATCAAACGGCATAGTGGAATAGCAATGAGAAAGTTACTGGCAAGCCTGGCAATTACCATGGGTGCCGTTGGCACCGTACACGCTCAAACCGACCACCAAGCTGACGCGGATGCGGCGGCAGGTCGTGAACTGGCTCAAACCTGTGCGGCCTGTCATGGTCAGCAAGGTATCAGCGCAGTGGGTACTTTCCCTAATCTGGCAGGGCAGCAGATGTCCTATCTGGCCAAGCAAATCATGGATATTCGCGACGGCAACCGCTTGGTTCCCACCATGGCTGGTCAAGTCGATGCATTCTCTGATCAAGACGCTTGGGATGTTGCGGCTCACTTTGCAGGCCAAAACGCAAATCTTGGCCAAACTAACGATGAAGACTCAGAGTTTTTAGCGCGCGGTGAAGAGCTGTACCGGGCGGGTGATATGTCCAAAGGTATTCCTGCTTGCAGTGCTTGTCATACACCTACGGGGGCTGGTATTGGCAGCGCGGTATATCCAGCGCTTTCAGGTCAGCACACAGAGTATATGGTGTCTACATTGCAAGACTTTGCTTCCGGTGAGCGTGCTAACAGCCCGAATAACATTATGGGCGATATTGCTTCCAAAATGAGTGATAACGACATGGAAGCTGTAGCGAATTATCTATTAGGCTTGAACTAGTCGCTGATGATAAATAAAGGTGCCCTATCTCACTGGTAATTAAAGAGATGGGGAACCTCTATGCACGTCCTGCAGTCATAGCCTCGCTCATTCTTGGAGAATTCTCGCTATGTTGAAAACGTTAATGGTCGCGATTGCTGGCTTAGGTTTATCTGCGGCAGTAAGCGCTCAGGAGTTGGTCGAGGGCCAGCACTACACACTGCTTGAGTCGCCAGTGGAGACACAGGTCGACGAGGGGCAGATTGAAGTGACCGAAGCGTTTTGGTTTGGCTGCCCGCATTGCTACCGGCTGCAAACACCCGTAAATGAGTGGTACGAAACGCTTGAAGACGACGTTAGCATTGTTCATATGCCGGCTACCATGGGTGGTGCTTGGAACACACACGCGACGGCGTTTTATGCAGCAGAATCTCTGGGCATCGAAGATGAACTTCACGCTGATTTCTTTGAGGCCATTCATGAAGATGGTCGCTCACTGACAGATGAGGATGAAATCGCCGAGTTTTTCTCTAATTACGGTGTAAGTGAAGAAGAAGCTAAGCAGGCGTTAAAGGCATTTGGCGTTCGTAGCGAAGTCAATAAAGCCAACAGCCGCATGCGTGAAATGCGCTTAATGGGCGTGCCGGCGCTTATTGTTGATGGCCGCTACGTTGTGTCGCCAAGCACAGCAGGTAGCTTGGAAAATATGCCGCAAATTGCGGATGCGCTTGTCGAGCGCGTGCGTAATGAGCGTGCACAATAACGGTGTTAGAGCATGGTCACGCAGGTGGGCAAGTAGGCTCGTCTGCGTTGTCTTTGGTTGAACGTGGCCATATCCGCTTACTGACATTTAATTTGCAGGTAGGTATTCAAACGTCGGCGTATCACCACTACCTCACGCGTAGTTGGCAGCATGTTTTGCCGCACCCTCAGCGTCTGGAACGCTTGGCGCAAATGGGTAATGTGCTAGAGCCATTTGATGTGGTGGGCCTGCAAGAGGTTGATGGCGGTAGTTTTCGTTCCGGTCGCGTAAACCAAGTTGAATACCTTGCCGCTAAAGCACGCTTTCCCCACTACTTTCAGCAGCTAAATCGTAATTTAGGGCAGTTTGCTCAGCACAGTAATGGGCTATTGTCACGTATCGTGCCTAGCCACATCGAAGAGCACCGTCTGCCAGGGATGTTGCCAGGGCGTGGTGCAATTCACGCACGCTATGGTGAGGGACCAGATGCACTGCATATCTTTGTCGCCCACTTGGCGCTGAGCCAGCGCGGGCGTGTGCGTCAGCTGAATTATTTAAGCAATATTATTGAGCCGCTGCGCCATGTGGTGGTCATGGGTGATTTAAATTGCACGCCTGACCAGCTTCATGCTCATGAACGTTTTAGTACCTCGTTGCCACTGCACCCGGTTAAGCCGCTGCTTAGTTATCCATCCTGGCAGCCTCGGCGCGCCCTGGATCACATCCTGCTTTCCCAGACACTTGAAGTCGCAGATGTCCATGTACTGGACCATCTATTTTCTGACCATTTACCGATTGCTGTCGATTTACCGTTACCTCCAGCCTGCCTAGCGGCGATTCGCCAAAGCGTTTAATAATAAGCTTGCTAGGCGGTTTATGGGCGCTGCATTGTCTGCGTATATGCGCTATTGTCTGGGGCGCTGACCCCCTTAGTCGTTTTACGCGAGACACTTCCATGTCAGATACAACACAACTACCTGCGTTTATCGCTGCGCTGGACCGCGCTTCGGAGTGGTTCGGACGTAGCCTTGCGTGGCTGATCATCATTATGATGTTGATTCAGTTCGCGATTGTACTGCTTCGTTATATTTTCAGCGTTAACAGTATTTTTATGCAAGAGCTGGTGATGTACATGCACGCCAGTGTCTTTATGCTCGCTGCGGCCTACACCTTTCGCCACGATGGCCATGTGCGTGTCGATATCTTCTATCGTGGAATGACGCCCCGTCGCCAAGCGCTGGTTAACATCGTGGGTATTATCACGTTGTTGATGCCTGTGATGGTTTTTGTCATCGCTTCCAGCTTGGGCTACGTTGCTAACTCCTGGCGTATTATGGAAACCTCCTCCGATTATGGTGGCATTCCAGCCGTCTTTGCACTGAAAACGTTAATACCGCTCTTTGCCATGCTAATGATACTGCAAGGTGTCATTGAAGTAGTGCGCAATGGCTATGTATTTACTGGCCGGATACCCCCATCTGTTGGTGATGACAACCACCTTGAGGAGCGCGTTTGATGCTGGAATTTATGCCGCTTGTTTTATTTGCCACCATTTGCATTGTGCTGATGTTTGGCTTTCCTGTAGCGCTTTCATTAGCAGGTACCGCGCTACTGTTTGCAGGGATGGGCCTAGGCCTTGAGACCATCGGCGTAGACGCCAATTTCGATAGTGGTTATCTCGCCGCTTTGCCCAACCGGCTTTACGGCATTATGACCAATCAAACGTTATTGGCAGTGCCATTATTTGTCTTAATGGGCGTTTTATTGGAGAAGTCCAAAGTAGCTGAAACACTGCTGGATGCGATGGCGCTGCTGTTTGGTGCCATGCGTGGCGGTTTAGGTATTTCAGTGACATTGGTGGGTATGTTGATGGCAGCATCTACCGGCATTGTGGGGGCCACCGTGGTGACCATGGGGCTTATGTCGCTACCTACCATGCTAAAGCGCGGCTATAGCACTTCGCTGGCGACCGGCACCATTTGTGCGACCGGCACGCTTGGCCAAATCATCCCGCCCTCCATTGCATTGGTACTGCTTGGCGATGTGCTGTCGTCCGCTTACCAGCAGGCACAGCTCTCGATGGGTATTTTTAGTCCTAAAACGGTCTCTGTAGGCGATCTGTTTATGGGCGCGCTGGTGCCGGGGTTACTCCTGGTCGTTATGTACATGATTTACGTGGCCCTGGTCGCGTGGTTGCGCCCGCAAATGGCGCCTGCCGCAGACCGTGAAGAGCTCATGGCAGAGCTTGGGCATACTTCCGGCCTGGGGATGCTGCTGTTGAAAGGCTTAGTGCCGCCCGTGGTGCTAATTGTGGCAGTGCTTGGCTCGATTTTAAGCGGCTTTGCAACGCCTACCGAAGCGTCGGCTGTCGGTGCCTTTGGTGCCCTGGTGCTGGCTCTTGCTTATCGTCAACTGGATTGGGCAACGCTGAAGGACGTGCTGCGTTCAACCACCCATGTGACGACTATGGTGTTTATGATTTTGATTGGTGCGGCGCTGTTTTCGCTGGTCTTCCGGGCCTATGGCGGCGAACACATGGTCACCGAACTGTTCGAAGGTATGCCTGGTGGCGTGGTGGGGGCGACCATTATCGTAATGCTGGTCATCTTCCTACTTGGCTTTATTCTCGACTTTATCGAAATCACGTTTGTGGTGGTGCCCATCGTTGGGCCGATTCTGCTGGCCATGGGACTTGACCCAATTTGGCTGGGCATCATGATCGCTATTAACCTGCAAACGTCATTCTTAACCCCGCCGTTTGGTTTTGCGCTGTTTTATCTGCGCGGCGTAGCGCCACCCTCGGTGCCGACCTCGGCAATTTACCGTGGGGTTATCCCGTTTATCCTGATGCAGCTTGGCATGTTGCTGATGCTAACGTTTTTCCCGCAGCTGGCCACATGGCTACCTACTCAATTTTAGGCTAAGTCATTTTGATTAGTGGCGAGTTGAAAGCTATCGTGACTATCAACGCAACTAAGTGGCAACCTTAATCAAAAGCAGCCAAGCTGCATAAACTAACGGCTTGTAACAAACCGCCTAGCCAATTGGGCTAGGCGGCCTTCTCCTACCTATAACAGTAATAATAGAAGCAAGAGGGTTAATGTATGAAAGCCAATGCTTTACCTGTCGCCATTGCGATGACAACCGCTCTATCCACTAGTTTGCTGGTGGTTTCAAGTTTTGATAATCAAGCTCAGGCACAAGAAAATTTCCGTTGGAAAATGGTCACTTCCTGGCCGAAGAACTTCCCAGGTGTGGGGCAGGGGCCTGAGCGGCTCGCGCAACTGGTGGAAGAGATGTCCGATGGTCGCCTGACCATTGAGGTGTTTGGCGCTGGCCAGTTGGTACCTGGGTTTGAGGTCTTTGATGCTGTGTCTGACGGCACTGCTGAGCTTGGCCACTCTGCTTCTTATTACTGGAAGGGCAAAGCCCCTGAAGCTCAGTTCTTCGCTGCCGTGCCGTTTGGCATGAACGCACAAGAAATGAATGCCTGGCTGCATTTTGGCGGTGGCATGGAGTTGTGGAACGAGGTTTATGAACCTTTTGGTGTGGATGTCATGGTGGCGGGTGCTTCTGGCGTTCAAATGGGTGGCTGGTATAACAAGGAAATCAATTCGATTGAGGACCTTGATGGCCTGAAAATGCGTATGCCAGGCTTAGGTGGTGAAGTGATGAGCCGTATGGGCGTCGCGATTGTGAACATGCCGGGTGGTGAAATCTTCACATCACTTCAGTCAGGTGCCATTGATGCGACGGAATGGATTGGCCCCTATAATGATTTAGCGTTCGGTCTGCATCAGGCTGCCGATTATTACTACTATCCTGGCTGGCACGAGCCGACGGTGATGTTTGAAACCATCGTCAACGAAGAAGCCTTAGCCGAATTGCCCGCTGATTTGCAGGCTATTTTGACGACCGCAGTGCGCGATATTAATGCCAACGTGCTTGATGAATACACCGCGCGTAATAACGATGCGTTGGAGACGTTGGTCAACGAGCATGAGGTTGAACTGCGCCGTATTCCTGACGACGTGCTGGCTCAGGCCCGTGAGCATTCACAAGACGTTATTGCTGAATTGGCTGAATCAAGCGAGCTGGGCACACGGATTTATGAGTCATACCGTACCTTCCAGGATAAGGTCGGAAACTATCATGCGATTTCTGAACAGGCATA
Source organism: Halomonas sp. KG2 (assembly GCA_030440445.1). Taxonomy (NCBI): domain Bacteria; kingdom Pseudomonadati; phylum Pseudomonadota; class Gammaproteobacteria; order Oceanospirillales; family Halomonadaceae; genus Halomonas; species Halomonas sp. KG2. The sequence goes on along the minus strand of CP098528.1, from coordinate 4,330,405 downwards.
CTACAACGCACGTAATCCAGAGGGTGACACAACGCAGTAACGGCTCAATAGCGATGTAGCTATACTATTAGCATTCTGCTCTCGTTGAACACGCAATGGCTGCCTCTTAGGCGGCCATTGTTTTGGTTAAGAAGCCCTGTTTGGCGTTGTATTTGGGTATTTTAGAACACGACTGAACCGTTAATTAAGGAGCACCATGTCCAACGATTCCCGCCTTCGCAATGTACTGACCATCGCAGGATCTGACCCCTCTGGTGGTGCTGGCTTGCAGGGTGATCTGAAAACTTTTTCGGCGCTGGGTGTCTACGGCACCAATGTCATCACTGCTGTCATCGCTCAAAATACTTGTGGTGTGGCTTCCGTGTATCCAGTTTCGCCTCACGCTATTCGCGAGCAGTTAGAAAACCTGACAAATGATGTGGCATTAGATGCCGTTAAAATTGGCATGGTCGCCAGCCGCGAGGTTGCCGAAGTAATCGCTGAAGTATTGCGGCAAAACCGCCCCCGCTGGATCGTGCTGGACCCGGTAATGGTGGCCAAAAGCGGTGATATTCTGGTCGATGACGCAGGCATTCGTGCCGTGCGCGATATATTGGTACCGTTGGCGGACGTAATTACGCCCAATTTGCCTGAAGCTGCTGTGCTCTTAGATGCCGAATCACCGGATTCGCTGGATGACATGGAGGCGATGCTGCCAGCGTTGGTTGAGTTGGGCGCGCCGTATGTGGTGCTGAAAGGTGGGCACCTCCGTGGAGATACCTGTCCTGACTTACTGGCAACCCCGGACGGCCACACATGGCTTCCTGCCTCGCGTATTGACACTGACAACCTGCACGGCACGGGCTGTGCTCTCTCGTCTGCGATCACTGCGTGTCTAGCAAAACTACCCGCCGATGCGGCGCCAAACGCACCTAAGCAAGCGATTGGTGAAGCCAAGTTGTGGCTGCATGCTGCATTAGAAGCGAGCACTCGGCTAAGTGTCGGTCATGGGCGTGGGCCGGTGCACCACTTTCATGCGTGGTGGTGATGTCAATGACCTAGCGCCATAAAGGTGCAGAGCAGCAGTGGAAAAAGCAACACACACCTTGCAGTATGCGCCAACGGACACCATGCTGAACATTGCCTGTTTGGCTATCTCACGTGTCTACTGACGGTGCCGACTTGATCGGCCAGGGAGTTGTGCCATGTCTCGCACGCTGCTGTTTGCCACGGACCTTTCTCAGGATAACCGCGCTGCGTTTGCTCGCGCTCTTCGGCTGGCCTATACCCAAGGGGCGCAGCTCGACATTCTTCACGTCCTTGACCCTTACTTACCCCACCGTGTTCTTCACGACGTTGAAAGCGCGGTTAACGAAGATATCAGTGCCACATTGACCGACCTGCGCGAAGATTACGCGCTGGAAGCGCCTTCGCTGCTTATTCAAACCGTTGTGGGGGAGCCTCATGTTGAAATTGTGCGAGAAGCCCACGAACGCAATGCCTCGTTAATTATTATGGGCATGCACCGTAAGCGCGGTCAGAAAGATCTTCTTTTGGGTACCACTGTGATGCGCGTGATGAGAAGTGCGCCTTGTCCGGTGGTGGTTGCCTCTTATCTACCGACGCAGCCTTGGCAACATATCCTGGTGCCGATCGATTTTTCGCTGACTGCTCGGCAAACACTCAGGGAGGCACTCATTCGCTTTCCAGAAGCGACGTTGACGCTACTGCATGCCTGGAGCTTACCTGGTGAGCGTGAGCTTGGCTCCCAGGCTAATTTTGCGCACTGGCGAGATCACGAAGTAGAACGTTTACGCAGAACGCTGGATAACGAGATTGAGAGCTTGATGCGAGATCTTGACGGTGTCCCCGATATCGAGCTGGTGCTCGAACCAGGGCAACCCTGTGACGTACTTCAAGATTATATGAAGCGACACACTCCCGATTTGGTGATTATTGGTAGCCGTGGCCAGCCACAACACACCAGCCAGGTGACTGAAATGTTGTTAGGTGAACCTCACTGCGACCTCATGCTGTGCCGCTCCTGGTAGCTGTCGTAGGGACCCTTTGTTGAGGCGTTTTTTGCGATACGTTGCTGGGCTAAATCCAAACAAAGCTTTGTCTCTAGCCTATGCCAGCGATTACACTGCTTCTTGTTGGAATGATATTGCAAGGGGCGAGAGTGAAAGCACTGATTCAGCGGGTAAAAAACGCCAGCGTTACGGTTGAAGGTAAGATGGTCGGGGCCATTGATCATGGCCTACTGGCGTTAGTGGGCGTTGAAAAGGGCGACACTGAGGCCGATGCTGAAAAACTACTGCATAAACTGCTGCACTACCGCGTATTCAGTGACCAAGCAGGCAAAATGAACCATAACCTTCAGCAGGCTAACGGGGGCTTACTGCTGGTATCACAGTTTACGTTGGCCGCTGATACTCGCAAAGGTTTGCGCCCCAGCTTTTCGAGCGCGGCACCGCCTGATGAAGGCGAGCGCCTGTTTGACTCTTTGGTGACTAAGGCATGCGCGGCCTGGCCCAACGTTGCAACCGGCCAATTTGGCGCTGATATGCAAGTGGCGTTAGTTAACGATGGGCCGGTAACGTTCATGCTTGAGAGCTAAGCGACTTAATTCGACTAGATTCAAAGCAGCCCGAATTGGTTAGTCTAGGATTAGGCATCTTCGCTGGCTAATAACTCTGCTTCCATTGTTTCCAGCGCTTCCTCGGCGGCGAGCCACTGCTGCTCGCTGGTGTCCAAGCAGCTTTTGATTTTCGCCTGTTGGGCAAGTGCTTCGGTCAGCTCCGCTTTACGAGCGCTGTCGGTATAAAGCGTCGGGTCAGCCAGAATAGCTTCTACTTCTTCAAGTGCTTGCTGAGTTTTCTCCATGGCTTTTTCAGCTTGATCGCGCGCTTTTTTCAGCGGCCGCAGCTTCTCGCGCAGCTCCGCCGCTGCTTTGCGAGCGGCTTTTCGATCACCGCTAGGCTGCTGGCTTTGGCGTTCACTTTTTTCGCTACGCGCATCGCGGCGGCCCTCTTCCAAACGCGCCTTTAACCATGCCCGGTAATCATCGAGATCGCCATCAAAGGGCTCAACACGATGGTCAGCCACCCGCCAGAATTCATCAACCGTGGCGCGTAATAGATGTCGGTCGTGCGACACCAGAATAACCGTGCCCTCAAAACTTGCCAGCGCCTCGGTGAGCGCCTCGCGCATTTCCAAGTCCAAGTGGTTGGTTGGCTCATCGAGCAGCAGTAGGTTGGGCTTCTGCCAGGCGACCAGCGCGAGCGCTAAGCGCGCTTTTTCACCGCCAGAGTAAGTACCAACTTCGCCAAAGGCGTCATCGCCTTTAAAGCCAAAGCCACCTAGGAAATTGCGAATTTCCTGGTCACTCGCCGTGGGAGAGAGCCGTTGCACATGTACAAATGGCGTCGTCGTCACGTCCAAGCTTTCCAGCTGGTGCTGGGCAAAATAGCCAATGGCTAAATGCTCGCCTGGCACGCGCTTGCCCTCTAGCAGCGCCAGTTCGCCGGTCAGTGATTTGATCAATGTCGACTTGCCCGCGCCGTTGGGGCCTAACAGGCCGATGCGGCTACCAGGTAATAACGTAATGTTGACCTTCTCTAACTGCGCGACATCGCCTGCTTCGCTGCGATAGCCAAGGGTAGCTTGGTCAAGCACGAGTAGGGGGTGTGAGGTCTTATCTGCGGCAGGCAGCGTGAAGTGAAAAGGCGAATCTGTATGAGCAACAGCGATATCCCCCATACGCTCCAGCATTTTTACACGACTTTGCGCTTGCTTTGCTTTTGTCGCCTGGGCGCGAAAACGCGCTATAAAGCGCTCAATTTCTTCGCGGCGAGCCTGCTGTTTGGCTGCTTCTGCTTGCTGTAGAGCGAGTTTTTCAGCCCGCGTGCGCTCAAAGCGAGAGTAGTTGCCGCGGTAAAGCTCGAGTGTTTGGTGATGCATATGCACAATGTGATCACACACGGCATCGAGAAAGTCGCGGTCATGAGAAATCAGCAGTAATGTGCCTGGGTAGCGGGTTAGCCACTGTTCTAGCCAAAGCAGGGCATCGAGATCCAGGTGGTTGGTCGGCTCATCAAGCAGTAGTAAGTCGGAAGGCATAAACAGCGTGCGGGCTAGGTTCACCCGCATACGCCAGCCCCCGGAGAAGTCTGACAAAGGCCGCTTAAGATCCGTTTGCACAAATCCGAGCCCTACCAGCAACTGCGATGCCCGCGATTCTGCCGTGTAGCCATCCAGGGTTTCGATAAGCCCATGCAACTCGGCTTCCCGATGTGCATCGTCTGCTTTGCGTGCGGCGAGTAGATCAGCTTCCGCTTGCCGCAGCGCGTAATCGCCATCCAGCACGTACTCCACAATGGGGCGATCCAGCGCTTCAACTTCCTGGGCCATGTGGGCTATCCGCTGGCCGCCGCTCATCTCAACGTCGCCCTGGTCGGGGCCGAGCTCGCCTAGCAGAAGTTTGAATAAGCTCGACTTACCGGCGCCGTTTGCCCCGATAATGCCTGCCTTTATACCGCTGTGGAGCGTAAGGTCAGCGTTATCGAGTAGCGTTTGTGTACCCCGTTGCAGGGCGACTTGGCGCAGTGCGATCATGCATTCTCCCGAAAAAGTGGGTAAATCAATGTTCGATTCTAACCGATTCCAGCGCTTACAGCAGGCTCCACTATGGGATTTTGCGCTGACATTTTATGCCCAGCCCGGGGTCGAGCAAGCATGCCTTGTTCTGCAAGACAGTGCAGGGGTGGATGTGTGTGAGCTGCTAGTGCATAGCTGGCTCTACCACTACGGTCTTCAGGTAACGCCTAGTGCGCTGTCAATGGAGCGCAAAGCGCGGGAGTGTTGGCAGCAATCGGTCACCGCTGTTTTGCGGCAGTTGCGTCGTGATCTTAAGCCACAAGCAGCAGAAAGTGAGGGCATTGCCCAGTTGCGAAAGACGCTTCAGCAGGCCGAACTTCAAGCTGAGCGTGAGAACCTTCAACGCTGGCAGCACTGGATATTGCAAACGTCTGAACTTAACCAGCGGTTAACAAACTGCGCTATAAGTAAGCAAGATGTTGCACAATGGCTGCAAAGTAAGCTGTTTTCTGATGGCCTTGCGTTTGATCAAGTAGTTGTGTCACCCGAGCGCGAGAACGTTAGAGAGGCGATTACCATACTTGCGACACGGCTTGACCGCTACGAGCGACCGCGCTAGCCTGAAATTAAGCTATTTTTGAATAACGCGTGTTTTAAGGTTGTTATTGCTTGTGTAACTGTTTCTAAACGTATTCAAAAAGATAGGCATTATGAATGATGATTTTATGAATAGTTACTCTAAAGCCACTGACAACTAACAGAGCGTTTAAGAGCGGCACGCATTATACAAAAATTAAATATTGGCGCACTCGCATAGCGCGCTTACCACTGCTAGGGGAACTCTGCATGAAGGCAAGCAAGTTAATTTCGACTCGTTCAGTAACGACTAAGTTAATGACGACGGCGAGCATTGGTGCACTACTATTTGGTCTCAGCGCAGCCGCTCAAGCAGATAACTGGCGTTACGCCCACGAAGAGTACGAAGGCGATGTCCAGGATGTATTCGCTCACGCGTTCAAAGACTATATTGAAGAGAATTCCGATCACAGCGTCCAGGTTTACCGCTTTGGTGAGTTAGGTGAATCTGACGACATCATGGAGCAGACCCAAAACGGCATTCTTCAGTTCGTAAACCAGTCACCTGGTTTCACGGGTTCTCTTATTCCAGAAGCGCAAATCTTCTTTATCCCTTACCTGTTACCAACAGATGAAGAAACCGTCCTGACTTTCTTCGATGAGAGTAAGGCCATCAACGAGATGTTCCCTGAGCTCTACGCCGAGCAAGGCCTTGAGCTCCTGAAGATGTACCCTGAAGGTGAAATGGTCGTTACCACCGACGAGCCGATCAGCTCGCCGGAAGATATGAATAACAAGAAAATTCGTACCATGACGAATCCATTGCTTTCAGAAACTTATGATGCCTTTGGTGCAACCCCGACGCCGCTGCCGTGGGGCGAAGTATATGGTGGTCTGCAAACCGGCATTATCGATGGTCAAGAAAATCCGATTTTCTGGATCGAGTCTGGCGGTTTATATGAAGTGTCGCCGCACCTTACCTTCACAGGCCATGGCTGGTTTACTACCGCGATGATGGCGAACCAAGACTTCTATGATGGTTTGTCTGATGAGGATAAGGAGCTCGTGCAGGAAGCGTCTGATGCTGCCTATGATCACACAATCGAGCACATTAAAGGGCTCGCCGATGAGGCATTAGCTAAAATCCAGGAAGCTTCGGATGAAGTTACTGTGACACGTTTGGATGAAGAACAAATCCAGGCTTTCCGTGACCGTGCTCCGCAAGTTGAAGAAGCCTTCTTAGAAATGACGGGTGATAAAGGTGCTGAGCTGCTGGAACAGTTTAAAGCAGATCTCGAAGCTGTAACGAACGAGTAACTCACCGTTTAGTACGCTCGTCTTTAACGGTAAATCACCTAGGGGGTAGCCAGCGCTGCCCCTTTTTTATTTTTATACGCTGCCCGGTGCTGACAGCCACTTAACAAAAAAAAGCGCGTTACCTTGCGTAAAACACAGAAAAACTTACGTACATCCAGCGTTGAAGCGGAAAGAGTTATTAACCGTTACGCTACAAAATGAGTAAGGCTGGACACGCTCCGTTCGGTGGTCAGTGAAAGAAGAGGCGCTAGGTTTTTAATCGTTAGCTGCCACGCTGCATAAGAGGAGATCGGCCATGACCGAAGAAGAATCCGAAAAGAATTACAGCTCTGGTTTGCCCGGCATACTAGGCGTGATCGACACTGCAATTAGCAAAATCGAGTCAGTCATACTGGCAATGGGGGTTTTGCTAATGGCGCTGAATACGGTCACTAATGTTATTGCCCGCTTTGTATTTGGCAATAGCATTATGTTTTCAGGAGAATTAAACCGTATTTTGATCATTATGATTACCTTTGCGGGTATCGGCTACGCTGCTCGACATGGGCGCCATATTCGTATGTCAGCCATCTACGATGCTTTGCCCGTCGGGGGACGTAAGGTGCTGATGATAGGTATTTCTTTCTTTACCTCCCTCGTTATGTTTTTCCTGCTGTACTACTCCGTGGTGTATATCCTCGACCTTCAAAGCAAGGGGCGCGTGTTGCCGTCACTCGGGCTACCTATTTGGATCATTTATATCTGGGTACCTATAGGTTTTCTCATTACGGGCATTCAGTACCTGTTAACGGCAATTAAAAACCTTACCTCTCGGGATGTATATCTCTCGACAGGGGTAGTTGACGGTTACAAAGACACCGAAACAGAAGTGTAAAGCAGGGCTTGCACTCTAGGGGAACGCTATGACGACGATAATGGTAGTCACCATGATTGCCCTGCTGCTGCTGGGCTTTCCTATGATGATCCCGCTGATTACAGCAGCGGTGATCGGCTTTTATATGATGTTTAACGGCTTCGGCCAAATGGATACGCTTATTCAACAGATGATGGCGGGTATCCGGCCTGCTTCGCTGATTGCGGTGCCGATGTTTATTCTGGCGGCAGATATTATGACGCGTGGCCAGTCGGCTAATCGCTTAATTGATATGGTGATGTCCTTTATCGGTCATATCAAAGGCGGTCTTGCGGTCAGTACGGCAGCCTCCTGTACGCTGTTTGGCGCAGTTTCTGGTTCTACCCAGGCAACCGTAGTCGCGGTGGGCTCTCCGCTGCGGCCCAAGATGCTAAAAGCGGGCTACTCTGACCCATTTACACTGGCGCTGATTATCAACGCGAGTGATATTGCCTTTTTGATACCCCCAAGTATTGGCATGATCATCTACGGGGTTATTTCAGGAACATCTATTGGCGAGCTGTTTATTGCGGGTATTGGGCCAGGGCTTCTGATTCTGTTTATGTTCTCAGTTTATTGCATCGTTTACGCTGTGGTAAAAGGCGTGCCTACCGAACCCCGCGCTAGCTGGAAAGAGCGTGCTGTAGCGGTGCAAAAAGCACTGTGGCCGCTAGGCTTTCCGGTCATTATCGTTGGCGGTATCTACGGAGGTATTTTTAGCCCGACAGAAGCCGCTGCAGCCTGTGTGCTATATGCCGTATTGCTTGAGTTTGTGGTATTCCGTTCGCTCAAAATGAACGATATTTATGCGATTGCTAAATCCACCGGCTTAATTACCGCAGTGGTGTTTATATTGGTCGCTGTTGGTAATGGGTTCTCCTGGATAATTTCGTTCGCGCAGATTCCACAAATGATTTTGGAAGCGGTAGGTGTCAATGAAGCTGGGCCTACAGGGGTACTGATTGCAATCTGTATCTCTTTCTTTGTCGCTTGCATGTTTGTTGATCCGATTGTGGTCATTCTGGTGCTTACGCCCATTTTCGCTCCGGCGATTGCGGCGACCGGTCTGGACCCTGTTCTGGTAGGTATTTTGATTACCCTGCAGGTAGCCATAGGCTCGGCGACCCCACCCTTTGGCTGCGATATATTTACCGCGATTGCGATCTTTAAGCGGCCTTACTGGGAAGTCATCAAAGGCACACCGCCCTTTATCTTTATGCTGATTTTAGCGGCGGCGCTGCTGATCATGTTCCCGCAAATTGCGCTGTTCTTGCGTGATGTTGCCTTCCGCTAAGCAGTCACAAGGAGAACGCGGATGTTTAATCGCATTTTAATTCCCGTAGATGGCTCGAAAGGGGCGATTAACGCACTGGAGAAAGCGGTTGGCCTGCATATGCTCACCGGTGCCGAGCTTTATTTGCTGTGCGTATTTAAGCACCATAGTTTATTGGAGGCATCGCTTTCTATGGTGCGGCCAAATAAACTGGATCTGCCTGATGACGCGCTTAAAGAGTACGCCACGGAAATTGCGGTACACGCTAAAGCCTACGCCATAGAGATGGGCGCAGACAGTACGCGAGTAAGGGCGTTTGTGAAAGGCGGCCGCCCCTCGCGAACTATCGTGCGCTTTGCCCGAAAGAGGGAGTGCGATTTAATCGTGATTGGTGCTCAAGGAACCAACGGCGAGAAAAACCTGCTGTTGGGTAGTGTCTCTCAGCGTGTGGCGGGTGCGGCACACTGTCCCACATTGGTCGTTTAAGACACCAAACTACTGAACTTAATAGCGGTCTTACTAACACCCGCCATCTCAGGTAATGCAGCCTGAGATGGCGGGTGTTAGTCTTTGAGGTACTCAAACATTTGGCGCGTTGCGCCGTTGGATAAGGTTCTTTACATGAAAGCATTGTTTTCTTCCACCGCTTTGGCGAGTTTGTTACTGGTTGCTCCTTTCGCGGCAGCGGCTCCCGAAACCGACGAACAGCGCCTTGCTTATAGCTTAGGCGTTACCCTAGGTGAGAGCATGCAGGTCGATATTGAAGATCTCGACCTTGATGCATTTACGGACGGCATGCGCGATGTCTTTGATGGTAAAGAGTTGGCGTTAAGCGAGGAAGAAATGATGGAGGCGCTGGTCGCTTTCCAGGAGCGTTCCATGGCGGAGCGCGAGCAAGAGGCCGCTGAAATCGCCCAGCTTAATCTAGAGGAAGGTCAAGCTTACCTAGCGGAAAACGCTGAGCGTGAAGAAGTTGAAGTGACGGAGTCTGGCTTGCAGTATGAAGTGCTTGAGTCCGGTGACGGCGCAACGCCTGGCGCTGAAGACACCGTTGAAGTGAACTATGAAGGCATGCTGCTGGACGGCACCGTATTTGACAGTTCCTTTGAGCGTGGTCAGCCGGTGAGTTTCCAGGTAAATCAAGTCATTGAAGGTTGGCAGGAGGCGCTCCAACTGATGAGCGTTGGCGACAGCTGGATGCTATATATCCCTGCTGAGCTGGCTTATGGTGAAGGCGGCCAAGGCCCTATTGGCCCAAATGAAATGCTGACGTTCCGTGTTGAACTGCTAGGCGTTGAGTAAATGATACGTCCCGCCGCTGCTACATCTTGTTTTTTGGGTGCGCTGTTACTGCTGGGCAGCACGGCTGTTCACGCTGAAGCAGATACCGTGCCTGGTGATTTACCTGCACTAAGCGCAGCGAGCGATCACGCGAGCGTGGTCGGTGTCTCTTCTGGCGGTTACATGGCCGCACAGTTGGCGGTTGCTTGGCCTGAGCGCTTTAGTGGTGTAGGTGTATTAGCGGCGGGCCCTTGGAGCTGTGCCCAAGGCGCGCTCAGTTTGGCGCTTAACCAGTGCATGAGCACCCGCCGTGGGTTGCCTTCCTTGGATGAGCTGGACCGTCGGCGCGAGCGTTACGAGTCGCTTGAGCAGGTGGGGGAGCGCGACGCATTAAGCCAGCTGCGTGCCTATGTATGGCACGGTGATGAAGATGACACGGTTTCTCCAGAGCTGGGGAGTTTGTTAGCAGAACAGTGGCAGCGCTGGCTGGCATCTTCAGAACAGCTGCGTTTCGTGCGCAGTGAGCACACAGGCCATGGTTGGCCCATCAAATTGCCGAAGCAAACCAACGCTAGCCCCCAAGCACTTGGCGACTGTCGCCAGGGCGGTGGTAGCTATGTGCTTGCCTGTGATGAGAACGTGGCTAGCGATATGCTCTCATGGCTTTACCCTGAGCGTGAGGCTAATGCTAGCGAGGGCGAAGTGATGGCCTTTGATCAGTCGGAGTTCGCGGTTAAAGGCTTGGCTGATGTGGGGTATCTATTTATTCCTGAGGCGTGTGAAACGGGAGGCTGCCCTGTCACAATCGCGTTGCATGGTTGTCAAATGAGCGTTGATGCCATTGGCGATACGTTTGTACGCCACAGTGGTTTGAACCGTTGGGCAGCAGACCATGGCCAAGTGGTGCTATACCCGCAGGCGGAAAGCAGTATGGCTAATCCTCAGGGGTGCTGGGATTGGTGGGGCTTTGCCGAAAGTACTTGGCAGCTCAACCCGCTGCACGACACACGTGATGGCACTCAAGCTAGAGCGCTAATGGCGATGCTTGAACACCTACAAAGCACGCCTTAGTTCCAAGTACACCCTAAATCCAGACACTTCGTTGTATTCCGGCTAGCTACCTAACTCATTCTCCAGCGCTGACACTAAGCCGTGTGGTGCTGGGGAGTAGAGTACTCTCTGTAAAATCTCACCGTTGCGGTTAACCAAGAAAAGCGAAGCGCTATGGTCAATGGTGTAGGCCATTGCAGAATCGGGAGCCTCTACTCGCCGCCAAATCACGCCATAGCGTGCCGCTACATCTGCAAGCTGCTCTTGACTACCCACCAAGCCGATAAACGTATCACCAAAGAACTGCATATACTCTTCCATACGCGGCAGCGTATCGCGTTCAGGGTCAACCGTTATCATTATCGGCACCACGCGTTCGCGCTGTGCATCGCTTAGCTGGGCCAATGCCTGACGTTTAACGGCCTGATTCATTGGGCAAACATCTGGGCAGTAGGTGTAGCCAAAGGAAACAATCGCAATGTCGTCTTCATCTAACTGGGAGAGAGAGAAATCACCTTGGGTAGACGGCATTTCTATTGGCCCCCCCGTCACGTCATCGCTGTCAGGCTGGAAAGCAAACTGGTAAAGGCCGATAGCCGAAATAGTCAGCAAGACAAGTATTAGCACTAATCCCAGCCAGAGTGCTTTACGATTGTTTGGTTTAGCGGCCATACGTACTAACTCCTAATCACGTCAAAGTCGAACCAACTGCCCAACTTGCCTTCTGGTGTTTCCAGGATAACCCGTGCTCGCCAGGGCATCACGTCTTGCGTGCAGATACCGACTTGCCCTTGGCCATGAAAGTGCCCGGGCGCAGAGGCGGTTAATCCAAAACGGTGTAAGCCCATATCCATATCACGCCCGATAAAGTCGACTGTCACATGGCTTGGGTTGAGGCCCTCGACTTCTACACCCAGTGGCAGAATATCCAGCGCATCGATACGGCCATCGGCATCAACGGTGAGTGTTAGGCGGCCTTTATCGCCCAGAATTGCCGAGCACGTACTGGTGTGTAGGTTGCAGTTGGCATCCGGTGTAAACCAGGCAATATCGCCATCATCGCGCAGCCAGTTGGCAAACACGTACCACGTGCAGGCGGCCAGTGAGATGCCCGTGATGAGGATAAGCACTTTCAGTGCTGGAAAACCCGTAAAGTAGCCAGGTTTAGGCAAGTTCTTCATGGCAGAATGGTCACTACGCAGGCCGTAAGATGGAAGTTAGTTTCATGGTAACAGTAATCGCACGGATGTCGCTGTGCTGGGATGTCGCAGTTAACAAGGAATAACAATGGAGAGTATTACTGGCGCACTTGGGCCACTGTTTTTATTGATTTTACTGGGCGCTGCCATTGGCTATGGCCGTTGGCCAAGTGCTACGTTCTGGCCGCAAATGGAGCGTCTGATCTACTTTGTGCTATTTCCAGCAATGCTGATAGGTACGCTGGCCACTGCTGATGTCAGCCAAGTACCGGTTGGGCGCATCGCGTTGGTATTGCTCGGCACGATGGGGGTTTTGGGTCTGTTGCTATGGCGCTGTCGTGGTTACCTTGGCTTAACGCCTGCGGCGTTCACGTCGGTATTCCAAGGCGCCGTGCGTTTTAACACCTACGTGGGTGTCGCAGGGGCCGCGGCATTGCATGGCAGCATGGGGGCGACTACTGCCGCTGTGGCGGTGGCACTCATGGTACCGGTGGTGAACGTCATGTGCGTCGCAAGCTTTGTCGCGGCAGGGACGCTGGGCAGTGGAAGTCTTGGCCAAAGTGCCCTCGCACTGGCTAAAAATCCGCTGATTTTGTCCTGTCTGGCAGGTATCGGACTCAATCTTTCGGGGGTTGGCTTGCCCGGTTGGAGCGAGGATACCGTCGGGTTGTTGGGTGGCGCGGCGCTGCCGTTAGGGCTCATTGCCGTGGGCGTGGCGCTGCGCCCTGCAGCACTGCTGCGGCTTGATCGTGGCGTGATAGCGACGAATAGCATCAAGCTGCTGTTAATGCCTGCGGTGGTGCTGTTATTAGCGTGGCTGGTGGGGCTGGACCCTATCAGTCGTGATGTGGCGCTGCTGTTTGCAGCGCTGCCTACCGCCACATCTGCTTACATTCTTGCTCGGCAGCTGGGAGGTGATGCAGAACTTATGGCGGCAATTATTACCGGCCAGACGCTGTTAGCGATGCTGACGTTGCCCGTTTGGTTGCAACTGGTGGGCTAGTGTAAAGAAACCGTCTTAAAAATAAATAAAAAGTATTCGCATTTAGGTTGACGTTGTAAATGAGAATGATTATATTGTGATTGTCAGCGTTTAATGAGACGTTGGCAACCACGACAGAAACCGCCAGTTTCCTGTCATGGTTTCTCCCTCTCATTGCTAGTCACGGTCTTTTGCCGCTCCCGCTTGGAGCGGCTTCTTTTTTTTCTAGTGGCCGTGTTTGCTGAAACATTGGCAACCACGACGCTATTGCAAAGATCAGCGCCAGTTTCCTGTCATGGTTCCTCTTTCCTTGCTAGTCACGGTCTTTTGCCGCTCCCTTGGAGCGGCTTTCTTTTTTTCTAGTGGCATCTTTCTTTGATCTCGGTGAATACCTCTTGTGACGTTTGGGCAGACAATAGACGAATTGCCTATGCTGATCATCTATCCAGAGCCAGGAGAAATGCCATGCGCGTTGCCGTTTTTAGCGCTAAGCCTTATGACGAAACCTTCCTTACTCGTGCTAATGCCTCGAATCGACACGAATTAAGCTTTTTTGATGCGCGCTTGACCGTCGATACGGCGCCTCTCGCGAAAGGGTTTGAAGTGGTATGCGCTTTTGTAAATGACCATCTGTATGCGGATGTTTTAGAGCAGCTACACACTAGCGGCATACGATTGGTAGCACTGCGCTCGGCTGGATTTAACCATGTTGACTTGGCGGCAGCCGAACGGTTGGGAATTACCGTGGTGCGGGTGCCCGCTTATTCGCCTTATGCCGTAGCAGAGCACGCGGTGGCCTTAGTGTTAAGCCTGAACCGCATGACCTATCGCGCTTACAACCGAGTGCGCGAGGGCAACTTTGCCCTAGACGGACTGCTGGGGTTCGATCTGCATGGCAAAACCGTGGGCGTGATTGGCACTGGGCAGATTGGCTTGATCTTTGCCAATATCATGCATGGCTTTGGCTGCCGAGTAGTTGCCAGCGATCCTTTTCCAAACCCGAATGCCGAGCCGTTTGTGGAGTACGTGCCGCTGGCGTCGCTTTATGCTCAAGCAGATATTATTTCGCTGCACTGCCCGTTAACACCCGATACTGATCATCTGGTTAACGCCGATGCCATCGCGCAAATGAAGCAGGGTGTCATGCTGATCAACACTGGCCGCGGTCGAGTGGTCGATACCCAAGCGGTGATCGCTGGTCTGAAAAGCGGCAAAATTGGCCGCTTAGGGCTAGATGTTTACGAAGAGGAGGAGCAACTGTTCTTCGAGGATCTATCGCACAAAGTGATCGATGATGACCAGTTCATGCGCCTGACGACCTTTCACAATGTGCTGATTACCGGTCATCAGGCTTTCTTCACTACCGAGGCGCTAACCAATATTGCCGAGACTACACTGGCGAATATTGATGCCTTTGAAAGTGGTAGCGGTACGCTGCATCGCGTCGTTTACGATAAGCGAACGTAAACGACGCTGAGCTATCTTTAGTCGCTGTGTTTAAACGTCACGGCGGTAAATCAAATCCCATACGCCGTGGCCAAGTTTCTCGCCGCGGGCTTCAAACTTAGTTAGCGGGCGAAAGTCTGGGCGTGGAACGTAGGGCGCTGTGTCAGCGCTGGCGGTATTCGCGTAGCCGGGTGCGGCGTCCATGACCTCGGCCATCCACTCGGCATAGGCTTCCCAGTCGGTTGCCATGTGGAAGGTGCCACCAGGTTTTAAGCGCGTACGAATCAGCTCAACAAACGCAGGTTGCACAATACGTCGCTTGTGGTGCTTCTTTTTCGGCCATGGATCGGGGAAAAAGAGCTGTAGCGTGGTTAATGAGTCTTCAGGCAGACACTGCTCCAGCACCGCCAAGGCATCTTCGCGGTAAACGCGCAGGTTGGTTAGGCCGCGTTTATCTACCTCATCTAGCAGCTTGCCCACACCCGGCGCGTGAACCTCGATACCGATAAAGTCAGTATCTGGGTGGCGTTCGGCTTGCTCGATGAGTGAGTTGCCCATACCAAAGCCAATTTCCACCACGCGCGGTGCTTGGCGGCCAAACAGGGTGTCCAGATCCTGACGCCCATCGGCAATCGTTAGGCCTAAACGTGGCCAAACATCTTCTAAACCGCGGCTTTGCGCTGGGGTCATGCGCCCTGCGCGAATCACGTAGCTCTTAATCCCCCGCCGGTGTAGCGGGGCATCAGCATTTTCAGGGCCTGTAGTGTTGCTCTCAGCGCCAGCAGTATTGCTTTCAGGCGTGGTGTCGTTCGTATCGGTCATGGTGTCTCTGTATCAGCCGTTAATTCGGCCTGCAAAAGGCGAAGAGGGATCGGCGCTCTGGCGACGTGGCATACGGCCTGCTAGGAAGGCATCGCGGCCAGCTTCTACGGCCAGCTTCATGGCGTTAGCCATACGCAGCGGGTCGCGGGCGTGAGCGATCGCCGTGTTGAGCAGCACACCGTCACACCCGAGCTCCATTGCCATGGCGGCGTCAGAAGCGGTGCCGATGCCCGCATCGACCAGCACGGGTACACTGCTTTGCTCAACAATCAGGCGTACATTATGCGGGTTTTGAATGCCATGCCCCGAGCCAATCAGCGAACCTAGCGGCATGATGGCGCAGCAGCCCATGGCTTCTAGTTCACGTGCCACAATGGGGTCATCACTGGTGTACACCATGACGTCAAAGCCATCAGCCAGCAGTGTCTCAGCGGCTTTTAGCGTCTCGACCACATTGGGATAGAGGGTGTGATCGTCGCCGAGCACTTCCAGCTTGACCAGGTTATGGCCGTCTAGCAGCTCACGCGCCAAGCGGCAGGTGCGCACAGCGTCTTTGGCGTTGTAGCAGCCAGCGGTGTTGGGCAACAAGGTGTAGCGCTGGGGGGAAATGACATCGAGAAGGTTAGGCGCGTCGGCATCCTGGCCTAAGTTGGTGCGGCGCACAGCAAAGGTGACAATTTCCGCGCCGCTTTGGGCAATGGCCGCGCCGGTCTCGGTAAAGTCTTTGTATTTGCCAGTACCCACCAGTAGGCGGGAGCTGAACTCGCGCCCAGCAACGGTAAACGGTGTATCAATCAGTGGCGTCATAGCGGTTCCTTTTGAAAGCAAAAACGGTGATGGGCTACGCTAGCCGCCGCCGATGGCGTGAACGACTTCTATCTGGTCGCCATTGGCTAAATGCGTTTGAGCAAGCTGGCTTTTGGGCACGATCTGTTCGTTAATTTCCACAGCGATACGGCGCCCGGTCAGGCCTAATTGCTCAATTAGATCAGCGGCGCTAAGGCCAGCTGCCAGCGTATGCGATTCGCCATTGAGCGTCAGTTGTATCGACTCATTAGGAGTAGGCATAACGGTAAGTGTCCCATTCGGTGAGGCAAAACATTGTCTATTGTAGCGGTTTCGCACCGCTCAAGGTATGTGACAACGACAATCATCTCGGTGAAATATCGAGTGCGTATGTCGAGTATTTATCCCAGGTAGTTATCTTACGTACTTATCTCAAGAGCTTATCTCAAGTACTTGTAACGAGTATTTATAAACAGGAGTAATCCATGCAGCGAGCAGACAAACCCTGGTGGTGCCTAGTCGCACTCTCTGGAGCACTAATGGTGATACTCGGGGCCTATGCGGCTCACGGATTGGCATCGCGTACCAGTGCTGCCATGGTCGACATCGTTGAAACTGGCGTGCGTTATCAAGCGTGGCATACGTTGGCCATGTTAGCGGTGCTGGCTTGGCGCAGCCAGTGCCCTCAGCCAGGGCAGCGCATCGTGTTAGCGCTATGGGCGTTGGGTATTACCGCCTTTTCGGGCTCGCTTTACCTAATGGCCCTGGTAGGGCTAAGCGTTGGTATTGTAACGCCCATCGGTGGTTTGCTGCTGATGGCAGGCTGGTTAGGAGTAGCCGTCACTGCGCTGCTCAGCCGTTAGCGTGGTGGTTAGCCAGTTGGGCTGTCTGGCAGCGCATAGCTGGCGGTAATATGCGCAACTGGCTTAGTGTCATCGCTGGCAGAGAAAATCTGCACTTCGCCTACCGCTAAACGGCGGCCTAGCTTGATGAGTTTGGCGTGAGCAACAATATCGTGCTCGCCGGAAGCGGCGCGTAAGAAATGGCAGTTCAAGTCACTGGTGACCGCCATGGCTTCGGGGCCTATTTGCGCCAAAATGGCCACATACAACGCCACATCGGCAAAGCCCATCATGGTCGGACCAGACACCCTGGGGCCAGGGCGAAGGTGTTGCTCACCGATGGTTAATCGCAGGGTGGCACTCATCGCACCAACGCTTTCAATTCTGCCCATCCGCTGGGGAAACACCTCATCAAGAAAGTGCTCAATCTGCTCGGCAGTCATTACGGTCATTATTATTGTCCTTTATAAAAAAGCCCCGAGGCATGCGCCTCGAGGCTGATGATACCGCAAAGCGCGTTTACTTCGCCTTATGTACCTGACGCCACGCGTGAAGTAGCGGTTCGGTGTAGCCAGAAGGCTGTACGCGGCCTTTGAACACCAAGTCAGAGGCTGCTTTAAAGGCAGTTGAGCCTTCGAAGTCAGCGCTCATGGCCGTGTAGGTGGGGTCGCCAGCGTTCTGCTTATCAACCACTTTAGCCATACGCTTAAGCGTTTCTTCCACCCGCGGCGCATCGACAATGCCGTGGTGCAGCCAGTTGGCGATATGTTGGCTGGAAATACGCAGCGTAGCGCGGTCTTCCATTAGGCCAACGTTATGAATGTCCGGCACTTTTGAGCAGCCCACGCCATGTTCAACCCAGCGTACTACGTAGCCCAGAATGCCCTGACAGTTGTTATCCAACTCTTGTTGAATCTCCTCATCCGACCAGTTGGCGTTTTCGGCTACTGGCACGGTGAGCAGGTCATCTAAAAAGTCGGGTTCGCCTTGGGCTTCCAGTTCACGCTGTACGTCCGCTACGTTGACTTGGTGGTAGTGAAGCGCATGTAGCGTAGCCGCTGTTGGAGAAGGCACCCATGCCGTGTTAGCACCCGCTTTCGGGTGGCCAATTTTTTGCTCTAGCATGCTATGCATCAGATCAGGCATCGCCCACATGCCTTTACCGATTTGAGCACGACCACGCAGGCCACAGGCTAAGCCTACCTGCACGTTGTTCTTCTCGTAGGCGGTGATCCACGCAGCGCTCTTCATATCGCCTTTGCGAACCATCGGGCCTGCTTCCATGGCGGTGTGCATTTCGTCACCGGTGCGGTCAAGGAAACCGGTGTTGATGAACACAACCCGAGAAGCCGCTTCAGCAATACACGCCTTCAAGTTGACGGTGGTGCGGCGCTCTTCATCCATGATGCCCATTTTCAGGGTGTCACGGTTCATGCCCAGGATGTCTTCAACGCGACCAAACAGTTCGTTGGCGAACGCCACTTCTTTTGGTCCGTGCATTTTCGGCTTCACGATATACACTGAGCCAGCGCGGGAGTTACGCGGCTGATCGGCGTCTTTCTTCAGGTCGTGCAGTGACAGCAGCGAGGTCACTACCGCGTCCAGAATACCTTCCGGCAGTTCGTTGCCATTTTCGTCCAGAACAGCAGGCGTGGTCATCAGATGGCCAACGTTGCGCACGAACATCAGTGAACGACCTGGCAGGGTCACGGTGCTGCCATCAGTGGTTTGCCAAGTACGATCGGCGTGCAGCGTCCGCTTGAAGGTTTTGCCGCCTTTGTCGATGCTCTCTTCCAGGTCGCCCTTCATCAGGCCAAGCCAGTTGCTGTAAACACCGACTTTATCTTCAGAGTCGACAGCAGCAACGGAGTCTTCACAATCCATAATCGCGGTCAGTGCCGCTTCCACCACCACGTCTTTCACGTGAGCGGGGTCGGTTTTACCGATCGGGTGGCTGTCGTCGATCTGGATTTCCAGGTGCAGGCCGTTGTTGGTGAGCAGGATGGCTTCAGGCGCGGATGCATCGCCGTTAAAGCCGATCAGCTTGCCGGAATCTTTTAGGCCGGTTTCACGACCGCCTTCCAGGCTAACGACCAAGTGGCCATCACGAATAGCGTATTTCACCGCATCGCGGTGAGAGCCGGTGGCCAGTGGGGCAGCACGATCAAGCACACCACGGGCATAAGCGATAACTTTTTGGCCACGCTTCGGGTTGAAACTGGTGCCTTTTTCAGCGCCATCTTGTTCTGAAATCGCATCGGTGCCGTATAGAGCATCGTACAAGCTGCCCCAGCGGGCGTTAGCGGCATTCAACGCATAGCGGGCGTTGCTCACAGGCACCACCAACTGCGGGCCTGCTTGAACAGCCACTTCGCGATCGACATTGGCCGTGGTGGTTTTAACGCTGTTTGGCGCATCCACTAGGTAGCCCGCTTCTTTCAAGAAGCTGCGGTAAGCTGGCATATCGCTAACCGGGCCCGGATTTTCACGGTGCCAGACATCCAGTTTTTCTTGGAGCGTGTCGCGCTCTTCAAGCAGTTGGCGATTTTTCGGTGTCAAATCATGGAACAGGGCGTCAACGCCAGCCCAAAAGGTGTTTTCATCGACACCAGTGCCCGGTAAAGCCTGCTCATTGATGAAGCGGTCCAGGTCTGCTGACACCTGTAAACGGTGACGCGTGATACGCTCGCTCATGGGGTTCTCCTGTAAAGGTGCCCGTGGGATATTATCGTGCCACGGTCAGGGTAAATGTATATTTGTGGAAAATACTTCCACAACTGCGCGGGCATGTAAACAGTCGATGCCGTAAAGCAGCAAAATGCTCGACCAAATGATGAGAGCGGTAGTGGTCTCCGCTATCATTCAGCCAATGGATAGGTGGCGTTCACGGAGAGACGTTAATGCATAATTTCCAACACCTGGAAGGCTTGTTTAGGCAAGCAGCAGGCGAGTCATCGCTCTCTCAGCTTAGGCCGGGCGACACGCTAACGGACGCTGTGCATGACTATTTTCGCCACTACGGTTTAGAAACGCTACTAAACGATACCAGCGAAGTGCACGCGGGATTTATTGATACTGGACGCTTTGCCCTTTGGTGCCAAGTATGGAGCCCGCCTGTTCCTACGGGCACCGCGTTTGTGATTCATGGTTACTTTGACCATTTAGGCCTTTACCGCCATTTGCTCGGCTGCCTGCTGGCCAAAGGGTGGCGAGTGGTGTTGTGGGACCTTCCTGGTCACGGTCTTTCCAGCGGCCCACGCGCCGACATAGAAGATTTTGACGACTATCAGCACTGTCTTGCGCATTTACAGGCGACATTGCAACGCCAAGGCATGGCCCCTACGCCGTGGCTAGGTGTTGGGCAGAGTACGGGGGCGGCCATCTTGGCGACCGACGCGCTCACTCGCCGTGAAATGGCAGGCTGGGCAGGTATTGTGCTGCTAGCGCCATTGGTACGCCCCTGGCGCTGGAGTCAGTCTAGCTGGCTGCACCTGATTGCCAGCCCTTTTTTAAAGGAGCTACCACGTAAGTATCGCCCCAACTCCACGGATGAGCAGTTTACGGCGTTCCTACGCGACCAAGACCCGCTTCAGCCCGAACGGTTAAGCGTTTCGTGGATAACTGCCATGCGACGTTGGATGCCGCGCTTGCTAGCGTTGGCACCTAATCCGCTGCCGACGCTTATTTTGCAGGGTGAGCAAGACCTTACCGTCGATTGGGAGTGGAACTTAGCGGTGTTGGAGGAGAAGTTTCCCAATGCTGAGATCTACCGCCACCCAGAAGCGCGACACCACTTAGTTAACGAGGCCGACCCCATTCGTGAAGTGTTGTTTGAAGCTCTGGATGGCTTCGTAGATAACGTTGTTGAGCGTGGGCAAT
Source organism: Halomonas sp. KG2 (assembly GCA_030440445.1). Classification (NCBI taxonomy): domain Bacteria; kingdom Pseudomonadati; phylum Pseudomonadota; class Gammaproteobacteria; order Oceanospirillales; family Halomonadaceae; genus Halomonas; species Halomonas sp. KG2. Next base: position 4,309,482 of record CP098528.1, on the reverse strand, counting down.
AACGTAAATATTGCAAGCCCAGGGGGCAACCCGAGGCTAGGGCGCTAGCGCGCGCCCTGCCTCACGCCTACTTTCGCTACTGAGCGTTCAGGAAGTCCTCCACATTGAGCAGTATCAGCTCATTATCATCAGCGCGTCCTTGCTGACGGCCAATCGAGAAAGGGTAGTTATTGTCATTGGCGACCACGATAGTGCTCTCATCAACACGGTCGACGTTCTCAATGGTCACAAAGGGAAAGTTAAAGGTGCCGTTGATCGTGCCGCGGGGTGCAATGCCATCTGGGTCCTGGATGTTCATCAGGTCTATATAGGCGATTTTATCAAGCACTCCCTGCTCGTCTGTACGGTCGAGGTCGATGAGATAGATACGTTTGAACTCAGCGGGGTTGTCTGCCCACGCTTCTCGCGGGTCGCCCTGGCGACTATCACGTTCGATAATCAGGCCACGAGTTCCGCCAATAAGATTGAAATCGCCAATCGCATGATCCGCTGACTCCAAGGGGTAATAGCGGGTTGTGTCGCCCCATTCTCCGGTTTCAGTATCGAGCTCGAACATTCTTAACACGGCGGTGCCGTCAATCGTTTCTGGGGCGTTGGCGCTGCTGTCCCAGATCGGTTTTTCTAGCAAGGGATAGAGCGTTGTTTGGTCTTCGGAGAGCGCCATGCCTTCATAACCGCCGGAGCGAAATACCACCACCTCATCTGCGAGAGATGCACCAGGGTTCGGGGTGAGGGCAAAAGCATTGTCAGGTGAGCGCATCAGCGTTCCACTAGGGTTAGTGGCCAGCACTTGCAGCACTTCGCCCTGATGATCGACCTGGAGAATCCAGGGGCCGAACTCATCGCCAATCCAGTAGTTATCGCCCACTGGCTGTATCGATTCAATATCGAAATCAGCGCCGGTTAGAAAGCGACCAGGCGTGGCTTCATTCATAATCGGGAAGGGCACCTTGCGGTTTGGGTCCGATAGTTGAACGGTCTCCTCAATGATGACACGCCCGGTGTCCCAGTCAGTCTTTATAATGTTAAACATCAGAATGACGTCAGAGGAGTTGGCTTTGGAACCAAAGCCGTTATCGGTTAATACCAAGAAACGGTCATCGCCCAGTGAGCGAATACCTGAAAACCCCTGTAATGGCTGGCTAGGGAAAGGGAGCGCTAAGCCGGTGGCCTGCATGTTGGTATATAGCTGCTCAGCCCGGCCCTCTGGGCCAGTAAAACGGCCTGAGACGTTGTAGTGCTCAGCGGCGCCTGAAGGAGCCGCCACAAAGGTGCTGCCGGGTAGCTGGGCATGGCCGGACAATGTGGCGCTAAAATCCTGCTGGGCGTGCGCGGCACTGGTAAACCTGAATTCAAGCAATAAGTGCAGCACCTGCTGTGTCCAGGGCTCCTGAGTACTCCCCCAGAAACACCTGTGCCGGTGTCCGGTAACCGAGTCGCTTTCGAGGGCGGTCGTTTAGTTTCTCGACCACCTTGCGCAGCTCGGCATCGGTGACCTGGCGGAAGTCTGTTCCCTTGGGGAAGTACTGCCGTATCAAGCCATTGGTATTCTCGTTGCTCCCACGCTGGCCAGAGCAGTAGGGATCGCAAAAGTAGGTCTTTGCGGTCACCGCCTTGCCTACGGCTATGTGGCCGGCGAACTCCGAGCCGTTGTCTAGGGTGATGGTCTTCACAGCACCCCGGCGAGGCTTCAACAGCCGGATCATGGCCGCTTGCGTCAGCTCCGCTGAGACCCTGGGCAACCTCGCCGCCAGCAGATAGCCGCTACGGCGCTCTACCAGCGTCACCAGCCCCGATTGCTTATGCCCCTGAATGACGGTGTCGCCTTCCCAGTGCCCGATGACGAGCCTGGCATCGACCTCTGCCGGGCGATGCTCAATGCCCACGCGGCTGGGGATCTTGCCAAGCCCAGCGCTCTTGGCCTGAGCCCGATGCTTGCTGCGACGCTTCGGTTGGCGGAGGTGCCGCCATAGATCGCCACCTTGCGCTCTGTCATCCCAGATCAAGGAGTAGATCCACTGGTGACTGACGCCTATGCCGGCCAACGGTGCCATGAAGCCGCTGATCTGCTCCGGACTCCACTCCTCTCGCAGCCGGTCGGCAACGGCGGTGATCAGGCTGGGCAAGCGCTTCGTCCACTTCCAGGCGGTGCGGCGGCGGTGATCACTGAGGGACTGGGCCTGCTCGGGGTCGTAGCCACCAGAAGTGGCGTTACGACGCAGCTCACGGCTGACCGTGCTGCTGTGGATTCCTAGCTCTCTGCCGATTTGACGCTGGCTCACGCCCAAGTCATAGCGGGCGTGGATCTGGTATCGTTGGGTCTGGGTCAGCTGTCGGTATCCCATGCTCTGCTTCACTTTGGTCGGTGAGCCGAGAAGGGTACCGGCGCTGACCCTCCTGCCTCCACCGTGGTGTCCAAAGTGCTGCGGTTATTCTATGAATCCAGGAAATACAAAGGCGAATAGAGCAGTTGCTAGTAACGGCTTGGTCATCACGGTTTCACTATTTAGGAAGAGAAAGTAGAGCAGCTTCAGAATTTGCTAATTTTCACCCGTAATAGTGATAGTTGAATGACAGAGTGCAGACGTTTTAATGGCGGCAAGCTTGCATATCGAGCTTAGCCGCTAATCAGCCAAAAACGCCTTGCTCAAAAGGCACAAATGCTAAATGGTGAGGCTTTCAAAGACATTCTTCTAAAGAGGAAGTGGTATGGCATCAGTAGCAAAAGTTCTCGTCTTAGCGGGCAGTGCCCGTGAAGGCTCGCTTAACAAACAGCTCGCGAAGCTTGCCGCCAAGCGTATTGAGGCCTTGGGTGGAAAGGCGACCTTTATCGATTTAAAAGACTACCCTTGCCCGCTGTTCGATGAAGACATTGAAGCCCAGGGCATGCCTGATAATGTACTGAAACTGCGCGACATACTGGCAGAGCACCAAGCGCTATTGATCGCCTCGCCGGAGTACAACGGTTTTATTACGCCGCTGCTGAAAAACACGTTAGATTGGCTCTCCAGGCCTTACAACGATACGCCAGGACTCAAGTTATTTGCCGGTAAGTGGGCTGCGCTGGTGGCGGCGTCACCAGGTGGGCTGGGCGGTATTCGAGCATTGCCCCTTGGACAGCAGTTGTTGGCCAATCTGAGTTTGACCGTACTGCCGCAGCCACTATCATTGCCGAAGGCAGGCAGTGCGTTTAACGAGTCAGGCGCGCTCAAGGATGAAGCGACGGGTGGAAAGCTCGACGCCTTATGCCAACGACTTGTCGATGTAATGGCCAATCACCATCGCTAGGCACCTTTCAACAGCCTATCCAACTGCCGGTAGCCGATAGCCTCGATAAAGTGTGGCTGGGTGGGCTTGGGTTCGCCTTGCAGATCGGCCAGGGTAAGCGCGACCCGCAGAACGCGGTGGTAAGCGCGGGCAGAGAGCTTGAGCTTTTCCAGCACGCCTGCCAACCAAGCGCGCTCTTCATCGTTCAGCGCGCAGGCGGCTTCTAAGGCTTTGCCGCTTAGCTGGCTGTTGAGTGCGCCTCGCGCCATCTGGCGCTCTCGGGCGGCCATCACCCGCTTGCGCACGGCGCTGGAAGGTTCGCCTTGAGTTTGGGCGGTGAGCTGCTCGGGCGGCAGGGCGGGCACTTCCACTTGCAGGTCAATGCGGTCTAGCAGCGGGCCAGAAAGCCGTGCCTGATAGCGCTGAATCTGGCTGGAACTGCACTGGCAGCGCTGACGCGGATCGCCCAAGTGGCCACAGGGGCAGGGGTTCATGGCGGCAACGAGTTGAAACTGCGCCGGATAACGACGTTCATGGCTGGCGCGTGAGAGGTGAATTTCCCCCGTTTCCAGTGGCTGCCTTAACACTTCTAAGACGTTGCGGGAAAACTCCGGCAGCTCGTCTAAAAACAGCACGCCGTGGTGAGCAAGCGAGATTTCCCCAGGTTTGGGTTTTGAGCCTCCCCCCACTAACGCGGCGGCGCTGGCGCTGTGGTGGGGCTGGCGAAAGGGTCGCTGGCCCCAGTCTGCTTCAAGCGGTAGCCCACAGACCGAACGTACAGCGGCCACTTGCAGCGCATCGTCTTCGCAAAGCGGCGGCAAAATGCCTGGTAAGCGGCTAGCGAGCATGGTTTTTCCGGTGCCAGGAGGCCCTGCTAGCAGCAAGTTATGGCCACCCGCGGCCGCCACTTCTAGTGCGCGGCGTGCCTGCTGCTGGCCGCGAACGTCGGCTAAGTCGGCAATGGGGGCCGTGGATCTCACCGAGGCAGACAGTTGGTGGGGCGGTATTTTCTCTTGTCCCAGCAAGTGAGCAACGACCTGCCATAGGGTGTCGGCAGGTAAAACCGATAAGTCGCCCGCTAACGCAGCTTCGTCGGCACAGGCGCGGGGAATAATCAGTGCTTTGTTGACGCGTCGTGTGGCGAGAGCAAAGGGTAATACGCCGGGTACGGCACGTAGTTTGCCATCCAATGCCAGTTCGCCTGCGCACTCCATGCCTTCTAGCGCATCTACTGGAATCTGGCCAGAGGCGGCCAGAATGCCGAGTGCAATCGGCAAATCAAAGCGGCCGCCCTCTTTAGGTAGGTCGGCAGGGGCAAGGTTGAGGGTAATGCGCTTGGTGTTGGGAAAATCAAACCCGGCATTGATGAGCGCGCTGCGCACCCGCTCGCGGCTCTCTTTGACGGCGGTTTCCGGCAGACCCACCAGCGTTAGCCCCGGCAAGCCGTTGGCTAGATGTACCTCGACATGCACGGCGGGGGCTTCCAGTCCAACCCCTGCGCGCGTGGCCACAATGGCTAGTGTCATGGCGCTCCCTCGCTAGTTTTTTATTCCTAACGTAACCCTACGTTAATCGGAACGTTTAAAAATAGCGTGCACCTGGAAAAGTAATTTTAGTTAACGGTTGGCTCGGTTACTTGAGCTGGGCTGTCTGCCGATAGTGCAGCAAACAATTCCCTCGCGAAACGCTGAGCGGAGGGCAGTGCGCCGAAGCTCCATACCGGCGGCAGGCGAACTATCCTGTCATGCCTGACGCTGGGGAGTTGCTGCCACAGGCCGCTGTTTGCGAGCTGCTCTTCGGCTCCGATGGGCAGTGGGTCGATGATCACCAGCGTTGCTTCTGGGTAGCGCGCCAGCGTTTCAATCCCCGCTAGTGCAAACCCCCAGGAGTTGGTGGGTTGATCCCAGGCATTGGGGAGATCGAGCTGCTCCAGCACGGCGTTGTATAAGCTGTTTTCCCCAAACACCCGCACGTGGCGGGCATCCATAAACTGTACCATCAGCAGCGGCGCAATTTCTGACTGAGAGAGGAAGCGGGATTCGCGCAGCGTGGTCATCAATATTTGGGTCTCTTCAATCAGCTGCTCGGCCTGGGGCTGGTGCTCGGTTAACTCGCCCAGCTGGCGGGTTAGTTTTTGCATCTCCTGCCAGGTATTGGTGCCGGGGGAGTAGAGCGAGAACAAAGTGACTGGCGCGATTTTCTCCAAGCGTGGCGTTAAACCTGCAAACATGGGCGAAATAAGCGTCTGTTCCGGAGGCACTTGGGCCAGCAGTTCTAAATTAGGCTGGGTGCGTAGTCCCATATCGGCGGCACTGTCGGGTATCTGTGGCTCGCCCACCCACTGGTGATAATCGCTCTGTTGAGCAACGCTGCTAACCGGCGCATCAATGGCCAGTAGTGTTTCAGCGATGGTCCAGTCGACGGTTGCCCACTGCGCCTGGGCAGTAGAAACGCTCAGCATACAAACGGCCAATAGCCCGCAGCGCGAGAGCAAAGAGAACAGGTTAGTGTGGCGCATGGTGGTGAGTGGCTATCCAGAAAATAAGAACTGTATTTAAACGATAATATTTATTGTTTGCAAACTTGTGTTCAAGGAAAAATGCCCAGGCACAGTGGCCTGGGCAGGTGGGGCTACAATAACTAATGACGCTTAGATAAGTGCTTGGAACGTTACTTAGTACAAGCGTTTAGAAGCGATAGTGAACGCTGGCGGTCACACCGCGCTCGGCGCCGAAGTAGCAGTACTCCAGCGAGTTGCAGGAGGCTACGTACTCCTTATCCAGCAGGTTGTTCACATTGAGGCGCGTTTCCACTCCTTCAACGCCTAGTTGGCTTAGATCGTAGCCAATGGTGGCATCCACCAGGGTGTAGTCAGGGACGGTTTCAGTGTTGGCTCGATCAGCGGCAATATCCGCATAGTGGCGTACGCCAACACCGACATCCACGCCGTTTAGCCAGCCCTTATTGGCCTCAAAGTGGCCCCACAGCTGTACTTGGTGGCGTGGGGAGTAAATTGCGTTGTTACCTTGGTTGCCATCATCGCTTTTGGCGTAGGTGATGTCGGTGAAGCTATAGCCTGCCTGAACCGAAAGGGTATCCGTTAGCTGGGTTTGTGCTTCCAGCTCCAGTCCTTGGGACTCAATTTCACCCACCGCGCGATAAGGATCGGACGGCTGCACCTTGGTCGCGACGTTCTCTTGGCTGATATGGAACAGCGCCGCGCTGAATTGGCTGGCGCTGCCGTTAGGCTGGAACTTTAGGCCGGCCTCCCACTGTTCGCCTTCCATTGGTTGAAGCAGGTCGCCACTTTCATCCACAAAACTAGTGGGGGTGAAGGCAGTGGAGTAACTCAGGTAGGGCGCTACGCCGTTATCAAACAGGTAGACCACACCGGCGCGGCCGCTGAACTGGGTATCGCTAAGTGAGCTGGTGTCACCGCTATCGCGGTTGGTATTGTCGATGTTTACCCAGTCGTAGCGGCCGCCTAGGGTGAAGCGCCAGTTATCGACGGCGATTTGATCCTGTAGATAAACACCGGTTTGATCAATCTCGTGGCGTTCACGGGTAGGTGCGTAAAATTCAATCGGCCCGCTGCCATAGACAGGATTAAAGGCATTGATGGGATGGAAATACCCAGAAGGCCATGAGACGTCATTTTCCCGCTGCTGGTAATCAACCCCGACAAGCAGTGTGTGATCCATAAAGCCGCTGCTGACGGTGGCTTCAAGCTGATTGTCGATAGTCCAAGCTTCTAGAGATTCATCGCTGCCAGAATAGTAGCGGGTTAATTCGTCAGAGGTGGGTGACGTCCAGCCATAGCCATAGACTTGGTTAAGCACCACATCGGAATTGAGATAACGCAGTAGCTGGCGGCCCGTTACGTCGTCATTAAAGCGATGTTCCAGGGTATAGCCAGCCATGCGCTGAGTACGCTCGTAGGCGTTGTAGTCGGCTTCGCCATCAAAGAAGTTGTTACTGATCTTCTTGCCGTTTCTGGGTACTACCGCTCCTTCATAGGGCACGCCGGAGTGGTAGCCGCCTTCGGGTTCATCCTGTAGATAGGCCTCAACCGTTAAGCTGGTGTCGTCGGTGATATCCCAGGTTAGCCGCGGTGCAATGGCATAGCGCTCCTCTTCGGCGGGGCCGAACTGGGTGTCGGCGGTGCTGGCAATGCCGGTCAGGCGAAACGCTACTCGCTGCTCTGCGCCAATCGGACCAGTGAGGTCAAAGGCGGCACTGCGCTGGTTATTATTGCCTACCCGAAAACGTAGCTCACCGCCTTGTTCAAATTCAGGGCGCTTACTGTTTAGCGCCACCACGCCGCCGGGTGAGGCACGGCCATAGAGCACCGAGGCAGGCCCGCGTACTACTTCAATGCTATCTAAAAACCACGGATCGATGCGCATCGTGCTATGGGAGTTGGCATCGCCCATCACTTTAAGGCCATCTAAGAAAGTGTTGCTCAAGCTGCCGTCAGAAAAGCCCCGTAGTACTAGGTAGTCGAAGCGGTTGGAGGCACCCACCTGGTTGCTGTAAACACCAGGCGTGTAATCGGTGGCGCGCTGAACGGTGTCTACCCCACGGTGATCCATTTGTTCACGGGTAATGGTAGAAACGCTTTGCGGCGTTTCAATAAAAGGGGTGGTGACTTTAGTGGCCGCCTGCTGGGCGGTTACCGTCACAGTGCCTAGCGCTGTACTTGCCAGAGTACTTTCCTGCGTACTTGCCTGAGCGTGAACCGATGGTGCCGCGAGCGCCGCGATAACAGCGGCACTGAGTGGAGAGCGTAACAAACGGCGAGGCATAAAAGACATGGGGGTGTACCTGCAATGAGAAGCAATTAACCAATGTGTTAATGAGAATTATTGCGTTTAATTGCTTTGAAAAGGTATGCGCTATGACAAAGAGGTTATGCGCGCTGCCAAAAAATGCAGAGCAGGGGAACTTACGGCAAGCAGTAGTGGGTAGTACGTTATGGACAGTACGTTAGCGACACTTGAAGGCCTCATGCGGCGTGACACCAAAGGCCCGCTTATATGCCGTAGCAAAGTTGCTGGCGTGGCGGTAGCCGCAGGCGTGGGCAGTTTGCTGCACGCTATAACCTTTGCGTAAGTACGTCTGAGCTTGGGTCAGGCGACAACGCCGTAGGTAGTCGAATATCGAGCAGCCGTAACAGCGCTGGAATTTGGTGCGTAGGCTACTAGGGCTCATGGCGGCATTTCGGGCCAACTGCTCCAGCCGGTAATGCTGGTTGGGATAATGTTCGAGCTGCTGGCGCAAGCGCTCCAGACGTTGGTGATCGCGATGAGAAAGGTCCGGAGGGGGGCCATCTTGTGTGTTTTTGTCGCCGGTTTCCAGGCAAGCGGCAGGCAGGCCATGAGCGAGCAACTGGAACGCGAGGCCTTGCCATAATAGGCACTGCCGTTCTGCTGGCCAGTTCGACGTCAGTGCTGTTTCTAGGCTGTGGCGAAGGAGCGGCGGTACTTGCCAAGTGTGTAGCACTGGGGTGGCTGGAGGGGCAACGTTGATAGGCGAGGAAGAAAGAGACTCGAGGCCATCTAGAATCGACACATTGAGAGTGCGTAAACGTTGTGGTGCCGGCTGGAAGACCTCAAGCCCGGTCTGCTGATTGAAGTGCGCACTGAAGGCGTCGCCAGCCTGTAATTGAAATGACTGGTGGCCGAGCCCCACGTGAATGCAGCCCTCAAGTATCACACTGAGAAACCACGGAGCGGTACGGCGGGAGGTAGAGGCATAAGCGTGCAGGACGTCAAGATCCGAGTGCGTTACGCGTAGGGTAGGGGTGATCTCGAAATCCATCACACGCCCGCGAGCCACGTAAGGCGATGGGGAGTGGTCAGGCGCTTCGGGAAAGCGGTAATCGATCCCGAAGCGCTGACCAAGAGCCAGCAGGTCATGGGTGGTGAGTGGCGCGAGTGTGTCGAGTGTCGCCATTCCCATTACCTCGCTTTTGAGCGGCTGCCTGCGAGTAGCGGGGCGGTGCTTAATACGCCATCGACCAGTTCAGGGTGTAGGTGCGTCCGCGCCCTTGATAGTCGTAGAGGTATTCTGGTCCGTAGTAGGGCGAATAGAACATAGCGGCCCGCTGGCCCCAGACGGTGGAGTACTGATCGTCGAGTAGGTTCTGTATGCCCAGACTCACGGTGCCAAAATCGGTCTCCTGGCTGAGCGATAGATCGAGGGTCGTGTTGCCGTCGATCTCACGATCCGCGTCGTCTTTCAGGTCGAAAGTATGGCTGGCTTGCAAACGCGCCGAACGCACGTAGTCGGTCCAGCCGATAAAGGCCGTGGAAGAGGAGAGCGAAGCATAGCGGGCGTCACGCTTCTCCCACTCCCCTTGGTCATTCTCCTGCTCGGAACGCACCAAGTGTAGGGTACCGCCGACTTCCAGGCCATTGTCGAAGTAACGGGTTACCGCGCTCTCTAGGCCAAAGTCGCGCTTCTTTTCATCCACTACGCTGACGCTCAGATCCTGGGCGTTCTCTACCGCCTTGTCCGACCAAGCGTAGTAGAGTGCCGTTTGAGCCATCCAGTTGCCCCCCTGGTAGCGCCAGCCTAGCTCCACTTGATCTGTCTCGATGGCAGATAGAGGGTTGCTATCGACACTCACCTCGGGGCTCTTGCCGTAGTATTTGGCCGGGTCTGGCAGCTCGAAGCCCTGGCTAAACTGCAGCCAGTTCTGGTGACCGTTGCCGTAATCGTAGAGGGCGCTGGCATTCAATAGCGTGGCTTCGTAATCGTTCTGACCGCCGGGAATACCCTTGAAATCACCCACTTCGACATCCATATGCTGCTGCCGCAACCCTGCGGAGAGCTTAAGCGCCTCGGTAGCTTGCCAGTCACCTTGAACGAAGCCGGAAAGCCCGTCCACTTGATAGCCTGGATAGCGGGGCTCAACGCCCGAAGCCTGCTGCACCAGCCCTCCGGTAGTATCTGATACATCGGTATCGAACAGCATCTGGCTGGCATCGAATTTTTCGCGATCCAGGTCGAGCCCATAGGTCAATGAGATGTCATCACCCAGGCGCGACTCAAACAGCGCTTTAATACCGCTTAAGTCAGTATTTTGTTGCGATGCACGAAACTGCAGGCCATCCGAGACAGGGTAAGGAAAGGCCTGGAAGCTGGATTCCTCTTCTCGGTGGAAGGCCTGTAGATAGAAGTTTTGCCCCCACAGATTAGCGTGGTGATAGTTGACATTGACCAGCTTGCGGTCGGTTTCCGGATCGCGCTGTGAACGGTAGCCGTCGCGAATCTCGGCATCGTTCAAGTTGGGCGTGGCAGCGTCGAGGTTGGGAAAGTAAACCCCCCGGTTACCTTCGTAGCCGGAACGATACAGCTGGGCGCCCAGTTCCAGGCTCTGTTCGTCGGTTAAACGGAACGAGAGGTTGCCCAATACATCAATGCTGCGATTGTCCTGAAGGTCGGTCTGGGCAATATCGGGAAAGATCTCTTGGCCGCCGCCATCGTAGTGACGGCCGTTGTCCACAATGGAGGTGCCCAGGTAGCCCTGAACCCGCTCATTGCCGCCGCTGATTGATTGCGACAGACGTCGATCCATATCATCGCTGTTGTTGAAGCCTGTAGTAATGCCAGCTTCGGTGCGCCAGTTCAGGCCTTCTTCGCCTTTGCGCGTAATGATATTGATCAAGCCTCCCGTAGCACCGCCGCCATACAGGCTGCTGGCGCCGGAAAGCACTTCTACACGCTCAATATTGAAGGGATCGATGGCATCGAACTGACGGGAAAGCCCACGCGAACTGTTCAGAGATACGCCATCGATAAGCACCTGTACGCCCCGGCCACGCATGTTTTGCCCATAATTGGTGCGCCCTTGCGGTGCCAGATCCAGTCCTGGCACAAGCTGACCCAATGCCGTCTTTAGGTCTGCACCATTGCGGGTCTGCTGTTGCAGCATCTCTTTGTCAATCACCCATACCGCGCCAGGTATCTGACTGATCTGGGTCGGAGTGCGGGAGCCGACCACCACCAGGGTATCTTCAGCGTTTGCGTTTAGCGTGGATCCAGACGTTGTGTTTTGGGCGAAAACAGCGCCGGAAAAGCCTAGTAATAGACCCGTGCCAATGAGTGTAGCCGTTGAAGAAGACCAGTCAGACATGGTGAACAATCCGCGAGCAGTTAGGGAATAAGAGGCGGAGAGTATCACCACAACAGTCAAAGTCAATGATATTGATTCGTGTTTATTGATTCGTGTTTGTTGATTGGGCAGGACGCTCATTACGTCATCAGCATCAACCTATTAAGCCACCCTGTAGTCGGCAATAGGCGTCGTCAACCTATTGCCGTCCGTTGTGGATTTAGGCGGGCTTGCTATCCTCTGAACCATCGCTGCTCGGTTCTGGCGTGGGGGCGGGTGGTGCTTCTGCTTCGATGGGGGATGGGGGCGTTGAGGTAGAGGCTTCCACGGCGGCCTCAAGGCTGGCCACTTGGCGCTCTAAGGCTTCAACGCGTGAGCGGGTGCGCTGCAATACATCCATCAAAATATCAAAGTCTTCCCGTGACACCAGCTCCAGCCTGTCAAAGGCACCGCGTACTACTTGCTGTACGCCTTTTTGAATATCTTCAGGGGCTTGGGACGCGTTCTGTAAACGATCCCCAATTTGCTGGGCTAAACGGCTAATGCGATCTTGAGGCGCCATCGCTCTCTCCTTAAATGACCACGCATAAATGTTCACTGCTTATTAATAAGGATACGCAACCCGCTGCCGATACGCATGCATCGTTTGCAAATTAGCCTCTGGTCTCTCTTTATCGTCGCAGTGCATCTAAATGAAGCGCCGCGTTTTTATTAATGTTCTTTTATGGTGCAAGCAGACGGTGGCGGCTGCTGCTAAGTCTTCCTTGCCACCGAATAATCTTGGTTTTTACAAAACAAACTGCTGACTTATAAGAAAAAAAAGTTGGGTGGCACGGTATGCGCATTAACGAGGTAAGCAGTTAATTCGGGCGGCGCTGCCGCTACCTAATCCAGCAGGGGAGATCCGGGATGAAACTCATCACCGCTATCATCAAGCCATTCAAACTTGACGACGTTCGTGAAGCGCTCGCTGACAACGGCGTTCAGGGCATCACGGTGACTGAAGTTAAAGGCTTCGGTCGTCAAAAGGGGCATACCGAGCTGTATCGGGGGGCAGAGTACGTCGTCGACTTTCTACCCAAGGTAAAAGTTGAAGTAGCCGTGGACGACACCCGGTTAGAGAGCGTATTGGAAGCGATCTGTAGCGCAGCTAACAGCGGCAAGATCGGTGACGGCAAGGTGTTTGTGACACCGCTTGAAGACGTTATTCGGATTCGGACAGGCGAACGCGGTGCAGACGCCGTTTGAAGCTGTTTTTTCGGATCATTTCTATAGTTCAACGGGGAACTTAAAATGAATGAGTTGACTGATCTGAGCTACGCGCTCGACACGTTTTACTTCCTAATTTGCGGCGTGCTCGTTATGTGGATGGCCGCTGGCTTCTCAATGCTTGAAGCTGGTTTGGTACGTTCAAAAAACACCGCCGAGATTCTGACCAAAAATATCGCGCTATTCGCGATTGCCTGCACCATGTACTTGCTGGTGGGTTACTACATTATGTATTCCAGCAGCGCGGGTGGCTTCCTACCCAACCTTGGTTTCTTGATTGGCGCTGAAAACAGCGTGGATGCAGTGACCGCAGGCGGTGATGATGCGCCTTACTACTCAATGCGCTCTGACTTTTTCTTCCAGGTAGTGTTTGTGGCCACTGCCATGTCGATTGTGTCTGGTGCGGTTGCTGAGCGCATGAAGCTGTGGGCTTTCCTGGCCTTCGCGGTGGTGATGACAGCCTTTATTTATCCGGTGTCTGGCTACTGGACGTGGGGCGGCGGCTGGTTGTCTGAAGTCGGTTATTCCGATTACGCGGGTTCCGGCATTGTTCACTTAGCAGGTGCCGCGGCTGCCTTAGCGGGTGTATTGGTGCTTGGCCCACGTAAAGGTAAATACGGTAAAGATGGCTCTATCCACGCGATTCCAGGCGCCAATATGCCGCTGGCCACACTGGGTACCTTTATCCTTTGGATGGGTTGGTTCGGCTTCAACGGCGGCTCTGAACTGAAAATGTCTGACATCAGCTCTGCCAACAACGTTGCTCAGGTGTTTGTTAACACCAATGCGGCCGCTGCCGGTGGCGTGCTTGCCGCACTGATTCTTGCCAAGCTGTGGTTCCGTAAAGCGGACCTTACCATGGCGCTTAACGGTGCATTGGCTGGTCTTGTCGCGATTACTGCGGATCCTCTGTCACCCTCTGCGCTAGGCGCTGCGGTGATTGGGGCGGTGGGTGGCTTGATCGTTGTCGCTGCGATCGTCACGCTGGACAAGCTGAAGCTTGATGATCCGGTCGGCGCGATCTCAGTACACGGTGTGGTGGGTATCTGGGGCGTGCTGGCGGTTCCGCTGACCAATGGCGACGCTTCTTTCGGCGCACAGCTGATCGGTATCGTTGGTATCTTTGGCTGGGTATTCGTTGCGAGCCTGGTGGTGTGGTTGGTGCTGAAAGCGATCATGGGTATCCGAGTTAGCGAAGAAGAAGAGTATGAAGGCGTCGATATTGCCGAGTGCGGTCTTGAAGCCTATCCCGAATTTAGCGTTAAGAAATAAGCTTACGCTAATAAAGTGAGCTGGCGTGCTCTTTTGGCCTCCCCTAGCGGGAGGCCTTTTTGCCTTAGTGCATTGTTACAATCCATTGGCGCTGATTTTTTATTCTCTGCCTGTAGCGGTGTATGCTTAACGCTAACGGGCTTGGCTAACAGCAGTGTCCCGCCAACCTTTAATAAAAGGCCACCAAGCTAGAGGATGTCGCAATGAAATTGATCTCAGCCATTATCAAGCCGTTTAAGCTTGATGACGTACGCGAATCGCTCTCTGATATCGGCGTGCAGGGCATTACGGTAACGGAAGTGAAAGGCTTTGGCCGTCAGAAAGGTCACACCGAGTTGTATCGTGGTGCAGAGTACGTGGTGGATTTTCTGCCCAAAGTAAAGCTAGAAGTTGCGGTAGATGACGATATGGCGGAACAGGTTATTGAGGCCATTACGCAGGTTGCCAACACAGGCAAAATCGGCGATGGCAAAATCTTTGTCATGCCGCTGGAACAGGTGATCCGTATTCGTACCGGTGAAACCGGTAAAGACGCGGTTTAGGCTTGTTAACTGTGAATGGTGAGTGGTGAATGGTAAGTAAAAAGCAGTAAATTGTTGAACTGTAGGTAGTAGGCAGCACAAAGCCCCTGTGGATCATCTCCAGCAGGGGCTTTGTATTAGTGATGTAGCCATTAAAGCGACTAGAGTTTTTCTACTCACTACTCACTTGGAATGCCCCTGAAAAAGTAGACACCTTTTTCAGAGAGAAGGTGTTATGAAATATAAGCGTAGCCCCAGGTATTCCGATGAGTTTAAACGTGAAGCCGTGCAAACGTCACTCTCTTCACCGCAGACGCAGACAACGCTTGCTGCCAAACTATGTATACATCCAAATACATTAAGTCGTTGGCGCAAGGAGTTGACCATGGATCACACATCGTCTGACAAGAAAATTGCCAATGATGGCCCTGAAAAAAGCGTTCAGGAGCTTGAAAATGAAATCAAGAGATTAAAAAAGCAGCTAAGAAGATCCCAGCTGGAGACTGAAATTTTAAAAAAGGCGGACGAGTACTTTATCAAGCACGGCAAGTAAAATTTGCTTTTATTGAGATCCATCGCCAGTTGCGGTGGCCGCTCTCAATAACTTGTGAAGTACTCGGTGTCTCTCGCTCAGGTTACTACCGATGGAAAGGTCGCCAACGGTGTCCTGGAAAAATGCAAAAGCGCCATCAAAGCATCACGTCTTTTTTGCTAGAGCGTGCCAAGAAAATGAACAGTGTGCCCGGTTATCGGAAGCTATGGATTGAAGCTCAAGATGAAGGGTACCGCTGCGGGAAGAATCAGGTTCAACGCCTCCTTCAAGAAGCAGGCTATCGTTCCTGTACCGCCTTGAAACCCGGGTATCGGCGCGCTGTGTCGACATTACCCGTTTTGCCTAACTTACTGAATCGGCGATTTTCAGTTGGCGAGCCGAACAAGGTTTGGGTCTCGGATATTACCCAGATTCGCTGTAAGGAAGGATGGCTCTATCTGGTGGCGGTCATGGACCTTGGTACCCGTCAAATCGTTGGTTATGCGCAGGGGGCAGTCAACAGTTCACAGCTGGTGTTAAACGCGCTGGAGTCAGCCTGGAAGCATTCTCAGCCGGTCGGAAAGGAATTGCTTTTTCATTCTGACCAAGGCACACAGTATCGCAGCGAAGAGGTGATGGCGTGGCTTAACGGCCGTGAGGTCACAATAAGCATGTCTCGCCGAGGAAATTGTTGGGATAATGCCTGTGCAGAAAGCTTTTTTGCCTTGCTCAAGAAGGAATGGACAAAGCCGCTAGGCACTATAGAACGAAGCGATATGGGCGATGAGGTCCGATACTATATTGATGAGTTCTATCCAAAAATGAGAAGGCACATGGCGCTAGGAGGTCTCACTCCCAGCGCCTATGCTGCGAACAGTTAAGCCCAAGTGTCTACAAAAATGGGGGCATACCAACTCCTCACTCCTCACTACTCACTACTCACTTCTCAACAAAGGCACGCTCAATCACGTAATCACCCGGCTCGCCCATTCGCGGGGAAATATTCAGGCCCAATTCGTCTAGCAGTGCGCTAGTGTCGTCGAGCATGGCGGGGCTGCCGCAAATCATCGCGCGGTCTTGGCGCGGATCAATCGGCGGAAGACCGGTATCTTCAAACAGCTTGCCGTTGCGAATGTGATCGGTCAGGCGTCCCATGGTGTGGAATTCTTCACGGGTAACCGTGGGGTAGTACACCAGTTTCTCGGCAATCTCTTCGCCTAAATATTCGTGAGCAGGCAGCTCTTTGGTAATAAAGTCGGCATAGGCAAGTTCAGATACTTCGCGCACGCCATGTATCAGCACCACTTTTTCAAAGCGCTCGTATACTTCAGGGTCTTGGATCAGGCTCATAAACGGTGCAAGGCCTGTTCCGGTGGAAAGCATGTAAAGGTTGCGGCCGGGAAGCAGGTCATCGCATACCAGCGTGCCCGTAGGCTTGCGGCTGACCATAAGTTGGTCGCCAACTTGAAGGTGCTGCAAGCGCGAGGTGAGCGGGCCATCGGGTACTTTGATGCTGAAAAATTCTAGATGGTCTTCGTAGTTGGGGCTGGCGATGGAGTAAGCACGCATCAGCGGTTTGCCGTTCACTTCCAGGCCAATCATCACAAACTGACCATTTTTGAAGCGTAGGCTACGCTCGCGAGTGGTGCGGAAGCTGAACAGGGTGTCGTTCCAGTGGTGAACGCTGAGGACTTCTTCCAGGGCAAACTTGCTCATGCTAACTCCTCCAATGGGCAGAGTGGCCTAAGCCTCGTCTGCCATATTCTAAAAAAGCATAAAAAATGGCTAAATATGTTGCTGCTAATTCTAAATAAAGAGAGATATATCTGTTAAGCAAATTATACTGATAACACTTATCTAAAAAATAGATATGCCGCCGAAACAAGATAGGTTGTCGCTATGCATTACACCCTGCGCCAGTTGGAAGTCTTTGTGGCCGTCGCCCAGCACGAAAGTGTTTCTCAGGCGGCGCGTGCCCTCGCTATGTCCCAATCTGCTACCAGTACGTCGCTCGCGGAGCTTGAGCGTCAATTTGACTGCCAGCTTCTCGACCGCATGGGAAAACGACTGAAGCTTAATGCGTTGGGCTTTCAACTGTTGCCAAAAGCGGTGGCCCTGCTGGACAGGGCCGAAGAGGTAGAGGAACTGTTGCGCGGCCAGCAGGGCGTAGGCGCATTGGATGTGGGCGCAACGCTAACCATTGGCAACTATCTAGCCACTCTGTTGATCAGCGATTTCATGCAGCGCTATCCCGGCAGTCGGGTGCGGCTAGCGGTGCGTAACACGCGTCACATTATTGAGAGTGTACGCCAGCACTCGCTTGATTTAGGGCTGATTGAAGGGCAGTGCGACGACGATATGATTATTAGCCAGCCATGGGTAGAGGATGAGCTGTGCGTCTTCTGCTCACCGCGACACCCGTTGGCGGGGCGTGAGCATCTTGAGCTGGAACAACTGCTGCGTGAAGACTGGATTATGCGTGAGGAGGGCTCTGGCACCCGCATGACTCTTGAGCACGCCGCGCGGCATCGGCGTAGTCGGTTTAATACCCTGTTGGAGCTTGAGCATACCGAGGGTATTAAGCGGGCAGTAGAGTCGGGCCTGGGGATTGGCTGCGTTTCCAGGCTAGCACTGCGCGATGCTTTCCGGCGCGGCAGCTTAGTGCCTCTGCCAACACCGGAATTAGACTTAAAACGTCAGTTCACTTTCATCTGGCACCGCCACAAGTACCTTACCACGGGGGTGCGAGAGTTCTTGCGACTTTGCCGCGAGATGACCGCGGGTGCCAAGCGCAGCGACGATATTTCACTGCCGCCGATTCCTTAGTCACTCAATACGATAGTCACTCAATACGATGGCAAAGCGCTGGTTGAGCTGATGGTTAGAGGAGCCGAAGGGTGTTGAGACAGCTTAAAGCTGCTGATGGTGCCCTTAAGATGATCAGCTTGCTCTTTCAATTGTTCAGCGGCAGTGGTGGACTCTTCCACCATGGCAGCATTCTCCTGAGTCATACGGTCAAGTTCAGACACGGCGATATTGATCTGTTTGATGCCATCGCTCTGCTCACTCGTGGCGGAGTTGATTTCCTCCAACACATCGGTGACGCGAGTGATATGAGCAACGATATCCTGCATGGTTGCGCCTGCGTTTTGCACTAATACAGTGCCGTTATTCACTCTGCTTTGTGAGTCTTCAATGAGCTTTTGAATATCGTTGGCGGCTTCACTACTGCGTCCTGCTAATTTGCGTACTTCATCAGCAACGACCGCAAAACCACGGCCATGCTCCCCTGCCCGGGCGGCTTCTACGGAGGCGTTAAGGGCCAGTAAGTTGGTTTGGAAGGCAATACTGTTCATTAGCGTGACGATTTCGCCAATTTTATGGGAGGCCTGGGAAATATCTTCCATCGTGGTAACCACATTGGCGACCACTTGCCCGCCTTCCTTAGCTACGTTCGTGGCCGTTTGAGATAGCTTATTGGCTTCTTGGGCCGATGCGGCGGTGTGCTCCACGGTGCTGGTGATCTGTTCTATTGAAGCCGAGGTCTGCTGCAGGCTAGAAGCCGCATTATCGGTACGGCGGGATAGATCCTGGCCGCCCAAGGCAATTTCATTCGCGGCATGGTGCACCGAGTCACTGCTGGTGCGTACATCGACCAATACTGCTTCCATTTTGCCCACAAAGCGGTTGAAAGCACCGCAGATCTGAGCCACTTCATCACTGCCCTGCTCGGGAAGTCGGCGGGTTAGATCGCCTTCGCCGCTGGCAATGTCATCCAGAGCATCACGCGCCCGTTCTAGGCCAGCGAAAGTACGCTTGAGCCACAAGCTCAACAGCAGCGCCGTGACAGCAATGATGGCGATTAGCGTCAACAATGAAGACTTGAGAATGGCACGTAACCCGGCCGTGGCTTCATGCTCGTCTAGTGCCACGCCGAGTTCCCAGTCGGTTCCTGCGATGGGGGTCACTGAGAGTCGCTTATCCAGGCCATCGACTTCGATAGGCTCCCACGCGTCTTGCGCAGCACTTAGCTGTTCGATGGACGCAGGGGACAGAGTGTCGCTAATTCGACTCAGCGGTTTGAGCGTCAGCGCCGCGTCGGGGTGAGCAATCACTGTTTCGCCGCCGCTACTTAGAAAGGCAAAACTCGAGGGCGTTGGCCGAATAGCGTTGACCTGACTGACTAGGTTGTCGATGACGACATCGCCGCCGATCACCCCATACAAACGGCCATTACGCTTGACTGGCGTAGCAAAGCTAACCACTAGCTGATTGCTATTAGCGTCCACGTAAGGCAGCGAGACGATCGTACGATCCTGCTTTGTTGCTGCTTGGTACCAGTCGCGCTGGCGTGGATCAAAATCACTGCCTGGTACCCAGCCATCGGACGAAAGGTGGCTACCATCGGCTTGGCCGAAAAATGCCGTTAGGAAACCGCCTGACTCTGCTAGCTGGATGAGTGGCGCAAGTGGGTCATTATCGATCACTGGCGTGCGCGCTGCCTCTAGTATGGCGGCTCGGGCATCAACCCACTCCTCAATGGCCAGGGCGTTACCCTGTGCAATAGAGGCCAACTGCTGAGTTACCTGCTGGTCATTATGTGTTTGCAGGGTCAGGTAGCTGACTGAGGCATTAATAGTCAGTGCTAGCGTAATTACCATTAACGTGATGATAAGAATACGCAAGCGTAGGGACGACAGCATGAATATAGTCTCGCTAGTTAGGAAAGCTAAGGCCTAAAACAGGCCACTTTTTAGGTACTATCTTTTACGTACTATCTTTTACGTACTATCTGTTACGCACTATCTGATAGGTACTATCTGCAGCCCTACTATCGGCACCAATGGGTGCGACTTTAGGCGTATGCTTAAGATCATGTTGTTATCGGTTCGCAAGGTGGGAAATACGCCCTGGAGTAAACCGAGCTAAGGAAGGATGGATTACGAGGTGGGCCTCGCAATGAGGCCTGGCAGGATAATGACCGCCGGAGCCCAGCGTAGCGATAAACCTGCGCTACTGCCGATCTCCTGGCGGCCTGATTTAATAGCCGTTTAGTACTGTGCCAGCGTTGGCGCAGGCAGTGTGTGTTGGCTCTGTGGGTGGCGGCTGTCATGTGCTTCAAGGGTGAAGCCACCCACCAGTGCATCGAGCCGATCCGCCTGATCTTTTAGCTGTTCGGCGGCGGTGGTGGACTCCTCCACTAGGGCTGCGTTTTGCTGAGTCATCTGGTCTAGATCGGTGACGGCAATGCTTACCTGACTAATACCATCGTTTTGCTCACGCGCGGCCGTGCTGATATCGCCGAGCATTTGAGTAACGCGCGTCACGCTTTGAGCCAGTTCATGCATAGCGGCTTCGGCATCACGCACCATTTGGGTGCCGCTTTCTACCTTGCCTGCCGAGGCATCGATGCGTTGGCGAATATCTTTAGCGGCGTCACTGCTGCGCGAGGCGAGCTTGCGTACCTCATCAGCCACGACGGCAAAACCACGACCATGCTCCCCTGCACGGGCAGCCTCTACAGATGCGTTTAGCGCCAGTAGGTTAGTTTGGAAAGCGATGCCATCAATGACGCTGACAATGCTCTGAATTTCATCAGAGTTAGTGCGAATATCCGTCATCGTAGCGACCACCTGCTCAAACGCACTGTCAGTACGAGATGCTAGCTCCGAGGCGGTTTGGGAAAGCCCACTGGCTTCCTGAGAGGCATGGGTGGTGTGGCCAACGGTACTGCTGATCTCTTCCATGGCTGAAGAGGTCTGCTGCAGGCTGGCGGCGGCCTGCTCAGTGCGCCGAGATAGGTCTTGCCCTCCTTGAGTAATCTCATTGGCCGCATGGTTTACGGCTTCGCTGCTGCGCCGCACATCCAGCAAAATGGTTTGGATTTTCTCTGCGAAGGCATTGAACTGTTCTGCTACCGCTGCGCTCTCGTCGCGGCCATGAACAGGCAAGCGTTGGGTAAGGTCGCCATGTCCTGTCGCGATCTCTTCCATCCGGTTGGCCAGGCGTTTAAGAGGGCGTGCGATTCGTCCACCAATCCACCACAGTGCGCCGACACCAATCGCGGCCAGCAATAAGCCCACTAGTGTCATGCCGAACGTGTTTTGCTGGCGCTGCTCACTGAGCACGTCTTGCAAAGCGTTCAGTTCGGCCAGTACCACTGACTCGGGGAGCTGCAGTACCAGCACCCAGGGCTGATCCGTATTGCCAAGGGCGATAGGCTGATAACGCTGGAACATACCATCGGCCATGCTGCTGTGTAGGCTGCCCTGCGTTATTGCCTGCTCAATGCCTGCCAATAGCGTGTCACTTAGCGAATCGCTAGCGGGCAAGCCCAAGGCTTCTTTGCCAGCGGTATCCGCTACCAAGCCGCCACGCCCTGCCACCAGTGTCATTCGGCCAGCGCCGTTATAAAGCGCCTGGTTGGCGTCGTTTAACAGGGTTTGGATAAAGTTAAGCGCCAAATCAATCCCTGCCACACCACGAAATTCGCCATCTACCAAGATCGGCGCGTTGAACGAGGTGACTAGCTGGGTTTCACCGCCGAAGTCGTAAGCTGCGGGGTCGATAATACAAGGAGCTAAGGTTTCCTTCGGACACAGGTAGTACTCACCTTCGCGCACGCCGCTTGCCAGGGGCGTTTCGCTCTCGATATCCTCACCTAGCGGCAGTATCGCCAGCTCGCCATCATCAGTGCGGTACCACCAAGGCATAAAGCGGCCGCTGCCGTCATGGCCGTAGCGCTCGTCGCCCGCGTAGCGAGCGTCATTTCCAAAGGCGTTGGGCTCCCAGCCAATATAGGCATCCACTAGGTCAGGGTTGTCGGCGACGGTTTGGCGTACAAGGTTTGATAGCTGTCGGCGGCTTAGGTAGAGCGCGCGTTGGCCTTCTGCATCTTCCGTCCCCATTAACGCATTGGTCATGGCGAGTTGGCTGGCCAGCGTCATCGCTTTGTCCAACTCGCGCTGAATGCGCTGGCCTTCTGCTTCGGCAATGGCGTTTAAGCGGGCATCCAGCGCGTCTTCCATGAGCTCACTGGTGTGGTCATCCACGGTTTGTTGGGTGTGTGAGGCGGCGATCAGGTTATACACCACCAGGGCGGCCACAATGGCTAACAGGCAAGGGCCTGCTAGTGCCACGACAAAAGAGCGTAATGAGCGGAAATGCATAGTGTAATCCCTAGGCGATATGGCGACGTTGGTTGTCAGATGTTTGGTAGGGCACTTGCAAAGCAGGCGTGGCAGCGTGGGACAGTTTAAAGCTGCTTATGGTCCCCGCGAGATGCTCCGCTTGCTCTTTCAGTTGCTCAGCAGCAGTAGTGGACTCTTCCACCATGGCAGCGTTTTCCTGGGTCATGCGATCAAGCTCGGCAACGGCAATATTGACTTGATTAATGCCGTCGCTCTGCTCGCTGGTGGCTGCGTTAATCTCCTCCAGCACATCGGTAACACGGGTGATATGGGCAACAATATCCTGCATCGTCGCACCCGCATTTTGTACCAGAGAGGTGCCATTGTTGACTTTGCTTTGTGAGTCTTCGATTAGCTTTTGAATATCGTTGGCAGCTTCGCTACTGCGCCCTGCTAGTTTGCGCACCTCGTCGGCCACCACGGCAAAGCCGCGGCCATGTTCGCCGGCACGGGCCGCTTCTACTGAGGCGTTGAGTGCCAGCAGATTGGTTTGGAAGGCAATGCTGTTCATCAGCGTGACAATTTCACCAATTTTATTAGAGGCTTGAGAAATGTCTTCCATCGTTGTGACGACATTGGCCACCACTTGACCGCCTTCCTTTGCAACGTTTGATGCTGCATGGGAGAGCTGGTTGGCTTGCTGGGCGGACGCGGCAGTGTGTTGAACGGTGCTGGTGATTTCCTCGATCGACGCAGATGTTTGCTGCAGGCTTGCGGCCGCGTTATCGGTACGGCGTGATAAATCCTGACCACCCATGGCAATTTCGTTGGCCGCGTGATGAACCGCTTCACTGCTCGTGCGGACATCAACCAATACGGCTTCCATTTTGCCGACAAAACGGTTGAACGCGCTGGCAATTTGGGTCACTTCATCGTTGCCTTCTTCTGGCAAACGTAGGGTTAAATCGCCATCTCCCGAGGCAATGTTATCCATCGCGTTGCGCACGCCAAGCAGTCTACGAAGCATCAATGAAAGCAGGATTCCAAATATAACGGCGGTGATGGCCGCGACAATCAGCAAAGTGATAATCGAGGTAGTCGCAATGGCACGCAGGCCTGCGGTGGCTTCGTGCTCATCAAGCGCCACGACTAACTGCCAGCCACTGCTGCCACCTACTGTGCTGCCCATCAGCAGCTTGCCACTGTTTTGCAGTTCAAGCGCTTGAGGCTCTTCGGCTTGGATAATCTTGGCCAAGCTGTCGTTGGTTAGATCGCTGCTCAACACTGAGGACGGCTCAAGCGTTAACGCGGCGTCAGGGTGCGCCACGAGCGTGCCATCTTCCGTCGTCAAAAAACCGAAGCTTGAAGGTGTCGGGGCGATACTGGCCACAATATCAATGACATCTTCAATTGTGATGTCTGCGCCAATGACAGCAGCTAGCTGCCCGTTACGATAGAAGGGGCGTGCAAAGGTAACGATTAACCCCCCTGTTTGGGCATCGACATAAGGTGTTGTGATAACGGTGTCTTTGGCGTTGGCAGCATCCTGATACCAGGGGCGTTGGCGAGGGTCATAATCACTAGGCGGCTGCCAGTTATCAGAAAAAACAGCATCAGACGTAGAGGGATAAGCCATATAGGCAGTCATGAAGCTTCCAGAATCAGCCAACTGACGCAATGCGGCAAGCGGGTCGCTGCTGCCAACAGCATCATCCATGCTGGCCAGCATGGTATAGCGAGCGTTAAACCACTCATTAATTGCCTGGGTGTTGCCGTTAACGACGGCACTGAGATTACGGCTTACTTGTTGATTGTTGTGATGCTTGACGGTGGTGTAGCTGGCTATGCCATTAATGATGAGGGCTACAATAATGGCCGTGAGGGCGGCTAGTAAGATGCGGGCTCGCAGGGACGAAAACATGGTCGCTCTCTAAATCGTCAGGGGTAAGACGACTATCGGCAAAAGCGACCACTTCTTTAGCAGAAAAGCGTGCTTAGTGGGAAAGCGAGGGTGACGTAGAGAGCATTAGCGTAAGTCGCTAACGGCATTTTGAATATCGGCCAGAGAAGCTTTACTCAAATCTTTCGAAAGCGTGTGAATGACCAGTTTGTGGGTGGTGTTGTCGAGTTTTTCTCGCAGTAGCCCAAGAAATTTCGGTGGCGCGACCATAATAAGCTTTTCCATGCTGTTATCGACGCGTGCACCATATAAGCGCTTGGCGACTTCTTTCGCAAACAGCTCATTTTCATGCTGCGAGGCAGCGCCTTCTTCTCCAGACGAGCGCGATGAGGTTGACGTAGATTCATGGACATCGGCACCGCGGCGATCGGTGATTAAGTCACCTTCGTGCAGCCTGCCTGCTGCGTGTACAAGGCTCTCATGCTCAGTGAGATTCAACGCATCACGGGTGAAAATACGCGCGCGGGCGGCATCAGCTACCACGATATAGGTGGTCATCGTCGTACGTCCTCCTTGTCGTTAGTTACCCTCTAACCATGGCAAGCGTTTGCCGTTTGGTCAAACACTTGCGAAGGTAAAAAGGGGTTAAAGCACTTTGCTGCGCAGTAGGCTAGTAATGGCTTCGCCAATCAGTACTAAGATGATAATCGCGATCAAAATAGTCGCGACTGTCGGCCAAGCAAAAGTGTCAATAGCGCCTTGCAGAATCACGCCAATGCCACCTGCGCCAACGAGTCCCAGCACGGTGGATTCCCGGATGTTGATATCCCAGCGCAGAATCACGATGGCAAAAAAGGCCGGCATTACCTGGGGCACAATGGCGTAGGCGACCACTTTTGCCTTGGAAGCCCCGGTGGCTTCCATCGCTTCCACCGGGCGACGGTCGATTTCTTCAATGGCTTCACCCATTAATTTGCCAATAAAGCCTATCGAGCGAAACACAATCGCCAGAATCCCTGCTAACACGCCGGGGCCAAAAATAGCCACGAATAACAGCGCCCATATAATCGTATTAACCGAGCGGCTGGAGACTAGAATAAAGCGCCCCAGCCATAGGCAAGCACGATTGGGGGTGGTGTTCTGGGCGGCGATATAGGCGACTGGCAAGGCGAGAAAAATAGTCAGAAATGTGGCCAACGTCGCGATATGTACCGTTTCCAGCAGCGCGTTCAGAATATTGCTTAACCCGGCAGGGCTGGGCGGCCACATGCGCGCAGCCAAATTAGACATTTGGTTGGGCGCGTCCCATACCCAGGGCCAGAAAATATCAATATCGCGAACCGCCCAGAACACCAGCATCAGTGTGCCTAGCAGTACAGCGTAGCGGATTAAGCGTCCTTTACGGTCGTAGCGATGCCAAACACGGTCGGCAAGTTGCTGAGCGTGATCTACCATATTTTTTTCCTCACCCAGCCGCTGATGCCTTCACTCAGTAAAATAACCGCAATGATGACCAGTAAAATCGCAAAGGCGAAGTCGTAATCATAGCGACCAAAGGCATTCATTAATGTGCCACCGATACCGCCTGCGCCGACGATGCCGACCACCGCAGAGGCGCGTAGGTTGCTATCAAGCTGGTACATCGATAGACCGACCTGACGGGGCAATATTTGTGGAAAGACGGCGTAATAAAGTGTGGCAATGTAGCCTGCTCCTGCCGCGCGCATGGCTTCTACCTGCCCCCAGTCAATCTCTTCGATCTCTTCTGCTAGCAGCTTTCCAACAAACCCGATGGAGTAGAGCGTCAGCGTTAAAATACCTGCCAGCGGCCCAAAGCCAACGGCCGCCACGAATAAAATAGCCACGATAACGGGGTGAAAGCTGCGCGAGATAATAATGACCGCGCGGCCAATCACGTAAATGGGCATCGGGGCGATGTTACGAGCGGCCATCACCGCAAAAGGAATCGATAGAAAAACGCCTAGTAGCGTGGCGAGAATGGCAATTTGGAAGCTCTCTTTAAAGCCTGTTAGTAGCAGCTCGTAACGTTCCAGGCTGGGTGGAAAACCCCCGCTAAAAATGCGTGCTGCTCGCGGTAAGCCTTCTGAAATGCGCGCCCAGTTAAACGGCAAAGAACCGAAAGCCCACACCAGATAAATCGCAGCGACAATAAAAATACCGTAGCGGATGATGGGGTTGGCAATGAATGGCGGTTTTTTCCAGGTGCGTGGGGGAGACGGGGAGTCAGACGGCGTCATGTCGTGGCTCCTCAGCATGGGCACCGGGCTGCTCGGTAATAGCGTCATCAGGCGCTTCAATACCACCATAAATGGCATCAAGAGCGTCTTTGTTGAAGTCTGCAGGCACGCCATCAAAAATCATTTTGCCGTGGCGTAAGCCGACAATGCGCTCAGTGTAGGTTTTTGCTTGCGCAACGTTATGAATATTGATTAATACCGGTAGCGAAAGCTCACTGGCAAGGCTCTGCAGCAGTATCATTATTTGCTCGGACGTGCGTGGGTCGAGCGATGCCGTTGGTTCGTCGGCCAGCAACAGGTCGGGTTCTTGCATTAATGCCCGCACCACCCCGACACGCTGGCGCTCACCGCCGGAAAGCTCATCGGCACGTTTATTGGCGTAATGAGCAATCCCTACGCGCTCCATAAGGGTAAATGCGCGCTCTATATCGGCTTGAGGGTAGCGACGCGAGATTGCTTGATAGAGATTAACGTAGCCAAGCCGCCCAGCCAGTACGTTCTCCATGACGGTGAGGCGATCAAGTAAGTTAAATCCCTGGAAGACCATGCCAATTTTGCGCCGGGCACGGCGTAACTCAGCGCCTTTCACATTCACCAGTTCGGTGCCGTTGAGTTTGATAGAGCCCGATGTAGGTTCTACTAAGCGATTGATACAGCGAAGCATGGTGCTTTTACCAGCACCAGACGCGCCAACAATAGAAACAACGCTGTTGTCCTCTACCTTAAGATCGAGTCCTTTCAGCACCGCCTCGTTGTGGCCATAACGTTTGACCAGATTGGTAATTTCCAGCATGTGATTGTTTCCATCGAAAGGCGAATAATTGCGCCGCTGGGGCGGCGCAATCGTTGTTACTCCAGGTTTTCTCGTGTATAGCTCACGTCATTAGCCGCCTGGATGGTACGAATCACTTGCCAGTTATCTTTGTAATTAATCGGAATAAACTTTTCGACGCCTTCAAACTCCTCGCCAAGCTCGGTGCCGACGAAATCGAAGGTAAAGAAGGCTTCCTCGATTTTTTCTACAAGATCCGGGTGTAAGTTATGGGCGTAGTTATAGGAGGTCGTGGGGAAACGGTCAGATTCGTAGATCAGACGCACATCTTCCTCATCGTAAAGACCACGTGCTGCCATACGCTCGACTACTTCAGAAGCCACCGGCGCGGCATCGTAATCCCGAGCGACGACGCCTAACATCGATTGATCGTGGCTGCCCGAGTAAACGATGTCGTAATCCTCTTCGGGAGTGATGCCAAGCTCTGGCAGTAAGGCACGCGGCGCTAGATTACCGGAGTTGGACGTTGGCGAGGTGTGGGCAACACGCTTGCCCTTGAGGTCTTCCAGGCTCTCAATATCTGAGTCTACATGGGTAAATAGCTGCAGGGTGTAGCCGAACTGACCATCATCTGACCCCATCAGTGCGAAGGGCACCGCGCCTGCTAAGTTAACGGCAAAAGGAGTCGGGCCGGTCGAGAAGCCAGCAATGTGTAAGCGCCCGCTGCGCATGGCTTCGACTTGTGCGGCGTTAGATTGGACCGCAAAGAAGCGCACATCGCGTTCGGTAACCTCGGATAGATGATCAATAAAGGGCTGCCAGATATCCGAATAAATGGCCGGATCTTCTACCGGGGTATAAGCAAAAATAAGGGTGTCCGGGTTTGCCCATCCAGACTCGTCGCTTGGCCGATCAGCCACCATGTCGCCGTTTTCATCGCAGTACAGTGAATCCAGGTCACCGCGCTCGCACTCTGCCAAGGCATGGGTAGAGAGGAGTGCGAAGGGGAGCAGTGATGCAGCCGCTAGCATGGCAAGCGGACGCTTGCAGAAACGTGATGTTTCCATAGTTAGCCTCTTATGTGCGTTATTTTTGTGTTGTGCTATCCACTATCGAATTCAGCGCTTCTTTTACTGCGCGTACGTTTCGCAAGTGGACATTTGTAGCGCTAGATGTTTATTTTTCGAAAACGATCTCTTTCAATCTAGGGTTTATTACGAAGATATGTCAAACACTTTCACAGCCGCCTTCTACCATTGGCGAAATCGCTATCTGTTGATGCGCCATGGCCATAGCCAAGCGAACAAACAAGGCCTCATTATTAGTTCGCCTGGGCGTGGGCTTTGCGACTTCGGCTTGTCATCTTTGGGTGAAGAGCAGCTTTCAACAGCCGTTGCACAATGGTGTTGGCCGACGCCCACCAAAGTTGTGCACTCAGACTTTTTGCGGACAACACAAACCGCTGATCGAGTCGCTACAGCGTTTGGCTTAACGCTGGAGAAAGAGGAGCGCCTTCGTGAGCGCTACTTCGGTGAGCTCGATGGCCAATCGGATCGGCATTACCCTGACGTCTGGGCGTTAGATGCCCAAGATGCTGACCATCAACAGCATCAGGTGGAGGCGGTAAGTCACGTTGCCAAGCGTATGTGTGCAGTGATTGAGGAGCTAGAGCGCCGCTGTGAAGGCGAAACGGTGCTGGTGGTGAGCCATGGCGATCCACTACAGATATTGCTCACAGCACTCGCCAATAAACCGCTGACGCAACACCGCGAGCAACCTGCCCTGCAGCCTGCCAGTATTACCCCACTGGGGAGTTAGTCGGTTTCTGGTGCGGACTGGCAGTGGTTGCGGGAGAGCGGGCAATGAATCGGCATCGTTTGAGATAACAATGGGCCTTCGCTGAGGCCCATTGCTTTATCAACTGCTTTACCAATTGCGTTACTTAGTGCCCCAGAATCTGGCTTAAGAATAGCTGGGTACGTTCTGACTGCGGGTTATTGAAGAACGGTTCAGGTGCGTTTTCTTCGATGATTTGCCCTTGGTCCATAAAAATCACCCGGTCGGCGACGGTTTTGGCAAAGCCCATTTCGTGGGTCACACACAGCATGGTCATGCCTTCATTGGCAAGTTCGACCATGACGTCTAGCACTTCCTTGATCATTTCTGGGTCAAGGGCCGACGTTGGTTCGTCGAAGAGCATGACGTCAGGGTGCATGCACAGTGAGCGGGCAATGGCGACCCGCTGCTGCTGGCCGCCGGAAAGCTGACCGGGGTACTTAAGCGCCTGTTCCGCAATACGCACCCGTTCTAAGTACTGCATGGCCATTTCTTCCGCCTCGCGGCGCGGCTTTTTTTGCACCCACATGGGCGCGATACAGCAGTTTTCCAGCACGGTTAAGTGAGGGAAGAGGTTGAAGTGCTGGAATACCATGCCCACGCTACGGCGGATTTGCTCGATACGCTTAACGTCTTGGGTAAGCGGTACGCCGCCTACCACGATATCGCCTTGCTGGTGCTCTTCCAGATGGTTAATGCAGCGAATCAAGGTTGACTTGCCTGAGCCTGACGGCCCGCAAATAACGATACGCTCGCCGCGCTTTACTTCCAGGTCGATATCGCGCAGCACGTGAAAATCGCCGTACCATTTATTAACGCCGCGCATTTCAACCATCAGGTCAGAAGTAGGGGTACCAGAGATGTTGGTGGCTGCTTGAGTCATGTCTTTATCCTGCTAAAAAATCGTTAATAAAAGCGGCGTTAGCGCTTATGGCCGGTGTGCAGCTTGCGTTCTAAATACTGGCTATAGCGCGACATGCTGAAACAGAAGACCCAGAACATGAAGGCGGCAAAGACATAGCCTTCCAGCGAGAAGCCCAGCCAGCGTGAGTCGGCCAGCGCCGCTTGCACGATCCCCAATAGGTCAAATAGTCCGATGATCATGACCAGGGTGGTGTCTTTAAACAGCGAAATGAAGGTATTCACGATACCGGGAATCATCATTTTCAGCGCCTGGGGAAGCACAATCAGCCCCATCCGCTTCCAGTAGGTCATGCCGAGCGCAGCAGCAGCCTCTTCCTGGCCTTTTGGAATGGCTTGCAGGCCACCACGAATCACCTCGGCCATGTAGGCGCTTTGGAATAGCGTTAGGCCGCTCAGTGCCCGTACTAAACGGTCTACATTCATCTCAGAGGGAAGGAACAGCGGCAGCATTACCGAGGCCATGAATAGCACCGTAATCAGCGGTACTCCGCGCCAAAACTCGATAAATACGACGCAGAAACTTTTCACGATGGGCATATTGGAGCGCCGCCCCAGCGCCAGCACAATGCCGATAGGCAGTGCGCCCACCATACCGACGGTAGCCAGCAGCAGGGTTAGCAGCAAGCCACCCCAGCGATGCGTAGGCACGCGAGGCATGTCAAAGTAGCCGCCGTGCAGCAGCACATAGGCAACGATGGGGAAGCCAACAAGAGCAAATATCGCCACCCAACGTTTGAGGGGCAGGCGGGGAATGGCCAGCCAAGCTATCAGCGTAAAGAAACCAGCAAAGACGATGTTGGCTCGCCAGATTTCCTCACGGGGATACAGGCCGTAGATGAATTGGGTAAAGCGTGCATTGATGAAAACCCAGCAAGCCCCTTCCCGAGAGCAGTCATCCCGTGTGGTACCTATCCAATCGGCATTCAAAAACGCCCACTGAACGGTGGGAACGACCAGCAAATAGAGTATGTAAAGCCCGATTAGGGTAAAGATAGTATTGATCGGGCCGTTGAACAGATTGGCACGTAGCCAGGCAACCGCCCCGACAGAACTACTGGGGGCTGGCCGCTCTTTAATAATTGTTTGATTATGGATCATGTAAATATCCTCACCGTCGGCCTAGCGTTCAACCAGTGCCACTCGGGCGTTGAACCAGTTCATAAACATGGACACCAGCAGGCTGATGGTTAGGTAGACCGCCATGGTCATTGCAATGACCTCAATGGCTTGGCCGGTCTGGTTCAGCGTGGTACCTGCAAACACCGAGACAAGGTCGGGATAGCCGATGGCGGTTGCCAGCGACGAGTTCTTAATCAAGTTCAAGTACTGGCTGGTTAGCGGCGGAATAATGACGCGCAGTGCCTGAGGGATAACCACCAGACGAAGTACCAGGTTACGTGGCAGGCTTAGTGCCTGGGCAGCTTCCGTTTGCCCGTGCGAAATTGCCTGAATGCCAGAGCGGACAATTTCAGCAATAAACGAGGCGGTATAAATCGACAGTGCCAGCCAAAGCGCGAGGAACTCAGGGATTACCGTAATACCGCCACGGAAATTAAAGCCGCGCAGTTCCGGCATTTCCCAGGTAACCGGCACGCCAGTAGCAACGAGCACTAATAGCGGTAAGCCAAAAATCAGTAAAAATGAGATCCAGTAAGCTGGCAGGCGTTTACCTGTGGCTTCATGGCGACGCTTGTTCCATATCACCAGGGCAATACTGGCAACAATGGCGACAAGGAAGGTCAGAGGGATCAGGCCAAAGCCAGACTCAAACAGCGGTTGGGGTAAATACAACCCGCGTACGTTGAGAAAGATGGCTTCGCCAAATGCCAAGCTATCTCTGGCGCTTGGCATCGTGCGTAATACCGCAAAGTACCAGAAGAATATTTGCAGTAGCAGCGGAATATTGCGGAAAGTTTCGATATAGGCGGTGGCTAAGCGCGCTAGCAGCCAGTTAGGCGACAGGCGGGCGATGCCAACAATAAAGCCAATGATGGTCGCGGCCAATACCCCTAGGCCACCCACCAGCAACGTATTCAGTAAGCCGACCAAGAAGGTACGGCCATAAGTGCTTTGAGATGAGTAGTCGATCAGACTCTGCACAATCCCAAAACCTGCGGTGTTGCCCAAGAAACCAAACCCGGTGGTGATACCACGTGCAGATAAGTTGTCTTGGACATTACCGACAATGTAGAACAAAAAGGCTGCCACAGCGGCGACGAGGAGTAGCTGGAAAATAAGCGCACGTTTGGCGCGATCTCGCCAAAACGGCGGCTTGTGGCCAGCGGGACGAGTGTTAGGACTTACGGACATGGAAGGCGTCTCCGCGATACGGACGGTCAATCAAATGGCCCGCCGATGCCCTTGGAAGGATGGAGCGGCGGGCCGGGGTCAAACGAGACGCTTAGCGAATCGGCGGTGCGTACTGGAAGCCACCTTGGTTCCAGAGGGCGTTAACACCACGTTCAATTTCAAGCGGAGAGCCCATACCGACGTTGCGCTCAAAGCTTTCGCCGTAGTTACCGACTTGGCTCAGGATGTTGTAGGCCCAATCGGCTTCTAAGCCCATACCTTCACCGTAGTTGCCATCTTGGCCAAGTAGGCGGGCAACATCAGGATTCTCAGAGCTGAGCATCTCCTCGGCATTTTCGCTGGTGACGCCATACTCTTCGCCGTTAATCATGGCGAATAACGACCACTTCACGATGTTAAACCATACGTCGTCGCCTTGACGTACGACAGGGCCCAGAGGCTCCTTGGAAATAATGTCGGGTAGAATGACCGCGCTGTCCGGGTCATCTAGCTGAATACGTAGTGCCGCCAGCTGAGAAGTATCCGAGGTTAATACATCACAGCGCCCAGACTGGAAGCCACCCACGGTTTGTTCAGAGGTATCAAATACAATGGGGTCGAACTGCATATCGTTGGCGCGGAAGTAGTCGGCTACGTTGAGTTCGGTCGTGGTGCCAGACTGAATACAAATAGCGGCACCATCCAATTCGTCGGCACCACTAAGCCCCAGATCGCGGTTAACTAGGAAGCCGATACCGTCGTAAAAGGTCACGCCAGTGAAGTTGAGGCCCAGGGTGGTGTCACGAGTGGTGGTCCAGGTGGTATTACGTGATAGTACGTCGACTTCGCCAGACTGCAGGGCCGTAAAACGCTCTACCGCGTTCAGAGAAATGTAGTTCACCGCATCAGCATCACCGAGAACGGCGGCGGCAACGGCACGACATACGTCAACGTCGAGTCCTTGCCAGTTACCTTCATCGTCCGGGGCGGAGAAACCTGGCAGGCCATCGCTGACGCCGCACTGAACGGCGCCGCGTTCCATCGTGTCTGCTAACGTATCAGCTTGAGCAGTGGCGACACCGGCCAGCGTGATAGCACCCGCGGAGGCCAGCAGTACCAAGTGTTTTTTATTCATCATGGTCGTTCCCCTTACTCGATTTAATGTCGTTATGCATGCAAATGCATGACACTAGAAGCTAGCAAGGAAGGTGCCAGAAAGGATATGTCGTCAAATTCAGCGCTTTTCAACGCAAAATGCCTGCTGTATACGAAAGTATTGGTGCAAAAAGAAACATTAGCGACTAGTGATTGCTCTATTTTGATGCATAGTCGCTAATGTGGCTGTTAGCTTAAAAAATAGTGTCGCTCAGTGTGATGGATTAACGGGCTTGAAGGATGAACAGGATTAACGAATAG
Organism: Halomonas sp. KG2; assembly: GCA_030440445.1. NCBI lineage: Bacteria > Pseudomonadati > Pseudomonadota > Gammaproteobacteria > Oceanospirillales > Halomonadaceae > Halomonas > Halomonas sp. KG2. The sequence continues at coordinate 4,275,977 of CP098528.1, read as the reverse complement.
GTGGTGCGTATTGAATGCCACCGTCTTTCCACAAGGCGTTTAAGCCTCTGGCAATCTTGAAGTCAGAGTCGGCACCGACGTTTCTATCAAAGATATCGGCGTAGTTACCCACCTGCTTGATGATTTGGTACGCCCAATCGGTACTGATGCCCATCGGCTCGCCAAAGTCACCATCTTGACCAAGCAGGCGCATGACATCAGGATTCTCCGAATTAAGCTGTTCATCTACGTTAGCTTGTGTAATGCCCAGCTCTTCCGCATTTAGCATGGCAAACAGCGACCACTTCACAAGATTGAACCATTGGTCATCATTTTGACGAACGGCTGGGCCCAGCGGCTCTTTCGAGATAATTTCAGGGAGCACGACCGCCATGTCGGGATCAGCAAGCTGCATCCGCTGGGCATACAGTTGGGAAGCATCGGAGCTTAAAACATCGCAACGGCCTGCTTCAAAGCCCGCAATAGACTGTTCAGGCGCATCAAAAACGACAGCATCATAAGTCATGCCGTTGATGCGAAAGTAATCAGAAAGATTGAGTTCGCTGGTGGTGCCAGACTGGGTACAAACTGCCGCGCCATCAAGCTCTTTGGCGCTTTGCACGCCTAGGTCGCTGGCCACCATAAAGGCTTGGCCATCGTAGTAACTTACGCCGGTAAAGTTCATCCCCATCGTCGTGTCACGGCTCGAGGTCCAAGTCGTGGTGCGTGATAGGACATCGACTTCGCCAGACTGCAGCGCGGTGAAGCGTTCTACCGAGTCGAGTGGCACGAAATCTACTTTTGTCGCGTCGCCAAGCGCCGCAGCGGCTATGGCACGGCATACATCGGTATCCAGGCCTCGGTATTGGTCGTCGTCATCTAATGACGAAAAGCCTGGTTGGGCAGCGTTAACGCCACAACGTACGCGATCGCGTTCCTGAACGGTTTCCAGCGTGCTGGCCATGGCCATCGCAGGTACTAAAACACCAATTCCTACTCCCAACCAACGAACGGTTTTCATTTGTTATTCCTTAACGTGAAAGGGCAAGTAAACGTAAGCTCAAAACGTAAGCACATAAAAAAAGCCGAGCAATGCTCGGCTTTTTGGCTATTCGCAGACGCTAAGTTATGCGAAGGCTTTACGCATAAAAGGCGGCAGCGATAGTGCACCACGGTGAGCATCACCAGTGTAGTACTGTAGCGGCATTTTATGTTCAGCGGCAGCTTGTTCGCGGAAGCTTTCAACGCTGGTCGCTTTGCCGGCCAACGTGACGCTCCACCAGCCAGAAGGGTAAACCGGCTGTGGGAAGGGCAGTGTGGCCACGCTATCAAAGCCCGCTTCACGCATGTCGTTACGCAGTTCGCGAATAATAGAGCCGCTGTGGTAAAGCGGTGATTCGCTTTGCTGCACCATCACGCCGCCATTTTTTAGAATACGGTGGCAACGCTTCAGGAAGTCGGTTTTAAATAGCCCTTCGGCGGGGCCGACCGGGTCGGTAGAGTCGATAATCAGCACGTCGATGCTCTCATCGGCAGCGTCGTCTACCCACTTCACACCATCCGCAAACAGCAGCTCGGCACGCGGGTCGCCGTTAGCTTCTACCAACGCTGGGAAGAAGCGCTCGGCGGCCTTGGTCACTTCTTCATCGATGTCGATTTGCGTCACTTTTTCAACACCAGGGTGACGTAACACCTCTTTTAACGTGCCGCAGTCGCCACCACCAATAATCACTACCCGTTTGGGGTCTTGATGGGTGAACAGTGCTGGGTGGGCTATCATTTCGTGATAGAGGAAGTTGTCGCGATCGGTCAGCATCACGCAGCCATCGAGCACCATCAGGTTGCCGTAGGTCTCTGTGGTATACACTTCCAGGTGCTGGTAGGGGCTTTGCACATCCAGCAATTTCTCAGTGACTTTCAGCGAGAAAGCGCTGCCGTGGCTATCAAATACTTCGGTAAACCACTGGTCGTCGCGTAAATCGCTCATTACTTGGCTCCTGGGCGCGGGGCGTTCGTTTGGGTAGGAATGCCTTGATGATACTGCGGGCTTAAATCGTGCAGCGCCTCCATAAAGGCGGTGACGTGATCGGGGTTGGTGAACTGGCTGATGCCATGGCCCAAGTTAAAGACGTGGCCCGGGCCGTGGCCATAGCTCTCCAGTACGCGAGCCACTTCGGCGCGAATGGCCGAGGGGCGGGCGAACAGCACGTTGGGGTCGAGATTACCCTGCAGCGCGACTTTATGGCCCACGCGAGAGCGGGCGTCGGAAAGTTCGGTCGACCAATCGATACCAAGCGCATCGGCTCCGGCACAGGCGATGTGTTCCAACCATTGGCCGCCATTTTTGGTAAACAGAATAACCGGCACGCGGCGGCCATCGTGCTCACGAATCAGGCCGGAGACAATTTGCTCCATGTAGCGCAGCGAAAATTCCAGGTAGGCGGGGGTTGAAAGCGCACCGCCCCAGGTATCAAAAATCTGTACTGCTTGAGCGCCCGCGCGAATTTGCGCGTTTAGGTAGTCGGTTACCGACTGCGCCAGGGTATCCAGCAATTGGTGCATGGTGTCTGGCGTATCGTAAAGCATGGTTTTCAGATGGCGGAAATCTTTGCTAGAACCGCCTTCCACCATGTAGGTGGCTAGCGTCCAGGGGCTACCCGAAAAGCCGATCAACGGCATGCGACCGTTCAGCTCACGACGAATGGTCGATACGGCGCGCATCACATAATCGAGATCGCGCTCGGCGTTGGGTACCGTTAACGCTGCAACCTCTTCTGGAGTGCGCACGGTTTTTCTGAATTTCGGACCTTCACCGGTTTCGAAATAAAGCCCTAGCCCCATCGCATCTGGGATGGTGAGGATGTCGGAGAATAGAATGGCGGCATCTAGTGGGTAACGCTCAAGGGGCTGTAGCGTTACTTCACAAGCTAGGTCATGGTTGCGACACAGATCCATAAAACTGCCAGCATCGGCGCGGCTGGCGCGATATTCTGGCAGGTATCGGCCTGCTTGGCGCATCATCCACACCGGAGTGCGGTCGACAGGCTGGCGAGCCAGCGCACGAAGAAAACGGTCGTTTTGCAAAGGTGTGGTGGTCATAAACACTTGCTCTTGAGAAGTTTGCCCGCATTGTAAGGGAGTCATTGTACTTGAAGATAACGGTACTTGAAGATAACTGTGTCTGAAGGCGGCAATTGTACTTAAAAAACGTACTTAAAAACGCCTCTCCCTGTTGAGACCGTGAGGCTACCGCCGCTTCCTGGTAGAATGTTTTCTTATTTTTCCAACACCGGTGTGGTTAGCTGGTTTGGTTAATCGACGAGGTAACCTGTGACCATTCGCTTCATTGCCGCTTCCCGGCTGCCCACACCTTGGGCCACATTCACCATGCACGGCTTCGAAGACGAAGCCACGGGTAAAGACCATATCGCCTTAACGCTAGGTGATGTGAGCGGCGGCGAGCCAGTACTGGGGCGCGTGCATTCTGAATGTTTAACCGGCGATGCGCTGTTTTCCATGCGCTGCGACTGCGGCTATCAGTTACAAGAAGCGCTCAAGCGTATTGCTGAAGAAGGGCGTGGCGTGCTGTTTTACCTGCGCCAGGAGGGGCGAGGTATTGGGCTGCTGAATAAAATTCGCGCTTATCATCTGCAAGACCAAGGTGCTGACACGGTTGAAGCCAACGAACAGCTTGGTTTTGGTGCGGACATGCGTCGCTATGACCTGTGTGTGCCGATGCTTAACCACTTGGGTATTACGGCATTAAAACTGATGACCAATAACCCTCGAAAGGTGGATGCCTTAACCCGGGATGGCGTGAATGTGGTTGAGCGCCTGCCGATTACCACAGGCCTAAACCCCCATAATGAGCACTATCTCTCCACCAAAGCGGGCAAACTTGGCCATATGATGGCGCTGGACGATTTTACCCAAGCCAGCGACGTCGATATTGAACGTAAAGGGTGACTAAGCCCTTTTGTCACCCTACTGAACCGCTCTTCTGTCTGAAAGCTTCTAAAGCCCGCTCTCCTGAGTATTTGTTGAGCAGATACTCGGCTGAGTTTAGTTAAGGCTGCGTAATAATCTAGATGTAATTAGCTTATAACTGTCTGAGTGACTATTTTGCATAGTGGGGTAGGGGAAATGATCTTCTCTACGCTGACTATCCTACGTTACGTGACAGAGGTTTGTTATGGCTGAAACAATTATTAAAATTGACCTTAAACAATCACCTTACGAGAACGAACAGATCCATAATCGCTGGCATCCCGATATACCCATGGCCTGCATGGTAAAGCCTGGCGACGACTTTATCGTTGAGTGTCATGACTGGACTGGCGGGCAAATTCATAACAATGATAGCGCCGACGATGTACGCGATGTTGACTTAACCCAGGTTCACTTTTTATCAGGTCCCGTGGGGGTTGAAGGTGCTGAGCCTGGCGATTTGTTGGTGGTCGATATTCTTGATATTGGTACCTTTGAGGAGAGTCAGTGGGGGTTCAATGGCTTTTTTTCTAAACAGAATGGCGGTGGTTTTTTAACCGAGCACTTCCCAGAGGCTCAAAAGTCGATTTGGGACTTTAATGGCATGTTCACCAAATCCCGACATATTCCTGGTGTCGAGTTTGCTGGTTTAATCCATCCGGGCTTGATTGGTTGCCTACCGTCAAAAGAGATGTTGGCTGAATGGAATAAGCGAGAAAAAGCACTTTACGATACCGAGCCTGACCGTATCCCCCAGTTAGCCGCGCTGCCCTACGCCGATACGGCGCATATGGGTAAATTATCAGGCACTGCAAAGCAACAAGCTGCCGCTGAAGGCGCGCGAACAGTGCCGCCCCGTGAGCATGGTGGTAATTGTGATATCAAAGACTTATCGCGTGGGTCGACAATTTATTTTCCTGTGTACGTTAAAGATGGTGGCTTGTCGGTAGGCGACCTGCACTTTAGCCAAGGTGATGGGGAAATCACCTTTTGTGGCGCCATTGAGATGGCTGGTTGGATCCACTTGCGGGTTAACCTGATCAAAGGCGGGATGGAGAAGTACGCCATCAAGAACCCTATTTTCAAGCCAAGTCCTATCACGCCGAAATACGATGATTACCTGATTTTTGAAGGGGTATCGGTAGACGAACAGGGCAAGCAGCACTACCTGGATGTGCATGTGGCTTATCGTCAGGCCGTTCTCAATGCCATCGAATATCTCAAAAAGTTTGGTTACACCGGTGCTCAAGCCTACTCGCTGCTAGGCTGCGCGCCCGTACAAGGGCATATCAGTGGCGTTGTCGATATTCCCAATGCTTGCGCAACACTTTGGCTGCCAACGGATATTTTTGATATTGATGTGAAGCCGAATGCCAATGGGCCTGGAGCGCAAGTCGCCCAGGGAGCTGATCTGCCGCTCTCCAAGGACAAGTAGAGCGCCTTACCACCGCTGCATTGAGAAAGGCAGCGACACGCCAGTATCGCTGCCTGTTTAAAATGGATGCTAACAAGGAGAAAGCGGTATGCCTCTCTACGACTATAAATGTGCTACCCATGGCTTGTTCCACGAACTGGTTCCACTGTGCGAAGTCGGTGATGCTTGCGCTTGCCCAACTTGTGGAACCTTGTCACCACGAGTATTGCTGGTCGCCCCTCAGTTATTAACGATGGATCCAGCACGGCGCAGTGCCTTTGCACGGAATGAAAAAGCCGCACACGAGCCCAGACATGGCAACCAGCATAGTGAGCACGAAAAAGGTTGTTGTCATAAAGAACGTCATAAGCCCCAGGTATTTTATACGGCGGAAGGTAATAAAATGTTCCCTTCCGCACGGCCTTGGATGATAAGTCATTAAAGCCACGTTACCTGCGCCAGCGTTGTAGGCATTGAACGCATGGAGTGATAATGGTGGGGTGTGGCATAGCAGGAGCGCCCCAGGATGACAGCTCTAGATGAACAACGGTGTGACGTGCTGCCTCAAGAGCAGGGTGAGTTCAGCATTGTCGAAGAGTGGTTACACAGCATTACCCACGGGGTTGGCGCTGTGCTCAGCTTGGTGGGTATGGTCGTGCTGCTGGTAATAGCGAGCTTAGCCGCCCACGTCGACCCTTGGAAAATTGTCAGCCTGAGCCTGTACGGCACCACGCTAGTCCTGCTTTATACTGCCTCGACTTTCTATCATGGCATTGCTCATCGACGCTGGAAGCAACGCTTCCAGCTGCTTGACCACTGCGCAATTTACTTGCTTATCGCGGGCACTTATACGCCTTTTCTGCTCGTTAATATGCGCGGCACCACGGGCTGGATCTTATTTACCGCCGTGTGGTCGCTCGCGCTAGTGGGAATTGGCTGCAAACTGCTTTGGCCACAGCGTTTCGCGGTACTACGCGTGGCTATCTACTTACTGATGGGCTGGATGATCGTCCTGGCCTCTAGAGAGATGGCAGCCAGTTTATCGGTGACCGGCATCGCTCTGCTTGCCGCAGGGGGAATCATCTACACGCTAGGGGTTATCTTCTATGCCGTGCGTGCCATTCCCTACAATCACGCTATTTGGCATCTGTTTGTGATTGCCGGAAGTATTTGCCACTACTTTGCCGTCTACAGCGCTGTTCTACCTCATGGGGCGGTTACCTAGCGATCAACTGCCGCTTCTTGCTCTTTTTCCACGGCACGGGCTAACGCTGGGCGCTCAGCGTGACGTGCGCGGTAGGCCGCTAGAGGTTCAGGCAGTCGGTGTTTCATACTGGCTGCCCACGTTAACGTATGGGTAAGGAAGATATCTGCCAGGGTGAACGTCTCGCCGACTAACGTCTCCTGGCCCTGGTAACGGCGTTCTAGTGCAAGCAGTGCCCGCTGAAATTCCCAGGCGGCGGTGGGCAAGACTGAAGGCACGCGCTGATCTTGAGGGAGCGCAAATTTATGCTTGGCCTGAAGCCACAGCGGTTGCTCGATTTCGGTGACGATAAAGCTTAGCCACTGGTCGACTTGCGCTCGCTCAGCGGCGCTTTCTGGCAGAAGGCGGCCATCACCGTATTGCTCGGCTAGATAGCGGCAGATAGGTGCCGATTCAAACAGCGTTAGCTCGCCATCTTCAATCACTGGCACCTTGCCATCTGGATGGCGGGCTAGATGCTCAGCAGTTTGTCCTTCGCCGCTATCCAATGCGACATGCTGGCAGAGGTACTCCAGGCCAAGCTCTTCAAGTGTCCAGGTAACCCGCAGCGAGCGAGAGTTCGGAAAACTGTAGTTCGTTATCATTAGGCGGCTCCTAAGCAGCGCGGTGAGGCTTTAATGTAGCGAGTGCTTAGAAACCTGTCGAGCTACCGGTCTCGGGCGCTACGGATGCGTTCGTATGCGTTGCCAATTTCGCTGGTGCGTGCCTGGGCCACTTCACGCATGCTTTCAGGCAGCCCTTTACCGGCGAGTTTGTCGGGGTGGTTTTGGCTCATTAGGCGGCGGTACGCTTTTTTGATTTCGGCGTCGCTGGCGTCTTCACTCACCCCTAGTACTTGATAGGCGTCTTTCAATGCCTCTTCGCTGGAGCCCTGCGAATTCGCGGCGGCACCGTGAAGCATGGCTTCAATCTGCTGCACTTCGGCGTCGCTACAGCCTACGCCACGGGCCACGCGCAAAATCATCTCGTGCTCGGCAGGGTGCAGTACGCCGTCGGCAGCGATGGCGGTTAACTGAACCTGCAAAAACACCTGGCGTAAAACCGGTTGGCGCTGGGTCAGTCGGTTAACGTTCGCCAGTTCTGCATCTAAGTTGAAGTCGTCGGCGCGTCCGCGCTCGAAGGCGGCTCGCGCTTTGGCCCGCTGTTCGCCCTGAAGATGCATTTGGTCGAACAGCTTTTCGGCCACGCCAAGCTCGCCATCGGTGACTTTACCGTCGGCTTGGCACAAGCAACCCATTACCGAGAAGATCGACTCTAAAAAGCCTTCTTGGATTTGTGTGCGGGCAGCGTTTAAGCGGCGGCTAATGCGTCGCCCTAGCCACCAGCCCAACCCACCGCCTACCAGCAGGCCAATGGGGCCGCCGACAGCAAGGCCAATCAGGCCAAACAAAATAATCAAAAATAGCATGGTGTTCTCAACCGTTGAAAAGTTAAAAGTTACGGGAGACGAGCACGAATAGCGCGCTCGATACCGTCGGCATCCAGACCGCAGTCGCGTAGCAACTCTGCGGGGGTGCCGTGTTCAACAAAGGTGTCAGGCAGGCCTAAATTAAGCACCTCGATTTGTACGCCTTCCGCGTGCAGCAGCTCGTTCACTGCGCTGCCGGCACCACCGGCAATCACGTTCTCTTCCAGCGTGACCAGCAGCTCATGCTCATCGGCGGCATGCAGTACGGTGTCTCGGTCCAGTGGCTTGATAGAGCGCATATTGATATGCGTTGCGTCGAGCTTTTCGGCAACCTCAGCAGCAGCGCTGTTGACGCTACCAAATGCCAGCAATGCAATGCGCACCCCCTCATTCCCAGCGTCGCGGCGTAGCTGTGCTTGGCCAATGGGCAGCGGTTCTAAGTGTTCAGGAATGGCTGCGCCAGGGCCCGTGCCACGCGGGTAACGAACCGCTGCTGGGCCTGGGTGATGGTAAGCGGCGCTAAGCATGGCGCGGCACTCTGCTTCATCAGCAGGGGCTAAAATCACCATGCCTGGAATGCAACGTAAAAAAGACAAATCCATGCTGCCGTGGTGCGTTGGCCCGTCTTCGCCCACAAGGCCTGCGCGGTCAATCGCAAAGGTTACGTCTAGATTCTGGACGGCAACATCGTGAATAAGTTGGTCGTAGCCGCGCTGTAAGAACGTGGAATAGATCGCCACAACAGGCTTCATGCTCTCGCAGGCCATGCCCGCAGCGAGCGTTACGGCATGCTGCTCGGCGATCGCGACATCAAAATAGCGCTCGGGATACTGCTGGGAGAAGCGAATTAAATCCGAGCCTTCGCCCATCGCGGGGGTTATTCCCATCAGCCGTGAATCCGCGGCTGCCATATCGCACAGCCAGTCGCCGAACACGTTGCAGTACTTTTTCTTGGCCGGGGCCTTGGGCGCTGCCGCGGGCTTCACCAGTGGCGCATTGGCAGTGGCGCTGGGCTTTTCTAGCTTAGTGATGGCGTGATAGCCAATCTGGTCAGCTTCGGCGGGCAGAAAACCTTTACCTTTGACCGTTTTGATATGCAGGAATTGGGGGCCGTCCTGGTCGCGCAGGTTGCGCAATGTTTCGGTGAGCGCCTCCAAGTCGTGGCCATCGATCGGACCGATGTAGTGAAAGCCCATTTCTTCAAATAGCGTGGCAGGGCTCACCATGCCTTTCATGTGCTCTTCGGTGCGCTTGGCAAGCTCGAGTGCGCCTGGCAGATGGGAGAGTACTTTTTTGCCTTCTTCACGCATTTTAAGGAAGGGCTTGCTAGACAGCACACGGGCTAGATAGGTCGCGATGCCGCCAACATTTTCCGAGATCGACATCTCATTGTCGTTCAGCACCACTAGCATATTGGCGTTAACGTGGCCTGCATGGGCCAGCGCTTCAAATGCCATTCCCGCAGTGAGTGCGCCATCGCCAATAATGGCGCACACGCGGCGCGGGTCGTTTTTCGCCTGGGCGGCTAGAGCCATCCCCAAAGCGGCTGAAATCGACGTGCTGGAGTGGCCAACACCGAAGGTATCGTAATCAGATTCTGCGCGGCGTGGAAACGCTGCTAGGCCGCCATGCTGGCGAATACTGAGCATCGCTTCGCGTCGCCCAGTTAAAATTTTATGCGGATACGCTTGATGGCCTACGTCCCATACCAAACGGTCTTTGGGCGTATGAAAGGCGTGGTGCAGCGCTACGGTCAGTTCCACAACGCCCAGACCTGCACCGAAGTGGCCGCCTGTCACACCCACGCTGTATAGCAAGTAGGCACGTAGTTCGTCAGCCAACTGGGCAAGCTGCCTAGCATTCATGGCCCGCAGCGCAGCGGGATGATCAAAAGAGTCGAGCAGCGGCGTTACCGGGCGCTCGCGGGGAATCTCGTCGAACAGCTTCATAGGCATGTTTTCATGGACAGGGTCATGGACATCGTTTAGTGGTCGCGCTCGATCATATAGTGGGCAAGATCGGCCAGTGGTGCGCCTTGCTCGCCAAGCGGGGCGAGGGCGGCAATGGCCTCTTCGATAAGCATATTGGCTTTGTGCTGTGCGCCGGAAAGTCCCAGTAAACTAGGGTAAGTCGGCTTGGCACGTGCAGCATCAGCGCCAGAGATTTTACCCAGTGTGACGGTATCGCCCGTCACATCAAGGACATCATCATGAATCTGGAAGGCTAGACCAATGGCGCGGGCGTAGCGAATCAGAGCGGCAAGCCGAGGGTCGTTCTCATCCACCGCGATTAAGCCGCCTAAGCGCACTGCGGCTACAATCAGCGCGCCGGTTTTGTGGGCATGCATATGAGCCAAGGCATCCACGTCCGGATGGCCACCTACGGCGGCTAAGTCGAGCGCCTGGCCTGCGACCATTCCTGCCCGGCCAGAGGCAACGGCCAGCGTAGTGACCATGCTGCCAAGCCGCGGATGAGGCTGGCTGGCAAGCACCTCAAAGGCCAGTGCTTGCAGTGCGTCTCCCGCTAAAATCGCGGTGGCTTCATCGAACGCTTTATGTACGGTGGGTTGGCCGCGCCGCAGATCGTCATCGTCCATGGCTGGCAGATCGTCATGAATCAATGAGTACGCATGAATCAGCTCAATGGCTGCTGCAGGGGCATCCAGCGCGTCGTCCCGCGCCCCTAGCGCGTTACCTGCGAGATATACCAGCAGTGGCCGCAAGCGTTTACCACCTACCAATAGGCCGTGACGCATAGCGGCTTCCAGGCGTGGCGCGACGGCTGGTTGGGAGTCAAACAAGGCTGAAAGTGTGGCATCCACCCGCGCGTTACTCGCGTGGCGCAGCGTCGCCAGTTGAGAAGCATTAGCCATCGTTACCATGGCGGCGTTTCCTCGCTGTCGTTGCCGTGATGAGTGGCATTGTCCGTTTCTGGAACCGTCGCGAAAGAGGTAACGTCAAGCTTACCATCGCGGTCTTCACTTAATGCGCGAACTTTTAGTTCGGCGTTGTCGAGCCGCTGCTGGGCTTCACGCGTGAGTCGCACGCCTTGTTCAAACGCGGTCAGAGCGTTCTCCAATGAGAGTTCGCCGGACTCAAGGCGTTCCACAATGGTTTCAAGCTGTGAAACCGTTGCGGCGAAATCTTGCGCTGGTGGAGTGTTATCGCTCATTGGGTAAGGCCTACTATTTTGCTGGCGCCCTGACGCTGATTACGGGCGGCGAATGTGACTATAGCCGTGTTATCAAAAAATAAACGCCCAGTATACACCGAGCTAAGGGGGTGGCGTCTGCCCTCATCCTGGGTCAATTCTGCTACTTGCGTCTGGTTCATCTTGTAAACGCACACTTTTCATCATCTCAAGACGCCGAGAGCGGCAGTGATTGTGCTACTATATGCGCCTTCCGTGAACCGATACACGGCGCATGCCGCCGACCATAGAGGTTGATTCAGCCATGGCCAAAACGTCCCTGGACAAGAGCAAGATCAAGATCCTGCTGCTCGAGGGCGTCCACCAAAGCGCGGTGGACAATTTTCACAACGCAGGTTACGAGAACATCGAGCACCTGCCGACATCGCTAGATGAAGCGTCGCTGATCGAAAAGATTCGTGATGTGCACTTCATCGGCATTCGCTCGCGTACGCAGCTCAATGAGCGCGTATTTGACGCGGCAGAAAAGCTGGTGGGCGTTGGCTGTTTCTGTATCGGAACGAACCAGGTTGACTTGACGGCAGCCCTTAAGCGCGGCATCGCGGTGTTTAACGCGCCGTACTCCAATACCCGTTCGGTCGCAGAGTTAGTGCTGGCGGAAGCCATCATGCTACTACGTGGTATCCCCGAGAAGAATGCTCGCGCCCACCAAGGCGGCTGGCTGAAATCGGCGAAAAACTCCCACGAAGCGCGGGGCAAAACCCTGGGTATCGTTGGTTACGGTAGCATCGGTGCGCAGCTTTCAGTATTGGCTGAATCGCTTGGCTTCAATGTTATCTATTACGATGTGATCACCAAGTTAGGCATGGGCAATGCGAATCAGGTAGCGAGCCTGGAGCAGCTGTTAGCATGCTCTGACGTGGTTAGCCTACACGTTCCTGACTTGCCTGCTACGCGCTGGATGATTGGCGAGAAAGAGATCGCCGCCATGAAACAGGGCGCCATCCTGATTAACGCAGCCCGTGGTAGTGTTGTTGAGATTGAACCACTGGCCGAGGCGATTAAGGCTGGCAAGCTTAACGGTGCCGCCATTGATGTCTTCCCGGTAGAGCCGAAAGGCAACGATGAAGAGTTCCAAAGCCCGCTACGCGGTCTGGATAACGTGATTTTAACGCCCCATATCGGTGGTTCTACCCTGGAAGCTCAGGAGAATATCGGTATTGAGGTGGCTGAAAAGCTGATTACTTATTCGGATAATGGCACCACGGTTACTTCTGTTAACTTCCCCGAAGTGGCGCTGCCTGCTCACCCGGATAAGCATCGCCTGTTGCACATTCATGACAACGTGCCTGGCGTGTTATCGCAAATTAACCGCGTACTGTCTGAAAACGGCATCAACATTTCAGGTCAGTACCTGCAAACCAATGACAAAGTGGGCTACGTGGTCATTGATGTCGATAAAGCCTACGGCCCACAGGCCCTAGAAGCGTTGAAGAAAGTTGAGCACACGCTGAAAATTCGCGCGCTGTACTCGTCGCATAATAGTTAAACGCTGTTATCAGCGTGATCATCTAAAACGGCCTCCTTTCGAGGCCGTTTTTCGTTTCAGGGCTGAGGCTGCGCTAGGCTAGATCAAACAGCAGCACTTCGGCTGCTTGTCCGCCTGCCACGCTAAACGTCTCACCCGGTTGAAAGGCGGCGGCATCTCCAGAGCCAAGAGTTTCGCCGTTAACGTCAATCGTGCCTTTTACCACATGCAGCCAGGCATAGCGTGATGGTGGGGCCGCCGCCTGGTCGCCAGCGTCGAACAAACCAGCGTAAAGGTTAACGTCTTGGTTAACGCTCACCGAGCCTTCGCGACCATCTTGAGAAGCGACTAAGCGCCACTGTCCCTGGCGTTCAGCGGTTGGAAAGGCTTTCTGCTCATAACTAGGAGCAATGCTGCGCTTGGCGGGCTCGATCCAAATCTGCAGGAAATGCAGCCCGTTCTCTTTTGAATGATTAAACTCGCTGTGCAACACGCCAGTACCTGCGGACATGCGCTGCACATCACCCGGGCGCATGACTTCACCGTTACCCATATTATCGCGATGCTCCATTTCCCCTTCCAGCACATAGGAGATGATCTCCATATCCTGGTGAGGGTGGGCGCCAAAGCCATTGCCAGGGGTTACCCGATCTTCGTTAATTACCCGCAGCGCGCGGAATCCCATATGGTTAGGGTCCACATAGTTGGCGAACGAAAAGGTGTGGAAAGAGCGCAGCCAGCCGTGGTCGGCATAGCCTCGCTCGTTAGAACGACGGATGTGCATGGTGCTCTCCGAAAGCGTCGTAAGGAATAACACCAATATACGCCCGCTCGACGGGCGCGTGGGGTGAAGCTTTTTAGATGGTCAGATCGAATAAATCGACGATTGATCAGCGCCCCCTAGTCATCGTCAGGCAGAGCAGCACTTTACCTGAATTGTTTGCTAAACTATGCGCGTTTATTTACCCGGTCCGCCCTTTGCGAGGGCGACTACCAGGAGTATTCCATGACGGAAACCACCCAAATGCCGCCCATTGTGGTCGCGGCACTGTATAAGTTTGTCACTCTGAACGACTTTGAAGCCCTGCGTGAACCCTTGCGTCAGACGATGGTTGATAACGATGTTAAAGGCACGCTGCTGTTGGCTAAAGAAGGCATTAACGGCACCGTGGCGGGCACTCGTGAAGGCATTGATGCCCTGCTGGCCTGGCTGACCGCTGACCCTCGCTTAAGCGATATCGATCACAAAGAGTCCTACTGCGATGAAACGCCGTTTTATCGTACTAAGGTGAAACTGAAAAAAGAGATCGTCACCCTGGGCGTGCCGGATATTGATCCTAACGACACCGTTGGCACCTACGTGGAACCGGAAGATTGGAATGACGTGATTTCCGACCCAGACGTGCTGGTGATTGATACCCGCAATGATTACGAAGTGGCGATTGGTAGCTTTGAGCGGGCGATTGACCCAAAAACGACCACCTTCCGTGAGTTTCCCGAGTACGTGCGTGAGCACTACAACCCAGAAAAGCACAAGAAAGTTGCGATGTTTTGCACCGGTGGTATCCGCTGTGAAAAGGCCTCCAGCTTTATGCTGAAAGAGGGCTTTGAAGAGGTCTATCATCTTAAAGGTGGTGTGCTGAACTACCTCGAAAAGGTGCCGGAAGAGCAGTCTTTATGGCGCGGTGAGTGTTTCGTGTTTGATAACCGCGTCACCGTGCGTCATGACCTTAGCGAAGGTGAGCATGAGCAGTGCCACGCTTGCCGTATGCCTATTTCGCTTGATGACATGCAGTCGTCGGCCTACGAGCCTGGCATCAGTTGCCCTCACTGCATCGACTCACTCCCCGAAAAAACCCGTGCTGCCGCCCGAGAGCGTCAACGCCAAATCGAGCTGGCTAAGGCCCGCGGTGAACCCCATCCTCTAGGCTATAACCAGCGCAAGGGCAACCGCGCAAACACGTAACTCACGAGGCCTCCTGCTCTTCAGGAGGCCTCTTTGGTCGTATCTCGCCAACATTAGCCTTTGTACGCGCTAGACTGAGCAACACTCGACTGTCTAGGAGCTTTCTATGTCTGCCTCTGCAGGTGCGCCACTGGCGTCTTCAAATCTTCTTCAACGCACTGATTATCAAGGGGTAACGACCCTTACTTTAAACCAGCCTGAACGCTTTAATGCATTGTCTGAGGACATGTTGACGGCGCTGCAACGTGCGTTTGATGACATTGCCGAGGATGAGCATGTGCGCTGCGTGGTGTTGGCTGCGAACGGCAAGGCATTTTGCGCAGGGCATGACTTAAAGCAGATGCGTGCAAACCCTGATAAAGCCTACTACCAAACACTGTTTGCTCGCTGCGGCGCGGTGATGCAGAGCATCGTTAACTTACCTGTCCCTGTGATTGCTAAAGTTCAGGGCATTGCGACGGCCGCTGGCTGCCAGCTCGTCGCTAGCTGTGATTTGGCGGTGGCAGCTAGCAATGCTCGATTTGCCGTGTCAGGGATCAATGTGGGGCTTTTCTGTTCGACACCTGCAGTAGCACTGTCGCGTAATGTGTCGCGAAAGCGGGCGATGGAAATGCTGCTGACCGGAGAGTTCATCAGCGCCTCCCAGGCCGCGGACTGGGGGCTTATTAACCGGGTTGCCGAAGAGAGCGAACTCGATAGTGCCGTGGGTGAACTCACTGCGAGCATCTGCGCCAAGAGCGCAGTGGCGGTGCGCACTGGCAAAGCCATGTTCGCACGGCAGCTAGCGATGCCGTTAGAGGAAGCCTATGCGTTTGCTGGCGAAACCATGGCGTGCAACATGTTGGCAGACGATGCAGCTGAGGGTATTGATGCCTTCATTGCCAAGCGCCCACCTCAGTGGCGCCATCGCTAGCAACTCTTGAGATATCATTGGTGGAATTTGTTTCCGTAAACGCGACAGCGGCCCCGCTGGCGCGTTATCCTCCCTCACTTTATGCCTTCAGGAGAGGCGCTTTCAGGAGAAAGTAAGGTGAGTGACGTAAAGCGTAGGTCAGTCGGACGTCCGGCGGGGGCCACCAAGGCGAGCGGTGGGCACAGCCAATCATTAGTACGTGGCCTCACGCTGTTAGAGCATTTGTCGGCAAGCCCATTAGGGTTGGCTTTATCGGAGTTGGCGGAAATGGCTGATCTTGCGCCATCCACCACTCACCGATTGTTACAAGCGCTACAAAGTCAGGGGTTCGTGACGCAAGAGAGCGAGCAGGGGCTTTGGCGCATTGATGTTAAAACCTTCCGCATTGGTAATAGCTTTTTAGAAGCACGTGATGTCGTCGCCCAAAGCCGGCCCTTTTTACGCCGTTTAACCGCAGAAACGGGGGAAACGGCGAATTTGGGGATTCGCGATGGTGCGACGGCGGTCTTTCTTGCCCAGCATGAGTCGCCGCAGATGATGCGGATGATTACTCGTCTAGGCTCGCGGGCGCCGCTGCATGCTTCTGGGGTGGGCAAAGCCCTACTGGCTTGGATGAGCGAAGACGAGCGTACCGCGTTGCTCAAAGGTTACGACCTTGCCCGAGTGACTGAAAATACCCTGCATCAATCCGATGAGCTGTTGATCGAAATGGCGACTATTCGTGCTCAGGGGTTTGCCTGCGACCGCGAGGAGCATGCGGTGGGTTTACACTGCGTGGCCGCCTGTATTCACGATGAGCATGGCACGCCGCTGGCGGCCATTTCAGTCTCTGGACCCATGGCGCGTATTCCTGAAGAGCGCCTATTGGCACTAGGTGCGTTAGTGCGCACCATCGCTGACGAAATTACCCTGCAACTGGGTGGCCAACTGCCTCGATAAGCGGCGCTTTGCGCACCTGCAGTGACTGACAAAGACGGCACTCATTATGTTTAGCCTATTCTGGGTGGCGTTGGCTAGCGCCACCTTACTGCCTGGCGGCTCAGAAGTATGGCTGGCACGGTTGTGGTGCCTAGGCGAGCCCGCGTTTGGGCTCTGGCTCGTCGCAACCGCTGGCAACACCCTGGGCAGTATGATCAATGTGGCGCTGGGACGTTATGCTCGCCAGTTTCAACATCGCCGCTGGTTCCCCGCGTCGCCCACTGGATTAGCGCGTGCAGAGCGTTGGTATAAACGTTTTGGTGAAGTGAGCTTGCTGCTTTCGTGGGCACCTGTTCTGGGTGATCCCCTCACGGTACTCGCAGGTATCTTTAGATTGCCCTGGTGGCGTGCGTTGCTCTGGATTGTGGTGGCCAAAGGAGCGCGCTATGCACTGTTGTTGGCGCTAGCCCACCAGTGGCTGGCGCCGCTGTGCGGATAAACCTACAGATGAGGCCAACTTAACTAGCGTTGATGTCACAAATATTGACGCGGCTAGTGGCGAGCCACGCTCTTTTTCTCATGTTACCCTGTTTATCAATTATACAAATCTTGCACTCACCGAGAGTGCAATATGAATAGCGTGCACTATGATGTGCATGGAACGATGTGCATAAACGAGTTAGCAATGACATTGAGTAAAAGATTCATCCAAAGGGAGGTTTAGGTGTGACGCCATTACGTTTATTCCCCTGGCTAGGCGTCTGGTTATTGATGCTATTCGCCATGCTGACAACGCCTGCACTCGCTCAAACCACGTTGAGTGCGGGAAGCGAAGACACCGCTAACGCAGAGGAGCAGCCCTCTTATTCGGCACTTGCCGATCTGCTGGAAGATGAGCAGGCGCGCCAAGAACTGATTGAGCTGCTGCGAAATCAAGCGTCAGTGTTACCCAATGAACTGACCAGTGAGTTATCACCGGAAGCAGCCGCCCAGGGGAGCGACCTTGCCCCTGAGGATGTATCACTGCCCCGTCAGCTGGCAGAGCTAACCAGTCGTGTGGTTGGCGATGTCGGCGGGCAGATCGAGCAGGCAGTGGCCGTGGTAGGCGACCTGTTTACCGGCCAAGGCGCTAGCTCGTTCGACATGGCTGCGTTTGTTAGTGCAGCAATTAATCTAGGCACCGTGATTGTTGCGACGTTCGCGATATTTTTACTTTTCCGCCGTTTGATTAAACCGCTATTTACTAAAATCAGTGGTTGGTCTCAGCAGGGCAGTGGCTTAACACCTGTGCTGCGTTTGGTGTTATGTGTTGCCATTGCTGCCGTCGTAGATGTGTTGCTGGTTGCTTTTGCCTATGTTGGCGGCAACTTGGTGGCGACGTTTGCGGTGGGTGAAACCGGTGAACTCTCTACCCGTGCTTCGTTATTCCTAAACGCCTTCTTGGTGATTGAACTGCTGAAAGCGGGTATGCGTATGCTGTTCTCTTCACGCTATGAAGGGCTGCGCCTGTTGCCTATTTCAGCGAAAGAGGCTTCCTACTGGAATCGCTGGTTAGCACGTTTAATTGGCATGGTCGGCTATGGCTTGATGGTGGTCGTGCCGCTGGTTAATTTCTATATCGCGGCAACCCTAGGCCAAGCCGTAGGCACCTTTATTATGTTGCTGGCCTTCATCTACGCGGTCGGCGTCGTGCTTAAAAACCGTGTGCGCCTGCGTGATAATCTTAACCAGATGGCATCTCGGGCAACGATGACCGCCAGCCGCGTGTCGCTGCGCTTGTTTGCTCGAACCTGGCACTTGTTTGCGTTGCTCTACTTCCTGATGGTGTTTGTGCTTACCTTGTTACGCCCTGGGGATGCATTGCCGTTTGTGCTGTTTGCCACTTTGAAAACATTGGCAGCCGTGGTCATCGGGCTTTTGTGCTCGGCGTTCCTTACACAAACGATTGGCCGGCGTATTCGGCTATCCGATGATCTGCGTCGCAAACTGCCGATGCTGGAAGTGCGCTTAAATAGCTATGTGCCCAATGCCCTGCGCGTGCTGCGTACCGTGCTATTAATAGCGGTCGTTATGGTCGTCTTGGATGCCTGGGGAGTGTTTAACCTAGCGGCATGGTACGCCTCCGAACGTGGCGCGAACCTCGTCGGGAAACTTACCAGCGTCGCCATAATCTTGATCGTTGCGTTCGGTGTGTGGCTGGGGCTAGCAAGCCTGATTGAGCATAAGCTCAACCCAGAAACCGGCCATGGCGAACCCTCTGCGCGTGCTAAAACGCTGTTGAGCCTGTTCCGTAATGCCTTAGTGATTGCCATGGTGACAATTACCGGCATGATCGTGTTGTCGGAAATAGGCATTAATATCGGGCCGCTCATTGCTGGTGCCGGTGTGCTGGGTTTAGCGATTGGTTTTGGTGCTCAAAAACTGGTTCAGGATGTTATTACCGGTATCTTTATTCAGGTAGAGAACGCCATGAACACCGGTGATGTGGTAACGGTAGGCGGTATCACTGGTACCGCTGAGCGATTAAGTATTCGTTCGGTAGGGATACGTGATTTGTCTGGCACTTATCATATCGTGCCGTTCTCCAGCGTTGATACTGTGTCGAACTATATGCGTGAGTACGGTAACCACGTCGGTGAATACGGTATCGGCTATAACGAGAGCATCGATGAAGCAATTGAGCAGCTGCAGTTGGCGTTCGAAGACCTGAAGGAGAGCGAGGAGCACAGCCATAAACTGCTGGCTGACCTGACAGTGGCAGGCGTTACCGCGTTGGCCGACAGCTCTGTCAATATTCGTGTGGTGATCAAGACGACGCCGGGCGATCAGTGGGGTGTTGGGCGTGCCTATAACCGTTTAGTGAAGTTGCGCTTTGATGCAGCAGGCATCGAGATTCCATTCCCGCATACCACACTCTATTTCGGTGAAACTAAAGGTGGCAAAACACCTCCCGCTAATGTGCGCGTGTTGGACTCCACTGCTGAACGGAAAAAGGTAGAAACATCGCCAATCCGTCAGGAAAGCGAACAGCCATCCAATCAGTCAGTGCAGGCCACAAAAGAGTCTGATCATCTAAAACCTGATCATGGTGATGTTGACGGTGTGTAATAGAATGCCGGTTATTGACACGGCTAACTAAACAACAACGCCGCCCCAAGGGGCGGCGTTGTTGTTGAAACATCCGCTTTAATTCATATTCGTCAGAACGTTAGAACGCCGTACTCCGGCCGATCGTCTTCGCCGCCCAAGCGAATATTGCCGTAACGGCTGAGTGCTATCCACAGCAGGAGAATCAGCCAGAAACAGCAGCATCAATCCTGCAGAGAAAAAGAAAATAGTTGGGTCTGTGCGCAGCCCCAGTTGTTGCGCGAGTTTGTCCAAGAGAAATTCCTTTTTATTGTTGGAATAGTCGCCTAGATGAGTTGTATGCCAGCTGAAATAAGACGACTTTCACGAGTCTACAGACAACTCTTCTGTCCATGGAAGGTGGGAAATGTGACCTTTGATTAAATCGTGCAGGGCTTAACGTACCGTCAACGAAAAGCTGCCGAATGACTTAATAAGCATCGGCAGCGTATGGCGTAAGAGGGCGTTAAAGACAGGTTTTAAAGATAAGTTTGAAAGATAGATTTGAAAGATAGGTTGGAATGCTTTCAGCCTGGATAGTTTTCGGAATGTTGCCCTTCAAGATTGATCGACTCCCCCCCATCGACAAAGAGAATTTGCCCAGCAACAAAGTCATTGTCTAATAAATAGTGCAACGCTTGTACAAGGTGGGCGGGATCACCCTGGTGTTTAACGGGTATACCTTCAATTCGCCATTGAATATAGTCGCTGGTGCGTTGAGAAGCGGGCAGTACCACGCCGGGAGCAATACCATTAATACGCAGGCGTGGTGCAAACTCTAGCGCTGCCATACGCGTCATATCAGCAAGGCTCTTTTTCGATAATAGATACGCGGCATACGGGTACTGGTGATATGCCACTTTATTATCAATAATATTAATGACCTGGCCTCTATCGACGGCGTCTGCAAAGTAACGTGTGAGCAGCAACGGTGTGAACATATTGACCCTAAACTGCGTTTCCAGCATGGCCATGTCGGTGCCTGAAATGGGAGCAGGTTCATATGCAGAGGCGCTATTAAGAAGCACGTTTAAGTTTGGGAAGTGTTGTTTGGCGGTTGTCACAAGCTCTTCAAGAGAGTCGCTTAGGAAGTTGCATGGCAGTATTTCGCAGCGCTGTCCTTTGGCGCGAATCGTCTTGGCAACGTCTTCGGCTTCACCACGTGAGCTATTCACATGTAAGGCAATATCATAGCCCTTAGCCGCTAGGGCTTCGGCGAAATAGCGTCCCAAACGTGTTGCGCCGCCAGTGATCAGTGCAGCTGATGAACTCATGCAAGTTCCCCAAGTGGATTAACGTTAGCGTTGTGTATGACTTTCTGCGTGAGCGTAGCGTTTGTCAATATCTTGTACATAGCTTGAACAAAATAGCAGGCAAGCTAATCTTACGTATCATCAATATGACCTGACAACCGCCTTCGAATTTTGACGCTAAGCGCCGGGTTTCTAAATTAGGGTCTACAAGATTAGGATGCAGCTATGCCACTCTCGTCGTTAAGCACTACGCCAGATACGGCCCTCCATGAATGCTTAATCTCTCTCGGTACCAATATTGAGCCGGAACACCACTTTCACGAAGCTCTGACTATTTTGCGCAGCGAGTGTGAGCTGATAGCCAGCTCAGAAGCGATTCGCACAACGCCGGTTGGCTATCAACACCAGCCGGACTTCCTGAATGCCGCGTTACTCGTGCGTACCTCCCTTGATCACGACGCTTTCCGTGCTTACTTAAAAGAGGTGGAAAACCGTCTGGGACGTGTGCGAGGTCCCATTAAATCAGGGCCTAGAACCATGGACTTGGATATTGTGGCGTGGGACGGAGACGTCATCGATGAGGGGTACTACCTGCATAGTTACGTGCGTCGCCCGGTAGATGAAGTACTTGCTGCCAGCCGCCGCACACTTAAACAACGAGCATATTCATGATTTTTGCGTCGCGGCCGATAATAGCAGTGTAGCCTCCTACTGTTGGGCAGGCTGACCTCCCTCGGAGACGAGCGTTGCTAAGCCTAAACACAAACCTGATGTCTCTTATCGTGCAGAATAATCTGCGCAGCAGTCAGCAAGCGATGCAGACCGCTATGGAGCGTCTTTCTTCTGGGCTACGCATCAATAGTGCTAAGGATGATCCGGCAGGGCAGGCGATTGCCAATCGCATGGGGGCTCAGCTACGTGGCATGGAGCAAGCCATTCGCAATACCAATGATGGCATTTCCATGGCGCAAACAGCGGAAGGTTCGCTCGATCAAATTAACGATAACTTGCAACGTATTCGTGAATTGAGTGTTCAAGCGGCTAATGGCACTAACTCTTCCGATGATCTTGGTTCAATTCAAAATGAGATCGATCAGCGTCTAGAAGAGATCGATCGCCTTGCCGAGCAGAGTAATTTCAACGGCATCAAGTTGTTTGATAGTAGCAAAGCGGTAAATATTCAGGTGGGTGCTAACGATGGCGATAGCATTGCGGTGCGCTTCGCAGCCATGAATAGGCAGGCATTGGGACTGGAAAGCTTTAGTGTTTTAGATGGCAGCGCAACGGATAACCCGCTAAAGGCGATGGATGATGCTATCAAAAAGGTGGATCGCCAGCGAAGCTATTTAGGCGCGGTACAAAATCGCTTCGAAAGTGTGATCGATGGACTCAATACCAACATTATTAATACGTCTGCTGCTCAGTCGCGCATCCAAGACGCTGATTACGCCCGTGAAGTTTCCAATCTAATTCGCGCGCAAATTCTACAGCAGGCCGGTATCGCTATCTTGGCTCAAGCCAACCAGCAGCCGCAGATGATTCTGCGCCTACTGGAAGGTCTATAACATAAGGGCTTTAACCGTTACTCGATAATGCCTTGCTCGCGCGCCATGGCGTAGGCTGCCTGTGGGCCATTCCACAGCGATGGCAGTAAAATCAGTGAAACGGGAATCGCGGTAATCACGATAAATTGCTGTAAGGCGCCAATTTGCCCTGCTCCCATATACAGCAGCACCGCCGCCATTAGCGCCATGGCAATCCCCCAGAAAGCACGTACGTATGGGCTTGGGTCATCATGGCCAGCCCCTACTACGGCAATGGCATAACTCATCGAATCACCTGTGGTGGCCACAAAAATTGTCGTCAATAACAAAATTGCCAGTGCCATCCAGGTGCCGCCGGGGAGCGCTTGGGCCACGGTAAGCGTCGCTACATCAAACTGGAAATTATTCAGTGCTTCTGTCAGATCAATGACGCCCGTGAGCTGATAATAAATGCCTGAGCCGCCCAGCAGAGTGAACCATACGGTCGTCGCGATAGGGGCGAGTACCGCCACGGCAAGAATCATTTCGCGAATACTGCGTCCGCGTGAAATACGCGCCACGAAAATCGCCATCAGCGGTGCATAGCCAATAAACCAGGCAAAGAAAAAGACCGTCCACCACTGCATCCACCAAGCGGGAGCGGTGTCGGCGGTCATGGTTGCCATGGTAAAAAACTTACTAATGTAAGCGCCCATGCTCGACACATAGGTGTTGACTAAAAACAGCGTAGGGCCAAACACGATGATCACCGCGCCAATAGCAAGTGCCAGCAGTACGTTAAAGCGGCTAAGCAGTTGAATGCCTCTATGAACACCACTCATCGAAGAGAGCACGTAAATGCAACCTAGTACCGCAAGGATAATAAGCTGCCCGAGGTAGCCTTCGGGAAGGCCGAACAGCTCATGCAAGCCAAAACTTACCTGAGTAGCTAGAAATCCGATGGGGCCGACAGTACCTGCTACCAACGCAATCACGCAGCAAGCGTCTACCACGCCGCCTAGCGGGCCACGCATAAGCCGCTCGCCAAAAACCGGGTAAAGCAGTGTGCGTGGTTGCAGTGGCTGGCCTTTCACATAGTGGGCGTGGGCAAGAACCACCGCGGTTAGCGAGCCAAGTACCGCCCAGGCCAAAAAGCCCCAGTGCATGAACGATTGGGCAAGGGCGCTTGAGACGGCTTCGGCGGTGCCAGCTTCGGTGTTAAAAGCAGGAGGGGTTACCACAAAATGATAGACCGGTTCTCCGGCGGCGAAGAAGACACCACCCCCTGCTAGCAATGTGCACAGAATAATCGATAGCCACTTGAATGTACTCATTTCTGGTGCATCGAGATTGCCAATCTTGGCTTTTGCCGCTGGCGTAACAGCTAGACCAATGGCAATAAAAAAAGTCAGTAACAGTAACAATTGAAAGTAGCTGCCTAGCACCAGGGCTGTCCAAGCAAAGCCGGCGCTGATTGAGTTGGCGACAAGATCAATGTCATAAAAGGAGAGGCCAAGAAACGCCACGATGAAACCGATGCTAAGCACCAGTACGATGGGGTCGCCGAGGGAAAACCGCGAAGTACCCTCGCTTGTATTGGCAGGGTGGTTCATTAAGAACACCTATGTTTAATGAGGGGGTGGGTAAGCAGAGCCTTGAGCTTAACTAAACCGTGCGTGAGTAGGCGTAACGCCTAAAAGCATCCGATTTTCGAAACAAAAAAAAGCGCCATTCAATGAATGGCGCGAGGACAGGAAACTGTGGGTAGTATATCTTTCCTATAGACCAAAGTCTAATGATGAGGGGTAAATTGCATAAAAATGGTGCGAAAAATAAGCGAGATGCACCATTATGAATAGATTAATGGCAGTCATAGCTACTTAAAATGTTGTGTAACTATTTGATAGTAAATGAAAAAAAGCGGCTGTGTTTAGGGGCGCGCGTTACCAGTGATAGAGCAGTGATGCGCTGGTGGTGCTGTCAGTGCGTTCGCTGGCATCTTCAGGCGGCTGCGAGTTGTGCTTGATTTCATGGGACAGGCGTAGCGAAAGTCGTGAATTTAGCCGAGCTGTTAGTGCGGTTAATGAACGCGCTGTAGTGTTCTGACGGGTATATTCCACCGACATTTCTTGAACGATATCCGCATAATCTGAGAAGCCAAATTGATAGTCGAGTGCTGTATAAGCAACTGCCAATTGCTCATTATCAGCGCCGCGTAATCGGTCATTACGATAGCCAGGGCCTGCTTCTAACGACAGTGAATGTTGTTCACCAGCCAGCAATTGCCGCCCATAACCACCAATGGCAGAAAGCTGCTGGTCGTAGCCAGCAAAGCGGTCTTTTTCCCAGCGGGCAAAGCCAAACAGATAGTGGGGCCCGCTAAAGTCAAAACGCTCTCTGCCTGCCACTAAATATTGCTCAGCGCTGGTTTCTCCGTTTTTACTCACATTGCGGACTTCACCGCGCAGCGAATGAGTGAAATCTCCCGTCAGCCAAGTCAGGCGTGTCTTTCCAATCAATGTTTGGCTATTGGTGTTGCCGGAAAGATGGGTAAAACCAAGTTCGGCATCGCCGCTGAACACCGGCGTATCATCTTGTGGCGGTGGTGGGGCGTAAAACGGATAAGCGGCGGCGGAAGTTGCCCACAGCGACAAGCTAGCTAATAAGACATTTCTTAATAAACTCAACACGTAACTCCTCCGTGAGTATCAGTCTTTGTGAGCGGCTGCGATGTTGCAGGATGAGAGTTCGTCATGCACGCTTTAAAAGCGGTGAGTATATCGATAAAAACAAAATCAGTGGCTGCTAAATAAGCAAATAGTCGAAAAAGCGCAACGGCTAACGCCGCTTGGCGCTGCATGCCATAATGACGCTGTCGCGCCTAGTGAGTTCCTTTATGACCGCCCCACGCCCACGTACGTTGGCCGAATTACAGCGCTGGCGCCGTACTCGTGCCAAACGCCGCTGGTACAAGCGAAGTTTTCGCCTGCAAGTCATGCTGCTGGTTGGCTTTCTGCTGGCGGGTATGTTGCTAGCGCAAGGCACCTACCTGAACCACCGTAAAGCAGAAATTATCACCCACCAAATGGGCGAGCGGGCATTGGCAGTGGCCAAGACCGTCGCGGGCATGCCGCAAATTGTTAATGCTTTCTCGACACCCGACCCGTCGCTGATTATCCAGCCGCTTGCTGAACGCGTTCGCCACGAGACCGGTGCCCGTTATGTGGTGGTGGGGAATGCCCAGTCGATACGTTACTCGCATCCCGTGCCGGAACGTATTGGCCAGCCAATGGTGGGCGGGGATAACGATCAGGCGTTGATTTACGGTCAGTCATACGTATCGGAAGCTACCGGAACGTTAGGCACCGCCATGCGCGGTAAAACGCCCATCTGGGATGAAGAGGGCAACATCATCGGGGTGGTTTCGGTGGGCTTCATGCTAGAACGAGTTGATATGGATGTCGCCCGTTATACCAGCTTGGGGTGGGCGCTGGTGGCGCTGATGATTTTGCTAGGGTTCGCCGGGGCCTATTGGCTGTCGCAGCATCTTAAAAAAATCATCCTTGGTTTAGAGCCTTATGAAATAGCCCGCTTGGCCATGGAAAAAGAGGCCATCCTGCAATCTATCCACGAAGGTATCCTGGCGGTTAATCGCGATGGTCAGATCACCTTAGTGAATCAGCAGGCACGCCGTTTTCTAGGGCTATCGGATGAGCAGGTTTTGCTAGGGCAGCCAATCCGTGAGGTGGTGCCCAACTCGCGCTTAAGCGAGGTGTTAAAGCACGGCGAGCAGGAGTTTGACCAGGAAATGTGGCTGGGCGACCATCCTGTGGTGGCCAACCGCGTGCCCATTTTGCACGAAGGTGAGATCGAAGGTGCCGTGGCGACATTTCGTAGTCGCCGCGAAATTATTGATCTTTCCCAGGCACTTACCCAGGC
Source organism: Halomonas sp. KG2 (assembly GCA_030440445.1). Lineage (NCBI taxonomy): Bacteria > Pseudomonadati > Pseudomonadota > Gammaproteobacteria > Oceanospirillales > Halomonadaceae > Halomonas > Halomonas sp. KG2. The sequence continues at coordinate 4,249,609 of CP098528.1, read as the reverse complement.
AAGCCGTGATGTGGATATGCTGCGTGCCCAGGCCCACGAGTTTTCCAACAAGCTTTACACCATTTCTGGTCTCCTGCAGCTGAACCGTGTTGATGAGGCGCTAGCGCTGATTCATCACGAAACCGAACGTGCCCAGGCGCAAATGAGCTTTTTAATGCGCCACGTAGCTGACGCAGTACTCAGCGGCATCTTGCTGGGTAAATTGACGCGAGCTCGGGAGTTGGGGGTTGCACTGGAAATTGATGAGCAGAGCTCGCTCTCTTGCCCTCTGACGGTCACTGGGCAAGAGGTCATGATGAGCGTTGTGGGCAACTTATTAGATAACGCCTGTCATGCGGCGCTTAATGGCCCAAACAGTGACACCCCGAAAGTTCGCCTGTTCTTTACGGATCTGGGCGAGCAGCTGTTGATTGAGGTAGAGGATAACGGCTCAGGTGTGCCCGGCGAGCATGCGGAATCGATCTTTCAAGATGGGTTTTCTACTAAAACCGGTAAACATCGTGGCATTGGGTTAGCACTGGTCGCGCGGTTGTGTCGTCAGCATGGCGGCGAGGTGACATTAGAAGAGAGCGAGTTAGGCGGCGCGTGCTTTATTGCCGTGCTGGATCGTTCGCTTTGCGACCAAGTCGCCACAACGCCTTAAATCATAATAACGACGCCAGGAAGAGGAAACGCTATGTCTGCGACGCAGTACGGTATTTTGGTCGTCGAAGACGATTTTCGCATTGCCGATATCCACAAGGCTTTTATTGAGCAGAGCGACGGCTTTTATGTGGTGGGGTTAGCACGTAACGGCAACGAGGCAAAAGCCCTGATGGCCCAGCATGCTGATGCTGTTCAACTCATCTTATTAGATGCTTACTTGCCTGATGTGGAGGGGCTGGAGCTGCTATGGGCCATTCGCCGCGACTATGTGCATGTGGATATCGTCATGGTGACAGCCGCCCGCGAAGTAGAAACCATCAGCGAAGCGTTGCGTGGTGGCGTCTTTGATTATCTGATTAAACCGATTGAAGCGACGCGTATGACGCAAATGTTGACACGTTTTCGCCGCGAGCGTGAGGCATTGGCGAATCGGGCTGAAATGAGTCAAGACGAGCTGGATCAGGTGCTCGCGCGCTTGCAACCAGGTGAGCCTTCGCGGCTAGCGGCACGCACGCTACCTAAAGGCATCGACCGCTTGACCCTGCGCTGTGTGGTGGAGTCGCTGGCAGCCGAGCATGATTCCCAAACGGCGATGCAGGTAGCGCAGGCAATGGGCGCAAGCCGTTCAACAGCGCGGCGTTATTTGGAGTTTTTAGTGGCTGAACAAGCGGTTAATGCAGAAATTGGCTATGGCGATGTGGGTCGCCCTGAGCGACGCTATCGGCTGCTTGAGTCTTCCTCAACATGGCTGGAATCACTGTAAACGAGCCGTTCTAACCGGCCGTGAACAAAATGAACAAAACGCACAAAAAGCACTTTTTGCCATTAATGGTCATAAGCTTGTCGCGAGGAGTAGCGGTCTTCTAATGTGAAGGGTGTAACCACACAAAGATACGTAGATAACAACCATCTATAACACAGCTAATATAACAACATAGCTAATGTGGAGAACGCCCATGACCATGCTTCCCCTAAAGCGCTTTGCCGTGCTTGCTTTACCGATGGCAGCCTTTGCCATGACAACGTCCGCCAGCGCCCAAGAGTGGACACCGAGCCGTTCGATTGAGTTTGTTGCACCGGCTAATCCTGGTGGCGGTTGGGATACGCTAGTGCGCACCATGTCCCGCGTTATTCAGCAAGAAGAGCTGGCCGACGAAAGCTTTGCAGCCATTAACGTGCCTGGCGGCGGCGGTGCCGTTGCCTGGGCTCAGGTAGCCCGTGATAACGGCAATCCGCATAAACTTTTCGCTACCAGTCCGCCGATGATTTTAGTCCCCCTGGCAGGCGCATCGCGTTACGACCACACCGACTTCACCCCGATTGCACGTATCAATACCGACTATTCGATTATTTTGGTGGCGGCAGATTCCGAGTACCAAAACCTGGATGATCTTTTTGCAGCGCTCAAAGAGAATCCTAGTTTAAGCGTGGGCGGTGGTAGTGCGCCGGGCTCGATGGATCACATCTCGGTTGCTGGCCTTGCTTCCGCGGCGGGTATGGAAGCCTCCTCGGTCAACTACATCCCCTTCTCAGGTGGTGGCGATGCCATGACTAACCTGATGGGTGGCCATATCGAGGCAGTCATTGGTGGTGCCGGTGAAGCGGTAGGTCAGCTGGGTGAAGGTAGCCAGCTACGCGCGCTGGGCGTTTCTTCCGAAGAGCGTCTGGGCGGTGGACTGGCCGATGTACCCACTTACCAAGAGCAGGGTTACGACTACACCTTCGATATTTGGCGTGGCGTAATGGGCGCGCCGGAAATGCCTGAAGAGGCGGTTGAGTACTACGAGACGCTCTTCGCCGAAATGCTCGAAACGGATGCATGGCGCGAAGCAAGCGACCAGCTGGGCTGGATTGATGCCTACCAGGATAGCGACGGCTTCGCGACCTTCCTGGATGAGCAGCAAGAGCAGTTCAGCAGCGTGTTGACCGACCTGGGGCTGATGCGCCAGTAAGCGCTCGTCCCAAAGGCTCCCCCGGTGGCAGCGTGCCACCGGGATCTTCCGTCTGATACCGCAAGGGTCTTGCTGTTCAGCAATGACGTCTTCGGAGAGCTTTCCCATGACTCGATTCAATACCAACCAATGGCTAGCGCTTGTGTTGGCGTTAGTGGCGGCTGCCTATCTGGCAATGGCCTGGCAAATCCCCAACTTTCCGCTGCCCCGCCCAGTGGATTCTGACCTATTTCCAAAAGTGTTAGGTGTGTCTCTGCTATTACTGTCGGCGTGCTTGTTTTTTGAGCGTCCAGGTCCTATTGCGGGTGCCGATCAGATTGATCAAGCCGAAACCCAGGGGCCGTTGTTGCTAACGCCTTGGGCACGGGTGATCGTCACCGCCATCGCCATTGCGGCCTACGCGTTCCTGCTCGTGCCGTTAGGCTTTGTGCTGGCTTCGACGCTGCTGTGTGTTGGCCTAACCGCTTACTACGGCTACCGCCGCCATGGGATCAATCTGGCAACATCGCTTGGGGTGGTGTTGGCGCTGTATTTGACCATGACGCGGGTAATGGATGTTTACCTACCCACTGGCGTGCTGCCGTTTTAACCAGGCCGCGCTTGCCCACTGTTAGCGGGTTTAAAAGAGAGACACTCCCATGGATGCCTTTAACAATCTAATGTACGGCTTTGGCATCGCGCTTGAGCCTATTAATATCGCTTACGTCTTTGCCGGCGTCTTTGCTGGCACCATTATCGGCATGTTGCCCGGCCTTGGGCCGATCAGCGCGTTGGCGCTGATGATCCCGATTACCTTCGCTATGGAGCCCTCTTCAGGGCTGATCTTGATGGCTGGGGTGTATTACGGCGCTATTTTTGGCGGCTCCACCTCGTCTATTTTGCTGAACGCCCCCGGCGTGGCGGGAACGGTTGCGACCTCTTTTGACGGCTATCCGATGGCCAAGCAAGGGTTGGCAGGTAAGGCGCTGGCGATTGCCGCTTACTCCTCCTTTGTTGGCGGTACCATCTCCGTTGTTTTCTTGATGTTGATTGCGCCGCTGCTCTCCAAAGTCGCGGTAAGTTTTGGCCCTGCTGAATACTTTGCGTTGATGGTGCTGGGCTTAACCGCGGTTGTGTCGTTATCCGATAAGTCGCTGGTTAAAGGCTTAATTGCCGCTGTTATTGGGGTGATGATCTCGATCATCGGGATTGATATGCAAACCGGCACCGAGCGCTTTACCTTTGGCTCTATCCACCTGCTCGACGGTATCGACTTTCTGGTCGTGGCGCTGGGTATCTTCGCGTTAGCCGAAGTGTTCTACATGTTGCTGCGCGGAGGTGGTGGTAAAGAAGCGCCGCGTAACGCGATCGGGTCGTTGAAATTGACCCGCAGTGAAGTCAAGCAGATAGCAGGCCCTGTTAGCCGCAGTTCAGTGTTGGGCTTCTTTACCGGCGTTCTGCCGGGCGCAGGCGCGACCATCGGTTCGTTTCTTGGCTATAGCATGGAAAAACGCATTGCCAAAGACGGCGATACGTTTGGTAAAGGCAACATCAAAGGCGTTGCTGCGCCAGAAGCGGCAAATAATGCGGCGTGTACCGGTTCGTTTGTACCGCTGTTAACCTTGGGTGTGCCGGGGTCTGGCACCACCGCCGTACTGCTTGGCGCACTGCTGGTGATGGGGGTTAATCCTGGTCCGATGATGCTTGAGCAGCGCCCGGATGTGTTCTGGGGCGTGGTCGCCAGTATGTACATCGGCAATATCTTCCTGCTGGTGCTTAACCTGCCGCTGATTCCGCTGATCGCCAAGATTCTGGATCTGCCCAAACCGTTGCTGCTATCACTGATTTTGATCTTCTGCATGATCGGTGTTTACGGTATGAGCTTCAGCGTGTTCGACTTATTGCTGCTGCTTGGTTTTGGCTTGGTTGGTTTGGGAATGCGCTTGTTCGGCTTCCCCGCCGCGCCGCTGATTCTGGCGCTCATTCTAGGCAACATCATGGAAGAGTCCATGCGTCGCGCGCTGCAGATCTCCGGTGGGGATTGGACGACCTTTATCGACAAGCCGATTTCGCTGTCGTTACTGGTCATCGCGGTGCTGTCGCTTGGTTTACCGCTGCTGAAAAAGCGCCGCACTAAGCGTTTGAATACTGCTGAATAGAACATAGGCATGCGTGTAAAGCGTCCTAGGATCTCCTAGGGCGCTTTTTTTTGTGCAAGAAATGGGCGGGACTCATAGGCGTATGCAACAGAAAGCGCACTATTGGTGCGAGGTGTCGTTGTGGTGCATAAACAGCGTGCATTTTTTGCATGTTGGCGCGCCACGATAGTGCGGCCGGTGAAGACGGGATAACTTTTTTTAAAACTAACCTTTTGATTTTAAGCTTTTTAGTGTTTCTTTTTGTAGTGTGGCGCAAACCTTGCAGAAGCTAGGAGCTAGTGGATGCACCAAGCCCCGTAATGACCGTTCCTACGTTACATAACGGGAGTCCTTGGCCGCGAAGCTCAAATAACGAGCCCCGTTATAAGGGGCGCAAGGAGGTTCAAGTGACCACATTGCAGCGCAAGACACACCCTCGTACCGTTGGCCGTTTCGCTACTGCCTTAATGACCGCCGCCGTTATGGGGGCCAGTACACAAGCCATGGCCCAGGATGACGATCCGATCAAGGTCGGTATCCTTCACTCACTTTCAGGCACCATGGCTATCAGTGAGACGGTTCTTAAAGACACCGTTGAGATGCTTATTGAGCAGCAAAACGACGCGGGTGGCTTGCTGGGTCGCCAACTTGAAGCGGTTGTTGTCGACCCTGCCTCTAACTGGCCGCTATTTGCCGAGCGTGCTAGAGAGCTATTGGCGCAAGAAGAGGTCGACGTGATCTTCGGCAACTGGACCTCCGTTTCCCGTAAGGCGGTACTGCCGGTAGTGGAAGAGCTTAACGGCCTGTTGTTCTACCCGGTGCAGTATGAAGGTGAAGAGTCCTCGGAAAACGTCTTTTATACCGGTGCCGCCCCCAATCAGCAGGCGATTCCTGCGGTTGAGTATCTGATTAATGAAGTCGGCATCGAGCGCTTTGCGCTGGTCGGTACCGACTACGTCTATCCGCGCACCACCAACCGTATCCTCGAAGCGTTCCTCAAAGATGAGCATGGCATCGCTGATGAAGACATCATGATCAACTACACACCGTTCGGCCATTCAGACTGGCAGAATATCGTGGCAGAAATACGCCGCTTTGGTGAAGAGGGTAAACCTACGGCGGTTATCTCGACGATTAACGGCGATGCCAATGTGCCGTTTTACACCGAACTCTCTAACCAAGGCATCGATGCTGCCGATATCCCGGTCATCGCCTTCTCTGTGGGTGAGCAAGAGCTCACCGGCATCGATACGGGGCCGTTAGTCGGCCACTTGGCGGCCTGGAACTACTTCATGAGTGTCGATACCGATGACAACTACGACTTTATCGACGCCTGGATCGACTATACCGGCGACGAAGAGGCCGTCACCAACGACCCCATGGAAGCGCACTACATTGGTTTTAACATGTGGGCCGAAGCGGTGCGTAAAGCAGGCACTACTGACGTGGATGCGGTAAAAGACGCGATTATCGGTGTCGCCGTGCCTAACCTTTCCGGCGGCTATGCGGCGATGATGCCCAACCATCACATCACCAAGCCGGTGCTGATTGGTGAAGTTCAAGACAATGGCCAGTTCGATATCGTCTGGCAAACGCCTTCTACCGTAGCGGGCGATGCATGGTCTGACTACTTGCCTGGCTCACGTGACTTGATTGCCGATTGGCGCAAGCCCATGGAGTGCGGCAACTTCAACGTGGTGAACGGCTCGTGTGGTGGCAGCACCGCAGCAGAAGAGGCCGAAGCGGCCCTCGCTGAGTAAGTAAAGCGATATATAGCAGGGAAATGACCGCTGTTAACGCTGTGGTGTAAGGACAGGTTGAAGCGAGGGTCTTTCGCCATGGCCGGAAAATGCTCCTGGCTATTCCGGCATTTCCGCCATCCATGGCGGTCAGATGGCGAAAGTAGCGCCCATGGATGGGTTCACAGCGCCCTCGCGGAAACTTGTTCTTGGCACCGTTATCTTCAGTTCCCCCCTTTTTGTTAACCAAAGGAAGAACCCCATGAGGCGTTTCTTTTCCTTAGGGTTGCTGTGTCTGCTGTTGTTAAGCGTCACAGTCACCGCCCAGGCACAAACAAGCGCCACCGTTGAGGCTGATGACGCAGCGGCGCTTGAGCTACTAAACGCGCTGGACGTGCGTTCCTATTCCGCCAAAGGCGAAGCGATCAACGCTATTTTGCAAAGCGATGATGAGCGTGCGCGTGATTGGCTGCAGTCCTTGTTGGATGGTCGCTTGCAGCGCACTGACGACGGTCGTTTTGTGGTGGTGCTCGATAATCAAGGTCGCGATTGGCCAGTTGCAGATGCGCTGACCAATGAACCGCTGGGGGAGATGTCCCGCCGCGACCTGGATCGTATTGGCATTAATAACAATTTACGCAACCAGCTACGCAGCGCTATTGCCGTAGTGGATTTGTATTCGCCAAACGTTGAGCGTCGGCGTACTTCAGCCAGCCGACTACTAGGCGAGGTCGATGAAGAGCTGGCCGAACCGCTCAGTGAACTGATCGCTGAGGAAGAAGATGCCGAGGTAGCGCGCAGGCTTACCCAGGCGCTGGCGATTTACCAAGTTGAAAGCGGCGAGCTTGAAGGCGTTGAAACGCTGCGAGGCAGTTTGCATCCACGTGTTCGAGTAGCGCTTAGTCGGGCAGCGAATAGCGATGACCCTATTATTGCCGATGCCGCCAATGAAGCGCTGAGCAGCATTGAGCAGAATCTCAAAATTAACCGTGGCCTGGAAACGCTCTACTTCGGGCTTTCGCTTGGCTCAGTACTGGTGTTGGCGGCGATTGGCCTAGCCATTACCTTTGGCGTGATGGGCGTTATCAATATGGCCCATGGTGAGCTAATCATGCTCGGCGCTTATACCACCTGGATGATGCAGCAACTTTTGCCCGGCCAACCGGGGCTGGCGCTAATTCTGTCGATCCCCGCGGGCTTTATGGTGGCCGCGCTGGTGGGCATTGCCATTGAGCGAGGCGTTATCCAGTTCCTGAAGGGCCGTCCGTTGGAAACGTTGCTGGCGACGTTCGGTATCAGCCTGATTTTACAACAGCTGGTGCGAACGGTGATTTCACCGCTAAACCGTACGGTCATAACGCCCGAATGGATGAGCGGTTCATTAGTGATTAACGATGCACTGTCGCTAACTCTTAACCGTATGTTTGTACTCGGTTTTGCACTGGTAGTGTTTGCCGCGCTGATGCTGATTATGCGCCGCACGCGGCTAGGGCTTGAAGTGCGTGCAGTGACCCAAAACCGCGCCATGGCACGCTCCATGGGTATCCGCGCCACGCGGGTCGATATTATGACCTTCGCATTAGGGTCTGGCGTCGCTGGTTTGGCAGGCGTTGCGTTATCACAACTGACCAACGTCGGCCCCAACCTGGGCCAGAACTACATTATTGATTCCTTTATGGTCGTCGTTTTCGGCGGCGTGGGAAATCTATGGGGCACTCTGGTGGCTGGGCTTTCCCTGGGCATTATCAACCAAGTGTTGGAACCCTGGGCGGGCGCCGTGCTGGCCAAGATTATTGTCCTGGTATTCATCATTCTGTTTATTCAAAAACGCCCGCGTGGACTCTTCCCGCAGAAGGGCCGGGCTGCGGAGGGCTAAGCGATGTCATCAACGATCTCATTAATGACGCAATCATCTTCACGCCAGTTTTGGCTAGCCCGCCCGTTTAGCGAACGGGCCACGCAGATTTTTCTTGGCGTGCTGTTTGCCGCCCTGCTGCTGGTTACGGTGCTCCATTTAGCGTTGCCCCAAGGCCACCCGCTGCACGTTAATGCTTATACCGTGAATCTGTTCGGTAAGTACTTAAGCTACGCGCTGCTGGCAGTGGCGGTGGACTTGGTATGGGGCTATTTGGGTATTCTGAGCCTGGGCCACGGGGCATTTTTTGCCATTGGCGGTTACGCCATGGGCATGTACCTGATGCGCCAAATCGGTGATCGCGGTACTTACGGCGACCCGGTACTGCCGGATTTTATGGTGTTTCTCAACTGGGACAGCCTGCCCTGGTACTGGCTCGGTTTTGATATGGCCTGGTTTGCGTTCGCCATGGTGCTGTTAGCCCCTGGGTTATTGGCACTGGTATTCGGCTTTTTAGCATTTCGCTCGCGGGTTACTGGGGTGTATCTGTCGATTATTACCCAGGCGCTGACCTTTGCCCTGATGCTGGCATTCTTCCGCAATGAAATGGGCTTTGGTGGCAACAACGGCTTAACTGATTTCCGTGAGCTGCTGGGCTACAACCTGCGCAGCAACGACACTCGCTTAGGGCTGTTTATTGCCACTGGTGTTGCGCTGGCGCTGGGCTACATCCTGTGTCGAGCGATTGTTACCAGCAAGCTAGGCCGAGTGTGCGTGGCAACCCGGGATGCCGAGGCCCGCACGCGGTTTATTGGCTATCGGGTCGAACGCTTCCAGCTGTTTGTATTCGTGGTTTCCGCCATGCTGGCAGGCTTGGCTGGCGCGCTTTATGTCCCTCAGGTAGGGATTATCAACCCCAGTGAGTTCTCACCGATTTTCTCGATTGAAATTGTGCTGTGGGTGGCTCTGGGTGGCCGCGCCACGCTTTATGGAGCAGTTATCGGGGCGATCTTAGTCAACTACGCCAAAACCATCTTCACCGGCGTGATGCCGGATGCATGGCTGTTTGCCCTGGGCGCGATGTTTGTCTTGGTCACGGTGTTGCTACCTAAAGGCGTGGCGGGATTATTGCTCCACCTAAAACGCCGCAAAAAATCCGCTACCTTGCCGAAGGAGGCTACCGCATGAGCTTGTTGCAATCGCTAACCACGCGGGATCGGGTATTTGATTTTATGGCTCCTCAGGCATCACCGGTAGATGTGCGTCATGGCCCGATTCTGTATATGGAAGATGTCACGGTGAGCTTCGATGGCTTCAAGGCTATCAATAACTTAAACCTGACTATTGATGACGGTGAACTGCGCTGCATTATCGGCCCCAACGGGGCCGGTAAAACCACCATGATGGACATCATTACTGGCAAAACGCGCCCCAACGCAGGCAGCGTGTGGTTTGGTAGCCGTCATAACCTGCTGCAAATGAATGAGCCGGATATCGCCAGCTTAGGGATTGGTCGTAAGTTCCAAAAGCCCACGGTATTTGAAGCGCTGAGCGTGTTTGAAAACCTGGAGTTGGCGATGGCCGCCGACAAGCGTATTTTCCCCACGCTGACTGCCCGCATGAGCGGTGAAATTAAAGACCGTATCAATGAGGTGCTTGAAACGATTGGCCTGACCGAGCTGCGTTACCAGCCAGCAGGGATTCTTTCCCACGGCCAAAAGCAGTGGCTGGAAATTGGCATGCTGCTAATGCAGCGCCCGCGTTTACTGCTGGTAGATGAACCCGTTGCCGGGATGACGGAACAGGAGATGGAGCGCACCGCTGAGCTGCTGACGGGCCTGGCGGGTAAGCAGTCGGTGGTTGTGGTCGAGCATGACATGGGCTTTGTACGCTCCATTGCCCGTAAAGTGACCGTATTGCACCAAGGCAGCGTGCTGGCGGAAGGCAGTATGGATCAAGTTTCAAGCGACCCTAACGTGGTTGAGGTGTATCTGGGTGCGGACGACGAGGAGGCTGCCTAATGCTGGCGATTGAAAAACTTAACCAGTTCTACGGGGAAAGCCACACCTTGTGGGATTTAGACCTCGACGTGCCTGAAGGCCAGTGCACTTGCGTGATGGGCCGCAACGGGGTGGGTAAAACCACCTTAATGAAAGCCATTATGGGCGAAGTGGCCGTAAAGAGCGGCCAACTGCGCTATCAGGGGGAGGGTAGCGACATTGAGCTGACCAAAAAAGCGGTGGAAGCGCGCTCTCGCTTGGGTATTGGCTTTGTCCCCCAGGGACGGCAGATTTTTCCGCTGCTCACCGTGGAAGAGAATCTACGCACCGGCTTGGCAGCGCGCAGTGATGGGCTGAAAAAAATCCCCGAGCGTATCTATGAACTGTTCCCTGTTTTAAAAGAGATGAAGCACCGCCGTGGCGGTGACTTATCCGGTGGGCAACAGCAGCAGCTCGCCATCGGTCGCGCGCTGGTAATAGAGCCCAAGCTGCTGATTTTGGATGAACCCGGGGAGGGCATTCAGCCCAATATTGTGGCGCAAATCGGCCAGGTGATTCGCCAGTTGATTAAAGAGGATGGCTTAACGGTACTGCTGGTTGAGCAGAAGCTACCTTTTGCCCGCAAATACGCCGACCGCTTTGTGATTATGGATCGTGGCCGTCCGGTGGCCAAAGGCGAGATCGCCGAGCTTTCTAACGAACTGATCAAGCAGCACCTGACCGTTTAAGTTATCCACACCTACGCCCGTTTGGCTGGCGCAGGTGGGGTGTGCATATTGACAAGCCTAGTTGTGAAAAAACAACGGGTGCCAGGACAAGCGCATCGCTTGTTTCAGCCATCTAGAAGTCTAAAGAGGCCGAAAACATAAAGGTGCGGGGGGCTCCTAGTGCAAGGCTTGAGAGTTGTGGCATGGCCCAGTACGCCTTATCGGTTACATTGTCGATAGTGGCGCGCAGCGTCAACGGGTAGCCGGAAAGGTGAGTAGTGTAGCGTGCACCAACGTCGTAAATGGTGTGTCCAGGAACCGACAAGGAATTGTCACTATTAATATACTGCTCTGACATTGCGGTGGCATTAGCGGTCAGTGTCAGCCCTGGTGCTGCGGATAGATCCCATTCAGCGCCTAGCTTGGCTTGAAGGTCGGGCACGCCAGTGGCCTGACTACCCTGGTTTTCATCGCTAGCGGCGCGGGTGACTTTAGGGTCTACATAGGCAATCCCACCCATTAAGCGGAGGTTGCTAAGCGGGCTGCCGAAGAAGTTCCACTCCGCTCCTCGGTTGCGCTGCTCACCGCCAAACGAGAAGATATTAGTTTCCAGGTCGGTGTAACTGCTGGGCCGCTTGATTTCATAAAGGCTAAGTGTGTGTGAGAAATCGCCTAGGTCAAACTTCACCCCAATCTCGTTTTGTTTGGTCTTATAAGGTTCAAATACCTCACCAGCATTGGCAGCACTCATAGGTGCCGTGGCCCCCTGACTGAGCCCCTCGATATAGTTGGCGTAGAGTGATACCTGGTCGGTTGCTCTGAAAAGTAGCGCTGCAGCGGGGGTGACCGCGCTTTCATCATAGCGGGAGATGCGTGCGCCGCTCGTCACGCTGTAGGCGTCGCTCACTACCTCTTGGCGTCGGGCGCCGAGGGTCAGTTGTAGGCGATCATCGGCAAATGAAATCGTGTCCGCCAGACCATAGCTGTTCAAGCGTAGCTCTGTATGCATGATATGTGGGGTGATAAATTCGGCAGCGGCGCCCCACTGCGGATCGTATAGATTAGTGACCCAGTCTGCACCGGGAACGGTTCTGCGCCCGTAGTCATGTTGCTCATGCTCGTAATGAGTGGCATTGACGCTAATGGCATGGCTGACGGCGCCGGTTTGGAAATGACCGCGAACCCCAACTTCCGCTGATGTTTTTTCGACATCGAAGGCGAGCTGACCAATGCTTGTACGATAGTTACCTTGATCATCAAGCACCAAGGATGACATGGCGCCATTGTAGGTGTAGTTCGTTTCGCTTCGACCCACTGATGCGTACCCCATGATTTCATCGGTAAAGTCGAATTCGCCACGCACGATGGCTCCCTTGTCGCGCGTGTTGGCAAAGGCCCAGTCAGGGTTGATCAGTGTATCGGAGTCGGGAGGTGTCGGTACTGCCAGGCCTGGCGTCAGGTTGACCCCTCGTGTTGGCCCATCGATGTGGTCGTCCGCACTGTACAAGTCAGCTGATAGGCGTGCTCGCTCACCGCGCCAGTCCAGTCCCAGAGCCCCCATTTGAACGCTTGGCTTCTGGTTATTCACAGCACCCTCGCCGTCGCGGTATACACCGTTAAAGCGAATGCCAAACTGCTGGTTGTCTCCCACACGTCGGCCAACATCAAGGTGTCCGCCAAACTGCGCGTCGGACATGTACGTGGTGGTGAAGCGCGTCAGCGGCTCATCGCCAGCTCGCTTAGGAACCAGATTAATGGCACCACCAACGGAACCACCTGGTGGCATCCCGTTGAGTAGCGCCGAAGGCCCTTTGAGCACTTCAATACGCTCGAACATCTCGGGGGACGTGCGGTAGTAGGGAGCCATCCCGGCAAGGCTATCAAATGTCGTATCAGTGGTGCTGGAATTGAATCCGCGGATCGAGTAATTCTCGCTCCAGGCACTGGTGACGCCGTTGCTGAATACGCTCGGATCGGTAGCCGCAATGACATCGGCAATATTTTGGGCTTGTTGATCCTGGATAAAGCGATCCGTATAGCTGATGGCATTGAACGGCGTTTCCATAAAGTCCCTGTTGCCCAGAAAACCGGCTCGATTGCTATAGGTCACCTGGCCACCTGCGTACGTATCGTTTACTGACGTTGCTTCACCGTGTACGGTGACCGGCGCCAAGGCCACGGCATTACGCGTCTCGCTCTGCTCGGTGGCCTCGGCAGTCTGTGCAAGTGCCTGTGAAGAAAGCAGCATAAGAGCGCTCGCACTCAGGGCTAACGGAAATGTGCTCCTGACGAGCAGTGGAGGGCTTAAACAGGCAGCGAGACGCAGTGGTGTTCTCGCCCATTCCAGTTGTGCTTTAGGGTGGTGAAGTAAGGCCATGTCGGTCTCCTTTTATATCAGACAGGCGGAGCTACGCCGCTCCAGTCGAGCCGTCGTTGGAACGCTCGATACAGCAGTCGGCTAAATCTTTTTTGAAGTACTTTGGTTGGTTAAGTCGCTAGTCGCGATACCCATCGATAATGTCATCCGCGATGATCTCTAGGGCGCTCACGCTGGCGGCGGTGACATACCAAGCTTCGGGGTCGACATAGATCACCCGGTTATTTCGCCAAGCGCTGGTTTGGCGTATCAGGGGATTTGCCATGCTACTGGCATCCATGGCGGGCCGGTGCTCCATTACGGCAGTACGATCCACGACATAAATGATGTCGGGGTCGGCCTGTTGAATGAATTCACTGGAGACAGGCTGGCCGTGCATGCTGGTATCGATGCCGGGAGCCGCAGGTTCAACGCCTAGCTCGGTGAAGATGAAACCGTAGCGCGACTGCACTCCGAAGGAGTTGAAAGCGCCATTGTTATGCAGCAGGATAAGTGCTCTCTCTGGTCGGCCCTGAGTAACACGCCTAACTTTCTCGACTGTATTGTCCAGCTCGGCCGTGCGTTGACGGGCCAGCGCCTCCTTGCCAAAGATCTCCCCAAGATCGATGAGATGGTCTTTGATAACGTCAATGTGGTTGCTCTGGCTGTTACGGTAATCCACGTCGAAGTGGAGCGTCGGCGCGATTTGAGTTAATTCGTGATAATGGTTGGCCTGTAACGATGTCATGAGAATTAGATCAGGGTTGGCTCGATGCACCCGCTCAAGGTTGGGGCGCACGATAGAGCCCAGATCTTCAACCGCCGGATTGTGTCGATACTCCTTGAGAAAATGGGGAATAAAGTCCTTCGGCATGCCCACCACTGGAACGTCCAACTGATCCAAAAAGTCGACTTCATTCATGTCGAGCGCTGCGACTCGATGTGGGCGGTGGTCGATCACAGTGCTTCCCAGCGCGTGCTGAATCGTTAGCGGTGTCATGGCCTCCTGTGTGGGCATGTCGTTGGCCTGATCGCACCCTTGCATCAATGCCATCGTAGCGAGAAGGAGAAGGTGTGCCAGGCGGCTACTGTTGAGATATCGCGTCATACCAGGTTTCCTGAGGGCTTGAAGTAATTGCATAGATAGCCGCGCTCGTCACGGGCGACGTCGAAGTTCAGTCCATAAAGCTCACTCAAGCGCTGCTCGGTGATGACGTCGGTGACGTTGCCATCGCAATGCACTGCCCCACCCTTCATGGCGACAATGTAATCGGAGTAGTTGGCGGCAAAGTTGATGTCATGGACGACCAGAATGACCGTTCGTCCATATTCGTCGCAGAGTCGGCGAAGGGCCTGCATGATCTGAACGGCATGCTTGATATCGAGGTTGTTCAGAGGCTCGTCGAGCAGCAGGTAATCGGTTTGCTGTGCAATGGTCATGGCCAGGAACGCCATCTGACGCTGGCCGCCGCTGAGCTCATTCAGATAAGCTCCGCGTAGAGCCGTCAGCGATAGAAACGACAGGGCATCATCGATCACTTGATGATCGTGCTGAGTGAGTGTGCCGTGGGTGTAAGGAAAGCGACCAAAGGCGACCAACTCCTCGACGGTCAGGCGCAAGTTGAATTCAGGCGTTTGTCTCAGCGTGGCCACCCGTTTGGCATACTCGCCGATGCGAATGTTCTCTACCGGGGAGCCGTCAAGCCGAATGACTCCTTGAGAAGGCTTTAGCAGTCTTGCGATCATCATCAGCAGGGTCGTTTTGCCTGCCCCGTTTGGGCCCACCAGTGACGTCAATTGACCCGTCGGGAAGCGGAGATTGATAGCCGATAGCACTGTGCGGCTAGCATAGGTTTTATGAAGGTCTTGAACCGTAATCATGCCGTGCCCCGCGTCCGCACCATCAGCGACAGGAAGTAAGCCCCACATACGAGGTTGACGAGAATGCTGACGGTGGTTTTGTAGTTAAAGAGATGTTCGACCAGCAGTTGGGCGAGGAGGAAAGTGGCGATGGCGATGGCGCATCCTAAAGGCAGTGTGACTCGATGCCGGTAGGTGCCTGCCAGCGCGTAGGCAGTATTGGCCACGAAAATGCCCATGAATGCCGTGGGGCCAAGCAGGCTAGTCGAGATGGCTACCAGCGCGGCAATCAAGAAAAGCTGGCGTTGTACGCGACGTCGATAGTCGATGCCGAGCGAGATGGCCTGCTCCCGGCCTAGCAACAGCACGTCGAGCACCGGAAGGGCCTTGTAGCCCACCAGACAGATCGTGACCACGATGGGGGTAGCGTAGAGCAGTTGTGCAGCGCTGGCTTTGCCGAAAGTGGCTTGGCTGTACCCCAGCAGAATGGAAAATTCGCCCGGGCTCATCTTGAGCTGAATGAACTGCGTAAGGGTGGTAATGACCATTGTCAGCACCAGTCCGACTAGCAGCAGGAAATAGACGTTGTCTCTACCATCGCGAAACAGCCAGCGATGCAGCACCCAGGAGTAGCCAAGCATCAGCAGCATAGAGAGTATGACGTTGCCGTGCTCGCCGAGTACCACCAGACTGCGGGTGCCCAGCATCAGCATCAACAGAGCCTGAAACAGCAGATAGATGGACTCGTAGCCCATGATGGCGGGCGTTAATATCCGGTTGCCGGTAAGACTTTGAAACGCAATGGACGACCAAGCGACGCAGATGCCGCCGATCACCATAGTGGCCAAGCGTTCCAGTCGTTTCGGAATGACATAGTCGAAGTCGAGTCCTGAGCGCACGAAGATAAAAGCGAGCGCTAGAACGATCACGGCTGCCCAAACGGTGTGGAGAGTCTTGGCTGTCATCGTTGTGCTCTCCCGATAATCAAGATCAGAAACAGCACTCCCCCGACGCAAGCCGTTGTTAAGCCGATGGGCACTTCAAAGGGGTAAATCAGCAGCCGACTCACAATGTCGCAGGCCAGCAGCAAGGTTGCCCCCGACAGTGCTACTACTGGCAGTGTGCGAGTCAGGTTATCGCCGTAGTAGAGCGCCACCAAATTGGGAATCACTAAGCCGACAAAGGGAATGGCGCCCACAGCGATGACCGTGACCGAGACCGTGATGGCCACCAGCATCAATCCTAGTATGGCGATGGCAAGATAATTCATGCCTAGGCTCACCGCCGCCGCCTCACCCATGCCCAGTACCGTGAAGCGATGGGCGTAGAGGTAGGTAAGCATCACGACCGGCAGAATGAGGTAGATGATTTCGTAATGGCCTTGCACGATCTTTGAAAAGTCGCCCAGTAACCAGCCCTGCATGCTTTGCAAGATGTTATGGCGGTAGGCGTAGAACTCGGTAAGGGCGCTTAGCATGCCGCCGTACATCAAACCGATGACGGGAATCAGCACGCTGTTGGTGAACTTGATGCGGCGAACGATAGTGATAAATACGACATTTGCAGCGAAGCAAAAGAGCAGCGCGGCAAGCATTCGTAATCCAGCGCCAGCTGCAGGCATTAGGGTTAGCGATACGAGAATGCCCAGTTTAGCTGCATCAAGCCCGCCCGAGGTGGCTGGCTCCACGAACTTGTTACGCACGATGTGCTGCAGAATCACGCCGCAAATCGACAGACCTACACCAGTCAAAATAACGGTGATGAGACGCGGCAGTCGGCTGGCTGTGAGCGTCAACCAGGCATCATCCGACAGAGTGATTAGTTGGTGCCAGCTCAACTGCTGCGCGCCTATCAGTAACGATACTCCGCAAAGCAATACAAACAGACAAGGCAGATACCCACGCATCAGGTGTCTTCTCTCCCTTCTGCATTCGGTGTAATGCGCCATGTTTTAGCGGCCTGGCGCTGGCCAAGAAAGGTGGCGTAATGCCCTTTGTGGACGAGTAGTTCAGCGGGTGTACCCTGCTCCACGACGCGACCGTTATCCAGTACGATGATCTGGTCGGCCATGGCCACGGTAGATAGCTGATGAGCGATCACTAATAGCGTACGTTGACCACGCAGCCGTGCCAGTGTCTGAGTAATGATGGCCTGGTGCTGTGGATCCAGTGCGGCCGTCGCTTCGTCTACCAGCAAGATGGGAGCATCTTTGATCAGTGCTCGAGCGATCGCGATGCGCTGACGTTCTCCACCGGAAAGGCGGACACCTGCTTCGCCCACCGGCGTGTTTAGCCCCTGGGGTAAGCGTTCGAGTATCTCTGTGACGCCCGCAAGATTTGCCGCTTCCATTAGCTCGGCATCGCTGGCTTCGGGGCGGCCAAAGCGTATGTTGTCGGCTATGCTGCCAGCAAACAGATGGCTCTCCTGGAGGATCTGGCTAACATAGCCTGCCAACTGAGCACTGGACATGTCGCGCACGTCGACACCGCCAATGAAAACGCGGCCCTGGTCGACATCGAAAAAACGTGCCACAAGGCGTGCGATAGTGGTCTTGCCCGAGCCCGATTCGCCGATCAATGCCGTCATGCTGCCGGGCTTGACCGACAGACTCACTCCGTTGAGCACATTGGGCGCATCTGCGGCATAGCGAAAATGTACTGCGTGAAGTTCGATAGAGGTATCACGCGGCGGCTGAGGCGTGGTTGTCTCGGGTAAGGGCGATGCGTCGAAAACAGTTTTTATTGTCTCCAACTGCCCTTTGGCGCTGCGTAGAACGTCGCTATGCTGGGCCACATCAAGCAACGGCTCGATAAACCGGCTGATCAGCAACAGCGCCACAATAACACTGGTGACGTCAGGTGCCTTCAGCGGCTCACCCAGCAGCGTATTGATCCACACCATGATGGTGATCAGCAGGGCAGCAAATACCGCCTGCACTGCCCATGTATTGAGTAGCGCCGATAAAGCCGAAAGGCAGGCTAGCCTTGTGCCGGAATGGTGCTGCTTCTCCAGTGCGTTCTCCAGAAAGCGCGTACTCTGGCCTTCGCCGCTGAAGGCGCGTAATACCGCCTGCGCATTGGCGAATTCGACTACCCGCTGGCTGGTTTCGGAGAAGTTCTGCTGGAAGGCCCGGTCGGCGTGACGGGTGAGCTTGGAAGTGAGCCATAACACGCTCACCAGTGGCGCTAATGCTATCAGTGCTGCGATACCGAGCGGCGTGTGCAGCGCTAACAGAGCGATTAGGATGACCAGTGGCACGACCAGGCCGGTGATCACCGGTGTGAAAACGTGGGCGGGAAGCTGGGCTACCGCCATTATACCTTGAGTCACTACATGGTTAAGACGCGCAGTATTGGTGCTGGTAAACCAGCCAACGGGCAGGCGAGCTACATGGCTGCCTAGACGGTGACGCCCAGACTGTAGGACGGCGACGCCCACACGAACGCCCGCCTTCTCTACATGTGATCGCACTAACCAGCACGCGAGAATACCCAGCAGCAGTATGGCCAACCATACACTGGCGTTGGACGAATCTCCGGACATCAAATAGGTGATGATGGGGATAAATGTCAGGATTGTGAGGCCGCTAAGCAAACCATAGCCAATAGCTAGCCCGAGATAACGACGTAAGAGCACGACGTTCTCGCCGAGCAGATGAGTCAGTATTTTCAGCACGTTGATACCTCTGATTCCAGCGTTGAGGTGGCGTTGCTCAAGGCCCAAAGGCGGGCATATAGGCCATGTTGAGTGAGAAGGTGATCGTGGTTGCCCTGCTCGACGATCATGCCGTCATCGAGTACCAGGATCTGATCGGCGTATCGGATCGTATCGAGTCGATGGGAGATGACGATCAGCGTGCGTCCGCGGGTTAGCCGAGCTAGCGCTTCCTGAATGACCAGTTCGCTACTCGCGTCGACTGCCGCCGTTGCCTCATCCAGCACCAGTAGAGGAGGATCAAGCAAAATGGCGCGGGCAATGCTCACACGCTGCTGTTCACCACCAGACAGTTGGGTGGCGTCGTCAACGACAGCGTCATAGCCACCGGGTAATGCGAGGATGCGCTCGTGAATATTCGCCGCGCGAGCCGCGTCCTCAATCTCTTGCTGGCTGGCGGAAGGACGGCCCAAGGCAATGTTGTCGCGGATGCTGGCATGGATAAGGCGGACGTCCTGCAGGACAAAACCGATATATTGGTAAAGTGTCGCCGTTGAGAGCTGGCGCAGATCCACACCGCCTAAGGTGATGCGCCCCTGGGTGGGATCAAAGAAGCGCAATAGCAGTCGTGCCAAAGTCGACTTGCCCGCTCCAGATGGCCCGACAATCGCAGTGACACTTCCTGCGGCAAAGGTGACGTCGAGATTCGAGAGCCCACGATGTCCGTTATCATAGGCGTAACTCACGTTGTCGAAACGAATTTCGTTGTTTGCTGGCAGTGGCTGCTGGTCAGAGAGAGGCGCTTGCAAGATAGGCGTTTCAAGTAGCGCCATGACGCGTTGCGCAGCGCCGGTTGCACTGCCCAGGTCGTGCAGCAGGGTATGCAGAAGCAGCAAAGGAGCACAGATCCCTGGCGCCACCAGAATGAACGGCACCAAGTCGACGGGAGTCGTCCAGCCGTTGACGACAGAAATTGTTCCGCACAGCAGAGTCAGTCCCAATATCGTCACCGGCGTTACCATCGCATGAACATGAGCCATGGAGGCGACCAACGGGCGGGTAAAGCGATCAAATGCATCGGCAAAGCTATTCACTGCGTCCTGATAACCGCGATAGGCCTGTCCGGTGGTGCCGAACGCTTTCACGTCGGGGATGCCGCTAATGAACTCATTGATGGCACTGTTCATGTGCTCAAGCCGTATCACGAATTCTCCCATGTTGGCTTTGCTGGATTGCATGAGCCGATGCAGAAACAGAAAGAAGCCGGGCAGGGGCAACAGGGTTATCACCGCGATTCGCCAATCCATCGCAAGCAGATAAATCACTGAGATCGACAGAGCCCCAAGCGCGCGCCCGACGGCGGTATAGAAGTGCGCGGTTAGGCTGTGCAGCGTCGCAATGTCATCCTGCATCGCTTGCTTGACCTGCCCGGAGGTTTGGCCGGTAAACCAGCCAAGCGGTGCCTGGGCCAAGCGGCTGAGCACGGCCTGACGTAGATGATGTGTCAGACGGTTATCCGCCAGATGCGCGATCAGCTCGCCGAGGAACATGCTTCCCATGCCGATGAAGACGCTGACGATACTGGCTGTTACCACCCACGCGATGTCGCGTTTGCTGCTCGCAGATAACTCCCAGGCTTGGTCTGAAGCGGTGGCGAGGATCTGCGCGATGTGCGCCATGCCGGCTAGCGGTATCATCGTGAAGATTGTGCCGATGCCCGCCAGGGTGGCGGCTATTAAGAGCCGTGTGCGGATGGGGGCCAGTATTCGGCTGATGGGACCTTGGCCAGTCGGCGTGGTTTGCGTGTTCATGAATCGTTGCTACTCGGTCATGGGGCGTTTAAGTGATTACTCTCAGAGCTATCAAGTCGAAAGAACCGGAATTGCCACTGGATATAAACGCGAATTAATCGCGTTTGTGAGATTAATTGAAAATTAGTTTAGCGTCTATAAACTAATTAAAATAGTTGCATGCTGATAAACTAATTGACCCTAGCGGAAGGGGCATGGCTTGATAAAGGACGCTATTAAAAGGAGTGTGTTATGGCAGCGCGACCAGCATCTAAAGTACGCGGGCGGCCACCCACCATTACGCGTGAGCGTATTGCGAATGCGGGTGTCGAGATTGGCCTACCCAATATCACCTTTGTGGGAGTAGCCGCCGCGTTGGGCGTTAGCCATATGGCGCTTTACAAGCACGTCGCTAATCTTAAAGCGCTGAAGGTGGTGGTAGCCGAAGAGATCTTTCGGCGCTGGAGAATTCCGCGTGCTCGTCGAGATGAGCCCGAAGAGCTGCAGGCGTATCTGTTCACTTTTGCTATGTCGATAGCTGAGTTTGTCAAAGTACACCCAGGGCTGACGCCCTACGTGATCCGTCGTCTGGCGGCGACCCAGCCGATGATTGAAAAAATCCATGAGCACCAAGCGCATATTGCCGAGGTCTATGAGATTTCCCAGTTACAAGCGCGTTGGCTTCTGGCGACGGTAGCCTTTCACTGCTTTGCCGTAGCGGACACGATTTACTCGGTGATGGGGCAGGAGCCTGTTGAGGCAATAGATCATGCCGTAGAAGAGGCCGAACTGGAGGCCGAACTGGAGCAAGGTATTCAGGCGCTCATTGCTGGAGCTATCGCCATGCTGGATGATCATCCGCAGGGGCAGGAGTGAATGATCTCCTGGCCTTCGCCAGCGTGAATCGTGGCCGTCCGGTGGCCAAAGGCGAGATCGCTGAGCTTTCCAACGAACTGATCAAACAGCATTTGACCGTTTAAGTTATCCACACCCGGTTCAAAGTCGTGGGTCGGGCTGGAAGGGCAGCGCCTTTGCCGTCGTGATGACTTGATCAAACAGGGGGTGCCCAGGGTTGAGCATGTAGTTGAACTCTCTTGGCACGACCACGCTAGGAATTGCCAGGGCTAAACTGTGGCCGGAGTCCAACCAGCCGTCGCCAAGCTCGGCAGTTTCTGCTGGCGCAGGCGCTTCCCGCCAGTTATCCGGGAGATCGGCTTCTCCAACACCCAGAATGCTATCGGTCGGTAGTGTCAGGCGCAGTAGCGCATAGGCATTGAGCAACTGATAGCTTTCCAGATGCACCATGATTTCAAGCAGCGCCAGCGACTCAGCGCTTGCCACATACACACAGGCCTTACCCGGGCTGTTCCAGCGCCCGCCATAAAGGCGTGCGCCTTCGCCATCGAAAGCGTTGTCCTGATACTTGCGCTTGATCAAGCGGTAAGCGTTGACCTCATTCACGTAGCAACCCCATGCTCCAGTCGCCCAATCAGGTTCAGCACCGTTTGATACTCGGCAGAGGTTGCGCTCATTTCGATGGGCCTGCGCCCGCCCAGGCCAGTATTGGGTTTGAGCAGCCAGGTGCGGGCACCCTCGACGTCGCCTTCAAACAGGTCTAGCGCCGCCTTGAAGAGTTCGGCAAAGCGATATAGCCGGTCGCTTTCCGCCATCTTAAAGCGCCCCGACTTAGCACGGCGGCTCAGCGTGGCCGGGGGAATATCGACGTAGCCTGCCAGCGCCTTCTGTTCGATACCTGACGCCTTAGCCAGTCTGGGGTAGACCCTATACTCAACGCCTTGATGCAAAAGCTCATGCAGCTTGCGGCCTCTGGCAGGCAGGCCGATCTGGTGCCAGAAACCTGATGCCAAGGCTTTGGGTGGCTGGTATTGAGTGAAGTGCATATCCATGGTATTTCTCATTTGATATTTCAATGAACTATCAAATGGTATACGCCTCGCCTGCCCAGACGTCAAGTGAGATGGAAGGCATCGCCTCTAATCTCTTTAGCGCAACGAACTTGGCGCTTCTGGTGTTTCGCGGGCGCGGCGGCGTTTCATGGTCTGGGTGATCACGCCGTAGCGGGGGCCAGCGAGGAAGGCGAGGATTAGGAAAACGCCGGTCATTATCGCCATCATGCCGCCAATGGAGACGTTGAAATACACGGCGAGGTAGTAGCCAGAAATGCTTGAAGCGATCGAAATTAGCGCACCGATGATAAACATCATCCATAGCCGATCGGTCAGCAAATAGGCGGCGGAAGCGGGCACAATGGCAAAGGCGATAAACAGTACTGCCCCCACGGCATCAAAGGCCGCTACGGCGGTTGAGCTAGTTAGCATTAGCAGCACATAGAAAAGAATCGAAGGCATAAAGCCGAACGTTTTGGCCAGCGCTGGATCGAAGGTGGCTAGTTTCAGCTCCTTATAAAAGAGCCCGATAAACGCGTAGTTGAGCAGTGTCATCACGCTCATCGATACCAGCGCCTTGGGGATGGGCAGACCGAAGATGTCGAGAGTATCCAACCAGACAAAGCCGATTTCACCGAGCAGCACAGTATGCGTGTCGATATGCACATCGTTGGCGTAGACATTGAGTAACAGCACACCGATGGAGAAGAGCGCGGGGAAAACCAGACCGATAGCGGCATCCTGCTTTACCCGCTTGGTGTTGGCCAGTGCCTCGGTAAGTAATACGGTTAATAGCCCGGTTAATGCGGCGCCTATTAGCTGTACAGGCCCACTCTGCTGTTTGGTCAGCAGCCAGACAATCACAATGCCAAATACAATTGAGTGACTAATCGCATCAGTGAGCATGCTATTGCCGCGCAGCACAAGGAAGGTACCCACCGCCGAGGAGGCAATGCCAACCATGGCACCTACCAGAATAATGGGCAGCGCCGTGTTGGTTAGTAATTCAGCAATCATGTCACGACCTCTTCGAAGGTGGCGACCACCTGTTTGGCTGCCTTTTCTCCCCGCGATGTTAGCGCCCATCCGGCGCCGCCGTCAGAGGAGCGTATAAGGTAGCCTTGGCGCTTAAGTTTACTCAGCACCATGCGCGCGCCAAATGTTGCGCGGTAGTGTCGGGAGGCGCTGGGATGCTTGTAAAGCGTGTAGAGTAACTGCTGCTTCTGCAGCGCTTCTTTTTGGCGGTAATGCTTGATGAAGCCCCACAGCAGGCCTCGGCCGGGAGCAAGCGCCAGCGAGATGATGACAATAGCCGTTGCGGTGAGAATCACCAGCGGGCCGGTCGCCAGACCACGGGATAGGGTACTAATGGTTGCCCCCGAGACCCCACTGACAATACCGATGCCAGCGGCAATAACCAGCATCCCCCCCAGATGACGGCTCCACTGCCGGGCCGCAGCGGCTGGCGCCACGATCATGGCGGCCATTAATATCACGCCAACCATTTGCAAGCCGACCACCACGGCGAGCGCCACCATAGCGGTAAGCGCGGCTTCGATGGCGTTGACGGGCATGCCGAGCGAGCGGGCGTACTGCCCATCAAAAGTGACCAGCTTGGCTTGTTTCCAGAAGATGGCGAGCAGCGTGAGTGTGAAGAGGGTGATGCTGCCCATTACCCACAGATCCGAGCGTAGCGTAGCAGCGGCCTGGCCGAACAGAAAGGCTTCTAGCCCCCCTTGGGAGGCGTTATTGGTACCCTGGATATAGGTCAGCAGCACGATGCCAATGGCAAAGAAAATGCTTAGGCAAATGCCGAGAGCGGCATCGGTTTTCAAGCGGCTTTTGCGGGTCAGCAGCAGCATCGTCAGCGCGGCTAACGAGCCAGTGGCCAGTGAGCCAATGATAACGCCGCCCATATCCCGACTGCCGGTGATGATAAAGCTTAAACACACGCCGGGCAGCGCCGCGTGGGAGATGGCGTCACCGAGCAAGCTCTGGCGGCGTAACACCGCAAAGCAGCCCAGTGGGCCGCTGATCAGACCCAGTAGCGAGGCACCAATCACCACGTTTTGAAAGGTGTAGTCAGAAAGAAGATCAAGCCACTGCATGGGTTATTTTACCTTCGAAGCAGTGAACATCAGGGCGTCGCTATCGTTCAGCAGGGCAATCTGGCCACCATACGCCTGACGTAGATAATCAATATTAAACACGTCGTCAGCCTTGCCGCTGGCAATCACACGGACGTTAAGCAGCAACAGCCAGTCGAAGTAATTACGTACGGTTTGCAGGTCATGGTGGACAACAATCAGCGTTTTACCCGCATCACGCAAACGGCGCAGAATGTCGATGATGGCTCGCTCGGTGGTGGCATCAACCCCGGCCATGGGCTCATCGAGAAAGTACACATCGGCCTGTTGCACCAGTGCGCGGGCCAGAAACACTCGCTGCTGTTGGCCGCCGGAAAGCTGACTGATCTGGCGGTCGGCGTAGGCGCTCATTCCCACCATCTCCAGGGCTTCCAGTGACTCGTTACGCTCTTTACGCCCTGGGCGCCGGAGCCAGCCCAGGCGACCGTAAAGCCCCATGGTGACCACATCCAGCGCGGTGGTCGGGAAGTCCCAGTCGACGCTGGAGCGCTGCGGCACATAGCCAACGCGCCTGCGCTGTGAGGCGTAGGGGCGGCCATGCACCATGACCTCGCCAGAAAGTGATGGTACAAGCTCCAGCAGGCTCTTGATCAGCGTGCTCTTACCCGCCCCGTTAGGGCCGACAATGCCTGCCATCACGCCGGTAGGAATCTCTAGGTTAATATCCCAGAGAACGGGCTGATTATGATAGCTGACGGTCAGGTTCTGAATGCTGAGCGCCGTGTCGGTTGTTGCGGGTGTCGCCATTGTTGCAGTGCCTTATTGAATGATTAGTGAGCGAGCTTCCACTCGGTAGCCCAATCGTTCATTGCTTCGGGAAGCGGTGCCAGGGTACCGCCAAGCGCTTCGACGATATGCTGGGTGTTGCGGTAGATCATGCCCATATAAGTGCCATCGACCGTGTCTGGGTCGCCCATGGCATCGGAGTAGAGTTCACCGCCAATTTCGACAACCTGGCCCCGCTGTTGGGCGGCATCAATAACGGCTTGAACCGTGCGCGGATTAATAGTGCTCTCGATGAAAAGGGCCGGAACCGCGCGATCCACCACAATATCTGTCATGTTGCGAATATCAGCAATACCCGTTTCCGTTTCTGTGCTAATGCCCTGTATGCCTTCCACGTCGATATCGTAGGCGCGGCCAAAGTAACCAAAGGCATCGTGAGCGGTGACCAGAATGCGTTGCTCATCGGGAATGCTGGCGATACTGTCTGTCACCCATTCGTGTAGGGCAAGCAGTTGAGTCTGATAGCGCTCGGTATTGGCATCAAACGTCGCGGCGCAGTCGGGGCGTGCTTCACTCAGCGCGGCATTGAGCGTGGGCAGTGTTTGTGCCCATAAAGAAACGTCCATCCACAGATGAGGATCAATGCCGTACACATCCTGTGAGGTAATCAATGATGCAGGGTCAATCGAGGCAGGGGCGACGGCAAGCGTAGGTGTGCGCTCGGAGAACCTTTCCAGTACGTCGCCTAGCTGACCTTCCAGCGAATAGCCCGAGTAGAAAATCTGTTCTGCGTTTCGCAGCGTTGCCACATCGCTAGCGCTTGCCTGATACAAATGAGGGTCTACGCCTGGGCCCATCATGGCTTCCACATTAACGCATTCGCCGCCTACTTCCTGCGCCACATCGGCGATCATACCAATCGTTGCCACCACGTTTAAGGGGGGGGTATCGGCAGTTGCCAGCGCACTTAAAGGCAGCGTTGTTAATAGGATCACTGCATGCTTTGTTGCCATTATTTAGCTCCAGACTCTACATGGGATAGAGGATGATTAAAGCAGCGTTGCTTCGTGCAAGTTTATTTCTTTTGGGAAAAAAGTATAGCCTTGGCTAAGTTTGTGGCGCAATTAACCCAATGTCAAGCGGATAAACGGCGTTGAAATGAGCTGAGAGGTGAGCTTGGATGATGGCGGGAATAAACATCAGGCGCATGGGAAAATGGTGCATTGGTGGAAAAGCACCATTTTCCCAGCTCCTCATTAATTAGCGCATAGAATTGATGATAAGGAACGATTTGTTGAGCAAGGCTTAGGCAGTTTGACTAGCTAAACGCCGTTCCTGTAAGCGTTGAACGACAAACCAGTCAACGATAAGCATAAAGATCAAGGAAGCGCCGACGAGCGGAAAAATAACTCCCCCGATCACCAGCATGACAGTCAGGCCACGAAACACCCGTTTATCGCTCGGTAGTGGTGGGACTCCCATCGCGCCCGAGGGGCGTCGTTTCCACCACATCACCGCCGCTGACACTGCCAGCAGAATAATGGCGAGGCAGACCGTCAAGAACAAGAGTTGATTGAATAATCCAAACTGCTGACCCATATGCACGTTAATACCAAATTCCAACCAGCGGCCCAAGGGTCCATAGTCGGCATAGCTCATGTCGATCAAGCGCTCGCCAGTGTACTGATCAAGGTGCACCACGCGCTGTTGGCTAAGGTCATTGGGATAGACCGAGCCGGTGTACACACCGGTTGCCGTAGTCGGCAGGCTGACAGCATAGCCATTATGTAATCCCAGTTCATTGAAAATGGCGACAGCACCGTCAAGGCCGATGCTCTCTGCCTGACCTGGCTGCTGTGAGGATTCTGGGAGTTGTGCCTGTTCGAGTGACCAATTGGTTGGGCTTTGTTCGTTTAAACGTGCCTCCGACATGGGCACTTCAACGCGCACCCCGGCGGGGTAGCCAAAATTGTTACCGTTGGCCCACTGGTTAACCTGCCCGCCCCATACGCCCGACCAGGGCATGCCCGTGATTGCCAGAAAGACGATAAAGGCGCCGACAAATAGCCCGGTAACCGCATGCAAATCGCGCCAGAATACCCGGCTTTTCGGCTTGCCACGTACGCTAACCACGCCGCCTGCGCCTTTACGCCGTGGCCACCACAGGTAGATGCCGGTGAGCACCAGTAGAATTGACCAGCCGCCAGCTATTTCAATCAGTTTGCGCGCCGTCGGGCCAAAGTATTTCAAGCTGTGTAAATAGCGAACGGTCCACATCACGGTGCCACGGTCATCCAGTGCTCCCAGTACATTAGCCGTGTAAGGGTTAACGTAAACCGCTAATCGCTCGCCCTCCGCTGTGTTAATCGTGATCTCCGCGGAGCTATCCGGCGTCGCGGGGTCGGTGAATTTTACGGCGGTGCCGGGATGAGCCGTCAGCGCTGCACTTACCAGCGCAGAGGGAGGCAGCGTGGCCTCTTGAACGGCCACGCGCTCAACATCAGCGTGTATCAGCGCGTCCAGCTCGTCTTTGAATAAATACAGCCCGCCAGTGATCGCCAGACTAATCATAAACGGCAGCACCAAAAGGCCAGCGTAAAAATGCCAGCGCCAAACGGCGCGATAAAGATCGAAGGTTTTGCGTTTACCTTCTTGTGAGGAGGACGCGATCGTCATGTAGTGTCTCCAGACCACCAGGCAACGAGCCTGCTGGTTTAATGAGTCAGGGGAAACAGGTGCTCTACTGAGCACCTGAGTGAATCAGAAGCTGAAGTCGGCCCGTGCCCACACCATCCGGCCAGGCTCGTTAATACCGCGATCCAGATCAGCGGGGTAGCCAAAAGCGGCGTTACCGGCTAGGTTCAGGTGCTCGGTGTAAGTGGTGTCGAAAACGTTATCCACACCCACACTCAAGGTTAGGTGGTTGCTTGCGTGATACGCGCCATTAAGCGAGAACACCCCGAAACCTGAGGATGATTCCAGGTCTTGGCCGACGACATTGCCTTTTTCGAGCGCAGTGCGGTTTTGTGCCGCGACGCCACGCCATAGGCCGCCCA
The DNA here is from genome assembly GCA_030440445.1 of Halomonas sp. KG2. NCBI lineage: Bacteria > Pseudomonadati > Pseudomonadota > Gammaproteobacteria > Oceanospirillales > Halomonadaceae > Halomonas > Halomonas sp. KG2. Next base: position 4,221,098 of record CP098528.1, on the reverse strand, counting down.
CGGAGTAAGCGTCGCGTGCATAGGTCAAGCCAACATTAGCTTCCAGCGGTGGGATTTGAGGTAAGGCTTCATTGTCGTCGGCATTACGTCCCCAGGCATAGGCCAGGGAGGCATTGCCCACCCAGTTGTCGGTTATTTGATAGCTGGCACCCACTTCGGCACCTGCAATCTGGGCATCAATGTTATCGATTTGAGTAGTGCCCATGCCCGCTGTGTTGTAATCAAACAGAATAAAATCGTTTACATATCCTGCATATCCGGACACCCACGCGCTCAAGCGCTGGTCGTTGTACTGAGCACCGATATCCAACTGGGTGGTTTTTTCGGCTTGAACGCCATCGAAGGCATTCAAGCTGCCGGCCGGGCCTGCTTTGTTGGAACTTAGCTCCCAATAGTCAGGAAAGCGTTCCACATGCCCAACACCGGCATACCAAGTGATTGGTGCTGAGGCTAAATCTTGCTCGTAGCGGACAAAGGCACTGGGCAGAGTGTCACGGCGGGTAAGGCCTGCGGTAGCCGTATCCAGGCTCTCGTCACTGACGCGATAGCGGTCTACCCGGGCACCACCAATCAGGCGGTCACGTTCACCTATATACCGGGTGACCTCGCTGAAGGCGCCGAACTGGGTCTGCTCGTAATCGGGTTGCCAGCGCTCTCCATCCAGGTTGCGGTGTACCTGATGTTCAACGTCGACGCCAGCGATCCAGGTGGTGTTTTCCCACTCCCAGGTGGACGCAGCGCGCGCACTTCGAGTACGGCGATCAACCCGCATGGCCATGCCGTTACTCATATCCATGCCGCCGCCCATGTCCATGCCACCGCCCATGTCCATGCCGCTGCCCATATCCATGCCGCCACCCATGCTCATGCTGCCCGGTGAACGAAGGGTAAAGTTATCCATAATATGGTCGGCGTAGGCATAGTTGGCCTGCATTTCCAGACGTTTCCAGTGCTCGCCTAAATTCTCGCGCTGAAAACGTATGCCCACGGTTTCGCGCAGAAACTTACTGCCATCCATGCCCCGTCCGGCATAGCGCGCTTCACCGTCTCCTCGGCCAGCGGTGACTTCAAGCCAAGTGTCGTCGTCGGGTGTCCAGCCTATGGCCACGTCGCCGTTCCATTTATCCCACTGAGAGGGCACAGCGTTGCCGTCGCCATCTTTATAGTCGTTGGCCTCTGATTGGTTGCCAGTAATGCGCAGATAGCCCGCTTGATTACCCACTGCGGCATCAATGCGGCGATCAAAGCGACCATAGGTGCCCAGCATGACGCTGCCATCTACACGTACGCCCGCTTCATCGAACTCTTCTGGGCCGCGGTCAAAGCGCACCGTTGCCGCTGAGGCACCTGGCCCCCATAGCACCGACTGTGGCCCTTTGGTGACGGTGAGGCTATCGTAATTTTCAGGTGAGATATAAGACGTCGGCGCATCCATGCGCGCCGGGCAAGCGCCTAGCATTTGGCTGCCATTGGTCAGCACCCGTAGACGCGAGCCAAACATGCCACGGAAAACCGGGTCACCGTTGGTGCCGCCGTTACGAATGGCAGAGAACCCCGGAATGGTCTGAAGGTAGTCGGCACCGTCGCTGGCAGGGGCCGGTTGGCGCGGTATGCGTGGGTCAGTTTCCACCGTAAGTGGCGAGCTTAGCGGTACAGCGGTGACGACCATGGTGTTGAGCGCATGATGATGGTCGTGGTGAGCGGCAGGCGACTGTGCCCATGTGCTTTGAACAGCCACGCTCGATGCCGCGGCGATGCTTAATGTTAGTGCGTGTCGTTGAAAACGGTTTTTTAAACGGGCAGGCGTAACGACGCCATGCCCAGTAGCTAGATGCGACATGATGATCCCTTTTTTTGATGTAGACAGCCACTCGCCTGAAGCGAGCTTCAGGCTGAAAGGGCTGACGATGTGGCGTTATACACGTCGCAAAAAGGGCGGAGCTCGCGTTAGCGCGTGGGGGTAGTTATCACAGGAGCGCATCGCCTGTGTCGGTTGCGTCAGCAGTTGCCCATGCGTGATAAACGCTTGCTGGCTGATCGCGGGAAGAACGGTTGGTGTCGTTGGAAACTGTTGCCAGACGGCGCAGTAGCCACATTGGTGAAACCAGTTAAATATCGGCTCTACCGCTTCAGCATGGCCTGAAGAGTGGTGATGTTGACTTGCTTGCGGGGCCGCGTGCTGATGATGGTTTCCATTCTGGTGACTTGATGAATGGCTAGAGGAGTGGTCAGTGCCGTGGTTAGCGTGATGTTGCCCACCCGCTTGATACTGCGAAATTAGCGGCCCGCCCAGTAGGAGATGCATCGCCACAAACGCCATATAAAGCGCTATGCGATACCAAAGAGTCCCTACTGAACGTGATAAGTGCATTTGCTCGATACGCTATTTGGGCCGTGTTATGTTGTTTCATATAGAGTGCTTGGCAATTTTAGCTGAAATTTCCTTATGAAAATGTGAGGGCGGTGCGGTCAATTGACACGTAGGGGCTATTGGCGTCGGATAAAACGAGTGCTAAATCAATTCATAGCTCCGACGTTGTGTATTAGTAATGCAAGATCGATACACTGCGCACTAGCGCTGTCACCTGCTTACCTACAGCGAGTTTCATTTCATCTGAGGACTTGCGAGTTAAGCGTGATCTAAGGTGAATAGAACCAAGGCTCAACAGCAGCTCCACCGAGTGTGGGCTGGTGGGCAACGTTTCCATTTTTTTAATAGTAGCCGCGAGCTGATTACGGTAGCTGGTGTCCTTTGTCGGTGAGAGTGCCAAGGCAATATCCCGTGCAAAGATACGTACGCGCAAACGGCTGCCGACAGGCGCTGATATACCCGGTATTATTAATTGGTGACACTTATCAAGCGCAAGATGGGTTAGCTGGTATACATCGTCATGTTCGACAACTCGACCTTCGATAATCGAGGCGGCATCGAACCCTCCCAGCTCCTCGGTTAAATCAAAGCGCTGCAAAAGACCATGTAATGGATCGCTAGCAATAACGCGCCCCTCTTTCATCAGTACGAGATGATCAGCAATTGCCGAGATCTCTTCGGGGTCGTGGCTGACGTAAATCACCGGGATTTGAACCTGGCGAGTCAGTCGCGCAATGAAGCGCAACAGCTCTTGCTTACGTGGCCCATCCAATCCGGAGAGTGGCTCATCCATTAGCAGTAGCTGAGGATCGCTCAGTAGTGCCCTGCCTATGGCGACTCGGCGTGCTTCGCCGCCCGAAAGGGTACCCGGTATCCGCTCAAGTAAATGTCCGATGCCAAGCAATTCGACAATCTCATCGAAGCGGTGAGTTGCTCGTTTAGGCATGCCGTAGGTGAGGTTGCCTCGCACTCGGTAATGAGGAAAAAGACGCGCCTCCTGGAACACAACGCCAATGCGCCGTTGATGGGCGGGTACATTCTGGCGCTGTTGGGTGTCTAGTAGCACCTGGTCGCCGAGCTGCAGTTTGCCTACGTCGGGTGTGTCCAAGCCTGCAATAATGCGCAGTAGGCTGGTTTTGCCGCTTCCTGATATGCCAAAAATACCGGTCACACCGCTAGCGGGCAGCGTGAGCGATGCTTGCAGCTGGAAGTTGCCAAGGCGTTGTTCAACAGAGAGCGATAGCGATGAATGGGCAGAGGCGTCGGGAGACGTTGGGTTAGTAGGCATCACGTTCCTGTAAACGCTGTTGGGTGCGGCGCGCTAGCCATTCAGAGGCAATTAACGAGAGCAGGGCAATAATGATGGCGAGAAAACATAGCCTTGCCGCAGCGGCTTCCTGACCGGGTGTCTGAATTAGCGTATAGAGTGCTAGGGGTAAGGTGCGCGTTTCGCCAGGGATATTAGAGGCGAAAGTGATAGTGGCACCGAACTCGGAAAGCGCGCGAGCAAAAGCCAGCACGGTACCTGTTAGCAGGCCGGGGATCGCCAGCGGCAATGTGATGGTGGTGAATACCCGCCAGCGACTAGCGCCTAGCGTGCTGGCAGCCGCTTCGAGTTTGGGGTCAACGGCCTCAAGGGATAAACGCAGGGCCCTCACCAGTAATGGAAACGCCATTACGCCGCTAGCAACGGCTGCCCCTTGCCAAGTAAATGGCAATGATACGCCTAAGTTGCTGTAAAGCCATTGACCAAACACCCCTTGCCTGCCCAAGCCAATTAACAGTAGATACCCCACAACCACGGGCGGCAGAACCAGTGGCAAGTGTATCAAACCATTGACCAATGCTTTCCCGCGAAAATGATAGCGGGCTAGCCACCAAGCGACGGCAATGCCTGGGGGCAATATCCATGCAACCGCCGCTAAGCCGATCAGTAAGCTTAGGCGAATAGCCTCCCACTCCGCTGGAGAAAGCGTCACGGTGCACTGATGCTTGTGTCAAAGCCATGCTCGGCAAAGATAGCGAGGGCTTCTTCACTGGTTAACCACGCCTGTAGCGCCACGGCAGCAGCGTTTTGCTCTGCATCAATCAGGGCGATGGGGTACGTAATGGGGTCGTGGCTGGCGGCTGGGAATAACCCAAGTACCCTGACGGCCTTGCTGGCAAAAGCATCCGTTTGATACACCACACCGATGGGTGTTTCTTCACGCTCTACCAGCGCTAATGCAGCGCGCACATCATTGCCACGGGCTAGGCGCGGCGCTAGAGCTTCCCATTCGCCCAGTGTCTCCAGTGCTTGCTGGGTATAGATACCGGCCGGTACATGGTCTGGGTCTCCCACGGACAGTCGGTCGCGCTCGCCTAATAGCGTTTCAATAGCGATGCCTTCCCCTGGGGTGAACTGCATTGGCACGCTATCGCTGGCACTAACAAGCGCCAATCGATTTTGCAGTAAATCTCTACGTTGCTGCACATTGATATGCTGATCTTCAAGCCAATCCATCCACGTCACATTTGCGGAAAGAAATAGCTGCGCGGGACTGCCGCTGGCGATTTGTCGAGCAAGGGTAGACGACGAAGCATAAATCGCGGTCACATCAACGTCATTATGCGTTTCATAAACCGCAATGGCATCGTTTAGTGCATCGGTCAGCGACGCAGCGGCTGCAACGTGCACATTGTCGCTCGCGAGCGCTGATGCTGTCGGAAGGCTAAATAGAATAACGCTGGCAAGCAGGCGATTGTTCACACCGAAGTTAAGCATCGTTTTATTCCGCTATTTCCACATGGATATAGCGGAGATTAGCGAATACTCAGCGCGTGTTCAATGACAAATAACGCGTGGCTGGATGGCGATCAATCATTGTCGCGCTCGGCACCATCAGAAGGTGACAGAAGCGCTAGCAGTGCTTTGGCATCGTCAGGCGTTGCCATCACAAACTGCTTTTCCAGTGCTCGATAGTGGGTAAGTACTTGTTTACCCGTCTCGGTTAGGTGTGCTCCCCCCCGTGCATTTCCACCGGAACTTGTTACCACCAGCGGTGATAAAAAGTAGCCGTTCATAGTTTCGAGCAGTTGCCAGGCTTTTTTATAACTCATGTTCAGCGCGCGGCCCGCCGCGGAAATTGAGCCGGTTTGATCAATCATTTCCAACAGGTCAGCCTTGCCAGGGCCAATCACCACATCGTGGTTTAACGCTAAGCGCAGCTGGAAGGTAGGGGAAGGGTGATGGGTGCGTGTCATTGTTGAACTCTGCTGATGACTATGTGCGTATCAGTTTAGCAACGATATAGCCCCCAACGCTTACCATTTAGTGGTTAGCAAAGAAGAGTGCGCAGCTTAGCTTAACGAGGCTTGGGCCTTCTTCTAACGGCGTTGAAGGTTGCTCAGATTTGGTGCGCTTATCCGTTTTTGTGTTCTCTTTTGGTGCTTAAAGCCGTTGGTAGCTAACAATCTCAAAGCTTAAGTTATTGTGTCGACAAAGAAACGTGGTTTTTCACCATTTTGGCGCACTCCTTGCATTTCAAGTTGAAATATTGACCAACTGGAAGCGATAGCGCCATGACTCTGTGTGAACTTGCGACACCTGCCGCTAGCTCAGGCCATCGCTTTGATGGCGAGCGCCACTGGGCGGCATCGCTGGCGCTGCGTTTTGCTAACCGTGAGGGCACAACCCGATTGGTGCAGGCTCGTCACCAAGGGCCGCTACGAGTACAGCGGCCGTTTTACCCAGAAGGCAGCACGGAAGCTTGCCATGTGTACGTGCTGCATCCACCCGGTGGTTTAGTCAGTGGCGATGCCCTGACGATTCGCGCCCACATCGAGGGTGATGCTCATGCGCTGCTCACCACGCCTGCGGCTAACAAGCTTTATAAAGCTGACAGTCAGGGCGTTGCCTGGAACCAACAGACTGAGCTTAACGTGGAAGATGGCGGCATCCTTGAGTGGCTTCCTCAAGAAACGATCGCCTTTGATGGCTCCAAAGGCGCTCAGCGAACGCATATTGCGTTGCATGGCAGTGCCCGTTGCTTGGGCTGGGAAATCATGGCGCTGGGCCGCCCCGCCAGTGAACTTCCCTATGTAACAGGTCGCATTGAGCAGCACTTTCGTTTAACCCTAGATGGCAAGCCGCTGTGGCTTGAACGCCAACCGTTGGATCCTGCACATCCGCGTTTTAACGGGCGCTGGGGGCAGGGGGGCGCCACGGTGCAAGCCACGCTATGGGCGGTGGGCTTAGAAGATGCCGGTGTGGCGATTGATGAGCTACGCGAAGCGCTGCCGGACAACCCGCGTTGGGCGGTTACCGTTCGCCAGGGCGTGCTGTTATTACGTTATCTCGGAAACTCACGCAATGAAGCCTGGACGCTGTGTGAGCAGGCGTGGCATGTTCTGCGCCCGCACTGGATCGCGCGTGTCGCCCACACACCGCGCATTTGGTTAACCTAAACGTTGTGCAGCAGGTGCTAAATAAGTTATTTGTACTAATGCAAATGAAAACCTTTTGCATTAAAATGGTGGTCTGTGACCTGCACCGAGATGCACCATGCTGCTCAACGTCTTATCCTCTTCCTATTGGCTGCTGATCTTACGCATCCTGGCCGCGACGCTTGGCGGCTATATCGTTGCTGCACTGTTTTCGGTGGCAGCGCTTGGCTTACCGTTTGATACCATGATGTCTCTGCGTATCGGCATGATGGGAAGCTTTATTATTTGGGCGGGCGTGGCGATCTGGTCGTTTATCACGCCGAGTTTGATACGTCTTTGGGGAGCTATCGGTCTAGCCATTGGCGGCCTTCTAGTGGTGGCTAACTATGGCGTCCACTAAGCGCAGCGTGAGGCGTAATATGGCCCAGCTGCACACATGGTGCGGCTTGTTGGCTGCTTGGCTGCTATTTGCCGTTTTTCTGACGGGCACTCTGAGTTACTTCAAAGAGAGTATCTCGTTGTGGATGCAGCCCGAACTTCCGAGTGTCGCCACGAATGCTGAGTGGGACAATCGACGCCTAGCGGATTACTGGCAGCACTATCTTACTGAACATGCTTCCTCAGCGAGAAGCTGGCAGATCACCTTCCCTAATGAGCGCGAGGCGGTTTCGACAGCCGTCTGGTTTGGGCAGGATGGGAGAGAGCGATCGATACTTGACCCAACCACTCTGACGTTGGTTACCCCGCGAGAAACGCGTGGGGGGGATTTTTTCTATCGATTCCATTTCCAATTGCATCATCTGCCCGCCATCTATGGCCGCTGGATCATTGGTATCGCCACCATGATGATGTTCGTGGCAATCATTAGCGGCGTGATAACCCATAAAAAAATCCTGCGCGACTTTTTTGCTTTCCGGCCCCAAAAGGGCGCGCGCAGTTGGCTTGATGCGCACAATGCATTTTCGGTGTTAGCGCTACCTTTTCAGTTAATGATTACCTACACCGGCTTGATAACACTCATGTCGCTGTATATGCCTTGGGGAGTAGAGCGCGCGTTTCCCGATGCTGACGCGCGTCGCCAAGCGACCAGTGAGCTGCATGCCTTTCCACTCTCCGGCCCGGCTACGGGGCAGCCTGCAGCGTTATATGCCCTTAGCGAAATGGTCGGTGATGCTGAGGCGCATTGGCAGAAGCCAGTGCAGTCCTTAAGGGTTAGCCACCCAGGTGATGCAGGTGCGCGTGCCGTGGTTTGGCAAAGTACCCACGAGGCGTTATCCGCGCACCGCCCACAACGTATCTATGCGGCCAGTTCGGGCGCGTTGTTAGCAGAGACTCAGCCGCAACGCATTGATGAACAAGCACACGGCATTATGGTGGGGTTACATGCCGGCCGTTTTGCCGACTGGGGCATGCGCTGGACCTATTTTGCGTTAGGGGCTGCTGGGTGTGGCATGGTGGCAACCGGGCTACTGCTGTGGACGTCAAAGCGTAAGCATAAGAAGGGCGGCGTGGTGGGGATGTGGTGTGTCGAGCGGCTTAATATAGCCACGTTGGCCGGCATGCCGATTGCCGTATTGGCCTTTTTCGCCAGCAATCGACTTTTACCGGTGGCGCTTAGTGGGCGCGCCCAATGGGAAATCCATTTTTTCTTTGCCGCCTGGCTGCTGGCGCTGCTACACGCTGTTTTAAGACGCTCGACCTCGCAGGCGTGGCGGGAGCAGTTAACTCTGATCGTTATCTTGTTACTGTGCCTACCAATGCTGAATCTCTTGGCCCCTTCCTATCGTGTTCTAGGTGAGCTTGCCGCAGGTAATTGGCAGCGTGTTAGCGTTGACCTGATGTGCTTGGTCAGCGCGCTGATCATCGTCTGGCAAATGAAACGAGCTGCTAAAAAAGCGAGCACCCGTGTGCAGCCCATTCAGGTGGCGTCATGATGCTCACCACGACTCTGGCACTCTGTACGCTGGGTTTTGCATTAATTGCGCTGTCGGATAGCCGCCACCGACGCCGTTGTGGTCTTAAGCCTGCTCAACAAAAACCTTGGTTCTGGGCGGGCAGTGCGATACTCGGTTGGCCGCTTTGGTTGGCAATGGAAACCTGGAGCACAGGGCTGGCAATAACGCTATGGCTGGGCTGTCTAAGCATCTCGGCGGGAGTGGTATTTCTTGGTCTGGCGATGTTTGAGCGCTTTCGCCAGCAGCGGTAATTCCCCCCGCCGCTGGCGATTTAATAAATAAACCAAATAGATGCCGCCCAGCCCGGCTGTTAAAACCCCGACGGGTAACGCCCCAGAAGGCAATAAGTACTGAGCCGCTAAGTCTGCCGCTAATAGCAGCAGCGCTCCGACCACACCTGCCGCTAAGGGGAGCGGCCCAGGTTTTCGCCACAGGCGTAACGCCAACTGGGGGGCGGCAAGGGACACAAACGCAATCGGCCCTACCGTCGCGACCGCGCCACCTGCTAGAAAAGCCCCCATTAAGGCACTTAATAAGCGTGAGGCTGCCAGATTAACGCCGAGGCTTTTGGCGACGGGGTCGCCAAGCGCCATCAGACGCAGCCGGGGGGCTATCAGCACAATACCGGGCAGTAACAGCAAACACAGGCCAAGCATTGGCCAAAGATCGTGCCACTGGCGTCCTGCTACGCTACCGCTAAGCCAAATCATCGCGTCTCGCGCTTGCTCTTGGCCCAGCCAGGTCAAATTTAGCTGCACACCTGCTAGGGCTAAGGCATTGATAGCGATGCCAGCAATAATCATTGAAGAGGGGTGGCGAAAACCACGCCCAGAGCCGCTATAGACCGCCAGCGTGCCGATGATCGCACCTAGTGCGGCTCCTGTCGTGGTAGACATAATGCCCATCAACCAGCTGCTTGCCAGCAGTGCTCCCAGGCTAGCGCTGGTGGTAAGGCCGATAATATCGGGACTACCTAATGGGTTGCGGGTGATGCCTTGAAACAGGGCGCCCGATACACCCAGCGCAAAGCCAGCACACAGCGCGACGAATGCCCGTGGTAAGCGCAGCGTAAACGCCTGCCACTGTTCAAACGGTGTCGCATTACCTTGGATAAGGTGCCCAAGCGCTTCCTTGCTAAGCCCTTGGCTTCCCAGCATGAGAGAACCCAGTAATAGCCCTAAAGCGATGATGCTGGCCAACACGTAGGGGGCTAAAGCTCGGGATGGCAAAAGACAGGGTGACAACTGACGGGAGGCTGGCAGTAACGTATTAAAGCGTTTCATTATCACTCACACACCGCGCTGGTTAATGCGCACAGCGACTAACAGAAATGGCGCGCCTAGCAGCGCTGTCAGAATCCCTGTCATGATTTCAGAAGGGCTTAGCAAAAGGCGTGCGAGCAGGTCTGCAAGTATCATCATCAGGGGGCCCATCACTAGCGCGATGGCAAGTTGCCAATAAACGTAATGGCCGGCAATTTTTTTGGCCAATAACGGCACGGCTAAGCCCACGAAGGCGATAGGGCCTACCGTGGCGGTTGAAATCGCCGCTAGCAACGCGCTACCGCTAAGCACCGCCAGCCTTAAACAACCCGCATTCAGCCCCAGCGCTTTGGTCACGCCGTCACCCATTTGCAGGACGTGCAAAAAGCGCGGGAGGATAAACGACAGGCCTAGCCCGACCGCTATCCAGCCTAATAGCCGCTGGGCTTCACCTAGCGTATGCCCATTGATGGACCCAACGATCCAGAAGCGATAGTTGGCAAATAAGGCGGGGTGAGTAAGGGTGATGGCTTGTACGTAGGCAAATAGAACGGCGTTAAGCGCTGCCCCTAACAGCAGCAGATGTGATGGGTCATGCTGGCGATAAGCGCTCTGAACGCCGACTAAAACAGCCACGCAAAGCGCGCCAGGTAGCGCTAACCAAAAAGCGCCTGCAGGCAACGAACCAAGCACCAAACCAGCGGTGACGAGAGAGGCGGCTGCGCCTGCATTGATGCCCAGAAGCCCAGGCTCGGCAAGCGGGTTGCGAGTTAAATTTTGTAGCAGTGTACCGGCGACAGCAAGTGCCGCGCCGGTGGCGATGGCGAGCAGTGTGCGTGACAGGCGTGCTTCCACTAAGTCGTTGGCGTAGCTAGTGTCTAGCGCTTGAAGTGCCCGCCATACTTGATAAGGGGAGAGGTGTTCTGCTCCGACCGAGAGGTTGACCCAGCCAAACAGCAGTACCGCCCCCATTAGCCCAACCAGCCAGCGTGTTCGTTGCCGTAAAGAGGGAAATAGGCCGTTCTCCATACCCGCTCCAGCATTCATCGCTGTTCTGCTGCCTCGGCAAGGCGTGGCAAGAGCCGCTCGATCATCCATTGAGTCGCTAGTGGCGAACCGGCAGAACTAGCCACGATTAATGGCTGATCGGTTAGCGCCAGATAGCGGCCATGTGAAATGGCTGGCAAAGACGCAAAAAGCGGTAGCTCAGCGACTCTATCGCGCTGCTCTGCGCTGTGATACCAAGAGACCACTAAATCGACATCTTCGAGCATGGGCAGATGTTCAAACCCTAGGTAGTGGGCAAAGTGATTGCCGCTGGGTGATAAGCCTTCAACCGTTGGTGACAAGTGAAGCCCAAGGCCTGTCAGTGTGCCAACACGAGGGTCGTCTGCTAAGTACACAGAGACATTTCCGGAGGCTGGGTCGGGCCGCACATAGGCAAAAGTGGTGTCTGCAAGGCTTGGATAAGACTCGCCTGCAGTCCTCAGCGATGTGTCGAGATGACGTATTAAGGCAGCGCCTTGTTCCGGCACGCCAAGCGCTTGTGCAATACGTTCAATCTGCTCATCAACAGAAGTGAGGTAAGGGCGCTCTGGGTAAGCGACAATGGGCACCAGTGGCGACAACAGATCATAAATAGCGTCTGGAACACCACTGGAAGGCGCCAGAATGACATCCGGCTCCAGCGCGAGCAGTGCTTCAACATCCAGCTCGGGGTATTGGGTAATCGTCGTGGGGAGCGGCGCTGCTTGTGCTTCTAGAGCGTCTCGTACCCATGGCCAATAGCCGTCTTCATCGCCGCCCCACTCCGCACGGCTGACCCCGACCGGCACCACGCCAAGTGAAATGGCAATATCATCAGCACCAACGCCAAGGGTGACGACGCGCTGAGGTGGCTCGTCAATGGTGGCTGTTCCCAGTGGGCTTGGGATGGCAACGGGAAACAGAGAGGTATCAGCCACTGCCCCCGTCATGGGGGCAGCCGCAATTAACAGGGTGATGAATGAGCGTAACAGCATCAGCTTCTCACCAATCCCAGTTGATTGACATGACGGCACTACGCGGTTCGCCAAGCCAATACTGGCTGTAGAAACCAATTTGCTCGTAGTAGTCCTTGTCAAACACGTTGTTGATGTTCAGCTGCGCGCTTAATTGATCGTTGAAACGGTAGCGTGCCATCAGATCAGCAACGGCGTAAGCATCTTGCCCAACCTTAACCTGGCCATTGGGGCTAGATGTGTTCCGCCAAATATCGCTTTGCCAACGTGCCCCGCCGCCCAATGTTAAGCCACTCCATGCACCCGGCAGTTGGTAAGTGGTAAACAGTTTGACCTGTTGGCGCGGATGGGTCGTGTTGGTCCGCTCACCGTCGGAATTTTCTGCATTGGCTAGCGCGTAGCTGGCGCTCACATTCCAGCCAGAGGCCACTTCGCCAATCAATTCGACTTCAACGCCATTGACCTGATTACCATCAACGCTGCGGTGGGCGGACGTACCCGGCTGGCCAATCACATCAACGCCAGGAATAGCTTCGGCCACACCGTTTTGCTCTGTTCTAAACAGTGCAATACTGCTATCCAAGTGGCCGTTCAGAAGGGTTGCCTTAGCACCCAGCTCATAGCTGCGGCCCTGAATAGGATCAAGCAGAGAGCCATCCTCACGGCGGGCATTCTGAGACTGGAAAATCTCGGTATAACTCGCGTAAACAGAGGCGTAGTCATTAATATCGTAAATAATGCCCGCATAAGGCGTTATTTCGTTGCTGTATCGGTATTGCCGATCAGATCCATAATAAGTCTGATCCAATTCCCAGTCGCTCAGGCGTGCACCAAGAATAAGATTAAGCGGATCACTCAACGAAAAGCGCGACACCATAAAGCCGCCGCTTTGCGTTACCTGCATATTATCTGAGCTGTTGAATTGCCCCCACTGAGGCTTGGCCACCACACTGTCTCGCCAATTAAGGTAACTACCCGCGGAAGGCGGCGTGCCAACCGGGGTGGCCAGTTTTATCTCAAAGTCATCTTCGTTATGCATCCAGCCAAAGCCCAACTCGTGTTGGCGGCCAAATAAGCTGAAATCACCTTCGGCCGTCACGTTAACGGTTTGTTGAGTGCGGTTGCCGCGGTAATTTAAGAAGGAGCTGGACATACCAAGGCCTGTCTCCCTGTCTGGGAAACCGCCGCGATAAAGGTACTCTAGGCCATAGTTACCATCGTTATGGCTGACCGCGGCGCGTAACGTCCAGCCGTTATCCAGTTGGTGGCTAAGATCAGCGAACACGCGAGTGGTCTCGTTGTAAAACGTTGACCAGTCGGTGTTGTTAGATGCGCTGCGGTCAAAGTCCGTGCGGCTGCCGTCAGCATAAAAAGCCGGGACACTGGCCCCCGCGCCGAGCGTCTCGTTGTGCTGATATTCAACCCCTACGGTTAATTGAGTAGCGGGGGTAAGCTCGCTACTGATAACACCGTAAAGTGTCTCATGGTCATCTTCGAGATGAGAGATAAAGCTATCGTTTTGGCCTTTGGCCACGACAAAACGGGCCCCGGTCGTACCATCGCTGCTTAACGGTACAGACACATCCGCCGTGGCGCGGCGACGATCCCAGCGGCCGATGCCTGCGGAAACAGACGCAGCCGTTTCGGACAACGGGCGTTTGCGAATAAAGTTAACGCTTGCCGAAGGTTCGCCAGCGCCGGTCAATAAACCGGTTGCCCCGCGCACTACTTCAACACGGTCATAAATCGCCGCATCCCAGTCGGTATCGCCAAAATTCCAGAAACCGCTGAGCGGAATGCTGAGTCCGTCAAACTGCACGCTACGGATTGAAAAACCACGTGCGGCATAGCTAATCCGGTTACTGTCAGCTCGGCTTGGCGAAACGCCAGGCACTTGAGCTAAAACATCACCGCCTGACTGTGCCGCACGGTCGTCGATCTGCTGGCGAGTAATAACACTTGTTGATTGGGGCGTCTCGCGTGGTGTTAATGACAGCCCGACCGCACTGCGGCTAGCGGGCACTGTGTAGCGTTGAGTGCCTTCACTGCTGGTGCTGAGGCGCTCACCGGTCACTAGCAAATTGTCCAATGTTTCGTCAGGAGCTTCAGCAAAGGCAAGCAAAGGGTAGGCAAGAATAAGAGCAGTGCATGTTGATCGATATAACAATGGCATGGAGCGGTTTTCCAAAGTGGATGTTGCTAGTAGTTAATATTTCATAATGAGAATTATTCCATTTATGCTGGGCGGGCGGTTATGCCCGCCGCGCAATTGATTATGCGCAAACGTCAGCCGTATCGTTTTAGGAGCGTTTAAGGGAACTTTCCGTCAAAGCACCCGGCGAGATACCGTAGTTTTTCTTGAAGGCAGTAATAAAGTTGCTGGCATGACGGTAGCCGCTTAAATGTGCCGCTTGTTGAACGCTGTGGCCGCTCAGCAGCAGCTCACGCGCTAGCGCAAGCCGACGCTTGCGCAAATAGTCGATTGGCGCTAGGCCGTAAGCCAGCTTGAAATGCCGCATTAACGTACTTGGGCTCATAGCCGCGCGATCCGCTAAGCGTTGCAGCGTGTGGTCAAGCGACGGCTCTTCATCCAGCCAGCGGCGTATTAGCGCCAAGCGCTGTCGGTACAGTGCGCCACTGTCAGCCGTATATGGCGAACGGCCGTCCAGCCCCTGGGCGATGATTTGCAGTGCTAACCCTTGAAAGCGCATGCGCTGTGACTCAGCGCTACTGGAAGTACCGCATGCTTCATCGATGGTGAGCTGTAACCCAGGGCTGAGTTGCCAGACATGGAGGGATGACGATGAGATGTGAGCACCATACCAAGCCTGCATCGCTGGTGCGTCGAGCGACAGACATAGCGTGCGAAGCCGTTGATTAGCAGGATGAAAAGCGCTGAGCGTTAAACCTGTGTCCAGCCTTAGCCAGCAAGCTTCCCCGGCCGTTATCCAACGCTTTTGGCCATCAATATCAAAATGTGCGCAGCCCTCTAACATCACCACAATCAGCAGATCGGTATTGCCCTTAGAGAACGATTGATAAGGTCGCAGCACATCCAAATCGGAAATAAAAAGCTCCACCCCCGCCGCTAGGCTAACTTCCTCTACACGCCCTTGGGCGATCGATGTTTTCGGCGTGCAGGCAGCGTTGGAAGTGATGGGAAAGCAGTAATCGATACTGTATCGGCGTCCGTAGCCTAAAAAATGATCAACGGTATAGCGGGTGCTAATGGTCACGTGGTGTGTCTCAACCTGGTGTAGAAACAAAGGTTCAACAAACAGCCTTATTTAAAAGACGCGCACAAATAGTAATGTGTTTTATTATTATTTGATAGTTAATGCTAAGTGGAGCGTTTTAATTGCACTTCTTTGGTGCGAAAGAAGGGGCTGGCTAATTAGCATGGTGCAGTTTTGGTGCGAATAAGAGAAAGTCGATATTTTTCAAACCATTGAATAATAATAACTATTTTTTCTATTCACCATTTTGGTACGGCGGTTGCGCTGCATTGCTTCAAATAGGCGTGCTCGGTTTCGATAGTCTGGGAGTGTTGTTCCGAATCCTGCACCGTCGTTTCTGTTAAGCGCAGCCACTGATTGAGCCAATGGAGCCGCTATGGAACTGACCCCGCGAGACAAAGATAAGCTGCTGCTGTTTTCTGCCGCCCAGCTTGCCGAGCGTCGCAAAGCACGTGGCCTAAAGCTTAACTACCCCGAAGCCGTCGCGCTGATCAGCTTTGAAATTATCGAAGGTGCCCGTGACGGCAGAAGTGTCGCCGACTTAATGAGCTACGGCCGTGAAATCCTTAGCCGTGATGACGTCATGGATGGCGTAGCGGAAATGGTGGATGAGGTGCAGGTAGAAGCCACCTTTCCGGACGGCACCAAGCTCGTGACCGTACATACCCCCATTGTGTGAAGGGTGAATAGTGAGGTGTGAGGTGTGAGGAGTTGGTATGCCCCCATTTTTGTAGACACTTGGGCTTAACTGTTCGCAGCATAGGCGCTGGGAGTGAGACCTCCTAGCGCCATGTGCCTTCTCATTTTTGGATAGAACTCATCAATATAGTATCGGACCTCATCGCCCATATCGCTTCGTTCTATAGTGCCTAGCGGCTTTGTCCATTCCTTCTTGAGCAAGGCAAAAAAGCTTTCTGCACAGGCATTATCCCAACAATTTCCTCGGCGAGACATGCTTATTGTGACCTCACGGCCGTTAAGCCACGCCATCACCTCTTCGCTGCGATACTGTGTGCCTTGGTCAGAATGAAAAAGCAATTCCTTTCCGACCGGCTGAGAATGCTTCCAGGCTGACTCCAGCGCGTTTAACACCAGCTGTGAACTGTTGACTGCCCCCTGCGCATAACCAACGATTTGACGGGTACCAAGGTCCATGACCGCCACCAGATAGAGCCATCCTTCCTTACAGCGAATCTGGGTAATATCCGAGACCCAAACCTTGTTCGGCTCGCCAACTGAAAATCGCCGATTCAGTAAGTTAGGCAAAACGGGTAATGTCGACACAGCGCGCCGATACCCGGGTTTCAAGGCGGTACAGGAACGATAGCCTGCTTCTTGAAGGAGGCGTTGAACCTGATTCTTCCCGCAGCGGTACCCTTCATCTTGAGCTTCAATCCATAGCTTCCGATAACCGGGCACACTGTTCATTTTCTTGGCACGCTCTAGCAAAAAAGACGTGATGCTTTGATGGCGCTTTTGCATTTTTCCAGGACACCGTTGGCGACCTTTCCATCGGTAGTAACCTGAGCGAGAGACACCGAGTACTTCACAAGTTATTGAGAGCGGCCACCGCAACTGGCGATGGATCTCAATAAAAGCAAATTTTACTTGCCGTGCTTGATAAAGTACTCGTCCGCCTTTTTTAAAATTTCAGTCTCCAGCTGGGATCTTCTTAGCTGCTTTTTTAATCTCTTGATTTCATTTTCAAGCTCCTGAACGCTTTTTTCAGGGCCATCATTGGCAATTTTCTTGTCAGACGATGTGTGATCCATGGTCAACTCCTTGCGCCAACGACTTAATGTATTTGGATGTATACATAGTTTGGCAGCAAGCGTTGTCTGCGTCTGCGGTGAAGAGAGTGACGTTTGCACGGCTTCACGTTTAAACTCATCGGAATACCTGGGGCTACGCTTATATTTCATAACACCTTCTCTCTGAAAAAGGTGTCTACTTTTTCAGGGGCATTCCAAGTTCCCCCACCTTACGACTTACCTCTCCCACTCTCAGCACCGCGACGCAGGAGCAAGCAGATGATTCCCGGTGAGTATCAGTTAAAAGACGGTGATATTGAGCTATGCGTGGGCCGCGAGCGGATTAGCGTCGAAGTGGCCAATACCGGCGACCGCCCTATTCAGATCGGCTCTCACTACCACTTCGCTGAAGCCAACCCCGCGCTGGTATTTGATCGCAGCAAATCCCGTGGTTTTCGCTTAGACGTGGCAGCGGGCACCGCGATTCGCTTTGAGCCAGGCCAGACCCGCGAGGTTACGCTAATTCCCTTCGTTGGTAAGCGCGAAATTTACGGCTTCCGCGGCGATGTGATGGGTGCGCTCGATGGAGATAAACAATGAAACCGGTTAACACAATCAGCCGGCAAGCCTACGCCGATATGTATGGACCCACGGTAGGCGACCGCGTGCGCCTGGGCGATACCGAACTGTGGATCGAAGTGGAGCAAGACGCTACCCACTACGGCGATGAGGTGAAGTTCGGCGGTGGTAAGGTCATCCGCGACGGCATGGGGCAAAGCCAGCGTAACGACGCCACGGTGATGGATACGGTGATTACCAACGCGCTGATTTTAGACTGGTGGGGCATTGTTAAAGCCGATGTCGGCCTGCAAAACGGGCGCATTGCCGCGATTGGCAAGGCAGGCAACCCCGACACCCAGCCCGATGTAGATATAGTGATTGGCCCCGGCACTGAAATTATCTCAGGCGAAGGCAAGATTCTTACCACTGGAGGCATCGACGCGCATATTCACTTTATTTGCCCCCAACAGGTAGAAGAAGCGCTGATGAGCGGCGTGACCACCATGCTGGGCGGCGGCACCGGTCCGGCGACTGGCTCCAACGCCACCACTTGCACGCCTGGCGCGTGGCACATTGGCAAAATGCTGCAAGCGGTGGACGACCTGCCGATGAATATTGGCCTGTTAGGCAAAGGCAACGCCAGCTTGCCGGAAGCGTTGGAAGCGCAGCTGGAAGCCGGGGCCATGGGGCTTAAACTCCACGAAGACTGGGGCACCACGCCTGCGTCCATTGATAACTGCCTCAGTGTGGCAGAGAAGTATGATGTGCAGATCGCGATCCACACCGACACACTCAACGAATCCGGCTTTGTGGAAGACACCCTGGCGGCGTTTAAAGAGCGCGGCATTCACACCTATCACACCGAAGGGGCAGGCGGCGGTCACGCGCCGGATATCCTGACCGCCTGCTCAAAAGAGTATGTGCTGCCGTCTTCCACTAATCCGACGCGGCCTTATACGGTTAACACCATCGACGAACACCTGGATATGTTGATGGTTTGCCACCACTTGGACCCCAACATTCCTGAAGATGTGGCCTTTGCCGACTCACGTATTCGCCGTGAAACGATCGCCGCCGAAGATATTCTCCACGACTTGGGCGTGATCTCGATGATTGCCTCGGATTCCCAAGCCATGGGGCGAGTGGGCGAAGTGGTCTGCCGTACCTGGCAAACGGCTCATAAAATGAGAGTGCAGCGCGGTTTATTGCCCGAAGATGAAGCCCTGGGTGCGGATAACCTGCGCGCCAAGCGTTATATCGCCAAATACACCATTAACCCTGCGATTACCCATGGCATTGCCCATGAGGTGGGCTCCATCGAAGTTGGCAAACTGGCTGATTTAGTGCTCTGGAAGCCGGCATTTTTCGGCGTAAAACCCTCGCTGATTTTAAAAGGCGGCATGATTGCGGCGGCGCCCATGGGCGACCCCAATGCGTCTATTCCTACCCCTCAGCCGGTGCATTATCGCTTTATGTTTGGGGCGTTTGGAAAGGCCGCCAGCCAAACGCGGCTCAACTTCGTGAGCCAAGCGGCGATTGACGCAGGCATTAAAGAGCGTCTGGGCCTGCAGAGCACGCTTTCCGCCTGTAAAAACGTACGCGGCGTGCGCAAAAAAGATATGAAGCTCAACGACGCCTGCCCAGAGCTTACCGTTGACCCACAAACCTATGAAGTGCGCTGCGATGGCGAGCTACTCACCTGCGAGCCAGCGACCGAGCTACCACTGGCGCAGCGGTATCATTTGTTTTGATTGAGTTGTTATCCAGGGCGCCGGGGGTAGGCCGTAGAGAGGGTCTTTTGCCATGGCCGGAAAATGTTCCCTACATTTCCGGCATTTCCTCCATCCATGGAGGTCAGGTGGCAAAAGTAGCGTACAGGGAGGTATTCACAGCGCCCTCTCGTAGGCCTACCCCCGCCACAGCCGCATAGATAGCGAAAGGACGGTAGTCATGTTGAAACTGATAGAACGTTTAGGGCCGATAGACGAAAGCACCGCCAGCGACACGCTGACGCTGCCCTTTGAGCTGCGCATTCGCGGGCGCCTAAAAGCCCAAAGCGATAGCGGCCGCGAGCTGGGGCTGTTTCTAGACCGTGGCCCAGTGCTGCGCGATGGCGAAGGCTTAAAAGCTGAAAGTGGCGACGTGGTGCGCATACGTGCCGCCATCGAACCGGTGGTGACCGCGCGAGTAAGCACCGGCTTACCCCTGGCGCGGCTGGCGTACCACCTTGGCAACCGCCATGTACAGCTGGCGCTGGGCGAAGACGACAAGGGTGGCTGGGTGCGTTTCCCACCCGACCATGTGTTAGAAGAACTGGCGGAACTACTGGGGGCTGAGCTTGAGCACCACAACGCCACCTTCGATCCAGAACCAGGGGCCTATAACCAAGTAGGTGGCGGCGGGCACTCTCACGGACATTCTCACGGGCATTCTCACGGGCATTCTCATGGTCATGGGCACTCCCACGACCACGCTCATGACCACGACCATTCACACGCGCATGAGCATCATCATGCCCACTGAGCATGCCGCACCAGAAAGCCATGACTTAGCCCTGCTAGGGCTAATGCAGCTGGTCAGCCCAGCGCTACCCATCGGTGCCTTTGCGTTTTCCCAAGGGCTGGAAAGCGCCTTTGAGCTGGGCTGGGTAAGTGATGAACAAAGCCTTTCTGAGTGGCTTTCTGGCGTACTGGAAGATGGCCTAACCCGCTGTGAACTGCCGCTGATCGCGCGCTTTTACACCGCCCTTGAGCAGCATGACAGCGATGCAATCGCTCAGTGGGACGAGTGGTTGGCGGCCACCCGCGAAACCGCTGAATTAGCCGCTGAGGATAGCCGCTTGGGCGCTTCACTCAAACGTCTGCTGGGCAGCCTGGACTTATTACCCCGCCTGGATGAGCGAAGTGAAGGCTGTCTGCCGCCTTTATTACCTGCCCATGCAGGCTATGTGACGCTATTTAGCTACGCCGCTTTTATGCGCCGTGTGCCCCCGCGCCAAGCGCTATTAGGGTTTGGCTGGGCGTGGCTGGAAAACCAACTGGCAGTGGCCTGCAAAGCACTACCCCTGGGCCATACCGCCGCCCAGCGGGTGATTGAACAGCTGCGCGGGGAACTGGTGGCGGCCGTCGACCAAGCTCTGTTGCTAGAAGATGATGACCTTGGCCCGATACTGCCCGGCGTGGCGCTGGCCAGCGCTCTTCACGAAACACAATATTCACGCTTGTTTAGAAGTTAAATGCTTATGAGTAGGAGATAACAATGACGCACTGTTTACGTGTAGGTGTGGGTGGCCCGGTGGGTTCCGGCAAAACGGCACTGCTTAAGCAGCTTTGTTCGGCGCTACGGGATTACTACGATATCGCCGTCGTGACCAACGACATATATACCCGTGAAGACGCCGACTTTCTGCTCAAACACGATGCGCTGCCTGCCGACCGCATTCTGGGTGTGGAAACCGGCGGCTGCCCGCATACCGCCATTCGCGAAGATGCCTCGATGAACCTAGCGGCCATCGACGAGCTACATGCCCGTCACCCTAAACTAGAGCTGGTACTGGTGGAATCCGGTGGCGACAACCTCTCTGCAACGTTCAGCCCCGAGCTTTCCGATCTCACGCTGTACGTGATTGACGTTTCCGCAGGCGATAAGATCCCCCGTAAAGGCGGGCCAGGCATTACCAAGTCAGACCTGCTGATTATCAACAAAATCGATATTGCCGAGCAGGTTCATGCATCGCTTGAGGTGATGGAGCGGGATTCGAAGAAAATGCGCGGCGAGCGCCCCTTTGTGTTTACCAATCTTTACGACGGGGTAGGCCTTGAAGAGATCATCCGCTTTATTCTCGACAAAGGCATGCTGGATGAGCGTCGACCCCAGGCAGCAACGGCATAGCCGGTAGAAAAAGTTGCTGCAATAAAATAACAAGTACTCGCTAGCAGTGGCTTGCCAAGTGGCAAGCCACTATGTCGAGCGGGTTTGTCGCTCAGCCAATAACAACGCAGCGCGCCGTGCCAACGGTGACAGTTCATCATCCTCACGTTCCAGTGAGGCCACTAGGCGCTGTTTCATTGGTCTTGCCCAGAAGGTTTCCAGGTGTCGACAGATGGCTGTTGCCGCCGTTTCTTCGTCGTGGCCGCTGCGCAAGTT
Organism: Halomonas sp. KG2; assembly: GCA_030440445.1. Taxonomy (NCBI): domain Bacteria; kingdom Pseudomonadati; phylum Pseudomonadota; class Gammaproteobacteria; order Oceanospirillales; family Halomonadaceae; genus Halomonas; species Halomonas sp. KG2. Next base: position 4,199,391 of record CP098528.1, on the reverse strand, counting down.
CACGGCGATTTGGTTAATCATGTGAATCAGGTTTTTATCGTTATGCGTCGACATTGAGTGTCTCCTCAGCCGTGGGCAATCGCCATTGTAATGGGGCGGTGGTAGATCAAGTGGCGACCAGGTCGCGCAAAGCCCGCCAGTAGTAGGCCTGACGCTTGGGCCTGTTCCACGGCCAGCGCGGTGGCCGCCGAGACAGCCACCAGTGCGCCGATGCCCGTGCTAGCGCACTTATGAACCATCTCGTAGCTGGCGCGGCTGGTGACTAGCGCGAACCCTTCTTCTAGAGGGGCTGCCTCGCGGGCGAGCGCGCCGATCAGTTTGTCCAGCGCGTTGTGGCGGCCGACATCCTCGCGTAGCCGTAGGATGCGACCCTGAGTATCGCACCAAGCGGCACCGTGGCTAGCGCCAGTGGCTGCTTGCAGTGGCTGCTGGGTGGCCAGCTCCTGCAGGGAGCGCTGAATGGCAGCATCGCTAAGCGACGGTGCCACGACCGAGGGGATCGGACGAATAGCCTGTTCCAGGGCTTCGGTGCCGCACAGACCGCAGCCGGTACGCCCTGTCAGGCTGCGCCGCCGCTGCTTGAGCTCAGCCATCCGTTGGCTGGCAATGGTGAGGTGAACGGTGAGGCCCTGAGGCGCTTCGTGGATATCGAGGTCATAGCACTCGGTGATATTGGCCAGGATACCTTCGGAAAGGCTAAAGCCGAGGGCAAAATCCTCAAGGTCGGCGGGGCTTGCCATCATCACCGCATGGGAGATGCCGTTGTAGACCAGTGCTACTGGCCTTTCTAAGGCCAGTAGATCCTCCTGGGTATCGGTGTACCAGCCGTTAGCGCCACGACGCACCTCCACCGGCTGGCGCGCTACCGCGTTGCGTGAATGGTGGGTGCTCATGGCGCCTCCTGATGAGCGTTGGCTAGGTGGTCACGCTGGATCAGGTCGAAAGTGTTAAAGCGCTGCTGCCAAGCGGAGGGTTGGCTGACTTTTTCCACCTGCACCGCTGTGACCTTATATTCCGGACAGTTGGTGGCCCAGTCCGAGTTATCCGTCGTGATGACGTTAGCGCCGCTGCCGGGGTGGTGGAAGGTGGTATACACCACCCCTGGCTGCATGCGCTCGCTGAGCCGTGCGCGTAGCACCGTCTGCCCCGAACGGCTGGTAATGCCCAGCCAGTCACCGTCGCGTACGCCGCGAAGCTCGGCATCAGAGGGATGCAGTTCCAACACGTCTTCATCGTGCCAGCGCTGGTTGTCGGTACGCCGGGTCTGGGCGCCCACGTTGTATTGGCTGAGAATCCGCCCGGTGGTGAGCAGTAGTGGGAAGCGGCGGTTAGCGCGCTCTTCAGTGGCTACGTACTCGGTAATCGCAAAGCGCCCCAGGCCAATGGGGAAGTCAACCTCGTGCATGGTCGGCATGCCCAGCGGGTACTCGGCGTTGCAGGGCCACTGCAGGCTGCCGCGCTCCTCCAGCTTGGCGTAGCTGACGCCCGCAAAGCTTGGCGTTAACTGGGCGATTTCGTCCATGATTTCGGACGGATGGGTGTAGTGCATCGGGTAGCCCAGCGCATTGGCCAGATCCTGAGTGATTTCCCAGTCTTCCTTGCCAGCCAGCGCAGGCATCACTTTGCGTACCCGGTTGATGCGCCGCTCGGCGTTGGTGAAGGTGCCGTTTTTTTCCAGAAAGCTTGAACCGGGCAGTAGTACGTGGGCGAACTTGGCCGTTTCGTTGAGGAAAATATCTTGCACGATCAGGCAGTCCAGCGAGCGTAGTGCCGCCTCAACATGCTGGGTGTTGGGATCGGATTGGGCGATGTCTTCGCCTTGCACGTAAAGCGCTTTAAAGGTGCCTTCGATGGCGGCGTCGAACATATTGGGAATGCGCAGTCCCGGCTCGTCGTCGAGCTTAACGCCCCACACGGACTCAAAGCGGCCGCGGGCGATGGGGTCGGCCACGTGCTGGTAGCCCGGCAGCTCGTGGGGGAAGGAGCCCATGTCGCAGGAGCCCTGCACATTGTTCTGGCCGCGCAACGGGTTCACGCCCACGCCCTCGCGGCCAATGTTACCGGTGGCCATCGCTAAGTTGGCAATGCCCATCACCATGGTGGAGCCCTGACTGTGCTCGGTCACCCCCAAGCCGTAGTAGATCGCGCCATTAGCTGCTTTAGCATAGGTGCGCGCCGCTTGGCGTACGGCCTCGGCGGGCACGCCGGTAATCGCTTCGGTGGCCTCCGGGGAGTGGCGTGGCTCACTGATAAAGGTGCGCCAGCTGTGATAGGCCTCGGTATCGCAGCGCTTGGCCACGAATGCCTGGTCTTCAAGACCTTCGGTGACCACCACGTGCCCCAACGCGTTGATCAGCGCCACATTAGTACCTGGGCGCAGCGGCAGATGTTGGGCCTCGCTCATGTGCGGGGTCTTTAAAAGGTCGATGCGGCGAGGGTCGGCGACGATCAGCTTCGCGCCTTGACGCAATCGTTTGCGCATCAGCGAACCAAACACTGGGTGGGCGTCGGTGGGGTTGGCGCCAATCACGATAATCGCATCGGCCTGCATGACTGAGTCAAAGGTCTGGGTGCCGGCGGATTCGCCCAGCGTGGTCTTCAAGCCGTAGCCAGTGGGCGAGTGGCAGACCCGCGCGCAGGTATCGGTGTTGTTGTTGCCGAACGCGGCGCGAATCAGCTTCTGCACCAGATAGGTCTCTTCGTTGGTACAGCGCGATGAGGTGATGCCGCCGATGCTCTCGCGGCCGTGCTCGGCCTGAATCGCTTTCAAACGGCTGGCGGCAAAGCCGATTGCCTCTTCCCAGCTGGCCTCGCGCCAGGGTTGGTCGATGCTATCGCGGATCATCGGTGTGGTCAGGCGATCCGGGTGGGTGGCGTAGCCAAAGGCGAAGCGGCCCTTGACACAAGAGTGACCATGGTTAGCGTCGCCGCCCTTGTAGGGCACCATGCGTACCAACTGGTCACCCTTCATTTGCGCTTCGAATGAGCAGCCCACACCGCAGTAAGCACACGTGGTCACGACGCTGTGCTCGGGAACACCGTGGTCGATGACGCTCTTTTCCATCAGCGTGGCTGTCGGGCAAGCCTGAACGCAGGCACCGCAGGAAACACAGTCTGAATCCATGAACGAATCCGCCTGTCCCGCTGACACCTTGGATTCAAATCCGCGGCCATCGATGGTCAGAGCAAAGGTGCCCTGAACCTCTTCGCAGGCGCGCACACAGCGCGAGCAAACGATGCATTTGCTAGGATCGAAACTGAAGTAAGGGTTGGTTTCGTCTTTGACGGCTTCAAGGTGGTTCTCGCCTTCGAACCCGTAGCGCACTTCGCGCAGCCCGACACTACCGGCCATATCCTGCAGTTCGCAGTCACCGTTGGCGGGACAGGTCAGGCAGTCCAGCGGGTGGTCCGAGATGTATAACTCCATCACATTACGCCGCAGCTTGGCCAGACGTTCGTTCTGGGTGGTCACCTTCATACCTTCAACCACCGGTGTGGTACAGGCCGCGGGCATGCCTCGCCGCCCCTCTACTTGTACCGCGCACAACCGGCAGGAGCCGAATGGCTCCAGGCTGTCAGTAGCGCAGAGCTTGGGGATATTAATATCCGCCAGGGCCGCGGCGCGTAGTACCGAGGTGCCCTCCGGCACGCTGATGGTCACGCCGTCGATATTGAGGCTCACCGAGGCAGCATCAGCAGCAAAGGCAGGGAAAGGCGTACCGAGGTCTTTGGTGACCTCAGCGCTGCTAGAGTGCTGACGGGGGTCGAAATGTTTGATCATGAGTTATCTCCGTTCGCCGCCCGCTGAAAATCATCAGGAAAATGCGCTAGGGCGCTTTGCACTGGAAAGGGCGTCATACCCCCCATGGCGCAGAGCGAGCCATCCACCATCGTTTCGCAGAGGTCATGGAGCAGGGCGAGGTTGGCCTCGCGGTTTTGGTTGGCGCGGATACGATCAATTACCTCCACGCCACGGGTTGAGCCAATACGGCAAGGTGTACATTTGCCGCAGGACTCCACCTTGCAGAATTCCATCGAGAAGCGCGCCTGTTCAGCCATGTCGACGCTTTCGTCAAACATCACTACGCCACCGTGGCCCAGTACGGCGCTGTCAGCAGCAAAGGCTTCGTAGTCCAGCGGTAAGTCCCACTGAGATTCCGGCAGGTAAGCGCCTAGCGGGCCACCCACTTGCACGGCGCGTAATGGTTTGCCGCTTAGCGTGCCACCACCGAACGTCTCCATCAGGGTGCGCAGGGTGGTGCCAAACGCCAGCTCTACCAGCCCGCCGTGCTTAACGTTGCCCGCCAGTTGCAGTGCCAGCGTGCCTCGTGAGCGCCCCATGCCATGGGTGGCGTAGGCCTCGGCGCCTTCGGCAAGAATGAAGGGTACGGCAGCCAGCGAGAGCACGTTGTTGACTACGGTGGGGCGGCCAAATAGCCCTTCAATGGCGGGCAGTGGTGGCTTGAAACGCACCAGGCCGCGCTTGCCCTCTAGGCTTTCGAGTAGGGAGGTCTCTTCACCGCAGATATACGCGCCAGCGCCCAGGCGTACTTCCAGGTGAAAGTCGCGGCCGCTACCCAGCAGGTTATCACCCAGATAACCGGCTTGTTCGGCGCGGGCAATCGCCTCGTCAAGAATCTCCTTGGCGAGCGGATATTCAGAACGCAGGTAGATATAGCCCTGGGTCGCCTCCACCGCGAGCCCGGCAATCGCCATGCCCTCGATCAGCATGTAAGGGTCGCACTCCATTACCAGCCGGTCGGCGAAGGTACCGGAATCGCCCTCGTCGGCATTGCAGACGATATATTTCTGATCGGCGGGGGTGTCGAGCACCGTTTGCCACTTGATACCGGTCGGGAAGGCGGCCCCGCCGCGCCCGCGCAGGCCGGAAGCTTTGACTTCCTCGACGATGTCCTGGGGCTCGCGCTGCAGCGCTGCCTCCAGGCCGCAAAAACCGCTGTGGGCGCGATAATCCTCAATCGACAGCGGGTCAGTAATACCGATACGCGCGAAGGTCAGGCGCTGTTGACCGGCGAGGTAGTCAATCTCCTCCGTGGGGCCCAGCGCCAGGGGATGGCTGACGTTACCCTCTAACAGGCCGCTGTCGAGCAGCGCCGAGACGTCGTTGACGGTGACGGGACCATAGGCGAACCGCCCAATAGGCGTCTCAACTTCCACCAGCGGCTCAAGCCAAGCAAGCCCGCGGGAGCCATTACGCACCAGGGAAATTGACTGGCCTCGGGCAGCTAGCTCTTTTTCCAATCGGTTGGCGACGGCATCAGCGCCCAGGGACAGTGCGGTGGTATCGCGAGGAACGAATATGCGGATGCTCATGCGATTATCTCCAGCGGCCGGGTTTGCAGCTCATCCAACAGTGCATCAAAGACCTCTGGGGTTACCCGCCCGCGCACGCCGTCGTCCACACGGATGGACGGCCCGCAGGCGCAGTTGCCCAGGCAGTACACCGCCTCAAGGGTGATTTCACGGTCGCTGGTCGTCTGATGGTAATCGACCCCTAGGCGCGTCTTAGCATGAGCTTCGAGCTGGCGTGCGCCCACCGCCTGGCAGGCCTCTGCGCGGCAGATCTGAACCACGTGGCGGCCTGGCGGCGCGGTGCGAAAGTGGTGATAGAAGCTGATGACACCGTGTACTTCGGCGCGGGTTTGATTGAGCGCTTCAGCGATGATGGGGACTGCTGCCTCGGGGATAAACCCGAAACGATCTTGGAGGGCGTGGAGGATCGGCAGTAGGGCGCCGGGCTTGTGCTTCAGGGCATCGACTTCGGCCTGAATAGCCTGTGGCGCCCACTCCTGGGAATGGTTCATGGTGCCTGCCTCGCGACTGCTTATTATGTTTTAAATATGCACTACTTTTCATATTTAAAAAGGCGTGCATCACGGTTAGGACAAAGCTAGCATCAAGTTATCAACTTAAAAATATGAAAAGTAGTGCCTATGAAAAGAATCAAGGTAACGCCCACCTGGTGCTTTAGCGATGACGATGGGCATCGGCTCGATACCAACCTTTTGCGCCTGCTGGGGGCAGTGCATCGTCATGGCAAGTTGACTCTTGCCGCCGAGGAAGCAGGGATCTCTTATCGTCACGCGTGGAATTTACTGCGCCAGGGTGGGGAGTTTTTTGGTGTCTCTCTTGTTGAACTTGAGCGTGGGCGCGGGGCGCGGTTATCGCCGCTGGGTGAGAAGCTGCTATGGGCCGAACAGCGCGCCACTGCTCGGTTGAGCCCACAACTTGATAGCCTGGGATCTGAGCTTAATCTTGCTATTCAACAGCATCAGGAAGGTATTCAACCCGTTCTGCGCCTGCATGCCAGCCACGGTTTTGCGATAGAGCTATTGCCACAGCATCTGGGGGAGCTCCAGCTTGATCTGCAGTACTGCAGCCCTTTGGAAGCGCTAGCAGCGCTTAACCGCAATAGCTGCGATCTGGCGGGCTGCCACCTGCCTCGGGGTAACGTGGGTGAGAAGGCGCGACGCAAATACCGTCGTCTGCTCAAGCCCCGCAATCATCGACTAATGGGGTTTATCGCACGTCAACAGGGATTAATGGTGGCGCCGGGTAACCCGCTGGGAATTGATGGCGTTGCCGCTCTGGCCAACAGGCCGGTACGGTTTATAAACCGTCAGGCATCGTCGGGTACCCGGGAGCTGTTAGACAACCTGCTGGCCGAAGCTGGTATTTCAGCAGCCAACGTGGATGGTTATGAGATTGAGGAGTATACCCACTCAGCGGTGGCGGCCTATGTCGCTGCGGGAATGGCGGATACCGGCTTTGGTGTAGCGGCTGCCGCGCAACGGTTTGGGCTTGATTTTGTGCCGTTAGCCACTGAGGACTACGTATTGGCCTGTCACTATCACTCCTTAAAGGAGCCAAAGTTCGATGACTTCTTGCGGGTGTTACGCAGTGCTTCCTTTCAAGAAGCGGTGAATCGTTTACCGGGCTATAGCCCCCATCAATGCGGTAGTGTTATTGAAATTCCTGATTTCTTATGACGTTGGAGAAGGTGGTTCCACGCTTACCACACCGTGTTAGAGGCGGAAGCTGGAAGCTGATGATGGTGACAATCTTGCCCACCATAAAAAACTGCGCTGCCCCAATAGGGGGCAGCGCAGTCAACAATAGGTGGCTAGCGGCTTGCTAAAACGGGCCATCCTTGGCCACCACACCCCTACAGTGGACGGGTAGGCCGAAGATAACCTTAACGCAGGTTATGAAAGCGCAATTTTGAGCGTTAATTTGCTGTTCATAAACAAAAAGTATGCGCAGTGGTTAAAGTTGACACCGGTTAGGTCGATAAAAAACGCATAAAACTATTAAAAATTCTTCCGATGACCTACTGAGAAACACTTATGGCTACTCCTCCTTCTTCGACCCCGCAAAAACGAAGCCTTAGCTTACAGGCTAAAGTGTTGATGCTTGTCCTACTGCCAATTTTCATAGTGACCGCAGGGTTAGTCGCGTTTAACGCCTATGAACGCACTCAAAACACCCGCGAGACGCTGGCGAATCAGCGTGAGGTGCTGATTGAAGAGCGTCGCAATGCAGTGCGCGACATTGTGCAAATGGCAACGTCCGCTATTTCTCCTATTTATGAGCAAGCAGGTGTCAATGACGAGGAAGCCAAACAGCAGGTAGCCGAGATCGTGCGCGCCATGCGCTTTGAAGGTAATAACTACGTTTTTATCTACGACTTCGATGGTAACAATATCGTGACGGCCCCTGCGCCAGAGCGTGAAGGTACCAACATGATGGACGTACGAACCCCAGACGGAAATTACCTTATTCGCGATATTCTTCAGGTTGCCAAGAACGGTGGCGGTTTTCATAGCTACTTATGGGAATACCCTAGCACCCGTGCAATTGAGCCGAAACACTCGTATGTCGATAGCCTGGAAAAATGGGGCTGGATGATCGGTGCCGGGGTTTATGTCACCGATGTTGATGCGGTTGTTGCAGAACTGGCGGCGACCGCTAACGCGGATCTACGCCAGTCTATCCTGTTCGCTATTTTGTTGGGTGCCGCCTTGTTTCTAGCAGTGGCGCTGCTCGCATTTGGCTTTGTGCGCCGTACCGTTGGGCCGATTAAACGCACCGCCAGCGCTATGCACGATATCGCCCAAGGCCGTGGCGACCTTACCCGCCGCCTAGCGGTAGAAAGTAATGACGAAGTGGGTAACCTAGCGATTCAGTTCAATGCCTTTGTCGAGCGCATGCAGGAAACCCTGCGTGATGTGCGCCGTAGCACCATGAGTGTTTATCATTCGGCGGGGGAAATCTCCCATAGCTCCGAGGAACTGGCCACCCGTACCGAGCAGGCTGCTGCCAACCTGCAGGAAACGTCGGCTTCCATGGAAGAAATTACCTCGACCGTGAATCACAGTGCGGATAATGCCCAGCAGGCCAATCAGCTGGTGCAGTCCACTGCTGAAGTAGCCCAACATGGTGAAGAAGCCATGGGGCAGGTCGAGCGGACGATGCACGATATCAACGACTCAGCGACGCGCATCAGCGAAATCATCACCATGATTGACGCTATCGCTTTCCAAACCAACATTCTGGCGCTTAACGCCTCTGTGGAAGCCGCTCGGGCGGGTGAGCATGGCCGCGGTTTTGCGGTCGTCGCGCAAGAAGTACGCACACTGGCTAGCCGCTCTAGCAATGCCTCAAAAGAGATTCGCACGCTGATTGATAGCTCCGTTAAGCACACTCACACCGGTGCCGAGCTGGTACGTAAGGCGGGCGCGACAATGCATGACATTGTTGAAAGTGTTTCTAAGGTGACCGATGTAATCGGTGAGATTACGGCGGGTGCCAAGGAGCAAAGTAGCGGTATTGGCCAGATCAACACCGCCGTCGCGGAAATGGATACCATGACTCAGCAAAACGCGGCCATGGTGCAAGAATCCACCACGGCAGCGGCCAACATGCGCCGTCATGCCGAGCACCTTAATGAGCTGATCAACACCTTCGTGCTTGGCGACGATGAGCCACAAGCCTCATCGGCACGGCCAGTGTTAAACCAACCGCGTCAGTCTCTGCCTTCTGGCGCGCCAAGTGCACGTCAGGAACTCAAGCGACCCGCGCTCTCCTCTAAGCCAGCACCCGTTAACGCTGGCGAAGACGACTGGGAAGAGTTTTAAGCCTAACGCTATGCTCCTGCTGGCTGAAAACACACGTTGTTAAAAACCAGCAGTAGCAAGCAGGTGAAGTAGAAAAGGGGCTGCCACATGGCAAGCCCCTTTTTCATTAACGCTTATTTCAACGCAATTCAGCTCAGCGTTAACGTCTTGCTAACCACCTGTTAAGAACATCAGGGTCGGTACATAAACCACCAATAGCAGCGCCTCAATCAAGCCTAAAAGATACGGGATAATTGCCCGAGTGATGCGCTCCAGCGGTAGCGACGTCGATAGGGGACTGATGCGAATCGCATTTAAACTATAGGCTCTCTTTAGCTAGAGAGGGCCTATAGTTCAGCAGCATCGTTTAGTGAATTGAGGTTGTTCTAAAAGGTAGTGACCCACAAAATGATGTTAGGAAATAGCGTAAATACTCCTATGGCGCCAAGTAAAATAAGCCAGTAAGGCAAGGAGGCCTTTGCTGCAGATGTTAAATTAACTTCATTTTTAGAGATGGATGATAGGACAAAGAGATTGAGTCCTACGGGCGGCGTTATCATACCGATCTCTATAAGTAGCGTGACAATAATACCGAACCAGATGGGGTCGAACCCTAAGCTTGTGATCATCGGGAAGGTGATAGGAAGTGTCATGAGTAGCAGTGATATTCCATCAAAGAAACATCCTAGCACGATATAGACGATGACGATCATCAGCAGTATGCCATACGGGCCTAGCCCAAAGCTGCCAATCGTTTCGACTGCAGTACGAGGAATACCCAGTAGGCTGACGGCTTGAGAAAGGATCACTGTACCAATCAAAATCATACCGATAGCGGTAAACATGATTGAGGCATGCTTAAACGCCTGCCATAGTCTTTTGAAGGTTAAATCGCCCCATGTTAAACCTAAAACGATACTGGCCACTACGCCCAAAGCCGCCGACTCTGTAGGCGTCGCAATTCCCAGATAAATGGTCCCCAGTACAAAGAAAATAAGTACGGGAAGAGGCCATATCTCCTTGAGTCCAGTTATTACGTGTTTGAAGGTCACTTGCTCTTTAAACGTAGGGGTTACTGGCTCGCCAATTTTAGAGCGGATCATAATCCATGTGGAAAAAGCGGCAGCAATGAGTAAGCCTGGTAGCATGCCAGCGATAAAGAGTTGGCCAATAGAGACGTTTTGCGTCGCTCCGTAGATGATCAATGCCAAACTGGGGGGAATGAGAAGCCCAAGTGTGCCCCCTGCAGCTAACGTGCCCACCACTACACTTGGCTTATACCCACGTTTTGTCAGTTCAGGATAGCCAACTGCGCCTATGGCTGCTGCGGTAGAGGTGCTTGACCCGCTAACCGCACCAAACAGGGTGCAGACAGCGATGTTGGTATGGAGCAATTGCCCTGGAACACGCGCGAACAGAGGGGTTAGACCGTTATAGACGCGTTTTGACACGCCGCTTGCGAGAAGTATTTCACCTAAAAATATGAAAAGAGGAACGGCGCTTAGCGTAAAATCCGTTAGCATGTTCCAAGTTGCGTTAATCGCCAAGGGGGTGGCGCCGTTAGCTTGAAAGTGGAGCAGGAGCAGCCCCGTAAGCCCCAGCGCAGCCCCTAGAATCGCGCCACTGGTTAAAAATAGAACTAGCGCCCCGCTCAAGAGTAACCAACTCATATCGCATCCTCCGCTGAAGCAACATCTGTCGAGGGCTGTTTAAAGCCATGGCTGAGCTGAATCAAGAGGCACAGCACCATGGAAAAAGGCATGATGGCCATCCACGGCCATAAGAGAATGCTACTGATATCCGTACGTGAATTGAGCGAGAACGAGAAGTTCATGAAATTCCAGGATTCAAAGGCGAAGATGGCACAGAACGTAAGTAATACGACGACGCCTATAAAGTCCATTATCCTCGCGATACCTGCTGGCATCAGATTGACGAGTATTTCTATGCGTATGTGGCGGCCCTTATTGAGTACATAAGGTAGACAAAGGAAGGTCAATGTTAAGAACAGCAGCCCCGCCAGCTCATCTGAAAACCGCAAAGGACGACCACCCAGATAGCGCATCAATGTGCTGACGAATATGAGTGCCGTCATTGCTATACCGCTCATGACGCCCAATAGAAAGGAGGCGTAGGCTGTATAGTTCAGTACAGTGTTGATTCTTCTTATCATCACGGCTAGCTCCAAAAAGAAAGAGCCAATAGGTATTGGCTCTCGATTGGTTTATGTATCCCTTACTCTTCGGAGATCGCTTGGGTGACTGTCTCGTAGTAGCGTATGCCATCCTCGCCTGCGTTTTCCGCCATGGCTTGCCACGCTTGCCAAGCTGCGTCTACAAAGGTTTCAACGTCATCGTCGGAGAAATCGGGAAGCATGGTGATTCCCAATTCTTTGCGCTCTTGACGTGCCTGCGCTTCGCGCTCTGGATCAACCGCAGTGGCGCGGGTCTCGTTCCAAACCTCTTCACCGGCTTCTTCCAGCGCCTGACGTTGGTTGTCGTTGAGGCGGGATAGCGCTTGTTCACTGATACCAAAAAGCCATGGGGAGGCTGCCCAAGGGTGTAAGTAAGACTCATACTCGGTGACTTCTTGAAGCGAAACGGTAGGGGCCACGGTAGATAAGTAATAGGCACAATCTACAACGCCTGTTTGAAGTGCCATATACATATCATTTTGCGGAATGACTTGAGCTGAAATGCCCAATAATTCAAAAGTATCCACAAGGTGTCTGGACCAGACGCGGACTTTCTTATCCTGTAGATCTGCCAAAGTGTGTACCGGCTCTTTGCAGTGCAAACCTACATCGAAAATAGGAGCAACGACGCCACCAACGATTTGAATATCCCAAGCTGAGAAGCCGTCTTCATAAAGCTCCCTGATGACATCAAGAATTTCATCATGTTGGGAAGATTCCGTAATAGCGCCCTGAGCATATACAGATGCCAAGGCAGGCGCATCACGTGTGTAATATTCACCATACAGTAGTGCCATATCGACCATGCCCTGCTGCAATACTCTCAGCATGTCAGCTTCTTTAAGACCTAAAGCGCCTGCATGGTAGACTTCGATATCGAGCTCGCCATCTGACTTTTCACTCACTAAGCTAGCGAGTCTGTTGATCTGCTCTGCTTCAGGGCGAGATTGTGAAAGTCCGCTATGGAATTTCAACGAGATGTTCTCTGCCTGGACACTCCCCATGGTTGTTAAGGACAAAAGAGTTGCAGCGCCCAGAGTAACTTTTTTGCTTTTAGGATTATTCATAAGTTTATTTCTCAGAGGAGAGGGGGTGGGGTTTCATCTTGAATCAGTTACTACATTCGAAAAGGTTTTCTTTGCGACACCAAGGAACTAAATAGCGACATTTGATAAGCTTTTAAAAGAACATGGCGATGGGTATATTCTTGTTATTTGACGAAGTAAGGCGATTAAATTTGTGTAGGTTGTTCAACTTGACACAAGGCTGGACAGGTTTTACATAGTTGAGTTTGAAGTTTTGTAGCATTGAGGGAATGATGCTGATTTTTTTTGATTTATTTATCTGTGGTACAATTTTTGCAAAAAAATAACAATGGCTCAAAAAATTGAGGTTCATCATGAAGGATAAATTCTCAAGCATATTGAAAAATAAAAACATGCCTTATATTTCTTCGGGCGACTATTTAGAAAAGCCTAAAATAAAAAAAAGAGTAGCTTTTATACTGCTAGAGAATTTTTCAATGATGGCTTTCACTGGCGCTGTGGATGCACTCGTTACAACGAATTTAATGAAGTCTACTACGATGTATGAAGTATTGGTGGTGGGTAGCGAGGCATCGGCAGCTGTTTCTGATTTAGGTATTGAAGTGGCCGCGGATTATTCATTAGACAAGTTTGATGCGACAAGCCTAAACATTGATGTGTTGATTGTATGTGGCGGCCTGCGTGTACTTCCTAAAACAACCCTCCTCTTGCGCAGCAAACTGAGACATGCTGACAACAAAGACAGAATGTTAGGAGGGTTATGGAACGGTGCCTACTTCCTTGCAGAGGCGGGATTATTGAGCGGCTACCAGTGCGCTTATCATCCTGATGGCCGCGCGATGATGGCAGAGCAGTTTTGGGATGTATCGGTATCTAGCCGTAGCTTTATTGTGGATCGTAATCGTATCAGCTGTGCGGGGGCGAGTAGCTCATTGAGCATGATGCTTGAAGTAGTAAGAACTGACTGTGGCAATGAGGTGGTCAGTGCAGTTGAAGAGATGCTTCGCTGTGATAAGGGCTTAGACTCTCCAGATATTTCAACGATAGGTGTCGATCAAAACCTCACTCTGCCAGAAAAATTGAAAATATCGCTGCAATTGATGAAAAATAATATTGAAGAGCCTTTGTCCATATCCGAAATAGCGAATTGGGTCAATATTTCGAGACGCCAGCTAGAACGTATGTTTGGTAATTACGTTAATGCTAGCCCTTCTCGATACTATATGGAGCTTCGACTAACGCGTGCGCGTCAGCTTCTTCAGCAAACTAACAAGCCCGTTGCTGAAGTGGCAGTTGCTACTGGTTTTGTGAGTATCTCTCATTTTCGCAACTGTTTTTTTCAGCTCTTTGAAGTAACACCAGGACAGTTTAGAAAGTCGTGCCAAGCTGGCGAACATTCGATGTGAGCTTCTTGTGTGAATTCACGATGAGTGTACTGAGACTAAATAAGCGTTACTTTAAAAAGAGAGCCAAAAAGGCTCTCTTTAAACAGTGCAAACGCTGATTTAGCCACCCGACCAGCCCAGCAGGATCGGTACATAAACCACCAATAGCAGCACCCCAATCAAGCCTAAAAGATACGGGATAATTGCTCGAGTGATACGCTCCAGAGGTAGTTGAGTCACTGACGAAGCCACATAAAGGTTGATCGCCACTGGCGGGGTAATCATGCCAATTGACAGCCCCACCACAATAATCAAACCAAAGTGGATCGGGTCGATGCCCAACTGCAGTACCAGCGGCAGCAGCACCGGGGTAAGAATAATCAAAGCACTAGCGGTTTCGATAAACACCCCCGTGAGCAGAATTATGGCCACCACCAGTAGCATAATTACGTAGGGGTTGGTGGAAAGCGACAGGACCGCCTGGGCAATCGCGCCGGGTACCTGCCAGCTTGAAAGTGTCCAGCTGAGTACTGCCGACATGGCAATCACCAGCATAATCACCGCGGTGGTCATCGCCGAACGAATCAGCAGCTTATAGACTTGGGGCAGGGTTAAATCCCGATACACAAACAGTGATACCAGCAGCGCGTAGTTGACCGCCACCACCGCCGCTTCCGAAGGCGTGAAAATGCCCGAGAAGATACCGCCCAAAATAATGATCGGCGTCATCAGCCCCCAGCTAGCTGCTTTTAGCGTGCGCCAAATGGTAGGCAGCGACAACGGTGTACCTTTGGGATACTGACGCTTATAGGCTTGAGTGATGGCAATGGCCATCAGCCCCAGCCCCATTGCTAGCCCCGGCAAAAAGCCGTTCAAAAACAGCTTCGATACCGATTGCTGAGCAATTACCGCGTAGATGATCATCGGTACCGAAGGAGGAATCACAACGCCAATCGTGCCGCTGGCAGCAATTAAGCTGGCCGCCGAGGCCGGGTCGTAACCTTTACGCTTAAGCTCTGGCACTAGGCTTGAACCCACCGCCGCGGTGGTGGCCGCTCCAGAGCCGGAGATAGCCGCGAAGAACATGCCTGCCATTACCGATACCACCGAAAGCCCGCCGCGCATAAAGCCGACTAACGAATCGGCAAAGCTCACCAATCGTTCGCTGACCTTACCTTGGGCCATCAAATCCCCGGCCAGAATAAACATCGGGATAGCGACCAGGGCAAACGAGTTAATGCCCTGGAACATCTGCTGGGTGACCACCATCAGTGGCACGCCCGACTGGTACAGCGCATAAAGCGTGCTTGCCCCAATCGCAAAGGCAATTGGCACACCCAGCAGCATAAACAGGAAGAATAGACCGAACAGTACCAGCGTCATAGTGGCTCCTCCGGAGCGGCGACCGTCGGCTCACCGTTCACCAGTACGTCAATCATATCCACCAGGGCGTACCACGCCATGATGGCGGCGGTAAGCGGAATGACTGCATAGATGTAGGTCATCGAAAGCCGCAGCGAGGCGGATTTCTGAAAGCTTTGCACCTGCATATAGCGGTAGCCAATCACGATTAGCGCGATCATAAACGCCAGCACCACCGCCAGTGCAGCCAAGCGCGCTAGCTTGCGCAAGGGCAGGGGAAGCGCATCTACGGCAAAGGTCACGGCGATATGCCGCCCGCGTTGGAAGGCTAAGGTACTGGCTAAAAACGTAATCCACACCAGCAGAAAGCGCGCGACTTCTTCCGTCCAGCCAACGGCGCTGAACAGCACCCGCGACACAATCTGCAGAGTGATCACACCAATTAATGCTGCCATGCCTGCAAAGACCACGGGCTGGATGATGGCATCCAGCCCGCGTTCGCTACGTTTCAATAGTGTTAAAAGTGGCTGTGCAAACGCCATCACTGATTTAGCGCCTCCTGAATGCGCGGTAGATAATCACCAAACTGCTCGCCATACTTCTCATACACTGGCGCCACGGCGGTCTGGAAGGCTTCAATATCTGGAGTTTCGTTGATCTCCATGCCCGCCTCGCGAAGCTCAGCCAGTTGTTCAGCTTCCATGATAGCATTCTGCTCTCTTGCGTATGCAGATGCTTGCTTGGCGACATCCAGCACAATGGGCTGAAGCTCTGCCTGGAGGCCGTTCCAGGCGGGAAGGCTCATAATAAACGTTGCTGGCGCATAAATATGCCGAGTCATCGTTAGGTAGTCCTGGGTTTCCGCAAGGTTGAAGGCATGAATAGCGTTAACGGGGTTCTCCTGGCCATCAATAGTGCCTTGCTGCAAGGCGGTTAATGCCTCTGTCCAGGCCATGGGTACAGCGTTGGCACCGAGCCCGCGGAATGTATCAACATAAACCTCGTTTTCGATGACCCGCAGCCTCAGGCCTTGAAGGTCTTCAGGGACATTGATTGCATGCTGGCTATTAGTGATATTCCTAAAGCCACGTTCAGCGTATGCCAATCCCTTCAGGTTCACATCCTGTAATTTGCCTAGGATTTCCTGGCCGATTTCACCATCCAGCACAGTATAGGCCGCTTCGGAGCTGGGAAAGAGAAATGGAAGCTCGAAAACGGAGAACTCATCAACGAAGTTAGCCACTGGCCCGTTGGTGATAATGCCCATATCCACAGTGCCGATTTGCATACCTTCTAATAAGGTGCGCTCATCGCCCAGCGAGGCATTCGGATAAATTTCCACGCTAACCGCGCCATCGGTACGCTCGCTAATTAGCTGTTGGAAGCGCTCAGCAGCAATATGGTAAGTATCTTCCGTATTCACCACATGGGCTAGGCGCAGCGTAGCAGGGGCTATCTCTTCCGCTTGTCCAGCGAGGGGCAAACTGAGTAGACCTACACCAATAAGGGGAAGAGTTAGCTGTTTAAGTTGGCGTGCCGATTTAGTCACAGCGTTCAGCGTAAAGCAGGCAAGGTTAGTCACATTATCTCCTAAGAATTAGTGATTTTAATTATATTGAGGTGTGGTTTTATTATCATGTTAACGCTCATCTATATCACATTAATTATAGGGGGCAAATTACTTATTTTTATTCCATTATTCGTTTTGATAATTCTAAAAATCTTTATATAACTTGCACTTGAGTGATTTGTAGGTTGGCGATAATCTGCAAGAGGTTACTTTTAATTGCGCACTTTTGAATGAAGCACTACAGGGTTTTTAAACGCCAAGTGCTTAAACCAATGGTGTGGTCAGCTAAATCAGGAATAAGAAATGGATAAGTTGCTGAACGACCTTGTTGCAATCGTCGGCCCTTCGGGGGTACTGCTTGGTGATGATGTCTCGCAGCGTAGCGTAGATTGGTTTACAGGGGCGCCTTGTCGCGCTAAGGCGATTGTTAGGCCGCGCAGCACAGAACAGCTGAGCCGTGTCATGGCTTTGTGTTATCAGGCCGACCAGTCTGTGGTGACACACGGGGGCATGACTGGCATTGTGCATGGCGGGGTGGCAAGCCCAGACGAAATCGTCGTGTCACTGGAGTTGATGAATCAAATAGAGGAGATCGACCCGGTTGGTTCCACAGTTCTAGCTCAGGCTGGCGTGACCCTGCAGCGCGTACAGGAAGCAGCGCAAGAGATCGATATGCAGTTCCCACTTGACTTGGGGGCAAGAGGCTCTTGCACCATTGGTGGCAACATCGCCACCAATGCGGGTGGTATACGGGTAATACGCTACGGCATGATGCGCCAGCAGGTACTGGGACTAGAGGCGGTACTTAGCGACGGCACCGTAGTGAGCTCATTGAATAAAATGCTGAAAAACAATGCAGGATACGATCTGAAGCAGCTGTTTATTGGCAGTGAAGGTACGTTGGGAATCGTGACCCGTGCAGTACTACGGTTACAACCCCACATGCCCAGCGAGCAAACGGCATTAGTGGCGGTGCCCTCTTTCGATGCGTTGACTCAACTGCTGAATCTTGTCTCTCGTGAGCTAGCCAATAGCCTCAGTGCCTTTGAAGCGCTGTGGAATAATCACTATAAACTGATGACCACCGAAAGCGGTAAGCATGCGCCTGTACTAGCGGATAACTCACCTTTCTACGCCATTATTGAAACGTTGGGGCTGGATGAGGCCGAGGACGCCGAGCGTTTTTCCCAAGTGCTGCAAAAGGCACTAGAGGCCGACTTGATCACCGATGCGGCCTTGGCGAGCTCCCAAGCCCAGCGTCAGGCGATCTGGGCCATAAGAGAAGATATCGAAGTGCTGGTGAACGAGCTGAAACCGATGTTCTCCTACGATGTCAGCCTGCCGATTCCCAGCATGCAAGCGTATGTCGATATTTTAGAAGAGAACCTTGAAGCCCAGTGGCCTCAATCAGGCAAAATAGTGGTATTTGGCCACCTTGGTGATGGCAACTTACACATTATGATCACGGTACGTGACGATGGCCCGGACAGCCGACGCCAGGTTGAACAGCTTGTCTATTCGCCTCTAAAAGCGTTTGGCGGCTCCATTTCTGCAGAACACGGCATTGGTCTTGAAAAAAAGGACTATCTGTCAGTTTCCCGTACCAGTGAGGAGATTGCCTTAATGAAACGCCTAAAAACCGCGCTGGATCCCAAAGGTCTATTGAACCCCGGCAAAGTGATAGCGCTGGACTAGCGTTTGCCTGAATGGTCAGTAAGTATCGCCAGCTTCTAGGGAGCGGGTGTTATCAGCTCCCTAATTAGCGATCTTAACCAGTGTATGCCTGAGTCGTGATCCTTCCTTTCATCCCAGCATAGGCATACTTTAAAGGGCGCTACATCTAGGGGCAGGGCGTAGAACTTCAGGCTATTGTTGCGACAAATCACCTTGGCGGCACTCTCAGTCACCACACAGAGTAAATTCGTCGAGACCAGTATCTCTTGGAGAGGAGTGATGTAGGGTGTTTTGGCGACGATTTTGCGTTCTAACCCCAGTATTCTCAGCTTCTCATTGATTAACAATGGGCTGTCTTCGCGGTGAGACAATGCGATTTGTGGGGCGTTTAAAAAAGCGTCAAGCGTGATCGTGTCGTTGTCTCCGTATAGGGAAGCATCACCAACACAGCCAATCACATCATCAAACAGGTATTCGTGATAGGAGGTGAGTGGCAAGCTTTCCAACTGCACCATGGCGAGGTCGATATCATGGGCTTGTATGGCGTGCTGGGCATCTTCGGCACTGGCTATGCGGGTAGACAACATATTGAAGCATAAGTCGGGTGCATGAGTTAAACAGTGCTGAATGAGCTTAGGTTGTAACTGCTGGCTCACATAGTCCACTAGGCTGACACGAAACTCGCGTTTCGATGTGGCCGGTGAGAACTCACTATTGCTATACACAGCCTGATCGAAGTAGAACAACCCTTTGGCCACCGCGGCATCCATCTGCCGGGCAAGCGGAGTTGGCTGCATGCCGTCCAACGTTTTAATAAACAGCGGGTCATCCATCAGCAGGCGCAACTTCTTCAGCGAATGGCTGACGGCTGGCTGGCTTAGGCAGAGTGCTTCTGCGGTAAGCGTTAAGCTCCTTTTCCAATAAAGCGTATGAAACACCAATAGTAAATTGAGATTTATCTTATGTAGTCTCGTTGCCAACTTTATATTGGTTGGTTCAGTCATCAGGCGTCTCTAATTGGCAAAGGCTGTTCACGCAGTATATTGACACTACGCAAACAGCTATCGGTCACTTCAATAAGACCAACCTCACGCTACGGGAAGCCGGGCAGGTAGCAAAGACCGTTTACTTAAGTGCCTCCTGAATGCGCGGCAGGTAGTCACCAAACTGCTCGCCGTACTTCTCGTACACCGGCACAACAGCAGCTTGGAAGGCTTCCATATCCGGCGTTTCGTTGATTTCCATACCGGCTTCGCGCAGCGCCGCCAGTTGGTCGGCTTCCATATCCGCATTCACTTGGCGCTCATGTTCGGCGGCTTCTTGGGCGGCTTCTTTCAGTACGGTTTGTGCCTGTTCTGGCAGTTGGTTCCAAACGGGCATGCCCATTACAAAAATGGCCGGGGCGTACGTATGGCGGGAAAGGGTCATGTAGTTCTGGGTTTCATCCAGCTTGAACGAATGGATAACGTTCACCGGATTTTCCTGGCCGTCGATGGTGCCTTGCTGCATGGCGGTCAGCGCTTCTGTCCACGCCATGGGAATAGCGTTGGCGCCCAGCTCGCGGAAGGTGTCGGTGTACACCGGGTTTTCCATCACACGAATGCGTAGCCCATCCAGATCTTCCGGCGAATTCACCGCGCGTTCGCTGTTGGTCAGGTTGCGGAAGCCGCGCTCTGCGTAGGCCAAACCTTTCAGGTTCACGTCAGACAGCTTATCCAGCAACTCCTGGCCGATAGGACCATCGAGCACCCCATAAGCGGCTTCTGGTGAAGGAAATAGGAACGGCAGTTCAAATACTGCCATCTCTTCCACAAAGTTGGCCACCGGGCCGTTGGTAATCAGCCCCATATCCACGGTGCCGATCTGCATACCTTCCAGCAACGTGCGCTCGTCACCCAGTGATGCATTGGGGTAGATCTCGATATTGACCTTGCCATCGGTGCGTTCTTCCACCAGTTCTTCAAACTTGGTCGCGGCGATATGGAAACCATCTTGCTCGTTGACCACGTGGGCCAAACGCAGGGTAACGGGATCCATATCAGCAAAATCAGCGGCATTCGCGGCGCTTACCAGCGCCAGTGAAATGCCCAGTGCCAGCGTGTTACGTGCAAAAGTTTTCATTATGTTGTGTTCCCAGTTTCACTAAAGATAGGAAGTGCTCCCAAAGCATGCACCACACTGCGGAAAACGGTCAATCAAAGCGCCTGTAAAACCGCTGACTAGCTGGACACAGCGCGCCCACACGGGTACGATACGCACCCAAAGCGCCCGTAGCTCAGTTGGATAGAGTGTCGGCCTCCGAAGCCGAAGGTCGTAGGTTCAATTCCTGCCGGGCGCGCCAAACATATCAAGGGCTTACGTTAACACGTAAGCCCTTTTGTTTTGGCCAGTCAGCAGCTATAACCACACTAGTAACCACAAGGCGCAATCCCAAAATCGATTTGCTTAGGCTCATTTTTCTGTCCAACTGACGAACGATGCACTAAAACCAACTGCTGGGGGATTATATTCCTCAGCAGTCGTTGATTGTTTAGCTTCAATCCGCTCCTTGCTATATGGCTATGCTCGCAACAGAGGGCTATTGATCGCGCTCACGCATACGTTCTTCAATCCACAGTTCGATTTCTGAGTTTGCCCAGGCTACCGCGCGCTTAGAGATATTAACGCTTTTGGGAAACTGCCCGTTGTCTATCCTGGATTCATAGAATAACCGCAGCACTTTGGACACCACGGTGGAGGCAGGAGGGTCAGCGCCGGTACCCTTCTCGGCTCACCGACCAAAGTGAAGCAGAGCATGGGATACCGACAGCTGACCCAGACCCAACGATACCAGATCCACGCCCGCTATGACTTGGGCGTGAGCCAGCGTCAAATCGGCAGAGAGCTAGGAATCCACAGCAGCACGGTCAGCCGTGAGCTGCGTCGTAACGCCACTTCTGGTGGCTACGACCCCGAGCAGGCCCAGTCCCTCAGTGATCACCGCCGCCGCACCGCCTGGAAGTGGACGAAGCGCTTGCCCAGCCTGATCACCGCCGTTGCCGACCGGCTGCGAGAGGAGTGGAGTCCGGAGCAGATCAGCGGCTTCATGGCACCGTTGGCCGGCATAGGCGTCAGTCACCAGTGGATCTACTCCTTGATCTGGGATGACAGAGCGCAAGGTGGCGATCTATGGCGGCACCTCCGCCAACCGAAGCGTCGCAGCAAGCATCGGGCTCAGGCCAAGAGCGCTGGGCTTGGCAAGATCCCCAGCCGCGTGGGCATTGAGCATCGCCCGGCAGAGGTCGATGCCAGGCTCGTCATCGGGCACTGGGAAGGCGACACCGTCATTCAGGGGCATAAGCAATCGGGGCTGGTGACGCTGGTAGAGCGCCGTAGCGGCTATCTGCTGGCGGCGAGGTTGCCCAGGGTCTCAGCGGAGCTGACGCAAGCGGCCATGATCCGGCTGTTGAAGCCTCGCCGGGGTGCTGTGAAGACCATCACCCTAGACAACGGCTCGGAGTTCGCCGGCCACATAGCCGTAGGCAAGGCGGTGACCGCAAAGACCTACTTTTGCGATCCCTACTGCTCTGGCCAGCGTGGGAGCAACGAGAATACCAATGGCTTGATACGGCAGTACTTCCCCAAGGGAACAGACTTCCGCCAGGTCACCGATGCCGAGCTGCGCAAGGTGGTCGAGAAACTAAACGACCGCCCTCGAAAGCGACTCGGTTACCGGACACCGGCACAGGTGTTTCTGGGGGAGTACTCAGGAGCCCTGGACACAGCAGGTGCTGCACTTATTGCTTGAATTCAGGTATCAGCCGGTAGAGCGTGGTGGCGCTAATGCCACAGCGTTTGAGAACCTCTTGACGTTTGATCAGTCGTTCCATATTTGCCTCCATTGTCTGACGTATTAAAAATGTTGTGCTCATTTGATAAGGGGCGTTTTATGGGCTAATGCCCTCATTTTGGAAAAATTATATTTCTGGCGATTTGAACAAGGGAGTAAGAGGTGCCTTTTGATCATTTAAAGATATGTTTTTTATAGCTTTTTCTTTTTTTATTGGGTTCTCAACGACTGCTCCGTTATGGTCAAAAATGCCGCTATCAATCCAGCTAAAAAGAGTTGGCTCTAGGTCAGCTCGCTCAACTGCTAGCTCCCATATTTTTTTGCGCTCCAATACGGGCATCGCAGCTAGTTGTTGAGCATCTAGCCGCATAATTTTTTCCACGAGCTCGTTTTCCTGCTGCTGCTCGCGAGCTGCCTCTCTCTGCTCTGCTCGTTTTTTTGCTAGACGAGCCTCACGCTCCTGCTCGGCACGGTCATACCTAAATTTTTGTGCAATTCTTTTTATTTCAGATATTTCTGAAGAAGAAATCCCTTCTGTGATTTCTGAAAGTTTCTGTTTTGTTTTGTGATGAGAGGCAGTTTCACATTTTAAATTTTCTTCAGCTCTCCGAGCCGTTTCTGCCATTTCGCAGGCGCGTCGCTTTTCTATTTCATAAAGAGATGCTTTTGCAACGGCGGGCTGATAGTGCTCATGAATCAACGTGGTAATACGCTCGACATATTCCTCGTCAGACTCTTTGTTGATTAAGAACCCCTTTTTATTTAGATCCTTAAGAGATATATCGATGTTTTTGGAAAGTCCCTTTATTAGTGCTTGATGGAACGTCTTAGTCGTGACGTGAGTTGCTGCTGAATGGCGTAAGCCACGCTGCAAGTCGTGCTTTGTGCCAACATGCTCGGCGAATTCTGTTTGAAGTGTGCGTAATTTCTTACGGCTGCCAATAAAGTGAGATGCGCTTAGAGAAGTTCTAGCAGGTACTGCGTACATACGATAACCGCGGATGATTTTGCCGTTCTCTTTTCCAGTAATCACATTTCGCTGCCGTTTGTAAGCGGGGTGGTTTACTAGCGGAACTGTATAAATGACAAGATGGGGGGTGTGCTCATCAAGTTGTACATTTACGCCAACAATATTCTTCTCTCCATGTTTGCCTTCGAAGAATTCAAGCGCGTCTTTGAAATACTCTTTCCACTTAAGATTCCCCCCGTTTTCAATAAACGCATGGTGGTTAGCTGAAACAATATATTCGATTAATAGCACAGAGTTACTTCTGAAATTATCAGCAAGTGCTATGCGTTCTTCTGTTGCTGCTCGGAGCTGCGCTGGTGATGATGCTGGTCGCCAGTCCTCATTAAGATGAGTCCGTGTTTTGTCAGCATGCGGCACCTCAGTGGTGCGCCACGTGTGTCCTGCACTCGCCCCAGCTTTACTCCATGATGTGAGCTTGATCGATCTCAAAATCACGGTTTGCTTTTGGCTGCTCGGTAATACTCGTTGTGCCATCTTGTTGCCTCTTATCAAAGTGCTTATCACTTAATAAGGGGCAGTGGCAGCGCTTGTGCCCTGAATAAATGAAATTTTTTTAAAAAATCAAAAATAGCTCACACATAGCTTGCGGTACGGCACCGTGTGGGCTGCCGTGATAAAGTTCATAGCCAATGAAACTAACGAGAGTTAACGGTAGATGGCGTCGACACTTGACTCAATAAAGCTCCAAGCGATGGGGTTCATGACCCGTTCGGGCGGTGTTCACTTATCCCGAACTATGATGCTGGCCGAGCTCACGACGCTGCTGGAATGGGCGGGCACAGAAGCCTCACGCGATCAGTACCAGGCGGCGATTTGTGAGCAAAACTGCCTCGCCAAGCCCTCTGGGCGCTCGCGTCAGCTAACCGCTAGGCACCTAACAGAGCTATACGGTCTTGATCCTGCAAACCCTATTTTCGCGGGGCTTCTGTATTTTTGGTGCCGTGATGTCGAGGCCCGTCCGCTGCTAGCATTATTATCTGCCACTGCACGGGATAGCTTACTGCGCGGAGCCATGTCCGAGATTCTCCAGCAGCCTCCAGGCACAACCATTACGCGAGATTGGACCGAACAGCACATCGAGGCTTGCTGGCCTGAACGTTTCAGTCCTGCTACGAGGAGATCAGCTGCTCAGAATATCAATGGCACCCTCACAAAGTCAGGGCATCTACGGGGGCATGTAAAGAAAGTACGCACACCTGTTGAACCTGCGACAGGAGCTGTCGCGTATGCGCTATATATTGCTTGGCTGCAAGGTGGAAGAGGCGAGCTATTGCTACAAAGTCCCTATTGCAAGCTGCTGGACTGTGACACGGACCACTTCTTAGCATTAGCTGCCAGCGCATCGTCGCGCGGCTGGATGGTGATGCGCCGGGTAGATAGCGTGATTGATGTCGACTTTCCTGCGCTCGCTCCTGTGGTTAATAGTGCCATGTCAGAGATCCAAGCCAATACCGCTCAGGAAGAGATGCTATGAGCAAAATAAAGCGCCTGACAGATTCTTATGGCCAATTTATCTCACTGCCGTGGCGTGATGATACGGCCGCTGCTCAGCGGGTGATTTTTTGCGTTTATCCCGAAACGGAAGAGCTGCGCCTACAAGCCAACCTAGATGAGTTTGAGCTGGTTACCCGGAAAAATGGACATGAATGGGTAACCTTTGACCTCACCGACACGTTTGCCCTATGGATGGCGGAACAGAAGTACGCCACCTCTTACTTTAAATCTCCTACGAAGCTGACAACCGTTATCCACCGCTACTTGGATTGGCTTGAACAGCGCTTCATGCGGCAGCTGAGCGAGCACTCCGTTGATGATAATCATGTCGTCGCAGTCCATGGCGTGGGAAGTTTATTTGGTTTACTGAAAGTGAAGGAGGTTGTCGATCGCCTAGCCCCTCACATCACAGGCCGGTTGGTTGTTCTGTTTCCCGGCAGCTTTGAAAATAATAATTACCGCCTATTAGATGGTTATGACGGCTGGAATTACCTCGCAACGCCAATTACACCTGACGGCGTGCGCTAAGCCTGATATACAGTATATCTACATTTACTTAAGCAAGCCTGTTTCAAACGCACACTCCCACCGCCGAGGAAAGGACGCATGCGCAATCGCGATATTTACGCCAAGGACCCTGCAGAACAACGTTTAGTCAACGAGGGCGTTGCGTACGTTAATGACGACACTAGTAGTCGTGCACAAACCGTTTTGCGCTACGAGCTAGAGACGTTTGTTTGCGATGGTCAATACGCGAAAGGCATGCATGACATCCTAGACACCTACCTGAGAAACTTGAGCAGTGGCGCTTCTCAGCAGCCTGGTGTGTGGATCAGTGGCTTCTTTGGTTCGGGTAAGTCCCACATGGCGAAGATGCTTCGTAACCTGTGGGAAGACGTGACATTTGATGACGGCGCTACTGCTCGCGGTATTGCCCATTTACCCCAAGAGATACAAGACCTTTTCAAAGAGCTTTCTACCCAAGGTAAGCGCCATGGTGGCCTATTTGCAGCTTCCGGTACATTAGGCGCGAGCTCCCGCGATCAAAGCGTCCGGTTAGCGCTGCTATCGGTCATTTTTCGCGCGGCAGGTTTACCTCAGCAGTATCCGGTGGCGCGTTTTGTCATGTGGCTACGGGATGAAGGCATTTTAGAGCAGGTGCGTGAAGATCTAGCGGCTAAAGGAGACGATTGGCAAGAAGAGCTGGATAACTTCTACGTCGCAGAGTCGCTACATGAGGCGCTAGTAAAGGCGAAGCCTAAAACGTTTAGCAGCGTGGAAGTGTGCGCAGAAACACTAGGCAACCTTTTTCCGCCTACCAGTGATATCAGCAGTGACGACATGCTTAAGGCGATTCGTCAGGCATTAAGTGAAGAGGGCAAATTACCTCTTACGTTAGTTGTGCTAGACGAAGTACAGCAGTACATCGGCACGGATGGGCAGCGCTCAATTGAAGTGCAAGAAGCAGTGGAAGCTTGCTGCAAAGGCTTAGGTAGCCGATTGATGTTTATTGGCACCGGCCAAACCGCTATTACCGGTACCAGCAACCTAGCACGTTTACAGGGGCGCTTTACCAGTCGAATTGAGCTTTCCGATGCCGACGTCGATGCCGTTATTAGGCAGGTGTTGCTCGCCAAGAAACCTGAAGCAAAAACATCCGTTCAGCAGGTAATGGACAATAATGTTGGCGAGATTTCGCGCCACCTATCCGAGTCTTCTATTGCCCACAAACAGGACGATACCCAGCATTTCGCTCAGGATTACCCTATTCTGCCGGTACGCAGGCGTTTCTGGGATGCAGCGCTACGTGTACTCGACCAAACTGGTACCGACAGCCAGCTTCGCGGCCAGCTAAGCCTTATCCATGCGGCGATAAAAACGAATTTAGACGAACCACTCGGTAATATTATCGCGGCAGATTACCTCTACTTTAATCTCTCGGACAAGCTACTGCAGTTCCGTATGCTGCCTCGCCGTTTGCACGATGCAACACAGCGCTGGAGAAGTGGTAATGAAACAGAGCGCCTGATGGCACGTGCCTGCGCGATTGTGTTTCTGATTAATAAAGTAGCCAGCACGAACACCGATCTGGGCCTGCACCCCACGCTCAATAATATTGCCGACCTGTTAGTCGATGACCTAAAAGCAGGCAGCAGCTCACTGCGCAGCCAATTGCCTGGGCTACTGGATGGTTGTGAGTTCATCATCAAAGTGGGGGATGAATATCGCATTCAAACCGAGGAGAGTGCTGCCTGGAACGACGCTTTTCTTAGCCATAAGAGCACGCTGGGTAATGCTACGCATCAAATTGAAACTGAGCGCGATGATCTCATACGTAAGCACTTTGCACAGCAGGTAGGCAACCTCACGCTGACCCACGGTAACGCTAAAGTGCCGCGGCCGCTGTCGCCAATATTTGATATGGCTCTGCCCAACGATGCGAACGAAAAACTCTATGTATGGGTACGTAATGGTTGGTCGGATGATGTTAGCCAGCTACGTGCCGATGCTCGCCAAGCTGGGTCAGAGTCCCCCACACTGTTTGTCTTTATCCCTAAGCGTTCCGCTGACGAATTACGCAATCAGTTGATTGAGTTTAGAGCGGCGACGGCAACACTGGAAACTCGAGGTACACCAGGTACCCCTAAGGGGCAAGAAGCACGCGGGGCAATGCAAACCACGCAAAATAGTGCCCAGCGCCGCATTAAAGAGCTGTTAGACGATGCCTTCAACGGTGCCCAGGTGTTTCAGGGCGGTGGCAATGAAATTATCGGAGCCACGCTACGCGACGCTATTTTAGAAGGTGCTGAGAACGCGTTAGCGCGTCTGCACCCCAAGTTTCACCTGGCGGATCATGCCAATTGGGACAAAGTGTATGCCAAAGCGAAGCAGGGCGCGCCTGATGCGCTGGGTGCTATTGGCTACGACGGCGAGCCTCAGGTGCACCCTGTGTGTAAGGCGATTCTCAGCTACTTATCCAACGGGAAAAAGGGCAGCGAGATACGCGACCATTTTGAGCATGGTGACTTTGGCTGGCCACAAGACGCCATTGATGGTGCGCTACAAGTATTGTTGGTCGCTGGCCAAATTCGAGCAGCAGATAATACCGCCCCTCAAGACCTGGATAGGCGAGCCATTGGTAAAACGGACTTCCGTATTGAAGCCACCACGCTTTCAGCTGGTGAGCGCATCAGAATCCGCAAAGTGATGCAGAAGCTTGGTGTACACCCCAAATCAGGCGAGGAGTCTGCTAAAGCCCCTGAGTTTGTGGCAGAGCTGCAAGCACTAGCAGATAAAGCAGGGGGCGAAGCCCCATTGCCAGAAAAGCCTAATGTGGATGCGCTCGATGCCGTTCGCTTAAGTAGCGGTAACGACCAGTTGAAGGCTATCGTCACCAACCAAGATGAGTTGATTAATGCCATTGAAAGCTGGCAGGCCACGGCTGAGAAAATTACGCAACGCCGGCCAGCATGGGGAACGCTTAAACAGCTTGCTGATTACGCGAGAGGGCTCCAAGCGGCTGAACCCTTGCTCGTTCAGGTGGAGCAAATTAAAGCGCACCGCTCCTTATTAGACGACCCTGACCCCGTGCAGCCGTTGCTAGCGAGCCTGACCCAACAATTCCGAGAAGTATTCAACGACCTCCAGCAGCGCTATGAGCGTGAGCACGCCACTGGTATGCAACGGTTAGAAGCAGACGATAACTGGCAACAGCTGTCACCAGATGAACGCCATGATTTGCTTGCTACTAAACGCCTGACAGCGGCCGACGCACCTGCCATTAGCCTCGGCTCAACAGCGGAGGTGCTTGCCACCTTAAGCCATGTACGACCTGATGCCTTAGCGGATCGCATTGCTGCGCTTTCTAGCCGGTTTGACGACGTGCTGGTTAAAGCTGCCGAGGCGATGGAACCAGAAATTCAGTTTGTTGAATTGCCCCGCCGTACGTTGAAGAGTGAAGACGATATCGAAGCCTGGCTTGAGGATGCCCGCCGAGAGTTACGCGATGCCCTCCAGAATGGACCGGTCATCACCCAGTAGGAGCGCAAGGGCATGAGAACACAACGCGACGTCGAAGCGCTGCTAGACGAACTAAACCACTGTATTGCTGACGACCTAGAAGACCAGGATCTCGATTTTAAACAGTGGGATACCAGCAGTCGTGATAAGGCGGTACAGAAGGTTGTGCAAATGGCGGTTTGTATGACCAATGGCGGTGGCGGAACCGTTGTATTTGGGGTGGCAGACAAAGCCAAAGGCCGCGAAAGCGCTGTCCTGGGTGTATCGCCGGAAATTGACGTCAATCTTTTAAAGCGAGCCGTTTATGATCAAACGGACCCGCACATCATGCCGGTGTTTGAAGAGCTACATGTACCTGAAGGCACTGGCCGAGTGCTCATTATGCAGGTGCATCCTGGCATGCCGCCCCATACCGATACCAAAGGCGGCGGAACCGTGAGGGTTGGCAAGGACTGTCAGCCACTTACCGGCACAATGCGCCGCAAAATCGGCGTCGAAACCGGTGAAACCGACTACACCGCCGAGGCCATTGGTCGCGTTGATGAAAGTCTGCTTTCCCCGGTAGCGATGGAGGCACTACGCACCCTAGCGCAGCGCGAACGAGCGCCCGAAGAGTTGCTGCGCCGACCAGATATAGAACTGCTAGATACGCTGGGATTGATACGCAATGGTCAGATGACAAGGGCCGCCATTCTATTGGCGGGTACTGAGGCGGCATTACGCGAGCATGTACCGGGGCATCTGTGGACCTTTCTGCAAATGCAATCCGATACCGTCTATGGCGTGCGTGAAGACCGGGTAAGTGCCATTCCTCTCTCTGTTCAGCGTATTGAAGACCTGTTGGTGCCCTTTAATCCTATTACCACCGTGGAACAGGGCATGTTCCACTTCGAATACCGTACTTGGCCAGAAATAGCCGTGCGCGAGGCATTGATGAATGCCTTTTGCCACCTAGATCTACGCATTGCTGGCCCGGTGATGGTCAAGCTTTACCCGCAGCGGCTGGAAATTAGCAATAACGGTGGGTTTATTGCGGGTATTAGAGAGAACAACATCCTTCACCACCAGCCAGCGGCACGGAACCCCTTGCTTGTAGATGCTTTAGTTAAACTGCGCTTGGTAAACCGGACAAACCTCGGCGTTAGCCGTATGTATTCCGCCATGCTGATGGAAGGTAAAGAACCGCCAGTAATCCGTGAAATCGGTGATTCTATCGCGGTGATTTTTCACCAGCGTCAGATTAACGCCGTATTCCGGCAGTTTGTCGCCGAAGAAAGTCAAAGCGGGCGATCCCTGGGGGTCGATCAGTTGCTGCTGCTGCAATACCTCCTTCAGCACGCTGAAATGGACACCGCCACGGCAGCCGGCCTTTGCCAGCGCAGCGAAGCTGAGACACGTGAACTGCTTGCGCGCATGGAGCAGCAAGGCTACGTAGAGCACGGCGGCAGTGGCCGTGGTGCCTACTGGAGTCTCTACCCGGCACTGTACACGCGGTTGGTGGCCGACGGTAATACGGATAAACGCCGCCGTATCGATTGGGAGGCCGCCAAAACACGGGTATTGAGTGTCCTCAAAGACCGTGCCCAGCGTGGTGAAGAGGGCCTGCAAAACGCCGAAATCCGCCACATGACACGTTATACCCGCAACCAGGTAGGGCAGCTGATGCAAGAGCTGACAAGCGAGACTGGGCAGGTGGAGCAAAAAGGACGTGGCGCCGGCTCTCGCTACTATTGGATACCACCCGCATCTTAATGCACGGGTAATTGCCCTTCGGGCATTCTCCGTGCATTTAATCGAAGAATTGCACGTGAATTGCACGCTAGTGCAATTCTAGGCAACGCAACATTTTTCGGCACACGCCTGCCGACAGTGACAGGGAAGAAGCATCATTATGCAGCCACTCGATAAAACACTCCGTAATCAGCTCTATCGCACCGTTCGTCAAGCACGCCCAGTGGCCGAGCAGGCCGCCGAGGCCGCACTAGAGCAGCTGGGTGTAGGCGAGGAAAGTGCCCCTAGCTATTTAAACGACGGCCAGCGTGCCCTGCGCCGCCGTTTGCGCGCCCACGCCCGCAGCCTCGGCGACCCGCTACAGGAAGGTGCCCAGTCCATTACCCGGTTAATTAGTGAAATTGCCTATGAGCACTGGCACCGCATGCTATTTGCCCGCTTTCTGGCCGAGAACGAGCTGCTGATGTACGACGGCGTGGCCGTCACCTTGGAGGAGTGTGAGGAGCTGGCGGAAGAGGAAGGGCATGCCAGTGGCTGGGCCTTAGCCGCCCAACTGGCCAGTACCATGCTGCCCCAAGTGTTCCGCGTCGATAGCCCGGTGTTCGAAATTACCCTGGCCGCCGAGTATAAGCGCGAGCTGGAAGAGCTGTTAGCTGGGCTGGCCGTGGAAGTCTTTCATGCCAGCGATAGCCTCGGCTGGGTCTACCAGTTTTGGCAAACCGACAATAAGGAGCGCATCAACCGCTCTGAGGTGAAGATCGGTGCCGACGAACTGCCTGCGGTGACTCAGCTCTTTACTGAACCTTACATGGTCAGCTTTCTGCTGGATAACAGCTTGGGTGCCTGGTGGGTCGCCCGCCGCCTGTCGGAAACCGACTTGGCCAATGCCGAAAGTGAGCAAGAGCTGCGCAACAAGGCCAGCCTGCCGGGCTTACCGCTGGAGTACCTGCGCTTCGTCAAGGACGAGGAAACTGGACACTGGACCCCCGCCGCCGGCACCTTCGACGGCTGGCCGGAAAGCCTCGCCGAGCTAAAAACGCTAGACCCTTGCTGTGGCAGTGGCCACTTCCTGGTCGCTGCGCTGTTGATGCTGGTACCCATGCGCATGGAGCTGGAGGGCCTTAGTGCCCGCGACGCTGTGGATGCGGTACTGCGCGACAACCTAAACGGCTTGGAAATCGACCAGCGCTGTGTGGAGTTGGCCGCCTTTGCCTTGGCGATAACAGCCTGGCGCTACCCCAGTGCTGGCGGCTATCGACCGTTGCCCGAGCTTCACCTGGCCTGCTCCGGCCTATCCATCAGCGTGGCCAAGGAGGAGTGGAAGGCATTAGGGCTGGGTAAGAAAAACCTCACCATCGCCCTGGACTGGCTCTACGACAGCTTCAAGGATGCCCCCATCCTTGGCAGCCTGCTCGACCCCACCCGCACCAGCGCCGCCAAGGTTGCCCAGTGGAGCGAGCTTTCCGAGGCGCTCAATCAGGCACTCGCACAGGAGGGGAGTGAGGAACAGCATGAAACTGCGGTGACTGCTCAGGGACTGGCTAAAGCGGCTACCCTTTTGGGAGATCGCTACCACTGGGTAATTACTAATGTACCTTTTAAAGAGACAAAGCAACTTGGCAATACGGCACAGTCATTTATTGCTGAGCATTTTTCCTTAGGACAAGCAAACTTAGCTACAGCTTTTCTATTAAGAATTTATGGCTTTCTAAATTCTTGTGGAACAGCATCCTTAGTTACACCTCATGAATGGCTTTTCCTGGGATCTCATAAGAAGGTTAGGCAGTATTTGCTGCATAACTCAAAATGGCGGTTCCTTGCAGATCTAGGTGAGCACGCATTCGAAAGCTCTCAAGCGGCAGGAGCATTTACCGCGCTTTTGTCGTACTCCAGAGAACCACTTGGGCTTGGCTCCAGTAGTGAGTACTATGCAATTGACGCCCTGCATGAAAAGGGGCCTCATGCGAAAAAAGTGCACTTGCAAAAGATGATTGGGAAGAATTTGTTGCAAGAAAAACAGCTTTCTAATCCTGATTTCAGAATCGGGGTGCACGAATCCTCAGAGCTTCCTCTATTGATGGAAAAATCCGGCTCGTATGTTGGTCTCCAAAATGGTGACACGCCAAGGTATGTTTTTCAGTTTTGGGAAATAGGCCTTATAAAAGAAAATAATGCATGGTCCTTATACCAGCTTCCGTGTGAGTCAACACAACACTACACTGGGAGAGATGGACTGATTAGGTGGGAAAATGGTCTTGGGGAACTTTATAACTCTCCTTTGGCCAGGATACAAGGCACAGAAGCGTGGAATAAAAAAGGTGTTGCGATACGACAAACTAGAACACTGCCTGCCACACTATATAGCGGTGATATTTACGACCAATCAAGTGCTGTCATTTCCCCAAAAGACAAAAGCGACTTGGAGGCAGTTTTTGCATTTTGTGAAAGCCAGTCGTTTCATGACGAAGTCCGGAAAATAGACAAAAAGAAGAATGTCACTAATGCCACCCTTGTAAAGATACCTTTTGATATAGATTTTTGGAAAATCATAGCTAAAGAAAAGTATCCCCACGGGTTGCCAGCCCCTTACTCTAACAATCCTATTCAATGGATCTTCCACGGCCACCCCTGCGGCTCGGTAATCTGGGACGAAGAGACAAAATGGACCTCCCATGGCTCGTTGCGCATCGATGATACTGTGCTACAGGTCGCCGTGGCCCGCCTACTCGGCTACCGCTGGCCGGCGGAGCTGGACCCGGAGATGGAGCTGGCCGAGGAGCAGCGCGAGTGGGTCGAGCGCTGCGAGGCGCTGCTGGGCCATGCAGACCGAGACGGCATTGTCTGCCTGCCCGCCGTTCGCGGCGAACGCCGCGCAGTGGACCGCCTGGAGGCGCTTCTGGCCGACGCCTACGGCGACCAGTGGTCCGCCACCACCCGTGGCAAGCTGCTCGAAAGCGTCGACCATGCTGGCAAGGACCTAGAGAGCTGGCTGAGCGATAAGTTCTTTACTCAGCACTGTAAGCTATTCCAGAACCGCCCCTTTATTTGGCACATCTGGGACGGCCTCAAAGACGGCTTTTCGGCGCTGGTGAACTACCACAAGCTTGACTACAAAAACTTGGAAGCACTTACCTACAACTATCTGGGCGACTGGATCAAAGACCAGAAGGATCAGCGTGAAAAAGGCATCGACGGTGCTGAGGAAAAGATTGCCGCTGCTTTAGCCCTACAGACAAGATTAGCACTGATTCTCGAAGGCGAAGAACCCTACGATATCTTCGTGCGCTGGAAGCCTATAGAAGAACAGCCCATCGGCTGGCATCCCGACCTCAACGACGGCGTACGCCTCAATATCCGCCCCTTCCTGTCAGTGCATGACGTTAAAAAGAAAGACGCTGGTATATTGGTGCACAAGCCCAATATCCACTGGAAGAAAGACCGTGGCAAAGACGTGGAATCCGCCCCCTGGTACAACCTCGGCCCCCAGCTTAGCGGTGCCAAGGGCGACCGGATCAACGATTACCACCTCACGTTGGCGGCGAAGAAAGCGGCTCGTGGGAATTCTGGGGGGGATTGACAATGTCTGCAACGTATACGGGGGCAAAGTTCTGGAAGTGCGCGCTTCAGGTCAACCCTTACCGTTATACGGAAACCTTCCGCAGCCAGTCTCATGGCCTTTCAGAAGAAGCGTATAACCAGCAGTTGGTTGATATCTGCCTGGAAGAAGGGATCAAAGTGCTTGGCATTGCGGATCACGGCAGTGTCGAGGATATCGAATCTATTCGCCGTGCGGCTGAGCCACATGGCATCGTGGTATTTCCTGGCTTCGAAATTGCTTCCAGCGAGCAGGCACACTTTGTGTGTCTGTTTCAGGAAAATACGGATCTGCGCGATCTTCATGGGCAGATGACAGTTGGGTTTGGTATTAATACGCAAAAGCCAGGAGCACCCGTCAACCGGACCTCGCAGCAGATCCTGCAAAAAGTAGAGGACTTAGGCGGCTTCGCCTATGCGGCGCATGTCACGAGTGACGATGGTGTCCTCAAGCAACGGCTACATAACGTTTGGAGATTACAGGAGCTGTCCGCTGCTCAGATACCTGGATCGGTTGAAGGCCTCAAACCTGCTGAAGATGGTTTTTTTTATAAAGTTGCCAGAAATAAAGACGAAAATTATAAGAGAGAAACGCCTCTCGCCATTATCAATGCGCGCGACGTTGAGACGCCTGAAACCTTGCGCCATCTAAGTGCATCATGCCTGATAAAAATGACCACGCCTTGCTTTGCCTCATTCAAGCAAGCGTTTTGTGATTCTGAATCTCGTATACGGCTTAATTCGGATGCACCTCAGCATCACGCGTCAGCTATCGAAACCATCAAGGTAGTGGGGGGGTATCTAGACGGTTTAAACGTCGCGCTATCTGATCATTTGAACGCAGTGATTGGTGGGCGTGGTACGGGTAAATCCACACTTATCGAGTGCATTCGTTTTGTACTTGGCATTCGGCCACTGGGCAGGCATGCTCAGCGGCAGCACGATGCGACTATTGAGGAAAACCTGGGCAAGGAAAAAGCGCAGGTCTTCTTAACTGTGCGCTCGGCCAGTATGCATGGCAGGCGATTTACCGTGTCACGTCGGTTTGGCGATAACCCTGTTGTTAAAGATGAAAATGGCGATATCGTACCGTTTTCACCCAATGAACTGATGCCGCGCTTTGAGTGTTTTGGTCAGAATGAAATTTATGAGATAACCCAAGAACCCAGTGACCAACGTCAATTGCTCTCCCGCTTTCTTCAGGCATCCCATAGCGACTACGATGCCAAGCTCGATGGCATCAGGAAAAAGTTGTCGGAAAATCGCGAAGCCATCCTTCGGGCAATTCAACAAAAGGCAGAGGTCGAGGCTGACGTTGAGCAATTGCCTAAGCTTGAGGCAAAGGCCGCTCACTATAAGGAGCTCGGGCTGGAGGAGAAACTGCAATCAGTGCCTTTGCTGGAAAAAGAGCGTCAACTGAATAAACGCGCGCAAGAAGGCGTTCAACGCGTCAATGGTGCTATTCAGTACTTACGCGACTCTCTACCAGATAGCTCCTTTTTAAGCGATCAAGCATTAGCCCACTTGCCCAATGCCGCACTGTTACTTCAGCAGCGCGTTATGTTGGATGCATTGCGTACCAGTGTTGAGAAGCTAATCGGTGAAACCACCCAGGCAGTAGAACGATCACAAGGTGAACAGCAGGCGATAGAAACACAGCTATTAGAGCAGGTGCGACAGCAGGAAGAACAACTGGAAAAACACTTCAAAAAAATACCAGGGAGCCAAGGGAAGTCTGGACAAGAAATCGGCAATGACTATAAAAGTATTCTGCAGGCAATTGAGCGCATACAGCCCAGGAAAACCAAGCTTCATCAGCGCCAGGAACAACTGGAGGCGTTATGGAGTGAACGCCGAAGCCTTTTAGCTGAGCTGGGCGACACGCTGAGCGAGCGTGCTGCGTCTCTCCAGCAGGCGTTGAGGCGATTACAAAGGAAGCTCAAGGGTAAGCTGAGTCTTGGCATGGAGATAGAAGGCGATCGACAGCCGTTGGTAGACTTTCTTAGAAATTGCAATCTCGAAAATATCGGTGAAAAGCGCTTAGCATGGGTATTGGAGGCCAAGGCATCGCCGGTGCTATTAGCGCATACCATTCGTCAGGGCCGTGATGAGCTGCTTAAAACGGAATGGGGAATAACGCCAACGGTTGCGGACGCGCTTGTGAGACTATCTGAGAATCAACTTCTAGCGCTCGAAGAGCTGTCGCTTCCTGATAGAGTGACGATCGAACTAAACGTGGCTCATGACGATGCTCAAGAGCAGTACCGGCCGCTAGAACGTCTGTCTACGGGGCAGCAGTGTACGGCGATTCTACATTTGCTTCTGCTGGATAATCAGGACCCGCTTATTCTTGACCAGCCTGAAGACAACCTTGATAACGCCTTTATTGCAGAGCGCATCGTCGCGGAACTACGCAAGGCAAAGCTTGATCGTCAGTTCCTTTTTGCCACCCATAACGCCAACATACCTGTTTTCGGTGATGCAGAGTGGATCGGCGTTTTTGAAGCAGGCGATGATCAAGCGACGATCCCTGAGCACCATCAAGGCGCCATCGATATGGAAGAGGTTCAGAAGCTGGCCGCCGATATCCTTGAAGGTGGTAAGAAAGCCTTTGAGCAGCGCCGCATGAAATACAACTTTTGAGGTGACCAGGGTGCTGAAGACAGAGCTACTGAAAATTATCGCTAAAAGCGAAAACCCTGTCGTTGAATTTAAATGTGATTCCCCTTGCCCCGAGCAGCTGGCAAAAGTAGTGGTGGTGAAAGCCAATCTCAAGGTATCAATATAGAAATGAATCTTCTGAACCAGCTCAAGCAAGCTATCCGCAATACGTCTGCTCACAACCCTGATGTTCAAGCTGCGCCAGCCTGCATCTTATGGCCAGATCGCGAGCGGCTGTGGGAGCCTGTTATCAACCAAATTCAGTCTGTGCTGCCTGAACTATTGGTGTTAGGGGAGTATGCGCCTGAAGAGCGGCGAGGCCCGGCCATTTGGTTGCGATGCGCTATCGCCGGTACCGTTGAGGGCGTTGTCGCCAATGAAGGTAGGCCGCCTATTTTGTATTTACCCGGTGTTGGGCGGCAGGATTTGCGGGCCATTAGCGAGTGCCCAGACGCCTTGAAGCCCTTAGCAGAGCTGCAGTATCGAGGTGTGTTGTGGTCTCAGGTTAATGCGAAGGATTGGACGCCGCGTGCTTTTCTCACCACAGAACAGGGTGGGCTTGGCTTGGATATCGCACGCGATGCGGCAACTCGCCAGGCGTTACACGCGGCATTGCCCCGATTGCTTAAAGAGTCACTGAGTAACTTACAAGGGCGACATTTAGACGGGGATGACTTCAATACGCTTTTAATAGGCGGTGATCCTGTTCTTGATGTATTGGGATGGCTAAGCCAGCCAGATGCTATAAAAGCAAGTGGGTCTAGCCCTGAGTGGCACGCCTTTTGCCAGGTATGCCACTCTCAGTATGGCGTCCACCCAGAACGTCAGACGCCATTGGAAGCCCTTACCTGCTTAACCCAGCGCGAAGGTGCTTGGAGCACGGTATGGGCACGATTCTGTGAAGCACCACATCGCTATCCTCAGCTGGTAGAGCAGCTTCGACAGCAGGCGCCACCTGACCTTGGGCTGTTTCCAGAAGTTGAGGATATGCAGGTGTGGCCTCAGTTAAATCAGCAAGAAGAAGATAAGCTTTACCATGCTTTATGTGAGCTAGGGAACCTGCCTGC
This sequence comes from Halomonas sp. KG2, assembly GCA_030440445.1. Taxonomy (NCBI): domain Bacteria; kingdom Pseudomonadati; phylum Pseudomonadota; class Gammaproteobacteria; order Oceanospirillales; family Halomonadaceae; genus Halomonas; species Halomonas sp. KG2. Next base: position 4,161,597 of record CP098528.1, on the reverse strand, counting down.
GCCGCAAGCAAGGACGCGACTTGATGCCTTAGAAAAAGATCATGGAGGGCGGCGTGATTGGGTGTGGGCAGAGCTAGGGGAAAGCCCTTTAGCGATGGCGTTAGCACCGCTTAGCTTCTTAGCCAAAACAACCCAGCGTAGCTTGGCAGGAGGCCAAGCAGACGATATGCATCAGGCCTACGTTCAAGAAGGTTGGAAAGCAGATGATGCGGTTCTGAAAGCACTGGCCGAAGTCACTGGCCAACGAGAGCAAGAGGCGGTGTTTACCGCTATTCGCTCGATCTATCTGAGTTGGGCCGATGACGCTGCCCGGCATTTACAATCCGTTTGGCGGCCAGGTGATGACGGCTTAAAACGCGATGAGCCCTCTCCTCATGCACGTGAAGGGGAGTGTGTTCTGTTTGTTGATGGGTTGCGCCTAGACTGCGGTAAGCGGCTTGCCAAAAGACTCATCCAGCGCGGCTTGAACGTTGTAGAGCATTCAACGTGGGCGGCACTACCTAGCGTGACCGGCACGGGCAAATATGCGGTGGCTCCCATCTTTGGTAGCAGTGCTATTAAAGAAGAACCGGAGAGCTATCAATTCACACCGATTACGCCACATCTTTTCAAGAAGTTACTTCGAGATAACGGGTGGCAAGTATTGGAACGCCGCCAAGTAGAACAGCTGCATAAAGAAACCCTAGATACCTCTCAATCCGCCTGGTGTGAGTTTGGAGACATCGATCATGTTGGCCATGAAAGTGGCTGGAAACTCGCGCAGCGTGTAGATGCTATGCTGGCCGAGGTAGCGGAGCGCATTCAAGCCTTACTTGCCCAAGGGTGGGCGCAAGTGAGGGTAGTGACGGACCATGGCTGGTTGCTAATGCCTGGTGAGTTACCAAAAACAGAGCTTCCTGCTAGCCTGGTGGACTCTAAGTGGGGGCGCTGTGCCTCGGTAAAACCAGGGGCTAATACGGCGACAGCACGTTTTCCTTGGTACTGGAATGAACAGGTGCATTTTGCGCTAGCTGAGGGCATCTATTGCTTCAAAGCGGGCGAATCGTACACCCATGGTGGTTTGACGCTGCAAGAGTGCGTTACGCCGGAGCTGGTAGTTACCGGAACAGCGGAAATCACACCTCTTGTAGTGATCGACGAGTTAGTTTGGAAAGGGATGCGCTGCACCGTGCTCGTGGAAGGCGAAACTGATGGCTTAATGTTGGATCTACGCCGTCATGCGGCAGACCCCAGTACTAGCTTGGTGCTGTCTTCTAAGCCGTTTAAGGCAGGAGGAAAAGCATCGGTTGTGGTTGATGACGACGACCTAGAAGGTGAGGTTGCCCAAGTAGTGATCGTGAATGAAGCGGGACATGTGGTTGCACAATGCTTAACCACCATTGGTACTGATGACTGAAGGGAATTGCCATGGAGCTCGATGATCTGGATCGCAAGGCTGCCGAATTATTGGATGGTTTCTTGGTTCGCAAAGATCTGGTGCGTACGTTTGCTCGCCAGTTTCCTGTACCAACGTACGTGGTGGAATTCCTGCTCGGCCGCTACTGTGCAAGCACCGATCCGGAAGAGATTGAGGAAGGCCTGGAAGTAGTACAGCGGCAGCTCAAGTCACGCACCATCAAAGCTGGCGAGGAAGAACTGTTCAAAGCCCGCGCTCGTGAGAAAGGCGAAATCAAGGTTATCGACCTTATACAAGCGCGACTTGATACGAAAAATGACACCTATATGGCGAGCTTGCCAAGCTTGCGCCTCAACGATGTACGGATTCCTGACGAGCTGGTTAGCGAGCACGAGCGCATGCTGACTGGTGGCTTCTACGCGGAACTGACACTGGAGTACGACGCTAGCATCGCTCAGGAGCAAGGAGGCCGCCCTTTCGGAATCCGCGCCCTGCGAGAGATCCAGTTATCAAAACGTGATGTGCTCGACGAACTAGCCCGTGCACGTCGGCATTTTAGTACTGAGGAGTGGAAGGCCTTCTTGCTCCGTTCAACTGGTATTGAAGCGGCTGGGCTGAGCGAGCGCCAAAAAGATGCCATGCTGCTGCGTATGGTGCCCTTTGTGGAGCGCAACTATAACGTGGTGGAGCTTGGCCCCCGTGGTACCGGTAAGAGCCACTTGTTCCAGCAGGTATCGCCTTATGCCCACCTGATTTCCGGTGGTAAGGCCACCGTGGCCAAGATGTTCGTCAATAATGCTAACGGCCAGCGTGGCCTGGTGTGCCAGTATGATGTGGTCTGCTTCGATGAGGTATCCGGTATCTCGTTCGATAACAAGGACGGCGTCAATATCATGAAGGGCTACATGGAAAGTGGGGAGTTTTCCCGTGGTAAGGAGAGCATCCGTGCTGATGGCTCTATCGTGTTAGTCGGCAACTTTGATGTCGATGTTGAACATCAACAGCGCATCGGGCACCTGTTTGGACCCCTGCCTGAGGAGATGCGTCACGATACTGCCTTTATGGATCGCATTCATGCCTTTCTACCAGGCTGGGATGTACCCAAGGTTAGCAAGGAGCTCTTGACCGACCATTTTGGTTTAGTGAGTGATTTTCTTTCTGAATGTTGGAGCCAGTTGCGTAATCAAAGCCGTGTATCGCAATGGCAGGGGCGTGTCTTTTTTGGCGGAGCGCTATCTGGGCGTGACACTAACGCGGTTAATAAAACAGCAAGTGGTCTCTTGAAGTTGTTATATCCTGGAGATGACTTAACACCGAGTGAAGAAGATATAGAGTGGGCAATTCACATTGCGATGGAAGCACGCCGACGGGTAAAGGAACAGCAAAAACGTATCGGTGCCGCTGAATTTAGAAATACCCACTTTAGCTATACCATGGGGGAAGATGGTGTAGAGAAGTTTGTGGCCACTCCCGAACTGCAGAGTGATAACAGTATTGGTAATGACCCTTTAGAGCCAGGCCAGGTATGGTCTATTACTCCTGGTGGACAAACAGCAAATGGGCAAGAAGAGCATCCTGGCTTATTTCGTATTGAAGTAAACGAGGGGCCTGGCACTGGCGTTAAAATTCTTAATAAACCTGTGCCGCCTGCTTTTCGCGAAAGTGTGGGTTATGCCGAGCAAAATCTTTACACGCGCGCTGGGCAATTAGTAGGCGACAAAGAACCAAGGCAACATGAGTTTACTATTCAGCTCCGAGCATTTGATGCTGCTAAATCAGGCAGTAAGTTAGGTGTGGCTTCCCTAATAGCTATGAGCTCCGCGCTATTAAAAAGAAGCGTGAGAGGTGGGCTTATTGTAGTAGGAGAGATTAACCTTGGTGGGTCAATCGAGCCGATTCATAATCCCGTCACGTTAGTAGAGATCGCTGTTGAAAAAGGCGCGACAGCTATTCTTATGCCAGTGACTTCCCGAAAGATGCTGTTTGACTTATCTGATGAGATGGCCACCAAAGTCGATATTCAGTTCTACCTAGATGCAAGGGATGCGCTCTTGAAGTCGTTAGGCGAGTAGGAGGGGCCACAACACCCGTAACTCACTACGGGTGTTGTGTGGATAGGCAGAGTTCAATAAGCTACAAAGAACCTAGTCTAATGCGCGTGACCATGCCCTTCGCCGTCGATTAAAAAACATAGATCTTGGATTATGCCTGTTGCCCTATCAGAATGACTTATATCGCCTAGTGTGCGCATTACATCTTCATCCTCAAAATGAAGAAAAACTTTATCGGCTCCAACAGACTGGATTGTGTGAGCAACCATATTTCTAATCTGATCAGGATCATCGTCAAGCCAGTTGCAAACCAAGTCATTATCTTGATTATAGCCTAACATCAAATTGTTAATGGCCGTCATGGTTTTTTCTAACGCATCGCGCATTTTTTTCGAGGGAAGCCTTAAGCTTGGTACTGGGCCACTCAAGAGTAGCTCGAAAGATGATTGAGCCTGTAAAGAGTTTAAAACATGCTGTAGATGTGACCAAGCATTAAACCCTTTTTCACGTGCTACTTGGTCTAAAGCTTCACTATGTGAAACTCCTGTTTTACGCTTTAATCTTTTAGCAGCAAATTTTAGATTTGAAATTTCATCTTTACTAATGCGTGAATTTGAAGACACAACAATCTCCTATGCTTATGACTTCCCACCTTAATCATCAGCAAGATTGCTGTTGAAAAGAGTTTCTACTGACTGCAATTGCTTCGCCTTGGTGGGGGCAGGCATGCCAGTTGCCTTAAGAAAATGCTATTGAGCAGGACAGAGAAAGTCAAGCCCCTTTCGATGTGATTGTTTAGTGGTCATATTTAGGCGCGACTGCTAGACAGGTATCGGCCTGTGTTACTGAACGGTTGCAAGGCCAGGCCATACCGATTTGGCGGCTGCCAGGTTTTTAGGGTCGCTCAGCACCCGGCGGCATTGGGAGCGAGCAACATCTGACGTTGGCGCAGTCTGAAACAGATCATCTATGACCGCGGCTAGCTCCGCTGCGGCGACATGGCTCAGGGCGACACGCGCCAAGCCTTCAATGGTGTGGAGTTCGCGCCCAGCGGCTCGGAGGCTTGTCAACATGGCCTCCACTTCCTGCTCGGTGACATTTTTTCCAGCAAAAGCGCCCTGTGTCTTACCTACAGAACCTACAGAAGAACTTTCGTAGGTTCTGTAGGGTGGCTGGCCAACGTTTTTTTATTTTTTTCGTCAGGCGCGGTAGCATTATCACTCCCACTTGTTGCCTGAACGCGGTTTAACCAACGACCCATTATTCTTTCTCCTAATCTGGCAGATAGTCCGGGTGCCAGTAATAGTCAGTGCGCGGCCTGCCTGTGGTGGGGGGCTCTAACTCAGTGAGGTAGCCATGATCTACCAGAAGCGCCAGTGCTGCCCCTATGACCTCGGCATTATCCAGACCAGCCTTTTTGCGGAACAGTGCGCAGCTTGATCGGGTTACCAAGTTTATTACGTCGTTTTAGAATCAGCTTGTCCCCTTCCACGTCACGGTTCAGCGCGGCGCTGTATAGCTGCTCTGCATGGCTGCGCAGAAGGTCGGCCTATTCCAAGGCCTGATCGGTTGCGGCTGCACTGACTTCTCCTTCATCGCTTTGGATAACGGTAAAGGCGGGCTGGCGTGTGCTTAATGGCTGGGAGTGTGCCATTAAAGGTAGAAACAGATAGCCACTCGAGGATGTAATCGTAGAGACCCACCAATGGCTAAATTCTGTTCAGTTAATCAGCGATATTAGGGGCAAGGCTATTTGTTGCTGGCACAAATAGGCTCGCCAGGTCAGGCCAAACAGCTTTGGCGGCTGCCAGGGCTTTAGGGTCGCTCAGCACGTGGCGGCATTGGCTCCTTGCTACGTCGGCATCAGGGGCAGTTTCAAACAGGTCACCCAGCACGGCCACTAGTTCAGCAGCAGCGTCGCGGTTTAGCTTGAGCATGGTAATGCGCGCCAGCGGCTCTACCTCCCCTAGGTCACGGCCAACGGCTCGCAGGTTGGCTAGCATGATTTCCGCATCGTTAACGGTGGCTTTTTTTTCTTTAAAAGCGCCCTGTGCTTTACCTACAGAACCTACAGAAGGTCTTTCGTAGGTTTTGTAGTGTGGCTGGCCTATGCTTTTAGGTTTTTTTTCGTCATGGGTGATAGCAGTAACGCTTTCACTGGTTGCCTGCACTCGATTTAACCAACGGCCCATTATTTACCCTCCTGCTTTGGCAGATAATCTGGGTGCCAGTAGTAGTCGATACGCGGCCTGCCTGTGGTCGGCGTTTCAATCTCGGTGAGGTAGCCATGGTCTACCAGCAGCGCCAACGCCTCTCTTACGGCGTTGGCACTATCCAGACCGGGCCAGCCTTTTTGCTGAATGTCTCGCGGTTTGGTGGGGTGGTTGAGTTTTTCACGTCGCTTGATTATCAGCTTGGCCCCTTCCACATCACGGTTCAGCGCAGCGCTGTATAGCCGCTCTGCATGACTGCGCAAAAGATCGGCCCATTCCAAGGCCCGAGCGGTTGCGGCTGCACTCACTTCCCCCTCATCGTTTTGGATAACGGCAAACAGCAGCGCCAGACTGCCCACTGTCTTGGGCATCTTCAGCAGGTGTTCAGCCAATAGCGGCGCAACGTCATCAGATCGGCACTCCAGGTTGATCTCTGTTGCCCACTCTACGAACATCGCTTGGGCGTCTGGGGTAAAGTGCCAACAAGGGGGGTTGTCCTCTTCATCGGTTCCCAAACTCAAGCTATGAAGGCGATAAAAGACTTGGCTGTAATGCTCCTTGGCCTCAGGATCGGGTTTTCGGTCTATCCATTTCCAATGACGTACCGGGTCAGGCCACACGGCTAGCTGGAAACGCTGTATCAGGCCATCGTTTGCCGTTCCCTTAGTGGCGCTGCGTATAATTGGCGCTAGCTTGCTGGGTTGAATACCTCCCACGATATTCAGCGCGCATCGCTCAATGGCTACGGTGCCCCGGCCAATGCGGTCATAGGTAAACCGGCCATCACCATTGAAGGCTTCCAAATAGAATGCGCGGTCGCTTGCGTACTCTTCTTGCTGCATTTTTGCCAACCAACCGGCCAGCTCATCACGCAATATCGTTAGATGGCACTCTGCCGAGTTCATTAGCTCCCCGGCCTTTTCGACGGTTGCATCATTGATAGTCAGCCGCAGTGGCGCAGGTGGCGGTGCGATCTCATCTACTGACTCTAAGGTGGCCCGTGCGGCGTCCATGTTACCTTTGGCAGCAAAGCCCTTAGCTTTTTTCTTGGCTTCTGCTTTCGCCAGCTCCTGAAGCTCCTGTTCGGTTTCATAGTGGCGCAGCGCTTCTTCATGCTGACGCCTTGCAGCCGCTTCGATAGCGTCGATTGGAAACCGCATGGCACTCAGCGCCGGGCTTTTCATGGCGCTAGGGCCGCCCACTAGGGCCGCCCATAAAGTAGCAACCACCTCCCAGTCATCATGCTGTTTGGGCCTCAATCGCACCTTATGGCCTACCAGCCCCGCCAAAAGTGTTAGCGATGTAACAGCGCAATACTCAGGCGGGCATTGCAGCCGTTGCGCTGTGTCCATAATGTAGCCGCGTATTGGAAGGGGCAGCATTTCAGGATCAAACTTCGCCACGCCAGATAAGCTCTCAGGCAACGGCTTAGGTTTTGGAAACTGAAGCAGGTCGGCGCTCTTATCCAGCCATGATTCCAAAGTGTTAGACATCACAGCCCACCTCCTGTGCAGCGCTGCGCAGGCGACCGGCAGCAGTCGCCAGGCGTTCAAGATCGGGAGACTCCAGCCGTTCGCCTCGGTGCGTGGCTTCTGCTGCTAACAGGGTAATTAGCGCCTCTTTTGCTATAGCACTCAGCACATCACGTGGTACCCAACGTTCGCCAGGGCGCTTGCTGGCGTGGTAGTCGTCTCGGTCACGCTGCGGAAACAGGTCTTTCAACTCAATGTTCACGGCGAGCAATACGTCCGCCGTGGGGCACCCTGCAAAGCAATGCATCAGGATCGTGCCGTCTGGTGTTTCGCGGATCGACAGACTGGGCGAGCGGTCATCATGCGCAGGACAACAGGCGAGCCAACGCCCCGGCCCGTTTTCGCGTACTTTATCGAGCCGTGATAGCAGGGCGTATACATCCGGGCGCGTGGTATTTGCTTTCTGCTGCTGCGTCACTGCTCGGCTCTCGAGCTGGGCGGTTTTCAGTTTCATTTGTTAGCCCCGAGCTTAATACTCTCAATCCAGGCGTCTAGCTCTGTAATTTCGTAGCGCACAGCACGGCCAATTTTGATAGATTTCGGGGCGGGGTGACCGCCGAGCTGGCCGGTCCAGCGTGATTGCCGGAATGTGGCCGGACGGTAGCCTGTGTATTCAGCAGCCTGTTTTTCTGTGAGTAAGCGAGGTGGCATTTGCTGTTCTCCATATTGGAGCCAGCGACGAGGAAGTTGTGCAGTTGCACGCTCTGCTTGTCTACGCATGCATGCATAGATTAAGCTGAACACAGCGGTACATAGTTCCGCTTACTCTTTTATATGCAGCGCATCGCTCTACCAGTGTTGGCGCACTGGGTTTATGAAATAATGCGTTTGTGCATATGAGTATCTGCAATAGCGTTCCCGCCTCTGGCGGTGGTGGTCAGCATCTCGGTCGAAGTTTGGCGACCTGGTCCGAGCTGCTGGCCGTTTGCTTTGTCAGCTCTTATCTGCCGACGACTTGCATAATATTCCTCATATTTTACCTACTGTAAACCTGCGGCATTCTACAAATATTTTTATAATCAAATGCTTACGCTGAGTTTGGATTCTTTTTTAATGTTTCATATCATTTCATAGTGTTTCATAAAGCCCCATACGTATTGCCTGATTTCATTTCATTTATGAATTTAATGGATGTATTAGGGTTTTGTGTTGAGAAACTTTCATGATCTAGGCGTCATTCTCTTTCCTGTTCAATACTAACTGCCCCCACGCTTGCCATGCTTCGCGTTGCTCTCTGGCATAGTCGTGGCGCTGATAGGTTTCAATCAAACGATCTGTTGGGGCGTGGTTTAGCATTTGCTCGACAACATACGGTGCAGTGCCAAAATGTTTTAGCAGGCCCGTAGCGAATGAGCGGCGCAGGTCATGAACGCTGAAGCGTGGCATATCGGCAAGCGGTGCGTTCATGTTCTGTTTTGCCAGTTTGCGGCCCTGAAGTCGTGCAATAGCGGTAGTCAGGCTGGCGTCGCCAATCGGCTGGCCACTGGCTCGCTGGCTCTCAAACACGTAATTCAGATTTCCCGTTACAGCTTGCTGCTCCCGTAGTAGGTCAACGGCTGAACTGGAAAGGTAAACGGTATGCTCCCGGCGCGATTTGGTGGTTATGGCTGGCAGTGTCCAACTAGCACTATCTAAGTCGATATCTTGCCATTTGGCTTTTAGTAGCTCCCCCCGTCGTTGCCCAGTCAGAATTAGCAGCTTGAGGGCAGCGGCGGCGCTAGCGTCTAGGTTGGCGTTCTCTATCGCATCCCAGAGGCGCTCGATCTCTGCAAGGCTCAATACACGGTCACGCGGAGCTGACTTTGTAGCGCCTAGTTGGCCTGGCTGAATTCCTTGAGCGGGGTTGGTGTCGATCTGCCCATGCGCCTCTGCATACGCCAGCATTGCCCGCAGCAGGGTTAAGCACTTGCTCGCTTGGTTTCTTGATTGCGTCCCCGCTATTTTGGAAATGGTACTTTTCACCGTGCGGGCATCAACGTTTTTGACCAGCAGCGTACCTACACGCTCTTTTAGGTAATGGCCCCAACGCCAGCACGCTTGCTCTACAACAAGCGGTGAAGGCGTGCGCTTAGTCCGTACCGTGGGGGTCTTTGCGTAGCTCTGAAGCCATAGCTCGAAAAGCTCTGCCATTGTCCAGGCTGACTCATTGCGCGCCTTTTCATCGCGCTGTGCGTGTTTTGGGTTAATGCCTTGAGTGTGAAGTGTTACAGCTTCACCGTGACTTTCTCTAGCGTCCTGCAAGCCTACGCTTGGATAGCGGCCAAGGCTGTAGGTGTCTTGTTTGCCATTGAAGCGGTAACGGTAATACCAAGCTTTTGAACCGGTGGGCTGTACACGAATAGCCAGGCCGCCACCATGGGGTGACAGCACGCTTTCCCAATAAACGGTGCCTTTGGGCTTGAGTGCTTTTAGCTGGCGGTCAGTGGTTATCACGGCAGACTCCTTTTCATTACCACTCTGGTAACTGCATTTTGAGTCTATAACCACAGGTATCAATAGACAAGCATAAACAAAAAAATCATCTAAAGCCTTTATTTATAGGGTTTTTATTTGTCTATTGGGGTGGGTGAGGGTAAATGAGTTTAGTCCTCCGAAGCCGAAGGTCGCAGGTTCGATTCCTGCCGGGCGCGCCAAAACATCTCAAGGGCTTACGTTAACGCGTAGGCTCTTTTGTTTTGGCTGTGTCAAATCTATCTCATCCGTTTGCCAAATCCGCCAGCACATGTGCGTAACCCTGATATTTATCTGATGACCTTTAGCTGTAATCTAACGCAAGTTGTGGCGCAGGTTATTCAGTATATTCCCACCTATTGCGCTGTTGTTGAACCAACGCGATCGCTGTGCTGCTGAAGCCTTCGCGGTCAAAATGTTTACTCTTGCGCGCGAACGTTGAAGAAGCTACCCGCTCTTTTTATATGCAATATCGCGTTCGCCACTATATTAAAGCCCGTTCCATCGCAGCCGATAATAATGACTAGGATTAAACTGCATCCTGCCAAAGTTAGCCATCACTACAATAAATCAGATAACTACCAGGTGACTCAATGCTGGAAAAACTCCACAAGATCAATGTGAAATATACCTTGGCGTTTATCCTGGTGGCCTTGTCGCTGCTAGGCGTTGTGGTGGTCGATAGCCTGCTTGTTCAGTCGATGCGCGAACGCATGACAGCGTTTAGTGGCTCCTTTAATCCGGCGGTATCAGCGGTGCTCAATGCGGACCGTGACCTATATCAGGCCCGGGTGGCTGAACTTGAAGTGTTGCGTGAGGCGCCGGGCAGTGATGGGGCGAGCGCTCAGTACGATGATTACCGTGAAAATGCTGAGCAAGCCTATGATCGAATGCATAACTTCCTCACACTGCTGGATGCATATCCGCAGGTGAGCGAGGGCCTTGAACCGTTCGAGGATCGCTATATGGCATGGGAGGCGGCGTCCCAGGCCGTCTTCGACCTACATGCGGAAGGTGAGCTTGATGCCGCTGAAGAGCAGTTGGAGAGAGATTCGTTAGCGGCCTTTAATGACTTGCGTGAGCTTTACAACGTTGCCGGAGAAAGCGCCGACGCGCGTGGCTTAGCTCTGGAGCAAGAAACACTGGCGGCAGTCGCCGTGCAGCAACGCTGGGTGATGGGCTTCACGGCATTCGTGTTATTGGCCACGCTGGTGATCGCCTTGATGGGGCCGAACCTGATGTCCCGAGCCATTCGTCAAGTCAGCAGGCGCATTCGCGATATTACCCAAGGCGAGGGTGATCTTACCGCACGCATTGATAGCAAGCGACGTGATGAGATTGGCGAACTGGCCCGTGAGTTTGATGGTTTTATTGCGCGTATGGATACCAGCTTTCAGGCGGTTCGCGATGGGGCCTACAATGTCAATATAGCGTCTGGTGAAATTGCTTCAGGTAGCGAGGATCTCGCGTCACGCACCGAGGAGCAGGCTTCTGCTCTGCAAGAAACGGCGTCCAGCATGGAAGAGATGTCTTCCATCGTGCGTCAGAACAGCGAGTCGGCCAATAATGCCGATAAGCTTTCCAGTCAGGCCGCTGAAAAAGCCGAGAAGGGTGTTAAAGAGGTTCAGCACTCGGTTGAGTTGATGCGCGAGCTCGAGACCAGTTCGCGCCAGGTGGGTGAGATTGTTGAAGTCATCGACTCGATTGCCTTCCAGACCAATATTCTGGCGCTTAATGCCTCGGTCGAGGCGGCGCGTGCAGGTGATCATGGCCGTGGCTTCGCGGTAGTGGCTAGCGAAGTGCGCAAGCTCGCCAGTCGCAGCGCGGATTCATCCAATAAAATTCGTGAAATGATTACGGATATTAGTGAGCGTATCGCTAGCGTAGCCGAGCAATCGGTGCGAAGCAGTGAGGGAATACAGAATACGGTGCAGGCTATACGCCAAGTGTCGGGGCTGATGAATGAGATTTCGCTCGCCGTGAGCGAGCAGGAGTCAGGCATCCAGCAAGTGGGTGTAGCGTTGACGCAAATGGATACTGCCACTCAGCAGAATGTCACGATGGTATCGCAAACCAGTAGATCGGCGGCGTCGCTTCAGGAGGAAGCCAACCGACTCACTCGTCTAGTAGATACGTTCAAACTTAGCGGTGAAAAGTCGGTGGCCGCGTCTTCGTCGCTCCCCAAACAGACCTCTCAGTTCACGCCGCAGCGCAACCTGAAGTTACCGTGCTGAAGAAACAGTCTTGACCAGAGCCATCCATACAAAGCCTAAGCCACTGGGAGTGATTCATCGCTCCCCCAGTCTGCCCAAGAACCGTCGTACAGCGATAGCTGATGGTATCCCGCCAGTTCGGCGGCCAGTAGAATGATGCAGGCGGTGATGCCCGAGCCACAGGAAAACACCAGTTGGGGTTCATTGTTAGATTGGAGAGACGGAGCAAGCGTTATAAAGATTGCCTTCAGCTCGCTAACAGGTTTAAAACAATTTCCCTCTAGCACCTCTGTAAACGGCAGATTATGAGAATTGGGGATATGCCCACTGCGCACCCCAGGGCGGGGTTCAGGTACCTGTGCCAGGAAGCGTGAACGTGATCGGGCATCAACAACGGTTACTCGGCTATCGTCCAGATATTGCAAAACGTACGCTGAGTTTCGCACTCGGCTGTGATCAAGGTTGGCGACGAAGTTGCCTGGCTTGGTTGTCGTTTCCGTGATGGTAGAAACAACGTCCCGCTGCTCGGCTAGCCACTGTGGCAATCCTCCATCCAGAACAAAAACGTGTTTAACACCCATTGATCGGAAAATCCACCAAGCCCGAGGCGCCGAATAGATACCTTGATTATCGTACAGTACGACGAGGCTTTCGGCCGTAATGCCCAGCTTTTGAGCTTCCTCAGTGACTTGCTCCTCTGTTGGAAAGGCGTGGGTCTGAGAAGAGCCGGTGTCACAAAGCACGCCTTCAAGATCGATCTGGCGGCTACCCGGTATCCACACCGGGCGATCATAGACGATAGGCTCTTTGCCAATCACCGTCGCCATGCTCGCATCGATCAGCACTAACCGTTCGTTATCTAGGTTGTCTTGCAGCCATTGGGTCGTCACAAGGGGGGATGACATGATGTTCTCCGATCAGGGATTGGCAGTTTGTGTGATTCTAGCGATAAGCAGCTGTGCGCTACAGCGTCTCCACCTCAAACGCCACTATCTGCCGTTGAGCGCTTGAAAATTCCACGCCAATTAAGTGAATTGGCTTGCCAGTCCTACTTATCGTAAATATATAGCCCTTCCAACAGTCAGCCCAGGGTATCCAGCAGCATACTGAAACCGATGGGGTAAGCCTTGGCGACATTGGAGCAGCTTTTTAGTGTTCATGGGTAGAAATGCCTCCTAATTGTCCGGCGTGTGCCCGTATGGTTTCCAACATGGTGGTTGCCGCAGCAGAGGGTGAACCTCGGGATGGTGTAATGATTCCCAGCGAACGGGGCACATAAGGATCAGTTAAAGGACGCCACTCTATACCTTCTGCAGAAATCTGACGGAAACTGAGCGAAGGAAGTGCAGCAACCCCGAGGCCTGCGGCGACCATTCGTCCAGCTGTACCTATTTGGCTCACTTCACACATCAAATCCATTTCCAAACTCAGTTCGTTCAACACGTTCTCAATTGCAGCGCGCGTACTCGAAAGACGGCTCAACCCAATAATGGGGTAGTGCAGTAGCGTCTCCCAAGGAACGGTTTCCAACGCCAACAAGGGGTGCCCAACCGGACATACCGCTACAAAGTAATCTTCTACGAGTGATTCAAAATGGGTCGCTTCTGCGAGTAGCGGTTGTACCGATAGCCCAATATCTGCCCGCTGGTCACTCACCAAGTCATCCACCTGGGAAGCCAACACATCGTGAACACTAATAGCAATATTGGGAAAGCGTTGACGGTAGTCGGCTAGCACGGTCGGTAAAAATCCCGCCGCTAATGTCGGCAACGCTGCTAACGTTATTTTGCCTCTCTGTTTGTTGAACAGCTCTCCAAGGTCGCCCAGAGCTTCATCCCAATCGCTAATCAGTCGTCTAGCGGTGGGCAGAAAAAACTTTCCTTCTGGGGTGAGCTGCACGCCGCGAGGAGAGCGGTTGAACAGCACGCCACCGACACACTCTTCTAACTTACGAATGGCAATGCTTAACGCTGGCTGTGACATGTAGAGGCGCTCGGAAGCCTCAACGAAGCTGCCGAACTCGGCGATCGCTACAAAAGCTTTTAACTGACGTATAGAAGGCTGCATAAATAAAGTAAAAGTCTCGTTCGTATAATTATATTAGACAAATACTAGCAGGCTCTCTCATTCTTAATAAGTCAAATGACGTACATCTTCTGGAACCAACAACCCACAATACCCAGAGAGAGCAATGACTATGTACTCGCTAAAAACGCCGCTCTTAACCGCTATCCTCAGTGCTGGCTTGATCGTTGGCACTGCGGCCCAAGCAGAAGAACAGCTTTTAATTGGCTCTACCTCCACATCCTCTAGCCAATACGGCTATTTCGTCGCTGTTGGGCAAATTATTAATCAGCATGTGGATGGTGTGCGCACCTCGGTGGTAGAGACTGGTGCCACGGTCGACAACTTGCGCCGCATTTTAAGAAACCAGGTCGATATGGGCCTCGTCACCACCAACGTGGGCTATCACGCCTATGCGGGTGAAGGTGAGTTTGAAGGTCGCCCTGTGGATAACCGCCTTCTTTGGGTCTACTCCCAAGCACCACAAAATGTTGTGATGCGCGAAGATTCTGGCGTTACGAGCATGGCAGAACTAGACGGGGCGCGCCTTAACCCTGGTATTACCGGCTCTGCCACCGAAGCCACGACGATTGCCGTTATGGAGACGCTTGGGCTCACCCCTGAGTATGTGCGCGGGTCTACTACGGATGTGGTTGCCGGTGTAAAAGATAACCGTATGGCGGGATACGTTAAATCTGGCGTGGGTGAAAAGCTGGATGGTTCCTCCATGGATATTGCGACGTTTACGCCGATCCAAGTGCTGTCGCTTAGCGATGAACAGGCTGAAATTCTGAATGAACAAATGCCTGATATTTCCGTGGTCAATATTCCTGAGGGAGCGGCCGATGGCATGCCCGCCTACACAACCTGGAGCTTTGGCTTAGCGATGCATGCAAGCCCAGAGCTTGATGAAGAAACGGCTTACCAAATTGTTAAAGCCGTGATGGAGAATCCCGAGCCGCAAGTCAGTGCGCTAGCTAACCTTGCCGATGTTGATATCGCCGAGCTCACCCTAAACAGTGGAACGGTGCCCTTTCATCCAGGTGCCGCACGCTATTTTGAAGAGCAGGGATACGAGATTCCTGAACATCTGACGCCGTCAGAATAAGGCGAGGAGCTCGATTCCATGCGCAATAAACTGCTCATGCTGGTCGCCCTGTTTTTGGGCGGCTTCATTTTCTACACCTCAGCGACCGGGCCTTTTGAAAGCTTGGTTCACCGCAGTCTCTTTCTTGCGCTGGTTATCGGGCTGGGGTTACTCACTTATCCATTGGGCGCTGGTAAAACTTGGCGCCCCTTCGGGATAGTCATTGATTGTTTATTAGCCTTGGGAGCAATAACTGCCTGCCTGTTTATTACTTTCAACGCTAACAGCATTCTGACTACCTTACCCTGGGCAACGACGCAGGATATGGTGTTCACTGCCATTTTAGTGGTGTCCATTTTGGAAGTTGCCCGACGGGCTATTGGATGGGTATTTCCACTACTAGTGGCAATGGGTATCGCCTATGCTCTGCTGGGAGACCGACTTTCAGGACCGCTCAGCCATCGAGGTTTTGATGCCAGTTTCGTGACGGAAACGCTGTTTCTCGGTGATTTAGGCGTATGGGGGATGCTACTCGGCGTCGCCGCTACCACCATTGCCGCGTTTGTACTCTTTGGAAGCCTGCTGCTCCACACAGGTGGTGGCCAAACCTTTATTGATCTTTCAATGCGAATCGGCGGGCGTAGCCAAGGTGGGGCCGCCAAAATTGCGACGGTGGCTTCCAGCCTGTTCGCTATGGTCAGCGGAAGCGCGGTAGCCAACGTCGCCACCACTGGCAACTTCACCATTCCTATGATGAAACGGCTCAAATACCCACCGGCCTTTGCTGGCGGCGTTGAAGCTGTTGCCTCCACTGGGGGGCAGATCGCGCCGCCGATTTTAGGCGCGGCGGCGTTTATCATGGCGGAGATACTTGGTGTCAGCTACGTCACGATTGCCCTAGCTGCCGTATTACCCGCGTTCCTTTTCTATGTGGCTGTCTTTTTTACGCTGCACTTAGTAGCTGTGAGAAGCGAACTTCCTTTAGTACCTGAAAGCGAGCTTCCCGCATGGCCAGATGTACTCCAATTTAAGCGTCTAACCCCTATTGTTGCCGCGTTGGGTGGCTTGTTTGGTGGCGTTCTTAATGGCTACTCCATCCAATTCGCAGCTTTCCTGGGCATTACCTTTCTGTTGATCAGTTATCTTTTCTTTGCTTTGTTGAACCGAACGCCGCCCCGTCAAATCGTACGTTCGCTAGTGACAGGCCTGGAGGATGCCGGCAAGGGCATGGTCATCATTGGCGTTTTGCTAGCAGGGGCACAGATTTTGGTGGCAATGCTCAACCTAACGGGTATTGGCGTCACGCTTTCGACGCTAGTAGTCAGTGTCGCTGGTGAGCAGGTTCTCCTGGTGGCGCTAATTGTCGCGGTCATCTGCCTCATTATGGGCATGGGCATTCCTACCACCGCTGCTTATGTGCTGGTCGCTGCCGTACTGGCGCCTGCGCTAACCCGCATCGGGATCGAGCCGCTGGTTGCCCACCTATTCGTCTTCTATTTTGCGACCATCTCGGTCATCACTCCGCCCGTGTGCATTGCGGTTTTTGTTGCCGCTGGCATCGCTAAGGCTGGCTGGTTACAGGTCGCGGGGCACGCGATCCGTCTGGGGGCAACTACCTACATTATCCCTTTCCTGATCCTGGCGTACCCCGCGCTTATCGGTTTAGGCGATGCTTGGGACATTACCTTAGCCGCCGCTCGTGCCATGGCCTTTGTCTTGGCTTTCGCCGGCATATTGGGGGGCGCTCGGCTCTTCGGTAACCGATGGCTGGATAGTACGCTATTGGCAACCACCGGGCTATTGGCGCTGGTGCCGAATATCGCACTTGGGTTAGTGGGCATTGCGAGTCTGACGGGACTCTATCTATGGGCGTGGCAATCCTCTCGGCGTATTGCACTTCAAGGAGTGGAGCTATGAGTCATCAAGGAGTGAGCATGACGAATATTGTGATGATTGGTTGTGGCATTATCGGCATTAGTTGGACCGCCTACTTTCTTTCTCGCGGTTTACATGTCACCGCTTTTGACCCGGATGCCACCGCCCGCGCCAACTTTACTCAGCGCGTGGCTGAGGATATGCGTGCCCTTGGCGTCGATGCCCGCATGCCCGTGGTAGCGCAAACACTGGCAGAGGCCTTACAGGGCGCAGAGCTAGTCGTCGAAAATGCGCCTGAATCCGTAGCGCTCAAGCAACAGCTATTAGCAGATATTCAACGGGCAGCGCCATCGCAAGCGTTGGTAGTGAGCAGTACCTCCTCTTTAAAGCACTCTGATATCACCCAGGGCGCACCTGCTCCTGAGCGCATTATTATCGCTCACCCCTTCAACCCACCCCACCTCGTCCCTCTGGTTGAACTGTACGGGCCAGATACTGAGCTGGTGCAGCGATTGGTCGATTTTTATCGAAGTATCGGTAAGCAACCGGTGATGCTCCGTAAAGAGATGATCGGCCATATTGCGAATCGTCTCTCTTCGGCATTGTGGCGGGAAGCGCTTTATCTATTACAGGAAGGCGTGGCCAGCGTGGAAGACATCGACCTGGCTGTGACGGCAGGGCCTGGATTGCGTTGGGCCATTCAAGGGCCGTTCCTGACCTATCATCTGGGCGGTGGCCAAGGGGGCATTCGCCACTACTTGGAACATCTCGGCCCTAGTCAAGAGTATCGCTGGGCGAGCTTAGGGCAACCGACCATGAACGACGAACTTTACGCGCAAGTGATCCAAGGGGTTGAGTCGGCTACTCATGGGCAATCACTGCCTGGCCTGTTCTCTGAACGAGACCGGCAATTGACAGCTATTCAGCAAGCGCTAACGACTAACGTAAAACAGGAGGAGGCCCGATGAGCGTCTCACCTTGTTTGCTAATGGTCGCCCCCAATGGGGCTCGGCGTGTCTATCAAGACCATCCTGCTATCCCCCTGACCCCGGAAGAGCTCGCACGCGATGTACAAGAGTGTCTAGCGGCTGGCGCCTCAGCCATGCATGTGCATGTGCGTGAAACCGACGGACGCCATTTACTTGATGCGGGTGCCTATCAAGATGCCATTAGCGCCATTCAGGAAGCCGTAGGAGACCAACTACTCCTTCAGGTCACCAGCGAAGCCGGTGGGCGTTATTCGCCTTCAGAGCAGAGACGTGTCATTGAGGCGTTACAGCCAGACTCCGTTTCTATCGCGGTGCGTGAATGGTTCGGCGATGCTTATGAGGTTCGAGCCAGTGGCGAGCTGTGCCGTTACCTGGCCAGTCGCGGCACACATATTCAATACATCGTTTATTCGCCTGAAGACCTTACCTACTTCAATCAGTTAAGAGAGAAAGGTGATGTGCCTAATGCCCCGGCTTTCTTACTCTTCGTACTTGGGCGCTATACGGATCCACCCATTGCCGACCCAAGCCGTCTACCGAGCTTTTTACACGCATTAGTGGCTGGCGACCACTGGGCGGTCTGTGCGTTTGGGCCGACCGAAGGTGACTGCTTAGCGCTGGCGGCCCAGCAAGGTGGCCATGCCCGCGTCGGCTTTGAAAATAATCTATGGCGAGCGGATGGCCAACTCGCGACCAACAATGCCGAGCTAGTCGCCGCGACTAAAGCCCGTATTGAAGCAACGGGACGTCGGGTGATGAGCGCATCCGAAGCACGTCGTTTTCTTGCACTTACCACCGCTGCTAACACGGGGGTGACCTTATGACGGTCGTGGTAGGTTGTGGTGCGGGCT
The DNA here is from genome assembly GCA_030440445.1 of Halomonas sp. KG2. Classification (NCBI taxonomy): domain Bacteria; kingdom Pseudomonadati; phylum Pseudomonadota; class Gammaproteobacteria; order Oceanospirillales; family Halomonadaceae; genus Halomonas; species Halomonas sp. KG2. Next base: position 4,142,875 of record CP098528.1, on the reverse strand, counting down.
TCTCTGGTGACCGTACCGATGCGGCTAGGCCGCTGGTCGATGCCCTCATGTCTTATGATGCCCCTCGTGCGCTGATGTTTGAAACACTCGGGGAGCGCACGCTGGCGGCTGCTCAGTTACGCCGGATCAAAAACCCTGACAGCGGCGATGAGCCGCTGCTGGAAGAGTTTTTATCGCCTGTTCTGAGTGACTGTCTGGCTCACCACATTACGATTTTGGGTAACTTTGGCGCGGCTAACCCAGATGCCGCGCGTCGTCGCATTCAGCAGTTGGCTAAGCGCTTAGGCCACTCTCAAGCGTGCTTGGCCACTATTCAAGGCGATGACGTAAGAGATCGCCTGCATGAGCTCGACTGGCTAGCTTGGGAAGGCGAAAAGCGCGCAATTTCAACCTTAGAGCAAGTTGTTGCCGCTAATGTCTATCTCGGTGCAGATGCCCTGATAGAGGCGATGACCCAAGGGGCTCAAGTCGTGATCACAGGACGCGTGGCCGACCCTTCACTGGCGCTTGCTCCTATCTGCTACCACCACGACTGGGCAAGCGATGATTGGGACAGACGGGCAGCAGGGGCATTAGCAGGTCATTTAATCGAGTGCGGCACGCAAGTGACGGGTGGCTACTTTGCTGACCCCGGCGTGAAAGACGTGCCCGGCATGGCTTCGCTGGGGTATCCACTTGTCGAAGTTGAGCGTAATGGGCGACTCGTTGTGACTAAACCCCCAGGCACAGGGGGTTTGGTCACTGAGCAAACAGTAAAAGAACAGCTGTTATATGAAATACACAACCCCAGCGCCTACATCACACCGGATGTGGTTATTGATCTTGAGCATGTTCGCATAAAGCAACTGGCCAAAGACCGTGTTGAAGTTACCGGGGTACGTGGCAAACCCTCGCCAGCGCGGTTAAAAACCACCGTTAGCTTCCTCGCAGGCTATCAAGGTGAAGCTGAAATCTCTTATGCGGGCCCGAATGCTTTCGCCAGAGCACAACTAGCCAGAGAGACGCTGCGTCAGCGTTTATCATTACGCTGCCCAGCCGATCTGCGCGCCCGTTACGACTTAATTGGTGTTTCTAGCGTTTTTGATGGCGATGCCCACCTAAACACTCAACACAGAGATGCAACAGCGAGCGACATTCGCCTTCGCCTCGCGGTAGAGCATGCTGAAAAATGCGTAGTGGAGCGGGCAACACAGGAGTTATTAGCACTTTATTGCTGCGGGCCAGCGGGCGGTGGCGGTATACGTCGGCACCATACTCAGCGATTAAAAACCGCCTCTTATCTAGTACCAAGGCAGCAAGCTGCTCCTGTTGTCACACTGCATAAAGGAGAAGGTGATGAGTGAGCTATTGCACCGTTACGCCCATGCCCGGGCAGGTGATAAAGGTGACCGACTAAGCTTAGCGGTTTTTGTGTATCAGGAGGCTCACTATTCCTGGCTCATCGAACAACTCTCGGCATCAAACGTTGCCGCGCTATTTGAGCACCGGGGCGTTAGTCACGTAACCCGCTACTTACTACCACATCTCAATGGAATGAACTTAGTCCTGGATGATGCGCTACAAGGGGGAGTCAATGGCGCACTCAACTTAGATGGTCACGGAAAAACGTTGTCGGCCTTACTGTTATCTATGAAAGTGGCGCCACCCCCAACTTAACTGCACTAATGAAAGTCAGTAGGCGTTCTTATTGTTAGATCATGACTCTTGAACTTGTAGGGTCGAGGAGATTCTAGATGGTGCAGCCTCTGATCAGCCCATCAGAAGCTGACTGGCTAGGCCACCCCCTACCAGCAGTAAGCCAAACAGGATGAACCCCAGTATAAAAGGGCGGATACCCAACTCCTTGAGCTTTTCGATTCGGGTTTCAAACCCCAGTGCGGCCATGGCCATGGTCAACGCAACCTGACCAGCCAGAACAAGTATCTGATGGAGGCTGGTGGGCAGGTGGGTAACACTGTTGAACACAATCATGGCGATGAAGCCGAAGGCAAACCAAGGGATTACCGGCTTGCCCGCACCTGATCCTGAGTCACGGGCCTGCTGACGAAGCCACCATTGCCCGACGAGCAATAGGAAGGGCAACAGCAGTATCACGCGAACCATTTTGACAATAACAGCACTGGCCAATGCCTCGGGACCCACCGCATCAGCAGCGGCCACGACCTGGGCGACTTCGTGGACAGTCGCGCCGATATAGACGCCAAAGAGACCTTCGTTCATTCCTGCAAGCGGGTATAAAAGAGGGTAGACAAGCATTCCCAGCGTGCCGAAGAGCACGACAGTGGCGACGGCTATGGATGAGGCCGCAGGCCGCGAACGAATGACCGTTTCGGTGGCGAGTACCGCCGCTGCACCGCAGATGGCACTGCCTGCACTTGTTAATAGTGTTGTTTCACGATCCATACCCAGTATGCGGGTGCCGATCTGATAGCCGATGATAAGCACACTGCAGATCACCACCAGATCCAACAGCAACACCTTAAAACCAAGGGCGAAGACTTGTTGCAGGGTTAATGACAGGCCAAACAGTACAATGCCGCCCCGCAGCAGCCAGCGGGTGGCGAATGTTAATCCTGGTTGAGTACTTGGAAGGCGGTGTGCAAGAGGCAGGTTACCCACAACCAAGCCTAACAGTAAGGCGAATACCAATGGACTAATACCTTTGGAAGCGAGTCCGGGGAGGTTAGCCAAGCCAAAGCCTGCCAAGGTTAGGGTGCTACACAGAATCAGACCTTGCCACATAATGCTTTCTCTTGTTGGTGCGTATGTGGCTAGCATAGGGGCAAAAATGCTGTATGGTTATCAACATATAACCATATGGCTGTTCGGTAAAAACGATATATGACCCCTCATGTGACTTTTCGCCAGTTGCAGGTTTTTGTCGCTGTTGCTCGTGACGGCACGGTTATTGCCGCTGCTGATCACTTGAAGCTGTCTCAATCGACGATTAGCCAATCGCTCTCAGATCTTGAGCGTCATCTGGGGGTCGAGCTCTTCGAGCGGCTAGGCCGACGTTTACAGCTCAATAGTATGGGAAGCTACCTGTTACCCCGTGCCGAACGCCTTCTGGAAGGTATGGCCGATTTTGTTGCTGTCGCTGAGGATCCTGAAAGCCAATTGCAGGGCACGCTTAATATATCGGCCAGCGCTACCACGGGTACCTATCTGCTGCCCCCTCTGGCCGGATACTTCAGCAATCAGAACCCGAGGGTGGATCTTCGGCTACGATTGCGTAATACCGGAGAGGTGATTACGGATCTGCTGCGCTTTGATGCTGATTTGGGGCTGATCGAAGGGCAGTGTCACGAATCGCGCCTGACGAGTGAAACATGGTGCGAAGACCAGCTTGTGATTGTCTGTTCCCCACAGCATCCCCTGGCCAGCAAGGAGTGGCTGGATGACGCTGATATCAGAGCTGCCGCCTGGATACTGCGCGAACCTGGATCAGGCACGCGTGAAGTATTTGAGGCCGCTGTGTTACATCATGTAGAACGTTTGCAGGTGCGCATGGAACTCAGTCAGCATGAAGCCATCAAGCAAGCAGTGAAAGCTGGTCTCGGTTTGGGCTGCCTCTCTCATCGCAGTGTGGAAGGGGAGCTTGAAAGAGGAGAATTGGTTTCGCTGAACAGTGGGTTAAAGCTCACCAGGATTTTTTCATTGGTGTGGCATCCAGAGCGTTATCGGAGCCCTTTGTGGCAGGCGTTTAAGGTTTTTTTGATCGATAATCATGGCAATCCTCCGCAGCCAGGCAGACCACAATAACTGGGTTCGAAATGTACAGCTAAGATGTGTTGTGCACAGAGTCTATCGGTGACACTGCTTTTCACGCTCAGGCTGCCAGTAAATGGCATCAATTCGGCTCTATGGTTTGGTATTGTTGGGTAGTGGCTATTTTCTATGATGCCGCCTATTTTGAGACCACGGTTGAGGCCGATGAAGCGCACCTGCTTACTTTTTCATTATAAGTTAAGGTTCTATTCCGTTAACTCGCTCAATGATCTCGGTTGCTCCGCTAATATCAGGTAAGTACTCCCCTTGGGCCACTCGTTGGAGAATTGCCTCTTCCTGTTGTTGCAGCATAATGGCCTTTGAGGCAATCGTAACGGCTTTTTGAGCAGGTACTACTAGAGCTCCACTCTCATCGGCGAGGATAATATCACCAGGGTGAATAACGAGCCCTCCGAGAGTGACTGGCATATTCATAGTGCCTCCCAACCCCGCCAATTTAGTTGTTAAGGCTGAAATGCCTCGGCACCAAACCGGAAATCCTAGCTCTTGAATAGTTTGTGCATCCGTCGCCATTCCGTCGATGATGACTCCTCCCACACCTAGCTTTTTGGCTACGTGAGTCATCACCCCGCCCCAACATGCGTGTCGGTCGTCGCCTTGTCTGTCAATGACTAAGATGTCTCCAGGGCGTACTAATCGCATCGCGTGATTAAGTAGCGTGCCGTCTGTGGGTGGGAGAGAGAGGGTCACAGCAGTTCCTACCACCCGCGTCTGGGCGAGCAGTGAGTGAATCGCTGGATCGATGAATCCATTTTCTCTGAAATGGCCAATAGTGGCCGTTTCACACTCGAGTAGTTGCTGACTGATATGGGGATCAATCGGTGTTGGCATCTGTGCGATGTGATACATGAATATCTCCTAGTGGTCAGATCAAGCTGGGTAAAAACGTGATAAGAGAAGGCAAGAAGAACAGTACTAGCATGCCGAAGAGGAAGCAGATGACGATCGGCCAAGCTGCGGCAAAGATCGTTTGCATAGGTACTGAGGGTGCGCCGCCTTTCACTGCAAATAAGTTATAGCCGAAAGGGGGCGTTAGGCTGCCGACCGAGATATTTATTAAAAATAGGGTCCAGAACCAGATGGGGTCGAAGCCATATAGCTTGACCAATGGTGCATAAATGGGAATGACGACCATCATGAATGCAATCTGGTCGATGAACATGCACGCAACGAGCGGCACTAGCATCAGTAGTAACAACATCCACATGGGATCAAGTTCTAGGCTAGTGGCCAGCCCTACTAGACCTGAAGTCGCACCAGCGAAAGAGAGTAATTGGCTGAACAGTTTCGAACAGGCCAGGATAGCGATGATCATGGCGCTGATGCCCAACGAAGAGAGTATCGCCTGCTGTGCCATTTTGAGTGTGAAACGACGGTAGTAAACCGCTACCAACATGGCACCAAGCACGCCAGTGGCTGCAGACTCCGAAGGCGTGGCAACCCCTAACATGATTAGCCCGAGCACCGAGAAAATGATGATACTGAACGGCGCCATATTCAGTAGCGCTTTACTACGTGCTCGCCACGTTCCGCCTCCACCTTCGTCGGCGTTAGGTGCTAAGGAGGGATTGAGTATCAATTTTACTACTACGTAGCCGACAAACAGCCCTGCCAGAAGGATGCCCGGGATAATGCCAGCGATGAGCAGTCGCGCGATCGAGATATCGACCATGGAGCCGATGATGATGACCAGCAGGCTTGGGGGAATAATCGGTGCCAAACTGGCTCCCCCCAGAATTAGGCCGATAGAAAGCCTATCATCATAGCCACGCTGCTGCATTGTTGGTAACGCCGAGCGGCTCAGCATGGCGGTCACGGCTAGGGCTGATCCTGACAAAGCCCCAAACAGGGTGGCAAGTACAATGACAAAGAAATATAGGCGACCTTTTATACGGCCCATTAGTGTGTCCAGGGCATCAAAAATGACGTCTATCGAACCCGACCGGAACAGCAATTCTCCCATCAGTACGAACAGTACGATGGTAGTGAGAGTTTCTGAGGTGACAGTACTGTATACGCTGTTGGCGAACATGCCGAAGCCTGCACTGCCCATAAGCCAGAAAGTACCCAGGACGTTGACGGTAAGAAAGGCGATAAAAATCGGCACGCCCAGAGCGAATAAACCCATTAGCAATGTGAGGGCAATGCCTAGCGAAATATACCATTCCATGCTTAAGCCTCCTGTCGCTCGTTATCATCATGAGAGGGCCCCGCAAACAATGCATGGCGCAGGAAGTACAAGGCGGTATTGATAAAGGCATAGCAGATGAAGCTTGAAACCCAGTATTTAGGAATATCAAGACCCAATGCGGTTGTAGTTCCTCCATCAAATTGGCGGAGTGTTTCCTTAACGATGATCCAGGCGGTGACAATACAAACACTTCCTGATATTAGTGCGATTACTCGGTCATAGCGTTGGCGCATGGAAGGAGAGAGCCTTTCAGGGAGTACGGTGATCGCGATGTGGCCATTAGTGCGCGCTAGCTCCGGTATGCTCAGGGATACCGCGATGCAAAGGAAATAAGCGACAAGGGAGCTTGACCATAGTGTCGGGGCATTAAAAAAGTAACGAGCGACCACTTCGATCCAGAAGCATAAGACGATGCCACATAAAGTGGCACCGCCAAGGTAGAACCCGAATCGCGTGATACGGTCATGGAGTCTAGCTATCGGGTGGGACATAGTGATACCTACTCGACCGTCGCAGTCATGTTGTTCTGCTCAGCGATTGCACGCATGTTGCTGACCGCCTCTGGAGACTTGTCGATCCCTAACTGCCAGATTCCTTCATTGACCAGGACATCAAGCCGCTCGGCATCAGATTGTTGAAAGTATGTTTCCTCCATTCCCTTTTCTTTCAATGATGCCCACTCTTGCTGTGCTAGCTCATCAAGAATGGCGGCTGTTTCGTTTTCTAGCGCGTTGCCTTGCTCGAGAAGTAACGTTTGACTGTCCTCATCGAGCGCGTTGAAGGAAGCTAGATTCATGAATAAGTAGGTATAGGTTTGACCGAAGGTAGGTTTGGTAAAGTACCCTGCGACTTCGTTCCACCCAAAATCTTCGACGCCGTTGAGTCCCCAAGCGGCTCCATCGATCACACCACGGTCAAGCGAAGAGTAAACATCCCCACCTGACATTAGCACTGGAGTTCCCCCTAATCCTTGAGTGATGCTGGTATAAGTCGCGCTACCGCGAATCCGGCGACCCTCTAGGCCAGGAGTGCTCTCGATGGGTTCCTTGAGTACATATTGAAAGCCGCTGCTACCTAAAGGCGGAATTGCAATTAATTTGAGACCGAGCTCGTTATAGTGTTCATCGATAAAGTCCCAGAGGCCTGATTCGTGGGTAGCGTCAGGATCGACAAAGACCGCATCCATAGCAGCACCGACACCGGTAGTATTGGTATGGTAGGCTCCATGAGTGTAAAGCAGATCGAAAACACCAGATGATACAGGCTCAAGTTGCTCGAAGGGTGATACAACATCTGGTCCGTTCAAGCCGATTTTTAGAGCACCTTGGCTAGCTTCCTCGACTTTTGTTATATATCGCTGGGCAACTTCGCGTGTATAAGCACTCGTTTGGTCGTAGCTGGTGAGCATTCTCAACTCAGTAGCCATAGCATGTGATGCGCTCAATGTAAGAATGACTAATGCAAGGGAACGTTTCATTGTCTGCCTCTTTGTGTTTGTACTGACGAATTAAATGTTTTGCATGGGGCTATTGAATCTAGTCATGACAATGACTAACGGTCAATAGAATATAAAAAACTAGAGTTTTTTATTTTTTATGGATAAGATTAATAGAATTTATACAAAAGATTTTTATTTGGTATGTTATCAATTTTTCACTAAATAATTTTTGGTTGTTAATTGACTTTTTCTTTAGCACTTGATTAGTACAAAAAAACCATAAAAAAAGTGCTAGGGGCACTGTTTTGGTGCAATATTTTTCTATGCTGTATGTGATAAAATCAATTTTAAATAAGTTCAGTGGGCCACTTTTAGTATAAAAATTAGCTCTATTGTTAGAGGTTAAGAAGAGGCTTTATGAGACCCGTTCACGATACATTGGATTGGAATCTTCTTAGAACTTTTATTGTTATTGTTCAAGAAGAGAGTGTCAGTAAGGCTGCCAATAGGCTTTACCTTTCACAGCCAGCAGTCAGCCTCTCATTGAAACGATTGGAAGAGAGGTTAGGTCAGCGGCTAATCGAGCGCGATAGTCACAGCTTTAATGTGACAAAAGCTGGGCATCTCGTCTATCGAGAAGCCATCGATATCTACGCTAACGTAGCACGGCTGGCTGCTTCAGTAGGAGACTTTGACCCTGAAGTAGTCGGTCATGTTTCGCTACTTTTCATAACGGGAATTCAATGCCGATTCCTTGACAGTGTGTTCGAACGCTTTCATAAAAAGTTTCCCCAGATCACATTTAGTATTGAGGATATGTCTAGTCAGGAGGTGCAGAATGCGTTGGCCCAAAGGCAGGGAGCCATGGGTATCTGTCTCGCATTGCAATGTCCGAGTAATCTGAATAGCCAGACATTAGCGAGACAACGGTATCGGCTCTACTGCGGAAAAAGCCATGCACTCTTTGGCCGCCATAACTTGCCGATGGATAGCCTAATGAGTGAGAACTATGTCTCGTTTGGCAGCGAGCAACTTGATGGTGTGCTCTCTTCACTTGCAGTGTTTCGTGCCCACCATGGTCTTAAGGGCAATGTGGTCGGCCAATCGAGTAGCCTCCAAGAAATTCAACGAATGGTAATTGCCGGATGGGGTATTGGTTGTTTACCCGAGCATTTAGTGCTGAGAGATGTTGCGGAAGGTCGGCTCTGGCCCCTTCCGCCCTATGATGGCGTCGCTGAAATCGATCTTCACGTGATGTGGCACCAAGATGCCCGTTTCAGTGATGCTGAGACCATCTTTATGGAGTTTTTCCTTAATGCTATGGGTAAGGTGCCGCTCGAGGAGCGGCTCACCACTGGACTTGAAGTGTTCGACGAAACGCCTGATGTCGAAATGGCTAAATAATAGCTAATGGTATTATTTTTTGTAGGTCAAATTGAACCAGGTCGTCTTCAGATCTGAATACTTGTCCAGTGCATGAAGTGATTTATCACGACCAAAACCGGACTGCTTCATTCCACCAAAGGGGACACTAATATCACCATCGGCATAGCAGTTGACCCAGACCAAGCCAGCCTGAAGGCGCTTTGATACGCGATGCGCACGGCCAAGGTCACCGGTCCAGAGTCCAGCTCCAAGTCCATAGATCGAGTCGTTAGCCAAGGCGATGGCCTCGGCTTCGTCGGCGAAGCGACTTAGACTTAACACTGGTCCGAAGATCTCCTCACGCATCACCGTGGTGGTTTGGGCTCCTTCCAGGATTGTTGGTTCAACGTACCATCCTCCCTCTACAGGCGTCGCATGCTTTCCTCCGTGGTGGAGAGTCATGCCCTCGCTGAGTCCTTGTTCGATAAAGTTTAATACCTTGGCATGATGGTCGGCGCTGACTAACGCTCCCATACGCGTAGAGGGATCCAGCGGATCGCCAGCTGGCATGTTTTTTGCGGCAGAAACCAGTCGTGGCAAGAAATCATCAAAAATAGACGCTTCCACATACAGCCTAGAGCCTGCAATACACACCTCCCCCTGGTTGGTAAAGATACCTGCGGCAGCGGCATGTGCGGCGGCATCTAGGTCTGGGCAGTCAGCAAAGACTATGTGCGGAGATTTGCCTCCGCATTCGAGCCACACCCGCTTTAGATTGGACTCGCTGGAGTAGCGCATAAATCGCTTGCCTGTGGCGGTGGATCCTGTGAAAGCGAGTGCATCGACCTGTGGATGCATTCCCAGCGCTTCGCCAGCGGTAGCACCGTGGCCAGGGGTGACATTGAATACGCCATCCGGCAGGCCCGCTTCCTTGGCTAGTGCAGCTAACCTGAGAGCACTAAGGCTAGAAGCCTCGGCGGGCTTGAGTATGACGCTATTACCGACTGCCAGTGCTGGGGCGAATTTCCAGGCGGCGATCATCAGTGGAAAATTCCATGGCACCACAGCAGCGACCACACCGAGAGGCTGGCGGGTGATGGTGGCATGAACGTCTTCGCTAGTGGGAGCTATCTCATCGTACTGTTTATCGATCGCCTCGGCATACCAAGCCACACAGCGTGCTGTTTCGGGCAAGTCAAAGGCCAAGCTATCAGCGATTGGCTTTCCCATTTCGAGTGTTTGTAGAAGCGCTAGCTCTTCTGCGTGCGTTTCGATAAGCGAGGCGAAGCGGAGCAAAACCCGTTTGCGCTCTAGTGGAGGACAGCGAGACCAGTCACCCGATTCGAAGACTCGACGTGCGGCAAGTACAGCACGATCGATATCCACACCACAGCAGGCAGTCACGTTGGCTATCATCTGGCCTGTCGCTGGGTTGTAAGCCTTTAGAGTTGAGCCGTCATGGCTGTTGACAAATTCACCGTCGATGAAGGCTTGAGTGGTCAGCTGTAGTCGGCTGGCTAGCGTTTGCCAGTAAGCTTTATCGTGCATTGTCATATCCTTATTTTAAGATGCTGCGATACCGGCCTTGCGCAGCATGGTGTGCAGCAGCACGTTGGCGCCAGCCTCAAGATCCTCCGGTGTAGCATTTTCGCTTTCGTTGTGACTGATACCATCTTCGCAGGGAACGAAAATCATAGCCGTAGGTGCAACACGACTTACGAAGACAGCATCGTGACCGGCCCCGGTCTCGATATCGCGGTAGGGTATGCCAAGTCCATCGCTGCTAGCGCGAATGAGATCTACTAGGTCGCTGTTGAATGGTGTCGGTGGCACCCGCTGAACGTCCTGGAGTTCTACGGTTACTTTTCCAGGCTCATGGTGCTTTGAGCAGATATCTCGGAGAGCATGCTCCATCTGTTCAAGCGTCTCGTTCTCCAAATGGCGAATATCAACGCTGAAGGTTACTCGCCCAGGAATGACATTGCGTGAGTTTGGATAAAGGTCGAACTCCCCGCAGGTGACGCGACCATGCGGCTGATGCGGATCGGCTAGCGCTAGGATATCGCCGATGAGCTCGGCGGCCCGTTTAAGCGCATCACGACGATAGGGCATGGGTGTCGGCCCAGCATGGGCTTCTTGACCGGTAACCACAACATCGAACCAGCGCAAGCCTAGAGAGCCGGTTACCGCGCCAACCGCTATTCCTTCCGCTTCAAGTACTGGACCTTGCTCGATATGGGATTCGATATAGGCACCGAAGGTTTTGCTACCCATAGGAATGTCACCGCTGTAACCGATACGTTCCAACGAAGCAGCTACAGTGTCTCCATTGCGATCTTTGGCAGCTAGCGCGGTCTCAAGCGGGATTACGCCAGCATGCACCCCAGATCCCATCATGACGGGAACGAAGCGGCAGCCCTCTTCGTTAGTCCATATCACTACCTCTAGTGGTGCTTCAGTAGTAATAGAGTGATCATTGAGAACCCGCATAACTTCTAGTCCGGCTAGTACACCGTAACAGCCATCGAAACGGCCGCCGGTGGGCTGGGTGTCGAGGTGACTTCCGGTGGCCACTGGGGGTAGGTCATTACGGTTTCCGGCACGACGAGCAAAGATGTTGCCCATTTGATCGACACCTATAGTCAAGCCAGCGTCTCGCAACCAGCTAGATACAAGCTCACGACCAAGTCGATCCTCTTCCGTCAACGCCAAGCGACAATTGCCCCCCTTCGGTGTGGCACCAATGTCAGCAAGGTTCATTAATGAGTGCCATAGGCGCTGTCCATCAATGCGAAGTGTCGAGAAAGTAGACTCAGTCATCAGAGCTCTCCTGTGTCATTACTATATGTTGGCTTTCAAGAGCTGCAGCACGGATTGCACTTAGACGCTCTCCTGGTGCAATACCATCAGCGTCATAACGCAGCTCAATCAAAGCGGGCAAGTGTTCTTGCTCAGTAAAGGCTAGGGCACGATTAAAGGCTGCTTCGAACGAAGCATCGTCCTCGACGATCTCTCCATGTCCGCCATAGGCCTTGATCAGGGAGTCAAACTTAGGGTTGGTGAATGTCAGCGCAATCTCGCGGCCAGGAAAGTCATGTTCCTGATGGGCGCGGATGGTGCCCCACATTCCATTGTTGAAGACGAGTATGACGATGCCAAGTCGGTACTGCAGGGCCACGCCGAGCTCCTGCAAGTTCATCTGGAAGCAGCCGTCACCGGCAAAACAGATGGCTGGCCGTTGAGGGTGCTCGAGCTTACTGCTGATGGCTGCGGGAAGGCCATAACCCATTGCACCAACCGTGGGAGCTAACGAGCTGCCAAGTCCACTAAACTGGATATAACGATGAGCATAAAGTGCGTAATTGCCAGCGCCGACAGTGATACAGCCTTTGCCGTTCAGTAGCCGATCTACCGTTCGGGTGACTTTATCTAGGCTAAGCCGCCCAGGCGCCTCTAAAGGTATGAGAGTATCAAGATAGGCTCGTCGAGCAGTGGCCGTCGCCTGTTTCCATGCTGGTGTTACCTCAGGAGTTAGCTCTCCTAGGCTTGCCGAAAAACCAACTACGTCGGCATTAATAGCGAGGTCAGGACGATAAACATGCCCCAGTTCTTCGGGGTCGGGATAGATATGGACTAATGTCTGGCTTGGCACGGGCGACTCGATCCAGCTGTAGCCCTCTGTTGTAGGTTCGCCCAGTCGCGCCCCAAGCGTAATAATCAGATCGCAAGACTTTAGCTGCTCACGCAAAGCTTGATGCATGCCGCTACCAACGTGACCAACGAAATTCTCATGGTGTTGGTTAAAACACTCTAGGCGTCGCCAAGCAACGCCAACGGGAAGAGCGTAGCGCTCGGCAAACGCAGCAATATCTATTTGGGCCTGCTCGGTCCACCCGCTACCACCCAGTAATAGGAATGGCTTTTTGGCCCGCTCTAGATGCTGTTGCAACTCGCGCAATTGCTGTTGGCTAGGGTAACTGTGTAGGCGCTGCCGAGGCTCCACATCAGCAACGCAGGCCTCGCCCCACAACGTATCTTCTGGCAAGGCCAAAACTACTGGGCCAGGGCGGCCACTGGTTGCGACAGAGTAGGCTCTGGCGATGAGCTCAGGTATCCGTGCAGTGTCGTCAATCTGGGCTACCCATTTGGCCATTGGTCCGAACATGCGGCGATAGTCGATCTCCTGAAAGGCCTCGCGTTCGATGAAATCGTTGCCGACTTGTCCGATGAAAAGGATCATCGGCGTCGAGTCTTGATAAGCCGTATGGACGGCAATTGATGCATTGGTGGCGCCAGGGCCACGGGTGACAAAACAGATTCCAGGCTCGTTGGTTAGCTTGCCATAGGCCTCGGCCATGTAGCCAGCACCGCTCTCTTGGCGGCAGACAATAGGCTCGATAGCATCACGATGCTCATTAAGTGCATCAATACAGGGCAGATAGCTCTCGCCGGGGACCAGAAAAACGCGCCGAGCACCATGCTGGCGTAATTGTTGAATCAGGATTTGGCCCCCGTTACGAGTAGGGGTGACGGCGTTGCTCATGGGAAAGATCTCTTTGAACGAATGGTTAGGTAGACGGGACAGATAACAGCTGATGCAAGGGCTTGATCTGACGAGAATCGACAACACAACGAGCTCTAAAGCCGCACTGATAAGACCAAGACTGGTCTGCTTCGAACCCTTGTTTTTCTGGCCACGGGCCGTCAATTGCCAACATGTCGGCATCATCGCAAGCCCTGAGAAATAACTGTCGGAAGGGGGCTAGTGAGGCGCTACGCTCTTCTGGAGACAGCTTTAGGTCACGTGCTAAATCACCAGTGCCGAGCAGAGCGGCTAAAACGCGGGGGCTAGAATGTAGTAATTCGCTGATCCGCTTGATCCCCAAGCGACTCTCTATAGTCGGTATAATGGCGGTAGTTTCTGGTGCTATACCCCAGTGTTTTTCTTCGCGACCAAGTGCTGACGAAAGTGCCGTCAGTTGTGTTACTTCCTCGACTTTGGGCAGGAAGACGGCATCCGGAGAGGCATCCATTAGTAGCTTCAGTTCTTCTCGGCCTCCCCAATCTAAGGCGTTGATGCGCACCATGGGAGAGATGCCTCTTTGCCGACAGCTTTCGGCCATACTGGCGAACGCTTGGCAGGCAGTATGGCGTGATGCTGCCGGGGTGAATTCCTCCAGATCAATAACGATGGCATCGGCCTCGGAATGCAACGCGTCAGCCAAACAATCGGCGTCATGCCCTGGTACGAAAAGCCAGCTTCGACAGCCTGTTAGTTTGCTATGAAGCATGAAAGTCACTCCATTAGGTTGGGTAAGAACAGCACGATGTCAGGCACGAATGTGATGAGCATTAGGACAGCAAGCATGGACATCAGCATTAGCGAAAGTGGGCGTAACGTTTCCATAACGCTGATGCCCGAGATACGACAGGCCGCCATTAGATCTATACCCAGAGGGGGAGTATTGGCGCCGATAGCGAGGTTGACGGTGAGCAGCACGCCGAAATGCACTGGATCAATACCGTACTGGGAAAGCAGAGGCATAACGATTGGCGTGATGATGATAATGATGGCAATGCTCTCCATGAAGGTTCCGAGCACCAGTAGTACCGCCGTCAGTAAAAGCAAAACGCTGTGCGTGCTATCAGTCCAGTTGCCAATTGTTCCAGCGATGGCTTGTGGTACCTGCTCATAAGTCAGCCCCCAGGCGAAGAGACCAGCAGCGCCGATAATTACTAAGATGGCGGCGCTCGTTTCTGCTGTGGCGATGACGCAGTTGAGAATGTCTCGTAGTGAGAGGCATCGATAGAGCACCACACCAAGTACAAGGGCATAGAGAATGGCCGAGGCGGCTGCTTCGGTCGGTGTGAATACGCCGAAGCGAATTCCACCAATGATTAGCACCGGCACCATGAGTGCAGGCAGTGCATCGATGACCGCTCGGCGACGTTCGGCGGGGTCGGAAGACTTGACCCCGGCCCAGCCATGTTTCCGCGAAATATAAAGTGCTACACCTATTAATGAGAGGGTCAACAACAGACCAGGAATTACGCCGCCCATGAAGAGCTTACCCACCGATGTATTAGAAGTGGTGCCATAGACAATCATGACGATACTAGGGGGGATCACTGTTCCGAAGGAGCTTGCACACCCAACGAGTGCGCTGCTAAAACCCTTGTGGTAGCCATTCTTATGCATTGCAGGTAACAACATGCTGCCGATCGCAATAACATCGGCTACTCCCGATCCCGACAAGGCGCCAAATAACATACAGGCCATGACCGCTACGACGGCTAAACCACCCCGAATATCTCCGACTAGGGACATGCAAAGATGTACGATACGTTTGGTGAGACCGGCGCTGTTCATCAATTGCGCCGCCAGTATGAAAAGGGGAATCGCTAGGAGAGTGAAACTGTCCATCCCACCAACGAACTGTTGCGCGGAAACCATCATCGGGGCTGCGCCGAACACGAGCAGATAAACAAGTGCGGCGAGGATTAGGCTGAAAGCAATTGGAATATTAATTAAAATAGCGAGACCAAAAACACCCAGCAAAGTAAGTGCACCAGCGGTCATAGCGAATCTCCTGAAGACAACACGTGCTGCACTTGCATTAGTGCCATTCCTACGCAGCCCACTGGTACCGAGAGATAAATGATTCCAACAGGCATTTTTAACGCTGTGGTGGTCATGCTCATGGTCAGTATTGTTAGATCCCAGCCAGCCTTGGCCAGTACCAACAGCATTATCAGGAGCACAATGTCTGTTGCCTTTCCGATGATTCGGCGAGCGCCGATAGAGCGCACAATTAGCGGCAGTAGTCCGGCATTAAGATGAGAGCGTTGATAGGTACAAGTAACTGAGCCCAATAGGGCTGTCCAAATCAGCACTAGTCGCGGCAACTCTTCTGCCCAATTAGGCGTTTGTCCCACGACCCAGCGCATAAAAACCGTATAGATAACCAGGGCCGCCAACGCGGCGGCTCCGCAGGCGGCTACGGCCAAGCTTAGATGGGATACACGCATTACAAGTCTGGAAAAGGTCATATCATTCAGCCGTTCGGTACTGTCTGACGGTCTCCATCAATTCCTCACCGAACACATCGGAATAATCGTTCCATACTCCTTGAACCAGCTCGTTGAAGGCCGTCGTGTCGACTTCATTTATCTGCATACCTTCTGCAGCCAGCATTTCGAGCATGTTTTTGTCATCCTCCTGGGTCATAGCACGTTGCTTATCGCGCCACTCGTCTGCTAGCGATTGGATAACTGCCTGATCATCCGCATTGATCTTGTTCCAAGTAAGGTCAGCAATTGTTAAGCAAGCAGGAGCCCAAACATGGCCCGTTAAAGAGATGTAATCTTGAACTTCGTAAAAAGAAGAGGAGTGAATAATGGAAAGGGGGTTTTCCTGAGCGTCGAAGACACCTTGCTGTAATGCCGAGTAGAGTTCACCAAAGGAAAGTGGGGCGGGGTTTGCACCGAGTGCTTCAAAAGTATTTAGACGCATCCTGTCAGGAGTGACCCTGATTTTTAGACCTTCTAGATCATTCGGAGACTCAACTGGCCCGCGGTTGTTAGTAACGTGACGGAAACCATTCTCCCACCAACTGAGAATTTTAATATTCTTATTTTCCGCTAGTTCTTCGAGGATACTGCCTAGCTCACCATCATAAGCTGCGTAGGCTGCTTCTCGGTTCTCCCAAGAGTAAGGCAGCTCAACAATTCCAAACTTGGGTTCTAAGGATTGAAAGGATCCGCATCCAATAACGCCGGCATCCATACTGCCAATTTGCATGCCCTCTAACATCCGGGTTTCATTGCCAAGCTGGCCGCTAGGAAAAACCTGAAAATTTACACGCTGATCGGTAGCTTCTCGTACGTCATGAGCAAAACCTTCCGCAGAGACATGCCAGTTATGAGTTGGTGCCAAGACATGACCAAGCTTGATATCCAATGCATGAACATTGCTGCAAAAAGCACTTATTCCGATAAGGCTGAAGAGCGCAAGAGGGGTTGGTTTCATTGTGATACCTGTTGTCATTAATTTTGGTGTTTTGAAATCAATCGCACAGGTAATAGACTCGTCGGATAAAAACGTTGTAGCAATTTTATAATTCTTATTTTTAATATTTACGTGCTTTATATGACGTTTTTTATTGGAAGGTTTTTTTATTGATAATAGAGGGGCGAAGATTTTTAATGATTTATAGAAAGGTAGTTTTCAGGGTGTCAGCATAAAATATTTAATTTTTGGTTAAGGTTTTAGATATCCCGAAAACTAAATAACGCTACACTTTAGAGTCCGATTTTAGGAGTAAGGGGGGGCATGAAGGGGCATTTCAGCGAAACACAGGTTATTGGTTTCCTGGGCGATGTAAGGCTGAACTACTATTAAGCAGCTATGCCGTCAGCATGGTTTCCCGAGTGCTATTGATAGTGCAGTAAGTTTGGCGGACTGAGCGTGTTAGGTGCCAAGCAACTGCCCTACAGTCACTTCTGACGCTAAACACAGCTGCATGCTGGGTGTGAGTTTAACCTCTATATTGCTATCGATAAGCCCTGAAAAGCCCTGTTGGGCTCCCCCCATGAGATAGACCCCATTCCATCAGCCTCGCCATTTTTGAGCAGCGAGTCACATTTTTGGGCGTGGTATAAACTAAAGTCGGGGTTTCTGGCATGAGTTCGATGGCAGTAACCTATGGGTATAAAAATGCGAATAGTTGTTCGTCTTGCGAACTTAAAATATAAGTACTCTAACCCATGAAGAGTCCACTATGAAAAAAATTCTAAACGCTCTTTGCACTGCCACTTGCGGTGGTGCCGTTGCTCTATCTCTCTCTGTGTCCACTGCTCAAGCACAGGATTGGCCTACTGATGATGTGCGCTTGGTGGTTCCCTATGCACCCGGTGGCACTACGGATGTGTTGTCGCGTCGTGTGGCCGACTTGCTACAGGAAGAACTCGATACCAATGTGGTGGTAGAAAACCGCCCAGGGGCTGGCTCTACTGTTGCTACTGGCCGTTTGGCTCGCGGTGGCCGTGATATCGATCACACCATATTAATGGCGTCACCTGGGCATACCATTGGCGCTGCTATTTATCCTGGTCTCACCTACGATCCGGTCGAGGACTTCGTATTCATTCAGAATATGATTGATATTCCTAACGTGATGGTGGTGCCTGCTGACAGTCCTTACAACAGCGTGCTTGAGTTTATTGAGGCAGCGAAAGAACAGAATATGACCTTTAGCCACAGTGGTGTGGGTAGTTCTATCCACATGTCTGGTGAGCTGTTTAAGACGCTGACTGAAACCAATATGACAGCGGTACCTTTTGCTGGCAGTGGTGCAGCCCTACCAGCCTTACTGGGAGGTGATGTCGATGTCTCTTTCGAGAACATGCCGACTGTGTTCTCGCATATTCAATCCGGCGATTTGAGAGCGTTGGCGGTTACTTCAGCTGAGCGTTCTGAATTCCTACCAGATGTACCAACCCTCAATGAGATTGGCGAGCATAACCTCGACCAGTTTGTCACCACCGCTTGGTTTGGCCTGATTGCCCATCACTCTTTCCCCGAAGAAGCGACAGCTGCCATGCAAAAAGCGTTGCAAGAGGTGATGGAGCGCGAGGAGTTCACTAGCTTTGTCGAGCAGCTGGGTGCAGAGAAAGGCACTATCGCTGGTGATGATT
Organism: Halomonas sp. KG2; assembly: GCA_030440445.1. Classification (NCBI taxonomy): domain Bacteria; kingdom Pseudomonadati; phylum Pseudomonadota; class Gammaproteobacteria; order Oceanospirillales; family Halomonadaceae; genus Halomonas; species Halomonas sp. KG2. The sequence continues at coordinate 4,124,396 of CP098528.1, read as the reverse complement.
TCAAAGCCTTCATCGCTGATGAAGTTGCTCGCTGGGACGAAGTAGCGACTGAAGCCGGTATTCGTCAAGAGTAAGTAATTGGCTACTACCTAGCATGGCGAGGCGAGGGTTACGACCCTCGCCTCAATTGGTTTCCTTGTAGAGCTTTTTTACGTCTTTACGTCGAGAGAGTACCCCGATGACGAAGTTTCACTCTACCGGTGGCACGCTGATCAAGGATCCGTGGGATGTAGTCGCCGGGGTTATGCTGCTGGGCTTCTCCCTGCTGCTGCTTTTCTATCTGGTTCCCAATTACATTGGTCAACCTCCCATCATGCAGAATCCGATGATGTCGCCGCGCTGGTTGCCGAACATTGTGGGCTGGTTGCTGCTGGTGTTCTCGGTACTGATGATTATTCAAGGTGTGCTAATTGCTGACGATGCCGAAGATAGCGGACGTCGTTTTGAGCGTGGTCCGTTATTGCGCTTTTCGCTGATGGCATTATCTCTGGTTGTCTACGCTGGCCTGTTTGAGATGTTAGGTGCGGTAATCAGTGGCATCCTCGCCACTTTGATACTTTTCATCGCCCACCCAGTGCGTACTTGGTGGGTTTATGGTCTAGCTATCGTTTTCCCGGCGGGCGTGACGCTACTGTTTACGGGGGTTATGAACGTGCCGCTGCCGATGTGGCCGTTCTGAGCTCACTGGCACCTTTGAGATCTGGTGATTTATGGAAAACATTACAGAAGTACTGCAGCTGTTTCTAGCCACAGAGAACTTTGTGGCAATAGCTGTAGGGGTGGTGGTTGGCGTTACTGTCGGCTCTATCCCAGGTCTTACTGCCACTATGGCGGTGGCCTTGGCGCTACCGTTTACTTTTTCTATGGAGCCGGTCGCGGCCATACTGTTGTTGGTAGGTATTTATAAGGGTGGTATGTATGGTGGCTCAATCACCGCTATTTTGATTCGTACGCCGGGCTCGCCAGCTTCGGCCTGTACGTTACTAGATGGCTATCCAATGGCGCAGCAAGGAGAAGCAAAAAAGGCGCTCAAGATGGCGCTCTATGCGTCGGTGATTGCGGATTTCATTTCTAATATTGCATTGATCTTTTTTGCTGCTTATTTAGCCAAGATTGCACTGAACTTCGGCGCGCCGGAATTCTTTTGGCTGATCTGTTTTTCTTTGACTATTATCATCTCGCTTGCCAGTGGCTCAATGATCAAAGGGTTGATTGCGGCTCTTTTGGGTATCCTGCTCTCGCTGGTAGGGCTCGATTCAGTGTTTGGCTCGCAGCGCCTGACCTTTGGCAACTACAACCTGATGGACAGTATCTCGTTTATTCCGCTATTGATCGGTCTGTTTGCGATACCTGAAATTATCGAGTTTTATCGCAAGAAGGTGATACCTCACCTCCGTGCCAAGGCGAGTGGTGCTGGTGTGTCTTTCAGCGAGCTCAAGGGCAGCCTCAAAAGCATCGTTCGAGGTAGTTTGATCGGTGTCATTATCGGCGCTATCCCAGGCACTGGGGCAACTGCAGCGGCTTTCATCTCGTACAGTGATGCCAAGCGTCGTTCACCCCACCCAGAGCGTTTTGGAAAGGGAGAAGTAGAAGGGGTCGCTGCTTCCGAAGCAGGTAACAACGGCGTCGCTGGAGCCACGCTGATCCCACTGCTGTCATTAGGAATTCCCGGTGATGTGATCACCGCTATTATCCTGGGAGCCTTCATGGTCCATGGGTTGACCCCGGGCCCACTGCTGTTTCAGGAAAACCTGCCGCTCATCTATGCACTTTTCCTCGGTATCATGCTCAGTTCCGTGATCTTGTTATTTGTGGGGAATGCAGCAATCCGTTACTTCTCCCTGATCGCAGATATTCCTAAATCGATTCTTTTTCCGATTGTGTTGATGTTCTGCGTATATGGGGCTTATGCGGTCAATAATGATACTTTCGATGTGTGGTTGATGTTGGCTTTTGGGGTTCTGGGTTATGTGTTTAATCGTACCGGTATCCCGGCTGCCCCCTTCCTAATAGGCTTCATTTTGGGGCCTATGTTCGAGGATAACCTGCGTCGCTCGCTGTTAATCGGTTCCAACGATCTGTCGATTTTCGTACGTGGTCCGATCACCTGGTTCTTCATCGCTCTAACCTTAGGCTCCATATTGCTGGCCCTTTATCGTTTTATTACCTCGCGGCAAAAAGCGAAACAGAGTGCGAGTGAGCCTGGGGCGGGAGCGTGATGCTGTCGACCTTACGCTAAGTGGTGTTTTGCCTTAAGCCCGCGAAGTGGGCTTAAGGCGCAAGGAAATCGAGCCGGCCACCGTAGGGTGCCGGCTTTTTTTTACTAGTGAGGTGGAGCCAACCATGAGTTCCAGCATAAAGATGCCAGTTACAAACGTATGGTCTAGCCGTTTGCTAGCGGGTGTGGCAGTGCTAACTGTGGTGCATTTATTGAGTGGTGCAACGTGGGCCGCAAGCGTGGCTCAACTACTACTGGCAGGTTTTCTAGTGCTAGGTTGGACCCGTTTTAGCTCGATGGCTCGTATGCTTGCGTTGGCCTGTGTTGCAGTGTCATTTTTTGCACTGTGGCGACTTCCTTCTCCTTGGATAGTGCTTTATGAGGCGGCTAATGGCTTTGTCTTTCTGGCAGCGTTCATGGCGGCACTTGCAGTGCTGCGCTTGCCAGCTTATCGGTCGAGACTCATTCGTCGCTGTGGACAGAGCCTACTGTTGCAGCCTCCCACATGGCGTTATCCGATGCTCTCGTTGGGTTCTACCCTATTCGGTATTGTGCTCAACTTTGGCGTGTTGAACTTGTTCATGTCGATGATCGATAAGGCTAATACGCTCGGCTCGGCACAGGGACGAGTGTGGCTGCAGGAGGTGCGTCGCCGACGCATGCTCTTGGCGACCTTGCGCGGCTTTACCCTGGCACCTCTGGTTTCCCCGTTAGGTATCGGCGTTGCGGTGGTTTTGGGTAATTTGGAACCGCTGACTTGGGGGCAGCTCTTTCCTTATGTGCTGGCATCAGCAGTCGTGCTATTTCTGATGGGGTGGGCTTGCGATCAGGTTGCTGGTCCTCGTCCGAGCGCCAGCGCAGCGGGGAGCGAGAGGCCCTCATTGATGCCGCTAGTAGCTTTTAGCCTGCTGCTGCTGGCTCTGGTCCTGCTTGTTTTTGCACTTGCCACCATACTATCGCTGCGATTGCCTCAGGCTGTTGTGATCGGTGTACCACTGGGAGCCTGGGTATGGTTGGCTTGGCAGTGCCGTGATATTGGGCATGCTGGCGTGTGGTCAGCCACTGCCTTGCTCACCCGTCGTCTGCCTGATGTGCTGGGTGGGATTGGTAATGAGGTCGTCGCGCTGGGTTCAGGTGCTTATCTTGGATATCTCAGCGTGGCGCTGCTTAATCCGGCCCAGCTCGATGGGATGGCATCACTCCTTATCGCTGCTGGCAACTGGTTGCCAGCACTAGCGCTCTTACTGATCGTGGTGCTTGCCCAGATAGGCGTCAATCCCATTATCAGCGTGACCTTCTTGACCAGCATGGTCGCCCAGGTCGGGCTAGAGGGTGTGTCATTGCCGTTGTTGGCGGCGGCGATGCTGGTGGGGTGGTCATTGACGATGGTGTCGTCGCCGTTCACGGCGGCAATGATGATTATGTCGCGCTTCACAGGTATAACGGCGGGTCAAATTGGCCTGCGCTGGAACGGAGCATTTCTGGCGGCCTCGTTGATGATGGCCGCCGTACTTTTTCGATTAGCAAGCTGAGTTATTGCCTCACCCTACCGTGACACCACCACAAACGAATAATGTTTGTCCCGTGATGAAACTGCTGCGTGGGTCGCAGAAGAAACTAACTGCTTGAGCAACATCATCAGGTTGCCCCATACGCTGGACAGGGATGTTCTCAATGATACGGCGCGCACGCTCTGAGTCGGGTGGGTTGTTCTCCCAGAACGCTGTCGTGGCAATAGGTCCTGGTGCCACACAGTTAACCGTAATGCCATCAGCAGCTAGTTCTAGCGCCCAAGTGCGGGCCATCGACTGTAATGCTCCTTTCGTCGCGCTATAAAGGGTACGAGCCTCTTTGCCGAGCACCACGCGGCTGGCATTCATGACAATACGTCCCTGGCCATGCTGCCGCATATAGGGAAGAAGAGACTGGGTACATACCAACGCGGAGCGCACGTTGAGGTGCATCAAAGAATCGAAGTCCTCAATACGGGTGTCGTCGAGAAGCGCAGGGCGCACTATGCCAACATTATTGACAAGACACGTCACCGGGTGGGCGTCAGCGATTTTTTCGAGCACTTGGCGGGTCGCATCGATATCACTCAGGTCGACTAGGTGTGCATCGGCCTTTAATGATTCTGCCTCTGGCGCCTCAATGTCGAGGACAATGGTGCGATAGCCATCTTGTTGCAAGCGCAACGCAATGGCTTGGCCGATGTTGCGGGCGCCGCCGGTGACGATAGCAAAGGGTTGTGACATGGGTTACATCCTTCTAGTTAAAGGCGCGTAGGGCAGAATAGCGGACGAGGGGGATGAATGACCCGACGGCAACGGGGAGGCCTACGGTCATCAGGAAACACCCGCTATTGAGCGTCGCGAATCATGTTGCGCGAGATGATTACCTGTTGGATTTGGGTGGTGCCTTCATAGAGCCTGAATAGGCGTACATCGCGATAGAATCGCTCAACGGCGTATTCGCTTATATAGCCAGCGCCGCCATGAATTTGCACACCGCGATCGGCGACCCTGCTGCACATTTCGGTAGCGAACATCTTTGCGCAGGAGGCCTCGGTGCTAACGTTCTGGCCCTCATCACGCTTGCGTGCGGCATCTAGAACCATGCAGCGAGCGGCATAAATCTCGGCCTTGGAGTCGGCCAGCATGCCCTGGATAAGCTGGAATTCGGCAATAGGCTTGCCAAATTGTTGGCGTTCCATTGCAAAGCGTAGAGAGTCATCTAAAACGCGCTCAGCGGCCCCCACGGCAATGGCGGCAATATGCAGGCGTCCCTTATCCAAAACCTTCATGGCGGTTTTAAACCCGACGCCTTCTTGTTCGCCAATCAGTGCACTGACCGGTACGCGTACATTATCGAAGATTACATCAGCGGTGTGAGCGCCTTTTTGGCCCATTTTCTTATCGCGTTTACCAATGGTAATGCCGGGGGTGTCGGCTTCAACGATAAAGGCGCTAATGCTCTTGGCGCCTTTGACCTCTAGGTTAGTGCGTGCCATTACGGTGAAAATACCGGCATGCGGGGCGTTGGTGATGTAGCGTTTGGTACCGTTAATCAAGTAGTCGTCGCCATCTTTTATAGCGGTAGTGCGCAGCGAAGCGGCGTCAGAACCGGAGTCGGGCTCCGTTAAGCAGAATGCACTCAGAATCTCGCCGCTGGCCAATCGGGGCAAGTAGTTAGCTTTCTGCTCGTTGGTGCCGTCTAGCAGGATGCCGATTGAACCGATGCCGTTGTTAGTACCGATGAAGGAGCGGAAGGCGGGAGATGTCCTACCCAGCTCGAAAGCAATATTGACTTCTTCCTCCATGGTCACACCAAGACCACCATATTCTTCGGGAATAGTGAGCCCAAAGAGACCCATATCACGCATCTGTGAGGCAATGTCATCGGGGATTTCATCGCTTTCAGCTATTTCTTCCTCACGCGGAATTAACGCTTCTTTAACAAAGCTACGTATGGAGTCGAGCAGGAGCTGCATGGTTTCCTGGTCACGAATCATGTGTGCCTCTTAATGTAAGGTAAGTAGATCGTTGGAGTAGTGGGTTTTACGAGATCTGGGTCTTTATATCGTTGACCAACTGGACTAACTGAGGCCCGATTGACTCTTCCAGCTTTTCCCGTGATATCTGGAACTCAGGGCCACCACAGTTGAACGACAGAATTCCCAACTGCGGGTGATGGAGGGGCACCGCAACGGCATTCACTTTTCGTTGCCATTCTCCAATCGACAAACAGTAGCCGTAATCGGCGTAGTCTCGAAAAGCACGTTCTAATGCTTTGCGAATAACAGGCCAGTCGGAGGGATAAGACTCCCGTAGGTGGTCCATTAGCGTGTCTGCCTCTTGTGGAGGTAGAGCAGCCAAATAGGCGCGTCCCGCCGAGCTTTGGTGAAGGGGAAGACGCGTACCGGTTTGGCGACGGATGGTGGAACGTAGAGAACTCTGAACCACATCTAGATAAACCATGTCTAGGCGGTCTCGGGCAGACATGGCCACTGTCGCACCGACTTCGTCGGCGAGATTTACCATCAAAGGTTGGGCAATCGCGCGAATCGGCAGGTTGGATAGCATGGAATAGCCAAAGGCCATAACGCCCACATCCAATTGATACTTCCCTCGTGATAGAGGGCGCAGATAGCCCAGCCGGGCGAGAGTATGCGTGAGCCGACTAACGGTGGGGCGTGGCAGCCCCGACTTCCTAGCCAGATCGAGGTTGCTTAGGGCACTCTCGCTTGGAGTGAAGCAGCGTAGTAGTTCAAGCCCTCTCGCCAACGCGGTTACGAACTGCCGGTCTTTCTCCTGCTCGCCCGCCGCATTCATCGGGTCTATTACGATCTGAAAATCGCCCTGATTGTCTGTTGTCTTCACCGATTTCTGCCTCGTTCGAGGTTTTTGGACAGGTTGATTTTGCAGCTTGCTATCAATAAATGTCAATCATGCAGTCTTAATGACCGCATTGCGGACATTTTGATATTGCAATATGGAGCGTTTTAGAAATTGCGTATTGATTATAATTATTTGATAAATATGTATTATTTTTGTTGTTGTTTTTTGACGGATTGACAGTCATTCGAATAACTGTGTAAGTTTTATCTTTAAGCAAAACATTTGTCCGCATTGCGGACATTATTGGTGGCGAAATCTTGCATGATAAACAAACAGCGGTCTTCCGAGGTCTATCTTGCCTCGCTTGATAATGGGGTGGCGGTGATTCGTATTGATCGGCCGCATGCCAAGAATGCTCTCAATGGAACGGTGAGGTGCCAGTTAGCCGAGCTTTTTTCGTCTCTAACTCGGCAGGATGAGGTGAGAGTCATTGTACTGACCGGGGGCGAGCAGGTGTTTGTTGCAGGTGCTGATGTAAAGGAGTTTGCTGAGGCTTCTCCGACTGAAATGCATCTACGCCACAATGAGCGTTTCTGGGAGCCGGTGGCACGCTGCCCTAAGCCAGTGATCGCCGCAGTTAATGGGTTTGCTCTGGGAGGTGGCTGTGAGCTTGCCATGCACTGCGACATCATCATCGCGGGGGAGTCGGCACGGTTTGGGCAGCCAGAGGTCAAGCTGGGTCTAATGCCTGGTGCGGGTGGGACGCAACGGCTAGTACGAGCAGTAGGGAAATTTCAGGCCATGCGCATGCTGATGACCGGCTGCATAGTGCCAGCGGCAGAGGCGTTGGCCATGGGACTGGTTAGCGAAGTGGTGAGTGATGATCGGACACTAGAACGCGCCACGGTGCTGGCACAAGAAATCGCGCATTTGCCTGCTCTAGCGCTAGAGCACATCAAAGAAACGGTGCTCATGGGGGCTGATCTGCCCCTCGAAAGCGCTTTGGTTCTTGAACGTAAAGCTTTCCAGTTGCTTTTTGACACTGTGGATCAGAAAGAGGGGGCTGCTGCCTTTATCGAGAAGCGCAAACCGAGCTACCGAGGAGAACCCTAATGGCGAGAAAAGTGAACCGGCTGGGGATTGTCGGCACAGGAGTGATGGGGGCTGGAATAGCCCAGATCGCTGCGCAGGCAGGGCTGGAGGTCGTGCTGTTTGATAGCCGCGATGGGGCAGCCCGTGCTGCACGTGACGGTCTGCAAGTAACGTTCGATAAATTGGTTAGTAAGGGCAAGGTATCTCGGGAGTCTGCTGGAGCCGCTTTGTCGCTTCTTTCCATCGCCGAATCGATGACGGCTTTTGCGGATTGCGATGTGGTTATTGAGGCAATCATCGAGGATCTGGGAATCAAGCAACGCTTATTTGGCGACCTCGAAGCGGTCGTTTCGCGAGATTGTATCCTCGCGACCAATACCTCTTCACTCTCGGTCACCGCTATTGCTGCGGAGCTAACTTATCCTGGTCGAATGGCCGGTTTTCACTTCTTCAATCCTGTTCCGCTGATGAAGGTCGTTGAGGTGATCGGGGGAGTCAATACCGATGAAGCTGTCGTTAATACACTGCTAGAGCTGGCAAGCCAACTTGGACATGCTGGTGTGCGTGCCCAGGACTCCCCTGGCTTTATTGTCAATCATGCTGGACGTGCCTACAGCACGGAAGGCCTGAAGATTTTAGAAGAGCAGGTGGCGCCGCCTGACGATATCGACCGGATTCTTCGCGAGGAGGCTGGTTTCCGAATGGGGCCACTCGAACTTTTTGATTTGACTGGCCTCGATGTTTCGCATCCTGCAATGGAGTCGATTTTCACGCAGTTCTATCACGACCCGCGTTATAGGCCTTCTTATATATCCCGGCAAATGCTGAAAGGGAATCGCCTGGGCCGCAAGACGGGGGTGGGCTTTTATCGCTATGAAGGTGGACAAAAAATCGCCGCGCTGACGCCACAGCCTGTGCCCACGATCAGTGATTTTCCGCCGTTCTGGGTGGGATGTGAGGATATCGACCTACGTGAGCAGGTCGTGTCACTGCTGGTGTCGCTTGGCGGGCGAGTGGAAAGGACAGATTCACCATCGGAAGAAGCGCTCTGTTTACTACTGCCCTTTGGTGATGATGCGGTGAGTGCGAGTGCGTATTTCGGTGTCGACCCTGAACGCACACTCTGCCTCGACGCATTGATGGGGCTGGAGCGGCATCGCACACTGATGAGGACACCCGTCACGCGACAGCAGATGTGCGACGCTGCTCATGCATTATTGGCCTCTGATGGAACCGGAGTGACCGTGATTCGTGACAGCGTGGGGTTTGTCTCTCAACGTGTGCTGGCCGCAGTGGTTAATCTAGCCTGTGATATTGCTCAGCGTGGGATTGCCACGCCTACCGATATCGATAATGCCGTTAGATTGGGACTTAATTATCCCTATGGACCGTTGGCATGGGGAGATGCGTTAGGCCCGAAGAGGTTGCTTGCCATTCTTGAGCGCATCACTGCCTTAACGGGAGATCCTCGCTATAGGCCAAGCCCGTGGCTGCGGCGTCGCGCAACGCTTGGCGTATCACTGTTACATGAAGCACCGAGTGTTCGGTGATGTTGAGGTTGATTATGTTAGTTGAAACGAGGTGGGTGTCATGGGAGCACTGACGGGAATTCGTGTGCTTGACCTAAGCCGAGTACTGGCTGGCCCCTGGTGTAGCCAAGTATTGGCCGATCTTGGCGCGGATGTCGTCAAGGTAGAGCGCGTAGGGCGGGGCGATGACACGCGTGCTTGGGGCCCGCCATACATGAAAGATGCTCAGGGTAACGAGACTCCAGAAACCTCGTATTACCAATCCTCCAATCGCAATAAGCGCTCGGTGGCTGTCGATATTACCACCGCAAAAGGGCAGGAAGTTGTTCGTGCACTGGCGGCTGAGAGTGACGTGCTGGTCGAGAACTTCAAAGCGGGCTCCCTAAAGAAGTATGGGTTGGATTATGAATCACTCTCCAATCTCAATCCGAGATTAATCTACTGCTCCATTACGGGGTTTGGCCAGACAGGGCCTCGCGCGCAGGAACCTGGCTATGATTTCATTATCCAGGGAATGGGTGGGCTCATGAGCATCACCGGGGAGCGTGATGGCGTTCAGGGTGGCGGTGCGCAGAAAGTGGGGGTGGCTGTCACCGATGTGATGACAGGGCTTTACTCGGTTATTGCCATTCAGGCTGCGCTACTGGCACGTGAAAAATCTGGTCGCGGCCAGCATTGCGACATGGCGCTGCTGGATGTTCAAGTGGCGGCATTAGGCAACCAGAGCCAGAACTATCTAAGCACAGGCGTTTCACCTGGGCGCTATGGTAATGCGCATGCCAACATTGTGCCTTACAACTCCTTTCGTGCCAGTGATAAGGACTTCATTATTGCGTGTGGCAACGATTCTCAGTTTGCCGCGCTGTCCAGCGCTATTGGGTTGCCAGAGCTTTCTGCTGATCCTCGGTTTTCAAAGAATGAAAGTCGGGTCAGAAATAGAGATGCAATCACCCAGATTCTCTCAGAGCATTTTAAACGCGATACAGCGGAAGCGTGGGTAAAAAAAATCAGCAACGTCAGGGTACCTGTAGGGCTAATTAACGATATTGCCGACGCACTAGCAGAGCCCCAGGTGGATGCCCGTGGCATGCTGGTTAATATTCCCCATTCTCTGAATCCTGACTTCAAGATGGTGGGGAGCCCAATTCATCTTTCCGACACGCCCGTAGAGTACCGAAGACCAGCACCACTGCTGGGGCAAGATACTAACGATGTACTCACCGAGTATCTTGGTCTTTCGCCAGAACAGTTATCGCAGCTGAAGAATGACGGCGTACTGGGGTAACCCATGCTTCCAAGTTGCCGGCTACAGCTTGGGGGGTGACCTTTGCGAGGTTCTGCCAGTGCTCTAGGGTAGGCTGTAATGTTGAACACCAATTAAATATTATTATATGGGCGTGCATAATGAACGACACGATTAAACTATTGAAATCTCATCGCTCAATTAGAAAGTTTGAAGAGCGGGAAATTCCGCCGGCGTTATTGATCGAACTGATTCGTACCGGGCAAGCAGCAGCAACCTCCAGCCATATACAGGCATATAGCATAATACATGTCACCGATAAGCATTTACGCGACCAGTTAGTCGAGCTGACAGGTGGGCAAAAATACGTAGCGAGCAGCAGTGATTTCCTAGTCTTTTGTGCCGATATGAAGCGTCCACTTGAAGCGGCGAGAAGCACAGGAGAAAACGTCGTTAGTGGTATGACCGAGCAGCTTTTGGTTGCTACGGTAGACGTTTCATTGGTAGCACAAAACATCGCGATTGCGGCGGAGTCAGAAGGGCTAGGAATTTGCTACATAGGAGGTATACGCAATAATCCACAAGCCGTGAGCGAACTGCTAAGTTTGCCACACCATGTATACCCTGTCTTTGGTATGTGTATTGGTTATCCTGCACAAGATCCGGATATTAAGCCGCGGTTACCCGTTGAAGCTATCGTTAAAAAGAACAGATACAGTGATGATTCAGAGCATGTGAATGCTTTTAATCTCACCATGCATCACTATTACCAGACCCGCAAAGGGGGAAATAAAGTTTCAGACTGGTCTCAGAGTTTAGCCCCACTTTTTAATCAAAAGCTACGTTCGCATATGCAAGAGTTTCTTATTGATAAAGGTTTTGAGATGAAGTGAGGAATAGTTTTCAGATCTAATAGACCAGCTGTCGTCACTCTTTTGAGTGGCTGACTGGTTGATACAAGCTTATATCCAGCTGTTTATGGTGAGCCGTCTAGTTGAAGTATTTGATACAGGCGGCTTGCTTGGCTGGTTTGACGGATGCTCGCCGTTACGAAGCCTCGGTCATCAGGTTTTAACCTTTCATTTTAGCCTTTTTCCTCCATCAGTGCCCCTCGTTGAAATAACCTTACTAGCACATAGCCAATATAGTATGTTGTTCGAATAGCGTTCAATTAAGCGATTTTTAGACATTATGAAGACAGATTAAGCACTCAATGACACGTTATTATAGACATAACGACTTCAGACGATGACGTAATGCCATGAAAGGAGATAAGCAGTGGGACAACCAAAAGTAACGGTCCTTCACGGACCTAATTTAAATCTTTTAGGCGTTCGCCAACCAGACGTTTACGGCCATGAGACGCTGGACGATGTTAATAACGCTTTGGCTGAAACAGCTGGGAGACAGGGCTGGGATATAAGCTGTTTTCAAAGCAATCACGAGGGCGAATTAATTGATGCCATTCATGCGGCGCGTCTCGATGGCACGCTCGCTATCATCATCAACCCGGCCGCCTATACCCATACGTCTGTCGCTATCCTGGATGCGCTCAATGCCTTTGAAGGTAGGGTCATTGAGGTGCATATCTCAAATGTCCATAAACGCGAAAGCTTCCGTCACCACTCCTATGTCTCGCAGCGGGCAGATGGGGTCATTGCGGGGCTTGGGACAGAGGGGTACCAGGCTGCTTTAAACGCCATCATAAAATCCTGCGTTTAAACGGTACGCGAAGCCTTACGAGGGCAAAAAGCAGTACAAAGACCTAAAGATACCTCCTTCATGAAGAGCTGCGTAACGCCTGTGATCCGACGCTATACCTTGGTAGTAGCTTACGCCAAGTAGTGCGTGCACCTGCCTGGCTGAAGAATGAATAATTAACTGAAATTATAGAGTTTTTACCGATACATACAAAAGGGGAGGCTTAGCCTCCCCTTTTGTATGCGTGCTTGGTGGGGTTTGACGAGTGAATATGACGGGAGTAAATTGTTCGCACTACAAATCAAAGTTCGTTATTCGAACTTGTCGAGAGTCACTGCCAGGAGGAGACCTATGGCTGAGTTCTTGAGCTTGCATGACGCGGTAGCGCGCTACGTCGAAGACGGCGCCACCGTTGCCATGGAAGGCTTTACCCACCTGATTCCGTTTGCCGCGGGTCACGAAGTGATCCGTCAGAAAAAACGCGACCTGACGCTGATCCGCATGACCCCCGACATCATCTACGACCAGATGATTGGCGCGGGATGCGCAAAAAAAGTGATCTTCTCCTGGGGCGGTAACCCCGGTGTTGGCTCGCTGCACCGCCTGCGCGATGCGGTTGAGAAAGGCTGGCCGCGCAAGATCGAGATTCTTGAACATAGCCACGCGGCCATGGCCTGCGCCTTTGAAGCGGGCGCCGCGGGGTTGCCGCTGGCGGTTTTTCGCGGCTATATCGGCAGCGAATTGCCCAGTGTTAACGATCAAATCAAATTCATTGAGTGCCCCTTTACTGGGGAGCGCTTAGCCGCTGTGCCCTCAGTGCGCCCAGATGTCTCGATCATTCACGCCCAGCGGGCGGATCGCCAGGGCAATGTATTGGTAGAAGGCATTGTTGGCGTACAGAAGGAAGCCGTACTCGCCGCCAAGCACAGCATCGTCACGGTGGAAGAGATTGTTGATGACCTGGGGGCTACCCCCAACGCCTGCGTGATTCCCAGCTGGGCAATTAGTGCCGTTGCCGTGGCAGAAAAGGGCGCGCTGCCTTCGTATACCCATGGCTACTACGGCCGCAGCAACCGCTTCTATAAAGAGTGGGATGCCATCGCTCGTGACCGCGATACCTTTACGCAATGGATCGACAAGAATATCTACGGTGCAGAGGAGCAAGCCAAATGAGTCAGGAATACACCTCTTCTGAAATGATGACTGTGACCGCTGCCCGTGCGTTAGAAAATGGCATGACCTGCTTTGTGGGTATTGGTCTACCTTCTGAAGCCGCCAACCTGGCACGGCTAACCCATGCGCCTGAGGTAGTGCTGATTTATGAGTCCGGTACTCTGCAAACCAAGCCTGAGATTCTGCCGCTCTCTATTGGTGACGGTGAGCTGTGCGAATCAGCGCTGACCACGGTGGCCGTGCCAGAGATGTTCCGCTATTGGCTGCAGGGTGGAAAAGTGAACGTGGGCTTTTTGGGCACTGCGCAAATCGACCGTTTTGCTAACCTTAACACCACGCTTATTGGTGATTACAAAGCACCCAAGGTTCGTTTGCCGGGCGGCGGCGGTGCGCCGGAAATAGCCACCAACGCGGGTGAAGTCTTTATCACTCTGAAGCACTCCAAGCGCGCCTTTGTGAAAGATGTCGATTTCGTCACCACGCTAGGCTTTGGCCGCGACGGCAAAGGCCGCGACAACGTACCCAATATCGGCAAGGGCCCCACCCGGGTAATCACCGACCTGTGCGTGATGAAGCCCGATCCTGAGACCAAAGAGCTGGTGGTCGTCTCGCTGCACCCTGGCGTTAGCCGTGAAGACGTCATTGATGCCACCGGCTGGGAAATCCGCTTTGCCGAGCAGCTTGAGAGCACCCCTGAGCCCAGCGAAAACGAGCTAACGATTTTGCGTGAACTCAAAGCGCGCACTGAGCGGGCCCACGCGGACGCATAAAGGAGCTATTTATGAGCGATGTTGTTATGCAAGACGTCTTTCTATGTCATCCCCGCCGCACCGCCGTGGGACGTTTTGGTGGCACCCTGGCCAGCGTACGCCCCGATGATTTCGCCGCGACGATCTTTAAAGCCGTGTTGGCAGAAGCGCCGGATCTCGATCCTGCCGCCATTGATGAAGTGTTTATGGGCTGTGCCAATCAGGCGGGGGAAGACAACCGCAACGTGGCGCGCATGTCGTCGCTGCTGGCGGGCGTCCCGACCTCGGTACCCGGCACAACCATGAACCGCCTGTGTGGCTCGGGAATGGACGCAGTGGGCACGGCATTTCGTGCGATTAAAGCAGGCGAAATGGAGTTGGCACTAGCCGGTGGCGTGGAGTCCATGTCGCGAGCGCCCTACGTGATGGGCAAGGCCGATAGCGCCTTTGCCCGCACTCAAAAAATCGAAGACACCACCATTGGCTGGCGCTTGGTCAACCCGCTGATGAAGAAAACCTACGGCATTGATTCGATGCCGGAAACGGCAGAAAACGTCGCCGAGCAGTTCGCTATCTCTCGTGAAGACCAGGACGCTTTTGCCTTGCGCTCCCAGCAGAAAGCCGCTGCCGCTCAAAAAGCGGGGCGCTTTGCCCAAGAGATCACCGCCATCGAGATTCCCCGCCGCAAGCAGGCGCCGCTGATCTTTGATCAGGATGAGCACCTGCGCGAAACCTCCCTGGAAAAACTGGCCGGTTTGCCTACGCCGTTTCGTGAAGGCGGTAGCGTTACCGCAGGTAATGCGTCGGGCGTTAACGATGGCGCCGCAGCCATGCTGGTAGCCAGTGGGGCGGCAGTTAAGCAGCACGGTCTTAAACCGATGGCGAAAATTATCGGCATGGCCACCGCTGGCGTTGAGCCACGTATTATGGGCTATGGTCCGGTACCGGCGGTGCAGAAACTGCTCAAGCGCACCGGCATCTCGATGGATGAGATTGATGTATTTGAGTTCAACGAAGCGTTTGCCGCCCAGGCGCTGGCCTGTATGCGCGACTTGGGCCTTAAAGACGACGACCCCCGCGTGAACCCCAACGGCGGCGCGATTGCTCTGGGCCACCCGCTGGGTATGTCCGGTGCGCGTCTGTTAATGACCGCTGCCCATGAGCTGCAAAACAGCGGCAAGCGCTACGCGCTATGTACCATGTGCGTGGGTGTGGGCCAGGGCATTGCCACGCTGATTGAACGCGTTTAACGGAGACCGTCATGGCATTTCATACCATTAACGGCCGCAGTGTGGCTTATCGGCTGCTCGGCGCAGAAGTGAACCCGCTGGTCGTACTGGCGCATCCTTTGGGCATGAGCCAGGCAGTATGGGATGACGTGATTCCCGCACTGCTGGCTCGCTATCGGGTGCTGACCTGGGATCTCCCCGGCCACGGTGCCAGCCAAGCGGTCAGCGGTGCACAAATCACCCCTGCTGACCTAGCGGCGGAGGCATTGGCGCTGGTAGAACTTGCGGGCGCGCAGCGCTTTCACTTTGCCGGTACGTCCATTGGGGGTGTGGTTGGCCAGCAGTTGATTGCTGAGCATAGCGATCGGCTGCTCTCTGCCACGTTGACCAATACCGGCGCAGTGATCGGCAATCCTGATCTCTGGAGCACCCGCGCAGGCCGAGTGCGCCAGGAAGGCCTGGCAGCGATGTCTGAAGAGATCGTGCCGCGCTGGTTTGCACCAAAGGCCTTTGAGGAAAGTCCAGCGCTGAAAGCAGGATGGTGCGTACAAATGGGCCGTGGCGACGATGAGTCCTACGCCCAGCTATGCGAAATGCTTGGTCGTGATACGTTCACTGGAAAGCTTTCAGGTAAGAACGTTTCTCATAAGGTCAGGGTACAGCTGTTTGGTGGCAGTGAAGATATGGCCACGCCGCCCGCAACGTTGGAAGCCTTGGCTGCGGAACTCGACGGCGCGCCGTTGGAGATATTTGACGGTGTGGGTCATGTGCCGTCGGTAGAGGCTCCGGTGCTGTTTGCGCAAAAGCTTATTGCTGTGCTTTCAACCGGTTCGAACAACGGTGTGGCGTAAGCCTCCGGACTGGAGGCTCGCAAATAGGTATAGGCAGAGAGAAGCACTCCTATAACCGCATACCCGTCATGCCCACTAAGCGCTAGAGACACACTACGATACTCTAGCGTTTGGTGGGCATGACGTTAGCGCTTCTATAGATTCGACGATCTGCCGCGCTCGTTAGCTATTAAGAGCCTGCGAGAAAACGCGGCGGAGTCGATAGAGCAGAGCTGTTATGCGTCACCTTGGTGTATAGAGGAAGGATGGCCGCATAATGGCTTCACATGGATATCCATATAAGGAAACAGCGGCAAACCGCTAATAAGATCGTGGAGTTCAGCATTGTCACTGACGTCGAAGATGCTGACGTTGGCGTAGCTGCCAACGATCCGCCATAGGTGGCGCCATTTGCCTTGCCGTTGTAGCTCCTGAGAGTAGGCTTTCTCCTTTGCTTTGATGTCAGCTACTTGCTCGGCGGGCATATCCGACGGCAGTTTTACGACCATTTCTACATGAAACAGCATTGCACTTCTCCATGGGTAGTTGTGCTGCAGGTATTCGCGCTACAGAGTGTTTTTTCGATTTAAATAGGCTTGTCGCCAGCGCACGATTTTAACCTCGGCGAATAGCCCCGCCTGGTGGAATGGGTCGGACTCGATGAAGTGCTCGGCCTCCTCACGGCTATCCAAGTCGACTAGGTAGATACCGCCAGACGCCGTTTCGCCATCATCGGAAAGCTTGGCGCCACAGGCCAGCAAGGTCACTACGTTGGCATCCAGATACTCCAGGTGGGCTTGGCGTACCTCCAGGCGTAGGGCCTGACAGTCGGGCTTGTCGAAGGTTTCGATCAAAAAAGGCATGGGGCAGTCCCGTAAGTCAAGAGTCGTTAAGAGTGGATAAGAATGGTTAGGCGCCGAGGTAGCCCCAGATCAGCATCGCGCTGGCATAGATGACCCCGAGGTAGATTAGGATCAGCACCATGTAGCCCATCACATCACGTAACTTCAAGCCGGAGATGGCTAACACTGGGAGGATCCAGAACGGCTGAACCATGTTGCTCCACTGGTCACCAATTTGGACGGCCAGCGCCGTGGCTGTCTGGGAAGCACCAAGTTCTGTGGCGGCTTGAACCATAACGGGACCTTGGACAGCCCATTGGCCGCCACCGGATGGTGCCAGCAGGTTGATGATGGCGCCGCTGATGAATGACCAAATAGGCAAGGTTTGCGCACTGGATATATCAACGAAGGTATTGGCGAACGAAACCACCAGCCCTGACCCCACGAGAATTCCCATGATCCCAGCGTAGAAAGGGTACTGCACGATGATGCCAGAGACGATACGAATCCCATCCGCCAAGGCGGCTAGGTAGTTGGCAGGCGAGGCAAATAGCAATATACCCAAGAACAGGAAGGCGAAATTGATGGTATTAAGGTTCAGCGAACCGCCATCGAATGCATACAGTGCAATATACAGCATGCCTAGCGCGCCGATGCCAATGCCCACCACTTTGCTGCGATTCAAACGTTCGGCGATGGTGGTTTTTGTGTCGTCGGGCAGCGGGGCTGCTGAGGGCTTGGCTACCGTGGCTGGATCGATTTCGACGATATCTTCGGCTTGCTTGGGATGCAGCCAGGCATTGAAGAAAGGAAGAGTGAGAAGAATGAGGGCGCTGGTGATCAAAAGAATGGGCGAGAAAATTGTTTCGCTCAGCGGGATTAATCCAATCGTATCCTGAAGAAAGTGCCCTTCGGTGGCGATCAGTAGCGGCACGCTGCCAGACAGGCCGATACCATAAAGAGCAAAGCCAGAATACGCCGCAGCGATCACTAGAGGGTAATGTAAGCCTTTCACGTTAAGCGCCAACTTCTGGGCGACTATACCGCCGATGACCAAGCCGAAACCCCAGTTTAGCCAGCTACCGATACCTCCCACCAGAGTGGCAACAATAATCGCGACGAAGGGCGTTGTGACGCGTGCCGCGACGCGGTTGAGTATGCCGTCAACCAAGGGCGTTTTGGCCAGGATATAGCCCGCTAGGAGGATGACCGTCATTTGCATGCTGAAGGCCAGCAAGTCCCAGAAACCATCGCCCCAATAACGCACTGCATTCAAGGGGCTGGTGCCCTGCATTAGCACTGCCAGGAGCATTGTGAGCATGGTTAGAAGGATAGCGATGACGAGAGGATCGGGCATGTAGCGGTTAACGAGCCGGGTGAAGAAATTTGCCAGCGCATTCATAGGAAGCCCTCTTATTGTCGGCGTGTCTGTCATTGGCTATTATGTACGCATAGCGCACATAAGTTCGTTTTTCGTGGGTGATCTTTGACCTACGACCAACTTTATTCAATGCGACATTTGTCTAGCACTTGAATGGTCTCAAGCTAGGCGAAGGAGGAAATACTGATGCAGGACGGTTCATTGCAAGCTGCTGTGGTAGGTGCGGGAACCATGGGCACTACGCTGGCCAAGTTAATGGCGGCGCATGGAGTCAAGGTTACTGTGGTTGATACCAACCCGAAGGTATTGGAAGCCAGTCGCTTGAATGTGGGGGAGAGTGCCGAGATCATTCGCTTTACCACGAATTTGGAGGTGGCGAAGAGTGCTGATTTTGTCATCGAGAGCGTGACAGAAAACGTCGCGATTAAGCGGAAGGTCGTGGCGCAAATCGAGTCTGAAGTGGCCGATACTTGTATCATCGTGACCAATACATCGGGTATTCCGATTGATGACATCGGAAGTGCCATGCGGGTGCCGCAACGGTTCCTGGGGACGCACTTCTTTAACCCGGCGGATATCATACCCGCCGTGGAAGTGGTGCCAGGCAGCCATACCGAGGCGGCAGTAGTGGAAAAGGTGTGCGGTTGGCTAAAACGTTGGGGGAAACGCCCTGCGGTACTGAATACCTGTGTACCTGGCTTCGTCGCTAACCGGATCCAGCATGCGGTGATGCGTGAATGCCTTTCCTTGTTGGAAAAAGGGGTAGTGGAGGCCGAAGCGCTGGATGATATCGTGCAGTACTCCATTGGCGTGCGTATGGCGTTGAATGGCCCCTTATGTCAGCGCGACCTTAACGGGTTGGACACCCATCTGAATATCGCCCATTACCTCTATGCGGATCTCGAAGCACGTCAGCAACCTGCCGCTCTGCTTGAAGAGTATGTGGCTCAAGGTCGCCTAGGTGCCAAGGCTGGACGAGGTTTCTACCAGTGGAGTGATGAGACGCGGGCCCAGCACCAGGCCCGGGAGCGGGAAAACCTGCAACGTATCATTGAAATCGCTACCCAACATGCCGGTGGAGACAAGCCATGAATCAGCCTCGCTGGAAGAAACGTCCTGAAGGTAGCAACTGGGGCGAGTTTGGCCCTGACGATCAACTGGGGCGAGTCAACCTGATCGGTACCGAGCAGGTGCTCAAAGGTGTTAAGGAAGTCCACGAAGGGGTGACATTCTGTTTGTCGCTACCTCTGGATATCCCCGGTGGAAAGGTATTGAACCCCCGTCGTTCGCCTCCGAAGCTAACCCCGACAGCCTTGGGTGATGACCAGTACATCAACTTTCCCCTGGCGACTCATAGCCCCGCGCTGCATGACGTTATCAGTGATGATCAAGTTCAGCTATCGTTGCAGTACTCTACGCAGTGGGACTCCCTGGCTCATGTGGGCGCTCTGTTCGATGGCGATGGCGATGGCACGCCGGAACGCCGCTACTACAACGGCTACCTGGCCGAGCAGGATGTGCTCGATCTGAGCGGAGAATCGGCCCAATGGCACGACTCCTATGCTAGACGCCTGGGGATCGAGACACTGGCGACACATGGCATGCAGGGCCGGGCCGTATTGGTCGATCTGGTGAGAGTTTTCGGTGCAGGAAGAACGCTGGTAGGGCACCTGGAGTTGATGGATGCGCTGAAACAGCTAAACGTGGTGGTGGAGCGCGGCGATATGCTGGTATTGCGCACCGGGTTCGCCGAGGCGTTGTTGGATATGCAGGGTACGCCGCAGCCAGAGGTGCTGAAAAACACCGGGGCAGTGCTTGATGGCAGTGATTCAGCCTTGCTGGAGTGGATCACTGACAGCGGCATTGCGGCGATCTGTGCGGATAATTATGCGGTGGAAAACTTAGACCGTGAGTTGGCGCAGAGCTGTTGCTCTAAACTTCCATTGCACCACCACTGCCTGTTCAAACTCGGATTGCCGCTGGCGGAGTTATGGTATCTGAAAGATTTAGCGGAATGGTTGCATAGCCGCCAGCGCAACCGGTTCTTGCTGACGGCGCCACCGCTTCGGCTGCCAGGCGCCATTGGCTCGCCGGTGACGCCTGTGGCAACCGTATAGTGATGAGTTTGCCGCGGCGCTAGAGAGCGTTAGAGGCACCTTCGACAATGGGAGTGCTTACGCCTGGGTGATAAGCTCGTAGGTCTGATCAACTCGACCGTTAAGGCAAACTCACAGTGAGCAGAAAGATTTGGCTGTATGCGCTGGTTCTGGCCTCTTTAATCGTGCTGAGCCTTTTAGGGTTATGGTGGTTATGGCATTGGCAATACAGCCACGCTGAAGCGGATGCCCAGCGTCACGCGAATACGCGTCTAGCGCTCTACACCAGCAGCCTGCAAGGTGCGCTTGAGCGCTTTACCTACCTGCCTGACTTACTGGCCCAGCAGCCTTTAGTCCAGGCTGCCCTGCGCGAACCTAGTGAGCTATTGCTGTCGCCTGTTAATCAGCATTTGGCAGAGGTCGCTGAGCGTTCGGGCGCTGACGCCATCTTTCTGATGAATGAGCAAGGCGTCACCCTGGCCAGCAGCAACTATGCACTCGAGCAAAGTTTCATTGGCCATGATTATCACTTTCGCCCCTATTTTTACGATGCCATGCAGAGCGGTAGCGGTGAATTCTTTGCGATAGGTGATACAACCGGACAGCCGGGTTATTTCACCTCTTATGTCGTTACGCTTGGCGACGACACTGCCTCTGCGGGTGTCTTGGTGGTTAAGGTCTCACTGGAAGCGCTTCAAGAGGATTGGCGTCGAGCACAAGAGCACGTCATTTTGTCGGACGCTAATGGCGTTGTGATACTTTCTAGCCGCGAGCAGTGGCGGTTTCAGCACATAGATGGGCTTTCTGATGATGCTTTGGCGCAGATTAGCGCCCAACGTCAATTTCTCGATAAACCGCTTTCCCCACTCGGTCAGCGCCTGCATGACGATACGCTGGTAATAGGCAACCAAGCACAAGGAGGAGGCGAGCGTTTTCTGGTCGCTTCCCTGCCGCTTGCGACACTGGGTTGGTCGATGCATTATCTCAGCCCGGTGCGCCCACTTTATATCAGTGCTCGCAATGTACTCCTGGCGGGCTTAGTCACGCTTTCCGCTCTTTTGTTGTTTGGCTTGTGGTTGCGTGAACGCCAAAAACGCCAACACATGCGCGATGCTCAGGCGAAAATCATCCAGCAAACCAATATTCGCTTGGAAGAACGTGTCCAGGAACGCACCCAGGCCTTAGAGGATGCGCAAGCTGAACTGGTCCAAGCGGGTAAATTGGCCGCTTTGGGGACCATGGCGGCAGGCATTGCCCATGAGCTTAATCAACCTCTTTCAGGCATCCGCACTTATGCTGCCAACGGTGAGCGATTGCTGGCGCTTGGCCGTCAGGAAATGGCAGCCGACAACTTCCAACGTATACAGGTATTGAGCAAACGTCTCGCTCGGTTAATCGAGCAGCTAAAACTGTTTGCTCGCAAGGGCGAGAGCCGGGAGAGTGTGGACCTTCCCACCAGCCTGAACTTCGTACTAGAGCTACTCGAGGAGCGTTTCCAGCAGCAAAAAGTGCGTTTGGAGCGTGACGGCGATTGGCCGCAGTCACTCTGGGTACGCGGCGATGACGTTCGCCTTGAGCAGTTGCTCACCAACCTGCTGCGTAATGCGCTGGATGCGTTGAACGACATACCCAATGGCGTCATTCGTCTGCATGTTGAGGTAACTACGGAGCAAGTGCGGTTGACGATCCATGACAATGGCCCTGGCTTGCCTCAAGAAGTGATCGAGCAGATGTTCGACCCATTCTTTACAACTAAACCGGTTGGGGAAGGCTTAGGATTGGGGCTGTTTATTAGTTACGGCATTGCTCAGGATCTTGGCGGTAAACTCAGCGCTGGTAATCACCCCGCTGGGGGCGCTTGGTTTCGTCTGACATTACCGCATGGTGAGGAGACACCTTCATGACGCAAGCATCTTCTAGCACCTTAGCTCGACTATCGGCTGCTTCTCTGCCCGTCTGGCTAGTGGACGATGAAGCTGATGTCCGTGACTCTCTTAGCCAATGGTTGGAGGTGTCGGGATTAGAGGTTCGCACGTTTTCACGTGCCGGTAAGGCGCTGAATGCACTTCAAAACGGTCAGCCGTGTGGTGTCGTCGTCAGTGATATCAAGATGCCCGAGATGGATGGCTTGGCCTTGTTTGCCGCCGTGCAAGCACTCGATACGCCGCCCCCGGTGATTCTTATCACGGGCCACGGCGATGTCCCCATGGCGGTTGCGGCGATTCAGCAGGGGGCCTGGGATTTTGTGCAAAAGCCCTTCGACCCTGAACGCCTTGAAGAGTGTGTACGACGAGCACTAGAGCATCGGGCCCTGGCGCTGGAAAACCTGCAGTTACAGCAGGCATTACGGCATAACTATTTAAGCACGCGCCTGCTCGGCGATTCTGCGCTGATGCAACTACTACGGCGCCAAGTGGAAAACTTAGCTGCTAGCCGCGCCAACGTGGTTATCAATGGTGAAACGGGCAGCGGCAAGGAAGTTGTGGCTCGCGCCTTGCACGACTTTGGCAGCGGTAGCCAAGGCGCTTTTGTGGCGTTGAACTGTGGCGCCATGAACAGTGAATTAATTGAATCAGAGCTGTTCGGGCATGAAAAAGGCGCCTTTACCGGGGCGGGAGAGCGGCGTATAGGCCTGCTGGAAACCGCTAGCCACGGCACCCTCTTTTTGGATGAAATAGAATCACTGCCACTGTCTGCTCAGGTTAAGCTGTTGCGCGCACTGCAGGAAGGTGAAATTACTCGGCTAGGCAGCAATCAAGTTATCCACCTCCATCTTCGGGTCGTGGCGGCCAGTAAAGAGAACTTGCTGGAAATGGTCTCGCAAGGAGATTTTCGCGAGGATCTTTATTATCGCTTGGCGATTGCTGAGCTGGCGATTCCCCCCTTGCGTGAGCGCCGCGAAGATATTCCCTTGCTGTTTCGTCACTTCTGCCATCAAGCTGCTGATGTTCACGAAAGGCCGCTACGCGAACCCACCACAGAACTGCTGACTGCCCTCGGTAATCATCGGTGGCCTGGAAACCTCCGCGAACTGCGTAATATTGCCACGCGCTTTATTCTTGGGCTGGATCTGCCCTGGCAGCGCTCGTCTATGCCGTCACACCAAGCGTCTGCACTCTCTGTGCGTATGGAAGTATTTGAGGCTACCGTCTTGAAAGAAGCGCTACAGCGCCATCATGGCAATATTCAAGCGGTACTCGACGAACTCGATCTGCCTCGCCGTACACTCAATCAGAAAATGCAGCGTCACCAGTTACGCCGCGAAGACTTTCTCGCGACCTAAACGATTGATTCAAGCGTCAATGTGCCAGGACTGATTCATCGGCCATTTTTTGCCGATGAGGGCAAAAGTCATCGGCAAAAAATGGCCGATGTTTGTTCAGGCGTCTTCGCCTTTTGTCGTAGAAGTAAAATTATAATATATTGATTTTTATATCTTTGTTTAAAGTTGGCTAGCTTCTCGCTCTATTGGGGAAGGAGTAGTGATTACTCCAACAATTCCAATAAGCTGGGAGCAACACCATGCTGAAACGCCAATTTCTTAAAACCGCTCTTTGTCTCGCTACCGCCGCTGCATTCGGCGTCAGTGCCTCCGCTGTTACCGCTCAGGAACCTACCGAGGGCGGACAATACATCATGGGCACTGCCACCACCGGTGGCACGTTCTATCCAGTAGGCGTCGCGCTTTCTACACTGATACGTGTCAAGCTCGAGCCTACCCACGGCATCTCCGTTTCTGCCATCAGCTCGGCGGGTTCAGCGGAAAACTTGCGCTTGATGGATGATGACCAGGCTCAATTCGGCATTCTGCAAGCGCTCTACGGCGCCTGGGCATGGTCCGGTGAGGGGCCAGTGCCCAAAGCCTATGACAACGTACGCTCAGTTTCTATGCTGTGGCAGAACGTCGAACACTTTGTGATGCGTGACGCACTGGTCGATACTGGCACCATCGATGACTTGGCCCAGCTATACGGGCGCGGTTTCTCTATTGGTGCGCGCAATTCCGGTACCGAAGGCTCTGGTCGGCAAATTCTTGCCGGTCTGGAGATTGATCCAGAGCAGATGGATATTGCCTACCTGGGCTACAGTGCCAGCGCCGATTCCATGCAGAACGGCAATATAGACGGTATGAACATACCGGCAGGCGTTCCGGCCTCTGCCGTGACCAGCGCCTATGCCAATATGGGCGATGACATTACCACGCTGAACGTGACCGCTGAGCAACTTGAGCGCATTAACAGCCAGTACCCAGTGTGGAGCGCTTTCGAAATTCCCGCCGACACTTACCCTGGTCAGGATGCCCCGATCAATACCATTTCCCAGCCCAATATTTTGGTGGTTAACGCCGATGTTCCTGAAGAGCATGTGTACCAGATCACCAAAGCCATGTTCGAGAACCTGCCGTTTCTAAACAACATTCACCCGGCAACGCGTGATATGGCTCTGGAAAAAGCGCTCGACGGCCTGCCGATACCACTGCATGCCGGTGCCGCGCGCTATTTCCGTGAACAAGGAATTGAAATTCCCGAGCATCTTCTCGAAGGCTGAAGGCCTATCGCCCTGCATCTGCCTGGCATAAGCCGGGCGGATGGCCTCCCTATGCCTTACTTAGTGTTATGAGGTACACCATGAGTCATTCGACACCTGATACGGTGCGCGATGAATCCGCAAGCAGCGCTTCAGAGCGCCTTGAGCACCCCTGGCTTGGGCGGATTCTAAGCTTGCTCGCCATCGTCGTTGCTTTCTCACATATCTATTTCAATACCCTGGGCACTGTCTCAGAAATTTGGGTTAGTGCATTACACTTCGGTATGTTCGGCCTGTTGTGCGCGCTTTCCGTGCCGATGTTCAAAGCGCGCTCGGCTAGCGGTCAGCGCCTATTACTCGCCGTTGATGTGTGTCTTGGTCTAGCCGCCCTAGGGTGTGCGTTCTATTTAATCGGCTTTGAGGATGCGCTTTATGCCCGTGGGGTACGCTTTTCCCTGGCTGACTGGATCGTGTCGATTACCGCTTTGGCGTTGGTACTAGAATTTGCCCGCCGGACTACCGGCTGGTTTATTCCGCTGCTATGTATCATTGCACTGACGTACGTTGCCTGGTGGGGGCGCTATGTAGGTGGGGTGTTCAATTTCCCTGGGCTGAATTGGGAAACCGTTCTGTTTCGCAGCTTCCTCGGCGGTGACGGCATGCTGGGCTCGATTGCCCGGATTTCCTGGTCTTACGTTTTCATGTTCATTCTCTTTGGTGCCTTCCTGGTACGTTCGGGCGCTGGAGAGTTCATCATCGAGCTAGCACGTTGTGCCGCGGGTCGCTTTGTTGGTGGCCCGGGATTTGTAGCGGTATTCGCTTCAGGGCTTATGGGGTCGGTGTCTGGCTCCAGCGTAGCCAATACGGTCTCTACCGGTGTGATCACTATTCCCTTAATGCGTAAGGCAGGCTTTCCACCGCGTTTTGCGGCCGGCGTTGAAGCCGCTGCTTCAACCGGAGGCCAGCTTATGCCTCCCGTTATGGGGGCAGGGGCTTTTATCATGGCCTCTTACACCCAGGTGTCATATCTCACCATCATTGGGGTCGCTGCGCTTCCTGCTCTGCTGTACTTCCTCTCGGTGGCCATGTTCGTGCGCATCGAAGCCAAGCGTAGCGGTACTCATCAGGTAGAAACGGAGCAAGCTCCAAAACTGATTGATGTATTGAAGGGCGGTTGGCACTACCTGCTGCCACTCGTGGTGCTGGTCGTCGCCCTTATCAATGGCTTCACCCCCACCTATGCTGCCGGTATCGCTATCGTGTCGGTGGTCGTTGCTTCCTGGTTATCACGTTCACCCATGAAGCTTCAGGCAATTATCGACGCTTTGGTACTGGGCACCCGCAACATGGTTTCCACTGCCATTCTACTGCTGACAGTTGGCTTGATCGTCAATGTGGTGTCGACGACCGGCATTGGTAACATCTTTTCGTTGATGATCTCAGACTGGGCGGGCGGCAGCCTGTTAATCACCATTGTGTTGATCGCGCTGGCCTCTCTGGTACTGGGGATGGGGTTGCCGGTGACGGCCGCTTACATCGTATTGGGCACGCTATCGGCACCGGCGTTGTATGGTCTGATGGCACACAGTCAGCTGTTAGAACTGATTATGGCCGGTGATTTGCCCGAGCAGGCACGGGCGATCTTTATGCTTGCCGCGCCAGATGCTTTAGAAGCGCTGAATGCTCCGATGGACGCTGCCAGTGCTCAACAGCTACTGGCCTTGGTACCGGACGATTTCCGTTCACAACTTTACGAACAAGCGCTTTCGCCGCACACGATATCAATGATGTTAGTGGCAGCGCACATGGTGATTTTCTGGCTATCTCAGGACTCCAACGTGACTCCGCCAGTATGCCTTACCGCCTTCGCTGCGGCGGCGATCGCCAAAACGCCACCTATGCGTACCGGTTTTACCGCTTGGAAAATCGCCAAGGGCCTCTACATCATTCCCTTGCTGTTTGTGTGGTCGCCAATGATCACCGGGACGCCGACCGAAATGTTGGTGGTGTTTGCCTTCGCGTTGTTCGGCATTTACGCCATTATCGCCGGGCTGGAAGGCTATCTGGAAAGCGAGTTGCCCTGGTGGCTGCGCCTAGCCATGTTCCCCGTTGGTGCTTTAATGCTGTGGCCTCACGGAAACTTGCTGCTGGATTTCTTGGGATTGGCACTGTTTCTGATGACGCTGGTGTGGAGTGCCAGACGTGACCGCCAGGTGGTACATACAATGGCCTGACACTAGACGAGCATAAAGGGGGCAGCCCTCTTATAAATAGCGCTCAAATAAATGCCGCCATCAAAAGATGGCGGCATTTCAATGTAACGTCTTAATCAAGGTGGGTGATGGGCTGTCGGTCAGGGTCAATATGCCAAGGTAGGCCGAGGCGCGTGTTGCGCTCTAACTCAGCAATGACCTGCGCGCCCAGCAGTAAAATGATGGCACCGACTTCTAGGCTGAGCAGCACAATGATCAGCGTTGCTAGGGATCCGTAAACGGCGTTGACGAACGAGAGGTGGGTGAAATAGTAGACCAGTAGCAGCCGCACGCCTTCCCACAGCAGTGCCGCGACAAAGCCGCCGATTACCGCTCGGCGTAACGCGATACGCACCACCGGTAGCACCTTGTAGATAGCGCTAAACAATAAGAAAACCCCAACAAAGCTGAATAAGTTAAGGACTGGTTCGGAGAAGCCCGCAAACGGCAGTTGCCGCTCAAAGAGCGCCATCATCAGCGTATTGAGCGAGCTAGCCAGGGTGACGACCAGTGTTAAGGCCAGCAACCCCGCCCCTAGCACCAACATGAAAGCGTAAGGCAGCATCACCGACACCCACACACTACGCTTGATGTGGGGGCTTTCTGGCGCATGGAAGATAATCGCCAAGGCATCTTCGAGCATGCGAAAGGCGAAGGAGCTGAAGAGCAGCAGAATGGGTAAGCTAAGAATGCCGATGACGCCGCGAGACTCCAGTAGACTGCGGACGGCATCCATCAACACTTCGGCATGGGCCGGTGCTAGGTGGCGCGCTTGTACAGCAAGAACGCTGAGTAAATGCTGTTGATCCACCACTTTGGTCAACAGTACAACCAATACTGCAAAGAGCGGCACGATGGAGAGCAAAATATTGTAGCCCACCCCACCGGCAAGCAGGATGCCGCGGTTCTTCAAGAAGTGACACACGACACGCCAGGCAAAATGAGCCAGCCGTGGCAGCAGTAGAAGTAAGGCATTGAGTGCTGTTTGGTTGCGCCCCATCGTTTGCCATTCTCCTTGTGTGCCAACACTATGCCTTGGCGGTGTGACTGTTCAGCGACAACAAGCGTCAGTGGATAGACTGACGCACTGACCGGCAAAATGATAGGCAATGATTGGCGTTGCCCGGCGGAACCCATTGCCCCACACCCGCTTTATCGCGTGAAAATGGTTGTGTCTCATTTAGTGAGATGAACTCGTGAATTTGTCTTGCTATGTTCTAGCTCACCTAGACAGATAACGATAAACATAATGCCGGTAAATGAAAACATCACCTCATCAGGCCCCACCACGCTCGTTCACGCCATGCAGATACTGCAAGTTACCGCACGTGGTGGCCACCGCGGTGCGAGTGTCGACGATTATCTGAATGAGTTGAGCTTCAGCCGTCCTACGCTCTATCGGTTGTTAAAAGGTCTCAAGCAGCAAGGGTTTTTACGCTCTTCTCCCATCCGTGGGCGTTACTTGCTGGGCTATGAGTTGCTAGTGCTTGGTGCTCAGGCGGGCAATGGCGCTGGATTGCGAGATTTGGCCCGGCCGAGATTGCTGGCGTTGGCACAACGCTGGGGAGACAGTTTCTATCTGTTCGCCCGCGATGGTATCTACGCGGTCTGCCTGGAAGTACAGAACGGTGCTTATCCGGTGGGCAGTTTCGTTAGGGCGACGGGAGGGCGCTTGCCGCTGGGTGTCGGCCAAGCGTCGATTGCCTTGCTCGCGTATCTCGGTGCGGATGAACGAGGCGAGATTCTCGACCACAACGCGACACGACTGCGGGATGATTACGCGATCGCCACCGCCGATGTCGAAGCCGAAATTAACCATCTACTAACACATGGCTACGCCCGTGGCGTTGAAGGCTCTCTGCTCCCGGAATACTGCGGCTTAGCCATTCCCATTCTCGACCATAGTGGTCACCCCTTGGGGGCCATGAGCTGCTCAATGCTCAAGTCTCGCATGACACCGGCCCATAAACAGGAGGTGCTCCAAGGCATGCAAGACGAAGTCGCCGCTATGGTTAACCAGGCCCACGGCCTACTGTATCTGGATTAAATCGTCATGCCACAACCCACGCATCCATCCCACCAGCGCCTGTGCGGCTGGAACGCCTGGCTCCCAGAGCGCCAGCCGAGCCCCGCCTTGCGTGGCCAAACTGAGGCGGATGTCGTCATCATCGGGGCTGGTTACACCGGCTTCGCGGCAGCTACGGCCTGGCAGCAGGCGCGGCCGGAAGCCCGCATCAAAATTCTTGAAGCCGACCAAGTAGGTGAAGGTAGCCCAGGGCGTAACTCTGGTTTCATGCTGGAAATCGCTTTAGCCAATGATGCTCGTCCCGAAGAACTTGAGCGCATGGAGACACTGAACGCGTTAAGCCGACAAACCATGGCGCTACTGCGCGAGCGGGTCGAACGGCTGGGAATTGACTGCCAACTTGAACGTAGCGGCACTTACCGCGCTGCCCGTAGTGCGATAGGTCAGCGCGCCTTGGTCCAGTATGAAGCTTTTCTTAACGCTGCAGGCCTTTCTTACCAGACCTTGAGCGCTAGCCAACTGGCTGAGCGAATTGGCACGCGCTACTACACACAGGGTATTTATTCACCGGACTGTTATCTGGTGCAGCCTGCAGCATTGATTGTTGGTTTAGCGGATTCATTAGAAGCCGGAATCGAACTGCATGAGCACTCGCCCGCGACTCAAATCAAGCCTGATGGCAAAAAGTGGCGTGTCACTACACCCGAAGGCGAAGTAACGGCTGGGCAGGTAATCCTAGCCAATAACGCGTTTTCTAGAGCCTTGGGTGCAGACCCTTCGCGGCTAACCGCTATTTATACCTACGCCGCGATTACCGAGCCGTTGCCGGAGCTGGAACGACAACGCATTGCTGCGACGACCTGGGGGCTGTTACCCGCGCATCGTTTGGGTTGCACGCTGCGCACCACCGCCGATGGGCGCTTGATGATTCGTTCGCGTTACAGCTATGAGCGCGAAGCCGATAACGCCCGTATTGAGGCTGAACTGAAAGCGAGCCTTGAGGCGCGCTATCCCGAACTCACCCCAGTGCGCTTCGATAAGGTCTGGGGAGGGACCACCGGGCTGACCTATAACGGCGCGCCACTCTGGGGGGAGATCCAGCCCGGTTTGTATGTGTCAGCGGGGTGCAATGGCGGCGGTATCGTCAAGGGTACCTTCCTTGGCGATGCCTTGGCGCGCCATGCCATGGGTCAGCCGGTCGAAAATATTGCGTCGTTATTCGGCAAGGCGAGTTGGATGCCGCCCGATCCCGTGCGTCGGTTGGGTTTCTACCTGACCAGTGAAATGGAGCGCCGTAAGGCAAAACAAGAAACTTGATCCCCACTCACCATTATAAAAAAGAGAGATGACAATGGATCCTCAAGATCATATTGGGCTGCTTTCCATCATGCCGGCGGCGTTAGCCATTGTGCTGGCATTTATTACCCGCAACACCGTTTTCTCGCTGGCAGTCGCCTGTTTCGTTGGAGTGATTACCCTAGGCAATGGCTTGATGGGCTTTCCCACGCTATTAAAGGAAACCCTGGGCACCACCAGTTTCTCCTGGATACTGCTGTTGGAGCTTTTCATTGGCACAGTGATCGCGTTCTTCCAACGCACAGGGGCGATTCAGAACTTTACCGCCTGGGTGGAACGCCGTGCTTTATCGCGAGTGCGGGTTCAGTTGATCGCCTGGGTGATGGGCATGTTCGTTTTCTTCAGCGACTATTTCAGCCCCTTGTTTGTCGGTAGCACCATGCGCGGCCTGACGGATCGCTATCGGGTATCGCGGGAAAAGCTGGCGTATATCGCGGACTCCACTTCCGCCCCGGTGAGTGTGATGGTTCCGATCACTGGCTGGGCAGTGTTTATTTCTGGTTTACTGATTGGCATGGGACCCATCGAAAATGCTGCACAGGCGATGGGCGTGTTTCTACATGCGGTTCCCTTTAACCTCTATGCATGGCTCTCGGTGCTGGTCGTGGGGCTGGTCATTGTCGGTGTTATTCCACTTTTTGGACCGATGCGAGAAGCCGAGCGTCGCGCTCAGGAAGAGGGCAAAGTGCTGCGTGATGGGGCTGAACCGCTGGTGGGCGAGGAGCTGACAGAAATTCCGCCTTATGATGGTGCGCGTACCAACCTATTCTGGAATTTTTTCGCCCCGGTGCTGGTGGTGATCGGCGTTGCTGTCGGCACCTTTATCGTGATGGATTCGGCCAAAACCATGGAAGCGTTTCTGGCGGCTTCTGTGTTTCTCGGTATCGTTATGCGCCTTCAGGGCATTCCCTTCAACGACATTATGAAAACCTCGATGGCCGGGATGAAGGGAGTAATGCCAGCCATTATTATTCTGGCGTTAGCCTATTCGTTGAATCAGCTTTCCAAAGACATGGGCACGGCGAGCTATATTGTTGAAGCCACCGGTGGATGGCTGACACCGGCATTACTACCAGCGATGACATTTCTGATCGCTGCCGTTATCGCCTTTTCAACCGGTACCTCTTGGGGCACCTTCGCTATCATGATGCCGCTGGCTGTGCCGCTCGCATTCAACTTCAGCAGCGATATGCTGACACCGCTGGTATATGCCACGGTGGCAGCCGTAGCGGGTGGCGGTGTGTTCGGGGACCACTGTTCGCCGTTGTCGGATACCTCAGTGCTTGCCTCAACAGGGGCTGCTTCTGACCATATCGACCATATCAAGACGCAAATTCCCTTTGCGCTTACCGTTGCCACACTCTCCTTGGCTGCTTACCTTTTGCTCGGTCTCACGCTATAAGCGATAAGCCCTGCGGTAGGCCGCCTGAGGCCATTATCGCAGGGCTTAATCTAGCATCAGCCAATGCATACATTTCTTTCTTGGTCTTCAAACACCGGTATTGCGTCAAGTTTATCGAAGGAGCCCGTTAAACAGTTGCCTGTTTTAATATCAAACGCTGCGCCATGGGCACTGCATAGCAAACGGCTTCTATCTGACGAAATAACACTGTCCGACCGGTAATTTAAAGGTAAGTATTGATGGGGGCAGGCATTGACGTAGCAATAAATTGCACCCTCTATGCGCGTTACAATGACGGGGAAAGAACCATCGTTACTAATAACTTCCATGCAGTGTGCATTGCCTTCTTCTATAAGGTTAGAAGGGCAAACAATCGCCCCCTCTTGGGGGGCATTTGCATAGTTACGCCACGCGTCGTACACAGTGCTTCCTTTTACCATTTAGCAGCACTAGTCATAAGTACTAGTCAGCAGTGCTTTGCAACACTCCGCGGTTAATTTGATCTTCTTCGATGGATTCGAACAGTGCTTTAAAATTGCCCTCTCCAAAACCATCATCGCCTTTACGCTGGATAAACTCGAAGAAGATCGGGCCAATCACCGTTTTTGAGAAAATCTGTAGCAAAATTCTGGTTTCGCCACCGCCTACAACGCCTTCACCATCAATCAAAATGCCACGGTTACGGAGTTTATCGAGGGGCTCTTGGTGATCTTTTACGCGCTCAAGCGATTTTTCATAATAGATGTTCGGTGGGCCAGGCATAAACTCAAGCCCCGCATCAGCAATTAAGTCAGTGCCGGTATAGATATCGTTCGTTGCAATGGCAATGTGCTGAATACCTTCGCCATTATACTCGCGCAAGTACTCTTCAATTTGGCTGTGATCGTCGGCACTCTCGTTAATCGGGATACGAATTTTGCCATCGGGAGAAGTTAAAGCGCGGCTAGTAAGGCCGGTGACTTTACCGGTGATATCGAAGTAGCGTATTTCACGGAAGTTAAAGGTGTCGTGATAAAACTTATACCACGTGTCCATATTGCCGCGAATAACGTTATGAGTGAGGTGGTCAAGATAGTAAAAGCCAAACCCTTTAGGCTTAGGGTTTACCTCATCTAACCAGTCAAACTCATTTGAATAACAGCTGCCTTTTTCGCCATACGTATCAATAAAGTAAAGCAGCGAGCCGCCAATACCAACAACGGCAGGCGCGTCGATGGATTTATTGCCAGTGAACTCTTCAGCCCCTAACTCAACGGCACGTTTTAGGGCGTGCTGAGCATCAACAACGCGCCAAGCCATGGCCGGTGCACAAGGGCCGTGCGCCTCAATAAACGCTGACGCGTGGGAGTTAGGCTCGCTGTTAAGCAGATAGTTAATATCACCCTGACGATAAACGGTGATTGACTTATCACGGTGCTTGGCAACGGGGACGAAACCCATTTGCCGAAACAGGCTGTCTAACTTTTCCGGCTCAGGATGGGCAAATTCAACAAATTCAAAACCATCGGTGCCCGCTGGGTTTGCATCGCTTATGGTTACGTTTGGCGCGTCATGAGGAAAAGGTCCCATCGCTGTCTCTCCTATTATTGTCTTGTAAGTGAACAAGCTCAGTATAGGGAAGAGGCGGTGCAATTAGGTTGCAAACTAACCTAAGATATCGCCAAATAGCGCACAGCTTGTGCGCAACTGGAGTGTTCTATGCACGGGATTTCTTTGGATCGATATGATCTTGCAATTTTATCAGTATTGCAGAAGAACTCAGCCCTCACCAATTCAGAGTTGGGAGAACGTGTCAGCCTGTCTCCCTCTCAGTGCTCCCGGCGTAAAGCGCGGCTAGAAGCCGAAGGAGTGATTAAGGGATATTCGGCGAGGCTTGATGCCTCCAGTCTGGGGTTTGGCTTGCGTGCGATCACCCGCGTTAATCTCAAAGCGCATGGTGAGAGCATGGATGATGATTTTGTAACGTTACTGACGAAGCACGCCATGGTGCGTGAGGCTTATTCTGTGTCGGGGGATGCGGACTATGTACTGCACGTTATCGCCAAGGACCTCACCGAGTTTTCAGACTTTATTCATCATCATCTACTCCCTCATCCTAATGTCACCCAGGTTCGCTCTGAAATCATACTGCGGAGTATGAAAGAGGAGCAGGGGCTGCCGGTGAGTGGTGGCTAGGCGATGTTCTAAATCACTGACTTTTCAGGCAAAGCCTAAGTAGCTACGTTAGTTTTGTGCCGTGAGGGTTCTATGCGTCTTAAATTTAACTGTCAGAATCGTATCGGTATTCTTCGCGATATAGTGGCCCAGTTTGCTGACTACCGAGTTAATGTCGCGCGGGGCGAAGTTGGCGGCGAGCAGGGCAATACCATCTATTTGCATGTCCCGAAGTTGCTTAATGCTCAATTGAGCACGCTTAAACCGGCACTGGAAGCTATTCCAGGGGTGTTTGGCGTCAAGCGCGCGAGCTTGATGCCCAGCGAGCGTCGTCATTTGGAGTTGGATGCATTGCTGTCTTCGCTGTCTGACCCCGTTATGTCGATAGATATGCAGGGGCGCATTGTAGCGGCCAACCGTATCGCCGTTCAGGTATTGGGGGTACGCGTTCAAGAAGTACCAGGGCTATCGCTGGATCGCTACCTTGACGAAGTCGACCTTCCCGAGGTGATTCGCCGCAACAACTCACGTATCAATGGGCTGCGGATCAAACTGAAAGGTGATACCTATCTCGCCGATATTGCGCCACTGCACACCGAAGACACCAAGGTGGATTCATTAGCCGGGGCGGTGGTGACATTGCACCGTGCCGACCGTATCGGGGCACGGATTTATCAGGTGCAGCGCCAGGAGCTGCGTGGCTTTGAGGCTATCTTTCAGTCGAGTTCTCGATTGGCTGCCGTGATCAATGAGGCGCGGCGCATGGCGCCACTGGATGCCCCGTTGCTGATTGTAGGGGAAACGGGGACTGGGAAAGAACTGGTCGCCAGAGCCTGCCATTTGGCAAGCCATCGCGGGCAAGCGCCGTTTGTGGTGCTCAACTGTGCCGGGCTGCCAGAATCAATGGCCGAGACAGAGCTTTTCGGTTACGCGCCGGGGGCTTTTGAAGGCGCCCGGCCAGAAGGAAAGCTTGGCCTTCTGGAGCTTAACGAAGGCGGCACCGTGTTTCTCGATGAAGTCGGTGAAATGAGCCCACGGCTGCAGACAAAACTGTTGCGTTTTCTTCAGGATGGCGGCTTCCGGCGTGTGGGTAGCGACGAGGAAACCTTCCTGGATGTCCGGGTGATCTGTGCCACTCAACAGAACCTGCCGCAGCTGTGTAGTGAAGGGCTGTTTCGGCTGGATCTTTATCACCGGCTTAATGTGCTGTTGCTACAGGTCCCTCCCTTACGTGAATGTTTGGACGGCATCGAAGAGCTGGCGACCTATGTGCTTGATCGTGCGGCGCGCCAGATAGGTTGCCCTTTGCCTGAACTTTCACCTGCTGCGTTGGAAAAAATCACCCGCTACGACTGGCCGGGCAATGTGCGTCAGTTGGAAAATGTGTTGTTCCAGGCGGTGTCGCTATGTGAAGAGAAAGCCATTCAGCCGGTGCATTTGCGTCTTCCTCACAGTGAAGTATCGCCTGAGCTTGCTGGTATTCCATTAGAGGGAAGCTTGAGCGACATGTTAGGCGAGGTGGAAAGAAATATCTTAAGTACGCTGTACCAGCAGTACCCCTCCAGCCGCCAGTTAGGCAAGCGGTTGGGTGTTTCCCACACAACCATTGCCAATAAACTCAAGCGTTACGGTATTGGTGCTCAAGACGGCACTTGAAACCGTACTCAAGACACTACTTAAGCAAAATCATAAAAAAGTTCGTATAGCAGGTGAATTAACTGTCACGATTTATTTACAGTTTGTCAGAAAAATACAACAGCAGGACACCAAGCTTCGGCATTTTTTTCTGAGTGTAACGATTGCTTTACAGTTTCATGCCGCTTATACGGGCAGCGCCTCGCCGAATGTGATTTAACCCCATTCCTGCCCTATGGCTATCTCCATAGACTCTTTATAGATTGCTCTTTATGACTGATTGACCGCAGTTGGTTGGCTTTTATAGGCAGTTAATCGCTCTTAAGTAGCTGTTCTAGCTGCTCATAATAAATAGCCTAAAAACAATATAAATTTATAAGGTTTCCCAATGACAACGACAAATACGCCCCCCAAAACATTGTGGCTGGGCCGCTGGGGGTTTGTGCTAGCAGCCACTGGTTCGGCAGTGGGCCTGGGTAATATCTGGAAGTTTCCTTACATCACTGGCGAGTTCGGAGGTGGCGCTTTTGTGCTGGTCTATTTGGCCTGCATATTGGCGGTAGGTGTGCCTATCATGATGGCTGAAATCAGCTTCGGGCGTCGTGGCAGGGGCAGCCCGATTGATGCTATCCGTCGAGTGGTGCATGAATCGGGGCGCGGCAGTTTCTGGTCGATCTTTGGCTGGATGGCCATGCTGTGTGGTTTCATGATTCTGTCGTTCTACGTGGTGGTCGCTGGCTGGTCATTTTCCTATCTGTGGAAACTGCTGAGCGGCGGGCTAGCCGGTAATAGTGTTGATGATATGGCGGCAATTTTTGCCGCTAATAATGCCAACCCTTTCACGTTAGGTGCCTGGAGCACGCTAGTGACGGTGCTGACCATGTTCATCGTCGGTAAGGGCGTACAAGCAGGTATTGAAAAGAGTGTCAGTTGGATGATGCCAGGCATGGTGATCATGCTGGGCATACTGATTGGCTACGGTGCTTTTTCTGGTGGCTTTGCCGAAGCTTGGTCTTTTCTGTTTTCTTTCAATGCCGAAGGGTTAAGCAGTGAAGGGCTCTTAGCAGCACTGGGGCATGCCTTCTTTACCTTGTCGCTCGCGTCTGGTGCCATTCTTACCTACGGCTCTTACCTGCCAGAAGGGCACTCCATTGCACGCACGACATTCAGTGTGGCCATTGCTGATACCGTTGTCGCGCTGATGGCTGGCTTGGCTATTTTCCCGATTATTTTCGCTAACGGAATGAATCCCGGCCAAGGGCCAGGGTTGATTTTCATGAGCTTACCGCTGGCCTTCCAAGCAATGCCGTTTGGTACCTTGTTTGGTGTGCTGTTCTTCGTGATGCTATCAATGGCCGCGCTTACGTCGTCGATCTCAATGATCGAAGCGACAGTGGCTTGGCTCGTTGCCAGCAAAGGGCTGACGCGCAAGCAAGCATCCTGGGGTGTGGGTATCGTACTGTGGTTGGTAAGCACCTTGGCAATGCTGTCGTTCAATGTGGGCGCGGATTGGACGGTGGCAGGCCGTACTTTCTTCGATTGGCTGGATTACCTGACCTCCCGCTGGATGATGCCGCTAGGCGGTTTAGGTACGGCACTGATGGCAGGCTTCCTGCTGCGTACTGAACTATTCAGGGAAGAGCTAGGGCTCTCCCGTACCCAGCACACGCTGTGGCTGTTTATGGTGCGTTACGTCAGCCCGTTAGGCATCGTGTTAATTTTCATCGATGCGCTTGGCCTTGCCACCCTTCAAGTAGGCACTCAGTGGCCGTGGCTGCTAGCCCTGCTGGTGGTTATTACCGTGGTGGGAGAGTTAGCTAGCCCGCGGCTGCGGCATCAGGCTTCCTGAAGCAACTCATTCGAATAAGACATTAAGAAGAGTCATCAAAGCGCTCTCATCGATAGTCGATGGGAGCGCTTTGCGATAGAGGGATACGTTGCTGGGATGTTAATCAACACGCTTCACTGTGCCGCTAAGGCATCAAAGGCATTGGCGTTAGGGCATAAGCGACGGCACTCATCAAGCTCGGCATTGGCCCGCATCGCTTTCCAACAATCGCCAACGGCTGCACAAGCGTTGCAGGTGTCACACAGTGCACGATAGTCGGCATGATTTATCAGAACATTTCTACGAAGCTCATTCTCTTTAAGACCAAAGCGCTGCAGCATAACTGGCATTAAGGTTTTGGCTGGGCTGAAATGAGCGGGGTGGCCTGCTGCTAGCTGCCTTGCCACTGCCTGCTCAAAGCGTGGTTCTAGCGGTCTTTCCAGGTCATTGATCAGTGCATCATAGCTAGCCCCTGCTTGCTGCTTTATGTTGCGGGCTAACGTCGCGGTTGATGCTGTATAGCAGCGCTCAGTGAGGCGTCCCCACCAAGAGGTGGTATCGGTGTGCTGAGCAGTATCCATGGTCAATCTCCCTCGGCGGTTCTTGATGATGACATCAGTATCAACCGACGAGAGATAAACTATCTTGACGCGGATCAAGTTGGTTTCAAGTGAAACAGAAGGTGAGTAGAGGTGAAAGTGGGGGGATATGATAGAAAAGTAGCTGCTTATAGGGCGTCATCAGCATGTGAGTGCTGCTCTCGCCGCCTATTATACGGCAGCGGCGAGAGCACCTAATCTAGCGGCTCAGTGACTAACAACACTCGCTTCAATACGCTCTTCGGCCGCTGCATTGACTAACTGTTCATGAAAGAAGGCAAGTGCGGCAGGTGCGTCAACACCGCGACTCTTTATCGACTCACTCCAGGCATCCTGTAAGTTGCTCGCAACGCCCCTCAGGTAATCAATGTCTTGTTCCGATGCTTGGGTAAAGGTTGCGCCATTCTCTTCACCAAATTCAACGCCGCGCTGGTCGGAAACATCCATCATGTAGCCAAACAAGCGTGAAAGCCGCTCACCCGATACGCTTTCAATCGCCGCGCGGTCTTCGTCCGACACTTGGTCCCAGAACATCGGGTTCATAACAATCGCAAAGCTGCCGCGGTAGAAACCGCCGTCTACGGTAAGGGTGTGCGGGGCCACTTCAGCCACGCGGAAGCTGCGCAAGCTCTCAAGCGTTAGCATTGCGCCGTCGACAACGCCCTGGGAGGCCGCTTCGTAGGTGCCTGTGGGCGGAATGGAGACACCGGTTACCGACATTGCCTCGGCTAAGCCACTCATCACCCCGCCGCCCACGCGCAGCCGTTTGCCAGCAAGCTCATCAATTGAACTTATTTGATCACGGGTAAATATTTGCCCTGGCCCGTGCACGCCCATCGCAACGACATCAACACCACGGTGCTCATTGGCCTGCTGCAAATACTCTTGGTGGGTATGCCAATAGGCCGCAGAAGCATCTTCTGAAGAGAATTCCTCAAAGGTGGGGAACTCAGGTAGCTGCGTGGCTAGAAAACGGCCCGCCATATGGGCGTGAAAAATCCAACTGGCGTCCGCAATACCATCAGCAACGATCTCCATTTGTGCGGGAGGAGGCCCCATGTCATGCACCACTTCTACCGTGACACGGTCATCCGTGGCTTCCTCTATCCACGCCTTCCAAGTCGGCCAAACAATGGTATTAATACCGTGATTCGGCCCACCCCACGTGCTCACGGTGATCGTTGCCTGGGCAAATGAAGACATGCTGAACGCCATGCTTGAAAGCGCGATAGCACCCACGAGTAAGCGAGCTGGTTGTTTCATGCGGAAACTCCAAAACGACGTTATTAACGTCGGTGTTGTTATTGGTAACGCCTAACACCGAGCAAGTGGCGCCTTCTCAGGTGGCGTAAGTCACAACGCTTACCTTGCCTTTGGATAGTTTCAATAGCAACTAATTTAAGCTTGGTTTGATTAATACTTAAGTCTATTTCTCAGATGCTATGTTTGGTTCTCGAAATCTCAGCAGCTCTTCGCAGTTAATGGTGTGACAGTCATCGGCGGCGATTATGCTTAGGGCATCTACTATGCAAGCCGACCCAAGCCAGTTCCATGATTCCTAGGAAGACTCATGAACTGCCTAACCAGCGACATACAAGCATTTGAAGCCCACGCAACTGACGCGGACCGACGCATCATCGGCCCTCATTTACTTAGAGGCTCCCGAGTATTTCATCAAGGACCTGCAAGAAGGTCTCGCGGCAGTGTTGGGCGCTAATTGGTGATGCCGTCAGCCTTGAGAGCCTAGGCTTTGTGCTGGCTCTTATCATTGCTCCCTGTGCTCCCTGTCAATCACGATCAAGACGATTCTCGGACAAGAAGAAGGGGCGAGAGAAGTCGGATGCGTCGCTCAGGCGGTGGGCGAGCTCATCAAACAGTTGAATACGTACTCCACCATGGTACAGCGCGTAGTAACCGATCGTAGGCAGAGGAGGGGTGGTCTCGAGGATCTCCAGCCCCTGCTCGCGGGCAAAACGCTGGACACAGAGTTTGGGTAATACGCTAATGCCACACCCTGCTGCCACTAGGCCAACCAGCGCCAGTAAATTATCGGCAGTCAGGTTGGCGGCGGCCACACCCTGGTGGGAGAGCCAACGGTTTACGTCCTGTGCGAATCCGGAGCGCTTGCCCTGGCTGATCAGGGTGTAGCGTTCGAGCGCTCCTATGGTAATGGGGCGGGGGGAGCCGTCCACCAGGCTCTCTTTGGCCATGAAGGCCATCTCCACTTCCTCCAACAGCCGGGCTTCCACACCCGGCTGGGCGAAGGCCTCAGGGACCTGGGGAATCACCACCAGATCCAACTCGCCATCCTGAAACTGCTGGTAAAGGGTACGGCTCATATCGATGGTGACATCTAACCGTATATCGGGTCGCTCGATCGTGTAATCCCGAATAAAGCCTGGGAGCCAAGTAAGGGCGGCCAGATCGGTGAAGCCGATACGCACACGATGCAGCGTGCGCTCGGGTTGCTCATTGAGCTCGAGGATGTGCTTTGCACCGTCGAGCGTCGTGTAGGCCAGTTCCAGCAGCCGTTCACCCTCCTCGGTCAGCCGTGCGTTGCGGCGGGACCGGTCGAAGAGACGCAGGCCGGTGGCCTGCTCTAGCTCGGATATGCGCTTGGATACGGTGGACTGCGTCGCGTTGAGTCGCAGAGAGGCGCGCTCGAACGTGCCGAGCTCGACCACTTGGACGAAAGTTTCGAGCTGCTTGAGGGTCAACATGGCATCACCGAATAATGAAAATTACGACTCTTAATATATGCAATTTATTCGCTTTTTTGAAAGTGTGGAGTGCTTTTAATGTAGTGGGTGAGTGCTCAGCAGCATCAGGCTGGGGGTAGTACCAGGGTGAACAACCTGCATGGCTCTCAAAACATAATACTAACAAGGAGTAAGACGATGAAGACTCATCCTATGTCGGTACGGAAGGCGGTTCTAGGCTCGATGGCGACACTGCTAGTGAGTGGTCTGAGTACGTCGGCCTTGGCGGCGGACTATCCCAGCAAGCCGATCCAAATGATTGTTGCGTTCGGTGCTGGAGGTAGCACCGATACCATGGCGCGCATCTTCGCCAAGTACGCCGAGGAGGAGATTGGCGAGCGTCTGGTAGTAGTCAACCGTCCCGGTGCTGGAGGCGAGCTGGGCTGGGTGCACTTAGCAAATGCTGCCCCGGATGGCTATACGATCGGTCTGATCAATTCACCGGTGGTGGAAGTCTACCCGTTCACGCGTGGGGAGACCGTTGGCTACTCCCTCGAAGATATCCGCCCGTTGGCCAACGTGGTCACTGATCCAGGCATGCTAGTGGTCGCCACAAACAGCCCCTACCAAACCCTGGATGACTTCGTCGCAGCGGTGAAGGACGATCCTAAGTCAATTATTGTCTCCCACGAGGGTGTCGGTGGTGACGATCACCTTGCGGCCCTCAATTTCGCCGCCGAAGCGGATATCGACCTCAACTTCGTCGCCTACAGCGGCAATGCCGAGGCAACCGCCTCGCTGTTGGGGGGCCATATCACAGCCTTCGCAGGAAATATGTCGGAAGCAGTTACCCAGATTCAGGAAGGCAAGGCGCGCGGCCTGGCGATATGGTCTGAAGAGCGGGGCGAGCCGATTCCTGATGTGCCCACTGGGCATGAGCAGGGATATGACGTTTTGGCCGCGGCATCACGCGGATTTGCTGTTCCGGCGGACGTGCCTCAGGAGATCTATGACACCTTGCTGGACGTGACTCGCAAAGTCGTTGAGAACCCCGAGTTCCGCGCTGAGATGAACCGCCTCAACATGTCGGTCAATCCCATCTACGGGCAGGAGTACGTCGACTTTATCCACGACAGCCATGACCGACTGAAGATGCTCTGGGAACAAGATCCCTGGAGCGAGCAGTAAACGGACGCCTGGAGGGCTAGCCCCATGACTCTCGACACTATCGATCGTGCTGTAGCTTTGCTGATGGGGGCGGTCTGTGCCGCTGCGGTGATCACGGGTCTGGGTATGCGCGGCGACGCAGGAGTCTTTCCCGTGATCGCTGGTACGCTGGGATGGGTGGTCTGTATAGGGATTGCTCTTTGCACCCTTTGCCGTCGAGCTCCTGACGAGCTGCCTCCGCCGCTGGCATGGCCGCGCTTCGCCGTGTTGTGCCTGTGCCTGCTGGGACTGCTTGGCCTGATGGTGACCGCCGGTACCTTCGCCGCGCTGCCACTGTTCTTGCTGGCCAGCCTGCGGTTATTGGGCCACTTGCGTTGGCTGACGGCCTTGATAATCGCTATGACATTCTCAGCCGTGATCTTCGTGGTCTTCATGTACCTACTGTCCGTGCCTCTGCCCGTTGGCTGGCTGGCAAGCTAGCGACGGTCAGCGAATTTACTCAAGAGACTCTCTATGGATGTATTGCTTCCTGCCCTTGGTAATGTGCTGACGCCAATGGCCCTGCTGACGCTGTTTCTCGGCACCCTAGCCGGCATGACGATCGGCTCGCTGCCGGGGCTCTCCTCGACGATGGGCGTGGCGCTATGTATCCCCATCACTTTCGGCATGCCGCCGGACCTAGCGCTGATTCTACTCGGTGCAGTCTACGTTAGCTCTGTCTATGGTGGGTCGGTGACGGCAATCCTGTTGCGCACTCCAGGCACGGATGCCTCCATCGCCACCGCGCTCGACGGCTACCCATTGGCAGAGGCTGGACGAGGCGGCGAGGCGCTGGGCATGGCGACGCTCGCCTCTCTGTTCGGCGGGCTGTTCAGTGTGGTCGTACTGATCGCCATCGCCCCGCCGCTGTCTACGGTCGCACTGGCCTTCGGCCCCCAGGAATACACCGTGCTGGCGATCTTCGGGTTGGTGACTATCGTTGGCGTGGCGTCAGACCGCCCTCTCAAGGGCGTTCTCTCGGCGGCGGTGGGACTGGTTCTGGCCTGCGTGGGGTTAGACGCCTTCACCGGAATGCAGCGTTTCACCTTCGGCTACAGCGAACTATTCGATGGGGTGCCGCTGCTGCCGGTATTGATCGGGTTGTTCTCTGTCTCTCAGGCTTTCAACCTCTGTGTACCTGAAGGCGGTGGCGTGCTGACGGGTAAGGG
Source organism: Halomonas sp. KG2 (assembly GCA_030440445.1). NCBI lineage: Bacteria > Pseudomonadati > Pseudomonadota > Gammaproteobacteria > Oceanospirillales > Halomonadaceae > Halomonas > Halomonas sp. KG2. The sequence goes on along the minus strand of CP098528.1, from coordinate 4,081,123 downwards.
ACAGCAACTCAAAGGGCGCCGCCTCCCTCTGTGGCTCGACATTCGGCGCTGTCTGCGTACCTTATTGCGCTCCTCGGTGATCGGCTCGGTAGTGGGTATTCTTCCCGGTGCCGGTACCAGCATCGCTTCCTTTATCTCCTACAACGAGGCGCGTCGTCATTCCCCGACGCCCGAACGTTTCGGTAAGGGGGAGCTGGAAGGGGTAGCGGCCTCAGAGTCGGCCAATAACGCCGTGACCGGTGGCACGCTGATTCCCACCCTGACGCTGGGCATTCCCGGCAATGCGGTGACAGCCGTCTTTGTCGGCGGGCTGACCATCCACGGCATGATCCCGGGGCCAAGCCTATTTACCGACCACGCCGAGACGACCTACACCCTAATCCTCTCACTGCTGCTGGCTAATGTGCTGTTCGCGGTGCTGGGACTATGGCTATGCCGCTACCTAGTGGTAGTGACCAAGGTGCCGGGCTCAGTTTTGGGGCCGATGATCCTGGTATTCAGCGTGATCGGTACCTATGCGCTGCGCAATGAGATCTTTGATGTCTGGCTCGCGGTGACCTTCGGTGTGGTGGGCTTCTTTATGGAACGCTGGCGCTACCCCGCTGCTCCTCTGGTGATAGCCCTGATCCTCGGGCCCATCCTAGAGGTCAACTTTAGGCGCTCAATGCAGATTTCTCACTGGGATTTGACCACCTTCTTCACCCGACCACTGTCGTTGACGCTATGCCTACTCGTGGTTCTGGCGCTGGCGTATCCGGTCTGGAGTCAGTGGCGTCGACGTCGCGGCATCCAGCACTAATTCCCACAGCCTTTTTTATGAAGGTCAGACTTGTGCCTGACCGATGGAGATATCAACCATGACGACAACGCCAACTCCCACTGTGACTTTGCGCCAGCCCCTCGCGGCGGATGGTACCTTCCTTCCTGATGAGCTGCTAAACCAGGTGCGGGAGCGCTTCCTGCACGTCGATACTTGTCCTTTTAGCGGCAAGCGGGTCTTTTTTGAGAATGCAGGTGGGTCATTAACGCTCGAATCGGTGGTAACGCGAAGCGCCGAAGTTGCCGGCATTCCCGACAACGAACATCGCGACAATCCAGCCTCCCATGCCGTGTCCCAAATCGTTTCTTCTGGGCGCGACGACCTAGCCACCTTCTTTGGCGCCAGCGGTGGAGTCATCTTTGGCGGTGAGACCGGTACCGAATGCCTGTTTCGTGTGATCCGCGCAGCAGCGCTAGCTGCTGAGGCGGGCGGCAGTATCCTCGCGAGCTCGGTGGAACATCCTGCGACCTATGACGCTACTGCACAGTGGGCACGCCGCACCGGCCGAGACTGGATTGAGGTACCCTTCGATGTCGCTACAGGCCGTGTGACGGCGGCGCTCTACGCCGACTGCGTGCGTCCGGACACCCGCATCGCGACCATCCTGCATACCAGCCCGGTCACTGGTATGAGCATGGACGTTGCCGAGATTGCGCGCACAATCCGCGCCGTGGCCCCGGAATGTATGATCATCGTCGATGGTATTCAGCATGCGCCGCACGGGTTCTTGGCCGTCGATGACTACGGTGTCGATGCCTATGTCGTCTCGCCCTACAAGGCGTACTGCCGTTTCAATAACGGTTACACTTGGCTCTCCGATCGCATGAGCGTGGTTGATCATGACCGGCTCTCGGGCAAGCCTGCCGATGCCTGGGAGTTGGGCAGTCGTGACCCCTCGGCGCTTGCCGGGGTTAGCGAGATGGTCAACTACCTCGCCTGGCTGGGCGGCCACTTCACCGATGATTCGTCGCGCCGCGCTTGCCTGGTCGCCGCTGGCCAGGCGATGCGCGCCCATGAGCGTGCCCTGGTGCATCGGCTGCTGTTCGGCGATGCGGACCTGCCGGGGTTGTGTAGCTATCCCAGACTGCATTTGATTGGCCCCGAGGATTCTCCGTACCGTGAGGGGGTGGTGTCGTTCGCCGTCGAGGAAATCGAAGCCAAGCATGTGGTCGCCGAACTTGGGGCTCGGGGAATACGCGTCCATGCGCGAAGCGACGACGTATTTTCCGGCAATATCCTGCGCCCGCTCGGGCTGAGGGCGGTCACCCGAGTCTCACTGGCGCACTATAACAGTGCCGTCGAGGTCGACGCCTGCCTGGCGGCGCTGGCCGAGGTGCTGCCACGGGCGTAAAGCCCCGAGCCGCCCACCACCACCTTGCTTTGCCACCTTGGCCTTCCGCAAGCCTGGAACTGAATGCCCAGGGGGCTGGACTCCGAACAGGTTTTGGTGGAACTCATGAAGGGTTAGCATCTCCAACAAGGCTTTCTTACTCTCAACTCCGCCGCTAAGGTTCCCGCGCTGATCAATGAAAGCCGCGCGATAATCGAATCACTGGCGATCCAGCTCTATCTGGCCGAAAAATATCCACAGGCGAGTTGCAATCTCGGAGGTCGGTGGAGAAGAGAGCCCAGGTGTACCGCTGGAGGTACCCGAGAGTTTCGTCAAGGACCTGCAAGCAGGTTTTCCGACAGTGTTGGTCGTTAATCTGTGAAGGTGGCTTAAGAACGCACCGGCACCCTCAACGGTGAAGAGCCATGTTAAGCGGTGGGTCTTCAGAGTTGCGGCAGTCGGCTGATTCAACGAATCGGGATAGCGGTCTCTTCTTTGATATTACGCAGCACGAAATTGGAGCTGACCTGGGAAATGCCCTCCAAGGTGAAGAGTTTTTCATTCAGAAATCGGTCATAAGCCGCCATGTCCTCGATCACTACCCGCAATACGAAATCGGCGTTGCCGGTGGTGGCATAGCACTGCAGCACTTCTGGATATTGCAGAATGCGATTTTCGAACTCGACGGTATTGTCGATGTGGTGGCGAACCAACGTCACCATGACCAGTGCTGATAGTGGTTGGCCCACTAGGCTGGGTTCCACCAACGCCGCAAAGCGGCGGATAACGCCACTCTCTTCCAGGGCTTTTACGCGTCGCCAGCAGGCAGCAGGGGAGAGCCCGATCTGTTCGGCGAGCTCATTGTTGGTAATACGCCCCTGTTGCTGAAGCAGGGTAAGAATGCGCTGATCATGCCTGTCTAAAGTGATTTCTTTAGTTGCTTCTTTCATGGTGTCATTTCATTTATTTGTGGTTTGTTGAATATCATTGCGTCAAAGCTAAAAAAATGAAAGTAATGATTAATAACCAGACGTTTGAAGAGCTAATTAGCAAGCACCTTTAGTGCGCTCTTGGCTAGACTCAGATGTATTACAACCATAATTTTTCAACCGTACTGGTGAACTCTCATGACAACCCCCTCAATTGCTGAGCAGGCGGGTTCTATTACCCAGCCTCTCGAGATCGCACTCGATAATTATCAGTTGGCCGACCGCTATAGCCGCGGCGAAGGCCGTATTTTTCTTACTGGCACCCAGGCATTGGTACGCATCGCCTTACGCCAAGCCGAGCTTGATCGCCACAATGGCCGCCAAACGGCAGGGCTTATCAGTGGCTATCGTGGCTCGCCCTTGGGCGGTGTAGACCAAGAAATTTGGCGGGCGAAAGCCGCTATGGAAGCGCATCACATCGATTTTGTCCCTGCGATCAACGAAGACCTGGCCGCTACCATGATGCTTGGTTGCCAACAGGTAGAGACAGATCCTGAGCGGCAAGTCGAAGGCGTCTTCGGCATGTGGTACGGCAAAGGGCCAGGCGTTGACCGTGCGGGCGATGCGTTAAAGCACGGTAATGCCTATGGTAGCTCACCGACTGGCGGTGTGCTGGTGGTCGCGGGCGATGACCATGGGTGTGTGTCGTCCTCCATGCCACACCAGTCGGATGTCGCCTTTATGGCCTGGTTTATGCCGGTCGTAAGCCCTGCCTCATTGGCGGAATATGAGCGCTTTGGGTTATGGGGCTATGCACTTTCACGCTTCTCGGGTTGCTGGGTGGGGTTCAAAGCCGTTTCCGAAACCGTAGAGAGTGGCGCATCGGTGGACGTGCCGCCCTTGCCGGAATATGTCACGCCGGATTTCGAAATGCCGGAAGGCGGGCTGCACTATCGCTGGCCGGACCTACCGGGGCCGCAGCTTGAGACTCGCCTTGAGCACAAGCTGGCCGCCGTTCAGGCGTTTGCCACCGCTAACCCGATTGATCAGTATTTATTTCGCCAAGAACAGGCGACGTTTGGGCTGGTTACCACAGGCAAGGGCCACCTGGATTTACTTGAGGCGCTGCGTTTGTTGGGGCTGGATGAGGCGAAGCTGCGTGAATTGGGGGTGGAAATATACAAAGTCGGGATGGTGTGGCCGCTCCATCGCCCCGGCATTCTTGAGTTTATTCATGGCAAGCGCGAAGTGCTGGTCATTGAAGAGAAGCGCGGCATTATTGAAAGTCAGCTTAAAGAGTACATGTCCGAACCCGACCATCCTGGCGAGGTCATCGTGACCGGCAAGCAGGATGAAACTGGCAAACCGCTGATTCCCTTTGTTGGAGAGCTGGGCCCGCGCCTCTTAGCAGGCTTTGTCGCCGAGCGTTTAGCGCGCTTTTTCGACATTGATTTTAGCGACAAGCTGGCAACCGTTGATGCTTGCCAAGCCGGTGTTAAGGAGCTTGGTGGTGTGCGCCGCATGCCGTATTTCTGCTCCGGTTGCCCACACAATAGCTCGACCAAGGTGCCAGAGGGCAGTAAAGCCTTAGCGGGCATCGGCTGTCATTTTATGGCGTCGTGGATGGGCCGCAACACCGAATCGTTAATTCAGATGGGCGGCGAAGGCGTTAACTGGGTGGGCAAGAGCCGCTTTACCGGCAATGGGCATATTTTCCAGAACTTAGGCGAAGGCACCTGGTTTCACTCGGGCTCGATGGCGGTGCGTCAGGCAGTGGCTGCCAACGTCAATATTACCTATAAAATCCTGTTCAACGATGCGGTTGCCATGACGGGCGGTCAACCCGTGGATGGGCAAATTAACGTGCCGATGATCGCCCAGCAGTCGCTGGATGAAGGTGTTCGTCGGGTAGTGGTGGTCAGTGATGAGCCCGAAAAATACCGCGGGCATGAAAAGGAGTTTCCTAAGCAGGTAACCTTCCACGGGCGTGAAGAGATGGATACGCTGCAACGTGAACTGCGCGAAATTCCTGGCTGCACCGTGTTGATTTATGACCAAGCATGCGCGGCTGAAAAGCGCCGTCGGCGCAAGCGTGGTTTGATGGAAGACCCCGCCCGCCGGGTGTTCATTAACCATCATGTTTGCGAAGGTTGTGGTGATTGTTCTGTACAGTCCAACTGTTTATCGGTGGTGCCTCGCGAGACCGAACTAGGCCGCAAGCGCAAAATCGATCAGTCGTCCTGCAATAAAGATATGTCCTGCGTCAGTGGCTTTTGCCCCAGTTTTGTCACGGTTGAAGGTGGCGGGCTGCGTAAAGGCCAGGGCGTCACCGCAGATAATGCCTTTTGGCAACGCATAGCGCATTTGCCAACCCCTGCGATTGCCACTTTAACGGCCCCTTATGACTTGCTGGTGGGAGGCGTTGGTGGCACGGGCGTGGTGACCGTTGGGCAACTGATTACCATGGCCGCACACCTGGAAGGTAAGGGCAGCAGCGTGCTCGACTTTATGGGGTTTGCGCAAAAAGGCGGGGCAGTCCTTAGCTATGTGCGTCTGGCATCACAGCCCAGTGAGCTGAATCAGGTACGTATCGAAGCTGGCCAGGCCGATGCGATGATCGCTTGCGATATGGTCGTGGCGAGTTCGCAGAAAGCGCTAAATGTGCTGCAGCCGACCACGCGTATCGTGGCGAATCTGGCGGAGCTAGCCACGGCGGATTATGTCCTTTATCGCGATGCGGATATGCAGCCCAGTAAGCACCTTAACATGCTGTGTGAAGCGGTTGGCGAGGAACGCTTTGCTTCCCTGGATGCCAATCGCCTAGCCGAACAGCTGCTGGGCGATACGGTGTTTTCCAATATGATGATGCTCGGGTTTGCCTGGCAGCAGGGGCTGGTGCCGCTTTCTGAACCTGCGCTGCAGCGTGCTCTGGAGCTTAACGGCGTCGCTGTGGAGAAGAACCGTCAGGCATTTGCCTGGGGTCGCTTGGCTGCGGTGGAACCCGACTATCTTCAGCAGCATCTGGACACGCTTCCCCTATCCGCGAATGCCACACTGGACGATGTAGTGGCGCGTAACAGTCGCCACCTGGAGCGCTATCAGAACCGTGCCTGGGCTGAGCGTTACGTTACTCAAGTAACGAAAGTGCGTGAGGCCGAAGCAGCGCTAAACGGTGGCCAATCGTTGAGTGAAGCCGTCGCCCATCAGCTCTATCGCTTGATGGCGTATAAAGATGAGTATGAAGTGGCGCGCCTTTACACCCAGAGCGATTTTCTGGATGAGGTCAAAGCCACGTTCTCGGGTGATTACCAGCTAACCTTCCATTTGGCACCGCCACTGTTGGGTGGCCGTAAAGATGCGCAAGGGCGTCCGGTGAAGCGCCGCTTCGGCCCTTGGGTGCTGAAGGCAATGGGCACGTTGGCCAAGCTGCGCGGTTTGCGCAACACCGCGCTTGACCCTTTCCGCTTCAGCGCTGATCGTAAACTCGACCGCGCTTTATTGGCTGACTATGAGCAGTTGATTGATGAGTTAGTGGCCCGTCTTGATGGCACGAATCACGCCACGGCCTTAACGCTTGCTAAGTTGCCAGAAGAAATTCGTGGTTTTGGACCCGTCCGCGAAGCTGCCGCTGAGAAAGCCAACGAGCGCCGTGAGACGTTGCTGAAGGAGCTACGTGAAGGTCGCTCGAAGACCATCGCTGTCGAAGCTGCTTAAGGCAACTCAATATAGGTAAAAAAGGCCACGCAATGCGTGGCCTTTTGCTAGGTAGCGATACAGTTGATTCAACTATGCCTCTTTGTGGCGGCGTACCAGCAGCCAGTGGCTTAGCAAGGCGAGTAGCCCCATCAGCCCAATCGTTAAGGCCATGGTGCGCGAGCTGCCGTCGTGGAATTGCCCGACTAACCCACCTACCACAGCGGCAATCGTCATTTGCAGGAAACCAAACAAAGAAGACGCTGCGCCCGCACATTGAGGGTTGGGCGCCAGTGCCCCGGCCATTGTTTGTGGCATCAAAATGCCGACCCCCAGCATAAACACCATATGCGGCCCCACCACCGCCCACGGATGATGAACGCCAACGGTGGCCAAGCCCGCCATGACGACGCCCCCAGTTGCGCAGATTACGCTGCCCAGGGTAACGAGGCGATCACGACCTAGGCGGTGGCTGTAGCGACCGCTGACCAGAGTGCCGAAGAAGAAGCCCGCGACGATCAGTGTGAACAGCACGCCATACAACGTAGGTGCGACGCCCAGGTACTCGATGAGTACAAAAGATGAGCCCGAAAGGTACGCGAATAGCCCGGAGAACGCGGCCGCATTCACCAAGGTGTAGCCGATAAAGGCACGCTGAGTCAGTAGTAAGCGGAAATTAGCCAGTACTGTTTTCGGGTGAATCGATTGCCGTCGCTCCTTCGCCAACGGCTCGGGCAGCATAAATATCAGTACCGCCAGCATCACTGCCGCGTAGAGCGCCAGCAATACGAACACCGATTCCCAGCCAAAAAACAGCAGTAACCCCGCGCCCACCACAGGGGCCAGAGCAGGGGCGAGGGCCATCGTGCTTGCCATATAGGAGAGAATGCGCCCAGCCTCGATCGGACCATGAATATCACGCACCGATGCCCGTGCTAATACCGGTCCAGCAGCACCGCCGAAGGCCTGTAGAAAGCGACCTACCAGCAACCACTCGACGCTAGGCGCCCAGGCACACAGTAGGCTCGCCGCGAGAAACAGCGATAACCCTGCGATCATCACCGGGCGGCGGCCAAAGCGATCAGAGATTGGCCCGCACAGTAGTTGGGCCAGCGCGAATCCAGCCATATAGAGGCTAAGGGTCAGCTGTATTCGGTCTGGGCCAGTATTCAGCGCTTCTGCCATCGCGGGCATGGCTGGCAAGTACATATCTGTGGCCAGTGGGCCAAGTGCAGTCACCGCGGCCAGTGCCACGACGGTGGCGGTAGAGGGCAGCTTTAGCACCCCTTAACTCCTTTTGGTTGGATGTGATGCCCCTTCGGACACGAGACGGGCGCCTTCCCGAGTGGAAAGACGCCCGCTTATGTTAGCCTGCTTAGTATAACTTAATCGTATCGCTTTATTTGGCTTGGCTTCAGCTTAGTTGGCGTCAGTCTGTGCCTCGGGTGCGGCTTTTTCGAAGGCTGGCAGCGCACGACAATTGGCAGCGATGCGCTGGATCGTCGGGTAGGCTGACAAATCGCACTCGAAGCGCTCTGCGTTATACACCTGGGGAATCAGGCAGATATCCGCAAGCGTTGGGGTGTCGCCATGGCAAAAGTCGCCGCTGTTGGAATCAGACGCTAGCGTTGCTTCCAGGGCTGCAAAGCCCTCGGTAATCCAGTGGCGATACCAGGCTAACTTGGCCGCCTCATCCACCCCTAGTTCACCGACGAGATACTTGAGCACCCGCAGGTTATTGAGCGGATGAATCTCGCAAGCCACCGACTGGGCAAGCGCACGAACTCTTGCGCGCGCTAAGGCATCAGCCGGTAGCAGCGCGGGCTTGGGGTGTACCTCATCGAGATACTCACAGATCGCCAGTGACTGGTTGACCACTGAGTTATCATCCAGCACTAAGCTAGGCACCATCCCCTGAGGGTTGCGCGCCAGATGGTCGCCACCCCGCTGCTCGCCTTTCACCAAGTTGATCGGAACCTGATCGTAGTCCAGGCCTTTCAGGTTTAAGGCGATCCGCACCCGGTAAGCAGCCGACGAGCGGAAATAGCCGTAAAGCGTCGTCATGTTACCTTCCTTGTGTTGGCTTTATTTTGGTTGGTACTTCACGACTTGCTGATCGATGGTGCCAAATATGTTGTTGCCATCGCGGTCAAACATCTCGATGCGCACCCGGTCGCCAAAGCGCATAAAGGGGGTTTTCACCTGGCCGTACAGTATCTGCTCGACCATGCGTACTTCGGCCAAGCAGCTATAGCCTACGCCGCCGTCAGCTACCGGCTTTCCAGGGCCGCCATCGGGATCTGGGTTGGAAACAGTACCCGAACCAATCACAGCACCCGCGCCGAGGTAGCGGGTCTTGGCCGCATGGGCAACCAGCTGTGGAAAGCTGAAAATCATATCGGGACCCGCTTCTGGCTCGCCAAACTTCTCGTCATTCAGGTGCACGGTCAGCGGCAGGTGCACTTTGCCTTCTTGCCAAGCATCGCCGAGTTCATCTGGGGTCACCGCGATGGGCGAGAAAGAAGAGGCGGGCTTGGCTTGGAAAAAGCCAAAGCCTTTAGCGAGTTCGCCTGGAATGAGGCCGCGCAGGCTGACATCGTTAACCAGCATTACTAGTTTAATGTGCTTGGCGGCTTCTTCGGGGGTGACGGCCATCGGCACGTCATCGGTAATGACCGCAACCTCACCTTCAAAGTCGATGCCATGCTCTTCACTCACCGCTTCGATATCTTCGGTGGGCGCCAGGAAGCAGTCGCTACCGCCCTGGTACATAAGCGGATCGGTCCAGAAGGTTTCGGGCATCTCAGCATTACGCGCCTGACGTACCAGTTGGACATGGTTTAGGTAGGCAGAGCCGTCGGCCCACTGATAGGCACGCGGTAACGGAGAGTGCAGCGCACGCTGATCAAGCTCAAAAGCACCGTCGGCATTGCCATTGTTTAGCTGCGCATAGCGTTCTTCAAGCTGAGGGCTAACGGCTTCCCAGCTTTCAAGGGCCGCTTGAAGCGTGGGAGTAATATCAACAGCGCTTACGGCACGGGCGAGGTCGCGAGAGACGATGATAAGTTCGCCGTCGCGGCCTTTGTTAAGTGTTGCAAGTTTCATGGGCATTCAATCCTTGTCGTCAGGGGGCGATAAGTTTTACGGCTGGTTTGGGTTGAAGTGCGAACGCAGCGTTGACCAAACATCCACATAGTCACGTTGGCGGAAGTCAGCCTCCAGAGCCGCAGGGGTTGGGTGGAAGAAGTAGCGGCTTTCAAACATGAAGGCCAGGGTATCCCCCAAGAACTGTGGCTTCAGCTCAGCGTTGGAAGCTTTCTCAAATGTTTCAGCATCGGGGCCATGGGGCGACATTGAATTGTGCAGGCTGGCACCGCCTGGAGTGAAGCCTTCTGCTTTCGCATCGTACTCGCCATGAATAAGCCCCATAAACTCGCTCATCAGGTTGCGATGGAACCAGGGCGGTCTGAAAGTGTTCTCGGCAACCATCCAGCGCGGCGGGAAGATCACAAAATCAAGATTGGCCATTCCCGGCGTATCGGAGGGGGACGTTAATACGGTGAAGATTGACGGATCCGGGTGGTCGAAGCTCACCGTATTGATGGTGTTGAAGTTGGCGAGATTATATTTATACGGCGCGCAGTTGCCGTGCCACGCCACCACATCTAACGGCGAATGGTTGAGCTTTGTTTCCCAGAAACGACCAGAGAACTTAGCGACTAAGCGGTAATCACCTTCCAGATCTTCATAGGCTGCCACCGGGCTTTGGAAGTCACGCGGGTTGGCTAAGCCGTTGGCGCCGATGGGGCCGAGACCGGGTAGTTCTAGAGGGCTGCCGTAGTTCTCACAAATATACCCCCGCGCAGCGTCAACACCCTGTGCTTTACGCACTTGGAACTTCACACCGCGAGGAATAACGGCAATCTCGCCGTTATCAATCTCGAGTTCACCAAATTCGGTGCGTAGACGAATAGCCCCCATCTGCGGAACGAAGAGCAGTTCGCCATCTGCGTTGTAGAAAAAACGTTCGGTCATGTCTTCATTGAACGTATAAACATGCACACCCACACCGGCCTGGGTGGCCGCATCCCCGTTCACTGCAATGGTAAACAGGCCATCGATAAAGTCAGTCGGTGCATCCGGTATCGCAACCGGGTCCCAGCGCATTTGGTTGGGGTCCGCGGCGGGCTTCTCTAACGGGGCCGTGTGTACGTTGTTATTTTCCAGTGGCTGATACGCGCTCTGAACAACTGAAGGGCGAATGCGATAAAGCCAGCTACGAAAGTTTTGATGCCGAGGCGCAGTGAAGGCGGAACCAGTGAGTTGTTCAGCATATAAGCCGTAAGCACACTTTTGCGGTGAGTTTTGCCCAATTGGCAGTGCACCCGGCAGCGCTTCGCTTGAAAAGTGATTATGGAAACCGTTCTGATATTGCAATTGTTCAGTCATTGTTAAGACCTGCTGTGTTTGGACGTTACTTAAATAAATCTATCTTTTAGAGATCTAAGACGCGGCGATTAATCGCCATCACCAACCGCATGGGAAATGGCTGCTTCGAGCACGGTTTGGTCGCCGATATGATTAGCCAGTAACAGGATCAGGCGCGCATTGATGCGCTCGCTCTCTGCCTCGCTGCGGTCGCGATGTAGCGCGGTGAGTGCCGCGTAAAAAGCATCCGGGTCAGTAAAGTTGGGATTTAATTCAAGCCTTGGCATGGCAACGCTCCTGAAAGGTCGTGTCAGCGGTACCCGCAAGATAAACGCCCAGCGCGCGGTCTAATGCGTCTTCAACCTGGTGGGCAGTGACGGTGTGCCAGCGAGCAGTAACGTGCTGATCAGGACGGATAAGGTATCCGCCACCCGCTTTCAGGCCGTAGCGTTGTGTCACTAGCCCTTCGGTATCGTCTATCACGGTGGTGCGCGGTAGAGCGCCAAACTCATCCGGAGCTGGGCCAACCACCACAAGGCGTAAGTCAGTGTGGCGATCTAACAGCTCGCTCAGCTCTCTTAACGGCGCAGTGGCGTGACCGTCATCAATACGGCCATCGAGTAGCAGTACAAAACCATTACCCAACTGATTGAGTAGCCAAGCGTTCTGCTCACCCAGGCGAATGGGGGCGTCCTTAGCCGAGCTACCAGGACGCAGTTCGCTTGGGCCACCATCAACATCAGGCGTATTGAGCGGTGAGCTATCGTAGCGACACGGCATGGAAAGACGGCCGCTGTTGACTAGGCTACGTGCGAAGGCATGTTTCTCCGCCAGCTCCAGCGTCACATCGCGAAATACCTGGCTGATATGGCTCTTCGGGGTAATAAAGTCAGTGGCGCGGGTAGAGTTAAGCAGGTTTTCTGTCGCACCGTGCTGGCGCTCGGTGTTATACGTGGACAGCAGTGTTTTTGGCGCCTGGGCTTTGAGAACACGCGCCAGTTTCCAGGCTAAGTTCTCCACACCCTGAAGGGCGCCATTGGCACCTCTGGCACCAAAGGGGGATACCTGATGAGCTGCGTCGCCCATAAATATCACGCTGTGATGAATGAAGTTATCCATCTTGCGGCAGCGGAAGGTGTAGACACTGGCCCACTCAAGCTCAAACTCCACGTCCGGGCCAAGCATCGCCTGCACGCGCGGGCGAATGTTCTCTTCTTTCTTTTCTTCTTCCGGATCAGCGTCCCAGCCTAGCTGGAAGTCGATACGCCACACATTGTCGGGTTCTTTGTGCAGCAGCACCGATTGATTGGGATGGAAGGGCGGATCAAACCAAAACCAGCGCTCTGTCGGGAAATCAGCCTTCATCACCACATCCGCAATCAGGAAGCGGTCTTGAAATACCTGGCCTTTGCAGTCAAGGCCTAGCATGTCGCGGATGCGGCTGTTGGCACCATCCGAAACAAGCAAATAGTCACAGGTCAGTGAGTAGTCACCATCCTGGGTCGACACCTGAATGGCGGTGCTATCAGGCTGAGCATCAACATCAATGACCTTATGTTTCCAGCGCAGATCAATTTGCTCAGCAAAGTCGTGAGCGCGATTGACCAGAAACTCTTCAAAGTAATACTGCTGCAAGTTAATAAAAGCGGGAATGCGGTGGCCATCTTCTGGCAGCAGGTTGAAGTCATAGACTTCGCGGTCTTGGAAAAAGACGCGGCCATGTTGCCAAGTGACGCCTTTTTCAAGCATCGGCTCGACGCAGCCTAAACGGTCAATAATTTCCAGTGAACGCTTGGCAAAGCACAATGCCCGCGACCCCACGCTAACGGTGTTGTTGTCGTCCAGGACAATCGAATGAATGCCTTGCTGAGCCAAATCGATAGCGGCGGCGAGGCCGCTAGGTCCGGCACCGACAATCACCACCGGATAATGGCGAACATCTTGAACATCAAGCTCAGGCGGGCGTCGGTAAGGATAGACAGGATTTTTATAGGTTGTTGGCATCTATTGCTCCCCTGCAGCTGTCGGGTGAATGACACCCGACAGCTGGGCATGATCAGTGGGTGTCTCTAGTTAGCACTTACTGATTTTCGACGGCGTCCTGCAGGGAGTGCCACATGGCGGTATCGCGCTCTGCCGTCCAGATACGTGGATCTGGATATTCGCCGCCTGCTTCGTCGTAGCAGCGAGTGATATCGAAAGGCACGCAGTGATCAAAGATGACCCAGTGGCCATACTTAGGCTTCAGAACCGCGTAGGTCTCGGCGTAGCACTCGGAGAGTGATTTACCCGCTGCTTTGCCTGCTTTGACGCTGCCATACATATCGCTCAAGAAGTCACGGGTGCCCTGAATGGCTTCCTGGCACTGTTCGGCAGTTTGCAACGCATCGCCACGGCCGGGTACCAGCTTCTGGGGCTGCATGGCCTGTAGGCGATCAAGCGTAGCAGGCCAGTCCTCGTGGTAAGCATCACCGGTATAAGGGGTGGCGCCATACTCAACTAGGTCACCGGAAAACATGATTTTTTCTTTCGGTAACCAGACGACGGTGTCGCCCTTGGTGTGTCCGCGGCCAAGGTGAATGATCTGCACCTCACGCTCACCCATAAACACCGTCAGCTTTTCCTGGAAGACGATGGTTGGCCAAGTCAGGCCAGGCACAGAATCGACTCCTTTGAACAGACGCGGGAAGCGGCCAACCTCGGATTCATAATCTTGCTGACCACGCTCAACAATCAGGTCATAGGTGCTCTGGCTCGCGTAGATATTCTCGGCATCGTATGCGGATGCGCCGAGAACACGCACGGCATGGTAATGGGTCATGACCACATGCTTAATCGGTAGGTCAGTCACCTCGCGGATACGGCGGATAACATCCTGGGCCATGATCGGCGTTGCCTGGGTGTCGATGACCATCACGCTGTCATCGCCAATCACTATGCCCGTATTGGGGTCACCTTCAGCCGTGTAAGCATAGAGCCCCTCTGCCAGCTTAGTGAAACTGATCTGTTTCTCTTCGGTATCGGCATGGGACGCGAATTTCTTACTCATGGTATCTCCGGTGCTAACAGGGTGGTTCAGCTGTTTATTGGATTGTTGTATGTCAGGAGGATAGTTTCTAATGAAACTAAATGTCCAGCGCTCCATAGGCGAGCCAGCCGTCCTTATGCATGAAATCGACAATAAATCCCAATAAATCAGATGATTATTGCAAACTAATACCTAAGTATAATAATTAAAATCGGCAAATTAGTTGCATGAGAGAGTATCTGTCGGCACTGTTCTGGCTAATGCTGGCAGGGCTTGCCCTGAGCATTGGCAACCTAACGCTGATGACATTTTTGTTTGATAAAGGCCAGTAAACGGTGAGTCGTTTTATTTGAAATAGCGTTATTGGATGGAGCCAAGAGGACTCTCTTCCTCAAGGTGGTCAGTATGATGGGCGCGTTGCTGGTGTCTATATTCCCAGCTATGGTGCTGATTTTTATCATCACCACCCCTGACAAACGGTGGCTCTAGGAGAAACACAATGACGATGGATAAAGCAGCAAGCGATGCTCCTCTGGAGTCTTCAGCCAGGGCAGAGCTAGATCTCAACCAGTTTTTACCCTATCAGCTTAACCGTTTAGCTGACCGCATCAGCCAGGCGTTAGAGAAGCTATATGCCGAGTCTTATGATCTCAACATCGCCCAGTGGCGCGTGCTTGCGTGGTTAAGCCACTGTGATGACTTAACCGCTAAGAAGGTGTGTGCCTACACCAATATGGATAAGGCGCGCGTGTCTCGGGCTATTCAGTCGCTGGAAGAGCGTGGGCTGATAAGTCGCACGCCATCCCAGCAAGATCAGCGACTGCATGATTTACATCTGACAGAGGTAGGGCAAGCGCTACTTAATAAACTAGTGCCCGAAGCTCAGGCGTGGGAAGCCGACCTAGTGTCTACCCTCAGCGTTGGCGAATATCGTGACTTGCTCAATACCATGCGCAAGCTTGAGCGGCAGTTGGAGAGAATTGGTTAACAGCGAGACATCCTACAGACAAGCCAAGATGGCAGAAGGTACCTTTATGTCGATATCCCTATGTCGATATCCCTATGTCGTCACTGGTGTGTCATTGATATCAAAGAAAATGTGATTTGTGTAACAAAAGCTGGATTCTAAATTATTCCCCAAGAGCCATTGATAGTGACTCGGAGAGGTGGCTTTTTTCCATATAAATATTTGTAAATTAAACCCTATTTTGGGATTCATACTTAAGTATTAGTATCTATTGGTCGATGGGTTGTTGCATGGCCCAGGTATCTGTAGGCATTGTGATAAATAACGTGATTCGCTAGATTTTAAAAAGATAAAAATAAAGTATCATGTTTTGCGCTTCGACTTCGTGACGACCAGAGGAAAGAAAAGTGAATAAAACAACAAACCTGATGATTGGCGCTATCGCCGCCGCAACGCTGAGCACCACCGCCTTAGCGCAAACGACCATCACCGTGAGTACCTGGGCAGGCCCCAATCACGGCATTAACACCATCGTCTGGCCAACCTGGAAAGCGTGGATTGAAGAAGCCACAGAAGGCCGCGTAACAGTCGACGTGATACATGATATGGGACCCCCGGCGTCACAAATGGAAATGGTCGCTGATGGTATCGCTGATGCTACCTGGGTTTTTCATGGCTATAACACTGGTCGCTTCCAGTTAACTAAATTGCCGGAGTTTCCCACCTTTCAAGAGTTCTCATCAGAAAATGCCTCAAGTGCCTATTGGCACACACACCAAGAGTACCTGGCAGCCGCGGGTGAACATCGTGGCGTAGATGTTGTGGCTGCTGGTGTCCACGGGCCTGGCTGGATCTTCAGCAGCGAGCAGTATGAAACCTTAGAAGACCTTAAAGGTAAGCGTATTCGCGTTGGCGGTGGCGTGATGGGGGATCTCTCCAATGCCCTGGAGCTGACCGGTGTCGCCTTGCCGCCCACAGGCGTTTATGAAGCGGGTTCTCAGGGCGTCATCGATGGGGCCATGCTTGTTCCAGAAGGTCTGCGCAGCTTCCGTGTCGCAGAGATTTTCCCCTATACCCTCACGGTAGACGGCGGTTTCTACCGCGGTAGCTTCACCATCGTCGTCAACCCGATGATCTGGGATGAAATGTCGCCCGAAGATCGTGAAGCTGTTGAATCTGTCTCTGGTGAGCGCCTGTCTCGTTTGTTTGGTTACATGATGGATGTTGTGGATGTCCGAGGCGTCGACTTTGCCGAAGAGCTTGGCCATACCTTTACCGAACTCGGTGACGAAGATCTCAATACGCTGAAAAGCATGAGTGACAGCATGATTGCCGAGTGGGCTGAATCTGTTTCAGAAAACCGCAACGTTGATGCGATGGCCGCTATCGAGTTCTATCGCGAGCAGCTTATCGCTGCAGCGGAAGAAGAGAGCGTCAGTAGCCTAGTACCAGATGAATTAGTGTCTGGCGAATCAGTACCAGACGACACACAGTAACCCCCACTGGCGCTAGATGGAGAGTGACCATGCAAACCCAAATGGCACGTGCTACGCGCGTTAGTCGGGTGCTGCAGTTGATGTTAGAGGGGGTGGCTGGCGCTACCCTCTTTGGCATGATGCTGTTGACCACTGCTGACGTAGGCGGCCGCTACTTTTTTAATTCCCCCATTCTAGGTGCTATTGAATTAACCCAACTGATGTTGGCGGCATTGGTATTCCTGTCGCTGCCAGTCGTTTGTTGGCGTCAAGAGCATGTCAGCGTTGATCTGCTCGATGCGGTGTTTCCTGCAAAACTTATCTGGCTACGTGAGGTGATCGTCAATCTGATCGTAACGGCGGCTCTCTGGGTGATGGCGCAGCGTGTATGGGCACTGGCAGAACGCGCTTTTTCATGGGGAGATGTGACGGAATTTTTGCGTATTCCCTATGGCTATCTGATCGGTCTGATCGCCATCATGCTCGCGCTTTCAGCACTACTGACCCTTATACGAGCCGGTTTCTACCTGCTTGAGGGGCTTAAGGTAATCGAAAAAGGTGGCCCATTAAGTATAGGAGAGCCCCATGACTGAAGCGTTGTACGGTTTCGCAGTATTGTTGATACTCGTATTCCTGCGTGTGCCACTGGCGTTCGCGATGGGAATCGTTGGTTTCGCTGGGTTCTATCTATTAACGGGTAACTGGAATGCTGCCGAAGCAATGGCGGCGCGCCGAGTAGTCGATACCGCCATGGATTATGGCCTGTCGGTGATTCCATTGTTCATTCTAATGGGTAACTTTGTTTCTCATGCAGGCCTATCCGATGCCTTGTTTCGAGCCTCAAATGGTTTTCTAGGTCACCGCAAGGGTGGTCAGGCAATGGCGACCATCGTCGCTTGCGGTGGTTTTAGCGCGATATGCGGATCGAGCTTAGCGACGTGTGCCACCATGGGTCGAGTCGCCATGCCGCAAATGCGTAAATATGGCTATAAGGATTCACTGGCTGCCGCTTCCATCGCGGCGGGTGGCACCTTGGGTATCTTGATACCGCCCAGCGTCATGCTGGTGATTTATGGGATCCTGACCGAAACCAGTATCCGCGAGCTTTTTGCCGCTGGCTTTATCCCCGGCATTCTTGGCATCTTTCTTTATATTGGTGCCATCAAGTGGGTGCTTTGGCGTGATCCCTCCGCTGGCCCTGCGGCAGAGAAAGTGCCATGGCCAGAACGGATCAAAGCACTAAAAAGCGTCGGCAGTACGTTAGCACTGTTTGTACTCGTGATTGGCGGTATTTACCTCGGGGTGTTTACGCCTACGGAAGCAGCCGGTATCGGTGCAATGGGCGCTTTCTTAATCGCGCTAATGCGTCGGGCGCTGACCCCACAAGTGTTAATGAACGTGTTAATGGACACCGTGCGCACCACCGCGATGCTGTTTGCTGTGGTGCTAACGGCGCTGATTTTCGCCAACTTCATCAACCGTGCGGGGCTGCCTGGCGACCTGCTGGCACTGGTGAATGGCCTGAATGTTGCGCCTTTTGTGGTCATTCTGGTGATTATCGCGATCTATGTCGTACTGGGCTGTGTGTTCGAAAGTATGTCGATGCTGCTGCTCACCGTGCCGGTATTTTTCCCGGTTGTGGCGGGGCTGGGTTACGACTTGGTGTGGTTTGGCATTCTGGTCGTTATCGTCATTGAGATTAGCCTGATAACACCTCCCGTTGGGATGAACGTGTTCGTACTTAGGGCCGTCTTACCGGACGTATCTACTGGCACGATCTTCCGCGGTGTCACCCCGTTCTGGGTCGCGGGTACCCTACGCGCACTGTTGGTGCTTATCTTCCCTGCGATCGTGCTTTTCCTACCGCGACTGATGTATTAAAACGGCACGGTTCTCTTAACTTTCTCGCTAAACCAACGGATGACAGAGCGTATGCCCTGTCATCCGTTTTTGTTGCTTACTTCTTTATCAGGCTCTGTCGGCTGAGCCGTTACTGCCGCTTGGCGACCAAAGTTAGGATGTCGTAGCTGGCGACTAGTTCATCATGTTGATTGGTCACCGCCACGTCCCACATCACCACGCCTTGCGGGTGGCCGTCGGGAGATGCCCGACCCTGGTCAATCTTACGCTTACAGGTGAGGCGGGCGCGGATGGTGTCGCCAACCAGCACAGGCGTAATAAAGCGCAGCGTATCCAGGCCGTAGTTCGCCAGTACGGGACCTTCGCCTGGGTAAACGAACAAACCAGCAGCTGCCGACAGCACAAAGTAGCCGTGGGCAATGCGTTGGCCAAATTGGGTCTCTTTAGCGGCAATGTCGTCGAAGTGCATGTAGAAGTGGTCGCCGGACAGGCAGCCAAAATTGACGATGTCGGCTTCAGTGACGGTGCGGCGGTGGGTTAGCAGCGACTCGCCAACCTGCAGGTCATCGAAATGGCGGCGGAACGGATGGATATCGTTCTCGATCACCTTCGCGCCACGCACATATTCCCCTGTGACTGCCGCGAGCATGGTCGGAGAGCCCTGGATCGCGGTGCGTTGTAGATAGTGGTGAACAGCACGAATGCCACCAAGCTCCTCGCCACCGCCTGCGCGGCCGGGCCCGCCATGCTTGAGCATCGGTAGCGGAGAGCCGTGACCCGTGGACTCCTTGGCTGCCTGGGCATCCAAAATCTGCAGGCGGCCATGCTGGGCGGCCAGCACAGGGATCATTTCAGCAGCAATAGCGGGGTCTTTGGTGGTCAGCGTGGTTACCAAGCTGCCCTTGCCCTTGGCGGCGATGGTCAAGGCTTCGTCAATGCCGCGATAAGGCATTAGCGTGGCGACGGGGCCAAAGGCTTCGATGTCGTGGGCGCCGCCGTCGTTCAGTGGCTGGCGGTTGATCAGTAAGTGGGGAGAGATGAATGCGCCGTTTTCCACCTCCTGGCCAACAGGCTTGAAGCTGCCGTCTCTGCCAAAGACGCACTCACTGGTTTCTAGCAGCTGTTCGATTGCATGATTAACGTCTCTCAACTGGTCACGGGAAGAGAGTGCGCCCATGCGCACGCCTTCTTGATGAGGATCGCCGACGACGATGTTGGCAAGGCGCGCTGTGATTGTGTCTGCCAATGCATCGAGATGCTCGGCGGGCACTAAAATTCGGCGGATCGCGGTGCATTTCTGGCCTGACTTAGCGGTCATCTCTTTGACTACTTCTTTAGCAAAGATCTCGAACTCTTCGTCTTGCGGGCTAATATCTGGCGCCATAATCGCGCTGTTGAGCGAGTCTGCTTCGGCGTTGAACGGAATGCTCTTGGCCATGATATTCGGGTGGCTTTTCAGCATTAGGGCAGTGCTTGCCGAGCCGGTAAAGGTGACAAAGTCCTGCTCATCCAGGTGGTCTAGCAGGTCACCGGCTCCACCAATCACCAGTTGCAGCGCACCTTCCGGTAGCAGGCCAGAATCATTGATGACGCGTACGGCTGCTTCGGTCAGGTAGCTCGTCGCAGTGGCCGGTTTAAAGATACACGGCATGCCTGCCAGAAAGGCGGGCGCGAACTTCTCCAGCATACCCCAGATAGGGAAGTTGAACGCATTGATATGCACCGAGACGCCGCGACGGGGTACCAGAATATGGGTGCCGTTGAAGTGGTTCTCTTTGCCTAATTGCGTCACTGGGCCTTCATGGGCCACATTGCCGGAGGGCAGTTCCTTACGACCAGTGGAAGCGTAAGTGAATAGGGTGCCAAAACCACCGTCGATGTCGATCCAGGAGTCGGCCTTGGTGCAACCGGTATGGTGAGAGATGGCATAGAGCTCACGCTTACGCTCTTGGATATAGGCGGCCAGCGCCTTAAGAATGGCGGCACGCTGCTGGAAATCCAGTGCCAGAATGTTCTTCACACCGGTGTTTCGGGCGTACGCCACTGCTTCGCGGAAATTGATCTCTTCTTGATGGGTATGCGCAACGGTGGTGCCGTTAATAGCGCTGACAAGGGCTTTGGACTCGGTTTGTCCGAACCACTGGCCTGCGATGTAACTTTGCAAAACTGGCATTGTGTGTTCTCCCGCCTGTCTTGTGGGTATAAGGATAAACAAAGCCGACGCAGTCGCCGGCTTGGAAGTAGGTGGGCTAAGGGTTATACCTCGTCAAAATCGAGCACGACCTTGCTGCTGATCGGGTAGCACTGGCAGGACAGTACGTAGCCGGCATCTATTTCGTAATCTTCCAGGGCGTAGTTGGCGTCCATTTCCACCTCACCTTCAATCACTTTTGACTTACAGGTGGAGCACACGCCCGCCTTGCATGAGAACGGCAGGTCGGCGCCGTGTTCGTTACCCGCATCCAGAATATTCTGGGTATTGCGTGGCAGGTTATATTCGATAGTGCGGCCGTCGATAATTACCTTGATATGTGAAGTTTCAGCCTCAAGCTGATCGGCTCTGGCCGCCTGGCGGCGTTTGGCACCTGCTGTTGGCAAGCCAGTAGTGAACAGCTCAAAGTGCACCTTCTCCTTTGGCATTCCATGTTGGCTCAGGACGTCGCGCACGATCTCGGTCATCTCGTGCGGGCCACAAATAAACGCGGCGTCGAGCTTGGGCACGTCTACCCAGCGGTCAAACAGAGCGTTGCACTTATCGGCGTCGATACGACCGTTGTAAAGATCGATTTCATGCTGCTCGCGGCTAAATACATAGATGATATTGAGGCTTTCGAGATAGCGATCTTTGAGATCCTGCAAGCGTTCGCGAAACAGTGTGCCCGTGGTGGAGCGGTTGCCATAAATCACCGTAAAACGGCTTTTTGGCTCGCTTTCCAACGTAGTGGAAACAATCGACATGATGGGGGTGACGCCACTGCCTGCGGTCACCGCCAGATAGTGCCCTTCACGACTGGGGTCGAGAGGCACGAAGAACTTGCCCTGAGGCGGCATTACTTCCAACTGCTCCCCAGGCTGCAGTTGCTGGTTGGCAAAGGTTGAGAAGCTACCGCCTGGGACCAGCTTGACGGCGACTCTTAGCTCATGTTCGTGAACGCCAGTGCAGATTGAATAAGAGCGGCGGACATCCTCACCTTCGATGTCGCGGCGCAGTGTCAGGTACTGCCCTTGGGTAAAGCGGAAGGCGTCCAACAGATCGTCGGGAATATCGAAAGCAATGGAAACGGCATCATGGGTTTCCTTGCGTACATCCTTGACGGTCAGGGCGTGAAATCGGCTCATGGGAAATGGTCTCGTCGTTTTACAGACACTTGAAATAATCAAAAGGCTCCAGGCAATCGCGGCAGCGGTAGAGCGCCTTGCAAGCCGTAGAGCCGAATTCGCTGACGCGTTCGGTTGTGTTGCTGCCACATAACGGGCAGGGCACTACCGGGTCAGACTGGCCCGTCAGGCTGCGCTTGCTGGCGCTCCCTACCGGCGGCGCGATGCCGTAAGCGCGCAATTTTTCGCGCCCGGCGTTGGTCAGCCAATCGGTGGTCCAGGCAGGTGAAAGGCGGCGCTGAATCAGCGGGTCTGAGTAGCCAGCGGCCACCAGCGCTTCATGAATATGCTGTTCGATAACTTCCGTCGCCGGACAGCCGGAGTAAGTTGGCGTCACGTTGACCGCCAACCGACCGTCCACCCAATCGATATCGCGCACAATTCCCAGCTCAACCACGCTGACGACCGGCACTTCTGGGTCTAGCACTTGCTGTAAAACCGCCAGTACGGCGTCGACATCGCCTTTTTCACCGGCGGGTGGCAGTCCGCGTCGGTCGCTGCCAATCAAGTCACTTGAAGGCCAGTCATCAGGCCTGTTATCGATAGGCCCATCACTGATAGGAGCCGGCGGTGGGTTACCAGACGGTTGCATCGGGATATGCCCTCGGCAGGTATTGCATTTCCGCCAATAGAAAGCCCAGGTGCTCGGTGTGATGGCCGACTTTGCCGCCGGTATACATCCAGGCGTCGTAGGAAGGCCGCTCAAGCGTGGCTTCCTCAAGCACCTCTTCCACCGTCGCTTTCCAGCGAGCGGCAATGGTGTCAGGGTCAGGCGCGATACCAGCCTCAATCATGGCCTGATCAATCTCGTCGACCTGCAATAGCTCGCCGGTGAACTGCCAGAGGTTGTCGAGTGCGCGCTGCATACGGGTGTGGCTTTCTTCGGTGCCATCGCCTAGGCGAATCACCCATTCAGAGGAGCGGCGTAGGTGGTACGTTGCTTCTTTGAGTGATTTGGCAGCCACTTCGGCAATTCGCGGGTCGCTGGACTCGGCCAAGCCATCCAGTAGATGAACGTGCCAAGCATCGAACAAAAACTGACGTCCCATGATATCGGCGAAGTCACCGTTGGGCTGCTCGGTGATCAACAGATTACGAAAGTCCTGGGCATCGCGGCGAAAGGCCAGATGATCGGCATCGATCTTGTCGGCCGCCATCAGTTCAGAAGCATAGTCAAGCCAGTTGCGTGCTTGCCCGAAGAGGTCGAGCCCTACATTCATTAAGGCCAGCTCTTCTTCCAACGCAGGCGCCTTGCCGCATAGCTGTGCGTGGCGCTGGCCAAGCACCAAGGCGTTGTCGCCAAGGCGTAGCAGGTAATCGGTCAACGGGGTTTGTGTTTTTTGAGCAGTGTTCTTTTGAGCCATGTTTTGCATCACAGCCTCCCTTACATGTGGCCGACTTCTTTCGGCAGTTTGTAGAAGGATGCGTGGCGATAGACCTTGTCGTTAGACGGGTCAAACAGCGGTTCTTTCTCATCGGGAGAAGACGCGGTGATTTCGCTGGCCGGAACCACCCAGATGCTCACCCCTTCATTACGACGGGTGTAAAGCTCACGGGCATTTTCGATTGCCATGCTGCGATCAGCGGCGTGTACGCTGCCGACGTGCTTGTGGTTAAGGCCGTGCTTGCTGCGTATAAAAACTTCGAAGAGGGGCCAGTCAGCCATGAGAGATGCCTCAGTGGTCAGAGGAGCCCCGTAATGCGGGGCTTCCGATTGTTTTAAAAGTCAGGCGGCTTTGCGTTGACGTTTGGCGGCATAAGCCACGGCGGCTTCACGCACCCAGGCACCGTTATCGATGGCACTGCGACGTGCTTCGATGCGCTCGCGGTTGCAGGGGCCGTTGCCTTTCACGACGTCGAAAAATTCCTGCCAGTCGATTTCACCGAACTCGTAGTGACCGGTCTCTTGGTTATATTTGAGATCCGGGTCTGGGGCGGTGCAGC
Organism: Halomonas sp. KG2; assembly: GCA_030440445.1. NCBI lineage: Bacteria > Pseudomonadati > Pseudomonadota > Gammaproteobacteria > Oceanospirillales > Halomonadaceae > Halomonas > Halomonas sp. KG2. The sequence goes on along the minus strand of CP098528.1, from coordinate 4,057,271 downwards.
CCAGCAGCTCTAGCTGCGGTACGGTTTGGTCGAGGAAGCGCTGGCGCAGCTCATCGTTGCTGTGGCGCTTGATCTTCCAGGCCATCGATTGGGCGCTGTTGGGTGAGTTCTCGTCAGATGGCCCGAACATCATTAGCGATGGCCACCAGAAGCGATTGATGGAGTCCTGCACCATGGCTTTCTGGTCGTCAGTGCCCTCTTGCATCATGGTCAACAGAATTTGATAACCCTGGCGCTGATGGAAGCTCTCTTCCTTGCACACGCGAACCATGGCGCGCGCGTAGGGGCCGTAAGAGGTGCGCTGTAGCGGTACCTGATTGACGATGGCTGCGCCGTCGACCAGCCAGCCGATGGTGCCCATGTCCGCCCAGTTGAGCGTTGGGTAGTTGAAGATACTGGAGTACTTGGCGCGGCCATCGTGAAGCTTGTCGATCTCTTCGTCGCGGTCGGCACCCAGAGTTTCCATGGCGCTATAGAGGTACAGGCCATGACCCGCCTCATCCTGAATCTTGGCCATTAGCTGCAGCTTGCGCTTAAGGGTCGGCGCACGTGTCAGCCAGTTACCTTCCGGAAGCATACCGACGATCTCGGAGTGCGCGTGTTGAGAGATCTGACGGATCAACGTCTTGCGATAGTCGTCCGGCATCCAATTCTTGGGTTCTATTTTAATTTCATCATTGATGCGCTCCTGGAACTGGCGTTCCTCAGGGCCCATCTCATCAAGCGTTTTGAGTTTGTTAGAACCGGTTTCAACGAGCTGCGCGTACATAAGACCTCCGCGGCATCGGACTATCAGGGAGTGTGATTTATCTTGCTTGAAGTATAGTGACACAAAATATTTTATCAATAACTATTTTTGTGTGTCACTTTAAGACTTTGTGATTACGGATAAATTTAATATTGTTGATTTGTAAATAAAAAATGATTCTTGATAAGTGATTCTTAATGTTCTGTGTTTTTTAATAAAAGCTGGTTATTTAAAATGAAAAAGCCCTTGCAGGGGAGCTGCAAGGGCGTGGCTCTAGTACCTCTTTCTATGACAATACTAGCGAAGATCCTTGACGCGTCTGGCCTTGCCCAGCGAACGCATCACGGTCTCTACCTGGCACACTTCAACCTGGGTGCTAATGCCGATGTACGTCTTGATAGCATGCTGAAGCTGTTTCGCTGCTTGTTCACAAGCTACTGGATCGCGGGCGATGTCATGATGAGTTGCCTCTACCCGCACAAGCACCATATCCATATTGCCTTGGCGACTAACTTCGATCTCATAGTGGGGTGAAAGCGACGCAATCTTGAGCAGTTGCTCTTCGATCTGGGTGGGGAACACGTTTACACCGCGAATGATCAGCATGTCGTCGCTACGGCCAGTGATTTTGTCGATACGGCGCATGGGGCGCGCGGTGCCCGGCAGCAGACGAGTCAGGTCGCGGGTGCGGTAACGAATCACCGGCAGGCCTTCTTTGGTCAAGGTGGTGAACACCAGCTCGCCGTATTCGCCGTCTGGCAGCACATCACCACTGACCGGATCGATGATCTCGGGGTAGAAATGATCTTCCCAGATGGTCGGGCCATCTTTGGTCTCCAGGCACTCCATGCCCACGCCCGGGCCCATTACTTCAGAGAGGCCGTAAATATCGAGGGCGTCGATGCCCAAGCGCTGCTCCAAGGCCGTGCGCATGCTATCGGTCCAGGGTTCGGCACCGAAAATGCCGGTGCGCAAGGGTAGCGTGCGTGGATCGAGGCCTTGGCGCTCCATCTCGTCAGCGATGTTGAGCATATAAGACGGCGTGACCATGATGATGTCCGGCTGGAAATCACGAATTAACTGAACCTGTTTCTCAGTTTGGCCCCCCGACATGGGGATGACCGCGCAGCCCAGCCGCTCGGCACCGTAATGGGCACCCAGCCCGCCGGTAAACAGCCCGTAGCCATAGGCCACATGTACCTTGTCATTACGGCTGCCACCAGCAGCGCGGATCGAACGCGCCACCACATCGGACCACACATCAATATCCTTCTGGGTGTAGCCCACCACCGTGGGTTGCCCGGTGGTGCCGCTGGAAGCGTGAATGCGAATGATCTCACTCATCGGCGTGGCCAACATGCCAAACGGATAGTTGTCGCGCAAATCGGCCTTGGTGGTGAACGGCAGTTTGGCGAGATCGTCAAGCGACTGAATATCGTCAGGATGTACGCCGGCCTTGTCGAAAGACTGGCGGTAGAACGGCACATTGTCGTAAGCGTGCTGCAAACTCCACTTCAGGCGCTTGACCTGAGTGGCGCGCAGCTCGTCGACGCTGGCGGTTTCCAAAGGGTCGAGAGTAGCAGTGTCGATACGCGTAGCGGGCTGATTCATCAGGGTCTCCGGTCAAGCAAGTTGTTATTGGGCTACGTTTTATGAACTTTGCTCAGGGTGAGGGGCTTATAAGCGCTCAATGATCAGAGCAATGCCCTGTCCGACACCAATACACATGGTGCATAGCGCAAAGCGCCCTTGCCGACGTTCGAGTTCATGCAGGGCGGTGGTCACCAATCGAGCGCCGCTCATGCCCAGCGGGTGGCCGAGTGCAATGGCTCCTCCGTTGGGGTTGACGTGTTCGGCATCGTCGCTCAGTCCCAAGTCACGCATGACCGCCAAGGCTTGAGCAGCAAAGGCTTCATTAAGTTCGATAACGTCCATTTGGTCGAGGGTAAGCCCGGTCTGGGCGAGTACCTTACGGGTAGCGGGAGAGGGCCCGAACCCCATAATGCGTGGCTCCACGCCAGCAGTGGCCATACCTACCACTCGAGCGCGAGGCGTGAGGCTGAAACGTTCAGCCTGCTCGGCAGATGCCATCAGCAGCGCACAGGCGCCATCGTTAACCCCTGAGGCATTTCCCGCTGTCACACTACCGCCGTCGCGGAAGGGAGTGGGAAGCTTGGCAAGCTGCTCGGCGGTCGTAGTGGCGCGCGGGTGCTCATCGGTATCCACGATCAGCGGGTCTTGTTTGCGGCGGGGTATTGCGACGGGAACGATCTCTTCAGCAAGGCGGCCAGCCTCTATGGCGGCGGCAGTGCGTTGCTGGCTGCGCAGGGCGAAGGCGTCCTGGTCTTGCCGGGAAATGCCAAACTGCTCCGCCACGTTTTCAGCGGTTTCGGGCATGGAGTCCACGCCGAATTGGGCTTTCATGGCGCGATTGATAAAACGCCAGCCGATGGTGGTGTCGAAAATATCAGCTTGGCGTGAGAAGGCTTGCTCGGCCTTGCCCATCACAAAGGGCGCCCGCGACATCGACTCTACCCCACCAGCGATCATCAATCCCGCTTCGCCGGTTTTAATGGTGCGGGCGGCATTGCCTATCGCATCCATGCCTGAGCCGCACAGCCGGTTAATGGTGGTGCCGGGCACCTCGACCGGCAGCCCTGCCAGCAGCGCGGACATGCGCGCCACGTTGCGGTTATCTTCACCCGCCTGGTTGGCGCAGCCATAAAAGATATCGTCAATCAATGACCAGTCGACGCTTGGGTTGCGTTCCATCAGGGTGCGCATCGGAATGGCGCCCAGGTCATCGGCACGCATGCTGGAAAGTGCGCCGCCGTAGCGGCCTATCGGGGTGCGAATGGCATCAATGATCAGCGCGTCTTTCATAGGTTATCTCCAGCAGCGGTATTTTCTGCGTCAGTATCTTCCAGGCGGCGTACGCTGCCGCGAATTTTGTAGGAACGCCCGCGGAACAGGGCAACGGTATCGCCGTGCTGATTGCGCAACGTAATGTCGTAAATGCCGGTGCGCCCACGGCGGCTGCGCTCTTCGGCGGTGGCGGTAATCTCGTCGCCTAGCTGGCCAGGGCCGAGGTAGTCGATACTGCAGCCAGCGGCGACGGTGGCTTCATCGTAGCTGTTGCAGGCAAACGCAAAGGCGGAATCGGCCAGGGTAAATAGAAATCCGCCATGGCAGTTACCGTGCCCCTGCACCATGTCTTGACGCACGGTCATGGTCAGTTCGGCGAAGCCGGGGGCCACGTGGGTAATCCGCATGCCCAGCCCTTGGCTGGCATGGTCACGGGAAAACATTGCGTCGGCACAGGCTTCCGCCAGCTGTTGCGGGGTCAGTTGGGAATCACTCATGAAAGCTTTCCTCGCTCAAGGCGTTGCGCCGCAGCAGAAACGAGCTGCGATAGCGCTGTTCGCCATAGCTCTGCTGTAGATGCGTAAGGGTGCGGTGAACGAAGGGCAGACCCAGAGAATCAGCCCAGGCCAAGGGGCCGCGGGGGTAGTTGACGCCAGCCTGCATGGCCAAGTCGCCATCCTGGGCGCTGCAGACACCCTGCAGTACGGCGTCGGCAGCTTCATTGGCGAGCATGGTCACGCTGCGCAGTACCACCAGCCCAGGGGTGTCGGTTAGCCAAGCCACGTCTATCCCCAAGCGTTGGAAGAACGCCGTTGCCAGTTGGCGAGCTTCGGAGGATGTGGTGTGGTTGGCAGCAAGTGCGATGGCGCTGGCGTTGCGGTAGTCCAGGCAGAGGTCGAACAGTATCAGGGCGTCGAGCCCTTCATTGACCGCGCGCTCGGCGGCGCACCGCCCATCGCTAAGGGCCAGCGCCAGATCGCCCAGATATAAGCGAGGCGCGCCGTCTGGCTGGAGCGATTCGCGACGAATTACGTCGAGCCCAGCTTCCTGGGCGCGCTCCAGCAGTGGAGCGATCACGCCAGGGTCGCCCTGTACGACAAGTGCGGGTAGTTCCGCGTTTGCTGGTGCCGCAAACTTAGGTTGTGGCTTCGCAGCGTTTTCACCCGCATAGTCAAAAAAGCCTTGGCCGGACTTACGCCCCAGGCGTCCGGCTTCCACCAGCGCTTGCTGTACTAAGGAAGGCTCGAAACGGGTATCGCCGTAGTAGGCATCGAACACCGAGCGGGTCACGGCGTAGTTAACGTCATGACCGATTAGGTCCATCAGCTCGAAAGGCCCCATGCGAAACCCGCCCGCCTGGCGCAGCAGCGCATCGATGGTAGCGGCATCGCTGGCACCTTCCTGCAGCAGGCGCAGCCCTTCGGCATAGAACGGCCGTGCCACGCGGTTAACGATAAACCCTGGGGTGGAGCTGGCGTGCACCGCGACCTTGCCCCAGGCAACGGCAGTGGCGTACAGGGTTTCAGCAACCTCGCTGGTGGTCGCCAAGCCCGACACCACTTCCACCAGCTTCATGATGGGGGCGGGATTGAAGAAGTGCATTCCCGCCATGCGCTCTGGGTGTTCAAGGTTCGCGGCAATGGAGGTAATCGATAACGACGAGGTATTGCTAGCGAGCAGGGTATCCGCTGAGCATAGCGCTTCCAATTGGGCGAATACCTGACGCTTGATCTCAAGATTTTCGACGATAGCTTCGATAACCAAACGGCTGTCGGCTAAGGCATCGATAGCATCGGCGGGCTGCAGGCGAGCAATAATGTTACCCACATCCCCTTGGCTCATCTTGCCCTTGGCAACACGCTTTTCCAACTGACGACGAATGTTATCAATGCCCGCTTTGGCAGCGCCGGGTTGTTTGTCATGCAGAATGACCGGGTGGCCAGCCTGGGCGGCAACCTGAGCGATACCGGCACCCATGGCGCCTGCGCCGATCACGCCAATAACGGCGGACGTGGGGAGGGCTGACATCTCACTCTCCCTTGAAGGTCGGACGACGTTTCTCGATAAAGGCGCTGACGCCTTCGCGGTAATCTTCCGTGCGTCCGGCTAGGCGCTGCAGATCACGTTCCAGGTCGAGCTGTTCGTTGAAGCTGTTATCGCTGCTGGCGTGCAGGGCGCGCTTGATCAGTGCCAAGCCGCGCGTCGGTTGAGTGGCCAAATGGCGAGCCATGTTCATGGCTTCTTCCTGTAGCGCCTCATCCTCGACGCAGCGCCAGATCATGCCCCACTGCTCGGCGGTCTCGGCGGGGAGTTTGTCACCCAGCATTGCCAGCCCCTTGGCGCGCGCCATGCCGACCAAGTTAGGCAGTGTCCAAGTACCGCCGGAGTCTGGAATCAAGCCGATCTTACAGAAGGCCTGAATAAAGCTTGCTGAACGCGCGGCCAATACGATATCGCAAGCCAGGGCGATGTTAGCACCGGCTCCGGCGGCCACGCCGTTTACCGCACAAATAGTCGGGAACGGCATATCTTTAAGGGCGCGCAGCATAGGGTTGTAGCGCTTCTCAAGCGACTCACCGAGGTCAGGCGCTTGCTCGCCGGGCGCGACGCTGCGGTCGGAAAGGTCCTGACCGGCGCAGAAGCCTCGGCCGTTGCCGGTCAGTAACAAAGCGCGAACGCTGGCGTCCTGACGCACGGCTTTTAACGCCTTACGCATTTCGGCATGCATGTCAGTATTGAAGCTGTTCAGACTGTCGGGGCGGTTCAGCGTGATACGGGCGACGCCGTCTTCCACGCTGTAAAGCAGGGGCGCTTGGCTCATGGGGAGTATCCTTGTGTCAGTGCCCTTGAAAAGTGGCAGGTCGTTTTTCTTGGAAGGCGCGAATGCCCTCTTCGCGGTCAGCGGTGCCCGCCAGCAAGGTGAACGCATGGCGTTCAAAGCGCAGGCCGGTGGCTAGGTCAGTATCCATCGCCTTGTGTAACGATTCCCGCGCCAAGCGCACTGCCAGCGGAGCCTTGGAAGCAATGCGTGTTGCAATGGCCATGGCGCGCTCTAGGGTTAATTCGGGCTGGGTAATTTCGCTAATCAGGCCAGCTTCGAGGGCGCGGCGAGCGGAAATGGGCTCGCCAGTCAGCACCATCTGGGTCGCCAGTGATTTGCCCACCGCCCTAAGCAGGAGCTGTGTGCCACCAGCGCCGGGCATGATGCCCAGGTTGATTTCTGGCTGGCCGAACAGGGCGTTTTCGCCGGCAATGATGATGTCGGCATGCATGGCTAGTTCGCAGCCGCCGCCCAAGGCATAGCCGTTGACCGCGGCAATAATCGGTTTGCGAAAACGCGTAATGGTGGCCCAGTGGTGCTGGCGAGGATCTTCCAGCATGCCCACCAAGTCACGTTCAGCCATTTCGTTAATATCCGCACCGGCGGCAAATGCTTTTGCATTGCCGGTAATCACCACGGCGCGCACGTTGTTGTTACTATCCGCGTCGCTCAAGGTGTTGGCGAGCTCGCCGAGCAGTTGCGTATTAAGCGCATTCAGTGCTTCAGGGCGATTCAGCGTGATGCATAGAACGCCTTCCAGGGGTGGGGTTATTTTGAGCGTAGTGGGCATTGTTACCTCAGTTCGGCCTGTGGCGCACAGGATGAATATCTGCCGAGTATAGATTTATTTTGATACGCATCAATGCTGATTATTCTTTAATAACGTGTCGCTTATTGGCGGTTTTGATGATTTGTGTATTTTTAACAATGGTTTGTGTTTGTTTTTGCGAATAAAAAATCAATGCTAGACCATGGTATTAAATGCCTGGAAGTAACTAATGAAAGTCACTATAAGCCAGTTTTTATCGCGTTTTTTGATAGTGGCAAGCTACTTCTTAAGTAAGCAGTGACAGGCAAAGCGTTTGATGTTTTGTTACGGTAAAGATAGCCTTCGTTGATATAGCGTATCAAAAAAATGAGTGCAGGAGCGCCCCATGACGCAATCAGCGCAGCAGATGTTTGACCTTCACCGTGAGACTCTTAACCAGGCTGTCGGCGCCATCTCTAGGCGTGATTTTTGGACACCCTACCCAGAAAGCATGCGCAAATACCCGGAAGATGCCGTTAAAGCGGCACCATCGAGATTTGAGTCACTGCTCAATCAACCATTCACGCTTAATAGTGTGGGCAGCACCCAGCAGGTGGGGGGCGAAGTGTCACCCTATGGGTTTGAACTTGGCATTACTTATGACCAGCCAAACCCCGACGAGCTGATAGCGGCCATGCAAGTCGCAATGCGTGACTGGCGGGATGCCGGGGCTGAGGCGCGTGTAGGGGTATGTCTGGAAATCCTGTCACGGCTAAATACCATGAGCCCGGAGATCGCCCAGGCGGTGATGCATACTAGCGGCCAGGGGCCGTTAATGGCGTTTCAGGCGGGTGGGCCGCATGCCCAAGATCGCGGACTTGAAGCCGTGGCCCATGCCTGGCAGGCGATGGCGCAGATTCCCGCTACCGCAAAATGGGTTAAGCCTCAGGGCAAGCATGAACCTATCGTGATGGATAAGCGTTTTCACATCGTGCCGCGCGGTATCTCGCTGGTAGTGGCTTGTTCTACTTTCCCCACCTGGAACACTTATCCCGGCTTGTTTGCCAGTCTGGCGACAGGCAACCCGGTCATTGTTAAACCGCATCCTGGCGCTATTCTGCCAGTGGCGATAACCACACGGGTTGCTCAGCAGGTGCTTGAAGAAGCGGGCTTTGATCCCTGTCTAGTGAGTTTAGCTCCCGACACTGTGGATGCACCGCTGACGAAAACGCTGGCGCTTGATCCTGCGGTCAAGTTGATCGATTTCACCGGCTCCAATGCTTTTGGCGATTGGCTGATAGAGAACGCCACTCAGGCTCAGGTGTTCGCTGAGAAAGCCGGTGTCAACACGGTCATTATCGACAGCGTGGAAAACCTCAAAGCGGTCACAGCGAACCTAGCTTTCTCGCTGAGCCTCTATTCCGGACAGATGTGTACGACCCCTCAGGCTATTTATGTACCCAGAAACGGTATTGCAACAGCAGATGGCCCGTTAAGTTTTGACGACGTGGCGGCAGCACTTGCCAAAGCTGTCCAAGCGTTTCTGAGCGACAACGACCGCGCCTGCACGGTGCTGGGTGCCCTCCAGTCGCGGGAGACGCAAGCACGCATTGATGCGTGCCGTGACTTGGGCGACATAGCGTTGGATAGCGAGCCGCGAGCGCACGCTCAGTTCCCTGACGCCCGCATTCATACGCCGCTTATCCTCAAGGTAGATGCAGAACAGAAGGCTACTTATAGTGAGGAACGCTTCGGCCCCATCAGCTTTGTTATCGCGACTGAGAATACCGCGCATAGCATTAAGCTGGCGCGTGAGGTGATTCGAGAAAAAGGCGCGATAACCCTCGGTGCCTATACCACCGATGAGACAGTGGCCAACCAGCTCGAAGAGCTGGCGATGGAAGTGGCAACCCCGCTCTCGTTGAACCTGGATGGGGGGATATTCGTCAATCAGTCGGCTGCTTTCAGTGACTTTCACGCCACCGGCGGTAATCCGGCGGCTAATGCCTCGCTATGTAATCAAGCCTTTGTCGCCAACCGCTTTGTGGTGGTGCAAAGCCGTCGCCACGGCCAACAGAACTAACGGAGAACGTGATGCCTTTCTATCGACTTGAAGGGGTGACGCCAGTCGTGCACCCGACAGCTTATGTCCACCCGACCGCAGTGCTCATCGGGGATGTGATTGTTGGCCCCAATTGTTACGTTGGCCCCGGCGCGGTGATGCGCGGTGACTTCGGCCGTTTGGTGCTGGAAGAGGGGGCGAACCTGCAGGATACCTGCGTCATGCACGGCTTTCCTGGCTGCGTCACTAAGGTTGAGAAAGATGGCCATATTGGCCACGGCGCAGTTTTGCATGGCTGCGTGATTGGGCGTGATGCCATGGTCGGCATGAACGCTGTAGTGATGGACGGTGCCCACATAGCGGAGCGCTCTATTGTCGCGGCGGCCGCGTTTGTTAAGGCGGGCTTTGAGTGTGAGCCGCAGTCGTTAGTGATGGGAGCGCCAGCAAAGGTGAAGCGCGCGCTGAGCGACGAAGAGTTTGCTTGGAAGCAGCAGGGCACTCAAGAGTACCAGCGCTTAGTGACCCGCTGCCGAGACAGCTTGGAGCCGTGTGAACCGCTGACAGAGCTTGATGCTGACCGGCCAACCTTGCTGGCTGGTGATACACAGCCCAAGCAGCAGAGTTGTAGAGCTTAGATAAGGAATAGAGCTTAGATAAGCAGCAAGTCTTGGATCAGTCGTCACAATCATTAACTTTATACGATGTGACGACTGATAGAGCGCTCTCACTAGCGTTCATTCCAACCCGCCGAAGCGTTGGTAGAAGCTGGGGCCAGGGGCTGGTAATGGGCCCTCGGCGGTTTCTAGGTGCCGGTCTAGCCAGCGTTCTGCGCGTTCGTAGAGCAACCGATAGAGGTTGCGGCAGAGCTGATGGGCGTAGCGACCTTCCCACGCGGTGGGGAGTAGTTCATCAGGCAGAAGAGGGTCGCGTAGTTGAACCTTACGATACTCATGAATCAGTAAGGTACGGGCAATGAAACACTCTTCCTGTCCTAAATGGTTCTCTGCGTTGAGTGCATTCCATAGTGGGCGAAACTTAACCAGAAAACGCTGATACAGCTCGGCGAGTTCGTCGAGGTTCCAGCTATCTCTGACCTGCAGGCGCAGCGGCTTACTGGTCATGGGCTCCATGGCCTGTGTCTGCATCACGATCGTGTCGTCTGCCGCATCAAGCTCCTGCAAGGCCACCATGGTTTCCGCGCATGACAGCGTGGGATGTGCCAGCACGCCCTGAGCAAAACTACCAAAACCGAGCCATTCAAGTTCATCACGAATCTGCTGGCGTCGATCTGCAGGTAGCTGTGTCAGAAGCGCCAGTGTCCACTGGCCCGACCAGGGGGGCTGGGCACCGTGATAGACGCGCTTAAAGGCTTGTTCAAAGCGGCGTCGCCCGGGGCCGCTCAGGCGGTAGTAGCTGCGACGACCGACCTTCTCGCCACGTAGCCAGGTTTCATGGGTCAGCCGATAAACCGATGTGCGCACCAGCCGCTCGTTGATACCGATGGGCTCCACTAGTTTCGAGAGACTGCCGAGCCATACAGTACCACCCCGTGGAACGATAGAGTCGCCATAGACGGTAATAATTAGCGAGCCGGCGCGAATAGGCCGACGCTTCTGGAAGTCATCAATAAGCGTAGCGACGCAGTCTGTAGCTGACGACATGGTGAGTATTGATTCCCTTGACGATGAAGTTGCCGCAAAACGACAGAAAATATAGCTTTTATAGAAGATTATCGTATCACGTTTTTTTGTGACTTGGCCTGTGTCGCTGTCAGTGATTTATGAATAGTTCTTTGGTGTCGTGAAGGTTGTTGGATTAAATGTCTTGATAGAGCGCTGCATGCTTTTTTTGCAAAGATAAAAAATAGTTTAAATAGTTCACTAAGATTTAAAAAGATAAGGTGACTGTCTTGTTGTTTTTAAAGTGAGCGGCAGGGCGGTTTTAATATATTTTAATTATTAGTTTTTTATTTTTCTTAAGTGTTGGTTTGTTGTGTGGCTTTTGGCGATTGATTGATTCGAGGGTTTAGTTTGGCGTGATCGTTAGTGTCTGTTTTTATTGATAAATTTAACTTTTTTTAATAATTATAAAGTGTATGATTCCATCGCTTGTCTCGAAGCAGGAAAGGTATGTGATCAGTGTGGCTAATTAGAATCACTATTTAACATTTCTCTGATTCTGTTTGGTGCACCAACATATCACCTCTTTCCTAGAGAGGTTTTTTGTTTTCTGGCGGGTATTGTTTTTGTTTCTTATATGGCTTTTCAGCTATTGATGAGTAAAAAAACATTAACGCATGAGTAAAATTGTAAACACTCAACACTTGTTTGGCGGCGGCGTGGATATGGATGATCTAGCGGGGAAAAAAATTCTGGTAGTTGACGATGCCGAGGCAGATCGTATGCTTATTTCTTCGTATCTTTTGCACCAGGGTTGTCGAGTCTTTCATGCGCAAGACGGCATCGATGGTATTCACAAAGCGCGTCTTGTATTGCCGGATTTAATCCTGATGGACGTAGAAATGCCAGAGTGTGATGGTTATGCGGCATGTAAAGTACTAGCAAATGATCCTTTCACCGAAAACGTTCCGGTTATTTTCCTTTCAGCCTACTCAGAACCCGAGAAGCGTGTTCAAGGGTTGCTAGTAGGTGCTGTAGATTACATTCATAAACCTTATTTATTTGATGAGGTTAAATTGCGCATGGCGATTCATCTACGTAATCGGGTGCCGCAAAAAGCGTCTGCTTATAATGATCTTGATGAAGTGCGTCTAGATAGCGAACAGGCTAACCCTATTAACAATATTCTTTATCACAGTGCTCGGATTCATTTGCTGAATTCTCTATCTGATGCTCCGAGCCTACAGGAGCTGGCGCGCTTAGTGGGTACTAATGCAAAACGTCTTAATGCCGCTTTTAAAGATATGGTAGGTATGACTGTATATGAGTACCTTCGCGAAATACGTATGAATGAAGCGCGTGAACTTTTGTCTAATACCCATCTTTCTGTTAGTGCTATAGCTGCTCACGTAGGGTTTAGTAGCAGTGCGAACTTTTCAACGGCATTTAAAGAAAGGTTTGGAACATCGCCTATGAAGTTTAAGAATCAGTATCCTTCGCCAGTTAAGAGGCCAATTAAAGAGTGCCGGTGAGAAGTGAATGGCTTTATTTATAGCTTAATATTTTCAGATTTTTACTTCCTCTAAAATGAATGATAAGGAACAAAGTTAATTGTTCTAAAACCTCCGCATTAAGCAAATGCCACGTATTTTTAGTTCGGTCTGCTTGACGGCCGCAGGCAATATAAATGTCAATTAAATCAGTGATTTGTTCAAGCGATAGCTGGGCGTTAATTTCGGGGAAAGGTCGCGGGTCAATCAGCCATGCATCTGTTGTGCTTGAATGCCTCTCTAGCCACCTTACCATTGAGTGGCTGTCGGTATTGCTCAACGTTGTATGTAGCCAAAGGGTTGAGTGTTGACAGGGTGCTTCAAGTAGATGTTGGTTTTCTTTACTGTTCCTCCATTGCCCCGTTTCTAGCGTTGTGTAAGTCGGTAGCGGCGGCTAAGTGATTTTTTCATTAATAGAATTTCATGCTTTATCTGTGTTCATCGTTGATAGAGTTTAACTTGAAAAAAAACTGGCTCTGTGAGTTTGGGTGCTTCAGTAACTTAAAGCCTTGTTTTTTAATTTTTATTTTATTTAAATGGGTTTAATTTATTGTCAGTGTTAACAGTTTTTTATATTTTAAATTAATGATAATTCATTCCTGCAAATGTTATTGCCTTCCATCAAAAAAATTATTGATTAGTTAGTGATAAGGTTCGCTGAATTTAAATTAGCGAATACTTTATTTGCATTGGCTATATTACTGATTTCTCACTAATTTTTGCAGGAGTAAGGGAATGTTTCAGCGTGCGTCAACCTTCAAGCTCAAGCCCATGTCGCTTATCTTAGCAAAACAGGGGCTGGTAACCATTGCGCTTTCACTCATGGTGAGCGGTGTATGTGCGCAAGAATTACCAGCCTCTTCACGGCAATCTGCTATTGCAGGCAATGTAGCTGACGTTGTCAAAACTGCTATTGAGTACAACCCCCAGGTCAAAGCAGCATGGAATGAGCTGCAGGCGGCTGAGCATGATGTTGATGTAGCACGTGGAAACTACCTGCCCTCTATTGATGCGACCGCTGGTGTGGGGCGGGCTGACCGTGAAGTAGATGGAGTCGGTAGCTATTCAACCAGTTTTGCTGAATTAACGCTTAACCAGATGATTTGGGACGGATTTGCGACTCGTAATGAAGTTGAACGGCTAGATCGCGCAAAGCTGGTTAGTTATTACGAATTGTTAGGTGCCAGTGAGAACGTCGCATTAGAGGCAGTGCAAGCCTATCTAGATGTGGAACGTTATCGCGAACTGGTTCGCTTGGCTCAGGAAAACTACCGTCAGCATCAGCGTGTTTATCAGCAAATCGAAGAGAGGGTTCAGAATGGAGCAGGCAGAGGCGTTGATTTAGAGCAAATTACAGGTCGCTTAGCATTGGCTGAGTCGAACCTAATGACGGAAGCATCTAATTTGCATGATGTTTCTGCACGGTATTTGCGAGTTGTCGGCCAATTACCAACAGACAGTTTAGCGCCTATGCCAGGGTTTGAGGATGACTTGCCTCCATCGGTGACTGAGGCAGTTAATTTGGCTTTTGAAGGTAATCCTGAATTCCACGCTGCCATTGAAAATATTGAAGCCAGCCGAGCGCAACAAGAGGCTACTCGCGCTGCCTTCCAGCCTCGCCTAGATCTGCAAGGACGCACAGGCACTTACGATAATACTGACAATACTCCTAATCCTCGCGGTAGTCAGGATCGCCACAGTATAGAACTAGTAGCCAGCATGAATTTATATCGTGGTGGAAGCGATATGGCGTCATTCCGCGCTGCAGGTGATCGAATTGAGCAGGCGGTTAATCAGCGTGAGAATGTTTGCCATAATATTCGTCAAACAACGCAAATCGCTTTTAATGATTCTCGCCAATTGCGTGAACAGCTGAATTATATTAATCAGCATCGGTTATCCAGTGACCGTGTTCGAGGTGCTTACCAGCAGCAGTTCGATATTGGTGAACGTACGCTGTTAGATGTTCTTGACAGTGAAAATGAGTACTTTGAAGCAAGTCGTGCCTACGTAAATGCTAAGCAGAATGTGCTAGAGGCGGATGCCCGCACGCTGGCGTCTATGGGGCAACTGATGTTGACCCTCGACGTTGTACGTGAAGGAACCCCTACGCTTAACGAACTTGATAGTGATGGTGTCAGTATCAACCCAGATGCCATCTGCCCTGTCACTCATCCTGCTACTCCCTCATTAGCAGAGCTAACTAATAGCTACGGGAACACACAAGCCCCGGTAGCTACACCCGATATGGTGCTGTCAGCCGATGCACTGTTTACAACGGGTAGTGCCGAACTTAACTCAGGGGCGCATGCTGAGTTGTCCTCATTTGCTCAAAAAATTCGTCAAATGTCTTCAGTAAATCATGTGGTTGTTACTGGCCATACTGATAGCAGCGGTACTAATGCATTAAATGCCTCCCTCTCTGAGCAGCGTGCTCGTAACGTCGCTGACTACCTCATCGAACAGGGGATTGATCCAAATATTGTGCAAGTGCGTGGTTATGGCTCCCGCCAACCGGTTGCTTCGAATGCGACTGTTGATGGCCGCCGAGAAAATCGGCGCGTTGAGATAACGCTAGATATTTCAAACAGCTAAGCACTTGTTCAAAAGGCTCCTTCGAATGTTGGAGCCTTCATAGGATCTTTGGGGGGAAACGATGGAAACCGTCATCATTGAAGCAATCTCAGGCAACGCGTGGGTTCGTGATAGCAATGGAAATATAAGAGAGTTACGTGAAGGTGATACCGTTCAACCCGGCGAGACAATCATTACGGATGCCAATGCAAGCGTAATTGTCTCTACGCCTCAAGGTATGACACTTCAGTTACCATCTGGTAGTGAGCTTTCTCATTCAAACATTGTTCTGCGTAGCGCAGAGCCTGATGAAGACATGCGTTTTTCTGAAGCAGAGAAGGCATTAAAAGCCGAAGAACAGCTCATTGCACAGTTTGATAACGATCCCCCATCGCAGGGCTCGTCTTCCGCGCCCATTATTAGTAAAGACGGGTTAACGTTTGTAATGCTTGAGCGCATTGAGCTGCCGTTACCACCTCTTGCGTACGCTTATAACTACGAGCGGGGTGACGAACCTCTTTATCGCCTTAACGGTTGGGAAGGGACTAGCGAAAGTTTTGAACCTAGAGCCTCAGCTTTGGCGGTGAGTGTTGAGTTAGAAGGCGCTAATGATGACGGCATCTATAGTCAGGATGAGATTGGTAGTGATGGCACTGTGCTTGCCAATATTACTCTGGGTGGCGGAACTCAGGTAGGCGACACTCTGGTTGTCACCGACAAAGACGGTAATGAACTGCTGAATCGTCCGGTCACCCAGGACGACCTGGATAATGGCGTTAGCGTCGAAGTTCCGGTATCGCCGGGCGACACTGACGTTAGCGTGACCGCCACAGTGACTGATCCTGCAGGTAACTCGTCTAGCGATAGTGACACAAAACCAGTGGCTAACGATGAGCCGCCACAGGACAACGAAGCCCCAGCGGTATCTGTTGAGCTAATTGGTAGCGGCGACGACGGCACCTACAGCCAGGATGAGATTGGTGAAGACGGCACCGTTACCGCCCAGATCACTCTGGAAGACGGCACCCAGGTAGGCGATACCTTGGTGGTTACCGACAAAGACGGCAATGAACTGCTGAATCGTCCGATTACACAAGACGACTTGGACAACGGCGTTACGGTGGAAGTACCGGTTGCCGAAGGCGACACCGACGTCAGCGTGACCGCCACGGTCACCGACCCGGCCGGTAATTCCAGCAGCGACGACGACAGCAAACCAATCGAGCCGGTTGATAACACATCGCCCGCAGTCTCGGTGGAGCTGACCGGCAGCGGCGGTGACGGCACCTACAGCCAGGACGAGATTGGTGACGATGGCACCGTTACCGCCCAGGTCACTCTGGATGACGGCACCGAAGTGGGCGACACCCTGACGATCACCGACAAGGACGGCAATGTCCTCTTTGACGGAGAAGTAACTCAAGACGATTTGGACAACGGCGTTACGGTGGAAGTCCCGGTATCGCCGGGCGACACTGACGTTAGCGTGACCGCCACAGTGACTGATCCTGCAGGTAATTCGTCTAGCGATAGTGACACAAAACCGGTGGCTAACGATGAGCCGCCAGAGGACAATGAAGCCCCTGCGGTATCTGTCGAGCTGATAGGCAGCGGCGATGACGGCACCTACAGCCAGGACGAGATTGGTGAAGATGGCACCGTTACCGCTGAAGTTACCCTGGAAGACGGCACCCAGGTAGGCGATACCTTGGTGGTTACCGACAAAGGCGGTAATGAACTGCTGAATCGTCCGATTACACAAGACGACTTGGACAACGGCGTTACGGTGGAAGTACCGGTTGCCGAAGGCGACACCGACGTCAGCGTGACCGCCACAGTCACCGACCCGGCCGGTAATTCCAGCAGCGATGACGATAGCAAACCAATCGAGCCGATCGATGATGTACCGCCGACTGTCTCGGTCGAGCTGACCGGCAGCGGTGACGACGGCACCTACAGCCAGGATGAGATCGGCGACGACGGCACCGTTACCGCCCAGGTCACTCTGGAAGACGGTACCGAAGTGGGCGACACCCTGACGGTGACCGACAAGGATGGCAACGTCCTCTTTGACGGAGAAGTCACCCAGGACGATCTGGACAACGGCGTCACGGTGGAAGTACCGGTTGCCGAAGGCGACACCGACGTCAGCGTGACCGCCACAGTCACCGATCCGGCCGGTAATTCCAGCAGCGATGACGATAGCAAACCAATCGAGCCGATCGATGATGTACCGCCGACTGTCTCGGTCGAGCTGACCGGCAGCGGTGACGACGGCACCTACAGTCAGGATGAGATCGGCGACGACGGCACGGTCACCGCTGACGTCACCTTGAAAGAGGGCACCCAGGTAGGCGATACCTTGGTGGTCACCGACAAGGACGGCAACGTCCTCGACGAGCGCACGGTGACCCAGGACGATCTGGACAACGGCGTTACGGTGGAAGTACCGGTTGCCGAAGGCGACACCGATGTCAGCGTCACCGCCACGGTTACCGATCCGGTCGGCAATACCAGCAGCGATGACGACAGCAAGCCAATCGAGCCGATCGATGATGTACCGCCGACTGTCTCGGTCGAGCTGACCGGCAGCGGTGACGACGGCATCTATAGTCAGGACGAGATCGGCGACGACGGCACCGTTACCGCCCAGGTCACCCTGGAAGACGGCACCGAAATAGGTGACACCTTGGTGGTCACCGACAAGGATGGCAACGTCCTCGACGAGCGCACGGTGACCCAGGGTGACCTGGACAACGGCGTTACGGTGGAAGTACCGGTTGCCGAAGGCGACACCGATGTCAGCGTCACCGCCACGGTTACCGATCCGGTCGGCAATACCAGCAGCGATGACGATAGCAAACCAATCGAGCCGATCGATGATGTACCGCCGACTGTCTCGGTCGAGCTGACCGGCAGCGGTGACGACGGCACCTACAGCCAGGATGAGATCGGCGACGACGGCACCGTTACCGCCCAGGTCACTCTGGAAGACGGCACCGAAGTGGGCGACACCCTGACGGTGACCGACAAGGATGGCAACGTCCTCTTTGACGGAGAAGTCACCCAGGACGATCTAGACAACGGCGTCACGGTGGAAGTACCGGTTGCCGAAGGCGACACCGACGTCAGCGTGACCGCCACAGTCACCGATCCGGCCGGTAATTCCAGCAGCGATGACGATAGCAAACCAATCGAGCCGATCGATGATGTACCGCCGACTGTCTCGGTCGAGCTGACCGGCAGCGGTGACGACGGCACTTACAGCCAGGATGAGATCGGCAACGATGGCACCGTCACCGCTCAGGTTACCCTGGAAGACGGCACCGAGGTCGGCGACACTCTGGTCGTGACCGACAAGGACGGCAGCGTCCTCGACGAGCGCACGGTGACCCAGGATGACCTGAACAACGGCGTTACGGTGGAAGTACCGGTTGCCGAAGGTGACACCGACGTCAGCGTGACCGCCACGGTCACCGACCCGACGGGCAATACCGCCAGCGATGACGATAGCAAGCCAATCGAGCCGACCGATGATGTACCGCCGACTGTCTCGGTCGAGCTGACCGGCAGCGGCGACGACGGCACCTACAGTCAGGATGAGATTGGTGACGATGGCACGGTCACCGCCCAAGTCACTCTGCAAGACGGCACCGAAGTCGGCGATACCTTGGTGGTCACCGACAAGGACGGTAATGAACTGCTGAATCGTCCGGTCACCCAGGACGATTTGGACAACGGCGTAACCGTCGAAGTCCCAGTCTCGCCTGGCGACACCGATGTCAGCGTCACCGCCACGGTCACCGACCCGACCGGTAATACCGCCAGCGACGATGATAAGAAGCCGGTAGACAACGTACCGCCCGCGGTCACGGTTGAACTGACCGGCAGCGGCGACGACGGTACCTACAGCCAGGATGAGATCGGCGATGACGGCACGGTCACCGCCCAGGTCACCCTGCAAGACGGCACCGAAGTAGGCGACACCCTGGTCGTGACCGACAAGGATGGCAACGTCCTCGACGAGCGCACGGTGACCCAGGACGATTTGGACAGCGGCGTTACGGTGGAAGTGCCGGTTGCCGAAGGCGACACCGATGTGAGCGTGACCGCCACGGTCACCGACCCGACGGGCAATACCGCCAGCGACGATGACAGCAAGCCGATCGAGCCGATCGATGACGTACCGCCCGCAGTCTCGGTCGAGTTGACCGGCAGCGGTGGCGACGGCACTTACAGCCAGGATGAGATCGGCGACGACGGTACCGTTACCGCCCAGATCACCCTGGAAGACGGCACCGAGGTCGGCGACACCCTGACGGTGACCGACAAGGATGGCAACGTCCTCGACGAGCGCGAAGTCACCCAGGACGATCTGGACAACGGCGTTACGGTGGAAGTACCGGTTGCCGAGGGCGACACCGATGTCAGCGTCACCGCCACGGTCACCGACCCAGCGGGTAATACCGCCAGCGACGACGATCAGAAGCCGGTAGACAACGTGCCGCCTGCGGTCACGGTTGAGCTGACCGGCAGCGGCGATGACGGCACCTACAGCCAGGACGAGATCGGCGACGACGGCACCGTCACCGCCCAGGTCACCCTGCAAGACGGCACCGAGGTAGGTGATACCCTGATTGTTACCGACAAAGACGGTAATGAACTGCTGAATCGTCCGGTCACCCAAGACGACCTGGACAACGGCGTTACGGTGGAAGTGCCGGTTGCCGATGGCGACACCGACGTCAGCGTCACCGCCACGGTCACCGATCCAGCGGGCAATACCGCCAGCGACGACGATAAGAAGCCGGTAGACAACGTACCGCCCGCGGTCACGGTTGAGCTGACCGGCAGCGGCGACGACGGCACCTACAGCCAGGACGAGATCGGCGACGACGGCACGGTCACCGCCCAGGTCACCCTGCAAGACGGCACCGAAGTTGGCGATACCTTGGTGGTCACCGACAAGGACGGTAATGAACTGCTGAATCGTCCGATTACACAAGACGACTTGGACAACGGCGTTACGGTGGAAGTGCCTGTTGCCGAAGGCGACACCGACGTCAGCGTCACCGCCACGGTCACCGACCCGGCGGGCAATACCGCCAGCGACGACGATAAGAAGCCAGTAGACAACGTACCGCCCGCAGTCACGGTTGAGCTGACCGGCAGCGGCGACGACGGCACCTACAGCCAGGATGAGATCGGCGACGACGGCACCGTTACCGCCCAGGTCACCCTGGAAGACGGCACCGAGGTCGGCGATACCCTGGTCGTGACCGACAAGGATGGCAACGTCCTAGACGAGCGCGAGGTCACCCAGGACGATCTGGACAACGGCGTTACGGTGGAAGTGCCGGTTGCCGAAGGCGACACCGATGTCAGCGTCACCGCCACGATCACCGATCCTGCGGGCAATACCGCCAGCGACGATGATAAGAAGCCGGTAGACAACGTACCGCCCGCGGTCACGGTTGAACTGACCGGTAGCGGTGACGACGGCACCTACAGCCAGGATGAGATCGGCGACGACGGCACGGTCACCGCTCAGGTCACCCTGGAAGACGGCACCGAAGTCGGCGATACCCTGGTCGTGACCGACAAGGACGGCAATGTCCTCGACGAGCGCACGGTCACCCAGGACGACCTGGACAACGGCGTTAGCGTCGAAGTCCCGGTGGCACTGGGCGACACCGATGTCAGCGTCACCGCCACGGTCACCGATCCAGCGGGCAATACCGCCAGCGACGATGATAAGAAGCCGGTAGACAACGTGCCGCCTGCAGTCTCGGTGGAGCTGACCGGCAGCGGCGGTGACGGCACCTACAGTCAGGACGAGATCGGCAACGACGGTACCGTTACCGCCCAGGTCACCCTGGAAGACGGCACCGAGGTCGGCGACACCCTGACGGTCACCGACAAGGACGGCAATGTCCTCTTTGACGGAGAAGTCACCCAGGACAACCTGGATAATGGCGTCACGGTGGAAGTACCTGTTGCCGAAGGCGACACCGACGTCAGCGTGACCGCTACGGTCACCGACCCGGCCGGTAATTCCAACAGCGATGACGACAGCAAGCCAATTGAGCTGATTGATGACGTACCGCCGACTGTCTCGGTCGAGCTGACCGGCAGCGGTGACGACGGCATCTATAGTCAGGATGAGATCGGCGACGACGGCACCGTTACCGCCCAGGTTACCTTGGAAGAGGGCACCGAAGTAGGCGATACCTTGGTGGTCACCGACAAGGACGGCAACGTCCTCGACGAGCGCACGGTGACCCAGGACGATTTGGACAGCGGCGTTACGGTGGAAGTGCCGGTTGCCGAAGGCGACACCGATGTGAGCGTGACCGCCACGGTCACCGACCCGACGGGCAATACCGCCAGCGACGATGACAGCAAGCCGATCGAGCCGATCGATGACGTACCGCCCGCAGTCTCGGTCGAGTTGACCGGCAGCGGTGACGACGGCACTTACAGCCAGGATGAGATCGGCGACGACGGTACCGTTACCGCCCAGATCACCCTGGAAGACGGCACCGAGGTCGGCGATACCTTGGTGGTCACCGACAAGGACGGCAACGTCCTCGACGAGCGCACGGTGACCCAGGATGACCTGAACAACGGCGTTACGGTGGAAGTACCGGTTGCCGAAGGCGACACCGACGTCAGCGTGACCGCCACGGTCACCGACCCAGCGGGCAATTCCAGCAACGATGACGATAGCAAGCCAATTGAGCCGATTGATGATGTACCGCCGACTGTCTCGGTCGAGCTGACCGGCAGCGGTGACGACGGCACTTACAGCCAGGATGAGATCGGCGACGATGGCACCGTCACCGCTCAGGTTACCCTGGAAGACGGCACCGAGGTCGGCGACACTCTGGTCGTGACCGACAAGGATGGCAACGTCCTCGACGAGCGCACGGTGACCCAGGATGACCTGAACAACGGCGTTACGGTGGAAGTACCGGTTGCCGAAGGCGACACCGACGTCAGCGTGACCGCCACGGTCACCGACCCAGCGGGCAATTCCAGCAACGATGACGATAGCAAGCCAATTGAGCCGATTGATGATGTACCGCCGACTGTCTCGGTCGAGCTGACCGGCAGCGGTGACGACGGCACCTACAGCCAGGACGAGATCGGCGACGACGGCACCGTCACCGCCCAAGTCACCCTGCAAGACGGCACCGAGGTAGGTGATACCCTGATTGTTACCGACAAAGACGGTAATGAACTGCTGAATCGTCCGGTCACCCAAGACGACCTGGACAACGGCGTTACGGTTGAAGTGCCGGTTGCCGAAGGCGACACCGACGTCAGCGTGACCGCCACGGTCACTGATCCAGCGGGCAATACCGCCAGCGACGACGATGAGAAGCCGGTAGACAACGTGCCGCCCGCGGTCACGGTTGAGCTGACCGGCAGCGGCGATGACGGCACCTACAGCCAGGACGAGATCGGCGATGACGGCACGGTCACCGCCCAGGTCACCCTGCAAGACGGCACCGAAGTCGGCGACACCCTGGTCGTGACTGACAAGGACGGCAACGTCCTCGACGAGCGCGAGGTCACCCAGGACGACCTGGACAACGGCGTTAGCGTCGAAGTCCCGGTCTCCCCGGGCGCCACCGATGTCAGCGTCACCGCCACGATCACCGATCCTGCGGGCAATACCGCCAGCGACGACGATGAGAAGCCGGTAGACAACGTGCCGCCCGCGGTCACGGTCGAGCTGACCGGCAGCGGCGATGACGGCACCTACAGCCAGGATGAGATCGGCGACGACGGTACCGTCACCGCTGACGTCACCCTGCAAGACGGCACCGAAGTCGGCGATACCTTGGTGGTCACCGACAAGGACGGTAATGAACTGCTGAATCGTCCGGTGACCCAGGACGATCTGGACAACGGCGTTAGCGTCGAAGTCCCAGTCTCGCCTGGCGACACCGACGTCAGCGTGACCGCCACGGTCACTGATCCAGCGGGCAATACCGCCAGCGACGACGATGAGAAGCCGGTAGACAACGTGCCGCCCGCGGTCACGGTTGAGCTGACCGGCAGCGGCGATGACGGCACCTACAGCCAGGACGAGATCGGCGACGACGGCACGGTCACCGCCCAGATCACCCTGGAAGACGGCACCGAAGTGGGCGATACCCTGATTGTTACCGACAAAGACGGTAATGAACTGCTGAATCGTCCGGTCACCCAGGACGATCTGGACAACGGCGTTAGCGTCGAAGTCCCTGTCTCGCCGGGCGACACCGATGTCAGCGTCACCGCCACGGTCACCGATCCTGCGGGCAATACCGCCAGCGACGACGATGAGAAGCCGGTAGACAACGTGCCGCCCGCGGTCACGGTCGAGCTGACCGGCAGCGGCGATGACGGCACCTACAGCCAGGATGAGATCGGCGACGACGGTACGGTCACCGCCCAGGTCACCCTGGAAGACGGCACCGAAGTGGGCGATACCCTGATTGTTACCGACAAAGACGGTAATGAACTGCTGAATCGTCCGGTCACCCAGGACGACCTGGACAACGGCGTCAGCGTCGAGGTCCCGGTGTCGCCGGGCGACACCGACGTCAGCGTCACCGCCACGGTCACTGATCCAGCGGGCAATACCGCCAGCGACGATGATAAGAAGCCGGTAGACAACGTGCCGCCCGCGGTCTCGGTCGAGCTGACCGGCAGCGGCGATGACGGCACCTACAGCCAGGATGAGATCGGCGACGACGGCACCGTTACCGCCCAGGTCACCCTGCAAGATGGCACCGAAGTCGGTGATACCTTGGTGGTCACCGACAAGAACGGCAACGTCCTCGACGAGCGCGAAGTCACCCAGGACGATCTGGACAACGGCGTTAGCGTCGAAGTCCCGGTGGCACCGGGCGACACCGATGTCAGCGTCACCGCCACGGTCACCGATCCAGCGGGCAATACCGCCAGCGACGACGATCAGAAGCCGGTAGACAACGTGCCGCCCGCGGTCACGGTTGAACTGACCGGCAGCGGCGACGACGGCACCTACAGCCAGGATGAAATCGGCGACGACGGCACGGTCACCGCCCAGGTCACCCTGCAAGACGGCACCGAAGTCGGCGATACCTTGGTCGTGACTGACAAGGACGGCAACGTCCTCGACGAGCGCGAGGTCACCCAGGACGACCTGGAAAACGGCGTTACGGTGGAAGTGCCGGTTGCCGAAGGCGACACCGACGTCAGCGTCACCGCCACGGTCACTGATCCAGCGGGCAATACCGCCAGCGACGACGATAAAAAGCCGGTAGACAACGTACCGCCTGCGGTCTCGGTCGAGCTGACCGGCAGCGGCGATGACGGCACCTACAGCCAGGATGAGATCGGCGACGACGGCACCGTCACCGCTGACGTCACCCTGCAAGACGGCACCGAAGTCGGCGATACCTTGGTGGTCACCGACAAGGACGGCAACGTCCTCGACGAGCGCACGGTGACCCAGGACGATCTGGACAACGGCGTTAGCGTCGAAGTCCCAGTCTCGCCTGGCGACACCGACGTCAGCGTGACCGCCACGGTCACTGATCCAGCGGGCAATACCGCCAGCGACGACGATGAGAAGCCGGTAGACAACGTACCGCCCGCGGTCATGGTTGAGCTGACCGGCAGCGGCGATGACGGCACCTACAGCCAGGATGAGATCGGCGACGACGGCACCGTTACCGCTGACGTCACCCTGCAAGACGGCACCGAAGTGGGCGACACCCTGGTCGTGACTGACAAGGACGGCAACGTCCTCGACGAGCGCACGGTCACCCAGGACGACCTGGACAACGGCGTTAGCGTCGAAGTCCCGGTGGCACTGGGCGACACCGATGTCAGCGTCACCGCCACGGTCACCGATCCAGCGGGCAATACCGCCAGCGACGACGATAAGAAGCCGGTGGACAACGTGCCGCCCGCGGTCACGGTTGAGCTGACCGGCAGCGGCGACGACGGCACCTACAGCCAGGACGAGATCGGTGACGACGGCACGGTCACCGCCCAGGTCACCCTGCAAGACGGCACCGAAGTCGGCGATACCTTGGTGGTCACCGACAAGGACGGCAACGTCCTCGACGAGCGCGAGGTCACCCAGGACGACCTGGAAAACGGCGTTACGGTGGAAGTGCCGGTTGCCGAAGGCGACACCGACGTCAGCGTCACCGCCACGGTCACTGATCCAGCGGGCAATACCGCCAGCGACGACGATCAGAAGCCGGTGGACAACGTGCCGCCCGCGGTCACGGTTGAGCTGACCGGTAGCGGCGATGACGGCACCTACAGCCAGGATGAGATCGGCGACGACGGCACGGTCACCGCCCAGGTCACCCTGCAAGACGGCACCGAAGTGGGCGACACCCTGGTCGTGACTGACAAGGATGGCAACGTCCTCGACGAGCGCACGGTCACCCAGGACGATCTGGACAACGGCGTTAGCGTCGAAGTCCCGGTCTCGCCGGGCGACACCGACGTCAGCGTCACTGCCACGGTCACCGACCCGGCAGGCAATACCGCCAGCGACGATGATAAGAAGCTGGTGGACAGCGTGCCGCCTGCGGTCACAGTGGAGCTGACCGGTAGCGGCGATGACGGCACCTACAGCCAGGACGAGATCGGCGACGACGGCACCGTCACCGCCCAAGTCACCCTGCAAGACG
The DNA here is from genome assembly GCA_030440445.1 of Halomonas sp. KG2. Lineage (NCBI taxonomy): Bacteria > Pseudomonadati > Pseudomonadota > Gammaproteobacteria > Oceanospirillales > Halomonadaceae > Halomonas > Halomonas sp. KG2. The sequence continues at coordinate 4,031,593 of CP098528.1, read as the reverse complement.
GCACCGAAGTGGGCGACACCCTGGTCGTGACTGACAAGGACGGCAACGTCCTCGACGAGCGCGAGGTCACCCAGGACGATCTGGACAACGGCGTTAGCGTCGAAGTCCCAGTCTCGCCGGGCGACACCGATGTCAGCGTCACCGCCACGGTCACCGACCCGGCCGGCAATACCAGCAGCGACGACGATCAGAAGCCGGTGGATTGGGATGTCTCCGTCGACGTGCCGATCGACCATGACGCCATCACGCCGGATGGCGACATCACTGACCAAGTGGTGTTCGAAAGCGGCCTGGCGGACGGCTCCGCGCCGGACGCTGATGACACCCGCGTCGAATCCAGCCTGACGCTCACTGCCTCGGATGGCCTGCGGGACACGGGCGCGGTGACGCTGGCGTATACCGACGAGAACGGTGATCCGGCGAATCTCGAGCTGAGCAAGGCGCAGGTGGAAGCGCTGGGCAGCGATCCGCAAATACTGACCACTCAGTACGGCGAGCTAACCCTTAACGGCTACAGCCAGGCCGCTGACGGTACTATTACTCTCGACTACAGCTATGAGCTGACCACGGCACCGAGCGAGAACGTCGATGACCTGATGGACAGCATCACCGTGACCGCCACCGACCGTGATGGTCAGACCGACAGCGGCGATCTCAACATCAAGATCGTCGACGACGCGCCAGTGGCCGAAGACGACACCAACGCAGTGACGGAAGACAGCGCTCTCACCACGACTGGCAATGTGCTGGGCGATAGTGGTGCCTCGCTGGGCGATGTGGCCGATACCCAGGGCGCCGACGGTGCCACGGTGACCGGCGTGGCCAGCGACAACGTACCGGGCAACGACGCCACCGACAGCGGCGGCACCTTGGTGATCGACGGCGAGTACGGCACCCTGACGCTTAATCCTGATGGCAGCTATACCTACACGCTCGACAACGCCAACCTCACGGTGCAAGGCCTAAGCGACGGTGAGCAGTTGGAGGAAGTGTTCAGCTATACGCTGACCGACGGCGACAGTGATGCGGACGATGCCACGTTGACCATTACGGTCAACGGCAGCGATGACGGCGTGACCGTCGAGGTGCCCAACGACCACGACGCCACCACGCCGAACGGCAACATCACTGATCAGGTGGTGTTCGAGAGCGGCTTGGCGGACGGCTCCGCGCCGGACGCTGATGACATCCGCGTCGAATCCAGCCTGACGCTGACCGCCCTGGACGGCCTGCGGGACACGGGCGCGGTGACGCTGGCGTATACCGACGAGAACGGCGATCCGGCGACTCTCGAACTGAGCAAGGCGCAGGTGGAAGCGCTGGGCGATACGCCGCAAAGCCTGACCACCCAGTACGGCGAGCTGACCCTCAACGGCTACAGCCAGACCGCTGACGGCACTATCACTCTCGACTACAGCTATGAGCTGACCACGGCACCGAGCGAGAACGTTGATGACCTGATGGACAGCATCACCGTGACGGCCACCGACGAGGATGGCTCGACAGATAGCGGCGATCTCAATATCAAGATCGTCGATGACGCGCCGACCGCCAAAGACGATACCAACGCCGTGACTGAAGGTGCTGATACGAGTGGCAACGTGATCGGCGGCGATGGTGTCTCGCCGGGCGATGTCGCCGACACCGAAGGCGCCGACGGCGTCACAGTCTTCGCGGTGACCAGCAATAATGTGCCAAGCAATACGGCCGATGAGACTAATGGCACGCTGGTAATCGAGGGTGAATACGGCACGCTGATGCTCAACGCTGACGGCAGTTACACCTACGTAGCCGATCCGGACAGTACGAATGCCGACGTTCAGGACGTCTTCACCTACACGGTGCGTGACGGCGATGGTGACGAAAGCACCGCGACCCTGACCATCGACGTTGCCGATGTCGCAGGTACCCCGACCGACACCACGGGCAGCGTAGATGAGGCGGGCCTGGCGGATGGCACCGATGCGTCCGCCGACAGCGAGATCATCAGCGGTGGAAGCCTCGACTTGCAGTCGGGCTGGACGGTGGAGACTCAGCAGAGCGGCTCGACGTCATTGGGTAGCTGGACGGTCAATACCGATGGCACTTTCGATTACACCCTGAACAGTGACGCGGACCACTCCGGCACGCCGCCGACCGATAGCTTCGAGTACACCGCGGTCGATCAGCATGGCAATACCGTCACCAATACCGTGACCATCAATATCCTTGATGATCAGCCGGTGATAAATGTCGACAGTGGCCAACTGGGCAGTGTTGAAGTCGATGAGAGCGACTTCTCCGCTGGGGAAGTCAGCGCCACCGATGCCGACTTTATCGACGGCGTATTCGATATCGACCATGGGGCAGATGGCGAAGACAGCACGAGCTATCGCCTGCAGGTCACCGAAGGTGCGGTATCCGGTGTAATGGATACCGCCACGGGCGAAGCCGTTCACCTCTTTATGGACGGTGACGACGTGGTCGGTCGTGTGGGTAATAATCCCACTGGCGAGATCGCCTTCCGGATCGCTATCGATGGTGACAGCGGTGCCGTGACGCTGACGCAGACTCGTCCGTTGGAGCACCCGGATAGCACTGACCACGATGATGCCATCACCCTGAACGACGGTGCCCTCCAACTGGTGGCAACCGCCGTTGATGGCGATGGCGATAGCGTCGATAGCGAAGCCGTCGATGTCGGCGGTCGGTTCACCTTCCGTGACGATGGTCCTTCCATAACAATGCCGCCTTCTGACGCCTCGGTAGACGAAGCCAACCTGGCCTTGGGCAGTGATCCTGATGTGCCCGCTACTAGTGTATCCGATACCTTTGCAGTGGATTTTGGTACCGATGGTGCAGGGGATGTCCAGTTCAGTGAAGGGGGTGTCGATTCGACAGTATCGGCTCTTGAAGCTGCCGAGCTGACGTCGGATGGACAAGATCTGGAATATGTCGTTAGTAACGATGGCCACACCCTGACGGGCTATCGCGGCGCTGATCGTAGTGAAAGCGGCAAGGTCTTCACGGTCGAGATACTCAACCCGACCGCGGCAACACCTGGCTATGAGTTCACGCTGCATCGGCCGCTGGATCATGACGGCGGGGCCGAGACCCTCGATATCAACTTGCAGCATCTGACAGTCACCGACGGTGATAATGATAAAGTTGAAACCGACTTCACCATCACCGTTGTCGATGATGATCCCAGCGTTGAGCCTAAAGCCATCACGGTGGAGGAGGATTCAGATGTCGGGTCGACCGAGAATACCTTCAATACCAATGCCGATGCGACGGGCACTAATACCGGCATTGATGGTGGAACACCGGACGCAGATGGTTGGGTAGAAACGACATACGGTAAGGCCAAGGTAAACGACGATGGCACTATTACCTACGAGCCAAACGAACACTACAGCGGTGAGGATTCCTTTACCTATACCACGACGACCGACAATGAAACCAAGACCTTTACGGTTAACGTGACGGTCAATCCGGTTGCCGATGCGCCGGATCTGCAAGGTGGCAATGTCCAGACCGATGAAGATACTGCGGTCGCGCTGAATCTGACGGCGCCGAGCCCTGTCGATACCACGGATCAGAACGGTGCCGGCACCGCTGGCGACAACCCCGAACTGCTGGGCGAGATTACCCTGAGTGGTATTCCCGAAGGCACGGAATTGCTGGATGGCAGCGGCAACGTGCTGTGGACGAGCGATAGCAGCAATGGCGGATCGCTGACCATTGTGCTCTCTGATGGTGCCCACATCGACGGCGCTGCTGGTGATCTGACCATGACCACGGCCCAGTACCAGACGCTGCAGGTCAATCCGATCGCCCAGAGCCACGAGAACTTTACCGTCGATGTCAGCGTGACCAGCTATGAGGTCGACGACAGCGGCACCCCGTTGGGCGGAGTGGACGGTGCGACCAGCAACGCCTCGGTAGATGTCGGTGTGCAGGCGGTGACGGACGATGTCGATCTGAGCATCAACGGCGGGGATACCCATACCGCCTCCATCGACGAGGACGGCGCGCTGGACCTTGGCGACCTGCTCGGCGCCAGCTTCGAGGATCTCGACGGCAGCGAGGAGCGCTGGCTTGAAATTAGCGATGTTCCAGAGGGAACGTCGGTTACGGTGAATGGCAGCACCATCACGGCGGGAAGTGATGGCATCATCGTTATTCCAGCGACCGATCTCGGCAGCTTCGGCGCTGGTGAGTCGACGCAGATTCCATCATCCCTGACACTGACGCCGCCGGCCGATTTCAGTGGCGATCTCGACGACATCACCGTCACCCTCAAGGCTCAGGATCGCGATAGCGATGCCGGCGATCCCGATGGCGCGGTGAAGGACGATTCGGTCACGCTGAATATCGACACCCTGCCGGTCGCCGATAAGCCGGCCGATATCAGCGCCGAGGGGCCGGAGGATAGCGATATCGCCTTCCTGGCGGATCTCGATGTCAGTGATACCGATGGCAGTGAGACGATCACGGCGATCAGTATCGACAGCGTGCCGGACGGCTGGGTGATCAAGGATGGCGACGGCACTGTCTTGCATACCGGTGACGGCAGCGGTGGCTTCACGATCGATCCGAGCGATGTGGCCGACGGCAGCTATACCGGCTACACCATCACGCCACCGGCCCATAGCAGTGAGGACGCAAGCCTGTCGCTGCAGGTGGAGGTGGTGGACACCGCCTCGACCGGTTCGGATACCCAGACCCACAACGTCACGGCGGATGTCGCAGTGACACCGGTCGCCGAAGAGGTCGGTGGCGATAGCGATGGCGACGGCCAGCCCGATCTGACCATGAACGGTAACCATGCCTATGGCACGGGCGTGGACGGTGTCGAAGACGAGTGGTTCGCGCTCAACGCCGATGGTTTCAATCCGGCGAGCGGCTGGGCCAACCAGGACGCCGATGGCTCGGAGCAGACCTTCGCTCTATTGACGCCAGAACTAGTCTCAGGCCTGGGTGGTAGCGCCGACGGCTCCAGCTTCCGCTATTCCACGGATGGTGGCACCACCTGGGTCGAGCAGACCTATACCGGCTCGCCCATCGAAGTGCCGGTGGAATACCTGGACACCCTGGAGTTCCGTGCGGCGCCAAACCAGAAGGGCGAGTTCCGGATTCGCGTTGAGGCCAAAACGGTGGATACCGATGCCGAGGGTAATACGGATACCGCCATCTCCGGCGAAGCCATTCTCGATGGTATCTTGATCGACACACCGGTCGCCGATCTTGCTTCGCTGAACGTCGCCTCGCCGGCCGAGGGCAACGAGGATGAGCCGATTGCGCTGGATATTCGACCACAGAGTTCAGATCCCAACGAGAGCTTCACGGTCACGCTTTCCGGAGCGCCAGCCGGTGCCGTGATCACCTATGGGCCAGAAGGTAGTGAACAAACCTGGACCTCTACGGGCGAGAGTGACACCTTCGAGATCGAGGACTTCGACCGCAATGCGCCTTTGACCGTCACGCCACCCCAGGATAGCAACGAGGACTTTACGCTTACCGCAAGTGTGGTCACCGTTGATGAGTATGGTGGTGAGACTGACACCCTGGCGACGCCGGTCGAGAAGTCGATCAACGTCCATGTGGATGGGGTCGCCGATGCGCCGGATGTCACCACCGATACGCCGGTCTACGCCGAAGAGGATCTGGATGATGGTAGTGCCAGCGTCACGCTGAGCGATATCATCACCGCCACTTCGGGCGAACAAACCGACGATGGCTCGGAGATGCTGACCTATCGCATCACCGGCCTCGACGAGCAGTTCGATGTCGAGGGCGCGACGCTGATTCGCGGCGAGGGCGCCGAGCGTGTTTGGGTTGCCACCGATCCGAATGCCGTCACCATCACCGCGCCGGAGAACTTCAGCGGCCAGGTGGACTTCTCGGTCACACCCATCGTCACCGAAGATGACGGCGATACTCTGGAGAGCGCCGAGCAGCAGGTATCCTTCCAGGTCACGCCGTCGCCGGAGGCAGGGTTCAGCATCCAGTCCAGTCTGGCCGAGGATCAACTGGGGCAGCTTAACCTGAGCTTCGAGCCGCAGAACGGCGATACCAACGAGTCGTTGAATTCGGTATGGATCGAGGTTGCCAGCGTCACGGGCAATCAGTTCGAACTCTACTACGGCAGCGATGGCAGCACGACGCTGGCGGATGCCGCAGCGAACGGTGAGCCGGGTGTGGTCGAGGAGGGCGGCTACTATAAGCTGACCGACGGTGCCTGGAACAATATCTATGCCCAGGGTGACGAGCACTTCTCCGGTAGTGCCGGCACTCTCGAGGTGCAGTACGAGATCACCGATACCCCCAACCCTGGCTATGAAGGCACTGTTGGCGACACCACGGTGGTCAAGAACGAGACCCATGAGGTCATCATCGAGGCGGTAACCGACATGCCAACGGTGACCATCACTGGTATCGAAAATGTCGAAGGCAGCGGCAGCGACGCCACCATCGATGACAAAGATGTCACCGCCGACGGTAATGATCGTGTCGAGGTGACCGTCGATATCACCCAGCCGGATACCGACGGTAGTGAGTCACTCAAGTATCTGTTGATCGACAATGTCCCCGCCGGGGTCAGCGTCGTGGGTGGCGAGTTCGTCGGCCAGGTCGCCGGCGGTACCGGCAGCCAGTGGCGTATCGAGATCGATCCCGATGTTGCCTTCAATGGCACCGATACCTTGACCCAGACCGTCGAGTTCACCATGGGCGATGGTACCCAGGTGGATGCTATCGAAAATCATGAAATCACCATCACCGCAGTGACTCAGGATAATGGCGCGACTAGCCAGGAGGAGCGCGGCAGCGATAGCTGGACGCTGACCGGCGAGGGTGACTTTGGCGACGGCGAGGATCCCAACGAGATCATCAACTGGGAAGATGCCGGTGCCACCATGACCGAGGATGCCCCCTGGTCGCTGTCCGACCTGGTCAATGCCCAGATCGGGGATACCTCGGATGGTCGCAGCGCGGTGACCATCTCCGATTTGCCGCCAGGCGCCGTGGTTAACGGTATGCAGCAGACCACCATCGACGGCGAGTTGGTGTGGTACGCCAGCACCGAGGATGGCAGCAATGCTGGCCTGCAGGCGCTGCTGGACGGTATCACCGTGACGCCGCCGGCCAACTGGAACGATACCGACGGAGAATTCTCCTTCGATACCACCCTGACCACCCAGGCGCCGAGCGGCGAGGAGAACTCGGAGACGATCAGTGTGACGCCGCCGGTGACACCGGTGACCGACGAACCAACCGTCAATGTCTCCGCAGGCGATGCTGTTAGCGGCGAGGATATCGACTTCACCATCGACGTCTCCAGCCCGGCGGACAATCCCGATGTCAGTCTGGTGGATGGGCAGTTGGTGATCACGCTCGATGAGACCGGTATGAGCAGCGGTGAAGGTGCCACAGGCACCCTGTGGTACAACGGCGAAGAGATCACGCCGGATGGCGACGGCAACTACGTGATTGATGGTGTTTCCGTGGGCGACTCGGTCACGGTGAGCTATCGTCCGGGGGACAATACCTGGGGCAACGTTTCGCTTATCGCTGAGGCGACGACCCAGGAGACTGGTGCGGCCAATGTCGAAACCTCTACAGGGTCGAGTGCTTCCGAGATCGCGCCACCGCCGCCGGAGATCACTGTCGATGATGTCAGCGGCTCTGAAGATCCGGAGAATCCGATCGCACTGCAGGGGCTGGACGTCACGTTGCCGGATGCCTCCCAGAGCCTCGACGCCTTGCTGCTCGAAGGGGTGCCGGATGGCTGGCTGGTCAAGACCGGCAGCGATGCCGGTTCGGCGACGCTGGCTGATAACGTTGGTGGAGGAGGCTGGTCGATCCTCAACGCCGACGGCAGCATGCCGGACTTCGTGGGCCTGGTGCCGCCGCGCAACTGGAGCGGTACCCTTGAGGGGACGGATGCCCTGACCTTGACGGCGCGGACCAGCCGCAATGGTGAGAGCGAGACCACCTCTACTGACTTGGAAGTGGACGTTCAAGCCGTGGCCGATGGCATCACGCTGTCGCCCGAGCTGAGCTTCGGCGAGGAAGGCGACAAGATCCCGCTCAACCTCAGCGCGGCTATGCCCGATATGGACGGCTCGGAAACCGCTACGATCGAGCTAACAGGGCTTGGCGAACATGCCAGCTTCTTCACCGGCGGTGGCGATACGCTGCTGGATAGCGTCAGTTATGACAGCGGCAGTGACACCTACACCCTGAGCGGTATCACGCCGGATCAGATCAACGACCTGTATCTGGTGCAGGGGGCAATGCAAGGCTCTGTGGCTATCGAGGCCTGGACCACCGACGGCAGCGATGAATCGGCGCATGTTTCGGATAGCTTCGAGGTCAATATCGCAGCCGTCGAACCGACGGGGGGGGACGATACGCTGTTGTATAGCGGCTCACCGATTGACGCCCTGGGCGGCGATGACACTATCGTGATGCGCTTCAGCGAGGACCTGGAACAGGACGACTACGCTAACTTCGATAATATCGAGCGCCTCGACCTAACGGAGAGCGGCAGCAATACGCTGGATGCCCTGCGTCCAGAAGACGTGCTGGAAATGACCGATGACCGAAATACGCTGAGTATTTTAGGTGATGAGAATGACACCGTTGACCTCGGGGCAGGCTGGACCGAGGGTGGCAATCTCATAGAAGATGGCGTTACTTTCCGAGTCTACAATAACGCTGATGAAGACATCTCGTTGAAAGTGCAGAGCGGTATACTCGTGGAGTAACTCAGCAATAGAGGCAGTAACAAGCGTGCAGCGCCAGGGTTGTAAAATACCCTGGCGTTTTTTTTAATTATGGCATCCGTTTATTATGAGGTTATAGCACTAATTTCAATGGTGGGGCGCGCAACCCCTGCTATACTCCCCCGGTTTTTAAAAATAGCCTTTCTTGGTGCCATTTCGGGCTTTCTTAGCCCGCATGATGTGCTGCCAAGCCTTGCCTGTCGTTTGAAGGAAAGTGAAGTGTTTCATGAAAATAAAATAAAAATAAGCGGTTATAGGTTTACACGTCGACGCTCAAGCTAATTGGAAGTTACTTCCACTTTTAAAGCGTGGATGTGTCTGGAGAGGAGGGTGGATATTTATTAAATATGCAGTAGAGCAGTAGAAAAAACTAAAAAACGCCAGAAAAAATTAAAATATAACTACAGGAATAGTTGTGATGATTTTAGGGCTTACCTTGCTATATGTCGGAGCAGTTCTTTTTGTGAACGGAATATGGCTGCTAGGCAAAATTGGTGACAAAGAGGTATCTGTCATCAACATAATGGTTGGTGTGTTGAGCTTCATGATTGCTGTCTATTTGATTTTTCGAGAGCCGGATAATTCTGCTGCTATTAGCGCTGGGGCATTTACCTTGCTATTTTCTTTTACTTATCTTTGGGTTGGGGCTAACCAGTTTTTAAAGGCGGATGGAATCGGACTTGGATGGTTCTGCTTCTTTGTTAGTATTACAGCAGCGTTTGTTGGAGCGAGCTCTATCACCGATATAGGACTCAACTTCGAGCTGTGGAATACGCTTAGCTGGTTTGCATGGTCTGCTTTGTGGTTCAGTTTTTTTTGCCTGTTAGCGTTGGCAAAAAAAATACAGCGCTCAGTGGCGATTTACACACTCTTCTGTGCGGTTTTTACGGGGTGGGTTCCTGGCATTATGATATTGCTAGGCATCGTCAATGCATAGCCACTCGTTGCTGAATGTAAATAATATTTAAAATTTATTGAGAACGCCCACATTACGAAATTACGCGGTATATAATCGCTAAATGGCCGCGCTTGTTCATGAGCACGCCTGCCATACTGAAGTAGCGCTCTTAACATGTTTTACTGTGCAGTCAGTATATGGCAAAGCAATTAGCAAATTATGGAGATGAAAACATGGCATCAGTACTGAGCGACTACATCAAGAAAGAACAGATGTTAAAGCAGTTGCAGGAAGAGCTGCAAGCGCTTGAAAGTAATAGCGAGCTGAAGAAAGAGCTGGAGTTTAAGGAAAAATTACAGACGCTAATGACAGAGCATGGCAAGCTAGCCCGCGATGTATGCGAAATGCTTGACCCATCATATCTGTCTTCATCAGTTAAAGTCACCAAGACCAGTAGTACCGATGGTCGCAAGAAGCGTCCTTTAAAGGTGTTTAAGAATCCTCACACAGGGGAAGTCGTTGAAACGCGTGGTGGCAACCACAACGTCATTAAAGAGTGGAAAGCTAAATTTGGCAACGAAGAAGTGGTTAGCTGGATCGTAGAAGAGCGCGCTTAATATGTTCATCCGCCGCTCGTCTGGGGTGCTCCACGGGCGGCGAAGATTGGCAGCCTGGCTATTTGACCTATAGTTTTATAAAGCTGTAATGCTTCTCTATGTTTACCTTGTAAGGCTCGTAGAGTGCTAGGAGCGAATAATGAACAGAAAATGGCTGGGTTGTTTAAGTTTAGCGGTAACCGCTGGGGTTTTATCTTTGCCAGCAGCGCACGCAGCAGACAGGTTGTGCGAAGACAAAATGACCGTCTTACGTCAACAGCTGGAGCACGCCCAAGCACACGATAATCAACATCGTGTTCGAGGATTGCAGCGTGCGTTGCACTCCATCGAAGAGCATTGCACGAATGAGCAAATCCTTGCTGAGGCTGCCGAAGAGATTAGAGAGAGCCAGGAAGAAGTGCGTGAGCTTGAAGAGCACACCGAGGAGTTGGACTCACTGCAGCACCGTCTTAACGAATAATCTGCACCAGGCCGCAGCACCTAGCTGCAAGACTTACGCTTATTCCACTCAGCCTCTTTTAATACCGATGAAATACTAGCAACGCCCAGCAGAGATAAAAAAACAAGCCATAATGAGGGGGAGTACCGCAATGCAGTCACTCCAGCAACGTATTAGCCTTACGGCCATCATACTAGCGATGGTAACTCTCATCAGCGGATGTCGCGGGCAACTAACTGTAACGGTGCCATTGCCCATGCTGGTGAACAATCCAGCAGCCTTTGATGACAGGCACATCGTTACCCAGGGCGTCGTGCGGCATTTCAACGACCCCCTTCATTATTGGATCGAAGACGAACAGCTTAATCGGGTTGAGATATTTCCCCACCAGGAAATAGCGCCCTATTTAGATGAAAGTGTGGAGGTAGAAGGCCAGTTTCACTTCTCTCCGCATGAGGGGCGGCGGCTTACCCTCACGCGGGTCGATCAGTTGCCAGGCGAATAACCCCTGCAGTTAAGCGACGCTATTAGCAACCTAACGTAGCAAGAGCGAACGATCTATCGCTATAAACTCACTGGCTTCATTTATTAATGAGGCTGCCGTAAGTTGGGGAACACCATAAACCTCAACTTTTTTACCGTACTTAACACGTATTTTGTTGACTAAAAGATCAAAGTCTCCATCGCCGGAGACTAATACAATAATATCTGCTTGTTCAGCGTACTCCATTGCATCGAGAGCAATGCCAACATCCCAGTCGCCTTTTGCAGAGCCATCTGAACGTTGGATAAAAGGTTTCAGTTTTACATTAAAACCAATTGCTTTGAGTATGTTTTGAAACTCCCGTTGCTTTTGGTCACCTCTGTCGATGGCATAACAAAAAGCAGCCACAACGTCTCTGCCAGCGGTTACTTGTGCCCAAAATTTGTTGTAATCAAAGTTCTTACCATACGCTTCCCGCACGGTGTAATAGACGTTTTGGATATCAACAAATATCGCAACTTTTGTCATTAGATATAATCTTTTTTGTCGTTAATGATGAAATCAATGTGATTCTTCGGCGAGCTGGCATAGTGTTTTTACTGCCGCTGGCTGGCGGCCCTTTTGCCAGGCAAGCATGAGATCCGTGGCTATTGGCAAGTCGTTTAATTCATAGGCGACAATGTCTTCGTCCCCGAGTGCCATGATGCTGGGCATAATCGCATACCCCATTCCCGTGGCGACCAAACTGCGAATAGTGATGTCATCGCGACATTCCTGAACAGTATTGGGTACGAAGCCTACCTTCTGAAAGCACCTATCTAGCCGGTCAAAGCTGCCAGGCGTTGAGGTTCGGCTAAACCGAATGAATGGCGCGTCGTGAAAATCCTTAAGCGAGGTCGGGGTAGTCGCTATGAGAGGGTGGCATCGACTGGTGAAGACCGCCATACGAAAGCTGGCTAACGGATAGTAGTCTAGCCTGGGCTCATCTTCTCGTTCAATGAAGAGAATGCCGGCATCGAGCCGACCCGCCAGAATCGCCTCTGCCTGGGGGCCTGACAACATTGATTCTAGCGTTAACTGTGTTGAGGGGTAGCGTGAGCGAAATCTGCTGATGAGTGCTGTGATGCTGGGAATATAGGGATGTATGGTGCTAATCCCGAGCGAGAGACTTTCGCGGTAACCATTGGCAATATCGCGTGTTTTCTTCGCGACACTTTCGAGTTCTGACAGTAGGCGCTGCCCATTGGCATATAGGTAATGCCCCGCTTGGGTCAGAGATACCCCTTTGCGGTCACGATAAAACAGGACTGCCCCGATATCGGCTTCAAGCTGATGTATCTGTCGCGTCAAGGCGGGCTGAGCGATCGGTATCTGCTTGGCTGCAGATGATATCGAACCCGCTTCGACCACCGCCAGGAAGTACCTTAGTTTTTTTGTGTCCATGTCCGCTCCCGGAGACGTCACGATGCGCGTCTCATTTCATACAGAAAATACAACTAAAGTCTCATCTCATAAAGGTATGACGCTATCGGGAAGAAGTATTTTATTCGCACTAAGCGTTACAACATACTCAAAACCAATCTGGTTAAGCGCATAACGGCGTACGCGACTCTTGTTGCACAAGTATGCGTTCCTGCGGACGCCAGATGGCGCACTTCTCCCAGGCTTACCACTTTACAACAAGGTTTTACCTCTCATGACGTTATCAGCCATTGAGCTTGAGAAAATGATCACGTTTCGTCGGGAACTCCACCAGCACCCAGAGTTATCTGGCCAGGAGTCTATAACCGCTGAGCGTATTGCAATGATGCTACGTGGCTTGGGGGTAGATGAGGTGCATGAGAAGATAGGCGGCCACGGTGTGGTCGGCGTCATTAAAGGCGCCAGCACGGGGGCAACCGTTGGGCTTCGAGCCGATTTCGATGCTTTGCCACTCGAGGAGGCTAATCAGTTTTCGCATCGTTCCAGCCAGTCAAATGTAATGCATGCATGTGGACATGACGGCCATACGGCAATGTTGATGGCTGCTGCTGCACAGTTGGTTAACCAGCGCCCGGCGCGGGGAAATGTCGTGTTGATTTTTCAACCCGCCGAGGAAATTGGTACCGGTGCTGAAGCGATGCTTGCTGAGGGGTTTCAGGAAAAATTCTCGCTTGATGCGATATTTGGACTACACAATTGGCCAGGTGTAGAGGCCGGGCGTTTTGTTATCCATGACGTCCCTCATATGGCATCAAGCGACGACTTTGAGGTGACGTTCCACTCCACCGGTGGGCATGGGGCGATGCCTCATCTCACAACAGACCCCATCGTCGCGGCCAGCCTATTTACAACCGCTATTCAACAGATTGTCAGTCGTAATATTGACCCCCAAGACATCGCTGTTATCAGTCTGGGTAGCCTGCAAAGTGGCCATGCTAGCAATATTATTCCGGCGACTGCTCGGCTGACGGGTACCGCGCGCTGCTTTAAACCTGAGCTACGCAAACGTCTTGAGAGGCGGATTAGCGATGTGGCGGAAGGGGTTTCCAAGGCAACAGGATGCGACGTCACACTTGATTACGTTCCTTCAACACCAGCGGTTGCCAATGACCGCGGTTGTGCCCAGCTGTGCCGCGATGTGGTGGTGCAGCGTTGGGGGCATGAACAGCTGGTAGAGCACCCCGTCAGCATGGGAGCTGATGATATGGGGGCTTTTCTTACCGATATTCCTGGTACCTATGCATGGATTGGCAATGGTTCAGGGCCACAAACACCGAAACTTCACCAGCCTGACTATGACTTTAACGATGCCATTCTGTCGATTGGAAGCGACTTCCTGACAAGTGTGGCAATGCAGTTTCTCGATAACCATCAATAAACTGGGGATACCCCATGACGTCTCTCGAAAAAACAATGACACACGAGAAGAGTTCACGACCAACATTTCGCTTCCCGCATATTTTTGTCGTGTTATTTAGCTTTATCTGTCTCGCTGCTTTATCAACCCACTTTCTTCAGGCGGGTAGTTATGAGCGTATAGCCAATGAGCAAGGGCGTACGGTTGTAGTGCCAGACAGTTATGCGGCGGTGGAAGCGCAAGAAGCTGGCTGGTTAAGTCCGTTCATGGCGGTCTTTGAAGGGATGGGTGAAGGCAGTAGCATTATCTTCTTTATTTTTATCTCAGGCGGCGCGTTTGGCGTGCTGAAAGCAACCGGGGTACTACAAAAAGTCGTTGCCAGTATCAGTAATGCGCTTACTGGGCGTGATCTCATTCTTATCCCTTTACTGATGCTTTTATTTGCGATGGGAGGAGCAACCTTCGGGCTCGCAGAGGAAACGATTGCTTTTATCATTATCCTTGCACCGCTGCTGCGTATGCTGGGGTATGACTCTATTACGGCCGCAGCGGTACCTTTGGTAGGTGCTGGTGCCGGTTTCTCTGCAGCGTTTATGAATCCTTTTACCGTTGGCGTTGCCCAGGATATCGCTGAGCTCCCGATGTTTTCTGGAATGACTCTGCGGGCCTGTTACTGGCTAATATTCGTCAGTATCAGTATTGCTTTCGTCACTCGCTATGCGGCCAAAGTGAAAGCTCATCCCGAAGCGAGCCTTGTCTTTAATAGTGACCGCCGTCAATTTGGTAAACCACAAGCCAATGAAGACCCAGGTGCGTTATCAGTTGCCGATAAACTCGTCCTCGCTGCTTTCGTAGGCACCATTCTTGTTATTGCCTATGGCGTGATACGTCACGGCTGGTATATCGGTGAGATGTCTGGCGCCTTTCTCTTGATGGCTATTTTAATCGGTGCATTTGCGCGCATGAACCCGAATAAAATTGCCGACCACTTTGTTGAAGGCATTCAGGAAATTGCGATGGGGGCACTGGTAGTGGGCTTTGCCTTTGGCATCCTGGTGATTCTGAGAAATGGGGAAATCCTGGATACCATTCTTTATCATCTCGAAGGGCTGCTGAGCGGAATGCCCGCGGTGGTTACTGCGGTATGTATGTTTTTTGTTCAACTTGTCCTGAACTTCTTAGTCCCTTCTGGCAGTGGTCAAGCAGCACTGACCATGCCTTTGATGGTGCCTCTTGCGGATCTTGTGGGAGTCACCCGTCAGACGGCTGTCCTCGCGTTTCAGTTTGGTGATGGCATTTCCAATATTCTTACCCCAACGTCGGGATATTTCATGGCAGGGCTTGCGGTGGCAGGTGTGTCGTGGAGTAAGTGGATCAAATGGATACTTCCATTAGCGATTCTTCAACTGGGTATGGCAAGTCTCATGATTGCGCTGGCTCAGATCTTTTCCTGGACATAAATAAGGCATCAATAATGCGTATTAACAAAATCACGGTCTATGGTGTGCGTCTTCCGCTTAAACAACCATTTAAGATTGCCTATGACACTTATCACGATATCGCCAGCCTGATTGTCAGCATCGAGACTGCTTCTGGCCAGATTGGCTGGGGTGAAGCCGTGGTAGATCAGCATGTGTCGGGAGAAACGTATCTTGGCGCACGAGAAATCATAACCAGTGAACTAGCGCCACTACTAATGGGCACCGACGCTAGTGATATTGCGCAATTCCATCATGCTGCCAACCGTAAAATTCGCCATAACCCCTCGGCGAAAGCAGCTCTCGATATTGCGCTTCACGACCTGGTGGCGCGTGAGTGCGGAAAGCCGCTTTATGCGCTGCTAGGTGGGCGTAGCCATACTAGATTGGAACTTCCATACGTTATCAGCATGTTAGCGCCGGAGGAGATGGCGCGTCAGGCGAAAGAGGCTGCTCGGCGCGGTTATCAGTCGATCAAAATCAAACTGGGAGATACGCCGGAACATGATGTTGAGCGGATTGCGCGGGTTAGAGAAGCACTAGATCGATCGATTGCGTTGCGCGTGGATGCCAATCAAGGGTGGAGTGCAAAGCAAGCACTTCAGGTCATTCGGCAGGCAGCGCCCTATCAAGTGGATTGGTTTGAGCAACCCGTCGCTATGGAGAATCTCACCGCCATGGCCCGTGTAACTCAGTCAACTGATGCCATGATTATGGCTGATGAACCTATTCATGGTGTTAAAGAAATGCTGGAGGTGATTCAACTAAACGCTGCCGACATGGTTAACATCAAGTTAATGAAATCCTCCGGCTTACGTCCTGCCATGGCGATGGCAGAGGTCGGAATGGCGGCGGATATACCCTGCCAGATCGGCTCTATGGTGGAGTCCTCGATCGCGACGCTCGCGGGTGCCCACCTAGCGCTGGCGCATCCCAATATTATTGCGAATGACTTGGTAGGGCCCGCCATGATTGGCGAAGATGTTGCCCAGATGCCGGGAGATGAAACGCATATTGTGTTGGACGACTCACCTGGACTTGGCGTGACTATCGATAGGAGTCGAGTGCGGGATCTCAGCGAATTTGTCGACACCATTGACTGAACCAAGATGTACTCTCGGGTGGGAGTGACGTAAGAAGATGTTCTCTTCTTTGGTGCTTTTGCCCGATAGTTATCAATGCTGTTATAAAATCTCAAGCGTATGAATATATAAACATATTAATAGCGTTAAGCTTTTAATAGGGGTTAAATGAGGTAATTGTTTAGCACAAAGCAATGGCTAGTTGTTTAGCTATCACATAGCCGTGCGTGGCATTGTGTCAGTATCAATCACTGAACTGGGTAATATGCTCTACAAAGCGTCGCACTTTGGCGAGTTCCCCCAAGTGTTCAGGGTAAACAAGGTAATAAGCACTCTCACTGAGCAACCGGTATGGCCAAGCGACGGTCAATCGGCCACCTTCCAACTCTTCATCGACGGTAAAGTGAGGAACCAGTGCAACCCCACCGCCTGCCATTGCCGTTCGCACCAGCATAGGAAAGGTCTCGAAGCGGGTGCCGTGATAGCTACGGTCAGTAATGATCTCTTGGTTTGCAAACCAGTGGTGCCACGCATCAGGGCGTGTTGAGAGATGCAGCAGCGGCAGTTGGGTTAAGTCATCGACTGACTGAATGGGGTGCCGAGCGAGCAACTCTGGGGAAGCAACCGCGACCATATCCTCATCAATAAGCTTATGGCAAGCAAGGCTTGGCCAACTGCCATGGCCATAAAACAGAGCAATATCGATATCTTGCTGCTCAAGATCGAAATCTTTTACGCGGTCATGAAACTCCAAACTAATGCCTGGATTGGCGGCTAGAAAGGAGGGCAACTTATTGGCCAGCCAGCGGCTACCAAAGCTAGGTAAGGTGGCGATTTTAAGAACCTCGCTATTACCGCTGTAGGTCATTATCGCTTGCGTCGACATCTCAATTTGAGTGAGCACTTTGCGTACGTCACTTAAAAAAATGGCCCCTTCTGGGGTTAGCAGCAGGCTGCGTCGCACGCGACGAAATAGCTTGTGTTGCAAGGTGGCTTCAAGGTGCGCGACTTGTTTGCTGACAGCACTTTGGGTGAGGTTTAGCTCATCTGCTGCTCGAGTAAAACTCATATGGCGTGCGGCTGCTTCAAAGCATTGCATAGCCGCCGTAGAAGGAAGATTGCGTGATGCCAAACCTGGCGCTCCTGATGACCTGAAAGCCGCCCCGGCGACTAAGCGCCGGGGGGAAGCTAGGTTTTTATAGTGGCTCATTGGGCGAGCGTTGCAGCCTCCTGGGATTTATCAGGTCGGCGCGACTGAAGCCAGCCCACTGTCACCATGGCAAGTAAGCCTAAGCCGCTGGTTAGCAGCTCGGGAACCACCATGGCAAGCCCTGCGACTAACAGTACCAGACGCTCCCCGAAGAAGGAATCACGCACAAAGTAACCGAGTAGTGCGCTGCTGACGCCCATAATCCCTACGAGTGAAAAGAACAACGCGCTTAACAGTCCCAACAGCGTCGGTTCGACTAATACCAGCATAGGATTATAAATGAAGGCATAAGGAATAATAAACGCACCAATCGCCAATTTAACCGCCGTAAAGCCGGTCTTCATGGGGTTGGCTTGTGCAATGCCCGCACCCGCAAACGCGGCTAAACAAACGGGAGGTGTAATATCGGCGATGATGCCGAAATAAAAGACAAACAAATGTACTGCCATTGGCGGAAGACCGAACTCATTAATCAGTGCTGGTGCGGCAATCGTAGCAGTAACCACATAGTTTGCTGTTGTGGGTAATCCCATGCCCAAGACAATACAGGCAATCATCGTGAACAACAGCGCAAGTATCAAAACGCCATCCGCTAAGCTAATAATGCCAGCAGCAAATTTTGACCCCATGCCTGTCATGCCTACCACGCCAGCGATAATGCCTGCGCAAGCGACCGCTGCGATGACTGGCAGTGCCACGCGCGCCCCTTTTTCAAAAATAACCAATATATCTTTTAACGAGGGGCGTGTTTCTTTGCGCGCCAAACTGACAGCAAACGCACATGCGATACCCAGTAGCGCTGCTCGTTGAGCGGTAAAGCCAACGCTAATAGTCGTAATAATGACGAGCAAAGGCAGCAACATGTAGCCTTTTGACAGTATCAGCTTACGCTTGCTGGGCAATTGATCTTTAGGAAGGCCGAGAATGCGATGACGCTTGGCTTCGAAATGCACCCCGATAAAAATACCCGCAAAATAGAGAATGGCGGGAATCAGCGCCGAAAACATGATTTCGCGGTAAGAGACGCCCACGTACTCCACCATGATAAAAGCCGCAGCCCCCATTAAGGGCGGCATAATCTGCCCGCCGGTAGAGGCTGACGCTTCGACTGCTCCTGCTACTTCGGGCTTGAAGCGGGCATTTTTCATCATAGGAATGGTGAAAGAGCCAGAAGCCACGGTGTTGCCGATAGAGCTTCCCGAAATCATACCCTGAAGCGAACTTGCTATAACGGCGGCTTTACCAGCCCCACCCGTAAAGCGCCCGGTTAACGCAAAGGCTAAGTCATTAAAGAATCGGCCGACGCCGGTATGCATCAGAACAACGCCGAAAAACAGGAATAAGAAGATAAAGCGCGCCGATATTTGCAGGGGCGTACCAAAAACGCCGCTTTCCCTAAACCATAAGTAGGGAGACACTTGCTCAAGAGAGAAGCCCGGATGAGAAAGCAAAGGGCTGGGGATCAAGTTGCCAAACAGCGCATAGAGAATTGCCAACGTAGCCATGACAACAATTGGCATTCCTACAGTACGGCGAGTTGCTTCTAGTACAAACAGCACGCCGAGTGCGGCAATCGTTAGGTCAACGGCTGAATAGCCCGTAACCCTGGCACGCAGGACTTCTTCATAAAACAGGATTTTATAGTAGGCAGCAAAGGTGGCTACGAAGGCGAGTATTACGTCGTACCACGGCACGCCATTACGCCTGCCCGCACCGCGCGTTGCAGGGAATAAGATAAAGATCATCCCCAAGGCAAGCCCTAAGTGGACGGCGCCTTGCTGCTGTGACGGTAGCGTACCAAAATAACCGGTATAGAGATGAAAGCACGTCAGTGATACACCCATGAGGGTGATCAGCCAGCCCCACTTGCCTAGCTGTAGTGCAGAGCGTACTTGTGACTCACGGTCATACTTTTCTAAAAGCGCCGCTTCGTCAGGAGTTTTTTTTTATCCACGATTAAACCTCATACATATAACGCCGCTGGCTAAGCCAGCGGCGAAAAGGGAACATCAATCAGTTAGATCACTTAGGCTGTCAATATTGGAGCGTTCACGGGTGATAATCTGAATGACTTCAGGGTAGATGTGCCCGATAAAGGCGACGTTATCAATCGCGCCACTTTCGAACTCTCCGCGTCCGGCAACGGCATCTTGTGCCGGTGCGTGTACGGTCATCCCGAGATCCATACCGTTATCACGAATGCTCACTAAGTTTTCGATTGAAGCGCCAGTTTCAATATTGGTGAAGTTATAGTTTTCCAGGTAACGGTTCCAAATGGTGGCCATCTCACCGCCGAGTGGGTAGTAAGTGCCGCCTTGGCTACCGGTACCTAAAATAAACTCTTCTTTGGCTTCAGTTTCGCCAAGCTCCGCAACCGGGTTATTTACGGTGAGGCCTTGCTCTTCGTAATATTTTTTAGCACCGGGGTGAATGGGGAGGCCTTCCGAACCATTGAGCGCATTTTCAAGGGTAATGAACGCAGATTGAGAGTGCGTGTTTTCTTCAGCATGTTCATGCATTAAACGCGCTAATTCATAACCCAGCTCTTCATCAATAGTATTTGTGTTGCCAACTAAAATGGCATAAGCCGTAATAGTATTTACATCTTCGTTTTGGAACGCATAACTATTAGCGGGAATCGTAAAGCGCTTATAGGCACTGTTCTCTTCAATATAGTCAATAGCGTCATCGCTTAAGCTAATTAGGCGTGCATCACCACTTGAGGCTTGTAAGTTCTCGATGCTGCCAGAAGGTAAACCAAGAATACCGATAGAAATATCGATGTTGCCATCTTGCACACCATCGAGTGCAGCACCAAAGCCTTCTTGATAGGTATTGTACTTATCGCTACCAATACCGTAGGCATCAAAAAGTAGTTGGGAAACGCCTTGAGTGGTGCTGGCAGGAGGGCCAATAGCAATATTAGGTTTGCTGTCGCCACCACAACCCGCCAACAGAAGAGTCGCGCCAACGCCGCATAGCACTTTTGGTGATAGCACTTTTGATGAAAGCACTTTAGAGGTAATGTTTTTCATGTTAACTCCTGCTAATTAAATTATTTATAATAAAATTCTGCTTAGCAATTCTCGTAAGCCGACCGTCTGGGGATCGGTCAGCGAAAAGAGCGCGAAAAAGTAGCTGGCTATTGTTCACGTATGCCGCCCGACAGACAAAAGAAATTAAGTTGCGTACGTATTCCATTTTGTCATGCGATTTGGTTTTAATAAATGCTTTTCATAATCAATTATTTGCGATTTATAGCAGTCTGCCCGATGCCCAGATTTTTTTAATATTTTTTGATCTTTTTTAGTGTCATAGGTGTCAGGCAAGGAGCGCCTGTGCTAGGTGGCCACCGCTGCTACTTTCAAATCAACCGGCTATTTTCTATGTATTCCTATTGGGCATGCATTTAGCGTTTTTTTTCGTTTGTGATCTGCTACTTGAACCTGTTTGATAAGCGAACACTTGGTAATTTCAGGAGCGTTTACGACGATGGACCTTCCCAACGTCAGCAGTGCATTAGGCATCCTCCACCCCGTTTGCATTACTAAAGGGCGTAATGCAGAGGTGTGGGACGAATCAGGGCGGCGTTATATCGACTTTATTGGCGGTATTGGTGTGCTTAACCTGGGGCATGGCCATCCAGCGGTGGTCGAGGCCGTCAAGGCTCAGGTCGATACCCTCATGCATTCAGCGTTTAATGCCTTGCCGCACCGTGGCTACCTCTCTGTCGTAGAGCGACTTGACCAGTTTGTGCCGGTTTCTTATCCGCTGGGATGTATGTTGACGAACAGCGGTGCGGAAGCGACCGAAAATGCTCTGAAAGTGGCCCGTGGTGTCACGGGTCGCCAGGGCGTGATTGCCTTTGACGATGCTTTCCATGGCCGCACGTTGGCCGCACTCAATTTGAACGGCAAAGTTAAGCCCTACAAAGCCGGTTTAGGCGCGCTGCCTGGCCCGGTTTATCACCTGCCGTTCCCCAGCCAGGATAGTGGGATATCCGCCGAGCAGTCGCTGGCGGCCCTAGAGCGTGTATTTGACGTAGAAATTGCCCCCAGTGAAGTGGCGTGTGTCGTCGTTGAACCCATTCAAGGGGAAGGCGGTTTTCGCTTACTTTGCCCCCAGTTTGCGAAAGCGCTGCGGGAAATCTGCGATCAGCACGGTATTTTATTGATTTGTGACGAAATCCAATCAGGCTTCGGACGAACCGGTAAACGCTTTGGTTTCAGTCACCTCGGCATCGAACCCGACTTGCTTCTGTTAGGAAAAAGCATTGCCTCAGGCCTTCCTCTGGCCGCCTTGGTAGGGCGTAAAGAGTTAATGGATGCTTTACCCAAAGGCGCGTTGGGAGGCACTTATTCAGGCAATGCGGTCGCGTGTGCAGCTGCATTGGCAGTGATGGATATCATGCAAGACGAGGCGCTAAGCGCATGGGGTAATGCCCAAGAAGCGGCGATTGTGAGTGCTTACCAGCGCTGGAAAGCAAGCGAGCGTTTTCCCATGCTAGGAGCCATGACCGGTGTTGGCGCGATGCGCGGTATCGTCTTTGAAGATACCGACAATGCCACGGGGGGAGAGCACTTAGCTAATCTATTGGCCGCGGGGCGCGATGCTGGCGTTTTGCTAATGCCCAGTGGCCGCAAGCGTAATGTCTTACGCTTATTGCCGCCATTGACCACTGAACCAGACGTCATGGCAGAAGGGCTAGGGCTCATCGAGCAGGCGCTGGAGACGCTCAAGGCATGATCGCAATGGTCAGCGAAGTGGCAGTGCGAAGTGGCTATATTGCGTTCCTCGACGCCTTGCGCGCCCGAGGCTTCGAAGGCGAGATAGCCCCTGACTATGCCAACCGCACGGTGCTGGCAACGGATAACTCGATTTACCAGCGCCTGCCCCAGGCGGCGGTGTTTCCTAAGCACGCGGAAGACCTGGAGCGCCTTGCCAAGCTAGCTGCTGAGCTGCCCCACCGCGATGTCGTGCTCACGCCTCGCGGCGGCGGCACCGGTACCAACGGCCAGTCGTTGACCGATGGTATCGTGGTGGACGTTTCCCGCCATATGAACCAGATCCTCGAGATCGATGTAGAGGCACGGCGGGTACGCGTTCAGGCAGGCGTGGTGAAAGATCAGCTCAACGCGGCGCTGAAGCCCCATGGGCTGTTTTTTGCCCCAGAGCTGTCGACCTCTAACCGCGCCACCATCGGCGGCATGATCTCCACCGATGCCAGCGGCCAGGGCAGCTGCGAATACGGTAAAACCCGCGACCATGTGTTGGCGTTGGATACGGTTCTGCTGGGAGGCCAGCATCTGCATAGCCGCCCGCTTAGCGCTGACGAGGAGCAGCAGGCCGTTGCCCAACCCGGCATGCTCGGCCAGGTGCATACCACCGCGGCCGAAATTATCGACCAACAGCGCGGGCTGATTGAGGCCAAATTTCCGCCGCTCAACCGCTGCTTAACCGGCTACGATCTGGCGCATCTGCGGGAAGCAGAAGGCCAGCTGAACCTGAACAGCCTGCTGTGTGGCTCGGAAGGCACGCTGGGCTTTTTGAATGAAGCGGTACTCAATGTGCTGCCGATTCCCAAACACGCCACTTTGGTCAATGTGCGTTACGCCAGCTTTATGGACGCGCTGCGCGATGCCAAAGCATTGATGACGACCAGCGCGCGCCCCACCTCGATTGAAACCATCGACGACACCGTGCTGCAGCTGGCCATGGAGGACTTTGTCTGGGACAGCGTGGCGACGTTTTTCCCCGCCACCGGCAGCACGCCGATTCGTGGCATTAACCTGATCGAGTTTAATGACGATGATCCTGAGCGCTTGGCTGAGCGGGTGCGGGCGTTCACGGAACACTTGAGCCAAGACCCCACGGTAGCGCGCTTAGGCTACACCCTGGCGGAAGGCCGTCCGCAAATCCAAAAAGTTTACGCCATGCGCAAACGCTCGGTGGGTTTGCTGGGCAATGTGCAGGGCGAAAAGCGCCCACTTGCGTTTGTCGAAGATACCGCTGTACCACCAGAGCACTTGGCTGACTTTATTAGTGAGTTTCGCGCCGCACTGGATGCCCGCAAGCTCTCCTACGGTATGTTTGGCCATGTCGATGCGGGGGTACTGCACGTGCGCCCGGCGCTGGATATGAAAGATCCCGAGCAGGAAAAACTGATTCGTGAGATTTCTGATCAAGTGGCAGACCTGACCCAGAAGTACGGCGGGCTGTTATGGGGCGAGCATGGCAAGGGCGTGCGCTCGGAGTACGGCCCCAAATTCTTTGGCGAGCTGTATCCCAGCCTACAGCGCGTTAAAGCCGCGTTTGACCCGCATAACCAGCTAAACCCAGGCAAAATTGCGTCGCCGTTGTCTAGCCCGCCCGAAGCCGCGGGTAGGTCCGAAAACCATGAACTAATCGCCAAAGACAGCGACCCTGAACTGTTAACGATTGATGGCGTTACCCTGCGCGGTCAGTTGGATCGCACCATTGATGAGCGGACGTGGCAGGCCTATGACGCGGCGGTGTACTGCAATGGCAATGGCGCCTGCTATAACTATGATGTTGATGACCCCATGTGCCCTTCCTGGAAGGCTACCCGCGACCGTGTGCATTCGCCTAAAGGCCGTGCCAGCTTGATGCGTGAGTGGCTGCGTCTGCAGTCCCAGGCAGGGATTGATGTGGTGGAAGAGTCGCGCAAAAAGAAAGCCGAAAACGGCTGGGGCTTTATTAAAAGCTTTCCGCTGCGCGTCGCCAATACGCTCAGCCGTAAGCAACACCACGACTATTCTCACCAAGTTTACGACGCCATGGCGGGCTGCTTGGCGTGTAAATCTTGTGCCGGCCAGTGCCCGATTAAGGTCAACGTGCCGCAGTTCCGCTCGCAGTTTTTAGAGGTCTACCACGGCCGCTATTTACGCCCGCTGCGCGATTACCTGATCGGTGGCACCGAGTTTATGCTGCCCACGCTTGCCAAGGTGGCGCCACTGTATAACGCCCTACTCAACCAGCGCTGGGTCGATAGCCTAATGCGCAAAGGGCTGGGAATGAGCGACTCTCCCCAGCTTTCCCGCGCCAGCGTGAAAAAACAGCTGCGTGCCTGGGGCGTTGCCGAAGCTACGCCCACCTCGCTTGCGCTGCTGACTGAACAGCAGCGTGCCAACAGCGTGATCATTGTCCAGGATGCCTTCACCAGCCACTTTGAAGCCAAGCTGGTGATAGACGTGGTGGAACTGCTGTCGCGGTTGAATCTGCGGGTGTTCGTGATGCCATTTTCTGCCAACGGCAAGCCGCTGCAAGTGCAGGGCTTTTTAGGCGCCTTTGAGCGCACGGCGGAAAAACAGGCCAAGCGCCTGCGGGCGTTGGCAGAGTTCGACGTACCCATGGTGGGAATCGACCCCGCCATGACGCTGACCTACCGCCAAGAGTACGTCAAAGCCCTGGGGGCCGAGCAAGTGCCCAACGTACTAATGCTGCAAGAGTGGCTAGCCACGCGTATGAACACGCTAGTGCCTCGCCCACTGAACCTAACCGACCCTGGCTTTAAGCTGCTGTCTCACTGCACCGAAAAGACCAACGCCCCAGGCAGCCCAAAGGCTTGGCAGCAGGTGTTTGCGGCATTTGGTTTAGAGCTGGAGTTAGCCACCACAGGGTGTTGCGGCATGTCGGGCACTTACGGGCATGAAACCCGTAATGTCGCAACCTCCAAAACCATTTATGCCCAATCCTGGCAGCCCCAGGTGGAAGCCGACGAAAACACAGGCAAGCTGCTCGCCACCGGCTACTCCTGCCGCAGCCAGGTGAAACGCTACTCAGCGCAAACATTACACCACCCGCTTCAGGCGCTGTTGGCGCTATTGACGCCGGTGTCTCATCCTTATCCCAACAATATGCAAGAGAGAGCAACGAAATGACTCAGCCGAGCCTTCTTTCAACCAATGAAGTGCGTGACCGTTTCTCTAAGGCAATGTCGGCCATGTATCAAGCCGAAGTGCCGCAGTACGGCACGCTGCTTGAACTTGTCGAGCGCGTTAACCAAGAAACACTTAGTCAACAGCCTGAACTGCATCGCCGCCTGGAAGCGCAGGGCGAATTGGCCCGTTTGAGCGTAGAACGCCACGGGGCTATTCGCGTGGGAACTGCTGCAGAGCTTTCCATGCTGCGCCGCCTGTTTGCTGTGATGGGCATGTATCCGGTCGGTTATTACGACCTTTCAGAAGCGGGCGTGCCGGTTCACTCAACCGCCTTCCGGCCCATCGACGATGACGCGCTGGCGATGAATCCTTTCCGCGTTTTTACCTCGCTGCTGCGTTTAGAGCTGATTGAAAACGAGGCGCTGCGCCAGCGTTCGGAAGAGATTCTAGCCAAGCGCGATATCTTCACCTCAGGGGCGCGCGAACTTATCGAGCGTCATGAAACCCAGGGTGGCTTAACCAGCGAAGAGGCCGACCAATTCGTCAAAGAAGCGCTGGAGACCTTCCGTTGGCACCAGGATGCGACGGTCGACCTGGAAACTTATCAGGCTCTTCATGATGAGCACCGTTTGATTGCTGATGTGGTGTGCTTCCGTGGGCCGCATATCAATCACCTGACGCCGCGTACCCTGGATATCGACGAAGCACAGCGCCGCATGCCGGAGATGGGCATGAATCCTAAAGCCGTCATTGAAGGGCCGCCGCGTCGTGATTGCCCCATTCTGCTGCGCCAGACCAGCTTTAAAGCGTTGGAAGAGTCAATCTGCTTTGCCGGTAACGCGCAAGGTACTCACACCGCTCGCTTTGGTGAAATTGAGCAGCGAGGAGTAGCGCTAACACCAAAAGGCCGTGCGCTTTATGACCAGTTGCTTACTGAAGGCCGCAAGCAAACCGCAGGGTTAGATAACGACGCACACCAAACGGTTATGCAAAACGTCTTTGCCAAGTTCCCTGATAACGACGAGGCCATGCGCCGTGAGGGGTTAGCGTATTTTCAGTATCATCTGACCGAGAAAGGTCAGGCCGCTAAAGACGTTGGCAATACCGATATTGAGGCGTTAATCGCCCAGGGACTGGTGGAAGCACAGCCGATTACCTATGAAGATTTTCTGCCGGTCAGCGCGGCGGGTATTTTCCAGTCGAACCTGGGTGGTGCAGAGAGCGAAGCCTATGCCGGGAATGCCAATCGCGATGCCTTTGAGGAGGCGCTGGGTGCCCAGGTGACAGATGAGTTGTCGCTCTATGCAGAGCGCGAAAATGCCTCTAAAGCGAAGGTGTTGGCAAGTTTGAAAAGCTAATCAGTCGTTTATAAAGAACGGCAGCACAGGAATGTGCTGCCGTTTTGTTAAGTAGTAACGTCCCTATCAGATAAGCACCCGTAGACACTGGCCCGCATGATACAGCGAGAAACCACCCTCATAGGCGCAGCTCCACAGCGGGCGGGCTTTGATGGGTTTGGGCTGTGACAACGGCAGCGGCAGCAGGCTGTCATCCTCGTTTGCAATGTAATGAGCAAAACCTTGCCCGACCACTGTGCCGGTAGTGATGCCGCGTCCGTTATAGCCAGTGGCTGACAATATCCCTGGGGCCAGTTCAAAAATACGCAAGGTGTGGTCCGGTGTGAACGCGACCTTGCCGGTCCAGGTGTATTCCCAGCGAGCGTTGCCGAGCCTAGGGAAGTAATGATCTTTTATGATATTGGCCCAACGGGTTAAGTAAGCCTGCGGTTTGCCTTCACCTTTCCCCAGGCTGCCCAATAGTAAGCGGCCTGCCTTGTCCCGACGAATGCTGCTAAGTACCGTGCGAGTGTCCCAAGCGCCTTGTTTCTCTGGAAGAATCGCATCGGCGGCTTCGCCAGTTAGAGGTTCTGACGCCAGTTGATAATAATGGCCGGTAAAGAAGTGTTGTCGAACTTGGTTCCAGTCGTCTTCGGTATATGCATTGGTCGCCATGACGACTTTGTTCGCGGTTACGCTGCCATTTTGAGTTAACACCCGCCAGCGGTCTTCCTGTCGCTCGATGCCTGTTACGGGGCTTTGGCAATAGAGAGTGGCCCCTAGGTTTGCAGTAGCGCGGGCGAGCCCTCGTGTATAGGCGCACGGGTTGATAGTGCCCGCGCGCTTATCAAGCAGCGCGGTATGTATCTGAGCGGTTCCCGTCATCCGCTCGCATGCTTCGCCTTCCAATAGGGTCACCGGGGCTCCACGGTTTTGTAACTGCTCGTGGCGGCGTGTGAGCTCTTGGCAGCCTTTGGTGTTATGGCCAAGGTGCAGGGTGCCTGTACGCGTTGCATCGCACTCAATGGCATAGCGCTCAATAATGTCGAAGACTTTTGCTGGCGCGCCGCCCAAAATAGTATTAACGCGCTCACCTTTCTCTTCACCTAGTGCGGCCGCGATGTCATCGGGTGGAATCCAAAGCCCAGCATTAACCAAGCCAACGTTGCGGCCTGAACCACCCGTGGGGATATCTCCCGCCTCCAGCAACATTACCTTGATGCCTTTTTCGGCCAAATGTAACGCGGTGGACAAGCCCGTAATACCGCCACCAACAACACAGACCTCGGTCTCTTCCTGGTTCGCTAACGCAGGATAGTGCAATGGGGCTTCCGCGCTCGTTTGCAGCCAAAGGCAGCGCTCGGAGAGGGTCGTTTGCATCTTATAGTACCTCCTGAAAAGAAGCGCAGGTCGGCCATAGGTCCTGGTACTTTTAATAAGGGCCCAGCAGGGAAGGGCCCTTATAGAGGGGAAGGGTTAGTCGAACTTAATGCCTTGAGCTAGTGGGAGTTCACGAGAGTAGTTCACGGTGTTAGTTTGGCGACGCATATAGCTCTTCCAAACGTCAGAGCCGGATTCGCGACCGCCGCCGGTTTCCTTCTCGCCCCCAAACGCACCGCCAATTTCAGCACCGCTAGGGCCGATATTGACGTTGGCGATGCCGCAGTCACTACCAACCGCAGAGATGAAGGTTTCGGCTTCGCGAACATCGGTGGTGAAAATGCACGATGACAGACCCTGGGGGACGTCATTATTGGTAGCAATAGCCTCATCCAGCTCTTTGTAGGTGAGGACATAAAGAATCGGCGCAAAGGTTTCGTGCTTGACCAGCTCGTTTTGCTCGGTCACTTCAACAATGGCGGGCTCGACGTAGTAGCCTTCACCATTGTTGGCGAACTCTACACGGTTGCCACCGAACACTTTCGCACCTTGCTCACGCGCTTTAGCCAGCACACTTTGCATCGCATCAAAGGCTTGGTGATCAATCAGTGGGCCAACCAAATTACCTTCAAGCGGGTTTCCGATAGATACTGCGCTATACGACTTCTTCAGACGCGCTAAGATTTCGTCTTTAATGGATTCATGAACAACTAAGCGACGCAGTGTCGTGCAGCGTTGCCCAGCCGTACCTACCGCAGAGAACAGGATGGCGCGAGTCGCCATATCAAGGTCGGCACTGGGCGCTAAGATCATGGCGTTGTTGCCACCCAGCTCAAGAATGCTGCGGCCGAAGCGTGCTGCGACTTGTGGGCCTACTTCGCGACCCATGCGGGTGCTGCCGGTAGCGCTGATCAGCGCAACGCGAGTGTCATTGACCAACTGCTCGCCAGCAGCACGCTCACCAATAATCACCTGGCTCAGGTGCTCGGGAGCTTCATCACCGAACTCTTCAATGGCACGCTCCAACAGTGCTTGGCATGCCAGTGCCGTTAACGGTGTTTTTTCGGACGGTTTCCACAGCAAGCTATTGCCGCATACCAGCGCTAAGGCTGAATTCCATGCCCAAGGGGCGACGGGAAAGTTAAACGCCGTAATTAGGCCAATCGGGCCTAACGGATGCCAGCTTTCGCGCATATGGTGACCGGGGCGCTCGGAAGCGATGGTCAGCCCAAACAGTTGGCGAGATTGACCAACGGCGAGGTCACAAATGTCGATCATTTCCTGAACTTCGCCAAGCCCTTCCTGGAGAATCTTGCCGCACTCCCAGGTAACCAGCTCGCCAAGTGCTTCCTTGTGCTGGCGCAGTTGATCGCCAAACAGGCGAACCAATTCACCACGACGAGGAGCTGGCACGCTTTTCCAAGCCTGAAAGGCTTTTTCTGCGTTCGCGATAGCGGTTTCAACGTCGCTGCTAGAAGCCGTTGTAAGACGGCCAATTTCGCTACCATCAATCGGTGTGGTAACAATCAGGTCGCCGCCTTGATACTGCTCTTTTGCGACACCCATTTTTTCCATCAGGGAATGAATCATTGCTTCACCAAATATTGAATTGTGAGTAAATTGGTTACAGGGGCAGTATTGCCAAGCATGAGGCAGCTCATCAAACGATGTTTGTGAAAAACATCATTCCTTAATTTCACCAAGTAGGAATGCTATGCGTCGTCGAAACTTACCTTCTTTGACCAGCCTGAACTGTTTCGAGGCCGCGGCAAGGCATCTCAGTTTTACGCGGGCTGCAGATGAGCTGAGCCTGACGCAAAGTGCGGTGAGCAAGCAGGTGTCACAACTGGAAGTTACCCTGCAACATCCGTTATTCAGGCGGGTGAGAAAGCGTCTGCACCTGACGCCAGAGGGGGCGGTCTATCTTGGCGAAGCGCGTAAAATATTAGCCCAAGTCGAAATGTCGACGCGTTATATGCAGTCTTATGGCGTAGAGGCAGATGTGCTGAATATCGCCACGTTGCCCACCTTTGGGGCGCGGTGGCTTATCCCCAGACTCAACGGGTTTCGCTTTAAATATCCCAATATTAATCTCAATATTGCTAACCGTACCGAACCGTTTGATATGCAAAAAGAGCGTATAGAGGCGGCGTTCTTTTTTGGTCATGGCGTATGGCCGCGGGCTGAGTGTATTAAGTTGCTGGATGAAGAGGTGGTGCCTGTCTGCGCGCCTTCCGCCATGGAGCAGACAACCGTTCGTGACCCATTAGACTTAACAGACATGGTGCTGTTACAGGTTTCTACTCGGCCTGAGGGGTGGCATGACTGGTTTGAAGCACAAGATCTCTATACGGAGCACAGCTACCATGGCCCAAGATTTGATACGTTCTATATGGCGTTAAGAGCGGCCCGCGCGGGCTGTGGCGTCGCCCTAGTACCAAAATTTCTTGCTCAGGAAGAGCTTGATGAGGGGAAGTTAGTCATTCCTTGGCAGTTCTCACTTAAGAGTCAAGATGCTTATTATATGGCGTACCCAGAG
The DNA here is from genome assembly GCA_030440445.1 of Halomonas sp. KG2. NCBI lineage: Bacteria > Pseudomonadati > Pseudomonadota > Gammaproteobacteria > Oceanospirillales > Halomonadaceae > Halomonas > Halomonas sp. KG2. The sequence continues at coordinate 4,000,618 of CP098528.1, read as the reverse complement.
CATATGGTTGAAGTTTATAAACTGCGCGCTTTTATTGAATGGATTCGTGCGCATTTAGATTGATAACGATCAATCTAAATGCTTTGTTGGCGGTAATTTAAGAATGGCTGCTGTTTTATAGAGTCATCTAAAAATAATATGCTAAGTTATTAACCGCTATCTTATAAGGAGGGCTAAAATGTCAGGCTTAGCCTAAGCATATCTTTGTGCTGAATTCCATTTTCAATGATAGGCTCGGGATAGTTCTTCAAGAAAAAGTCTTTATCAATGCAATCAACCCTAAAGCCCTGGCGTTGGTAGAAGGTCAGTTGATAGCCGAATGTACCCGTTCCCACCTCTAGGCGCTGTGCGCCTGATTCCTTCACTTTTTCGATAACATACCTAAGCAGCTGGGTACCAACACCGTGCTGTTGAACCGATGGTGAAACAGCAATGTTCATCAATTCCAGTGCTCCCTCATAAATGGGCTTGATAACACAAGCGCCGACTATCGACCCTTTGTCGTGGGCTGCGAAGCACCTTGATTGATGTAGGTACCTTTTAATGGCCTCCTCGGACGGGTCTGCTAAAAGAAGTAGCTCCATTGGTACTTCAGAGGGTGTTATCTCAGCGATTTGCAACGATACCTGCTCCTATAGCATTCAAAATAATTTCCATTCAATTTTTTGTATTGATGTCTTTATGTGAGCGTTTGGGTGATTTTTTGACGTTAGGACACGTGTTCTGATTTGGATAGGCACACGTGGCCTGTCACTATAAAATTAAAGTATTTATGTAACATAAAAAGCCTGGGTGCAAGCTGCCTTAGGTAGGGGGCATTTTGTTGCTGTTGGTTTGAAAAAGCTGATGTGCGAGTTCATCGGCGCGAAGTTCTTCACACGAGATCATCATGACCCTACTGGATAAACGTGCATTGTACTTATTTGAGGTAAGCAGCTGCGGAGGCATTCGTGCGGCGGCGGAGCATCTGCATACCAATCCTTCCGTAGTAAGCCGCCAAGTACGGGGGTTGGAGCGGGAATTGGGCATGGCCTTGCTGGAGCGTCAAGGGCGGCATGTGACGTTGACCGAAGCAGGCCAATTGGTAGTGGAAGGGTTTCTTGCTCAGCGACGGTTGAATTCAGAGCTGGGAGATACGCTGTCTCGGTTACGCAATTTACAGTCGGGGAAAGTGGTCGTCTCGGTAGGTGATGGCTTTGTGGATAGTTTTATCAACCATGTGATGCGCCGTGTTTCCGAGCAGTACCCCGATGTGCTGATCGAGATTAAAACAGGGATTTATTATCCCCGAGAACCCCATGAGATGGTGGCCAACGACGAGGTGGATATCGCGATTACCTACGGCCCCATTTCAGACCCACGGTTAGTGGTGCACTCCTTTGAACGAGGGCCGTTGTGCGCGCTGGTAGCACCGTCCCACCGGCTTGCTCGCCAAGATAGCGTGTCGATCACGGAATTATTACAGCACAAGTTGATTTTTTTACCGGATGTCTCGGGCTCGCAGCAGTTCGTCAATGCGCTATTTGGTGCTGCCGGGCAGTTGGCTACGCCTGCCTATCGTTGCAACCTGCATTCGGTGTCTCGAAGGATGGCATGTGCCGGGATTGGCGTGTCGTTTATGACGGCTGCTGCTGCACGCAGTGAAATAAAAGCGGGTTTGCTGAAGGCGATTCCCATTGATCACCCTATGGCTGCTAGCAGCCAGGGCAATTTGGTGCGTAGAGTCGGCAGAAGGCTTTCGCCCGCTGCCGACTGTTTATGGAAGTTAATGATGGCGATGCAGTGATGTGCTGATGTATCAGTTAGCCATCATGTACACGCCTGGGCCAATTGGCCAGCCCATGGCCAGCCAGAACATCAAAAACGCTGACCAGGCGAGCAAAAAGCCTATGGCTAACGGCAGCATGGTGGCTATCAACGTGCCTAGTCCCATATCTGGCTTATAACGCTGCATATACACCAGTGCTACCGAAAAATACGGGCTCATGGGGGAGATAATGTTCGTGCTGGAATCGCCTATGCGGAACATTGCCAACACAAAGGCTGGGTCGAAGTCGATCATCATCAGCATCGGTACGAATACCGGAGCCATTAATGCCCACTGAGCGGAGCCACTGGTCATAAAGACATTCAGTACTGCGCTCATCGCAATAAACGCGCCTACCAGCGGCAGCCCGGTAAACCCGGTGCTTTGTAGAATGTTGGAGCCTTCAATAGCAATAAATTGCCCCAGTTCTGACCAGCGGAAATAAGCAATAAACTGCGAAATGGCAAAGAACAGTACTAGGGTAGGTGCTAAGTCACTGGCAGACTCCGCCATGCGTTGTGGTACATCGCGGCTGCTGGTGATCTTGCCGGTGGTGATGCCATAGACCAAGCCAATAGTGACAAAGTAGCCAAACATCAGTGGCACGAGCGAGCGCAAAAAGGGCGAGGGGATCAAGCCGCCCTCTTCATTGCGCAGTGGTGATGTCTCGGGCACCACGGCAATTAAGATCAGCGCTAGGTAAACCAATGTGGCAACGCCTACCCGCTTTAGGCCGCGCTTTTCTGCGTCGGTTAATGCCGGTTTTATGATGTCAGTTTTAAAGTCTTTGCTCATCGGTAGGGTGCGTTGCAGCCTCGGCTCTACGATCTTATCGATGACTAACGTGCCAATAATTGCCAGCACAAACACTGAGCAGGCCACAAAGTAGTAGTTATCCACAGGTGAAACGTAGGCGTCTGGGTCTACCAAGCGTGCGGCCTCCGTGGTTATGCCAGCAAACAACGCATCCCCGACGGTAATGAACAGGCTGGCATCAAACCCGGCGCCTGCTGCTGCGTAGGCGGCGGCTGCACCGGCGATTGGGTGGCGGCCCACCGAGTAGTACACCATGGCGGCTAGCGGGATCAGGATCAGGTAGTTGGCATCGGAGGCAATACTGCCGCAAATACCCGCCATAAAAACGCAGAAAGTGAGCAGCGCGGGTGGCGCTTTTGCCACGCTCACCTGCATCAACGTCGACATCAAGCCCACCTTGTCGGCCAAACCAATGCCAAACATCACCACCAAAATAAGGCCGAGGGGCGGGAAATTAACGAAGTTACTGACCACGCTGGTCAGCATAAACTCAATGCCATCAGCTGAGAGTAGACTGCGTACCTGCACAACGGCATCGGTTTGCGGGTTAACCGCTGAAACGCCGAGTGAAGAAAGCAGGGCTGAGACGACCACAACTACGCCAGCCAAAATGACAAATAGAATAAACGGGTGTGGGAGCTTATTACCCACACGCTCAATAGATGAAAGAACACCTTGCATCGTATTAATCCTTTTTTCTTAACGTTATTTTTTTAATCGTAATGAGAGGCTTGCAGAGAATTAAGTGCGTGATAGCAACTCTTTTGCTAACGCCACAAACATCCCGCCTGCGACCGGCAGAACAGCATCGTTAAAGTCGTAGTGCTCGTTGTGCAGATAGGCGCTATCGCCATTACCGACAAAAAAGAAACACCCCGGTACCTCTTGCAGGTAGAACGCGAAATCTTCCGCACCCATGGTGGGCATATAGTCCAGCTGCTGAATGTCGTGACTTACTGCGTGTCTGTTGGCAATCGTTAGCACGCGTTCTGACCACTTAGGGTCGTTAACCAGGGGGGGCACTTGGTGTAGGTGTTCCAGATGAAACTGCGCACTGTGGGCTGCGCATACACCAGCGGTTACCTGCTCAAGCTTGCCTGCGAGTGCTTCGCGTGAAGAGGGGCGGTCGCTGCGGATATTCACTAGCAGTTCGGCTTGGCCAGGAATCACATTGGCGGCGTCGCCCGCATGAAAAGCGGCTACAGTGATGACGCCTGCTTCCAGCGGTGATTTGTGGCGGCCCACTAACCCTTGCAACTGCTGTATCAGTGACGCCCCGACATAAATAGGATCGACCGCTAAGTGCGGCATGGCGGCATGGCCGGAAATACCTTCGATAGTGATTTTATAAGTGTCGTTACCGCCCATGGCCGGCCCGGGTTTAACAAACAGTTGGCCAGCTGGGAAACCAGGGCGGTTGTGGTAGCCAAATATTGCGTCCACCTTGGGGTTTTCCAATACCCCTGCCTTGACCATGATGTCGGCGCCATTGCCACCTTCCTCGCCAGGCTGAAATAGCAGCTTAATGTGTCCACATAGCTCGTCACGCAGGGCCATGATGGCCTCGGCAGCCAATAACAGCGTGGCGGTATGTCCATCGTGACCACAGGCATGCATCAAACCTTGCCGTTGGGAGCGGTGCTCAAACGTGTTGGCTTCCTCGATGGGTAACGCATCCATGTCGGCGCGAAAGGCAATCACTGGGCCTTCGCGACCGGTCGCTAGCTCAGCCATAACGCCTGTAGTGGCAATGCCTTCGGTAACGCGATAGCCAAGCGCTCTTAGCCGCTCCGCGACCAGCGCGGCGGTGTTATTTTCCTGGAATTTAAGCTCAGGCTGTTGGTGCAACCGATGCCGCAAAGCGGTGGCTTCACCAACTTGTTTATCTGAAAACATTTCCTATCCCTACTGTTGTCGGTGCCTTTATTCGGCTTTTTGTAAGCTAAGCGACTTGGCGGGTAGAAAGGAGTCGTTTTAATGGCGAATTTGTTGCTTTCAAAGCAACGATAGTGGGGTGATACAACCGAAGTTGCTTCTTAGCGATGTTATCAACGCCCTTGGCAGCGAGCGGTGAGATTGTCAGTGTCGCCTTCTTCAATGCTTATTTTTAACTTAAGCATTCTGTATATCGACTAGATCATACCTCTTTGCGGCAGCCGCACAGCAGGAGATTGCAATCACCCAGCGAAGTAGGCTATTGGTGGCGCAGTTGATAGATCAGCTTGATGCACAAGACACAAACGGCCGTGGAGTGCTCGGTATGAAGACCTTGTCGAACATGGGGTTTGCCCTATTTGGTGCAGCGCTGGTAGCGATTAGTTATGGACTTGCGCGCTTTGCATTTGGTTTGTTTGTGCCTTCCATTAGCGCCGAGCTAGAACTGACTGCGTACTTGATTGGCATTATCGGGGCACTGCCGTTTATTAGTTTTGTCTTGGCTACGTTGTTTGCACCGCTTGCAGCCGATCGGCTCGGTGCGCGTAATTTGGCGGTATTGTCGGGTGGGTTCGGTGTGGCCGGCCTTGTCTTTATCAGCCAGTCGTCTGGTGCCTTATCGCTCGGTGCAGGTGTGTTTGTCTGCGGCATTTGTACTGGCTTGATGATGCCCGCTCTGACGGCTGCTATGCAGGCGTTGGTGAGCCGAACAATGCATGGCCGCGTTAGCTCTATCATGAATGCTGGCACCAGTATTGGCATTATCGTAGCAGTGCCGACGGTCGTGTTCTTGGCCGATGCGTGGCGCTTTACTTACACTAGCTTTGCTGTTTTGGCGGGTTTAGGGGTGATTGCTGCCTGGTACTTTATTCCTTCGGTCTCTCGGGTTGTGCCAGCGAATGCGGCACCGCCACCGCCAATCACGCGGCTACAGTGGTCGCGCCTTACCCGGCTATCGCTCTTTGCTTTCGCGATGGGGTTTGTGTCTTCGCCGTTCTGGCTTTTTGCGCCTGATTTGGCCGTTACCCTTGGCGGATTGCCTGCTCATCAAGTCGGTTGGCTTTGGTTTGCCGTAGGAATTGCTGGGCTTGGAGGCGCCGTAGTGAGTGATTTGGCTGACCGTAATAACCCTCCTATTACGCAGGCATTAATGCTAATGATGCTGTCTTCAAGCTTGGCGTTGCTTGCTGCCAGTCCCAGCCAGTTAGCATTGGCGATATTTTCCGCCATGGTATTTGGACTTGCTTACATGAGCTTAACGGGACTGTATCTGATGACGGGCATTCGGCTATTGCCGGGGCGGCTTTCCATGGGGCCAGTCTTGCCTTTCATGGCCTGTGCGCTTGGGCAGGCAGTAGGGTCGCCGGTTGTTGGTATGCTGGTGGACGGTTTTGGGTATGCCTATGCATTTTCGCTATTTTCGGTTGTCGGCATTGTGGTGGCGATTATATCGCCAGCTTATCCCGGCCACATTGATTACTGGGCAGACTTGGTGGAAGAATCCGCGGAAGAAGAACCACCGCAAGAGGAACAGCCTGCTGCTGAAGAAACGGGTCTTCAAGCAGCCTATGACCACCAACTGTTGGATGAGAATGGCGAACCCATCGAAGAGCCCGTTACGAAAGAAGATAACGTAGCCTAATGTGTTTCTGATTGGCGTTATACGGTCGAAAGCCATGGAGGAGTTGGAGATGCCTGGGGGTTTGCCATCACTGGTAGCAGAGGGGCGGCTAGAGGCAACGGATACCTAGCGGCATCGGCGACAAAAACGACAACGCCAGCTGAATCCAGAGGCTGGCGTTGTCGGACGAACAGCGATCAGGCGAAGGCGTTCAGGCACCAAGTAATGGCGGGGATGGCGACAATATCGATCAGCACGGCGCCGCACAGCGGGACGATGATGAAGGCCTTGTGCGACACCACACGATAGTGCTCGCACACCGCACTCATATTTGCCACCGCATTGGGAGTCGCGCCTAGACCGTGGCCAATAAAGCCCGCGGTAAGCACTGCGGCGTCGTAGTTGCGGCCTAGCAGACGGAACATCACCACCACGGCCAGGAAGACGATGGCCAGGGTTTGCACCAGCAGGATCAACAGCAGTGAGCCGCCCATCTCCTGGAGCTGCCAGATCTTGAGATTCATCATTGCCATGGTCAGGAACACACCCAAGGCCACGTCGCCCAGGGTGGCGAGGGCGTTGTCCGGCATGCTGACCCAGTGGAAGCGATCATTAAGATTGCGTAGCAGGATGGCGACAAACATGGCGCCCACATAGCTCGGTAGGATGATCCCCAGGTGGGTCGACAGAGCCCCTTTGAACCACACGCCCAGCACCATGATCGGTACTATGACGGCCAGCACGCGCAGCAGGGTGCGGCTGTCGATGGGCGCTTGAGTGGGGCGCTCCTCGGCTTGCAGCTTCTCCAGATCATGTACGTCTTCGGCGACAACCGGAATCTGCTGACGGTCGATGATCCAGCGGGCGATAGGCGCACCGATCACACCGCCGACAATCATGCCGAAGGTGGCAGAGGCAATGGCGGCAGTAGTGGCACCCTGGGCGCCTAGGGCTTCCGCCTCGGGGCCAAAGGCCGCTGCTGCGCCGAAGCCGCCCTCTAAGGAGGTGGCTCCGGCCATCAGGCCGATCAGCGGGTCGAGGCCTAGCAGGCTGGCCATGCCAATGCCCACGCCGTTCTGCATCAGCGCCAACAGCCAGCAGGCCACTAGATAGATACCCAGCGCCTTGCCGCCTTTTTTGAGCAGCGCCAGGCTTCCGCCCAGGCCCACGGTGGTGAAGAAGGCGATCATCAGCGGACTCTGCATCGCCGTGTCAAGCTCGAAGGTAACCAAGCCAAGATCGCGCAGCAGCCAGGCCAGCAGAGCGAAGCCGAAACCGCCGATCACTGGGGTGGGGACGCAGAAGTGTTCCAGCCAGTTGAGCCGGCGCTTAAGCCCGGCGCCAAATGCAAGCAATATCAGCGCCAGTGCCGTGGTGGACACGGCATCCAGAGTAAAGTGCATGTTGATGCTCCATGAGTTGTTATGCGCCGCTCAGGGCGGTCGGGTAGGGGTGGCCGTTGACGACCGGTTAATCGTTGGTTAGCGCGCCAGTCGCTCGACCAGACGGGCCGCCACACGGGCCGTTCGCGCGTCTATATCCAGGCTTGGATTGAACTCGGCTACGTCCACTACTGGCAGCGCAACGCGTGCGGCTAAGTGATCAATGACATCCTCAACCAGGGACAACTCGATGCCCCGGGCGGAAGGCGCGCTGACGCCCGGGGCAATCCAGGCGGGTAGGGCGTCTAAGCAGATAGTGAGGTAGAGCCAGTCAACCCGTGCCAGCAGCCGCTCCAGAGCCGCTTTTAGCGCGGGGCTATCCAGCGAGCGACACTGCTCGTCGAGCACCCACTCCACTCCCAGCGACTCGGCGCGGGCGAAAAGCGCTGGTGTATTGCCGCCACGACTCACGCCAAGGCAGGTGTAGTGGAAGTCGATGCCTGCCTCTTGGCACAGCTCGGCGCACTGCCGAAAGGGCGTGCCGGAGCTGGCACGCTCGGCTTGGCGTAGGTCAAGATGGGCATCCAGGTTGAGAATGCCTAAGCGCGGCATCGTCTTCTGGCGCTGGGCGTGAGCCAGCAGCCCCGAAAAGCTAGCGAAGGCGATTTCGTGGCCGCCGCCTAAGCCGATAACCCGATGCCCCTGTTCGAGCAGTTCGGACACCTGCCCGGCGAAGGCTTGCTGGGCACTCTCTAGGTTGTCGCCTTGGCAGACCACATCGCCGGCATCATACAGCGGTGCCGTCAGGTGATACGCCTGGTTAGCTAGCTGGCGACGCAGCGCCAGGGGGCCTTCATTGGCCCCCGTCCGTCCTTGGTTGCGGGCGACGCCGGCATCAGAGCAAAACCCTAATAAAGCGCGCCCCGGCGCCTCGGCCCGAAAGGCCGGACGCATCACCTGATGCCAGCGCCGTGCGTCACCTGTCTCCATGTTATCGACCCGGCCTTGCCAGGGCGCCATCAGCGCCGCCTCATTATCTGCTTGTGTCACTGCAGGAGTTCTCCTAATCGTTGTGCACTGAGGCGCGTGGCTTCGCTAAGAGTCTCGGCTCGGTCTTGAGCCCGAGCGCTGGGGGCCATCACACTGATCACCGCCTTGAGACGACCGCGGCCGTTGAACACTGGCGCGCTGGCGCCCCACACCCCTTGATCGATTTCGCCCAGACTGACCGCTACGCCCTGATGGCGAATAGCTTCAAGGCCAATCAGGGCATCGTCCCGCTCCGCCTCCGAGCGAAGCATCAGTGCCATCTGGCGCTCTTCTTCGCTCATCCAGGCCAGCAGCGCCCGAGCGCTGGCACCCTTGAGTAACGGTTGCACTTGGCCCCGGTGGTAGCAGCAGCGCAGCGGCTGTGGACTATCGATCATCTCTACGCAGAGGGCGTGGTCACGCGCTGCCACCAGCAGCGCCGAGCTCTCCTGAGTGGTCTCGGTCAACTCGGTCAACACTGGGCGAGCCCAGCGAAGCAGTTCGTTGTGGTGTTCGAAGCCCTGGTGCAGACGCACCGCCTGAGGGCCCGGCGCATAGGTACCGCCCTCGCGCTCGCTGACTAGGCCCCAGGCCAAAAGTTGGCGCAGGTGGCGGTATGCGGTCGAGACTGGCTGAGCGGTCAGCTCGGCCAGCGACTTCACCGTCATTGCTTCCCCTTGATTGGCTATGCAGCACAGTAGCGCTAGCATGCGGTCGGATGGCCCCATCGCAATTACCTCAAATTTTGATAAACGATACGCAGCAAAATAGATAAAAGGAAAAAAAGTTATCAATTTTTGATAATTATAATTCTTATACTTTGGTCTTGGTGTAGGCAGATGGGGAGTTGTAGGCGTGAAATAGTAAGGGAGCTGTGTGATTTTTTGGCGGCATCAGCAACGTCGGGTTTTGTAGAGCGGTGAACATTGTTCAGTGGCAGGCACGTTGCCATAGAGCATTCATAATCTATGGCCCCATGCCTAATACGTTGACCAGACAAAGTCAGTCGTTTAGCTGGTTAAGCCCACTAGCCCCATCATGAGCTTAATTCCCAGTGAGAGCAGTAACAGAACACCAACACTCGACAACCAAAGGGTCATTAACCAGCCTAAACGCTTAGCGAGTGATTTCATTGCATTGCTCCTGTACGTTCCTTAGTGCCAGTACGTTGATCAACGTCAGCTTGCTCAATGGTAGGCATCACCTGGCTTCACTTTGCCGCGGAAGACGTAGTAGCTCCATGCGGTGTACATCAAAATAATTGGTAAAATAAACAGTGTTCCCACTAGGGCAAAGCCTTGGCTTTGGGGCGGAGCGGCAACCTGCCAGATAGACGCATTTGGCGGAATAATGGTTGGCCACAAGCTAATTCCCAAACCGCTATAGCCCAGAAAAACCAGCCCCAGTACCAGAACAAACGGAAGCGCGTTGTGTTGATTAGTAATGGCACGCCACAGCCACCAGCCGGTGATTGCCACTAATAGCGGCACCGGTAAGAACCACAGTAGGTTGGGTAACGAAAACCAGCGTGACGCAATGTTTGGATAGGCCAGCGGCGTCCAGGCACTTGTCAGGGCGATCATTATGAGTAGCCCGATGATTAACGGTTTGGTGATCTGGTACATCCGTTGTTGCAAGGGGCCTTCAGTTTTCATAATCAGCCAGGTGCTGCCAAGCAGTGCATAAGCAAACAGCAAGCCGATACCGCAAAACAGCGAGAATGGCGTTAGCCAATCTAGCGCACCTCCGCTGTAGTGAACGCCATCGAAAGCGATACCTTGAATATAAGCACCTAATGCAATGCCCTGGGCCGCCGTTGCCAGCAGCGAGCCGCCAATAAAAGCTTTATCCCATACATGCCGTCGCTCGGGGGAGGCCTTGAAGCGAAACTCAAAGGCGACGCCGCGAAAAATCAGCCCTAGCAGCATCACGATCAGCGGAATAGCGAGCGCTTCCAACACGACTGCATAGGCGAGGGGAAATGCAGCAAACAACCCTGCTCCGCCTAGTACCAACCACGTTTCGTTACCATCCCACACCGGCGCAACGGTGTTCATCATAATGTCTCGGTCTTGCTCGTTATGAACATGCAGAAAGAGCAAGCCAATGCCCAAGTCAAATCCATCCATGACCACATACATCATCAACCCAAACAGAATGATAATGGCCCAGGCGAGTGATAGATCAATTCCCATAGTGCACCCCGTTCTAATTAGTGAGTCGAGCTCAGCGTTTCATTGGCCGCCGAGAGAGGGCGAGCAGGCGTGCGATGATGGCCCGGGCCGCCTAGTGCAGGTGTGGAGGGCTCGCTTGGACCTTTGTTTACTAGGTGCATCATGTACACAACGCCGGTGCCAAAAACCGCCAGATACACCACCACAAAAATAGTTAAGCTAATGCTGAGGTGAACAGCACTGTGCGCTGACGCTGCATCGGTGGTTCTTAATAATCCGTAAACTACCCAGGGTTGTCGGCCTACTTCTGTGGTAAACCAGCCCGCTAGCAGTGCCACCAGACCTGCTGGCCCCATGCATAGGGTGCAGATAAGAAATTTACGGGACCTATAAAGTCGGCCTTTGGCGCGCAGGATGTTGCCGACGATGGCAAGCAAAATCATTAACACCCCCAACCCCACCATCAAGCGAAAGCTCCAAAATACGATGGTCGAATTGGGTCTGTCTTGTGGGGCGAACTCTTTAAGGGCGGGCACCTGCTCGGTCAAACTATGTTGTAACAGCAGGCTTCCCAGCACGGGGATCTCCAGCTTGAAGCGGGTTTCTTCGCGCGCCATATCGGGCCAGCCGAATAGAATGAGTGGGGTGGGCTCGCCGCTGTTGTTATCCCAATGTCCTTCGATGGCGGCGATTTTGGCAGGCTGATGCTTAAGCGTATTGAGGCCATGAAAGTCACCCACCACAGCCTGAAGCGGAGCGGTGATCGCCAGCATAATGAGTGCCATGGAAAGCATCGTCCGTACCTCGGCAGACTGCTTACCCCGTAGCAGCAGCCAAGCGCCAGAGGCGGCGACGAATAAGGCTGTACTCAAAAAGGCGGCTAGCGCCATATGGGCAAGTCGGTAGGGGAACGAGGGGTTAAAGACAATCTTCATCCAGTCAACTGGAATCACCGCGCCATTAACAATTTCGTGCCCTTGAGGTGTCTGCATCCAACTATTGGAAGAGAGAATCCAAAACATCGATACGATGGTGCCGAGTGCAACCATACAGGTAGCGAAAAAGTGTAAGCCTCGGCCGACACGTTCCCAGCCAAATAGCATTACGCCTAAAAACCCGGCTTCAAGGAAGAAGGCGGTAAGCACTTCATAGGTGAGCAAGGGCCCTGTGATGCTGCCTGCAAAGGCGGAAAAGCCGCTCCAGTGGGTCCCAAACTGGTACGCCATCACAATGCCGGATACCACACCCATCGCAAAATTAACGGCGAATATTTTTGACCAGAAATGGTAAAGAAGGCGATAGGTATCCCGTTGGGTTTTAAGCCAGAGACCCTCTAATACCGCTAAGTAGCTGGCTAGCCCGATGGTGATGGCGGGAAAGATAATATGAAAGGAGATCGTAAAGGCAAACTGAATTCTGGCCAGGTCAATGGCCTCAATTCCGAGCATGGTGCTTCCTCCGGTGACAGCCACCCTCTTTAACTCAATAGTGGGCCGGTATAGCCGCTGTGTGGCTTCATCGGAATAGTCTATTGCCTGCTGTATTTCATAACAGACTCAGTTTTTTATTAAAAAACCATATCAGTTGGTTGGGAGGTGTCACGAGGCAAGCAACATAACAGCAATGAGTTATGGCCGGTCTACTAGAACCAAACTGTTAAGACATAGTTATTAAAGAAGAGTTATTAAAAAATAGTTATTAAAACAGGGCTATTAAAAAAGGGCTATTAAAACAGAGGGTATTAAAACAGAGTTAATAGCTGCCCCAGGGTTTCCATGCCCCGCTCGCTGCGTGCTGTCCACGGATGGCCATAGCTTAAGCGTATGCAGTGTCGGAACTGCTGAGTTGCGGAAAAAATGGGGCCTGGCGCTAAGCTAACACCATGGTCGAGCGCCATGTTAAATAAGCGCAGTGAGTCAACTTTTTCAGGAAACTCTACCCACAAAAAGTAGCCGCCATCAGGGCGGGTAATACGCGTTTGGGTGGGAAAGTAGCGGTCTGCAGACGCCAGCATACTACCTTGTTGGGCTTCTAGAGCGTGGCGTAGCTTACGTAAGTGACGGTCATAGCCGCCGTGCTGTAAATAGTCGGCAATGGCTGCCTGTGCGGGAATGGAAGGCGAAATAGTCGTCATTAATTTCAGCCGTGAAATAGCTTCGGCGTAGCGTCCCCCGGCTACCCAGCCAACGCGATAGCCAGGTGCCAAACATTTCGAGAAAGAGCTGCAGTGAATGACTAACCCCTCATCATCAAACGCTTTCACTGGGGTAGGCGGCGTGCTGCCAAAGTACAGCTCGGCATACACATCATCCTCTAGCATAGGGACTTGGTGCTGCTTTAATAGTTGGTAAAGGGTCTGCTTGCGCTCATTGCTTAGGCTGGCGCCGAGCGGGTTTTGCAGATGACTCATAAACCAGCAGGCTTTGATAGGTAGTGATGCTAGCCGCTCCGCTAACACATCAAGGTCGATACCCTCGCGCGGATGCACTGGAATCTCTACTGCACGCAGTTTTAGCCGCTCCAATACTTGCAAGCTGGCATAAAACGCTGGGGACTCAACGGCCACCAAATCGCCAGGTTGGGTCACGCACTGCAGGGCTAAGTTGAGCGCTTCCATCGCACCATTGGTAATCACCAGCTCTTCCATTGGAAGCTGAATTCCCCCCAGCATGTAGCGCAGGGCGATTTGTCGGCACAGGTCGACATGCCCGGTGGTCATGTCGGCCACTACCTGCTGAGGAGAAAGCTCGCGCAGACCACGTGTCATGCTGGTGCTCAGCCGCGAAAGTGGGAAAAGCTCAGGGCTTGGGAAGGCCGACCCAAAAGGCACCGTTCGATCATCTTGTAGTGAATCGAGCACCGAGAACACTAGCTCACTGACTTCTACTTCCGCGGGGTCGGTGGGCTGCAGCGTCACACGTGGCTCACCCAGCAAGCGCCGAGCATGTTCACGCACAAAATAGCCTGAACGTGCTCGTGCGGTGATGAGACCGCGGTTTTCGAGTAGGTAGTACGCCTGAAACACTGTGGATGGGCTGATCCCATGGTGGCGACTGGCCTGGCGAACCGACGGAATTCGCTCCCCAGGACCCAGCACGCCCTGACGAATCAACGTGGCGATCTCATCGGCAAATTGTTCGTAACGTTTCATGGGATAAACCGTCGGTGCGTTGAGGATAGCCCCAGGATACTCCATCACAGTTTTAAGTGGCACAAGTGAAACTCTCTGCTAGAGGGAAATGCCACTGTGATGGATGTGGGAAATTTAAAACAGGATCAAATCGATTAATAAAAAGCATATCAGAAGGTGAATTAATAAACTGTTTCGACGCAACTGATATGCAATATTTCTCTAAAACTGCGCCTGTTTGTTAGTCAGCGTAGTGGGGATAGTGGTGGTTAATAATCGGCGACGCCCCTCGACCGTATGGCCTCCACTCCCTCTATTCTGGATATCGGTATGACGCAACGCATTCCACTGCAAAATTTAACCACTGAGGCAGCGGTTGAATACCACTCGCCTTCTGCTAATGATTCCCGTCACCAGCCTGCTAGTAACAAGCCACCTAATAGTAAGCCATCCAAGCTTGGGCATATTTATGTGCGAGAAATTGGCGGTTTCTTTCAACGCATCCGGCGTTACTCAAACTGGTTGTTAATGGCGCTGTATTTTGGCTTGCCATGGGTTAATTGGGGGGACCGGCCGCTGGTATGGTTTGATCTTGCTGCCCAAGAGTTTCATATTTTTGCGGCGACGTTTTATCCACAAGACTTTATCTTGCTCACCTGGATCTTGGTGCTGTGCGCCTTTGGGCTGTTTTTAATTACGGTGGCGGCGGGGCGCGTGTGGTGTGGCTATAGCTGCCCGCAAAGCGTTTGGACTTTGCTGTTTATCTGGTTTGAGCATCGCTTGGAAGGGCCTCGGCACCGTCGTATACGTCGTGATAACGCATCACGCACTTTTGACACGCTGTGGCGCAAAACCGCTAAACATACGGCTTGGTTGCTAATCGCGCTGGCAACGGGGATCGCCTTTGTCGGTTACTTCACGCCGATTAGGGCGTTGGTGGTGGATTTTGTCAGCTTGAGTGCGCACCCCTGGGCGCTATTTTGGATCAGCTTCTTCACGGTTTTTACGTACCTGAATGCGGGTTGGCTACGCCACCAAGTCTGCCTCCATATGTGTCCTTACGCGCGTTTTCAGTCGGCAATGTTCGATGCTAATACACTGATTGTTTCTTATGATGCTGCGCGTGGTGAGCCTCGCCGTAACCATCATCAAAAAGCTGCTAAGGCATCCAGTGTTGGTGACTGCATCGATTGTGAGCTGTGTGTTCAAGTATGCCCAACAGGAATCGATATTCGTGATGGACTGCAGTACGAATGCATTGGCTGTGCCGCGTGTATTGATGCTTGTGACAGCGTCATGGCCCGGCTTAATAAACCGCTTGGCCTCGTACGCTATACCACGGAGCGCGCGCTGGAGGGAAAAGGCACCCGTTTCTGGCGCCCTCAACTGATCGCCTATGCTGTGGCGTTGCTTTCTATGGTGGCGCTACTCGTTGGCTTCTTGAATACCCGGGTGCCCATTGATGTTGATATTGCGCGAGATCGCCAAGCGTTGTTTGAAGGCACCGAAAGTGGACGCATCGTCAACTACTACAACGTAACGCTGCGCAATCAAGATACCGATCCTCACCGCTATGTATTAACGGCATCCGGCTTGCCAGGGCTGCGCTTACAAGGCATGGAAACCATAGACGTAGAGGCTAACGAGACCCGTCACTTACGGGTTGCTCTCAGCGCCGATGAGGGTGTTTTGACTCACCCCAGCCACCCCATTGAGTTGCGCTTTACATCGCTGGAAGAACCCTCGGTAACGCGTGTTAGTGAAACGCGTTTCTTGGGGCCATCGAGTTAGTCGCCTTTCTCGTAGCCACACGCTAGTCAGCAGTCGGCAAGCCCTCCCAGACATCCAGAGGCGAGGACTTGCCGTTTGACCATAGCCTGAACCATCTTAAGCATTCATCTTGGTTACACACTCACCGTTTGGCGAATGAGCTGTGCTTTTTCCATCAATAACGGCCGGTAAGTTTCTAGCAACGTAGGCATATCCACGCGGGCGGCATTGGTACTGATATTCATCGCGCCGATCAGTTTTTCATGGGTATCAAACACGGGGACAGCAATCGAGCGCAGGCCAGAATCCAACTCTTGATCGGTAATCGCATAACCCTGTTCCCGCGCTTGCTGAATCGCCGCTTTTAGTGATGCGCTATCGGTAATGGTTTTGTCGGTATAGCGCGTCAAGGTGAGCTGGCTCAGGTAGTTATCCAGCTCGCTATCCGGCAACTGGGCAAGTAGCACTCGACCCATGGATGTGTATGCCGCTGGTAGGCGGGTGCCGACGGAAAGCGTGATTGCCATCAAGCGGTGCGGGGCAGCTGAGCGGGCCAGATAGATAACATCGTCACCATCGAGCACTCCAAGCGATGAAGACTCACCACACTGGCGGGTAATCTCCTCCAGATACTGCTGAATGACGCCTCGGTAATTATTAGACGCTAAATAGGAGTAGCCGAGCTGCAGTACTTTGGGGGTTAGCTCGAAGTAGCGTTGCTGTTTGCGGACATAGCCAAGGGCGTGGAGCGTCAGTAAAAATCGCCGTGCTTTCGCGCGATTCATGCCTGTGCGCTCGGCGACTTCGCTGAGTGTCATCCGCGTGTGCGTCTCATCAAACGCCATCACGACTTCTAGTCCGCTGGCCAGCGCGGCAACAAAATCACGATCCGTCGGTTTTAAAGCATCTTCTGGTAGGGCATTACTCATGAGTGTCTCGGCTGCGTCGATGTGGGTACGAGGCGAGAAAATAACATTTTGTTCGAATGGCGAACAACAAGAGACGTTGCTCAGTGGTAAATCGGAGTTGACTTGTGGGGGCTTCATAAAGGGCTAGAAGCGAGTCTCAAGAGATCGCTAGCGAGTGCTTTCGTCTATGGAGGGGGCATCAGCGCTCATATACCGCTCTTTCCATCTATGAAAAAGGGTGGGCCAAAAGGCCCACCCATTAGCAAATTCCTGATTTAGGAAGGTTGCTGATTACTTCGAATTTCTAATCGGTAACTCAGAAGCACTGAACGTGCTCGCGTCGGTTTGGTGTTGCGCTGATGAATCTGGGTAGGCGATCTTATTGGCTTCACCAGAGCCGCGCTCGGCAAGTGCTGCACCAGAGAATAAAATAAGAGCGGCGGCTGCTACTGTATTGATTAACTTCATAACTTTTAACCTCACGTTAAATAAAACGTCTCTACATTTGCGATAACTGTTCATCGCTATGTGGACGACGAGAGATATTGTAAGCAGGCTAACATAATTATAAAATTGATTAAAAATACTCGAACCATTCTATTATTTAGAATGTTTTTTTTGAGGGGCTAGGATTGGTCACTCACGCAAAAAACGAGGTGCGACGGGCGAAACGTCACGTGGTTCCCGTGAGGTCAAACGACTGCTTTGTGTTAGGTAGCGGGTGGTAGGGGGAAAATGGTCGCGAACAGGGCAATGCGTTTGCCAAGCAAGGCCGAGAGGCGCTTACTTGGCAAGGCAATGAAGTAGTGAACGGTGAAGTAATACGTGGTGAAGCAGTACGCTGCGCTTAGTTTAGCGTAGCTTCAAGGCGCTCGGCTCGTTCACCCGGGGCGGGGTGGCTGGAGAAAAAGCTGCTATTGTTGCCGTATGCAGCTTCCAATTTGCGTAGCGCAGTCAAAGAGGCTTCTGTATTCAAGTTGTACTGCTGCATCAGCTCAACAGCGTAGTCATCAGCTTCATTTTCCTGACGTTGGGAGAACTGGGCATTCACCAGTTTTTCGCCCAGCTCACCAAGTTGAGAACTTGACAGTGCCGCTGCAGTAGCACTTCCGCTGGCGGCGGCGGCTTCACGCGCAGCCGATGCTGCGTAAGCAACTTGGAAAGCACGTTTGGAGTGTCCTAGCGCCACGTGGCCAATCTCATGAGCGATAACGTAACGCACTTCGTCGTCTGTCATTGCGTCCATTAGGCCGGTATGCAGCCGGATAGAGCCGTTGGGTACCGCAAAAGCGTTGATGTCATCCAACTGATAGACATTGTACTCAAGGTCGTTTCCGTCGATGTTTTCCCAACCCTGGGTCAGGCTTGCCAGCCGCTCGGCATATTGACTGTTGCTGGCGACAAGCTGGTTTTCGGCATCAAGCTGGGCAATTGTCTGGTCGCCTAGTTGTTGCATCTGTTCGTCGCTCATCGTGGCAGCGCCTGCTAAGCCGGTGCCAGCAGAGATCATGCCGCCTATATCCGCGCCTGATTGACAGCCGCTGAGGGTGAGTACGGCAGCTAAACCTAAGGTGTAGGATGTTTTACGTACTAGGGGCGTTGTTTGCATCGCCAGTTCCTTTGTCGATAGGTGTGAATAAATGATGGAAGTCGAGAGTCTAACATGACGCTTATTTTAACAGGCTAATTATACTGTATGTCGATGGGTGACTCTATACTCCTAGCAACGTATGGGGATAGATAAGTGCAATATCTGACATATCAGGCTGATTACCTCGACTAAACGACGTTGGCCTTCAGAGTGGCGCTTGTTTAGGATCAAGAGTGATCCTTCATTAATCAGCGAGCTGTTCTTATGAAACCTGAAACTATTGCCCTCCACCATGGCTATGCGCCTGATTCACAAAACGCAGTTGCCGTGCCGATCCACCAGACCACGTCGTTTTCATTTGATAGCGCCCAGCACGCGGCGGATCTGTTTGATCTGAAAGTGGAAGGGAATATTTACTCGCGCATTATGAACCCAACCTGTGCGGTGCTGGAGCAACGGGTGGCCGCGCTAGAAGGTGGCATTGCAGGGTTGGCAGTGGCGTCTGGCATGGCGGCGATTACCTATGCGATCCAAACCATCGCTGAAGCAGGCGATAATATCGTCTCGATTAGTGAGCTGTATGGCGGCACTTACAACTTGTTTGCCCACACCTTGCCACGCCAAGGCATCCAAGTACGGTTTGCCGATAAAGATGATATCGATGGCCTTGAAGCGTTGATTGATGAGCGTACTAAAGCAGTTTTTTGCGAGAGTATCGGTAACCCATCCGGTGGCGTGGTGGACTTACAAAAGCTAGCTGATGCGGCTCATCGCCATGGGGTGCCGGTGATTGTTGATAACACCACCGCCACGCCGTTTTTATGTCGTCCCATCGAGCACGGAGCGGATATTGTCGTTCACTCGGCCACGAAATATATCGGTGGCCACGGCACCACGGTGGGCGGTGTGATTGTCGATTCAGGCACATTCCCCTGGGCGGAAAATGCCAGCCGTTTCCCGCTCCTTAACGAGCCAGACATCTCCTATCACGGCGTTAGCTATACCCGCGATGTGGGTGACGCCGCCTTTATTGCCCGTGCCCGTGTGGTGCCGCTGCGCAACATGGGTGCGGCGCTTTCTGCCCAAGCGGCCTGGAACCTGCTTCAGGGGCTGGAAACGCTATCACTGCGTATTGAGCGCATTTGTGCCAATGCGTTAGCCGTTGCCAAGCATTTGGAAAACCATCCGCTGGTGAAGTGGGTGCACTACGCGGGCTTGGAAAACCACCCTGACCATGCGCTGGCCAAGCATTATATGAACGGCCATGCCTCGGGAATTCTTAGCTTTGGTATTGAGGGGGGGCAGGCTGCCGGTGAGCGTTTCTACGATGCCCTGGCACTGATTCTGCGTTTGGTTAATATCGGCGATGCTAAAAGCTGCTCTTCCATTCCTGCCTCCACCACACACCGTCAGTTAAATGAGCAGGAGTTAAAGGCCGCAGGCGTAACGCCGGATATGGTGCGTTTGTCGATTGGCATTGAGCATATCGACGACCTGCTAGCAGATATTGATCAAGCGCTAGCGGCTTCTCAGGGGTAAAGTACCTCTGATTCTGTCTTTAACGCTAGGTGCTTAAGTTCTTAAGTTCCTGGCGTTATTACGTTGGCATTAGCTCTGAATAGATAAACTCATTGAGCCGGCTAGAATCACCGCGATCAATTCCGCCTGCCGCCGAGTGTCGGTTTTTTGGAACAGGTTGCGTAAGTGAAAGGCCACCGTTGTTGCAGAAACGCCCAACAGCTCGGCAATATCTTCCTTGCGTTGTCCCTCGGCCAAGTGTGTGGCAATCGTTGCTTCGGTGGGGGTGAATCCGAATAGCTCGGCAAGCAGTGGCTCCGGTAGTTGGACGCGCTGATTCGGGTCGATCAGCATCACGGCCACGGCGGGGCTATCGGCGTTGGGCGCACCGTTGGCGAGTGAGCAGATAAACAACATCAGGTCACTGCGCGCTCCCAAGCGGGAAAGGCGTAGGCAATCAGTGTTTTCAGCACTAAGCCGATTGGCTACTAGGCTTCTGCGTACGGCTTGATGTAGTTGTTGGCTGGACGTGTCGCTAATGCCTTCCAGGCTAGGAATGCCGCTTAATGGCGGCTTGTCGAGGTTTAGCCTTAAGGCCGCTCGGTTGGTCAAAAGTGGCTGGCCGCGGTTATCCAACAGCACCACACCGGCGGCCATCAGGTCGAGTGCGCTCTTGGCTGCAGCAAAGGCGTGTTCACTGATTTCACTACGTAAATGGTGGATACCTTGGCGCAAATGGTTGAGCTCTCGCGTGCTTTTGGCGCGCATACGGCTTACCTGTCGCAGTCGCGCTTCTAGCGTGGCTAGCAGCAGATCGTAGTCAATCGGTTTAACCAGATAATCGTCGGCACCCAGGCGTTTGCCTTCGATAATGTCAAAGCGGTCTGAAAGCGCGGTCAAAAAGATAAACGGTGTATCCGCAAGTTCTGGGAATTCATTTCGCACCTGCTTTAGCAGGTTATAGCCGTTCAGGCGCGGCATGGTGATATCGCACAGAATTACATCGGGCATCGCCTTCAAATGTGCCAGCGCTTCCTCTCCGTCGCTAGCTTCCACCACGCGGTAGCCCGCCTCACGCAGCTCGTCGCACAAATCGCGACGTAGCTCTTCGTGATCTTCAGCACACAGCACCAACGGCGCACGTTCATTCATCGTGCTAACTCCTTACCACCTTGAGTACCGCATTGATCTGCCTGTGTCTGTACTTGGGGCAGGGTGAGTTGGAAGGTAGTCGTCTCAGATGTTGAACGGAGCAATGTCAGCTCGCCCTGTTGAATATGTGCCAGTGTGCGGGCAATGTTGAGTCCTAGCCCAAGTCCTTGCTGGCCGGTGCTATTGGCACCACGATAGAAACGTTCAAAGATATGCGACTGCTCGACATCAGGAATGGCATCTCCCTGATTACTGACACGACAGTAAGCTCCGTATGCATCACGTGATAGTTCGACATTGATGGGGCTTCCCTGGCGTGAATATTTGCAGGCGTTGGTCAGCAAGTTATCAATAATGTGTTCGGTTAGCGCTTTGTCACAGCTTACCTGCAACGTTTTTAATCCTGACGGAATCTCCACGTTAATGAGTAGTCGAGTAGTGCCGAGCGCTTCCTGATGTAAGTGGCATGCCTTTCTAATCAACTTAATCAGGTCGTGGGGTTGCTGATGGCTACTTACCTGCCCGGCGTCTAGCTGTGCAGTCAGCAGCGAGGCATCAACCAATTCAGTCATATGGGCGACGGTATCGCGCAGGCGCTGATAGCGGGCAGCCCGCGCTTCTGCCGAGTAGCCCGAGTGGCGGCGCATCAAGCGCTGCAGGCCTGAATCAATCACCGCCAGTGAGGTGCGGAACTGATGGGACACCATGGCGGCGAAGCTACGGTAGAAATCACTTATGCCTCGTTCACGCTCCAGGGCGTTTTCCAAGGCAATCGCCGTTGTTTTATAAGAGGTAATGTCAGCAAGGCGCATGACGTGTCCACCGGATGGCGTTCTGCGCAACGTCAACTGTCGCCACTCGCCGCCAGCAAGTTCGATATCGCATTGTGCGCTGGCTTGGTGAAGAGGCAGTACTGCCGACGTGCTAACGCAGGTTTGGCAGAGTTTCGTCACAACATCATGCAAGGGAGTGCCAGGAGAGAAGATGCATTCTGTCTTAGGGAGTAACTGCGCTAAACGTGCGTTGATTAACTGTAACCGCCCGGTGGCATCAAAGGCCGCAAAGCCATCAGGCGCTGTGTTTATTGAATCTGCCAGCCTGCGACGCTGATCTTCCAGATCCTGAGTGCGAGCGCTGACGACGTCTTCCAAGTGATCAAGGTGCTGGGTAAGCGCTTCTTGTGCCTGCCGGCGTTTGCTAAGCGCCCATAGCAATAACAGGGCTAACAGTAGGCCAGTGACCAGTATGCCCACGGCCGAGTAAATCACCTGCATTAGGCTATCGCGATAGTCGTCCAGCCGCTCACCGGTAGCTTCCCACTCTTCCATCATGACCGCATTAGCCATGCGGTTTAATGTGGTAAGCAGTGGCTGAATATTGCGGTACATGTCGTCCGAGGGTATCTCGTCCAGCAAGAACAGCGGTAGCAGGCTGTCAATGTGCGCTAACTGCTCAAGGGTGTCATCCAGTAGCGGTTCAAAGCCTAAGGCTTGAATATAACGACGCTGTGGGCCTTGACCCATAAGGATTAGGCGGCTGTAGAGCACATCTAGGCGTTGTTCTGGCTGAGCATCAGTATGCCCCATGGCATGGCGATGTACCGCTTCCTGCAGGCGATGGCTTGCTAACTGGGACTGAGTGATAACCCACAGCATGTTCTCATCAACGTTGCTGCGCATATCTTTCTCGACCCCAGAAAGGCGTAGCAGAGAGAAAAATAAAAGAATAATAAACAGGCCAATGGCTACTAGCGGCAACCAGTAAATACGTGCACGAGCCGGAAAACGGATCATTCCACGGTCAGCCCGTTAAGTTGCCACACCCAGCGGTAGTCGTAGCGGATATCTTGCAGCTCTGGATGATCGTTGCGCGGATAGACAATCCATAGCGGTCCCTTATCGCGGGGGGTTAGTGCTTCGCCATTCATATGGGTGGCAGCCAGCACATCATATTGATAGAAGTCGTTTAGTGGAATTTCAACAATATAGTCATTCAGCGCGGTAGCAATGACCTGTTCACCGTCGGCGCCCACCCATTTCAGCAGGTCGCGCAATAGAAAGCCTTCAAAGTAGCTAACGCCGTCGGAGACCGACGTCTCTGTGGCGAGCGTATAGGAATTTAGCGAGCTAAGCATTAATGCGTCGAACTGGGCGCTATTGTCGATATTGGTGTGGCTGATTGCTCCGTCAATGGTCAGCAGCACCGGCCCAGAGGGGGGAGGCAGCAGGCGTTCTATCGCTACTGAATGATGGCTATCGGCGTACAGCATTGAAGGAGCGAGTATGGCAGCCAGCAAACTTGATAAAAAATAGAGTAGGGGCATGGGAGCATTCGCCATCGCTTGGTTAATGTTTCTTATTAGAGAGCTGCTTTATTCATTCACCTTAGCAAAGTGTTGACGCAATAACATGTCGTCAACACGTTAACCCTCTTCAAACGAAGGGGGCGCCACTGCTGTGCATGTTTTAACGTTATTGATGACGACACGTTATTTAACGTCTTCACTAATAGAGATACATGCTTATGTGGGATTTTCGGCTTGGTCAGGCCATTGGCCTGATGCTCAGAACATTGCCTTTTATTATCTTTCGCTTAGTGGTCTATTTTGGCGTTGCGCTGGCCTATGTACTGATGACGGGCATTGGCGCTGGTGTCGGCTGGGGCGTTGGCGGCTTTGGTGACGAAGGCTTTCGCGCGGCTTCAACTTTTTGGGGTGGTGCCATTGGTTTTGGGATTGTTGGTGCGGTGATGTATGTGCTGCGTGAGTACCTCTTGTATGTCGTTAAAGCAGGGCATATTGCGGTATTGGTCGAGTTGCTGGCGGGGCAGTCGCTACCCGAAGGACGTGGACAAATTCAGCATGCCAGCCAGGTGGTTAAGCAGCGGTTCGGCCAGGCTAGTGCCCTGTTTGTGGTGGATCAATTGATTAAGGGAGTACTCAGGTCACTGGTTGGCATCGTCAGGACAGTGTTTCGGATTCTGCCGATTCCAGGGGCGCAGCAGTTTTTACGCATTGTGCAGGCCTTTTTACGTGTTGCCATAGGCTTTATCGATGAAGTGATTCTGGCGTATTGCATTCGGACGCGGTCAACCAATACATGGGCAAGCTCGCGAGATGCGTTAGTACTTTATGGGCAGAACCTAAAGCCAATGATGAAGAATGCTGCCTGGCTAACATTAATCATCTATCTGCTGTCGTTCTTGGTCTTTCTGGTAATGCTGGCACCGGCTGCGCTGGTAGCGTATCTGATTCCTGGAGGCTGGTCAGCGACGGGCCTATTGATTGCTCTGTTGTTTGCCTGGAGCGTTAAAGCGGCGGTATTCGAGCCGCTGGCCGTCACCTGCATGACGCAGGTCTACTTCAACGTCATCGAAGGCCAAACCCCAGACCCTGAATGGGAAGCTAAACTGGATGGCATGTCAAAAAAATTCCGTGAGTTAAAACAGAAAGTGGCCTCTGAGCAAATAACACAAACAAATGAAGCGAGCGCATTCGATAGGGGGCAGGCATAAGAAAGTAGCATCAGATAAATCGTAAAACCGCTTCGAAATAACCAACAATATCTACTAAGAGGGAAGAGGCATGAAATCTAGTATTATCTTGTCGACACATCGTCTCAAGGCTGTTGCACTGGCTAGCGTCCTAATGCTTCCAGCCGCACAAAGCGTATTAGCGGATGAGGTCGTTGAACAGATTGAGCTAGGTCTTGAGCTCTATCAAGAGCAAGAGTACGGCGCGGCAATTACCGAGTTGGAATTTGCCATTGAAGACATGCGCAAGATGATGTCAGGCCTGATTGCCCAAACGTTCCCTGATGCCCCCGAGGGTTGGACGGCACATGAAGCGTCCTCCGGTAGCGCAGGAGGGGGAGCCGCTGCCATGTTTGGCGCTGGTGGTACGTCGCTTGAGCGCACTTATCAACAAGATGACGGCGATGGTCAGATAACCGCGAGCATGATGCTTGATAGTCCGCTGATACAAAGCATGGGGGCAATGTTTAATAATCCGGCAATGATCGCCGCGCAGCCTAATATGGAGCGTGTTCGTTTGGGGCGTGAAGCGGCAGTGGTGAAGTGGGAACCTGAGCGCTCCCGTGCAGAAGTAACGTTATTACTCGATGGTCGAATTATGATGCAGGTGAAGGGGGAAAACCTGGAATCCCAGGATGTCGCTGTCGACCTAATGCGTGACTGGGATCTTGCTGCTGTGCGTGAGCAAAGCGCGCGTTAACATCGCCGCTCTGGGCGATTGAGTGAGGAGAGTTGAATGTTGAGCCTGCGTCCTTTGGCTTTTTGTGCTGCGTTGGGTGCCTGTGGTGTTGTCTTTGGCGGTGAAATGGCTGCGGAGCAACGACCGGAAGCAGCCGCTTCGCTGGAGGACGTCGCGACGGTTTTTATTCCAGAAGACATATGGCAGCGCCAGCAGGCGACGGCGCTAGAGCAGCAGCTGCGTGAGGCGCTAACCGATAATGACAGTATCTTCTTGGCCGACACTGGTATTGGTCCATTGAGCAAGGCGCTGCTGCTAGTGCTCAACGAAGAGCCTGTGATTCCACACGCTCGCTACCGGCTACGCTATGCTCAGGCCAATGTGACCCCCGAGTTGAGCTCGCCACTGATAGTTGAACTAGTCGAGATTTCGCGTTTTAACCTTGGGCCGTCGCGGCGCGCCGAGCTTATCGAGATATATGGCGAGAAGCAGGTGGCGCCTGCTACAGCGTTTGGTCAGGCGCCGGATGTTGCTTGGCGGTTAGTTACTCGACCTATTATGGGGCAGGTTGCAGGTCTCACTCATGCGGCTCGACGTGAGCTGTCACAACTGCGTGCTGATGACTGCTTCGGGATTTCTTGTCGTGACGTTGAGTCGCTCAACGAAGTAGTACGTGATTGGCCAGAATTCGAGCCGGTCGAGCCTCTGTTCGACCAGGGGCCGTTGGAGCTATCGGTGCTACAGGTAGGCCTAGAGAAGCTGGGCCTACGCGATGAGCAGGGTCACGCTGGCTGGCGTATCCCCGAGTGGCCGGAAAGTGTTGCAGCGGGGGAGCCCTTTATTGAGGTTTCTATAGAAAGGGGGCTGGGGCAGGACGACGCGTTAGACCTCGTCATTCACCACGACCAGTTGATGGATGACCATACCCGTGCGCTCTGGGAGCGGCTGATTATCCTCGGTGCAGGCAATACTGCGCTAATGCTCTCCACCAGTGATCAACAGCCCTGGCCGAGGCAGGGTCAGTAATCTGCTGAATTTTTTAATAAAAGAAGCAGTGCGCTAGCTATGCACTAAAGCGAACTCACCCCGTTTCAGCCAGCATAATAACCAGCAATAAAATCAGTGGCGCCGAATTAGGCAAGTGATTAAACAGGAGAAAAATAAATGATAAACCCACAACGATACGTGAGCGGCGCACTCCTACTGGGTGGGCTTATATGGGGTGCCGGGCACGCCGTTGCCGATGAGATCAGCGGCACGCTAGATGGAGAGTCTAAGGAGTGGCATGTCGTTACTCACTCGGAAGGTTCTACGGCTAATTTTTCTGAGCTGATGCCGGGCATGATGAATGTCACTGTCCAAGGGCATAGAGAACCACGATTTGAAACCCAGGGCACGCTTAGCATTAGCTTTATAGTGATGAATGGTGGCGCGGGTGATGCCTCAGTGAGCTATTTTCCTGAAAGTGGAATGTTGCCCCATTACGGCACAGAACAAGATGTGCCCATTGATATAGAGCTGCTGGATATCGATGGTGACACTGGCCGAGTAAAAGGGCGTGTTGCAACGTCGCTTGCCTATTTGGCGTCTATGTCAGACGACTATGATCACAGCAATACCATGGATATTGACGTGTCTTTTGATGCGACGTTGGTGCGTGAAGAGCATTAGCCTGCACTCACGTTATGAATGGTGTCATTGGCGGCTTCGACTAAGCCTACGTTAGCGTGGGCTTAGTGGCGTCTGGGTGCTCAATGGATACGTCGATCACGGATTAAATAGCTTAAAGGGTGAAGCACAATTAGCGCCACGATAAAGGCCGCGATTGCGGCGCCTGTCAAAGCCACCCAGTCAAAAACTGTCGCTACGTAATCCAGCTTAGAGTGAGTTAACCAGGGTACCCAAATGTAAGCTGTTAGCCCGACTAACACGGCTAATAATAGAGCAATCACACTATGGTGACGGGTGATTTGGTAACCACGTAGATAGGCAGAAAGATGGAGCACAACAATAATAACAATGCCCGCAACGATGAACCAAATATAAGGGGCTAGAGCGAACATTAAAATAGTAACGATGCCGGTAATCGTCATAGCGATGCTCCTTAGGCTTGTCCTGCTAGTACTGCGTAGTAGGCGGGCTGTAGCATGCGATCTTTCATTACCCATGTAACCCAAGATTCATCGGTAGGATCAATAAACGGGAAAGATGGCATAAAGGCGAAGTTGTCTTCATAGCCAAACTCCACCAGCATGGCCTTGCCAATGCCAGTAATCATTGGACACGAGGTGTAACCAGTATGGCGGGCGGGGAGAGGATTTCCTTGCATGACAGCAAGCAGGTTGGCTTCTACGACGGGTGCTTGGGCCTTAACGCTGGCGGCCGTTTTATTAATCGGTGCGCCGATCACATCGCCAATACCGAACACTTCGGGATAGCGGTTGTGCTGCATGGTGTAAATATCCACATCCAACCACTCCCCTCTGAAAGGACCCTCCTGTGCAATAAGTGCACTCTGTTTGATGAAGTCGTGGGCACTCATTGGTGGCACTACGTGAATAAAATCGTAATCCGCAACCACCGTTGGCTGACCTTCGCGCCTGAATTCAGCTTCGCGAAGCTGGTGATGCGAGGTAAATTCGCTCTCAGGGCCAATAAAGGTAAATTCAGCCTGCTTAGCCTGAGGGTCAATGGCAGAAAGGCGATAGTGATGACGACGGGTGACACCTTGTTCATCAAAACGCTGTTTAACAAATTCGTTGACCCAGGGCTGGGAAAAGAGACTGGTGCCAGGCGCCATATATTCCACATCGAAGGCGTCTCGTCGCCCAGATGCTTCTAGCCGACTTAATGTAGTAAACGTCATTTTCAACGGAGCGCCAGCGCACTTTACTGGTGTTGGGGCGGCCGTGAATATCCCTTTTCCCTGGCCGTGATCCAGCCATGTTTGAATGGCTTGGTTCGTTCGTATTGCGCCATCGAGGCTAGCATACACACTGCCAATCCCGTGCTGCCCTACCAATGTGGGTGACATACCTTCGATCAGGTGATAGTTGAGTTGAATGCCTGTGGCCACCACCAGGTAGTCGTAGACAAGCGTTGCACCATTGGCAAGAGCTACTCGCTTGTTGTCAGCATCAATACTAGCGGCGTATTCACGCACCCACTCTACTCCCCGTGGCACAAACTGAGCGTTAGGGCGCATGGTTTTATCGGGCTGCCAAACGCCTGATGCCACTAATGTCCAGCCTGGCTGATAATGATGCGTTTCGCGTGGTTCCACTAATGTGATCGTTCCGCCCTGCAGGCGTTTTGCCAAACGATTGGCCATTGCCATACCTGCGGCGCCACCACCCAGAATGACAATATGAGCCTGGGTTCTGAGCGGGGCAGCAGAGACGGTGCTGAGTGCAAAAAGGCTACTAACACCAAGACCCGTACCTACTTTTAGCAGCTCCCTGCGGCTGAACAACAAAGACTTATACATGGCGAACTCCAAGAGCAAAGACGGGTATGATTTTTAGTTATATTTTTATTACTGATAGTAGTCTTGTGCTCGGGAAGCGCCATTGACACTTCGTCGTAAGGCGCAACAAAGTAGCGATAACCCGTCACGATGGTTACGTTTTACCGCGTTTTTTTACTCGTTATCAGCTGCCATTTGCAGGGTTAAAAACGTTATTTATACGCGGCCAGCGTATATAAAAATTCTAGCCCCAACGTGGCTGCGGCGAGTGATGTGATATCGCCATGGTCGTAAGCAGGGTTTACTTCAACAACATCCATGCCTATTAACTGCATGCCTGCCATGCCGCGGATCACTTTTAGCATCAGGTCGGTAGACATGCCGCCACATACCGGTGTCCCAGTGCCTGGCGCGTAGGCAGGGTCTAAGCCATCAATGTCCAGGCTGATATAAGCCGGATGATGGCCAACACGGGCACGAATGCGTTCCAGTACGGCGGCAGGGCCGTGATCATTTACCCAGTCTGCATCCAGCACTTCATAAGGGTGGTTATGGCGGTCATAGCTGGTGCGAATGCCAATTTGCAGCGAGTGTTCCGGCACTACCAAGCCCTCTTTTAAGGCATGGTGGAAAATAGTGCCATGGTCAAAACGCGTGCCTTGCTCGTAGGTGTCGGTGTGGGCATCAAAATGAATCAGTGCCAGTGGGCCATGCACCCGAGCATAAGCGCGTAGCAGGGGCAGGCTGATATAGTGGTCACCGCCCAGTGTCAGCATTTTTTTATCGGCTTTTAGCCACCGCAATGCGTGGGTCTCAAGGTTGTCGACTAGGCTTTCCGGCTCACCGTAGGCGTAGTCCAGATTGCCCGCGTCGCATACCCGCAGCCGCTCTTCCAGGGCGAAGTTCCAAGGCCAGCGTTTGCCTTCCCAGATCAGGTTAGCAGTGCTTTGACGAATGGCGTTTGGCCCCATGCGGGTGCCTGATCGTCCTGAGCATGCTAGATCAAAGGGCACACCACTCACCACGACCTCAGCATCGGTCGTTTTAGGATCGCTGGCCTTCGGCACGCCCATAAAGGTAGAAATAACATCACCAAACAGGCTTGGCATGATCTGAGATGGGGTCACCGAGCGGGTACTCCTATGGTGTGCAGTAGCAATAAAACCGGGGGATAGGGCTTGAAGTAGCGCGACGATAAGGAATTTTTAGCGATGAATGAAATGAATGTTTAGAATGAAACCATTCGTTGGATAAATAGTGAGGCGCTATGCGTTCGCTTCGTCATTTTGATTTGAATCTTCTGCTGGTATTTGAAGCGCTAATGCGTGAGCGTCACGTGACACGAGCAGCGGAAAAGCTGCATTTAAGCCAGCCCGCCCTGAGTCATGCGTTAAAACGGCTGCGGGACGCATTGGACGACCCATTATTAATACGTACCAACAATGGTCTGCAGCCAACGCCTCGTGCGCTGGCGCTGTTGCCAGTCGTGCAGCAGGCACTGGCCATGTTGCAGGAAGGCCTCGCCCCGCCGATCAACTTCTTACCCGCCACCAGCGAGCGGCATTTTACCCTGGCCACCACGGATTATTTTGAAGAGGTGATGTATCCGGCGTTTGTTAGCCAATTGCTGGCTTACGCGCCGGATATCAGCTTTTCCATTGAGCTGATCACTCCCAACGTACTGAGTGAAGGGCTGGAACAGCGCCAAGTGGATATGGTGGTCGGGTTGGATAGCCAAAGTGTGCTGCCCAGTGGTGTCATTCAGCATCTGTGGATGGATGAGGAGTTGGTTTGTTTGGCAGCAACTGACAATGATCGCGTAGGTGATGCACTGAATATTCAGCAGTTTGCCTGTGAGTCCCATGTGGCACTGTCTGATATCAGTGGGTTAAGACCCAGTAACATCGATAACTGTTTAGTGCAGCACGGCTTAAACCGCCGGGTGATTTCAAAGAATTTAAATTATATTGCGGCAGCGCGGGTCGTGGCGCTCACTGATGCGATCATGACGTTGCCACGCCAAATGGCCGAGCGATTTATCACCATGCTGCCAGTGCGGATCGTCGCGCCACCTAAAGAGTTACCTGCACTTAATATGACGCTGATTCAGCATGGGCTGTATGCTAACGACCCAGCCCTCATTTGGTTGACGCAATCGCTGATCGAATTCGCTAGCACCTTTAAGCAGAGCGCCGCTAAACAGTAGCCTCACCCCGCTTGGTGGTGGGAAATTGCTTTACTAAAGGCGGATGACTTGATCGAGATGACTTAGTAGAGTGTTATAAAAGACACCGTAAGCGGGATTTAGCTAAACCACAGGCAACCATAATAATGACAGCGACATATAAACTCCTGATTGCCGACGATCATCCCCTGGTACGCGATGCCATGGCGCGAGTGATCCGTGAAGCTTACGCAGATGCTGAGGTTATCGAGGTAGAAGACTTTGATGCAGCTCTCGCCCATGCCCAGCAAGATCCTGATCTTGATTTGATATTGCTAGATTTAAATATGCCCGGCATGAACGGGTTAACAGGGCTTTTGCAACTGCGTAATGAGCAGCCTACGATTCCAGTGGTGATCGTATCTGCGGAAGAGGATAAGCAGATTATTCTCCAGGCAGTCTCCTGTGGAGCGGCGGGGTTTATCACCAAATCACTGCCCCGTGATCAGATGCGCCACGCGATTGCCCAGGTGTTGGAAGGCAATATCTTTCTACCGGCTGATGCCATGCGCGCACCGGACAGTATCCGCAAGCGTCGCCATCAGGATCAGGGTTTTACCGCGGAACAACTGCGCCTGCTGACCCGCAAGCAGCTACAAGTGTTGGAGCATATGACACGCGGTGAATCTAACAAGATGATTGCCTACCACCTTAATATTGCGGAAACCACGGTGAAAGCCCACGTGTCAGCGATCTTGCGCAAGCTGGGGGTGACCAGCCGAGTACAGGCGATTTTATCCGCCAACGATATCGATTTTTCCCAGTTTCTCAATCGTTGACAAAATAATGGCCAGCGCTATCCAGCCAATGGGTTTGCCAGTGGCTCAAGGTGTTTATCTGGGAGAGTAAATTGGTAAGGGCCTGTGAATCGATGCGTTGTTCTCCGAGGCGATGCAGTGGCTGATGGGTACCTGCCAAGAGACTTTGCCACTGAAGAACCAGCGCCGCGAGTGGCGTTTCAGGCGGTGTTAGCGCTGGCAGTTGTGCCTGCAGAACGCTATCAGACTCTTGCCAGAGGGCGTCGGTGATCGACCGTAGCTTTTCCGCTATCCGTTTTTCCTCTCTCAGCTTCCTCCCTGCCGAGTCCGCGTTTTTGCTGACTTGCCCTGCATGACTAGCTTGCACGACATAGCCAAGTGAACAAGGCGCGCCGTCACCCCTGCGAACCGCCGCTACATAGCCCAAGTGATGGTCATAACGCGCCTGCTGAAAAAATGCTGCGCTGTGGTGCTGCTCCGCAAGTGCCAATAGTAATCGCTGGCTGGGAGTGCCCGGCAGGCTCAGTGTCCGCATGATGGCGGTACTGGTCGCTGGGCTAGCAGGGGGAGGCTGCTCAGCGCGTATTGCGACGCGGCTCGCCAGGTTTGCTAGCGCGTGGCAAACGGCAGCGGCGCCTGTGTTATGGGAAACCCATACCACAGGCTCGGCAGGCAGTGGTGTTAAGCGCTGTATCAACTGCTGAGCCAGCAGCCCTTGTTGAGCCTTAGAGGCAGCTAACACGGCGTCTTCCAACAGCGCCACCATAGCGTGGTTGGCTTGACTACCCATCGCTATCACCCAACTGCCGTGGGGCGAGTTCTCTTGCTTGAAGACAATCGCCTGAAGCGCCAGCCGCTGAGCGGTAAGCGGGCTGGGTACAATCACTGCGCCGGGCACAAAGCAGGCCGCCCAGGCGGTGGTGGCAAGTGCCGCGAAATCATCACTAACACCGTACTGACCGCACCAGCGCTGCACGGCAGGGCAAGGCGCTGGTTGTCTATCAAAAGCATCAAAAGCGGGTGATGAGGGCGATGGAGACGCGTTACCTAATAGCCAACGGGCATTGTTAGCGGCAAACGGGCTTGCGCCTGGCTGATGCTCAGGGGGCTGCGCAGTAAAGCGACGAGCTAGCGCTTGGTGGCGGGCGTGTGCAAACCAAGCCGGGGCTAACTGCACCGTATCAGCGGGTGGCTGCCAGTAGTTGCCATGATCGTTAGGTGTTGTTCCGGACAGGGTTGCGAAGAAGGCTGCTAAACGCTCACTTAGGTCAGCCGCAAGGGCTTTCATCTGCTCCTGCGTCGCAGTGCCGCTTAACATTAAGCTAAAGGCGTCTGTCGCTCCACTCGGGGACAGCGCTGCGTGGTAGTCGGTAATCGAGTCAGGTAACTGCTCCACTAGGAAGCCTTGATTTAACCGATCAGCAGTGTCGCCAAGGGCGGTAAGTTGATGACGAGCGACGGCCGAGGGCAGTGGCCACAGTAGCTCAACGGCGTTGCCCGTCCTGGCTATCTTCGCGTGGGGCAGGCGGTTCCAACGGGGCGTAATGGCAAGCGAAGGAGCGCTGGGGGTTGGTGGGCTAAACAGCGTTGCCATGCGTTTAATCAGCCGAGCCATCGTTTCCGTGTCCCAAGGGCTAATCAGGGCGATGCTAACGCGGCCGCTGTGGTAGTAGTCGCGATGAAACGCGGTGAGCGCCTCAAATAATAGCGCCATGTCGCTGCCTAGGGTTTGCGCGTTACCGTGACGGCAGCTAGCGCCGATATGTTGAGGGTCGCTGAGCGTGGCGATGGCCAACAGCCGTTGCATCGCCGAACTGTTCTGGCGGGCCTGCCACTCGGCATCGATGGCGGCGACTTCGGCACCAATGACGGATGGCGAAAACGCAGGCCTGGCGAGCTGGCTGGCAACCGTGAGCGCCGCGACTTCTAGTTTGTTTGCGGGTATCGAGAAATGTACATCGGTGACGTAGTCATCGGTATGGGCGTTCAGGCTGCCTTGGTGTTGGGCAAACCAAGTAAGCAGGCTGATGTTAGAAGATGCTTCCAGCGGCGCGGTAGTGAGCACGTGCTCGAGCAAATGAGCCAGCCCTGGCAGGGTGCGCGACTCATCCAGATAGCCCGCCGCAATGGCGATGCTAACGTGAGCGCGGGTTAAGTGGGGCGCCTGGGCCAGCGCTCCCTGTGCTCCGTTAGGCAGGGAAATAAAGGTTGGCTGGAAACGAAGCTTAGCCATTGAGCAGGCTGCGCAGCAGCGCGCGCAGTTTGCCGGGACGAACGGGTTTGTTTAACTGCGGCACGCCAGCATGGCGTAGTCGCCTTTGCCAGTGGTCAGAGCGGTCGGCGCTGAGAATAGCGGCTGGCAGGTGCGGGTCGTGCCAGTGCTGGCGAAGTTGGCGAATAGCCTCCAGGCCGGTCATATTGTCATCTAAGTGCAGGTCGACCAGCAGCATATCCGGTGCTTCCTGACAGGCTTTAGCGGTATCGACATCCAGGGCCGTATCGCAACTGATCTGCCATTCACTTAACAGCAGCGCCATGCCTTGCAAAATCGTTGGTTCATTATCCAGGATCAGCACGCGAAGCCCTTCAAACTCATCGCCAGCGGAGAGCGGCGCGCTGGGAGCGGGGGCTTGGCTAAAGGAAATAGCGCCGGCACGCGGCACCGTAACAGCAAAGCAGGAGCCTTGGCCGGGGGCAGAATGCACAGAGAGCGGATGTTCAAGGCGCTGGCTAATCCGTTCGACAATGGCAAGCCCCAGGCCAACGCCCTGGCGGTCCCGTGCACGGGTAGCGTTAAGTTGGTGAAATTCGCGAAAAATAAGCTGGTAGTCACTTTCGGGAATACCAATACCGCTATCGACAACCTGCACAGCCAGGCTGTCGTCGTTATGACGGCGGACACCAAGGCAGATGCCGCCGCGGTGGGTATAGCGGCAGGCGTTAGCAAGAAAGTTGCGCACAATGCGGCTGAGTAGATAAGGGTCGCTGGTTACCGCTTGATGAGAAGGCACGTAGCGCAGCGTTAGCCCCTTACGTTGCGCCACCGGGGAAAATTCATCCGCCAGACTGCTGAGGATATCGTCGATTTTAAAGTGGCGAAGTTGTGGCTGTACTTGGCCGTGATCCAGCCGTGAAATATCCAACAGATCGGAAAGAATTGCTTCGGCGCCTTCCAATGAGTTTTGCACACTCTCAATCAAAGACAGGTTCTCGCTGTCGGTCAGCCGTTCCTGTAGCGAGGCTACCAATAAGCGTGCAGCGTTCATGGGCTGTAGCAGGTCATGGCTAGCGGCGGCTAGGTAGCGGTCTTTACTTTGGTTAGCAAACTCTGCGGCATCGCGAGCGCTTCTAAGCTCCTCGTTGAGCCGTTCAAGCGCTTGGGTGCGGTCAACTACCCGGGCTTCCAAATGGGCGTTGAGGGTTTCTAAATGCTGGCGAGCGCGTTCACGCTCGGTAATATCCGCCACAAAGCCTTCGATCAGGTCTTCGTCCCCGGCAAGCTCGGCGGGCTTACGTATTAGGGTAATTGCCACGGGTACCTGATGCCCGGATGCGCCCTGCAGCCAGGTGGTTTGGCCGGTTACGTGGCCTTGCGCGAGCAGCAGGTCGCGCAGCTGTTGCCCTGTAGATGCGTTAACAAACAGCGCGTCAAAGCGCGCGCAGCGCTCAAGTGTATGCGCCACGCTACTGTCATCAAGCATGGCGGCAAGCGCCGGGTTAGCGGCGCGCAGTTTGCCGGATAGCGATGCCTGAAAAATACCGTGTAGCGCGTTTTCGAACAGCCATTTATAGCGGTTGCGCTCCACCTCAAGCTCTTCTAAGCGTACGGAAAGCTCGCGATAGTAGCTTTTACGCGCCGACTGCTGGCCAAGCCCAAGCAGGTCACTGACCGAAAAGCCCGAGGGATCGCTGGCTTTTTTCATAGTGCCTCTTCGTAAACCACCGCCACGTCTCTTGAGCTGGAACGGCGTGGATTAGTCAAGATGCAGGGATCACCCAGCGCATGGTTAGTGAGAAAAGGCACGTCGCTACGCGAGACGCCCATCACACCAAGGGTTCCGCCTAGGCCAACGGCATGTTTTAAGTCGACTAAGTACTGAAACAGGGCTTTTTTGATCTGCTGCTGCGACAACCCCCGACAGTCGATACCTACGGCCTCGGCAACCCGCTTAAAGCGGTCAGGGGCGGCTTCGTAGTTATAAGCCACCACGTGCTCTAGCAGCATGGCATTGCATAAGCCGTGGGGTAAATCCAGGAAGCCACCTAAACTATGGGACATCGCATGTACCGCGCCCAAAATGGCGTTTGAAAACGCCAGCCCTGCTTGCATACTGCCCAGCATTACCTGGGCACGCAGCTCGCCGTCGGCCGGGTTCGCCA
The DNA here is from genome assembly GCA_030440445.1 of Halomonas sp. KG2. NCBI lineage: Bacteria > Pseudomonadati > Pseudomonadota > Gammaproteobacteria > Oceanospirillales > Halomonadaceae > Halomonas > Halomonas sp. KG2. The sequence goes on along the minus strand of CP098528.1, from coordinate 3,964,747 downwards.
CCAGTGCTTCAAGATGGCTGCTGATTAAGCGCATGGCTTCTAAGGCATGGGCATCGGTGAGCGGGCCACTACCGGTTGAAACAAACGCTTCGATGGCATGCACTAGCGCATCGACCCCGGTACACGCGGTGAGATAGGGCGACATGGTCATGGTGACTTCTGGGTCGATCAGCGACACATCCGGCACCACGGCTTTGCTGATGATTGAGAATTTCATGCGTCGCTGTTGGTCGGAAATAATCGCAAACTGGGAAATATCCGCCGACGTGCCCGCAGTTGAGGGAATGAAAATTAGCGGCGGAATGGGCACGCTAATCGTATCCACACCTTCAAAATCAAGAATGTGGCCACCGTGGGCGGTGACGATGCCAATCCCTTTGGCGCAGTCCATGGGGCTGCCGCCGCCCACCGCCACAATTGCTTTGCAGCCGGTTTCACGGTAGACCTCGGCACCGGCCATAATCTCATCGACCCGCGGGTTAGGTGATACGGCGGTAAAGCGCTCAACGGCAATATTGGCTTCCAGCAGCTTGGCTTCAATATCGGCGACCCAACCCGCCAGCAGCACGCCGGGGTCGGAGACCAGGAGTACCTTTTCTGCCCCGAATGTCGTGGCGTAGTTACCCGCAGCGTGGCGCGCCCCGTCGCCAAAAATAATTTCAGGAGCGACAAACTTACGAAGTTGTGTGAGCGGCGAAGTCATGGGGCGGTCTCGTTTATCGTTGTTAACCATTATCTTAAGCACCTTCAGGGATTGTTGCGCTACGACCTTGGTGCTGTCGTTAGGTGGCTAGATTGATAAAAGGCTAGCTCGCGGGCCAGCATGGTTTGGCGAGCTTTGGGGTGGCGAATGCCGTGATACTCGTTATCAAACAGCAGTGTTTGTGCCTCGCCACCGTGGAGTTCGATATGCCGCGCCATGGCATGAGTTTGTTCTGGCACCACGACGGCGTCTTTGCCACCCTGGATAAACAGTGCCCGTAATGGGCGCTGACAACGGGTGACGTGGTAGCTAGGGCTGCGCTGGGCGAGCTGGGTCTCGTCTCCGATTAGCCAGCCCAGGTAACCGGATTCAAAGCGGTGTGTTTGTGCCGCTAACGTTAATGCATCGGTTACCCCGTATAGGCTAGTGGCCGCAGCAAATAGCGGCGTGGCCGCCAAGGCATTAAGAGCAGTCAACCCGCCAGCGCTTTGGCCGCGAATAAAACAGCGTGCTGTATCAATCGCGAAGCGTGTGCTGGCGGCGTTAACCAGGGCGATGACATCGTTGGTATCGCTGATGCCCCACTGGCCGGCTAAGCATTCGCGATAGCGGCGGCCAAAGTTGCCGCTGCCACGGGGGTTGATATCCAATACGTGAAAGCCCTGCTGTTGCCAATAGGCTACCAGCGGGTCGTAAACAGGGTAGGCGGCGGCGGTGGGCCCGCCATGAACGCGTACAATCAGCGGCGCAGCGCGGTTAGCTAAGGCTGAGTAGAAAAAGCCGTGAACCGTTTCGCCTTCGTTGCCAACAGGGGTTTCCAGCCATTCTGCGATGGAGGAGTTTGCAGTCACTAGGCTTTTCGTTGCGTTACCCTCGACCTTACCTACTAGGCAGTTGCGTGAGCCATTGTCGTTGAAGCGTATCAGCTGAGCGCCGCTGGTGGCGCTTTGCACAATGGCATAGTCACCGTGCTTGGCTAGCGTGATGCTTGCCACGCGGCCGGGGGCTGGTAACAGTGCTTCCACCTGCTCGCCGCAACGGCGATAAAGCTGAGCTGCCCCCTGGTGCAGTTGGCAGTATACCTGCCGATTATCTCGCCATAGGTGCTGGCGCTCACCCAGTTGCCACGGTGTGGTGATGTGGTCAACCGGGGCACTGCTCAGGCACACAGGGGTGGCCAAATTTACCTGCCAGGGTTGCCACCAGCCAGCGTGATCGCTCATACAGATCAGCGTGTTGTGAGGGCCAAACTGTGGCTGGCTAATTGCTGCGCCAAAATCCCAATGCTCCAGTATTTCAAGCTGGCCTGTGGTGGTCACCCGCGCGAGATGTAGCTGGCTGCGTTGCCAAGGCATGTGCGGCAACGACCAGCTGACCCAGGCGAGGTAGTTGCCGTCATCGCTTAATACCGCTGCGCCATAGAAGTCAGCGCCTTCAGCCAACACTTGCCTGTTGTTGTCAGTGCTGTTTTTGCCAGCTCTGTTGTCGCCATTAATGGCGACCAGCCGTTGACCTTGATGATCCTCTTCTACCGCAATCACTCGCTGACGCTTAGGGTCGGCGCATAGCCCGCCGTAGGCTGTTTGCGGGCGCTGTTGCCAGCAGTGGCTTACACCGTGGCGGTCGAGCTGCATGATGGCTTGATCGTGCTGGCGCACCCACACGACGCCCTCTAGTAGGGGCGTGTAGCTGCCACCGCCGTACTGATTCACGCGGCTACCCACGGCATCTTCTACTACACAGCGCGGCGTCTCGTTGCTGTCGGCGCGCCACTGCCAAAGTTGCATGCCGCCCGTTTGCGGGCAACGAGCGAGCCAGTAAACAGCTTGGGCATCGCTGTGTAACTCGGCCAAGGTGTCAGTGGGTTCGGCGGCATCTGCCAGGGTAAGCAGCATAGGCGTGCTCCTTAGTGTGGGGTGCCCCACAGCAACCGTGCTTCGTAGCGTGGGTAAAGCTGCATTACGCTGCGGGTGAACTCATATTCGCTGAGTGCCATGGTGCTAAACATGTCGGGAATTTCAACGGCCAAGGCATGATTGGCACCTAGCCCTTCGCTAGCCACATCACTGAGACGTTGGTCCAGCCATTCCAGGTAATGCGTGGTTTGGCCAATGATCGTTTCGGGCGGCGCACTGGGGCCGTGACCCGGTACTGCGGTGCTGGCGTTGAGCGCGCGCAGATCATTCAGTTCTTCCTGCCACTGTTGCAGGCTTGGGCTGTGGGCAGTGGCGGCAGCACGTTGGTAGAAGCCCATGTCGCCTAAAAAAAGCACGTCGGTGGCATGGTCCATAATCACCAGGTCACCACCGCTATGGCCGCTCAATGCGAACAGCGTGAGCGGATAGCTTCCCAGAGTTATCTTGCCAGCCTCAATCACGTCGGGCAGAGCAATAGACGAGTGATCCAGACTCAATCCGGTCAGCCGCGCTACATTATCGATCAGTGCGTCCCGGTCGCGAGCCATCAACGCACGAGTGCTGGCTAGGGTGAGGTGCTGTGCCTCGCCGAAGGCAGCATTACCAAAAGAGTGGTCAGGGTGGTGATGGGTATTCAACACCCAGCGTACGGGTTGAGCGGTGTGCTGAGCAATCAGTGTTTTGAGTGCGTCGCCAAAGTGTGGGCTGCTGCCGCTGTCGATGAGGATGACACCACTGGGCGTAGCAATAAACGCTTGGTTGCCAATATGGCCGCAGTTGCTGGTGGAGAGCTCTTCTCTTACGCCTTCCACCATCCAGGTGTTTTCCGCGATCGGTTGGGCGGTTAGCGGACGTTCGCAGAACATCACCGGTTCGCTGGCTGCCAGCGGCGTGATCAGCAGTGTACTGAAGGCGGCCAGAAAACAGGTTTTCATGGCTGCAGACCAATAGAAAAGCGGTTGCCATTGTTGTCCCGCGCGCCAATCACATAACCGCCCGGTGAGGGGCGCATATGCAGCCCTAAGGTGGGATTGGCGCTCACCGATGCGTCGATATCCAAGGCGGCCACTTGCTGGCCCTGCTGATCCAACAGTTCAAACGACTGCACATAAAAGGCAGGCTGGCTGGGGATTAAGCCGCTGTCCATGGGGTGAGAAAGGCGCACCCGCAGGCGCTGCTCGTCCTCATTGGCAAATAGCCGACCCTGCAGCTCGCCGAAGGTGGTTTCCCAATCGGTGTCGGCGCTGGCAATGCCGGGTGTGGTGCAGCCGCCACCTTCCGCTTCAATGTAGGTGCCGCCCACATGCCAGGTATCGCCCTGTTTCACTGCTACGCGCACCGCGGAGGCTTGTTCCAAGCGAATATTTAACGATAGCTTGGCTAATCCATGGCTCATCGGGGAGTAGCGGAACAGGCGGGGAATCGGGTTGAGATCCACCCAGGCAATAATGTCCGTGATTGGCTCGCCGCTGGCTTCTAAGGCGCTGGCATCTAGTTCAAGGGGCACTTGTCCTGAGTCTTCGGCGAACCCCGGCGCGTTAACGATGACGCGTTCATCAAACACCACGGGGGCATCGCCCAGAAAGCGCTCGCGGTACACAGGCCACATAAAGGAGTTAAACGGATCCTGTTCAGCCGTACTCGCTGTGGCTGTGGCTAGCGCGGTGGTCGGCAGTGCGAGCAGTAGCCAGCAAAGCGCCGCGAGTGGAAGGGCAAGGGGGGCGGCGAACGTCGCGGCGAGCCGTTGTAACGTGATGATGGCGGTTAGGGTTGCCATGGTGCCTCCCAGCGTTGGGATTATTGTTCGATAGTTTCCATGCTGACCGTTTCCAACCACGTGCGAATGGCCCACAGCCCTTCTTGGCTAACGTAATCGGACATGCGCGGCATTAGCACACGGCCGTTGCGTTCGGAACCATTGGTGACCAACTCTTTGAACCACTCATCGCCCCATGCGCCATTTTCCAGCTCGCGCAGGTCGGGAGCGATGCCGCCGGATTTCGCTTCTAGCCCGTGGCAAGCGGCGCAGTTGCTATTGTAAGCGCGGGCACCAATATCGATGGCAAGTTCTTGCTGGGGGTGATCACGGTAGGGGTTCTCTTCCCGCCATTCGTCACCTAAGCGTTCGAGGTCTTTAATATCAACGGCTTGAGGAGTCACGCTGCCGTGAGACCAGGCCAGCGGTGAGGCCAGCAACGCGGCAACAGCGATAGCGCCCACTTGGCTGCTGAGGCGTACGGGCAATGTTGCGGAGATTGTTTTTGCCAGTACGGGTTCTTTAAGTACGGTTTTTGTAATGGTCATGGGAAATGCTCCTCAGGGGATCAATGTATCGTCACTTGAGTGAGCTTAGGCAGGCAGGCCTTCCGAACCTATAGCACCTTAGGCATCGCTAGGCTCCTCCTTTGGAAGTAGTGCTAAATCAGGATGAGAACGCGACTGGAGGGGTAGATTGGTTTGTTATCCGAGCTTCTAAGCTGGACTTAGTCTTGCTGGCACCACGCAAGCAGCAGCTTGGCCGCTTTGCAGCCATTGCATTGTGATCATTACTCGGATGGAAAACCCATGACAGACGCTATCAATAACAACACGTCAGCCCGCAAAATTTCGTGGCCCTTTCGCCTGCGTACACTCACCGCCGCCGTTGCTTACGCTTCTGCCTTAGGCGTCGGGGGCATTGCGCTGACAGCCCACGCCAGCGAGGTGACCTGGGACGATATTCTCAATGACCATAACAACACTGAAACGGTGTTGATGTACGGCATGGGCGTGAAAGCACAGCGCTATAGCCCGCTTAATCAAATTAACGCCGATAACGTCGAGATGCTGACCCCCGCGTGGTCTCACTCGTTTGGCGATGAAATGCAGCGTGGCCAGGAGTCTCAGGCGCTGATTCATGAAGGCGTTATTTATGTCACCGGCTCCTATTCACGTATTTTTGCAATTGATGCGCGCACCGGCCAGCGGCTGTGGTCCTACAACCATCGCCTGCCCAGCGATATTCGCCCCTGCTGTGACGTGGTGAACCGCGGTGCGGCCATTTACGGCGATAAGGTATTCTTCGGCACGCTGGATGCTGGCATCGTGGCGCTGAATAAAGATACCGGTGAGGTGGTGTGGCGTGAGCGCTTTGGTGACCACCGCGCGGGCTACACCATGACCGGTGCACCAACCATTGTCGAAGATAGCGAAACAGGTCGCGTATTGCTGATTCATGGCTCTTCGGGAGATGAGTTCGGCATTGTGGGTAAGCTGTATGCCCGTGACCCTGATACCGGCGAAGAGATTTGGATGCGGCCCTTTGTTGAAGGCCATATGGGACGTTTGAACGGCGAAGAGAGCACGCCGACAGGCGATGCCAACGCACCTTCATGGCCCGATGACCCAGATAGCGACACCGGCAAAGTACAAGCCTGGAGCCAAGGTGGCGGTGCGCCGTGGCAGAGCGCCAGTTTCGACCCTGATACCAATACCATCATCATTGGTGCCGGTAACCCCGCTCCCTGGAATGGCTGGGCACGCACCTCGGAAGACGGCGACCCGTCTGACTACGACAGCCTTTACACCTCTGGCCAACTGGGTATCGACCCTTCGACTGGCGAAGTGAAGTGGTTCTATCAGCATACCCCCAATGATACCTGGGACTTCTCAGGCAATAACGAAATCGTTTTGTTTGAGTACGAAGATGAGAATGGCCAAACGGTGAATGCAGGTGCCCACGCCGACCGTAACGGCTTCTTCTATGTTACTGATCGCACCAACGGCGAGCTTATCAACGCCTTCCCATTTGTCGATAACATTACCTGGGCCACCCATATTGACCTGGAAACCGGCCGTCCGGTTGAGGCTGAAGGCCAGCGCCCACCGCGCTTGGAAGAGGGACAAACCCGTTCTGAGCCGGTTGAAGTTTCACCACCGTTCCTGGGTGGTAAAAACTGGAACCCAATGGCTTACAGCGAAGACACCGGGCTGTTCTACGTGCCGGGTAACCACTGGAAAGAAGATTATTGGACCGAGGAAGTTGAGTACGTGGAAGGCGCGGCTTACCTGGGTATGGGCTTCCGCATTAAACGTATGTACGACGACCACGTCGGTATTCTGCGTGCCGTTGATCCGGTTACCGGTGAGTACGCCTGGGAGCATAAAGAGCCTATGCCGCTGTGGGCAGGCGTGCTAGCGACCCACGGTGACTTGGTGTTTACCGGTACTGGCGATGGCTACTTAAAAGCATTCCATGCAGAAACCGGTGAAGAGCTTTGGAAGTTCCAGGTAGGCACCGGCATCATTTCACCACCGGTTACTTGGGAGATGGACGGTGAGCAGTACATTGGTGTTACTGCAGGTTATGGCGGTGCAGTGCCGCTATGGGGCGGTGATATGGCTGAACTGACCCGGCCGATTGCTCAGGGCGGCTCGTTCTGGGTCTTCAAATTGCCTTCCTTCGTTCAGGATCTGGCTAACCGTTAAGTTATTGGCACCTCTTGGGCGGCTTTTGCCGCCCTTTTTTGAATGGAGATAACGGTAATGGAGAGAATAACAATGATAACTCGCGATGCTCTGCCTTTATGGAGCCGCCAAGCATCGGCGGTTTTTCTCTGTTTTAGCGCGATAGGCAGCGTTGTCGCCGACGATTATGTTGAAGCGTATCAACCGCCAGTGCATAACGGCTGTGAGTTGGTGCCAGGTACTCAGTGCGCCAATATGGATTTATCCGGCGGCGACTTTTCTAATCTTGACCTACAGGGCGCTAACTTTGCGGGCAGTAACCTAGAAGGCTCGGATTTCCGCCATAGCAACCTACGCAGCGTTGATTTTGAAGGCGCATCACTGAGAAATGCCAACCTCAATCGTGCGCGCATGCCCAACACGCATTTACGCGGTGCCGATCTTTCCCATGCCAGTTTGGTTGGGCTGGATAGCTGGAGTATTTATGCCCAGGGAGCGACATTTGATTATGCCGATTTGACCGGTGCTAACCTTGAGTTTGCCCGGCTTTCAGGGGCCAGCATGCAAGGAGCAACGTTGATGGGCAGCAATCTGGAGATGGCCTGGATGAATAAGGTCAACCTGATCGGTGCGGACCTGCGCGATGCTAATCTGCAAGAAGCCAAAATGAACATCACGCGCCTCAATGATGCTGATATGACCGGTGCACGCATCCACTACGGCAACTTCCAAATGGCCCAAATGGAGGGCTGTACCGGCTGTCCGTTTGATTGGGAGTAATGTCACCATGACGACACAACCTTCGGCGCACTTTGTGTGCCGCTACCTCCTCTGTTTGGTGTGGGGAAGTGGCGTGTTCAGTGGGGTGGCAGGCGCTGAAGCGCCCGCCGCGGCATTTAACCAAGAAGGCTACCGCCTGCCGCCTTTTAAAGCGCCGGTTACCGCGCCGCTACCAGGGGTGACCACGTTAGATGAGCATGCTTTTCAAGCGCTGCTGGCGTCACCGCCAGTGATCCTGGTGGATGTCTATGCGCTGCCCTGGCATAACGGTCTTTTTCTGCAAGACAGTGCGCACTTAACGATTCCAGGCAGTATTTGGCTGCCTAATGTGGGCGCGGCTAGTTTGGAAGAGCAGTGGGTGGATTATTTCACCACGGCACTGGATGCGCAGCGTGAGCGTGCTGACGCCGCGCCGCTAGTGTTCTTCTGCCGTGCTGACTGCTGGCTTTCCTGGAATGCTGCACGGCGCGCTGAGGCACTGGGCTATGAAGAGCTCTATTGGTACCCAAATGGGGTGGATGGCTGGCAAGCGAGTGGACAGTCGTTAGCAGCCGTTTGCCCGCAGTTGCCCGCTCATGCTGAGCGAGCCACCTGCGAGCCTTAATCATTTTATTACTGATAAACAGATTTATTGTCGATAAATCAGCTCAAGTGGTTGGCGGGACAACGTCTCTGCTGAGCTATTTTGGCTTTGACGTTCAGCCTGACTTTGTAACTTCTTTGATTGCAACTGCTTTGATTGGCGGGCATTGCGGGGAATCAGCGTCGCTTGATCGGGCGTGTTGTGGCTGTTTTCTGCGATTAGGCTGTCTAACAACCCATGCTGGGGAGAGTGCTGGCACACAGGGTCGGTGGCGTTCATATCGCCGGTTAATAAATAGGCTTGGCAGCGGCAGCCGCCATGGTCTTTATCGCGGTCGTCGCACTGTTGGCAAAGCGTAGGCATCCACTGGGTGCCACGAAAACGGTTGAATGCATCGCTTTGGTACCAAATGTCCTGTAGCGACGTCTCTTTGACGTTCGGAAATGCCATCGGTAGTTCCCTGGCGCTGTGACAGGGCAACACGGCGCCATCTGGGGCTACGGTCATAAAGATACTGCCCCAACCACCCATGCACGCTTTAGGCGCTTGCTCAAAGTAGTCCGGCACCACAAATAGTAATGACATATCGCGGCCACGTGCCGCCAGTGTTTCACGCCAGCGATTGGTTTCCGCCTCGGCGCGTACCAGCTGTTCACGGGTAGGCATCAACGCCTGGCGGTTCAAAAACGCCCAGCCGTAATACTGGCAGTTGGCCAGTTCAACTGCATCCGCACCTAGCTCATCGCAGAGGGCAATCAGATCGCCAATTTGATCGATATTGTGCCGATGCAAGACCACGTTTAATACCATGGGATAGCCAGCGGCCTTGACCGCTTTGGCCATGGCCAGCTTGTTGGCGTGGGCCTTGGCAGAACCTGCCAGCGCCTGGGCTAGTTCGGGGTCGGCGGCTTGCAGGCTAATCTGGATATGATCCAGGCCTGCTTCTGCCAAGGCGTCTACCCGCTGGGCAGTGAGGCCTACACCGGAGGTCAGCAGGTTGGTGTAAAAGCCTAGCCGGCGTGCTTCGCCTACCAGCGCTTCCAGGTCTTGACGAATCAACGGTTCGCCGCCGGAAAAGCCAAGCTGTGCTGCCCCCATCGCCCTGGCTTGGCGCAGCACGCTAAACCACGCGTCGGTATCCAGCTCGTTTTGGTAACGGGTAAATTCCAACGGGTTGGAGCAGTAAGCGCACTGCAGTGGGCAGCGGTAGGTGAGTTCCGCCAGCAGCCATAAGGGCGGTGAGGTCGTTTTATTAATCACAATGAACCTCCTTCACGGCTAGCCAGCCGTTGCCGCGGGCTTCATCGATAAACTGCATGACATCGTCTGCTAAGGACTCCGCGCCCGGGTAGCGCTGCTGTAGGGTGGCGATAATATCGGCGATGGAGTGATGGCCATCGACCTGCTCAAGAATCGCACCGGCAGTCGCGCTGAGCTTGACCATACCTTCGGGGTAGAGAATAACGTGGCAGCCCTGAATGGCCTCCCACTGTAAGCGCCAACCGCGTCGCAGCTGGTAAATATCTTGATGTGATATGACGAGTTGCTGTGACATGGTGAATTCCCCAACGCTAGTCGATCATTGCCTAGTAATGTGAGTGCTCAAGCCCACGGTGATACACCGCTTTACGGGTGACGGTGTGGTAAGGCGGGCGGTCTAACTGATAGGCCATGGTCATGGCATCCAACATGCTCCACAGCACATCGAGCTTAAATTGCAGAATATCCAGCGCGCGCTGCTGCAGCGCCACCGTGGTACATACGCCTAAAGCGATTTCCAGACCGTGCTCGACGTCTCGGCGTGCTTCGCTGAGCCGCTTCCGAAAATAGCGATAGCCTTGCTCGTTAATCCACGGATAGTGCTGGGGCCAGGTGTCCAGGCGGTTTTGGTGGGCAAGTGGCGCAAACAGCTCGGTAAGCGATGAGATCGCCGCTTCCTGCCAGGGGGCACGGGCGACAAAGTGGCGGTAGGCATCCACCGCAAAGCGCACGCCGGGTAGCACACGTTCCTGGGAAAGCAACGTATGACGCGGTAAACCTACGGCTTCACCTAGGGCTAACCAAGCTTCAATCCCGCCTTCATCTCCGGCGTGGCCGTCGTGGTCAAGCAGGCGCTGCACCCATCGCCTGCGGGTGGCGGCATCTGGGCAGTTGGCCAGTAGTGCGGCATCTTTTTGGGGAATCATCAACTGGTAGTAAAAGCGATTAGCCACCCAGCCTTGTAGTTGTTCCTGGGTAAGCTCGCCGTTGGCCATCGCCTGCTGAAAGGGGTGATTAAGATGGTAGTACTGCCCTTTACCCATTAGCGCTTCACGGAACGCCTCCCGGCTGAGCGGGGTGGCAGAAGCACTGGGCGTTATCGCTGTCATCGCCATAGTCGAGTTCCTGGTTATTTTTGTAATATCTAATGTATATATTGCTGATTTAAATGGTTTTTATTTTTAGCCATTTTTTATGCATAGGGTTTGTTTAATGAAACAGGTTTTTTGGTTATAGCTCGCTCTGTTTGAATTATTTTATAAAGTTATATGCTTATTTTGGTTTAATTTTATCAGGGTCTTTTTTATCGCCTTTTACCGCCCTGCTGTTTTTTAAATTCTACTAACCTAGTGCTTTTTTAATCTAAGGTTTAGGTCTGGATGTTAATAGATTAATACTCAATAATTCTAAGATAAGAGAGTGTTTAAGGTCTGTGGAAGTCGACCTAAAACGTCAGTTTCATTCCGTCGTAAGCGGTTTCGATGCCTGCGGCCTGCAATGTTTTCGCTGCATCGCTAGCGCCGTCCAAAATCGGGTTGGTGTTGTTGATATGAATCAAAATACGCCGCGTGCTGCTGGGTAGCTCGTTCAATAGCGCACACATACCGCTGCTGCCATTAAGCGCGAGGTGACCCATCTGTTGGCCTGTGGAGGTGCCAACGCCAAGTGCCTGCATTTCGTCGTCTTCCCACAGGGTGCCATCCACCATCACCACATCTGCGGCGTTTAAGAAACGCATGGCCAGTGGTGTCGGGTTGCCAAGCCCAGGGGCGTAGCACAGCGACTTGCCGCTACGACGATCAACAATATACAGCCCTAAATTATCGCCACAGGAGGGCGCGCCGCGCCGTGGTGAGTAGGGCGGTGCATTGCTGTGCAGCGCAAAGGCGGTCAGCGCGATATCTGGCAGAAAGGGAATCGAAAACTCGACAACTTCCTGATGACCTTCCAGCTCAATCGGCTTCCAGTGCAGTCCGCCCCAGTGTTCCAGCATCGGAAATAGCGGAAAACCTGTCGATAAATCGCGATGTACATTAGGTGTGCACCAGACCTCTAACGGGCAGCCTTCCCTTAAGGAGAGCAGCCCGGTGACATGGTCGATTTGGGCATCTACCAGTAGCACACCACGAATACCACTGCCACGCAGGTCGCTTGGCCATAATTCCGGGTTGGCATTGAGCTGAGCGCGAATATCTGGGGACGCATTGCATAGCAACCACTGCTTGCCATCCACGCTTAACGCAATCGATGATTGAGTGCGAGGTTGATGATCTGCACTGCCCAGGCGAGCGTGGTAGCAGTTAGGGCAGTTGCAATTCCATTGGGGAAAGCCGCCACCTGCGGCAGCCCCAAGAACTAAAATCTGCATAGACTGGCCTCCGACGAGAGTGCTGTGGTTGTGCTATGAATCCTGGGTAAAAGCCCCTACCTGATATAAACCCAATAAGGCAGGCAGGGACCGCGGTTCAGTCGCTAGCGATTAGCGGGTAGAGATATACAGCGTTACTTCAAAGCCAAGGCGCATGTCCTGATACGTCGGTTTGGTCCACATAAGTGACTCTCCTGCGTTGTTAAGCATGTTGTTGTGAGTGTCGTTACAAACGTCGTGACAAATGTCGTTATAAGTACTGTTGTGGGCGTTTTTGGAGGTTAATCATTATTGCCATACCCACTACTTCAGTTAATCATTGGTGGGGTGAATTGAATGCGGTACTTTGGAAGTAGTTTTCTCTAACTTTTGGTGGGGAATCGTTGTTAAAAAGGGTAGTGTTGTAGTTAAACAACCCAATTGAATCGAAGGTTGAATAGTAACTGGCGGTCGCCGCGTTAGATCCTAAACTGCTATCTGGCGCGACGACGCATGTCAGTAATAATGCCCAGCGTCCAATAACCAAGGGTAAAAATGTGACTGTTTTGGTCATGACGCTGGAAATGGGCTAACCAAGGGAGAAAGCGTGTGAAAATAGGCGCACCGAAAGAGACAGCTCAAGGAGAAGCGCGTGTAGCGCTTACTCCTGAGAGCGCAAAACAGCTTCAAAAGCTAGGCCATGAGTGCTTGGTGGAAGCCGGCGCAGGGGCCGCCGCGGGCTTTAATGACGACACGTATCGCGACGCGGGTGTCAGCGTTGTGGAAAGCGCGGAAGCGCTGTGGCGTGATGCGGACGTGGTGATTAAAGTCCGTGAACCTTCGGAAACTGAGGCTCACTATTTGCGCGAAGGCCAGACGCTGATTGCGTTCTTCTGGCCCGCACAAAACGAAGCGCTGTTAGAAACCTGTAAAGCTCAGGGCGCGTCTGTTATTGCGATGGACATGGTGCCACGTATTTCCAGGGCGCAGAAAATGGATGCGCTCTCCTCAATGGCCAATATCGCGGGCTACCGTGCGGTGATTGAGGCGGGTAATAATTTTGGCCGCTTCTTTACTGGCCAGGTAACCGCTGCCGGTAAAGTTCCCCCTGCCAAAGTATTGGTGATCGGCGCAGGTGTGGCGGGTTTGTCGGCGATTGGTACCGCGGCTAGCCTTGGTGCTGTGGTGCGTGCGTTTGATGTGCGCCCAGAGGTGTCCGAGCAGATTGAATCCATGGGCGCTGAATTCCTGTTTCTCGATTTTGAAGATAGCCAGGACGGTTCAGAAAGCGGTGGCTATGCCTCACCCTCCAGCCCAGAGTTTCGCGAGAAGCAGCTGGAGTGTTTCCGCGAACAAGCACCTGATGTCGATATTGTCATCACCACGGCGCTGATTCCTGGCAGGCCCGCGCCAAAGCTGTGGCTGGAAGATATGGTTGCAGCCATGAAGCCAGGCTCGGTGATTGTCGACTTAGCCGCTGAAAAAGGCGGTAACTGCGATTTAACCAAGCCGGACGAACGTGTGGTATCTGATAACGGCGTCGTGGTGGTCGGCTATACCGACTTCCCCTCACGCATGGCCACCCAAGCGTCGCTGCTTTACGCCACCAATATTCGCCACATGCTAACCGACCTCACGCCTGAGAAAGACGGCGTCATCCATCACAATATGGAAGATGATGTCATTCGCGGTGCTACGGTCACGCACCAGGGCGAAATCACCTTCCCGCCGCCGCCACCCAAAGTAAAAGCTATCGCTGCGGCGAAGCCAAAGAAAAAAGAGAAAGAACCAACGCCTGAAGAGAAGAAGGCTACTGAACACGCGGCGTTTAAAGCGCAAACCAAGCGACAAGCTGGCTTACTCGCCGTTGGTGGCGCGCTAATGTTGCTGTTGGGCCAAATAGCCCCAGCCTCATTTATGCAGCACTTCATTGTGTTTGTGTTGGCGTGCTTCATTGGCTTCCAAGTGATTTGGAAGGTGAGTCATTCGCTGCACACGCCGCTAATGGCGGTCACTAACGCTATCTCCGGCATCATTGTTTTAGGGGCAATTTTGCAAATCGGTTCAGGCAGTGGCGTCGTTATCGTGCTGGCGGCCATTTCAGTACTGATTGCATCGATTAATATCGTGGGTGGCTTCCTGGTGACACGCCGGATGCTTGCCATGTTCCAAAAATCTTAAGCGGCGGAGAAACGAGATGTTAGGACAAGGATTCGTATCTGCCGCGGCAATTGCGGCAAGTGTGCTATTTATTTTATCGCTAGGCGGCCTGAGTAATCAGGAGAAAGCTAAGCGTGCCGTATGGTACGGCATTGTGGGCATGGCCGTAGCGGTGTTCTTTACCTCCCTCGGGCCAGGTATTGGCGGCTACTGGTGGCTGGTTCCGGCGATGTTGATCGGTGCTGGGATTGGTGCCTATGTCGCAGGCAAGGTCGAAATGACCGAAATGCCTCAGTTGGTAGCGGCACTACATAGTTTTGTGGGTTTGGCAGCGGTCTTTGTTGCCTGGAGCGCAGATTTAGAGCGCCGCCGGGTGCTGGCAGCACAAGCCGCCGATGGCGCGATGCAAGAGTTTTCTGCGTTTGCCGCATTGGTGGCTACGAAGGCACCTGCTGAGCTGACCTTTTTGCAGATTGAGGTGGTGTTCGCGATTTTCATCGGTGCGGTGACCTTTACCGGCTCGGTGATTGCGTTCGGTAAGCTGGCAGGCAAAGTGGATGGCAAGCCTCGCCAACTGCCGGGTGGGCATATGCTCAACGCCGGTGCTGCGGCGCTTTCGCTGCTGCTCGCGATTATGTACCTCAACGGTGCAGGCTTCTGGACATTGCTCGTGCTGGCGGCGCTGTCATTCTTTATTGGCTATCACCTGATTATGGGCATTGGCGGTGCGGATATGCCAGTGGTGGTGTCGATGTTGAACAGCTACTCCGGCTGGGCAGCGGCGGCGATTGGTTTCACGCTTTCTAATGATCTGTTGATTGTTACCGGCGCACTGGTGGGGTCCTCAGGGGCGATCCTGTCTTACATTATGTGTAAGGCGATGAACCGCAACTTCGTTAACGTGATTTTGGGCGGCTTCGGTGGTGCTCAGGGGCCAGCGGCTGAAATTGAAGGCGAGCAGGTCGCGATTGATGCGAGTGGCGTAGCGAGTGCCTTAAACGATGCCGATAGCGTGATTATCGTGCCGGGGTATGGCATGGCGGTGGCTCAAGCGCAAAGTGCGGTGAGCGATCTAGTACGCAAGCTGCGGGCATCGGGTAAGACTGTACGTTTTGGTATTCATCCGGTGGCAGGACGTCTGCCT
The DNA here is from genome assembly GCA_030440445.1 of Halomonas sp. KG2. Taxonomy (NCBI): domain Bacteria; kingdom Pseudomonadati; phylum Pseudomonadota; class Gammaproteobacteria; order Oceanospirillales; family Halomonadaceae; genus Halomonas; species Halomonas sp. KG2. The sequence goes on along the minus strand of CP098528.1, from coordinate 3,949,408 downwards.
GGACACATGAACGTGCTGCTGGCTGAAGCCAAAGTGCCTTACGATATCGTGCTGGAAATGGACGAGATCAACGACGATTTCTCAAGTACGGATGTGGTGATCGTGATCGGCTCCAACGACATCGTAAACCCAGCGGCCGAGGAAGATCCCAATAGCCCTATCGCCGGTATGCCGGTATTGAAGGTTTGGGAAGCTAAGCAGGTGTTTGTCAGCAAGCGCGGTCAGGGCACGGGCTACTCTGGCATTGAAAACCCGCTATTCTTCAAAGAGAACACGCGCATGTTCTACGGCGATGCGCGGGATAGCTTGAACGCACTGTTGCCAATGGTGGAGTAAAGGTAAGAAAACGCTACTATCCTGATAGTGGTATGGGCAGGGCGTCTGACGTCCTGCCTTTTTTATTGGCTAAGAAATAGCTAGTTTAATAATAAATAACTATCGAGCTATTGGTTTATTACAAATTGTGACTATCGGTGAGGTGCTTTAAAACAGTACATATCAACGCAACGCTTGCTGATTACCTACACTGTAGACAGCAATATGAGATGTCGATCATCTGTTTCCTTGGCGAGTCCAAGGCAAAGAGCAAGAAGGGGAGAGAAACATGAGTGGCAAATGTCCTGTAATGCATGGTGGTAATACGTCTACTGGCACCTCCAACAAAGATTGGTGGCCAGAGGCGTTGAACCTAGACATTCTGCACCAGCATGATCGTAAAACTAACCCGATGGATCCTGACTTTGACTATCGGGAAGAGGTCAAAAAACTCGATTTTGACGCCCTCAAGCAAGATGTTCATGCCTTGATGACTGACAGCCAAGCATGGTGGCCAGCCGACTGGGGCCACTACGGCGGCCTGATGATCCGCATGGCATGGCACTCTGCCGGAACTTACCGCATTGCCGATGGACGTGGTGGCGGTGGTACCGGTAATCAGCGTTTTGCACCGCTCAACTCCTGGCCGGATAACGTAAGCCTTGATAAGGCGCGCCGTTTGCTGTGGCCAGTGAAGAAAAAATATGGCAATAAAATCAGCTGGGCCGACCTAATCATTCTTGCGGGTACGGTTGCCTACGAATCTATGGGGCTGCCCGCTTACGGTTTCTCGTTTGGCCGCGAAGACATCTGGCACCCAGAGAAAGACATTTATTGGGGGGCTGAAAAAGAGTGGTTAGCGCCTTCTGATGAGCGCTACGCTGATGTCAATAAGCCAGACACCATGGAAAACCCACTGGCAGCGGTACAAATGGGGCTTATTTACGTTAACCCAGAAGGGGTAAATGGCCAGCCAGATCCGTTGAAAACGGCAGAGCACGTGCGACTGACGTTCGCCCGTATGGCGATGAACGATGAAGAAACAGCCGCACTAACAGCGGGCGGCCATACCGTGGGTAAATGCCATGGTAATGGTGATGCCGCTGCGTTGAGCGCTGAGCCTGAAGCGTCTGACGTTGAAAACCAGGGCTTTGGCTGGGGCAACCCGACCATGGATGGCAAAGCGAGCAATGCCGTGACGTCGGGTATTGAAGGCGCTTGGACCACCAACCCAACCAAGTTCGATATGGGCTACTTTGACCTGCTGTTTGGCTATGAGTGGGAGCTGAAGAAAAGTCCAGCGGGTGCTCATCAGTGGGAGCCTATCGACATTAAGGAAGAGGATAAGCCGGTTGATGCAACCGACCCCTCTGTACGCCACAATCCGATCATGACCGATGCGGATATGGCGATGAAGATGGATCCGACGTACCGTGCTATTTGCGAAAAGTTCATGGCCGATCCGGAGTACTTCAAGCAAACCTTCGCTAAAGCGTGGTTTAAGCTAACCCACCGTGATCTAGGCCCGAAAGCACGCTATATCGGCCCAGAAGCACCGGCTGAAGACCTTATCTGGCAAGATCCGGTGCCCGCAGGCAGTACCGATTACTGCGAAGAAGTGGTTAAGCAGAAAATTGCTGAGAGCGGCTTAAGCATTAGCGACATGGTCAGCACCGCGTGGGATAGCGCGCGCACTTACCGTGCCTCCGACATGCGCGGTGGCGCCAACGGTGCGCGCATTCGCTTGGCTCCCCAGAAAGATTGGCAGGGCAATGAGCCAGCGCGTCTTGCCGATGTGCTAAAAGTATACGAGCAGATCTCTGCTGATACGGGGGCCAGCATTGCCGATGTGATTGTCTTGGCGGGTAGCGTGGCTATCGAAAAAGCCGCCAAAGCAGCGGGCTATGAAGTGCGTGTGCCGTTCCTCAAAGGCCGTGGTGATGCCACTGATGAGATGACTGACGTAGATTCTTTTGAGCCTTTAGAGCCACTTGCCGATGGCTTCCGTAACTGGCAGAAGAAAGACTACATCGTCAAGCCCGAAGAAATGCTGCTGGATCGTGCCCAGTTGATGGGGCTCACCGCACCGGAGATGACCGTGCTGTTAGGTGGAATGCGTGTGCTGGGAACCAACTATGGTGGTACCAAGCACGGTGTGTTCACTCACCGTGAAGGCCAGTTGACCAACGACTTCTTTGCCAACCTGACCGATATGGGCAACAGCTGGAAGCCGGTGGGCAACAATGTTTACGAGATTCGCGACCGTCAAACGGACGCCGTTAAGTGGACAGCCTCTCGCGTTGATCTAGTGTTTGGTTCTAACTCACTGCTACGCTCCTACGCAGAGGTGTATGCCCAGGACGATAATGGCGAGAAGTTTGTTAAAGACTTCGTCGCTGCCTGGGCAAAAGTGATGAACGCGGACCGCTTCGACGTTGTGTAAACGTCAAAGCAACGCTTGCTCTAAGTAACTTCCCTGTCCGAACCCGCATCGAGAGATGCGGGTTTTTTTAATGCCAGTGGCTTAATTGCTTCCGATAGGCAATTTGCGCTTGGCTGGCACTGACAGGGCTCAAACGCACTTCGGTTCCCGGCACGCATTGAGCAAGCAGCGCACAGGCCATCGGGGTGAGCGCACCTAGGCGTGGGTAGCCGCCAATGGTTTGGCGGTCATTCATTAACACAATCGGCTGGCCGTCGGGTGGGATTTGCACGGCGCCAAGGGGAATGCCTTCAGAAATAATGCCGCCGAGCGTGCAATGCAGATGCTGGCCAGTGAGACGGATGCCCATACGATCAGCGCGGTTATCTACTGTCCAAGGCTGGTTAAAAGCGCTGTACAGACTACGTCCGGCGAAATGTGAAGCCTGCGAGCCAAGCACCATGCTGAGTTGGCAGCTTTTTTCCGGCATGGCGGGGACTGTTCCTTCAGGCAGCCTGCGCTCGCCGGATGAGCTACCTTGCCAGGTGAGCTGGTCGCCGGTTTTTAGCGGTCTGCCGTCGTCACGGAGCCCGCCAATCTGCTCGCGGGCAGTGCAGGCACGGCTGCCCAGAATCGTTGGTACATCTAATCCGCCAGGAAACGCCAGATAGGCTCGTAGGCCACGCCGAGGCTGGCTGAAAATGAGTGTTTGACCGGAACGCAGCAGAAAGCTTGTGTTGGTTGCTAATGGCTGTCCATCGATGGTAGCGCCAAGATCGGCCCCGGTGAGCGCTAAGCGCACCTCGGCATTGGCAACCAAGCTGAGGTTGCCACCCATAACAATCTCCAGTGCCGCGCTATCAGGTGCGTTACCGAGGAGCCAGTTTGCCCAGCGAAATGAAATCCAGTCGGCGGCACCGCCCTGAGTGACACCCAAATGACCCACGCCGAACCGCCCTAAGTCTTGAATCAGAGCCAGTGGTCCAGCCTGCTTAACCGTTAGCATTGCCTGGCTCATGGCCGCTCCTCCATCGGCGTTGTATCGCCTCCTGCTGCTTCAAATTCTGCTTTGCCAATCGCTTTAAAGCGTACCTTATCGCCGGGTCGCAGCAGCGGCTCGCCCCGCTTAGCGTATTCAAATAGCGGCACGGCGGTGCGACCTAAAATATTCCACCCCCCTGGAGAAAGGAGCGGGTAGATAGCCGTTTGTCGATCGGCAATCCCCACACTGCCTGCCGCGACTTTGCGGCGGGGTGTTTTCAAGCGAGGCGTGGCGATGCCTTCGTCTACCAACCCCATAAAACCGTAGCCGGGGGCGAAGCCCAGCGCGAAGACGCAGTAATCATGGTCGCAGTGACGCTCGATCAGAGAGTCAACGCTGAGCCCTGCGCGTTTTGCCACCAGTGGAAGCTCAGGGCCAACGCTTTCGTCATACCACACGGGGACCTCATGTAGCTGACCGTTCTGCGATTCGGCAGGCGTTAAGTGGCGCAAGGCATTGCGAATCAGCGTAGCGACTTGGCCAAAGGTGAGTTGCTGGCTGTCGTAGTGCACCAGCAGCGTGGTGTAGGAGGGAATCAGGTCAATGAGTGCCTCGCCCAGCGCATCGCGCAGGGTTTGATCGGCAGCGATGATCCACGCCATATTGGCTTCATCAATAGTGTCAAACAGGCGTACCGTTACGGCGTCCATGGCCGCTGTTTCTAAACGCAGTTTCACGCAGACTCCAGCGCCGTAAAGGCATCACGAATCGCGCGCACGGCAGCCACCGACTCAGGATTGTCGCCGTGCACGCACAGGGTGTCGCAGGGTAGGTGCAGCGCGCTACCGTCGCGGGCGGTCAGCGCCTCGCCTTTGGCGAGCGCAACAGCTTGCGCAACGATAGTGGCTTGGTCGTGGTGGACAGCGCCTGCCAGGCGGCGAGAGGCGAGATGGCCGGTTGCTTCATAAGCGCGGTCAGCGAATGTTTCAAACCACAGGGTAACGCCCATTTTTTTCGCCAACTGACGATGAGGTTCCGGATCGGCAGTTGCCATGACCATTAGCGGAAGGTTGGCATCATAAGCACGTACCGCACGCATGGCACCTTCCAATAGTTCAAGATTCGCCGCCATGTCGTTATACATCGCTCCATGGGGCTTTATGTAGCTCAGCGTCGCGCCTTCAGCTTGGCAAATTCCGGCCAGCGCACCGACCTGGTACAGCATCATATCCTCTACTTCTGCGGGCGAGCAGGCCATAGAACGACGACCAAACCCCATTAAGTCAGGGTAGCCGGGATGGGCGCCAATACGCACGCCATGTTGACTGGCCAAGGCGACCGTGCGGCGCATCACATGGGGGTCTGAGGCATGATAGCCACAGGCGATATTGGCACAATCGACGTAAGGCATTACGTCAGCATCTAAGCCGATTGACCAATTACCGAAGCTTTCGCCCATGTCGCAGTTGAGCAGTGGGATTGCCATATCGTCTCCTAGCCTGTTTTGAATTTATTAGCGTCACTTGTTGGTTAACAGCGAATTGTTAGTTAGCAGCGTTGGCCAAGAACGCTTATTTTTAATAACGGAGTGCTAATGTTGAAGAATTTGTTGTTAAAGCTGCGGCTGTCAGTGTTTGTTATGACTACCTGTTGTAAATAGTTAGCTTGATTATCACTATGATGTCTTAAAACCAATATATGAACCTATCCTGTTAAGTTCCAATCGTTTTTAGCGATACTTAGTATCGGTGCTTCCTATCGTGCTGTTATTTATTGGAAAAATGGTTGACGCTAGGGGGGAGTACGATTATCAAATAAATAAAGCGACTCGATAAAAGATTATAAAAAAACGCTCACGCCAGCCCTAACGAATACCCGCAGCACTAATAATAATTGGCGGCCAGTGAGTCGTTTTGAGGAGTGAAACATGCAAACGTCGGCCATGAGCCAGCTTGTCGCTGTTCAGCTAGACACTGTTCAGCGAAAAACAGTGGGTAATCCCACCATGCTGGCCCTAAGATTGCATTACACAGCAATGCGACCATTTCACCCAGTGACACATGGCGCTAGGGGGCGGCACTGCGCGCGACGTTACCTGCGCTGTGTAGGCATCCCTGCCGATGTTACTGCAACCGTTGGTTAGGCAAATGTATGCTTGATTTCAAGGAGCTAGACGCTTTTGTATGGGCGGTAAAGCTTGGCTCTTTTCGTAAGGCGGCGGTACGCCTACATATCACACAGCCTTCTGTTTCTGAGCGTATTTCACGCTTGGAAAGCACCGTAGGTGTGCTATTGCTTGAGCGCTCGGCGCGTCCGGTTCAGCCGACCATGCGTGGCCGCGAGTTCTTTCTGCATGCTGAGCGCATACTGCATCAGCGTGATGAAGCGCTAAAACTATTTGATAGTGCCGAGACATTTTCAGCACCCCTAAGGCTTGGCACCATTGAAACCATTGCACATAGCTGGTTTCCCGCTTTTATTCAGCAGCTTACTGAGCGCTTTCCAGAACTCATTATCGAGTTAACAGTTGATTACTCGCCGGCTCTTAATGATCGGCTTATGCGCAACGAGATTGATATTTTGCTGGCAATGAATGGTTACTTGGCTCCGGAGCAAATTGAGTGCGAGACGTTAAGTCCTTATGAGATGGGCATGTTTGTTTCACCTCGTCATGCCGCGCTGCTAAGCGAACACCCCAACGCTTGGTGCCAGTCGTTGCCGTTTATTTCCTTTGGCAGGCAGGCTCGCCCCTACGAAGAACTGGTTCGTTACCTTTCTGATGTCGGCGTTCAGCAGCCTCGTATCCATAGCGTTAGCACATTGATGACCATTGCACGAATGACGATGGAGGGGCTGGGAATCGGTGCGCTTCCGGTCGCCACTGTATTAGATGAGTGGCGGCGGGGTGATCTATACCGTCTAGCGCTACCCGTGCCGTTGCCGCCTATGAACTATGATGTGATATGGCGCAGTGCGAATCATCCTCGCTTTTGTCGCAGTGTGGGGCGGATCGCCCAAGAATGTGCAGCTAACTATGCCAGAGAGCGGTGCGCTGACATGGCAAACACATGTTTTACCGGCCGCTGGGTTCGCCCTAGCGCAACCCCTACCACTCCCGAAGCAACACCTCGATCAACCTGAACTTCCATCAATATGAATGAGAGGACGTCCCCATGCATAAACGTATAACAACGCCGTTACTGTTAGTGACCGCTTGCAGCCTTGCCGCTGTGGCGACTGCCCATGCGGCTGAATGGACCATGGCAACGCCTTATGGTGATGCAAGTTTCCATACCCAAAACAATAAACAGTTTGCAGAGGATGTGGCTGAGGCTACAAACGGTGACTTAACCATTACGGTGCACAGCGGTGGTTCTCTGGTCTCACATGGTGAAATTAAGCCGTCGGTGCGCCGCGGCACGATTGATGCTGGCGAAGTGTTCCTCTCCATTCTTTCCAATGATGATCCTATTTTCGAAGTGGATACGCTGCCAGGGGTAGCCGGTAGCTATGAAGATGCCTATGCCTTGTGGGAAGCCACTAAGCCGATGATTACTGAGCTATTTGCCTATGAAGGAATGGTGCCTTTGTATGCTGTCGCTTGGCCAGCGCAGGGCATTTACACCTCGGCACCGTTAACGGATCCCGGTCAGTTCGACGGCTTGCGGGTGCGTGCGCCAAATATTAATACTCAGCGTTTCGTCGATAACTTAGGTGGCAGCCCGACAGAAACCGAAGAGTCTGATATTCCTACCGCTTTTAGCACCGGACGTGTGGATGCCATGATTACGTCCAGTTCTACCGGCAACTCCATGGCAGCCTGGGACTATGTGACCGACTACACCGATGCCAACTTGTGGCTGCCTAAGAATATTGTGTTTATGAGTCAGCGCAGCTTTGATCGTTTAGATGAAGCTACCCAAGACGCGCTGATGGAAGCGGCTGCTCGGGCTGAAGAGCGTGGCTGGCAAATGAGCCGCGAGAACAATGAAACTAGCCTGGAGGCGCTGAAGGAGAATGGCATTTCAGTTTCTCAGCCTAACGAGGCGGTCTCAGCCGCTCTGCAAGCGGCGGGCGATGAGCTGTTTGCCGACTGGGAATCTCGTGCTGACGATGACGCAAAACAAGCCTTAGAGAGCTATCGCGAACAACGCGGTAACTGAGTCTTAACAACTAATGCTGGCTTTAAGGGCGGCTAATTGTGCCGCCCTTACCACCCACGCGCTCAATGAGACTGCGAACATGATGTTTAAATTCGACAAACTCTACCGCCTCGGTGCTTGGGGTGCTGCCGCGTGTATGGTGGCTATTTGTGCACTTATCGCACTGCAGGTCACGTTCCGGTTAGTAGATGCGTTGCTTGTTTTGGTTGGCCTTAGTCGGCTCGGCGTGAGTATCACCGGCGTTTCTGAGATGGCGTCTTATCTATTAGTCGGGGCAACGTTTCTCGGGCTTGCTTACACCTTTGTTCACCATGCGCATATTCGGGTGACGCTGCTTATCTCGCGTCTACCCTCTGCCATACGCGTCTGGTTTGAGGTGTTTGGGTTACTCATTGCGGTCGTGATCAGCCTTTTGCTGGCTTATGGCTTGATTGGGCTAGCAAGAGAGAGCCTTCAATATAACGATGTATCGTCAGGCTTTTTATCGATTCCCTTGTGGATACCGCAATCGGTATTAGTCGTTGGAGTAGGGCTCTTGGCATTGGCACTTCTGGAAGCCTTGTGGATAGCGCTGCGTATCGCTATCCACGATCCTGCGAGCTTCCGTGAAGCAACCGCCATCGACGACAACGAAGCGCATTAAGACGCTACCCAGGAGACACCTTCGTGCTATTACTTAGTTTGGCTACCATCTTCACCCTTGTGGTGCTGTTAGGCAGTGGCGTCTGGATTGCCTTTGCTCTGATTGGCACTGCTTGGGTTGCCCTTCAGTTTTTTAGTCCCTTCGACCCCGGCCCTATTCTTGCCTCGGATTTTTGGGGAGCAAGCTATGGTTGGGATTTAACGGCATTGCCGATGTTTATCTGGATGGGTGAGATTCTGTTTCGCTCAGGTCTTGCCGACAATATGTTTCGTGGCTTGTCGCCCTGGTTAAATCGCCTGCCAGGACGCTTGCTCCACACCAATATCATTGGCAGCGGCATGTTTGCTGCCGTATGTGGCTCTTCAGCGGCGACCTGTGCCACGGTGGGGAAAATGACCCTGCCGGAGCTAGAGCGACGCGGCTATGACAGCAACATGGCGATTGGTACATTGGCCAGCGCATCAACGCTAGGCTTGCTGATTCCGCCTTCCATCGTGCTGATTGTTTATGGCGTCGTGACTGAGCAGTCCATTACTCGGCTATTCATGGCAGGTATTGGGCCGGGGCTGATGATCTTAGCCATGTTTATGACCTATCTGGTGCTGTGGGCACTGCTGAAAGGTAACCGAAACGGGCTAACCGGTGCTGATGAATCGGGCATGAGCTTTGTTGAGAAGCTGCGCAATACCTGGTCGCTGGTGCCAATTCTGTTGCTGATTGGCGGTATTATCGTATCGATTTATGGTGGCCTAGCATCACCAACAGAAGCTGCCGCGGTAGGCGTTGTGCTGTCGATGGTCATTGCGCATTTTAATGGCCACTTTAATCGAGACATTTTTACCAGCTCGTTATTTGCCGCCGTACGTACCGCATGCATGATCGCTTTTATTATTGCTGGCGCGTCATTTCTGACCTCTGCGATGGGCTTTACTCAGGTGCCAATGCAGTTAGCTCGCACGATCGGTGAAATGGGGCTATCCCCCACGATGCTGCTAGTGGCCTTAACGGTGCTGCTGTTGATCATGGGCTGTTTTTTGGATGGTATTTCACTGATTCTGCTAGTCACAGCCATTATTATGCCCGTGGTTAGCGCCGCTGGATTTGATCTGATCTGGTTTGGTATCTATCTGGTGATTGTGGTTGAGATGTCGCAAATTACACCGCCAGTGGGTTTTAACCTATTTGTCATTCAAGGACTCACCGGTAAAGATATTGTCACCATCACGAAAGCCACACTGCCATTCTTCCTGCTGATGCTGCTGGCGATTGCTTTTATGCATCTCTTCCCTGAAATCGCCTTGTACCTGCCCCAGGCACTGAACAGATAGTAGACGACTAACGGTCAATCTTGGCCATGAATGGAGATGCCCCGGCGGCCAGAGCGTTTGATGAAATACATGCTCTGGTCGGCGGCATCTATCAGCTCTCGTTCATTACTGAAGTTGCCATCGCTTAAACACGCAATGCCCATAGAGGCAGTGATATACAGTGCTTCTTGGTCAATTTCCAACATCGGTTGCTCATTTAAATGCAGCGCAATGCGTTCGGCTAACTGTCTCGCGGTTTGGGCGGTCTCATCGGGCAATATAATTAAAAACTCTTCACCGCCATAGCGCCCAGCCAAGTCGCCTGAGCGAGTTAATGACGCGAGCGTTTTACCAAAACGTTCCAGAATTAAGTCGCCTGCCTGGTGGCCATATTGATCGTTAAGCACTTTGAAATGATCTAAATCGATAAACACCACTGACATTGTGCGGCCTTGCTCATTGCAAAGCGCAAAACGTTCCTGGAGTTGCTGCTCTAACCACGCACGGTTAGCCAATTGAGTGAGTGGGTCAATACGGCTGCGTTCTTCTAATGCAGAATTATGCAACTGTAGTGTGTCCAGCTGTTGTTGCTGAGCATCTAATCGTGCGGTGAGCGTCAAAGAGTGTTGATAGAGCAACTGTTGTGCGTCCGCCAGCAGTGTTTGGCTATCCACAGGCGCGGGTACGGTGAGATCCAAAATATCTGTTAATAAATCAATTTGTTCTGACAAGCGATGGAAAAGCGCTTCAATGACATTCGTAGGCAGTGTTTCTGTGACCGCTAACTGCCTAAGCAACATTGCTAAGGTGGTGCTTGGTTCAGGGCTGAGCCAAGCATCGGCAATTGGGCCGGATAAACGCAGGCAGAGTGTCGCCATGTCATCGGTTAAAAAACCGTCATGGCTTTGGTCAATAGCATGCACGATCGAGGGCGGTAGCCCCCACTTGGCGGCTAACCAAGCGCCAATCAGTGTATGGTCACTGCCAAAGTGGCGGCGTTCAGCGTTGACCAACTGTGCGTGAGACATTCTGCGTTCAGCGTATAGTGCCTCGGCCTCGTCTGGGTAGGTGGAGAGGATCGCCAAAATGCCTATATCTTGCAGTAGGGCAAGCGTGAATGCGCTGCCAACCTGTGTGGGGCAGAGTTGGTGAGCCAGCTTGCTTGCTACCACGGCGGCAACAATGGCGCGTCGCCATGTTTGCAGAGCCGCGTTCTCTGTGGGTGGCCAGGGAAACAGAGTGAAGCTCAATACAGTGGCGAGCGTTGCGTCTAATCCCAGTCGCTGGGTAGCTTCCAAACTGGTTTGTGCAGGATGAGCTGAACGCAGGTAGTGCACGCTATTCGCGGCCGCAATAAGGCGCGCCGTTAACCCAGGGTCGCGTTCAATAACGCGCGCATAGTCACTCAGAGAAGCTCGGGAGGAGCGCGCGATATCAAGCACTTGCATGGCAATACCAGGAAGCGAAGGTAGGCTAGCCGAGCGTAATAACGCATTACCAAGAAAACTGGGAAGCTCGCTAGTAAGCGAAGTATAAAGTGTTTCGTCTTCCGCTGAACGGCTCGTCATATTATCCCTCAACGTGCTGTCCAGCATAGCGAGCAGCCACTAAGTTATGTGCTAAATAATCAATTATAGCGTCTGCGTGTGTTAGCAGAGTCATAGATAGGCATGGTAAATCAGTAAAATAACTGTTTATGCTGTAGCCCGCTGCATTTTATTGCAACAGCTTATTACAACAGTGCTCTGTGGGCAGCTGCTCTACGATGACAAAAGTGAGTGCGCCAATGCACACCAGAAACGAAGCGTCGGAGATTTTCCGTCAGTTGGCGGAAGGTTTAGGGCGTAGCGGAAGACCTGACTTTTATACGACGCTTGTCGAGCAACTTGCCCAACTGCTTGGGATTGATCATGCGTTGATCGCTGTGGTCACCGAGGCGCATATGGCTACAACATTGGCCGTTTGGTCAAATAACGATCATCAGGAAAATATCGCTTATCCTCTCATGGGAACGCCTTGTGAAACGGTTGTAGGTAGAGAGCCTTGCTTGTATGCCTGCGATGTTCAGGCGCGCTTTCCTAAAGACGAGCTGCTCAGCCAACTGGGTGCAGAGAGTTACATGGGACTGCCTCTGTTTTCATCCGATGGCTCGGCCATTGGCATCTTGGCGGTGTTAAGTAATAAACCGATGCAGCTCGATGGGCTTGAAAACGAAATCTTGCGCATTGTGGCTGCTCAAGCGGGAGCCGAGCTTGGCCGCTGCCAAGCCGAGCAAGCACTTCGTCAAAGTGAAGAATTGGCCCGAGAGAGTGAGCGGCGTTTAAACACATTGCTTAATCACCTTCCTGGCATGGCCTACCGTTGCCTAAATGATCAACACTGGACGATGCAGTTGGTCAGCCAAGGGGCTGAGGCGCTCACGGGCTATCATCCGGACGAATTACAAGATAATCGACTCATCAGTTTTGCCTCCCTCATACACGAAGCCGATCAAAATCGCGTTCATCTAGCCGCACAACAGGCAATCCAGCAGCGTCAGCCGTATCGTGTGGTGTACCGATTGCGCCATCGGGACGGCAGTTACCGTTGGATGTGGGAGCAAGGGCAAGCTGTTATCGATGATGATGGCCATGTGGCTTATCTCGAGGGCTTTATCTCAGATGTGACCGACCAGCACGAATCACAACGCGTGCAGGATGCGGTGGTACAAGTAGCCTCTACAGTTACCTCACGCGTAGGAGACGATTACTTCCACCAGTTGATCATCACGTTAGCCACGTTATTAGAAGCAGATGCTGGATTTATCGCGTTACTGGATCAACCCGTTCCACAGCCTTTGGGAACATCTAATAAGATAAACGCTGTGCTACCCGCAACGGCAGCCCAGACCGTGAGTTTAGTCGCGAATGGTCAGTTAATAGATAACCAAACGTTTATGCTGCAGGGAACGCCTGCTGAAAGAGTCGTGTTTGAAGGCGAAAGCGTTGTTCAAAGTGGCCATGCGTTTACGCTGCCGGGAACCTCGTTAAGCACCCAGGCGTGGATAGGCCGCCGCTTGGATAATGCTAAGGGTGATGCCATTGGAGTGATGATGGTGTTTTATCAAACACCACTGACGACCAATGCGTTTGCAACTTCCGTGTTGAAAATTCTCTCTACGGGTGCTGCCGGTGAGCTAGAACGTCGCCGTGATCATCGTCACATGCAACGTCTTGCCTATACAGACAGCACAACAGGATTGCCTAATCGTGCGCGCTTTATGGAGCTATTGGCCAGTATGGGAAAAGAGGCATCTAGTCAGGGTGGCTCTCTTTCACTGCTGCTGCTGGATATCCGACGCTTTAAAGAGGTAAATGATTTACATGGCCACGAGGTAGGAGATCAGTTACTCGCAACCGTGGCCGAGCGCTTGCGGCAAGCTAGCCTATCTAAAAGCGCTGTTGCAAGACTTTCCGGTGATGAATTTACCGTACTGTTGCCCGGCATTGAGGATGTTCGCCTTCAAGAAGTGGTGTTTCAGTTATGCGAAATTATCAAACGCCCTATCCAGCTGGGGCATCGTCTTTTTAATCTCGATATCAGTATCGGGATTGCTAGTTATCCAAGCGATGTATCGGAGGCCGGTGAGCTGTTTAACGCAGCCAGTATCGCACTCCATCACGCAAAACGCCGTGAGAATAGCGTATGCCCCTATACACAAGCGATGCGTCAGACGCTGGAGCGTCGCCAATGGATGACCGAGCGCCTGCATCAAGCCATTACTGAGCGGCGCTTACAGCTTTATTTTCAACCGCAGTTCAGTCTTACGAGCAAAACATTGACGGGGGCTGAAGCGCTGTGCCGCTGGTTTGACCCTGAGTGGGGCTGGGTAAGCCCTAGCGAGTTTATTGCTTTGGCGGAAGAGCGTGGCTTGATTCGCATGCTGGGAGACTGGGTGCTAGAAGAAGCGGCACGTCAGTTAAGTGTTTGGCAGGCCGGTAATACGCCACTGCCAGGTAGGCTCTCCATCAATATTTCAGCGCAACAGTTTGCCGACCCACAGCTAACCGCACATGTGGCTAAGCTAACCGCCTGTGTCCCTCCAGGCACCATTGCGCTTGAACTCACTGAAAGTGACTTTATGCGTGATCCCGATCAGGCAGTCTCAATTACTCAGGCGATGCGTCAGGCTGGCTACGCGCTGTTTATTGATGACTTCGGTACGGGTTACTCATCGCTCTCGTATTTACGGCGCTTTGCTGCGGACGCGTTAAAAATAGACATTTCGTTTGTGCGTGACATGCTCGATAACCACCATGATCGGGCGATTGTGCAAACCATTATCGCTATGGCTGACACGCTTGATATGAAAACCCTTGCAGAAGGCGTTGAAAGCCCTGCCCAGGCTGATTTGCTCGCCAAAATGGGCTGCAGCGAAGCTCAGGGATACTGGTTTGGTCGTCCGCTACCCGCCGATGAGTTTGCCTCAATGTGGTTAACCCCTTAAGCCATTTTATTGACAGGTAGGGCGAGCAATTTCCATTCTCATCAATGGCGTCATCGTCCTGTCATCATCGTTGGCATACCCTACGCGCCGCCGAACTCGCGAAAAAAGGAGTGCCACATGCGCCTCGCTCTGTTTGATCTTGATGACACCCTCCTGGATGGAGACTGCAGCGACCGCTGGAATTTATGGATGATTGAGCAGGGGTGGATCAGTGATGCCGAGACCTTTATAGCCCGTGCCGAACAGATGCAGCAGGCTTATCACGCCGGTAAGTTAAAGCTAGAGGAGTACTTGGCAATGACCTTGGCGCCGCTGCGGGGCCGCCGAGTAATCGATGTACAAAAAGAAGTTGAGCGCTTTGTCGCTACCCATTTGCAGCCACGTATTTTTGATCAAGCATGGCGCTGCCTGGACGCGCACCGTCATTCAGGCGATACCCTCGTCCTCATTTCTGCGTCATCGCATCACTTGGTCGCGCCGATTGCGACGATGTTAGGGATTGAGCATGTGCTGGCGGTAGAGCTAAGTGTCGAACAAGCGGCAAGCGGGGCAAGCTACACCGGTCATAGCAAAGGCGTACTATCGTACCGTGGGGGGAAAGTAGTGCGTTTTCAGCAGTGGTTAACCGAGCAAAAAATTGCCCCTAGCCATACAACGTTCTACTCAGATTCCCGCAACGATATCCCGCTGCTGCAGTATGTCGACTGCCCAGTGGCGGTTAACCCTGATCCCGTGCTGGCGGAGGTGGCTAGTGTAGAAGGCTGGCAGCGCTTAGACTGGCGGATGGCAGCGTCGACAGACGCTTCATCGGTCAATGATTTGTCAGGAAAATCGGCGCATGCCTGATGCCTACTATTTACAGTTAACGGAACAGCTTCGTTATTTAATTACCCAGCATGCCACGCAGTGGGAAGGCAAATTGCCCGCTGAGCGAGCGTTGGCAGAGCGCTTCTCTACGACCCGGGTGACGTTGCGCCAAGCCTTAGCACAACTGGAAGGGGAAGGGCTTATTCATCGCAGCAATCGGCGTGGTTGGTTCATTTCACCCGCCCGGCTGATGTATGACCCCACCCGGGACGCAGGCTTTAACGACTATGTAGGCGCTCAGGGGCGGCAACCACGCACGGCGGTTCTCAAGCTGGAAACCCGCTCACATCCGGTGGCTGCCCGTGCCTTGGGGCTGCCCGATGACCAGCCGTTTCACCATATTCGCCGTCGCCGCTACGTGGATGATCGCGCTGTGCTGGTGGAGTCGCTTTGGGTGGTGCCAGAGCGTGCGCCAGAGTTGCTAGATATCTACAGCGGGCAATCACTTTGGGGGTTGTTAAGAGGGCGGTGGGGGCATCACTTGGCCAATCGCTCGATACGCATGGTGTCCGAAGCGCTGTCGCCATTAGATGCAGAAGAATTACTCGTTACCCCAGGCGCGGCAGGACTCAACATTTGCCGTGCCATTTTTGATGATCAACAGCGCCCCATCGAATATGACGAAGAGCACTGGTTGCACGATTCGTTATGCATCCGTGTTGAGCTGTCGGGCCAGCAGTAACAGGGTGACGGAGACAAGGGCGCTCACGAGATCCCATCCATACGCGTACATAACAACTTAAAAAATCAGTCAAACAAGCGTCATCGCACTGTCATCTAACGACGGCAAACTTCTGGTCTATACCAAAACGCTGGGAGCTTACCATGTTGAAACCTCGCCGTTTGTTCCAACCGACTCAGATTGCAGCTGCTCTGCTTGCAACGGCTGCTGTTGCCTTCACTTCTGCGGCTAGCGCCACTGAGCTAACGGTGTACACCGCCGTTGAGTCAGATGACCTGCAAAAATATGCCGAACGCTTCAATGCCGCCCATCCCGATATCACTATTAACTGGGTGCGAGATTCTACGGGGGTGATCACTGCGCGCTTGCTGGCGGAGAAAGATAACCCTCAGGCAGACGTCGTCTGGGGCTTAGCAGCCACCAGTCTGCTGGTGCTTGAAGAAGAGGGCATGTTGGAACGCTATGCGCCCGCAGGCGTTGAAAACCTTGATCCAAAATTTATTGATGCCGCTTACCGGGATGGTGAAGACCCAGCGTGGGTAGGCATGGATGCCTGGGTCGCGGCCATTTGCTACAACACTATTGAAGGCGAGCGTCAGGGCGTGCCCATGCCGACCTCCTGGGAAGACCTGACCCAGCCTGAGTTTGAGGGGCATGTGATTATGCCTAACCCTAACTCCTCCGGTACCGGCTATCTGGATGTAGCCAGCTGGATGCAGCTATGGGGCGAAGAGCAGGGCTGGGACTATATGGACCGTCTGCATAACAATATTTCCCGTTACACCCACTCCGGCTCTGCTCCTTGCAGCCTGGCGGCCACCGGTGAAGCAGCAGTCGGTGTATCGTTTGCCTTCCGTGGTGCACGGTTAAAATCTCAAGGCGCACCAATTGAAGTGATCTTCCCAGAAGAGGGGCTTGGCTGGGATATGGAAGCTGCCGCCATCGTTGCGGGTACCGCCAAACAAGAAGCTGCACAAACGCTGATGGATTGGGCCGTTTCCCGCGAGGCTAACGAACTCTATAACGAAGGCTACGCCGTGGTGGCCTATCCCGGTGTGGCACAGCCGATTGAAAACTATCCCGCTGACATTGCCGATCGCATGATTGATGCCGACTTCCAGTGGGCCGCGGTTAACCGCGAACGCGTGCTGGCTGAGTGGCAGCGCCGCTTCGACGGCAAAACCGAACAGTAAGCACGAACAGCTGCCCCGGCCAAGGCTGGGGCTTGGAGATGTTATGCAGACCACACTGACATCGCCGCTGACGGCTCACTCGGCGGCGAAACCCCTCTCATCCTCTGAGCACCTAAGCATAGATGGTGTCACCAAGCGCTTCGGTAGCTTTACCGCGCTGGACAACATTGCACTACAGATTCAGGAGGGCGAGTTTGTATGCTTTTTAGGGCCTTCTGGCTGTGGCAAAACAACCCTGTTGCGCACTATTGCAGGCCTAGCTCAGCAAACAGCAGGTAGCTTAATTCAGCGCGGCAAGGATATTTCCACGCTGCCCCCGCAGGCGCGGGATTTTGGCATCGTGTTCCAATCTTATGCGCTGTTTCCCAATCTGACGGTGTTCGACAACGTTGCCTACGGGTTACGCAACCGTCGCAGTGATCGAGCGATGATTGATGCCCGCGTGGCGGAGTTACTTGCGCTGGTTGATCTTAGCGGTAGCGAGCATAAATATCCTGCCGCGCTTTCTGGTGGGCAGCAGCAGCGGGTTGCGTTGGCGCGGGCGCTGGCTACTGAGCCCGGCCTGTTACTACTTGATGAACCGCTCTCAGCGCTGGATGCGAGGGTGCGCGGCCATTTGCGGCATCAGATCAAAGCCCTACAGGCGCGCCTTGGCGTGACCACCATTATGGTGACCCACGATCAAGAAGAAGCACTCACCATGGCTGATCGTATCGTAGTGATGAACCACGGGGTGATCGAACAAGTGGGCACGCCTGCCGAGATCTACCACCAGCCCGCTAGCGCTTTTGTGGCGTCATTTATCGGCACCATGAACTTTCTAGAGGTGACCGCACAGGCGAATAACCACGCGTTGCTGGGCACTATTTCATGCCCTTGTCTGCCGCACGCCTACGTGAAAGACCAAGCAGCTCAACTGGCCATTCGCCCCGAGGCGGTAGCGCTTAGTGCCAGCACCACCGGGCTGAGCGGTGATGTCATGGGCATTGAGTTTTTAGGTGCGTTTCAGCGGGTATCGCTGCGTCTTAACAATACCGAACAATGGTTGCTGGCTGATGTTCCCAGCCGTGATAGCGCCACACTAGGATTACAGCTAGGACAAACTTTAGGTGTCCATTTGCCTGCCGATGCTGCCCGCTTATATCCGGCAGGGAGCAACCAGTCATGAGGGCGAGTATATTTTCAGCGACGGCATCAACGCCTTCGCTGGAAGCATTGATACGCCTGATCGTGCTGCTAGCGGCTGTAGCGCTGTTAGTGTTCGGCCTGCTGTTTCCGCTATTTGCGATGCTGGTGAAAAGCCTGCAAGACCGCAGCGGCGACTTTATTGGGCTAGCTAACTTTGTGCAGTATTTTCAAACGCCAGCACTGGTCAACTCGATCGCCAATTCATTGCGCGTTGCGTTCACTACGACGGTGGTCGTCGCAGGGCTCGCCTTTTTATGCGCCTACGGCATTACCCGTACCTGCATGCCAGGCAAACGGCTGTTTCGCATGTTGGCGATTTTGCCCATTTTGGCACCCTCGTTGCTACCCGCCATTAGCTTGGTTTATCTGTTTGGTAACCAGGGGTTTTTGAGCGACGTGCTGGCAGGTCATTCGATTTATGGGCCGATTGGCATTGTGATGGGGATGAGTTTCTGGATTTTTCCCCATGCGCTAATGCTGCTAACCACTGCATTGACCAATAGCGATGCACGCCTCTATGAAGCAGCAGAAGCACTGGGCACGCCGAAGTGGCGTACATTTTTGACGATTACACTGCCCGGGGTGCGTTACGGGCTGATTTCATGTCTGTTCGTGGTCTTTACGCTGGCGATTACCGACTTTGGTGTGCCGAAAATTATTGGCGGCCAATTCAGTGTGCTCGCCACCGATGTGTATCGCCAAGTGGTGGGGCAGCAGAACTTTCAAATGGGCGCGGTGGTTAGCGTTATTCTTCTGATGCCTGCAGTGCTATCGTTCATCGTCGACCGCTGGATACAGAAACGCCAAGTGGCTCAGCTCTCGGCTCGGGCAGTACCCTGGCAGCCAACGCCTAGCCCGCTGCGAGACTGGACGTTTGCGCTGCTGTGCTATTCGGTCGCGGGCATTATTCTGCTGGTCATTGGTACCGCAGTGTATGCCTCGCTCATACAGTTTTGGCCCTATAACCTGTCGTTCACGCTGCAGCATTACACCTTTCAGGGCTTAGCCGGCGGTGGCTGGGGGGCGTGGTTTAACTCCCTCAAACTGGCCTTTAGCGTCGCGTTAGTGGGTACGCTGGTGATTTTCTTCAATGCGTGGCTGATTGAAAAGAGCGAAGGCTATCGCCCGCTGCGCCAAGGCCTGCATTTTATGGCCATGCTACCCATGGCGGTGCCGGGTATGGTGCTGGGCCTGGCTTATATCTTCTTTTTCAACCAGGCAGGTAACCCCCTTAACTGGCTTTACGGCACCATGGCGATTCTGGTGCTCAACACGCTTGTGCACTTTTATACGGTGTGTCACCTCACCTCTGTCACTGCGCTGAAACAGCTCGATCCGGAGTTTGAAGCCGTGGGGGCCTCGTTAAAAGTACCGTTCTGGACCACGTTTAGCCGCGTGACATTGCCGGTATCGCTGCCTGCCGTGCTGGATATTTCTGTCTACCTGTTCGTCAATGCGATGACGACAGTGTCTGCGGTAGTGTTCCTCTATAACAGCGATACGCGGCTTGCTTCAGTGGCGGTGCTGCATCTGGACGAGGCGGGCTATTTTGCTAGCGCCGCGGCCATGGCTGTGCTGATTTTCCTGACCTCGCTGGTGGTTAAACTGCTCCACACTGCGCTTACCCACGTTCTCTTAAACAACGCTCAGCGTTGGCGTCAGGCGGGCTAAACAGCCCGCTACGCCAGCGGCTAATGTGTGCTTATAATCTGGTATAGACCAAAATGATGAATCATTCACAAGTGCCTTATCTCTTAACCCCAGGGCCACTAACCACCTCCCACGCGACCAAAGCAGCCATGTTGCAGGACTGGGGCTCCTGGGATGACGACTTTAATCGCGTCACTGCCGATGTGCGTGCGCAACTGCTTGCCATGGCCGAGGCGACAAGCGACGTCTATGCCTGCGTGCCGATGCAAGGCAGCGGCACGTTCGCCGTTGAAAGTGCGCTGGCCTGCGCAACCGACCCCGACGGCAAGGTGTTGGTGTTAATGAACGGCGCTTACGGCAAGCGGGCTGCTCAACTGCTCGATATGATGGGCCGCCGTTATGTGACGCTGGACAAAGGTGACTACCTACCACCGCAACCCGACGAAGTGGCGGCACTGCTACAGCAAGATGCTGAAATTACCGCAGTGTTCCTAGTTCACTGCGAAACCAGCTCCGGCATTTTGAACCCGCTGGAAGCCATCGCTGAGGTGGTACGCGCTCACGGAAAAACGTTGATCGTGGACGCCATGAGCTCGTTTGGAGGCATACCGATCAGTCTGACAACAACGCCTATTGATGTGCTGATTTCCTCAGCCAATAAGTGCATCGAAGGCGTACCGGGTTTTGGTTTTGTGATCATTCGCCAGACGCTACTTGCTGCTGGTAAGGGGCGCGCCCACTCGCTGAGCCTAGATTTACACGGCCAGTGGGACTACATGGAACGCACCGGCCAGTGGCGATTTACCCCGCCCACGCATACGGTGGTGGCCTTTCAAGCGGCGCTTGCCCAGCATCGGGAAGAGGGTGGTGTGACGGGGCGCTGCGCACGCTATACCCATAACCGTAATGTGCTGGTAAAAGGCATGCGGGCGTTAGGTTTCAGCACGCTTTTAGAAGATGAGTGGCTATCGCCGATCATCACCACCTTTTTGAGCCCTAGCGACCCTGCGTTTGAATTTAAGACGTTCTATGCAGCGCTGAAGGCGCGTGGCTTTTTGATCTATCCGGGCAAGTTAACTGACGTCGACAGTTTTCGCATCGGCTGTATTGGCCAATTGGATGTGGCGGTAATTGAGCAGTTACTCAGCGTTATTCAAGACGCCCTAACGGATATGAATGTTTCTCTCTTCACTGAATCAAGGAGTGCCTGATGCACTATCAATCTCCTCAATGCCTACAGGCGGTGATTTGTGACTGGGCGGGTACGCTGGTCGATTTTGGCTCCTTCGCCCCGACCCAGATATTTGTCGAAGCCTTTGCCGAACTGGGTGTGGCGATCAGCCTAGAAGAAGCACGCGGCCCGATGGGCATGGGCAAATGGGATCATATCCACACGCTGTGCAATCAGCCTGAGATAGCCGAGCGCTTTCTCCAAGCAGTCGGCCACCTGCCGACTGATGCCGATGTGACGGCGCTTTATGAACGCTTTATGCCGCTGCAGATCGCCAAAATTGCCGATCATTCGGCGGTGATTCCTGGGGCGCTGGATACGCTCACTTGGTTGCGAGGGCAGGGGCTAAAGATCGGTTCGTGCTCCGGCTATCCGGCCGTGGTGATGGAAAAGGTGGTGGCGCTAGCCGCCGATAATGGCCTGAAGGTGGATCATGTGGTGGCCACCGATGAGGTACCCAACGGTCGCCCACACCCCGCCCAGGCGCTGGCCAATGTCATTGCGTTAGGCATCAGTGATGTTGCTGCCTGTATTAAGGTGGACGATACCGCCCCCGGACTACTTGAAGGGCGCAGTGCAGGAATGTGGACGGTCGCACTCACTTGCTCAGGCAACGCCTTGGGGCTGAGTTATGATCAGTATCAAGCGCTAAGCGATAACGAGCGTCATGCCGCCCACGAACGAGTAGCCGCACAGTTTGCTCCCTCAAAACCGCACTACAGCATTGCCACTATCGCCGAACTGCCAAGCGTTGTGGATGCCATTAATGTCCGTTTACAGCGAGGAGAGCGGCCTTGAGTCCAGCCGCACTGGCGTTAGTACTGTTTTCGGTGTGTATGCATGCTGGGTGGAACGTGCTGGGTAAGCGCAATGCGCCGTCGCTGGCCTTTTTTGCCTTGGCTTACGGGTCAGGCGGTGCGTTGTTGCTGCCGCTAGTGTGGCTTGGGCCATCATTAGCGGCGCTACCCAATGCATTTTGGGGATGGCTGGCGCTGTCAGGGCTGTGCCAAATGCTCTATATGGGTGGCTTAGCCTGGGCTTATGCACGTGGGGAAGTCAGCGTTCTCTATCCCATCGCTCGGGCGCTGCCGGTGGTGCTTGTGCCGCTCGTATCCATTGCGCTGCTCGGCAACCGTGCGTTGGATGTGGCGGATGGCATTGGCATGGCCTTGGTGGTGGCGGGGGCACTCTGCCTGCCGCTAAGCCACCCAGAGGCGCGCAGGCTATCGACCTATTTAACACCAGCCATGGGGTTTGCACTGTTGGCAGCCGCAGGCACGGTGGGCTATTCGCTGATAGATAAGCAGGCACTGGCGTTGATGCAGCTAGCCGGTCATAGCAGTTTAACCGCCGGCGCGGTGTTTATGGTGTTACAAGCAGTGATGACCTTAACCTGGGCGATTCCTCTGCTGATGCTGCTACCCACGGAGCGTCGCCGGTTGCCCGCCATCCGCCAGCAAGGCCTGGTGATGCTGGTCGTCACAGGGCTGATGATGACCTGCACGTATGGCTTGGTACTCATGGCCCTGGCACTAACCGACGAAGTGAGTTACGTCGTGGCGCTGCGCCAGCTCTCTATTCCGGTGGGGGTATTAATGGGTGTGCTGTGGCTAAAAGAGCCTGCATCGACGGCAAAAGCTGCTGGTACATTGATCATGTTAAGTGGGCTGCTGCTGGTGGCACTTTAAGCACGCGCTAGCTGACCGCTTGCCAGACTAGGTTGATTCCCACCAGGAACATGGCCAGGATCACGAGGCGGTAAAATAGCGCTTCGTTGACGCGGCTTTGCAGCCACAGCCCGTTGCGCACGCCGATCCAAGCGACGGGTACCAACAGCAACGACGCCCAGGCGCTGGTGACATTGATTTCACCCAGCCACATATACGGCGCTAGTTTGATCGCGTTGACTACGGCAAAGGTCACCGCGCAAGTGGCAATAAAGCTCTCTTTCGATAGTTTGCGCGGCAGGAGATAAACGTTTAGCGGCGGCGCGCCCGCATGGGCCATAAAGCTAGTAAAGCCGCAGACACTTGCCGCTGGCAGTGCCCAGCGGGTGGAGATCGGTTGCTTGGCAACGGGCTTAAGCAGCATGTAAGCGGCGAACAGCAAGGTGATAACGCCGAGCGTCAGACGTAAGCTCTGTTCGCTCAAGCTGCCAAACAGTAGCGTGCCCACCGTCACGCCGATAAACAGGCCCGGCACAAAGCGCCAGACTTCAGTGGCGTCCTGCTTGCCCCACCACGCCTTCACCGCAAACACGTCCATCACCAGCAGCAGCGGTAGCAGCAGACCTGCCGCTTGGGTGGGGCTGATGGCCAGCGCCATGAGTGGCACCGAGAGCGTGCCGAAACCACCCGCAAAACCGCCTTTTGAAACGCCGGTTAGGTAAACGGAAAATGCGATCAGCAGCCAGGCGATCACGGAGTAGTCGGGGAGCATACGCCTCTCTTGGTTATCAGTTCTCGGATGTCAGTGGTCAATAAAAAGCCCCGCAGAAGCGGGGCAAGATAGCATAGCATCCAATAAACGTTAGCGGGCGAAGTGTCGGCCTATCACACGTTCATTAACCACTCATGGTCGGGGTCGTTGTGAAATTTCCATGCCCGCTTGGGCCCCGCCATGACATTTAAGTAGTAGAGCGAGTAGCCATGAGAAGCGCCCACAGGGTGGTAGCCCTTGGGTACCAACACGCAGCAACCGTTCTCTACTGCCATGGTTTCGTCAAGGCTTCTGTCATCTGTGTAAACGCGCTGAAAGGCGAACCCTTGTTCAGGGTTAATCCGGTGGTAGTAGGTTTCTTCCAGGTAGGATTCGTGGGGTAAGTTATCCACATCGTGTTTATGTGGCGGGTAGCTAGACCAGTTACCCGCAGGTGTGAATACCTCAACCACTAGTAGGCTATCGGCGGGCTCGCTTTCCGGCAGAATATCGTGTACGTGGCGGGTATTAGTGCCCTGGCCACGGGTGCTCTGCTTGATGTTATCGGGGGAAATCAGCCTTGGGGCGTGATTGCCATGCCCAGGGGCAGCGCACACCGCTAGCTCTAAGTCTGTGGTCGCTTCCACCGCGTAGCTAACATGGTCAGGCAGATAAACCGCGTAGGGAGGGATCTGCTCAAAGATATCCATGCGCTTGCCGATGTCTTCAAAGCGGTGCTCGCCGCAGGTCACTGTGGCCCGCCCGGTGAGCAGCACCAGGCAGACTTCCTGGTTATCGCTGCTGGCCTCCAGGCGCTGGCCCTTGGTGAGTTTATGCACCCGAAAGCCAACGTGCGTCCAGCCAGCCGATTCAGGGGTAACGTCAATCACGGTGCCTTGGGCATCTGGGGCGGTGGGGCGTACCAGTAGTGAAGCCATATATCGCTCCTTCTGATGGCTAGCTGCTCGGTTGGCAGCTAGTCGTTGTCGATATGAAAGGTCTACACAGACCCGTTTGCGTCTGTTTAGGCCGAGGCGTCGAGCACAATTTTGCGACCTTCACGCAATGAAAGCTCCGCTGCATCGGCTAAGCGCAACGCCTCTAGGCCATCTTGGGCACCGGCGAGTGGCGCACGCTTCTCTTGCCAGGCGGCGACAAAGTCGCCAATTTCAAGTTGGTAGGCTTGGGCGTAGCGCTCCAGGAAGAACCACTTGGGTTTGTCTTCCACTTGGCCTGCTTCACCCGTAAAACGCAGCCGGGTATCGCTCTCGTTCTGGGCTTGCAGCATGCCTTGGCTGCCAAAGGCTTCGATACGCTGATCATAGCCGTAGCAGGCGCGCCGTGAGTTGCTGATTTGGCAAAGCTTGCCACTGGCGGTGGTCAGGGTGACCATGGCGGTATCCACATCACCTGCTTCACCAATCGCTGGGTCAATGATGCTACTACCGACGGCAAAGACACTTTCAATAGGCTCATCAAGCAACCAGCGAGCCATATCAAGATCATGAATCATCATGTCGCGGAACAGACCGCCGGATTCAGCCACATACTCAGCAGGCGGGGGAGAGGGGTCGCGGCTAATAATCGTCAGCGTTTCAAGTGCGCCAATACGCCCTTCGGTAATCGCTTTTTTCAATGCTGCAAACTGTGGGTCGTGGCGACGGTTAAAGCCTAACGCACAGGTCACCGGGTGTTCGCTAAGTACCTGTAGGGCATCGCGCGTGCGCGCTAAATCCAGGGCGATAGGTTTCTCGCACAGAACCGCCTTGCCTGCACGGGCGGCACGCTCCAGATACTCCGCATGAGTAGGTGTGCTTGAGGCGATCAGCACGGCATCAATCTCATCATCTGCGAAGATTTCATCCACAGAGGCTGCTCGGCTAGCGTACTGCTTGGCCAGAGCTTCTGCGGCAGGCTGATGAAAATCAGCCACGGCAACCAGCGTCACGTTGGGGTGTGAATAAATGGCCTGGGCATGCACTTTGCCGATGCGCCCAGCGCCGATAAGCGCGAGTTTCATAAGCACTCCTGTTTTGTTGTTGCTGTTGGCTTGGTGTTTATGTCTTACGTTTTTTAGTTGAGGCTTTTTCCTGGGCTTTGTCTCGGGATTTGTCTTGTCGCACGCCCAGTGCAATTGCCAAGGCTTGGGTTAAGCAGAGCGATGCGGTCAAGCCGCGAAAACTTTTCACTTCAGCTTCGTTAACCACGAAAGTAACATCCGCGAAACGCGCCAGTGGGCTGAGGCTTGAATCAGTAATCACCACAATGGGTAAACCGCGCTGATGGGCGTCTTCGCAGGCTTTTTGGCTCTCTTCGGCATAGGGAGAGAAGCTGATGGTCAGTAGGGCGTCATGTTGGCTCATCGCGCGCAGTTGCTCGCCGTACATTCCCCCCAAACCACTGACCAGCAGCGCAGGTTTATCCACATGCGCCAGGGCATAGGTCATGTAGCTGGCGACCATGAAGCTACGTCGTGCGCCCATCACATGAATCGCATGGGCCTTTTCAAAAATGTCTAGCGCCTTCTCTAGGCTCTCTGGATCAATACGGCTGGGTAACTGCTCAAGCACGGCGCGGTTGGCGTCAGCGAACTCCCATAATAGTTGGGTGCTATCAGGTGTTTCTCCGGTGGCGCTGCGTACTGCACGAATTCGCTCGGTGTAGTTAGGCAACTCATCGACCAGGCGGCTGCGAAACAGCTGCTGCATTTCGGAAAAGCCTTTAAAGCCCAAGCTATTGGCCAAGCGAATTAAGGTGGATGGCGTGACATCCGCCTGTTCGGCAATTTTGGCCACGGTCGCTAAAGCAACTTCCTGAGGGTGATCAAGCATAAAGCGCGCGGTTTGCTGTAAGCGTTTGCTCAGTGTGGCGTACTCGGCGGTGATCAGCGTTTCCAACTCACGGTAGCTCTGTGGTGGTTGTGGCATACAAATTCCTTCGCGTTGGCCCATCTAGCACCCTTCTGCTTATGTACTAGTGGATATGCAGTACTGAGCAAAGTGACTCGTTGCTGTGCAGTCTAGTTGATTGGAATAAATATTCCATTTATACCAAAGTATAGAATAAATAATTTGCTATAACCGATGTTTGGAATCTATATTTCATAACGCCAAGGCATTTAATGCCACTTCCCTACCAACAACGATAACGTTATGAGGAATTATTTATGGCACGTCTATCTCAATGGCTTCTAGCCTCTGCCGCCGCCACGGCATTAATGGCAGGTGCCGTACAAGCACAAGAAACAGAGCAAGAAGAGAGCCGTTTCGTCATGGTGACCCATGGCGTTCCCTCTGATCCTTTCTGGTCGGTAGTGAAAAACGGCGCAGAAGCCGCCGCCGAAACCGTCGGGGCTAGCCTGGAGTATCGCGCGCCTTCCACCTTTGACATGGCCAAAATGCAGCAGCTTGTTCAAGCGGCGGTGGCGTCGAACCCTGATGGTCTGATCCTTTCTTTCACTGACGAAAATGCCCTGGGTGGCGCTGTCCAAAATGCTGTCGATAACGGCATACCCGTCATCACCATTAACTCCGGTGGCGATGTGGCAAGGGATTATGGTGCCCGGCTGCACGTTGGGCAAAGTGAGTATGAAGCAGGTAAGCAGGCTGCTGAGCGCATGCAGGAAATGGGCGTTGAGAAAGGCGTCTGCGTTAACCATGAACAAGGCAACCAAGGACTGGACCAGCGCTGTGATGGTTTTGTCGACGGCTTCGATGGCAATGCTGAGCAGCTAGCGACCACTTACGACCCCACCAATATTCGCAATGCCATTGTCGCTTACCTTAATGAGAACAGTGATGTACGTGGTGTGCTGACTTTGGGTGCATTGGCCGCTGATCCGATGATTCGGGCCATGCGTGAGCAGGGGGCAACCGATATGTTCACCCTTGGTACTTTTGATCTTTCACCCGGTATTTTGGAAGCCTTGGATGCGGGTGAACTGGACTTTGCGATCGACCAACAGCAGTACATGCAGGGCTATTTACCTGTCATGTTCCTAGATCAGTTCGTCAAGAACGGTCTGCTGCCCGCAGGGGATGTTGCCACCGGCCCTGGATTTGTTACTCAAGAAAACGCTGCTCAGGTCATTGAGCTGAGTAGTCAGGGCATCCGCTGATAACTACCTAATCGGAAAAGGCTCGGCGGTGTCGAGC
Organism: Halomonas sp. KG2; assembly: GCA_030440445.1. Classification (NCBI taxonomy): domain Bacteria; kingdom Pseudomonadati; phylum Pseudomonadota; class Gammaproteobacteria; order Oceanospirillales; family Halomonadaceae; genus Halomonas; species Halomonas sp. KG2. The sequence continues at coordinate 3,921,707 of CP098528.1, read as the reverse complement.
CTTGGGAGTCGATCGCTATGAATTCCACTGAAACGAAACCATCGGTTGCGCCAGCAGCGGCTGATCAAGATGAGCGTATCCAGAGAGTCTCTTTCTGGAAGAAAGCGCTTAATCGCCCGGAGTTGGGGGCGCTGGCCGGTGCCGTGTTGGTGCTTGCCTTCTTTATCGCTGCCTCCAGCGGCACCGGAATGTTTACCCCAGCGGGTATTATTAATTTTCTTGAAGTCGCCGCTCAGCTCGGCATTATCGCCACGGCGGCCGCGTTGCTGATGATCGGCGGAGAGTTTGATCTTTCGATTGGCTCGATGATTGGCCTGGCAGGCATTCTGATTGCCATCCCCGCGGTGGAGTATGGCTGGCCGCTATGGGCCGCAATTCTATTGGCGTTCGCCTGTGCGGGTCTGGTGGGCTGGATTAACGGTAATCTGGTCAATAAAACAGGCTTGCCGTCATTTATCGTTACCCTGGGCTTCCTGTTCATTCTGCGCGGCCTGGCTATCGGTACTAGCCGGTTGTTGACGGGGCGTACTCAGGTAGGAGGAGTGCAGGATCATATCCCCGGAGATTGGTTTGCGGCGCTTTTCTCTGGAGAAGTCGCGACGGGCCTATTTAGCTGGATGGCAGCAAATGGCTGGATGGCGACCAACTTTGCGGGCAACCCCACGGTCACCGGTATTCCCGTCTCGATTGTCTGGTGGCTGGGCTTAACCGCTGTAGCGACTTGGGTACTGCTGTGCACGCCTTACGGCAACTGGATATTCGCTAGCGGTGGCGATGCCAATGCGGCGCGCAATTCAGGCGTCCCCGTCCAGCGCGTCAAGATTTCACTGTTTATGTTTACCGCTTTCTCCGCCACCATCTTTGCCTGCATACAGGTGATGGATACCGGCTCGGCGGACACCATCCGCGGCCTACTAAAAGAACTTGAAGCCATTATTGCGGTGGTAATTGGTGGCGCTTTGCTGACCGGTGGTTATGGCTCCGCTATCGGCGCAGCTCTAGGCGCACTGATCTTTGGCATGGTGCAAATGGGCATTTTTTACACCGGCGTTAATACCGACTGGTTCCAGGTTTTCCTGGGCGTGATGTTGCTGGTGGCGGTGCTATTCAACAATTACATGCGCAAAAAGGCGATGGAGGCCAAATAACATGACCACACGTACGCCAATGATTGAAATGCGCAGTGTCAGCAAACACTTCGGCAGTGTTATCGCCTTAAGTGATATCTCGATGCAGGTCTACTCCGGTGAGGTTATGTGCCTGCTAGGGGATAACGGTGCTGGCAAGTCAACGTTGATTAAAACCCTTTCCGGTGTTCACCAGCCCACCCACGGCGAAATGCTACTGGATGGCAAACCCGCTCGTTTCAAGTCCCCAGCTTATGCATTAGACGCTGGTATCGCGACCGTTTTCCAGGATCTGGCAATGGTGCCGTTGATGTCGATTACCCGTAACTTTTTTATGGGGCGCGAACCGACGGTGGGCTGGGGGCCTTTAAAGCGGATTGATTGGAAATATGCCGACCGGGTTGCCAAAGAGGAAATGGCTAAAATCGGTATTGATGTACGCGACCCAAGCCAGCCGGTGGGCACGCTTTCTGGTGGGGAGCGCCAGTGTGTGGCGATTGCTCGTGCCGTCTACTTTGGTGCCAAAGTGCTGATTCTGGATGAGCCCACGTCCGCGCTTGGGGTCAAGCAGGCGTCTGTTGTACTGCGCTACATTGCCAAAGCCCGCGCCGATGGCCTGGCGGTTATCTTTATTACCCACAACGTCCACCATGCTTACCCAGTGGCGGATGCGTTCACCCTATTGTCACGCGGCGGTAGTTTGGGCTCCTTCCGCAAAGAAGAAGTCAGCCGCGAAGAAGTGCTCAACATGATGGCGGGTGGCGCTGAGCTTGAAAGCCTGGATGCAGAGCTTGCGGAATTCCAGCGGGAAGATAAAGCCAAGAAGGCCAGCTTAGCCGACCAAGACACTCAGCCTGCCGATGCAAGCAGTGCAGAGCAATCTTCACCGCGAGCGGCAAGCGGTTATTAAGGAAGCATGATGAATAAGTTGTCCCCATCATCGCCGTTCACGCTGGCTGTCTGTGCTGAAATGATCTTCTGCGATTTGCCGATGCTGGAACGCGTTAAGCATATTTCTGAACTGGGCTTTCAAGTCGAAATCTGGGACTGGACGAAGCACGACATTGACGCGCTGGCCAATAGCGGGGCGACGTTTTCGTCCATGACCGGCTATGTCACCGGCACCCTGGCAGATGCCCCCGGGGCAGATGAATTGCTACGCACCGCCGCTGAGTCGGTTGAGGTAGCAAAGCGCCTTGGCATTCCGCGCCTTAACCTTCACGGCACCGGGCTAGATGGTAATGGGTTGCCCGTTCAGCCTTGCCAGCAGATGACGGGCGCTATGTGGCTAAAAGCCCGCGAAACGCTCAATCGGCTGGCAGATCTCGGCGAGCAGCACGGTGTCACCTTCGTGCTTGAAAACCTTAATACCGAGGTTGATCACCCCGGCGTGCCGTTTGCTCGCCTGGAAGATGTGCTTGCGCTGGTGGAGAGTATCGACCGGCCTAGCTTGCGCATCATGCTAGACGTTTATCACGCCCAAATTGGCGAAGGTAATCTGATTGAATTGATTCGCCGCTGCGGGCCGTACATTGGTGAAGTGCAGGTAGCCGATGTGCCTGGGCGCTGCGAACCGGGGACTGGCGAGATTAACTACCCGGCCATTGCTCAAGCGCTGAACGACATAGGCTATCGCGGCACGGTGGGGTTAGAAGGTTGGGCCTCTGGCGATGACGGCCTCGCCCTTGATCGATTCCGTGCTGCCTTCTCCTTTTAGGCAAGCCTCATCGATAGCCACCCAAGACGCTTTTATGCCCAGCGCCCTCTTTTGCCCGATACCACGAATTTGTGACGTGGGGAGACATTTATGCTGAATAACAATAGTCAACACCGGCCGCTAGACCTGATTTGCCTGGGACGTGTGGCGGTCGACCTGTACGCCGAGCAGATTGGCAGCCGTTTAGAAGACGTGGCGAGCTTTGCCAAGTACCTAGGTGGCAGCTCGGGCAATATGGCTTACGGCACCGCTCGTTTAGGATTGAAGTCTGCCATGCTCTCGCGGGTCGGCGATGAACAAATGGGCAACTTTGTTCGCGAGGAATTAGCACGAGTGGGGGTGGATACCTCTGCGCTACAAACCGACCCTGAGCGCCACACCGGCTTGGTGCTGCTGGCGTTAAAAGATCGCGAAAGCTTCCCGCTGCTATTTTACCGCCGCGACTGTGCCGATATGGCCATCGATGCCGACGCCATCGACCCTGAATTTATCGCTCGGGCCAAGGCGCTGGCGATTACCGGCACCCACCTTTCTACCGATACCACTCGCCGGGCGTGCCGCAAAGCACTGGACGCTGCCGCCCAGCATGACGTGAAGCGGGTGTTGGATATCGACTACCGCCCCGTGCTGTGGGGGCTGACCAACCCCGGCGATGGCGAAACCCGCTTTATCGCCGATGATGAAGTGACCACCGGCCTGCAGCGCTGGCTGCCAGATTTTGACCTGATTGTGGGCACCGAAGAGGAGTTTCATATTGCCGGTGGCAGCACCGACACCTTAACGGCCCTGCGCGCGGTGCGTGAGGTTAGCCAGGCGACCCTGGTATGCAAGCTGGGCCCCATGGGCTGTGTCGTGTTTGAAGGGGCGATTCCTGACCGCATTGAAGATGGCATTCTGGTCAAGGGCGTTCAGGTCGAAGTACTCAATGTACTGGGCGCTGGCGATGCCTTTATGAGTGGGCTGCTACGTGGCTGGCTACGCAATGAATCCTGGCAAACCAGTGCCAGCTATGCCAATGCCTGCGGCGCGCTGGTGGTCTCCCGCCACGGCTGTGCCCCCGCCATGCCCACCGAAGACGAGTTATTTGATTACTTGGCGCGCCGGGATGAGGTACCCCGTCCGGATATCGATCAACGCCTGAATCATCTGCACCGCGTCACTACCCGGGTGCCCGTTCAATGGCCCGAAGTGCTGGGGTTAGCATTTGATCATCGTCGCCAGCTTACCGATATGGCCCGCGAAGAGCATGCCAACAGCGCGCGGCTGCCAGCACTCAAAAAACTCTTGGTCAGCGCCGCTGAAGAGGGCGCCAAGCTGGGCGGTATCTCCACTCCCGCGATCCTGGTTGATGACGTGCTGGGTCAGGACGCGCTCAATCATGCCAGTGGAAAAGGCTGGTGGATTGGTCGACCGGTAGAGCTGCCAGGCTCACGCCCGCTGCGTTTCCAGCATGGCGATGACTTAGGTGCCTGCCTACGCAACTGGCCTAGAGAACAGATCATTAAATGCTTGGTGTTTTACCACCCTGACGATGAACTCTCACTGCGCCTGGAGCAGGAAGAGCGTCTGCGCCAGCTCTATCAGGCGGCCTGTGCTTATGGGCTGGAGTTGCTGATTGAGATAATCCCTCCCGCTGATATGCCAAGCGATAACACGACGCTACCGCGCAGCCTTCAGCGGCTCTACAACCTAGGCATTCGCCCAGACTGGTGGAAGCTACCCTCAATGACGGATGTTGCCTGGCAGGCGGTGGGCGAGACGATTGAGCGCGAGGATGCTTACTGCCGTGGGGTTGTACTGCTCGGACTCGACGCCCCTATGGACGACATGAAACGCGGCTTTGAAGCAGCCGCCAATCATGCCTGCTGTAAGGGTTTCACCGTTGGCCGCACGCTATTTGCCAGTGCGAGTCGTGATTGGCTGGCCGGGCGTATCGACGACGCTAGTTTGGTAGAGCGCGTCGCCCAGAACTATGCCGAACTGATAACGGCGTGGCGGCAATTAAGGCAGGCGCAGCCGCAAACGCTGGCCCACACCGAGGAGGCGTAAGATGAGCACCATTCGACTCACCATGGCTCAAGCACTGGTCAAGTATCTCTCCGCTCAGCGTATTGAGATCAATGGCCAAGAAGTGGCGCTTTTTGAGGGGGTGTTTGCGATTTTTGGTCATGGCAATGTGGCGGGGTTAGGCGAAGCGCTTTACCACGTGCAAGACGAATTGCCGACCTTTCGCGCCCATAACGAGCAGTCCATGGCCCACGCGGCGATTGCCTTTGCCAAAGCCAATGGCCGCCAGCGCCTAATGGCGGCGACCAGCTCCATCGGCCCAGGGGCGACCAATATGGTCACCGCCGCGGCGCTCGCTCACGCCAACCGCTTGCCGATCCTGCTGCTGCCGGGGGACACCTTTGCCACCCGCGAACCGGATCCGGTACTGCAACAAGTGGAACATTTCGGTGACCCGACGATTAGCGTCAACGACTGTTTTCGCCCGGTATCGCGCTACTTCGACCGCATTAACCGCCCCGAGCAGTTGCTGACCAGCCTGCCTCAGGCGATTGCCACTCTGCTTGACCCTGAACACTGCGGCCCCGCGACCCTGGCGCTGCCCCAGGATGTGCAAACCTTTGCCTACGATTATCCTGCGGCATTTTTTGCCCCCAAAGTGCACCGCATTCGCCGCTCGCCACCGGATGCTTACGAGCTTCGCCAAGCCATCGCCGCACTGCAACAGGCCAAGCGCCCGCTGATCATTGCTGGCGGCGGCGTGCATTACGCGGCTGCCTGCGATGCCTTAGCCGAGTTTGCCAAAAAGCGCGCTATTCCGGTGGCTGAAACCCAGGCGGGGAAGGGCGCGCTGGCCGATAGCCACCCTTGCGCTGTGGGTGCCATTGGGGTGACCGGTAGTGCAGCTGCCAACCAGTTGGCGGAGCAGGCGGATGTCATTCTGGCGGTGGGCACACGACTGCAGGACTTTACCACTGGCTCTCGGGCGCTGTTTGAAGACAACGATAAAACACTGATCACCCTTAACGTTGGCCGTTTCGATAGCTTGAAGCATCAAGCGTTGCCGCTTAGCTGCGATGCTTTGATCGGGATGGGGCAACTCGACGCAGCGCTGGGCGAGTGGCGCGGTAGCGATGAATGGCGCGAACAAACCGGCACGCTCAAACGCGAATGGGCCGAAATAGTGCGCCGTGTAACCGCAGATCAAGGGCTAGCGCTGCCCACCGATGCTCAGGTAATAGGGGCCGTCAATCGCCAGGCTGGCAGCGATACAACCGTGGTCTGCGCTGCCGGTGGTTTACCCGGCGAGCTGCACAAACTCTGGCAATGTTCGGGCCCTGGCAACTACCACGTTGAGTACGGTTTCTCCTGCATGGGCTATGAAATTGCCGGTGGGCTGGGCGTCAAGATGGCCAAGCCCGACAACGAGGTAGTGGTGATGGTCGGCGATGGCAGCTACCTGATGCACAACTCAGAGCTGGCGACATCGGTGATGCTGGGCCACAAGCTGATTGTGGTGGTGTTGGATAACCGCGGTTATGGCTGTATCAACCGCTTGCAGCACGCCACCGGCGGCGCGGGGTTTAACAACCTGCTGCAAGATTGCCGCACTGTCGAGGCGGGCGCACCGAAAACCGATTTTGCCGCCCACGCTAAAGCGTTGGGCTGTGAGTCTGAATCAGTGAGCGGCATTGCGGAACTAGAGCAGGCATTGGTGCGCGCTCGCAGCGCCTCTTCGACCTACGTGATTGCCCTGGATACTGATCCACTGCCCAGCACCCAAGAAGGCGGTGCCTGGTGGGAAGTAGCCGTGCCCGAGGTCTCCAAGCGTGAAGCCGTCAATAAAGCCTATCAAGGTTACCGCGAAGCCAAGCAGCGCCAGGCCCGCTAATCGAATGCAGAACATCAGAGAGTCGGCGATAGGGTAAAGCGCCCTAACGCCAAAAATACTCAGACAAAAATGACAAGGAATACGCTATGCCAACGGTTACTTTAGGCATCAATCCGCTCACCTGGACCAACGATGACTTACCCAGCCTGGGTGGCGCAACACCGCTGGAAACCTGTTTGAAAGAGGGGCGTGAGGCAGGCTTCAGTGGTTTTGAATTAGGTAACAAGTTTCCCCGCACGCCTGACGCCTTGAATCAGGTGCTTAGCGCCCACGACTTGGCGCTTGTGTCGGGCTGGTACTCCGCGCAGCTGTTGGAACGCACGCCTGAAGAAGAGATTGGCGCTATTCAGGATCACATGAACCTGCTCAAGCAGTGCGGCGCTAAGGTGATGGTGCTATGTGAAGTTACCCACTGTGTACACGGTGATCAGGAGCGTCCGCTTTCACAGCGTCCGCATCTTTCCGAGCAACAGTGGCAGCGCCTGCTGCATGGCCTTGAGGTGGTGGGTGACTACCTGAAATCCCAGGGCATTCAACTGGTGTATCACCACCACCTGGGCACGGTGATCGAAAGCCAGGCCGACGTTGAACGCTTAATGGATTACACCGGCGAAGGCGTAGGGCTACTGCTTGATTTTGGTCATCTGCGCGGTGCAGGCGGCGACCCGCTCGCCATCGCCAAACGCTACAGCCAACGTATCCACCATGTGCACTGCAAAGACTTGCGCTTCCCTGTGCTGGACGCAGTGCGCAACCGCGACAAAAGCTTTTTAAACGGCGTGTTAGACGGCCTGTTTACGGTGCCGGGGGATGGCAATGTGGATTTTCTGCCCGCCTTAACCCACCTGTGCGAACAGGGCTACCAGGGTTGGTTAGTGGTTGAAGCCGAACAAGACCCTGAAGTCGCCCATCCGTTGACCTATGCCCGCCTGGGGTATCGCAACTTGCGCCAACTTGCCGAGCAGGCAGGTTTCGACATTGCCAGCTAAACAGTGCCAGTCGCCGCCTTTTAATCAGGAGCTTTTATGAAGATGTTATCCCATTATCTTAATGGTGAGTTCTCCACTGGTCAGAGCCAGCGCACTTCGCCGGTTTATAATCCGGCCACCGGCGAACAAAGCGCCCAGGTAGCGCTAGCCACCGTTGATGAAACTCGTGAAGCCGTGCGCATCGCCGACGAAGCCTTTGCCGGCTGGTCAAAAGTCTCGCCGCTAAAGCGCGCGCGTATTCTGTTTAAGTTTAAAGCGCTGGTTGAAGAGCACACCGATGAGCTGGCGCGACTCATCTCCAGCGAACACGGCAAGGTGTTTTCTGACGCCAAAGGCGAAGTGACCCGCGGCCTGGAAGTGGTTGAGTTTGCCTGCGGCATTCCCCACCTGCAGAAGGGCGAGCACTCCATGAACGTCGGCAGCGGCGTTGATAGCTATTCGATGATGCAGCCGCTGGGCGTGTGCGCCGGTATCTCGCCGTTCAACTTCCCCGCTATGGTGCCCATGTGGATGTTCCCCATTGCACTGGCCTGCGGCAACACCTTCGTCATGAAGCCTTCGGAAAAAGACCCCTCCACGCCGCTGCGCTTAGCCGAGCTGTTAAGCGAAGCGGGCCTGCCGGATGGTGTCTTTAACGTCGTCAATGGCGATAAAGAAGCGGTCGATGTGCTGCTCACTGATGAGCGTGTTCAAGCGGTAAGTTTTGTGGGTTCCACACCCATCGCCGAGTACATCTACGCTACCGCATCAGCGCATGGCAAGCGTGTTCAGGCGCTGGGCGGGGCTAAAAACCATATGGTGATTATGCCCGATGCGGATCTCGATCAAGCCGTGGGCGCCCTGATGGGCGCGGCCTATGGCTCAGCAGGCGAGCGCTGTATGGCAATTTCCGTTGCTGTACCCGTGGGCGAAGATACCGCCAACCGCCTGCGTGAAAAGCTGGTGGCTGAACTGGATAATTTGACGGTCGGGCCTGGCCTGGTTGATGGCCCTGATAACGATATGGGGCCGCTCATCACCCGCGAGCATCGCGACAAGGTAGCTGACTATATTCAGGTTGGTGTGGATGAAGGCGCAGAACTCGTGGTCGACGGTCGCCAGACAACGGTTGATGGCGCAGGCGATGGCTACTTTATTGGCGGCACTCTGTTCGATCATGTGACGCCAAAAATGCGTATTCACTCCGAGGAGATCTTTGGCCCGGTGTTGGCGATTGCTCGTGTGACCAGCTTCGACGAAGCGGTCAGCATGATCAACGCTCATGAATACGGCAACGGCACGGCAATCTTTACCCGCGATGGCGATGCGGCGCGCCAATACTGCGAGCAGATCCAGGTCGGTATGGTCGGCGTTAACGTACCGATTCCGGTACCCATGGCGTTCCACAGCTTTGGCGGTTGGAAGCGCTCGCTGTTTGGCCCGCTGCATATGCACGGCCCCGACGGCGTGCGTTTCTACACCCGTATGAAAACCATCACCCAACGCTGGCCCAGCGGCATTCGTGAAGAGACTAACCACTTCACCATGCCGACCATGTAAACAGTCTACGGGGCACGACACCATTCAACGCCGGGCCCAGCCCGGCGTTGTTGTTTTAGAACAGGGATAACCATAATGAAAACCCTCAAGATTGGCTTAATCGGCACCGGTTTTATGGGCAAAGCCCACGCCATTGCCTTTAATGCAGCATCCAGCGTTTTTGAACTGCCCGCTAAACCCGTTTGCGAACTGCTGGCGGACGTTAACCTTGCCACTGCGGAGAGCCGAGCACGTGCCTGGGGATTTGCCCGCGCCACCGATGATTGGCGCGCCTTGGTAGAAGATAGTGAGGTGGATGTGGTGGATATCTGCGCGCCTAACTTTCTGCATAAAGAGATGGCCCTGGCTGCCATTGCCGCTGGCAAGCATGTTTACGCTGAAAAACCGCTGGCGCTGAGCACGGCAGACGCCGACGAAATGGTCGTTGCGGCTGAAAAGGCGGGCGTCAAAACCCTGGTGGGCTTTAACTACATTCGCAATTCCGCCACCCAGTTGGCTCGTCAGATTGTCGCCAGTGGTGAAATTGGTGAGCTGATTCACTTTCGTGGGCGGCACAACGAGGATTACCTGCTCGACCCGCACAAGCCCCACGACTGGCATACCAAGCGCGCCACCGCAGGCGCCGGTGCGTTAGGTGATGTGGGGTCGCATATTCTCAATATGGCCGAATTTTTAACCGGACAGCGGATTAGCGAGGTTTGCGGTCAGCTACAGACTGTCATTCCCACTCGGCCCAGTGCCGACGGCAGCGGTATGGCCGCGGTGGAAAACGATGATCAGGCCCAGGCCATGCTGCGGTTTGATAAAGGGTTAATCGGCAATATCGAAACGTCTCGGGTGGCGGCTGGTCGCAAAATGGGCTTGGCCTACACGCTAACGGGCACCAAAGGCGCCATTGTGTTTGATCAGGAGTGCATGAGCGAGCTGCAGTTATATCGCCACGGTGATGCCCACGGCAGGCGTGGGTTCACTACGCTGTTGGCAGGCCCGGAACACCCCGACTACGCGGCCTTTAGCCCCGCACCGGGCCATGGTTTGGGCTATAACGACCAGAAAATTATCGAGGTGCGTGATCTGGTCGAAGGTATCATTAACGCTCGTCCCCTCTATCCAGATTTCCGCGAAGCCGCGCGGGTGAATCGTTTGATAGATGCCATCGAAACGTCAGATCAGACGGGGCGGTGGGTTCAAGTCTAATATCAGCAGCCCTGTGCCTGATGATGCCGATGGATAAAGGCGTACTTCGCTTTAGGCATTTTGCAAAGTACACCGCGGCGGCCCCCTCCAGTTGCAACGCTACAAACAACAACCAACAGGACCAGGCCGCCAAGGATGGCGAGAAGGGGAGCCTTTATGTCAGGAAAACGGCGCCAGCATCGCGCTAATATCTTTGTCCTTGTAGGGCGGATAGACATCGACGGTCTTGTCGGCGGGCGAGATCAGCAGCGACTTGGTGTTGCTGAGTGCATCGAACCCCGTCTTGCCGTAATACTTCCCTATCCCTGAATTGCCGACCCCGCCGAAGGGCAGCGAGCCGACCCAGCAATGCAGATTGGTCAGGTTTACGCAGCCGCCGCCGAAGGACACTGACTGAAGAAAGTGCTCGATCGTCGCCTCGTCGCGGCTGAAGATATAGGCGGCCAGCGGTTTGTCTCTTGTCTTCAGCTTTTCGATCAGCGTGCCCATGTCGCCGTAGCGCAGGATCGGCAGCACCGGACCAAACACCTCCTGCTGCATCGCTGGGTCCAACCAGTCGGAAGGATAAAGCAGGGTGGGCTCGACGTAGCGGGCAGGCACATCGAAGCGCCCCCCGAGTACGGTCTTGTCCGGCAGGATGTAGGAAGCAACGCGTTGCGCATCTTTCTCGCTGATCATGCGCGCAAAGTCAGGGCTTTGCGAGGGATCGGCCCCGTACATGCGCGTGACCGCAGCTTTCAGTTTCTCGACAAAAATGTCTGCGACACTATCATGTACGCAGACGAAACCGGGCGCGATGCACCATTGACCCGAAATCGCGTTATGCCCCCAGGCGATGGCGTCGGCGGCACGATCAAGGTCTGCGGTTTCGTCGACGATGGTCGGGTTCTGCCCACCCAGTTCCAGGATCACTGGCGTCAGGTGCTCGGCAGCGGCACGCATGACGACTTTGCCCACCGCCGAACTGCCGGTGAAGAAAATGAAGTCGAAGGGCAATTCCAGCAGCGCTGAGATCTCCTCGCGTCCGCCAGTGACCACGGAAACGTCTTCGGGCTCGAAATATTGCGGCACCAGTTCCGCGAAGAGCGCAGCAGTTGCGGGCGTGGTGTTGGCCGGTTTCAGGATCACGGGATTACCCGCTGCCAGCGCCGCAATGGCCGGATCGAGCAACAGGAGGATTGGCGCATTGAAAGGCCCGATCACCAGTGTCACGCCGAAGGGTTCGCGTCGGATCACACCGCGCTGGCCGAGCTTTGCCAGCCCTTCGGGGATTTCGACCTCTTCCGGTGCCATCAGCCGGTCCAGATTGTCGCGATAATAGGCGATATTTCCCATCGGTACCGTGATCTCGAACTGTTGTTCGAACGGCGGCTTGCCGAAATCTTGATGAAGTGCCGCACACCAGCGTTCGCGATGTTCGAGCAGCATGCGCTCCATTCTCGCGAGTTGATCTAGCCGCCAGTCGCGTGATTTCGTGCGGTCGCTGAGAAAAGCTGTTTTCTGGCGGTGGAATATCGTCTCATACGGATTGTTCATATGTCCGGTTCCCCATTAGCGTGCAGGTGTTAACGGTCATTCACTCGACTTCATCCAATGCCGAGGACCCGTTCAGCTGTCAGACCGTTGCTGTACTGTTGTTGTCCGGTGAAGCTGGTCTATTTCTTTCTCTCGTTCTTTCCCTCGGCCAGCAGCTTTCCGTTCGACAGCTTTGTCATGAGCATTGGCATCTTGTGTAGAAGATGACTCACTCATCAGAATCGCCCTATTGCCTGATTCCCTGCGTTATCCGGAGCCGTGCCGCACATAGCAGAAATATATGGACGCCTCCCCCAAGTCAAGCGGTGCTTAGCGATTTCTCCTTTCAGATGTTGCAGTGCCCGCCAGGGGCACGTGGTCATAGGATAATCAAAGTAGCTAACCCCAAGAACGACATAAAGCCGACTACATCGGTAACGGTGGTTAAAATGACGGCACCTGATAACGCGGGGTCTATTTGCAACCTTTTCAACACTAAGGGAATCAGCACGCCTGATAAGTTCGCTAGGCTCATATTCACAAAGATGGCCAGCGTAATCACCAGCGTAATCAGCGGATCGCCGAACCACAGGTAGGAAATACCACCAACGACCAGTGCCCACACCAAGCCGTTACTCATCCCCACCCACAGCTCTTTGTTATAAAGCCACTGTTTGTTATTACCGGCGAGCTGGCCGAGCGCTAAGCCGCGTATCACCACAGTGAGGGTTTGGCTGCCCGCAATTCCGCCCATACTCGCGACCACCGGCATCAGGATGGCTAGCGCTACAATTTGATCCAGTACCTCTTCAAACTGCCCAATTACGAAGGCCGCTAAAAAGGCAGTGAGCAGGTTAATACCCAGCCAAATGCCGCGGCTCTTTGCGCTGCGGAGTATCGGAGTGAAGACTTCTTCTTCATCGCTGACGCCCGACATGTGTTTTAACGTCATGTCAGCATCATCTTGAGTGATTTCTAATACATCAGCGGCGTTCAACTGGCCCACTAACAGCCCGTCGCTATCGCAAACCGGGACAAAAGGCAGCTCTTTAGAGCGGAGCAGTGCGGCAGCCTCGCTTACCTTCATCTGGTCATTGAGTGTGAAGGGGGCAACCATGTACTCATCAACGACGCTCTCCTGTGGTTGTTTGACTAGATCAATAAGCGTCAGCGTGCCCAACAGACGCTTATTCTTGTCGGTAATCATGATCTGTTGCGATTCATCATCCAATAGCTGATGAATACGGATATAGCGCTGTACGGCTTCCAGCGATACGCCCTGTTTTACATTAACCGTTTCTGGGTCCATGTAACGACCAACCACGTCATCTTCATAAGAATGAAGATTCTCAACTTGGGCGCGGATCTCTTGATCTAAGCTGGCATAGACGGTCGTTTTGATCTCTTCGTCGGCGACGTCGAGAACTTCAGCCACTTCCTGGGCATCTAGGCCTTTAACGATTTGTTCTACATCGCTGGCAGAAAGGTCTTCAATGTAGTCGGCACGAATATCTTCATCGACTTCGGCGAGCACTTCACCGAGCAGTGCTTCAGGAATGTACTCCCACAATCGGTCGCGAGTTTTGGTTGGGAAAGACTCAAGCGTGCGCGCAATCGATAAAATATCGAGTTCAGCAAACAGCTCGCTTAGGGCGGCGGTATCTTCCTCATCTAACCGTTTTTGAAGATAGAGCAGTTGCTCCTCTGAATTTGTGTATTTTTCCTCATCGCGCATAGAGCCCGTCCTTATTGGAAGCTTAGTGTTAAAAGCTTAGTGTTAAAGAAGTGCAAACTCCTGGCGGCTCGCTTTATGAATGTTATAGACAGGTAGGGTTGAAAGCCACGACGGTATTGTGATGCAAGCGCACGATATACCAGCCCATATCGAGCCCAAGCAGCTCTACAGCTGGAAGTGGCGATCACCTCACTAAACGATGAACTATCCAGTCATACTTAACTATGAGAAGAAGGCTCTGGCCGGGTAGCCAGCCAAAGTGCAATAAGCATTAGTAGGGCCACCACTGCTCCGCTTAACCAGCCAGGCCCGAGTGACCAGACGGTGATCATTGCACTCAACGCTATCGTGCAAACAGCAAAAATCTTAGCGCGCTTGGGTATGGCGCGCTCTTGTTCCCAGTTAACCAGTAGGGGGCCGACATAGTGGCGGGAGCGGATCCAAACCTCGAAGCGCGGCGAGCCTCTGGAGGCGCAGTAAACCGCCATTAGCATAAACACGGTGGTAGGCAGCAGGGGTAGAAAAATGCCTAATACGCCGATGCTAAAACTCAACCCTGCCAAACCCACCCAAAGAATACGTATCAGCGTCATCTAGTCACATTCCTATGAGCCTTATCTCTGCACTTAAGTTATAAACGGCTGTGAATGGAAATTACCTCATCCTCATTATGATAGTGAATTTTAGATTACTACTAAAAATAGCCAGCAACTTGGGAAATGTCCTCATCATTTAATACCCCCGCTTGCCAGCGCAGTGTTAGCCAAGCTAATAAATAGTCATAACGGGCACGGGACAGATCGCGTAACGCCTCGAAACGTTCGCGCTCGGCGTTTAGCACGTCTAAATTGGTTCGTTCGCCGCCCAGAATGCTTCGCCGTGTGGCTTCAAGGCGTTCTGTTGCGGCGACTACCGTCTGCTGGTAGGCCTCAATGCGCTGCTGGCTGCTACGGGTTAAACGGTACTGGCGCTCGACATCGTTCAGCATTTCTATTGTGGCGGCATCCAGTTCATGGCGCGTCTGTGCATAGGTACTGTCTGCCTGACGGCTAGCCGCCACGACTCGGCCGCCGGAATAGAGCGGTAAGTTGACCTCCACGCCAATGCTGTCGGTGTCGTAACGCTGACCAATGACGTTTTCAGAGTTGGAGTCGGATATCTGACTGCGTGCGTATAAGCGTATATTTGGCAGGTGTCCGGCGCGTTGCTGGTTCAGTTGGTGACGCGCGGCTTCCAGTAGGCTGCGCTGGGCGGCCAGCTCAGGATTATGGGCCAGCGTGTGCTCTTGCCACTGCTCCAGTGATGACACGGGGCTTTCCTGGGTAGTTTGCACATTGCGGGCTAGCTGGTCGGCCTGCAGTGGGGCGAGTGCACTGGATGGGACACCTGTGCCAGTCAGGGTGCGCAGTGCATTGTGGGCATCGCTCAAGCGGTCTTCGGCTTCAATCAGTTGGGCTTCCACCAAGCGTGCCTGGGCAGCAATCTCTAACTGGTCAGTACGGGTGCCCTCGCCATACTCGATAAAGCGCTGGCTGCGCTCGTGTTCTTCTTGCAGAGCGCGTAGGTGGGCTGTCGTCAGTTCGATATCGTCGTGGGCGTAAAGCACTCCCGTGTAGGCCTGGAGAACCTGAACGGCTAGCGCCTGACGGGCGCGCTCAAGCGTCAGCTCAGCGGCTTGGGCCTGTGCTTTACCAGCTTGATACTGGGCGAAAGCCGCTGCATCCAGCAAGGGCTGCGTTAGCGTGAAAGAAGAGGAATAACTGGTGTAATCCATATCGCTTGTGGTCGAGCCGAGCGGTGTTTCCTGCCGCACTTCCGACCAGTTTTTAGCCCGTGAGTAGCGATAGTTGAGCGAGGGCAGTAATGCTGATCGCCCCAGCGCTCGTTCCTGTTGACCGGCTGCACTTTCGCTCTGTGCGGCCAGCCAGCCTGGATCATGCTGTTTGGCCAGCTCGTAGGCCTCACGGAAGTCCAGTGCGAACGCATTGAAAGAGCAGCAGAGGCAAGCAAGCAACAACCAAGTGCGATATCGCCGTGATGCAACACGAATCATGCATCCCCCCAAGCCGTGCGGGCGCGGTCAAGCAGTGGCTTAAACAGGTAGTTGAGCAGCGTGCGTTCGCCAGTGCGCACAAAGGCTTCGACCGGCATACCCGCTTTGAGTGGTTGGCTGCCCAAGGGTGAGAGGTCATCGGCGGCTACTTCGACATACATCCGGTAATAAGGCAGCCCTGTCTGTTCATTGGTTAGCCGGTCGGCGGAAACCTGGCTGACAACCCCGGGTATGCGTGGTGTGCTGCTACGCTCGAAAGCGGTAAAGGCAAGCTCAACTGGCAGGCCCGCGTGCACTCGGTCAATCTGTTCAACGGGCAACTGGCCCTCCACCAATAAGGGTTCGCCTTGGGGGACAATTTCCATCAGTAAGGCACCGGGCTGGGCCACACCTCCTTCGGTATGCTGGGTTAGCCCCACCACCGTTCCTGAGCGAGGAGCGCGTATCTCGGCATGGGCCAAGTCAAACTCGGTGCTTGCCAGCTGGCTAGTTAGCTCCTGTGCACGTAAGCGTGCCTGGGACAGTAGCTCCTGCACGTCACGCTGGTACTCTTCATTGCGTTGGGTCAGGCGAAGCTGTAACTCATCAATCTGGCGTCGGGTCTGCTGCAACGTGCCGGTCTCTGTGGCAATGTTAGCCTGCAGCTGGGCATAGCTGTTTTCGATTTCCAGCAGCCGGTTGCGGGGAATATAACCGTCGGCAGCCAGCTCACGCAGGTTGTTGCGCTGCTCACCCAAGGCTGACAGGCGCCGCCGCTGTTGGGTCATCGAGGACTCTAGCCCCGCCACCCGGGCACGCTGACCATCAAGGTTGGCCTCGATCCCTGATATTTCAGCGGCCAGGGCATTACGCCGGCTGGTAAATAACTGGCGTTGCAATGCCAGCATGGTGCCGACGTCTACATCGGCACTGCTCATCAGGTCAGAAGGCATGCTAATAGTGCTTAGTTGGTCACGCTCGGCCTCCAAGCGTGCTGTTTCTGCCAGTGATGATGCCCGCTGTAAGCGCAGTGCACGGGCTTGATGTTCCAACCGCGTGGTGTCCAGGCTGATCAGTGTCTGGCCTTCTGTCACTTGGTCTCCTTCACGTACCCACAGCCGCCCAATAACACCGCCGGTTGGATGCTCAACCGCCTGTCGATTGCCGGAGACAACCACTGTTGCGGGTACCGCGATACCATTATCCAACGGTGCCCAGGCTGCCCAAGCCACAAACAGTGCTAAGCCTCCCAGTAGTAGCCAACTCCCTATGCGTATCGGTCGTCGCTTGCGACGCATGGCGAGTGCTTGCCAGTCGGGTGTGGCTGAGGAGGTGTGTTGTTTTGCAGCAGGCGGTGCCTGCGAGATATCGCGAAGGGTCATGCGCGCTGCTCCTGACGATTGATGGAAACATTGCCGTAGGTATAAGCGCTTTGCGCATACGGGCTGGCCATCGCGCCATTGGCAGGTGCTGCCGCTGGGCGGGCAGCGCTCAGGGTTTGCAATATCTCTTCAGTGGGGCCGAACTTCTGCAGGCGGCCTTCACGTAGTACTAGCAAGTGAGAGGTGGCCTTGAGTACCTGAGGGCGGTGGGTGATCAGCACCACCGTAACGTGGCGTTCGCGCAGTCGCTGTAACGCTTCCAAGAGTGCTTTTTCTCCGGCGTCATCAAGGCTTGCATTGGGTTCGTCCAGCACAACGAGCGCCGGGGGGCCGTAGAGCGCCCTGGCCAGGGCAATACGCTGGCGCTGCCCGCCCGAAAGGCCGACTCCACTGTCTCCCAAATAGGTGTCGTAGCCATTGGGGAGTGCCAGAATCAGTTCGTGTACGCCAGCCGTTTTAGCGGCCTCGACGACCTTCATGGGGTCTGGTTCGCTGAAGCGGGCGATATTCTCCGCCACACTACCTGCAAACAGCTCGACATCCTGAGGCAGGTAGCCGATATGTGGCCCCAGTAGCACTTTGTTCCAGCTCTTGATATCGGCACCATCAAGACGCACGGTGCCGATCTTCGGCTTCCAAACACCCACCAGCAGTTTGGCCAGAGTAGATTTGCCTGACCCCGAAGGCCCGATAACACCGAGCACGCTGCCTGCTTCCAATTGGAAGCCCACTTGAACCAGCGTGGGTACTTTTCCGCTGGGCGGCGTGGCGCTCACCGGCTCCACATTAAGCTTGCCCAGCGGGGCAGGGAGATCCATGCCTGGCTGGCGGGCCGGGTGTGCTGTTAGCAGGTTACCCAAGCGTTGGTAAGCCAGCCGTGTCGATGACCACTGCCGCCAGGCATTGATGACCTGATCAATGGGGCTGAGCGCACGGCCCATCAGGATAGAGCCCGCGATCATCGTGCCAGGGCTGATCTGCCCGCCAATCGCTAACCAAGCGCCCAACCCTAGCACCAGTGACTGCAATGCGACGCGCAGACTCTTGGAGATAGCGGTAACCAGAGCGGTACGCTCGCTGGCCAGCCCCTGCAGCGCGACAAAGCCCTCGTGCAGGTGCGACCAGCGGCGGGTAAAGGCCGACAGCATACCCATCGACTCGATGGCATCGGCATGGCGCAATTGTGCTTCCGCCATGGCATTGGCCTGTAAAGAAAGCGAACCCGCTTCACGCAGCGGCGGCTGGGAAAGCCGTTCATTCAGCCACGCTAAGCCCACCAGTACCACGGCGCCCCCCAGTGCCAGGCAACCAATCCAGGGGTGGAACATAAACATCACCAGCAAATACAACGGGAACCAGGGGGCATCGAAGAACGCAAATACCGCGTTGCCGGTGATAAATTGGCGCAGCGAATCAAGATCCCGAGTGGCTTGCCCCGCCTGGGCTGCCTGGCCGCTTAGCCCGCGCTCGAAGGCCGCCGCGTAAACCCGCTCCCCCAGTTGTTCATCGAACCGTTCGCCAATATGAATGACTGCCAGGCTACGTATGTACTCCAAGGCACCCATTAACGCCAGCAGCCCCAGCGCCATGCCCGTTAGCATCATGAGCGTGGTGGTATTGCCGGAAGCCAGTACGCGATCATAGACCTGCAGCATATACAGCGGCGGCACTAGCATCAGTAGATTGATAACCGCACTGAACAGCCCTACCGAGCGCAGTGTGCCGCGATAGCGGCCGAGTGCTTGGTAGAGTTCGTTTCCGGGCTGGCGTTGGGAGGGGGTCATTAGCTATGTCCCTGAAAATAGACGTAACAAATCAACGAATCGCCATAGCCATTCGTCTCGAATTCGTTCTCTCATTAGTGCTTTGGTCACGTCTCTGCTTGACTTCTCGTCTCATCGGGCGAGAATGCCGAGGCACCGCGCCAAGGCATAACGCCCTTGACGCGGTGTTTGAACGTTGCGGCAAGGGGCTTCCCCTTGCCTTTTTTATTAGCTGTTTATAGCGATGGCGTTGCTCACGCAGCCAGAGCGAAATCGAATTCGCTGGTAGAGACACCAGTGACGGATGCTGGGATGGCATCGTCGAGAATACCGGCATCGTCCAGTACCGCCAGCAGGCCGCCGTCATTCGTAGTGCCAGCGCTGTCCTCAGCACCTTCCACTTTACCGTTCATCAGGCCCCAGATGATGTCGTGGACGGTGTTGTCGCGGCCGCTGTTCTCGGACACAATCGGGTCGTCGAAGGTAAAGGTGATGAAGTCGTTAGTCACCGTTCCGTCGCTGTTGAGGAAGGAACCCAGCGTGATGCTTTCCAGGGTGCCTGTCAGTGCATGGGCGGCGAAGTTATAGGAGATATCTCCGGTGGCTGAGAAGGCAAAAGCACCATCGCTATTGGCCATGGCGTAAGTATCGCCCGCAAGGCCCGAGCCCACCCCATTGGTATAGAAACCACCGGTGTTGATACCGCCCGGGTTACTATTATCGTGCTCTCCTTCCGCCCCGTTTGTCTGAAAATCGAGCAGTAGACTCTCCAGTGTCCCGGAAGTGAAATCGCTGGGGAACCAAGTTTCATCGTAAGTATAGCTAATAGACATTTTCAGTCTCCTTGATCTACTAATATTGGCCCGTTAGGCCGTGATTGCCAGGTAACGTGGGTTACCTGCCCTGTATGCCCGCTGGGCGGGCATATTCGTTAGCAACACAATCGCGCTGCCATTAAATTAAAAACGCAGTTCTGCCCCGGCCATTAGGGTGCGGCCCGCCCCGTAACTCTTGGAGAAAATATCCGAGTAGCCGGTAACGTAGTTGCGATCGCGCACGTTAAGCATGGTGGCACGCAGTAGCAGGTTAGGGTTGACTTGGTAGCTAGCGTAGAGGTCCCAGGTGACGTAGCTGGGCCACAAATCAAAGTCAAAATCTTCTGGGCCGCCTGCGGCGCTGTAGTTAAGGCGGGTGCCCACATCCAGGCGCTGATCTAACCAGCGGGTGCCGAATACCAGACTGCCGCGATCCATCGGCAATTGCCGGGCGCTGTTCATACCGATGACATCGATGCCGCAATAGGTCAGGTCATCTCTCATGGCTTCATAAGAGTCGTAGCCTGCCTCGATGGCTTCGTAGTGGGCGTCAGAGTAGTTGCCGTTCTCATCTGGCATATCCTCGCGGATATTGCCGCTGCCTAGTGGGTAGACCTTTTGGCAGAATTGATTATCGCTACCCAGAACATGGGTGTAGTTAGCTTGGGTATACCAATTTTCAGCGTCGTAATCGATCTCCAGCTCTAAACCACGGAAGTTCATCGGTAGCAGGTTGGGCACGAACATGGTGTGGCCTAATCCCCCTACCTGTCCTGGCATCACGTTAACCATGGAAGTGATCAGGTAGTTGTCCACGCGGGTATCGTAGTAGGAGAGCTTGCTGAAAAAGCGGTCTCCATCGCGAAACAGGTTCTGGGCAGTAAAGTTGGCGCCTACATCCCAACTGCGCGAGGTTTCCGGCTGTGCATGGGGGTTAGGGAACAGAACCGCAAAGGGGTCGCCGGGGTGGCTGCCCTGCATGAGTGTTTCGGTAAGTGAGGGTGGCCGCCAGCCGCGGCCCCAGTTGGCAAACAGCTCAATGTTCTCATTGGGGCGATAGGCTGCGGATAGCGTTGGCAGAAGTTTGTCCATGCTGTTATCGACGTCATAGTCATGTGGCACGGTTTCTGAGAGCCACATTGGATTGAAATGGCCGCTTGTCTCATAGCCGGGGAAAGTGGTTGGGTCGTTGGCGTAGCCTTCATAAGCAGCAATGCTATCGCAAGCCCTCTGTATCGAGCGCTCACTTGAACCGGGGGAGGGGTTATGACAATTTCTGGTTCGATTTGCCAACTGATTCTCTGCGTGCCGCGAAGCCATGGCATAGCGGTCACGATAAGTCCATTCCGCTCCAGGCAACTTGGTGGAGCCATCAAGCTTGTAGTAGTCGTAACGAAGCCCTGCCGCCAGGGTAAAGGTCTCGTTTTCCCACTGCAGATTGCCAAAGGCGCTGGCAATACTGCGCTCTCCGCTGGGCTGCATGGTGTTGTCGGTCGAGGCCAACTGGCGTCCGCCACGCTCCTGTGTGGTGGTGGACTCGCCCTTATCAATAAAATACTCAATACCGTGGTTAGAGGAGAAACCGTCCATGCCACTTAGTGAAAAGCGCGCGGTATTCTCCAATGTAAAGCCGTAGGTATCGATTTGAGTGCGGTTATTGTTGTCAAGCCCCGCCCGGCAGGCGTTGTAGTACATATCCTGAACCGGATTGGTCTCGCAGACGCCTATCATCCAGGCCAGCTCGGTCATGTTGGTGCCACCCTGAACCACAGGCCGGCCAGCTTCGGTATAACGCTGCCCTTCTGTTGAAACGAAGTAGGCGTTAGCCTCCAGGTTAATCAGAGGGGAGGAGGGGTTAAGGTTATAGCGCAGGCTGACCGAGTCGGAGGTTGTACTGGCGTCGCCAAAGCGGCGCCAGGCATCATCGCCGTCGCGCACGCTACCATCGACGGGGTCGAGTACCTGACGATCGGAAACGTTGTTATAGGAGAGCTCGGTACCCAAGTAAGAGAACGTTAGCGATTGGTCGTCATCGATATGAAAGCGTGCCTTGAACAGGTTGGAGTCCTGTTCGTTATCTGTAAATCTGACCCGTTCGACGTCTTGCTCTATCTGCTGGTGAAACTCATCCTGAACACCTACCGTCAGGAAGTCATAGTTGGGGCGCCGACGCCCAGGCGCATATTCGCCGAAATTACGGTTGCTGCGCGCCGCCAGTAGTTCCCAGCGGTCGCCAAGGCGCCCAGCCACAGCCGCGCTACCAATAAAGTTAACTCCATTACCTTCGCCACCTACGCCGGTCATGCCGCGTAAGCGCACGCCTATATCTTTACCCGGTAAAAGAACATCGTCCACATCGATGGTGCGGAAGTTGGCGCTACCGGCGATGGCGCCCGCGCCATGTACCCCCGTACTGGCGCCTTTCTCAATGACAACGTCCGACAATAACTCGGAGTCGACATACATGGTGCCGTTGCGTTGCTGGTGACCGTTATCGTTAAAGTTCTGGCGCATGCCATCAACCATCATGTTGACGCGCCCAAAGTCTTGCATGCCACGGATGTTGACCGACAGCCCTGGGTCTTGCGCATTGACCGCACTATAAACGCCGGGCGTTTCCTGGAGCATATCGGCGGCATGACGGGGTGGCGTACGATCGATCTGTTCGCGGCTGATAACACTCACTGCGCGCGGTTCGTGATATACCCAATCGTCACCTATACGCTCAGCCGATACGGTCAGGGTGCTAAAGGCCGTTTGGTTGCCCACGGTAAGCGAGGTTGCTGGCTCCAGCAGCTCGGCGGTTCTGCCATTACGGTATGAAATAGTTAGTGAGGAGTCGGCTAGCAGTGTGCGAAGTGCTTCATCGGCTGTCATTTCGCCGCGTAAGGCAGGTGCGGTACCGTCGATAGGTTGACCATCCTGGCGAACGACGGAAATCTGGGTAGTCGCTGTGAACTCGCCCAACGAGTAGAGCAGATGCTGCTCGGGAAGGTCGAACGTATAGAGCTGCTGAAAGGGAGTCTGCTGTGGCGCATCGACTGAGTTTTGCGCAGAGGGCTGGGCCTGTACCTGAGTTTGAGTGGCAAGCAGGCCCAGCATCACAGCGGCGGTGATTGACGATCGGGGGAAAACCTTTAAGTGCATTGAGATAACGCTCCTTTTTTCGCTAATAAGAATCATTTTTATAATCATTAACGTTTGTGGGGGCGGTTTCCATCATGAAAAAACAGTTTTTAGATAAATATTTCTAAAACTTAGTGGTGTGTATGGCTCACGTTAGGTGGTTCGGCTATTACGCAAATGGTCAATGCGAGTATTATCACCACACTATGCAATAGGGCACCCGCTCCTATCGCGAGGAGCAGTGAAAGCCAAACCTCGAATGTTTCTTGGAAAAGTCCATAAAGAGTGCCCAAGCATCCACTGAGTAATGTGACGATACACAGGCTGGCTGCCCACCAGTTGAGCAGTAGAGACGCGATGGGAAGGCTGCGATTAAGCAAGCTGAATGGTTGCCCTTCTATGGTTTGAGTCATTGAAACTCCCTGTGGTGTCATTTGCATAAAAGCTGCTTGCGGCGCTATTTTTCTAGTGGTTATTTAGCGCTATTTTTCTAGTGGTTATTTAGCGCTATTGAGGCCAGCGACCTGACGAACTGAAATGCTTCTCGCGCGCCGTTTAGTGCCTGAATAGATTGTTCGTCTGATAGTGATATAGCATCCAACTGAGCAGTAAAACGACGCCAATGTAGCCCTCGCCCTGAATCGCTGGGAGCAAGGTGCCGGGCGCCAAAATTAGCGGAGAGTCCTAGTTGGCTGGCGTAATTGAGCAAAAAAGCGGCACCTAGGTTAGAGCCTTCATTCACATAGAGCCAGCCAAGTGCGGCTGCTTGGGAATCGATAGCTGGCTCTGGGAGGGAGAGCTCCTTTAAATCGTTTAGGTTTAGGGCTAGGTCTTGGCAATCACTAATCACGGCGCTGTAACGGCAACGCTGGGGTAATCCTTCCAGCCAGGCGCATAGGTTCTGTTGATGATAGAGAGGTGCTGTACGGCGTTGAAACTGGTACTGAACCACAAGAAAGCGCTGGTAACCTTTTAGGCTGGCAAATGGAGATAGCGCCATAATGGCTTCATCAACACGCTCATGCGTTGAGTGTGTATCAAGTTTTAACCGTTTACTTAACGGGAGAGTGTTTGCCCCTTTGGGCGGGGAGAAAAGTGCTTCCATGATGAACTCGCTGCTGTGGGTGGATAAAAACGGCAAGGTAAGTGATTTGTACTCGGTAACTAACACTGCAGTGGCTGCTCTTAGCGTTCTTAACTGGTATGGGTGGGGCGTAGCCAAAGCAGGTTGCCAGGCAGGTTATGCACTGTGATGCCAAACACATCGGTTAATGTTTCAATTAACGCGGCTGGTTGGTTGGCATGAAAACTGCCAGAGACGCGAAGCTCGGAAAATGCTTGCTTATCAATAAGTACACGCCCTGGTAGCATGCGTTCAAGCTGTGCCACGACCTCGCTGATTTCAGCATCGTCAAAAATTATTCTTCCCTCCTTCCAGGCGCGCGTCAGGGGGATTGCCACTGTTGAGACTGGGCCAAGTGCACCACCTTGCAAGGCAATTTGCTGGCCTCCCACTAGCATGGCTTGGTGGTCCAGGTTGTCGCTGACCGCTACTTGCCCCTCTTCCACCGTGACGGTGACACGATCGCCGCTACGCATTACCGAAAAGTGAGTGCCTATAACGCGCACCGACGCCTCTCCGGCGGTAATAATTAGCGGATGCTGGGGGTCTTTGGCGGCATCAATCCACAGGCGGCCGCGGCGTAATGTTAAGCCCCGCTGCATCTCGGTGAGGTTAATATCCAGGGCACTATTGCCATCAAGTAGCAGCGATGAGCCATCTGCCAGTTGAAGGTGCTGGGGTTGTCCTGGTGCTGTGGTGGCGTCAGCCATCAATCAGCGAAGTTATAGGAGAGATCCCCGGTGGCTGAGAAGGCAAACGCACCTTCGTTATTGGCCATGGCATAGGTATCACCCGCTAGGCCCGAGCCTACTCCGTTGGTGAAGAATCCACCTTCATTGATACCGCCCGGGTTATCGTCACTATGCTCGCCGGGTGCGCCTGATTCCTCAAATTCAAGTAGTAGGCTTTCCAATGATGAGCCAGGGATGAAAAGCTCTGGGAAGTTGTTTTCATCGTAGGTATAGCTAATAGACATTTTCAATCTCCTTTATATAACAATGTTGGCCTTGAGGCCGTGAGTTGGCAGGCAAGGTGAGTTACCTGCCCTGTATGCCCGCTTGGCGGGCATATTCGTTAACAGCACAATAGCGCTGTCATGAAATTAAAAACGCAGTTCTGCCCCGGCCATTAGGGTGCGGCCCGCACCGTAACTCTTGGAGAAAATATCCGAGTAGCCGGTAACGTAGTTGCGGTCACGCACGTTGAGCATGCTGGCGCGTAGCAGTAGATTAGGGCTGACCTGATAGCTGGCGTAGAGGTCCCACGTGACGTAGGTGGGCCAGAGGTCGAAATCGAAATCCTCTGGGCCACCGCCTGCGCTGTAGTTAAGGCGCGTGCCTACATCTAGGCGCTGGTCGAACCAGCGGGTACCAAAGGTGAGGCTGCCGCGATCCATGGGCAATTGCCGAGCGCTGTTCATGCCGATGACGTCAATGCCGCAATAGGTTTGATTATCGAGCTGATCCTCGCGGGACTCGTAGCCCGCTTCGATTGCTTCATAGTGAGCGTCAGGGTAGCTGCCATCTTCATTGGGTATGTCTTGTTGAATCCATCCGCTGCCAAGAGGGTAAATGCGTTGGCAGAACTGGTTATCGCTGCCTAAAACGTGGGTGTAGTTGGCCTGGGTATACCAAGTATCAGCGTCGTAATCGATTTCCAGCTCTAAGCCACGGAAGTTCATAGGCAGCAAGTTGGGGACGAACATGGTGTGACCTAGCCCGGTGCCTGGCTGCCCCGGCATGACGTTTACCATGGACGTGATCAGGTAGTTATCCACACGGGTGTCGTAGTAAGAAAGCTTGCTGAAAAAGCGATCTCCTCTTTTAAACAGATCCTGGGCAGTAAAGTTGGCGCCTAGATCCCAGCTGCGCGAGGTTTCCGGTTGTGCATGGGGGTTAGGGAATAGCACTGCAAAAGGGTCACCAGGGTGGCTGCCTTGCATCAGAGTTTCGGTGAGTGCCGGTGGTCGCCAGCCTCGGCCCCAGTTGGCAAATAGCTCGATGTTCTCATTAGGACGGTAGGCTGCGGATAGCGTTGGCAGAAGCTTGTCCATGCTGTTATCGACGTCATAGTCATGCAGCACGGTTTCTGATTGCCACATTGGATTGAAGTTGTTGCTGGTCTGATAGTTAGGAAAAGTGGTTGGATCATTGACGAATGCCTGCTCTTGGGGAATTCGATCACACGCTCTTTGGCGTTTCGCCTCTGAAAGATACGGACTGCGACACTGACTTTCTGCGCTATTTAATCTGGACTGCGCGTATCTCAGCGCCATTGCATAGCGATCATTATATGTCCACTCCGCCCCCGGCAGTTGAGTTGAGCCCTTGAGCTTGTAGTAGTCATAGCGCAGCCCCGCTGCCAGAGTAAACGTCTCATCTTCCCACTGTAAGTTGCCAAAGGCGCTGGCAATACTGCGTTCACCGTTGGGTTGCATGGTGTTTAGGCTGCCGCCAAACTGTCGTCCTCCGCGCTCTTGTGTCGTCGTCGATTTGCCCTTGTCGATGAAGTACTCGATACCATGGTTGGACGAAAACCCATCGATTCCGCCTAGTGAAAAGCGCGCGGTATTTTCCAGCGTAAAGCCGTAGGTATCTATTTCGGTGCGGTTATTGTTATCTAGACCAGCGCGACAAGCATTGTAGTGCCTATCTTGTACGGGATTTTGTTCGCAGGAGCCCATCATCCAGTAGAGGTCGGTCATGTTGGTGCCGCCCTCAATCACCGGCCTGCCCGCTTCGATATAGCGGTTTCCCTCGGTAGAGACGAAATAGGCATTGGCTTCGAAATTGATCAAAGGCGATTCGGGGTTGAGGTTATAGCGCAGGCTGACCGAATCGGAGGTGGTATTGGCATCGCCAAAGCGGCGCCAGGCATTATCGCCGTCGACTACCTCTCCGGCTCGTAAGACCTGCCGGTCAGAGACGTTGTTGTAAGAAAGTTCGGTGCCTAAGTAGGAAAACGTTAGCGACTGATCGTCATCGATATGAAAACGCGCTTTGAACAGGTTCGAGTCTTGCTCGTTGTCGGTAAACCGAACGCGCTCTACATCTTGCTGGAGTTCTTGGTGAAATTGGTCCTGCACGCCGACTGTCAAGAAATCGTAATTAGGGCGCCGACGGCCAGGCGCATATTCGCCGAAATTACGGTTGCTGCGTGCCGCCAGTAGTTCCCAGCGATCGCCAAGGCGCCCGGCCACAGCCGCGCTACCAATAAAGTTGACTCCATTGCCTTCGCCACCTACGCCGGTCATGCCGCGTAAGCGCACGCCGATATCTTTACCCGGTAAAAGAACATCATCTACATCGATGGTGCGGAAGTTGGCGCTACCGGCGATGGCGCCCGCGCCATGTACCCCCGTACTGGCGCCTTTCTCAATGACAACGTCCGACAATAACTCGGAGTCGACATACATGGTGCCGTTGCGTTGCTGGTGACCGTTATCGTTAAAGTTCTGGCGCATGCCATCAACCATCATGTTGACGCGCCCAAAGTCTTGCATGCCACGGATGTTGACCGACAGCCCTGGGTCTTGCGCATTGACCGCACTATAAACGCCGGGCGTTTCCTGGAGCATATCGGCGGCATGACGGGGTGGCGTACGATCGATCTGTTCGCGGCTGATAACACTCACTGCGCGCGGTTCGTGATATACCCAATCGTCACCTATACGCTCAGCCGATACGGTCAGGGTGCTAAAGGCCGTTTGGTTGCCCACGGTAAGCGAGGTTGCTGGCTCCAGCAGCTCGGCGGTTCTGCCATTACGGTATGAAATAGTTAGTGAGGAGTCGGCTAGCAGTGTGCGAAGTGCTTCATCGGCTGTCATTTCGCCGCGTAAGGCAGGTGCGGTGCCGTCGATGGGCTGGCCATCCTGGCGAACGACGGAAATCTGGGTGATGCTGGTGAACTCACCGAGCGAGTAGAGCAGGTGCTGCTCGGGCAGGTCGAACGTGTAGCGCTGTTGTAACGGGGTTTGCTGCGTCGCCTTGGATGAGTTCGGTACAGAGGGCTGGGCCTGTGCCAGTGCCAGTACCTGAGTTTGCGCGGCAAGCAGGCCCAGTATCACAGCGGCAGTGATTGGGGATCGGGAAAAAACCTTAAAATGCATTGAAATAACGCTCCATTGTTACGCTAATAATAATCGTTTGTATAATCATTAACGTTTGCAGGGACGGTTTCCATCATGAAAAAACAGTTTTTTAGACAACTATTTCTAAAAACCAAGGCTTACGTTAGGTGGTTGGTTCGGCTATTACGCAAATGGTTAATGCGAGTACGATCACCACACTATGCAATAGAGCACCCGCTCCTACCGCGAGGAGCAGTGAAAGCCAAACCTCCAGGGTCTCCTGGAAGAGCCCATAAAGAGTGCCTAAGCATCCACTGAATAATGTGACGATACACAGGCTGGCTGCCCACCAGTTGAGTAGCAAAGATGCGATGGGAAGACTGCGAGTAAGTAAGTTGAATGGTTGTCCTTGTATAGTTTGAGTCATTGAAATTCCCTGTGGTGCCATGTTAATGAAAGCGTCTTACAGCGCTATTTTTCTATTGGTTATTTAGTGCTATTGAGGCCAGCGATTTGACGAACTGAAATGCTTCTCTCGCGCCGCTTAGTGCCTGGTTTGTTTGTTCGTCTGACAGTGATATGGCATCCAATTGGGCGGTAAAGCTCCGCCAATGGAGGCCTCGCCCTGAATCGCTGGGTGCAAGGTGCCGGGCGCCAAAGCTAGCAGAGAGTCCTAGTTGGCTGGCGTACTTGAGCAAAAAGGCGGCTCCCAGGTTCGAGCCTTCATTCACATAGAGCCAACCAAGCGCTGCTGCCTGGGAATCGATAGTCGGTTCGGGGGAGAGAGTCTTTAAATCGTTTAGGCTAAGGGCTAGGTCTTGGCAATCGCTAATCACTGCGTCGTAACGGCAACGCTCGGGCAGCCCTTCCAACCAAGCCCCCAGATTTTGCTGATGATAAAGAGGTGCTGTGCGGCGTTGAAATTGGTACTGAACTATAAGAAAACGCTGGTAACCTTTTAGGCTGGAAAATGGGGATAGCGCCATAATGGCTTCATCAACACGCTCATGTGCCGCATGTGTATCAAGTTTTAGCCGTTTGCTTAACGGGAGAGTGTTTGCCCCTTTGGTCGGGGAGAAAAGTGCTTCCATGATGAACTCGCTGCTGTGGGTGGATAAAAACGGCAAGGTTAGTAATTTGTATCCGGCAACTAACACTGCATTGGCTACTCTTAGCGTTATCAACTGGTATGGGTGGGGCGTAGCCAAAGCAGATTGCCAGGCAGGTGATGCACCGTGATGCCAAACACATCGGTTAATGTTTCAATTAGTGCAGCTGGTTGGTTGGCATGAAAACTGCCAGAGAGACGAAGCTCGGAAAATGCTTGATTATCAAGAAGTACACGCCCTGGTAGCATGCGTTCAAGCTGTGCCACGACCTCGCCGATTTCAGCATCGTCAAAAATTATTCTTCCCTCCTTCCAGGCGCGTGTCAGGGGGATTGCCACTGTTGAGACTGGGCCGAGTGCACCATCTTGCAAGGCAATTTGCTGGCCGCCCACTAGCATGGCTTGGTGGTCCAGGTTGTCGCTGACCGCCACTTGCCCCTCTGACACCGTGACGGTGACTCGATCGCCGCTACGCATTACCGAAAAGTGAGTGCCTATAACGCGCACCGACGCCTCTCCGGCGGTAATAATTAGCGGACGCTGGGGGTCCTTGGCGGCGTCAATCCACAGGCGCCCACGGCGTAATGTTAATCTCCGCTGCATCTCGGTGAGGTCAATATCCAGGGCACTATTGCCATCAAGTAGCAGCGATGAGCCATCTGCCAGTTGAAGGTGCTGGGATTGCCCTGGTGCGGTGGTGGTGTCAGCTATTAAGTGGTCTAAATGAGCAGGCTCACGCCATAGTTCAAAGCTCAGCAAAACTCCCAGTAGACACGTGGCAGCTAGTGCCCAACCCCAGTGCCGAGGTTGTTTAAACCGGCGTTTGAGGACTGTTTGTGTTGCCTTTTGAAGGGCATAAAGACGCGCAGGTGCACCAATTTCCTGCCATAGCTGTTCGGCTTCTTGGTAGGCGAGTTGGTGGCAGGGATCGCGGCTTAACCAGGTTTCAAACGCTTGGCGGTCGTGTGGTGTGGCGCTGCTGTCCTTGAGCCGTAAGTACCAGCCAATGGCTTCGTCTACAGTGTTGTCTTCCAACAATGGTGTATGAAGAGACTGAGTGTTTGGTCTGTGCGGTATAGTCACGGTGCTACCCTTTCTGGGAATGCGACGTATTGTTATAGATAGAACGTTTGGCGCGTCGATCTTCCTCACTTTGTGTTTGGCGCTGCCATTCGCGACACAAGCGCATGGCACGCATCATGTCCTTTTCGACGGTGCTAATTGAAATGCCAAGTCGCTCGGAGATAGCGGTGTAGGTCTCACCTTCAACACGGTTTAGAAGAAAGACGTGCTTGGCTCGTTCAGGAAGGGTATCTAGTTGCTCTAGCAGGCTCTGCCATTGCTGTAAGGTCGTGGCTAACTGCTCTGGGCTGGGCGCTTGAAGTGGTTCGTCAGCAGAGATATTTGACGCCTCTGAATGATGACGTCTGCGCACCTCCTGGGCGCGTAAATAGTCTAGCGCTAGGTTATGCGCGGTCCGGTGCAATAAGCCGGGGGTATCGGTTGCGTTTGGCGGCCGTTGCCATAATTTTATGAAGGTATCCTGGGCTAAATCTTCGGCCACACTGGTGCTGCCAACCACTTGCTTTATGCGCTTGATCAGGCGGTGTCGCTCTTTTTGAAACATGCGAAGCAGGGCGGAAGAGGGCTTATTAGTCATGATTCATGAAAAGCGTTAGGGCGTTAGGGCGAGAAGAGGGGCAGCAGCGTTACGGCTACTGATAGGCAGCAGCTCTACGTCATAAACCTTGGCGATGGTGGCGGGGTCAAGCACTAGGGCGGGCGAGCCGTGAGCAATACGCTGGCCTTCATGCAACAGCCATACCCGGTCGGCGTAGGTGCTGGCGAGATTGAGGTCGTGCAGCACGCAGGCAATCGCCATATGGTGCCGTTCTGCCCAGGCGCGTAGTTGACGCATTAAGCGCTGCTGCTGGCCGATGTCGAGTGCGCTAGTAGGTTCATCCAGCAGTAAAAGCCCGCCATCTTTAGCGCTAGGAGAGCGCCGTGAGAGTAGCTGGCAGGCACCTCGTGCAATCATTACCCGTTGGCGTTCGCCGCCAGAGAGTGAAAGCACGCTGCGTTTGGCTAAATGCGTCAGATCTAGGTCATGTAGCAGTTCCGCAATCAGTGCACGGCTGGGGTTGCTGCCTAAGCTCACCAGTTCAAAGGTTTGCCAATCAAAGCCGGGTAACTCCTGTTGGGCGACCAGCGCCCGGCGATTGGCAAGCTCGCTGATTGGCCACTCACTCAGGCGTTTTCCGTCCAGATGTAGCTCGCCCTGTTCACAGGGGCGAAATCCCGACAGCATGCTGAGTAGTGTGCTTTTGCCCGCGCCATTGGGGCCAACAATGGCGAGTAGCTCACCAGGGCGAAGAGTGCCGTCCAGCGGCGCGATTGAGGGCGTGGTGGTAAAACCCGCCTGATGTAGGGTTAGCATGCCCGGTTCCGACGCATTAGCAGGTAAAGAAAATAGGGGCCGCCCAGTAGGCTGGTTAATAGCCCGACGGGAATTTCGGCAGGGGCGCCGAGGGTGCGCGCCAGGGTATCGGCCACGACTAGCAGCAATGCACCGCCTAGCATAGAGGCGGGTAGCAGCAAGCGATGGCCAGGCCCGAGCCACAGTCGCAGGCAGTGGGGGACGAGCAGACCAAGAAAGCCAATCACGCCGGTAAGCGCGACGCACAGCCCTACACCCAGCGAGGTAGCAACGACCACGCGGCGTTTTAAACGCGTTGCATCCAGGCCTGCTGCATGGGCGGTAGATTCGCCTAACTGAAGTAGGTCAAGCTCACGAGCGCTGCGTATTAACAGCCATAGGGCAAACGCAATCAGGGCAAGGGCTACGGCTGTGGTGCGCCACAGAGCGTTGGTAAGCGTGCCCATTCCCCATAAGCTGAGCTGACGAAGTTGCTCGTCGCTGGCAATAAACGCCAGTACGCCGCCTCCAGCGCCTGCTAACGTGTTGATTGCCAAACCTGCTAGTAGCAGTGACATGACGGCGGCACTGCCACCCCCTTGGCGCTTGGCAATGCCAAACACTACTAAGCAAACACTAAGCGCACCGAGAAAGCCCGCTGCAAACTGACCGTAAAGGCTACCGGCAGCGCTGCCCTGAAATAGCACAATCCAAAGTGCTACAAATAGCCCTGCACCACTGGCAAGGCCTAATAGCGTTGGGTCGGCCAATGGGTTTCTAAATAACCCCTGCATAGCGGCGCCACTGCCCGCCAGCATCGCTCCCACGGCAACCCCCAGGAGCAGGCGCGGTAGGCGTAGCTGCCACCACACTTGGACACTGAGTTCATCTGCGCTGCTATTGATGAGTGCCCAGGGCGACACACCTAACGCGCCTGAAGCAGCACTCCAGCCAAGGGTGATCAATAACGCTAGGGTAAGGCCACTTAACACCCGTGCTGTTCGACTAAGCGGTAACAAGGGGCGATAACGATCATGGGAAGCGCTGGTGATCATCGGCTAGCCTGCTCTGTGCCAAGCAGCGCTTCAATGTCCTGGCGTAAGGTGAGTAGCTGGTCAGGCGTGCGGGGGCCAAAGCCGAGCAATGCCTGATCATCAATCACAATAAGCCGCTGTTCGCGTCCTGCGGGGGTTAAACGCATACCCGGTAACTGCCATAGCGCATTTTCACCGCCCAGCGCGTCTAACCCCCGTTGGGACATAATCACTAGCGCGGGTGCTTCCTTGGCCAGGGCTTCGGCACCCACGCTGTGGTAGCCCTGCATCTCGGCAAAGGCATTTTCCAGCCCCACCGCTTCAAGCGCGGTGTGCGCCGCTGTATTGCTCCCCGCTGCACGTGGGGTTAAGCCGCTATGCTGCATGATAAACATCGCACGGATCGAAGGTAGGGCGGGTAGGTTGGCCAGCCGCTCAAGCTTTCCCGTTAAGTCGGCTGCTAGGCGTTCACCTGCGTCGTCACGCTCTGTTAATCGCGCGACAGATTGGACTTTTTCAGGAATCGCTTTAAGCGAGGTGGGCGCGTCAATGACATTAACCGTTACGCCTACGGCCTCTAGCTGTTCCAACACTTCCTTAGGACCGGAATGTCCCGCGGCTAACACACGGTCCGGCGCCACTGAGAGGACGCTTTCTGCCGACAGCTGGCGCAGGTAGCCGACCGAAGGCAGTGCGGCCATTGCTGGTGGATGGAGCACCGTATCATCGCGGGCGACGACCTCGATATCCGCGTCAAGCGCGGCGATGGTTTCAGCGATATCGCCGCCCAAAATGACCCAGCGTTCGTTGGCTAGCGCCCCGCCAGTGGTTAACCAGCCAATCAGTAGCGCGATAAGCGAATGGCGTGCGAAGCGTGTGACGCTCATGCCACGGCCTCTTGGCTGCCGAGCTCATTCAGCAACTGTCGCCACTCGGGCCGCTCCACGCGACCTTCCTGGCGCTCGGCGTAAATTTGCAGCACCAAAGAACCCTCGGCATCGAAGGCTTCTACACTGGTGACGCCACCGTCGCGGTTAGGCTTGCTGACCTGCCACACTTGCTCAATGGCAGTGTCATTAAGGTGCAGCGTGAACTGCTCGCCAAACAAGTTCAGCCAGCCGCGGGCGCGCTGAGGTTCAGGTAGCGTGCCCGTGCGAATTTGCACGCAGCCTGGACTGGCTACGAACAGCATCAGTGGCAGTGCGCGTTGACTTGCTTTGGTTAACAGGTTTTCGAGGGCATCGACAGGCAGCGCACGAGTATAACGGCCTTCCATTAGTTGGTTAGCTTCAAAGCGCTCTAGATGGTGGCGCTGGAGAAGGGCAAAGAATTGGTGCACATCACGCATCGCCGCCCATTCGCTGGCGAGTGTCGGTGCTTCAGGAAGAGCACGCTTTAAGCGAGGCACGCTTTGGGTAAACGCGGGGGTATCTAGGGTGCCTAGAGCGGCTAATGCGCCCCATGGGCGGGGCAGTGGATTTTCCAGCGCAAAGCTTTTGTGAATGGCACAGCCATGCTGATTGAAGATTTGCAGGCTCCAACGCCAATGGCCTTGCTCGTTCTCCGTGGGCATGGGGTCACGAATCAGGCAAGCCCAATGCCAATGGGAATATAGTAACCGCAAATCTAGACCGCCTGGGTCAAGCAGCAAACCGGTTTGCGGTCCGCCGTCTAGGTCAGGGTAATCACCCGTTTGCTCAAGCACGGCTAAACGGGAGCGGGTGAGCGCTTTGACTCGGCCTAATAGGGGGAAGCGAGCCGCAAGGTCTTTCGGCGCAAGGGGCAGCGTCCATACGTCACGGCCTAAGCGCGCGGCCTGAAGTTCGCCTTCACTGATTGATAAGCGCTCGGCAATATCAATCGCGGGCAGGCGAGGCTGTGCTGCTCGTGCTGCGTCAAAGGCTTCAAGAATTGCGATCTGCTGGGACTCAATCATACGTCACCTCTAGGCTTAACATTGCAAGGAGTTACCACTGCCAGTTGAGGGTGGCGAACAGGCTACGTCCGTCGCCCAGACTGCCATCGGGCCGATACCACACTTTGTCTCCGAGGTTGGCGAGGCGCAGCGCGGTATCAATAGCGGGAGTGATTTGCCAAGCAAGGTGGATATCGTGCAGCCCATAGCCTGGCAGGCGTTCATCGCCGCCCTGTTTGTCGAACGCCTGAGCAAAGCGGCCCTGCCAGCCGATCCGTACAGCGCTGTTATAAAGCGCGACGTCACTGCCCAGCGTCATTTCCAGCGGTGTTTGGCTACCCAGAGCCTCACCGCTGTCGCGATCTTTGCCGGATACCTCGGAAAGACCTACAAAGCTGGTCAGCAGCGGGAATGCGCTAGGTTGCCAAGTAAGTCGGGCGTCATAGCCCCATAGCTGAGCACGCTGCACGTTTACGGCCTGAGTTGTGCCCGCCATGATATCGACCTGAGTGTCGATGAAGTCGTCTGCACGGGTGTCGAAGTAGCTGGCGCGCGCCTGCCAGTCACCGTGGTGCCATACCACACCGCTTTCCCAGGTGCGGCTGGTTTCAGGCGACAGGCTAGGGTTAGGAATCCAGTAGTTGTCGGGCGTACAAAAAGATGGCCCTGAGCAGAAACCGGCAAAGTGACGCTCGTTGGCGTAAAGCTCGGAAAGGCTGGGGGCGCGGAAGGCTTCGGCGTAGCCCGAGAACAGCATCAAGGCATCGTCGGGTCGCCAGGCAAGACGGAAGCGCGGCGACACTTGGTCGTGCACGCTGTCGGCATCGTTTTGACCACTGGCATCATAGCGGTCATAGCGCGCGCCAATGCCGACGTCAAACTGCCCCGCGCCGCTCTCTGCTAAATAGCGGCCCGCAGTAAGCGTGGTGTCAAGATAGGCCGATTGGGTATCGATATCAGCCTTAGGGAAACCATTCGCTTCACCGTTAGGCCGTTGGCGAGCTTGCTCCAGCTCTGCGCCAAACACCAGCGTTTGTGAAATCCAGCCATGGTCGATGCTGTGATAGCCATCGCTTTGCAGGCCGACCCGCTCCAGGGTGCGGCTAGCCTGTGGCTCGTCGATATCCTGTTGGCTAAAGGTAAGCTGAGAGGTGATTTCAGTGGCCCCACTCGGTTGCCAGCGGTGGCCAAGTTGTACGTTATTGCTCTCAACGTCACGGTCGCGTAATGGGTTGCTAGCGCTGGTTGATAGCTGCTGCGGATTAGCGGGTTGGGTGGCGCGCTCATCATAGTGCTGCCAGCTAATAAACACCCGCTGGTCGTCGTTTGGTTCCCAGCCGCCTTTCAAAAGCAGGCTATTGAGGCTGGCATCTTCTACTGCTTCATCACCGCCCGCGCGACGAATATCGCCGGACTCGCTACGGCCCACAGAAAATAGTCCATCCACTTGCCCATTAGCCGTGTCGCGGCGGCCAAACGCCGTCAGGCTGCCGCGTAGTTCGTCGTTAGCCGTCGACCCGCCTAGGGAAAGACGTGCACCGCTATCTTCACCTGGGGCTAATAGGTCGCTGGCCTCTACACTGGTAAAGCTAACAACGCCGCCCATGGCATTGCTACCGTACAGGCTGGAAAGCGAGCCACGGGCAATCTGCACTTCTTGAATCAGCGCTGGGTCGAGGAAGAAGTTGCCCACATGGCCGGTGGAAATATCCTGGCGAACGCCGTCCAAGCGCACCAGTACGCCATTGCTGCCGAAGCCACGCATACTCAGCGTTTGGCCGTTACGGCGTCCTTGGCCAGCCACATGCAGGCCAGGCTGGCGGCTCAGCACGTCTTCAACGCGACTCGCGGTGGCGAGCGTTGCATCTTGGCGGTCGATGATGTCGATAATCAGCGGTGCGCGGGACAGATCCGTCGGTGCTCGGGTGCCTGTGACTGTTAGGGGGTCTAAGCCTGAGTCGTTGGCGTTGGCAGGCAGAAGAGGGAGTAAGGTAAGGCAAAAGCCTAACGTGTGAGTTGGTTTCATGGGCCAGGCAGTTCCAGCAGAAAGTGATGGATAATGTTGCTGGCTGGGTGCGATGGGCTACCTGGCTGGCTAAAAGGGTTAGTAGTAGGTAAGTGATTATTTTAAAAAGGCTTACGCCGTTAAGATCAGCTTGCCGCTTTTCGTGCGGCGCAGCACATAGCGTCGCTGTTCATGGTGAATAACCAACTGACCGTCTTGATCAAGCAGCGCCTGACTTGTCACTTCGCGACATGCGCTAGGCGAGCCTTCTGGCGGAATGTCTTTTTTTCTGGGCTGCATGAGAGATTGTTTCCCGTGGTAATGATAACTATTAGCATTAATTTAGCAGATTTGACTACCTCTCACAACCATCACTCCCAACCTTACCTAACCACCGTGCAGATGCTTAACCAACAGTTTTTAAGGTGGGGAATAGCTTGCTAATGAACGTTCACCTAACCGTAGAGTGCTCGTCATTACCCTGTCATTTAAATTGATTAGTGTCCTCTTAACATAAAACTAGCGCGTGTTAACCGTGACGAGAGGACCGTTGTTATGAGCAAGGAAATTGAAGATCATCGCCTGTTTAATCAGAGCAGCAACCAGCCGTTTGCGGATGTGTTAGCGCAGCATGTTTCGCGACGAGCGGTAATGCGGGGCGGCTTGGGTTTGGCCGCCGCTTCAATGCTTGGCTTTGGCGGTGCCGCCCAAGCACTGGCTTCAAACGGGGCGCAAAAAACGCCGTTGACGCTGGCGTTTGAGGCAGTTCAAGGATCGCTAACGGATGCTGTCGTAGTGCCTGAAGGCTATGTTGCCCAAGTGCTGGTGCCGTGGGGCACGCCGTTGAGGGCTGGTGACAGCTGGCAATCCGACCAGCCAATGACTGCCGAGCGTCAAGCCGCTAGCGTGGGTATGAACCACGATGGAATGGCTGGTTTTGCCCTGGATGCCGATAACGCCTCACGGCGCTTTGTGCTGGTGCTCAACAACGAATATATCGATCAAGCAGCGCTGTGGGCACCTCAAGGTGGCCCCACTGATGCTGAAGGCAAGCGCCCCGCCGAAGAGTCGCGTACTGAAATCAACGCTCACGGTGTCACTATTGTGGAAGTTGAGAAAGGCGCTGACGGAGACTGGTCGCATGTGCCTGGCTCCCGCTATAACCGCCGCCTTACCAGCGCGACGGTGATGGAAATTGCTGGCCCAGTGGCAGGCAGTGACTATGTGAAAACGCGTTTCTCTCCAGCGGGTACGCAAACCCGTGGCACCAATAACAATTGTGGTAATGGGTTAACGCCCTGGGGCACTTATATCGCTTGCGAAGAGAACTGGCCCAATGTGTTTGTTAATCACGGCCAACTCTTCCAGGACGACGCGCGGATTGGTATTCCTACCGATAAAAGCCGCTATGGTTGGGATACCTCGGCGGGTGATGCCTCTGAAGACAACGATGAGTTTGCTCGTTTCAATATCACACCACGGGGCGAGCGTGCCGAAGACGATTACCGCAACGAAGCGCGCACTTTTGGCTACCAAGTAGAAGTCGACCCCTATAGTGATGCGCACGCGGTAAAACGCACGGCACTTGGCCGTTTCCGCCATGAAGGGTGCTGGCTGGGTAAGTTGGAAGCAGGGCAGCCCGTGGTGTACTACTCTGGCCACGATTCCCGCAACGAGTACGTCTATAAGTATGTTTCTGACGCTGCCTGGGACCCCGCCGATGCCAATCGCCCGGGTGAAGCGTATGACCGCCTCGCCATTGGTAGTAAGTATCTGGATAACGGCACCCTCTATGTGGCTCGCTTCAACGCTGATGGCAGCGGTGAGTGGTTGCCGCTAATACCTAGCGCGCAAACACGCGATGGCCGTTCGTTGGCAACGGCTTTGGGCTTGGCAGAGGATGACTTGGCTGGGGTGATTATTAACACCTGTGATGCAGCGGATCTACTGGGAGCGACACCGATGGACCGCCCGGAGTGGGCAACCGTGGATCCTTCCTCTGGCGAGGTGTATCTAACGCTGACCAATAATTCGAAGCGTAGCGAAGAAGCCGCAGCGGCTACTTTCACCAATCAAGGCGATGACATTGCTCAGCTAGGGGTAGGCTATGAGACAGCCCCGGCCAACGCCGTTAATCCACGCGCTAATAACGAAGCAGGTCACATTATCCGCTGGCGTGAAAGCCGCTTGCCGAATGCCTTTCGCTGGGAAGTGTTTGTGTTTGGTGCCGCCACTAATGATGAAGGCAATCATTCCGGCCTGACTGAAATGAACCAGTTTGCCAGCCCCGATGGTCTGTGGTTTGACCAGCGTGATGATGGTCAGGGCATTCTCTGGATACAGACCGATAATGGTTACGAAGGCATTACCGAGTACACCAACGACCAGCTATTAGCCGTGGTGCCTAACAGCCTGGACGAGATTCAAGGTACCGGCCCGGTGATTAACAATAGCAACCAGCAGCAACTGAAACGCTTCGCCGTAGGGCCTAACGGTTGTGAAGTGACCGGCATTTTTGCGACGCCGGACAAAACGGCGTTGTTTATTAATATTCAGCACCCCGGCAACTGGCCCGCGGATGGTGGCGCACTGACCCAAGATGCCACCACTGAGACCAGTGGCCAAGTACGCCCTCGGGCATCTACCGTTGTTATTCAGAAGCGCGATGGTGGACCGATAGGGGTGTGAAAATAGCGGTTGAGTCCTAGTCACCATTGTGGGTGCTTAAAACGCTATTGAGAGCTTCCATTAAAAGCTTCGAACCTGTGAAAGGTTCGGAGCTTTTTTTGATCCTGGGCCTTTTGGGCTTACCGCTTTTTCTGCCGGACTTCTAACGCGTGGATGGCGTCGATCTTCAATGGGAGCTTGTTGGCCCAGAGAATATCTTCGCGGCAATGGCCGATATCTATCAGCACCTGATCATCGTAGGCCAATAGCGGCAGTATATGGCGGCGGAAAAGACAGCGCCGCCGAAAACGCCACCAGCCCATATCTAGCGCGCGAATTAGCCTCATTGACGGCATGGCCGGCATGTAAAAATCTACTTGTGGTGGCTTTGGGGGCGGCGCCAATTGGCTGGCTTTTATCCATGCATTTTGGGCATGTTGGGCTGAACATTCACACTTCATCGCGCACCTCTTTTTTCACAACGACTGTGCAGGCAGCGGTGTCTGGGCACTGACTGGACAGGTATGGTTTGTGGTCAATAAGTGAGAGGGTCGCGACCTCTTGTGAACAGCTTGGAACTTCGCCTTGGATCAATCAAACGAAAAGATCTACACTGATCGTTAAGTTTTTCTGAAGAGTGGGCGTGATGAATCAACTATCGACCATAGCTCCCAGCCGAGCTGCCTTGCCGCTACTGGATAGCGAGGTGCTACGCACCTTTGTGACGATTGCGGAGAGCGGCAGCTTCACCCGCGCCGCCCAGCAGCTATTTCGTACCCCATCTGCGTTGAGCATGCAGATCAAACGGCTAGAAGAAACGCTTGGGCAAACGCTATTTGTGCGCGAGGCGCGCTATGTGCGCCTGACTACCGAGGGGGAAGTACTCCTGGGCTATGGTCGACGGCTGCTTAAGCTCAATGCTGAAGCTGTTACTCAGTTTTTAGCTCCCACCATAGAAGGGCGCGTGGGGCTGGGGATCACTGACGACGTCGTTGGGCGTATTTTACCCAATGTGCTTGCGCAGTTTGCTCGCTCGCATCCAGCCGTGCAGGTCGATGTCGTCGTTGGGCGCAGTCAAGATTTGCTCGCTAGGCTGGATGAGGGAGAACTCGACTTAGCATTGGTGATGGGGGGAGAGCCTGGTCAGGCGGCGCGCGGTGATGTGGTGCATAGCGAACCGTTAGTGTGGGCGGGTCGTGAGGATGGCGTTGCCGTGGAGCGAACACCACTGCCGGTGACTTTGGCTCAACAGGGGTGTACGTGGCGGAGGATCGCGCTAAACGCCCTTGACCATGCTGGGGTTAATTACCGGATCGCTTACTCCTGTGACCATTGTGCTGGTCAGGAAGCGGCTATGCTGGCTGATCTGGCTGTGACGGCTTTTCCGAAAAGCTTGATTCGCCCACCGCTCAAACGGTTAAACAACGATTCTCTACCGCCGTTGGGCGATTATCAGGTATTTCTTGTCAAGCGTGCGGGCAGTCGCGATGCCTGCGAGGTATTAGCTGAACGTGTTGTAGAGGCGTTTCGTAAGGGATGAGTTCATAAGGAAGTCTTTGACCGGCGTAGCCCTGATAGTCGACCCGACACTATGCCGGGTCGAGAAAGCGTTCCTGGCCACTCAATACGCGACGCAGAAGCGCTGATTGGTATGTCGTGGGTTTTCCAGTTCATCGATCATGGCGATGGCGTAATCCTGCACGGAAATACGGCTGTTGCCTTCGCTGTCGGTCAGTAGCGTATCGCCGCCCAGCCGGAAGTTGCCTGTGCGTTCGCCGAGGAAAATCTCAGCAGCAGGGGAGAGAAACATCCATGCTTGGGCTGTTTGTGCGCGTAAGGTTTCAAGAGCTGTTTGCGCCCCTTCCGCCGTGGCCCGGTACTCTGCTGGAAAACCAGGTGCATCTAACAAAAGCTGACCCGGCGCTACCTCGAGTGTTGCTGCGCCACCCACTATCAGTAGCCTAGGTACTGAAGCTTGTTGAGTGGCTGACAAAATCGAGCGAAAGCCTTTGAGGTAATACTCGTAAACATCCTCCTGGGCGTGGCCACTAAAGGCGCTGATAACGGCCTCGGAACCGCGTAGCTGCTCGGCAAGCGCATCGGTATTTAACACG
This sequence comes from Halomonas sp. KG2, assembly GCA_030440445.1. Taxonomy (NCBI): domain Bacteria; kingdom Pseudomonadati; phylum Pseudomonadota; class Gammaproteobacteria; order Oceanospirillales; family Halomonadaceae; genus Halomonas; species Halomonas sp. KG2. The sequence continues at coordinate 3,880,421 of CP098528.1, read as the reverse complement.
TCACTTTTAACGGTAGTGAGATTCTCCTGTGGCGCTACCTGCTCGGGCCGGGTCACTAACGCCGTCACGTGATGGCCGCGGGATAGCGCTTCGGTTAATAGGGCAGATCCAATGAATCCGCTAGCGCCAATCAGTGCAATCTTCATAACAGTTCTCCTTAAGTAGGTTGTCGCTGCATTGTCTGACGCTTTATTGATTTGAAAAATAGCGATTAACGTAATTTACTGTTATTGATTTCATAACAGTAGGGTGATGAATGACCACCGCCAATGAGTTCGATTTAAACGGTTTGCCGATCTTTGTCGCGCTGGTGGAAGCCGGTAGCTTTACCAAGGCAGCTGAGCGGCTAGGCTGTACAAAAACCCGCGTGAGTCTACAAATTCGCCAGCTGGAAACGCGCCTGGGTGTCACGCTGTTCCATCGCACAACGCGGCGGGTGCAACTTACCCAAGCTGGGGAAGCACTCTACCATCAGTGCCACCCGCTGTTAGCAAGTTTACAGGGCGCGCTTGAGAGCACCGTGAGCGATACTCAGCAGCTACATGGTGAACTGCGTATAACGGCTCCAGAAGATTACTCCTCCGGGGTGCTGAGCGACGTGGTGGTAGCGTTCAGCCGTTTGCACCCAGCGTTGCATATCGAACTGCGTAGCGGCGACCAAGTCAGCGATATGGTGCAAGAGGGAATCGATTTAGCGTTTCGTTTAGGCTGGTTAAAAGATTCCACTCTGCGTGCCCGTCGGTTAGGCACATTTCAACAGTATGTAGTGGCTGCTCCCAGCTACCTAAAACGCCACGGCGTGCCAGCGCACCCGAAAGCCCTGGAAACACACGACTGGATTGCCTTCACGCCATTAAAAGCACCTTTAACGTGGGCGTTTAAGCAACAAGAAACCTTGGTCAATGTGCAAATGAACGCAAGGTTAGCAGCCAATTCGACGGTGAGTTTAGTGGCTTTGACCGCTGCCGGAGGCGGGTTTTCAGTGCTGCCCGATATTACCGCCGAACCGGAAATAGCGGCCGGACGCTTGGCTCGCGTTTTGGCCGAATGGTCTCTGTCCGAGGGGGGTGTTTATGCGGTTTACCCGCCTGGACGGCATGTGCCCGCCAAAGTACGTGCGTTTATGACATTTTTTGAATCGCAAATGCAGCACTAAAAGTGACAGCCGCGATTGCCGTTCTCATTATGCTTGTTTCCCATACGCCGCCAAAAACACATCCACTGCGCTGCTGATCTGACGATGAATCTCTTCATTGCTGGGGAGCTGACGAACCCCCATACGCACCTCCATAACCAACATGCCTTGCCACATGCTACAGAGTTGGTCGGCGGCTGGTGTGGGTGCGTTAAGGGTTAAATGCCCGGCGCGGGCTAGCCCCTCAAGCTTTTCCTGCAGCCACTTTTTAGTGGCCCAGGGGCCTGATTCGAAAAAGGCCAGTAGCAGTTCGGGGTACTGACTTCCCTGTGTACTCATAACGCGCTCAACGGCTAACACGTGGGGCTCCAACAAAAAGCGCACGAGGCTTGTGCCGACTTCAATCAGCGATTGACGCACGGCTTCGTGAGTGTCGGGAAGCTGTTCTAGACCATGACGAATGAGGGCGGTTTCACGCTGAATGACGTTGCCAAATAGCGCTTCTTTAGTTGCAAAATGGCCGTACACAGTCACTTTGGAAACACCCGCTTCACGGGCAACGGCTTCCATGGTCACCCCTTCGAGACCAAAGCGAAAAAATAGGCAGGCCGCCGCGTCTAGCATCGCGTTGTGCTTAGCCATGTCTTTGGGGCGACCGGCGCTGCGTTTTTTGTCAGGCGGTAAAGGTTGCGAGTCCGTCATTGCGAAAAATCCGTGCCTATCGAATAAATAAATATTGAACGCTGGCGTACACATATTGTAGTGAACCGTATCGTTCAAGAATAAACCATTTCGAGGCCATAATGGACACTTCCTTCAATACTTCCTGGCGCCACCGGAGTCGTGGCACGTTGGCGGCCTTAATTATGATGAGTATCACGGCAGTTGCGGTGGTTGTGCTTACTAGCCAGCACAGTCGTGCCCAGTTGGCTAACCAGCAAGAAACTGATAACGCTTTATTGCAAGTGGTGACGCAGTCTCTTGCCCACTCCGAACAGCTGGAGCGGGACGTGCGCTTAACGGGGCGAGTGGTTGCACGCCAGTCAGTGTCGCTTGCTTTTGAACCCGCTGGCCGTGTTAGCGAAGTGTTGGCTGATAGGGGGAGTGCGGTTGAGCAGGGCGATGTGCTGGCGATACTGGATACCCGCCGTCTTGAAAGCCGTTTGGCAGAAGTGGCCGCACGTAGTGAGGAAGCCCGCGCCGGGCTGGCTTTTGCTCAGCGCCAAGAAGAGCGTGAAGCGCAGCTTAATCAAAGTAATTTTGCCAGCCGTACGACGTTGGACCAAGCCCGAACGGATCGGCTAACGCTTCAAGCCCGCCTTGCGGCACTGGCGGCTGAACGAGACAGCCTTACTGCTGATCTTGAGGACAGCACGTTAAAAGCGCCTTTCGCTGGACGCGTTATTGAACGTCATGTCAGCGTTGGTAGTTTAGTGACTAGCGGTACCGCCGCGTTTGAGCTTATCGATGTTGAGCAACTTGAAGCGCATCTAGGATTGCCTGCTCGGTTAGCGTCGACGTTTACACCAGGCGAGATGGTCACACTCAACGTTAATCACCACGCTATTGGCGGTGTGGTGCGTGCTCGATTACCCCATATTGACAGCGACAGCCGCACGCAGACGCTGGTTGTCTCGCTTGACGCCTCAAACAGCGCGGTGCCAGGTGATCTCGTTGAACTTAGCTACGCAGTGGTAGAGCCTGCCAGTGGCTATTGGGTGCCGCTAGATGCCTTACGTGCTGCCGAGCGAGGATTGTGGAACGTGCTGGTGGCAGAGCCGCTGGAAGAGGGGCATTTCCGTGTGGCTCGGGCGAGCGTGGAGTTGCTGCACACTGAAGGCGATCAAGCCTTTGTGCGCGGAACCCTTGAGCCAGGAATAAGGTTAATTACTAGCGGCATTCACCGCATCACCCCAGGGCAGCAGGTCACCCTCAGCGAGGATATGGCTTATGCAGCGCATTGAGTGGTTATTTAATCGACGTTTAGTGGCATTAACCTTGGGGTTGCTGGTTGTGGCTGGGCTATCGGCTATTCAAACGCTTCCTCGGGCGGAAGACCCCCATCTGATTGCGCGTATGGCTACCGTGCTTGCGCCGTTTCCTGGTGCTACGCCTGAACAGGTTGAAGCGCTGGTAGCGCGGCCTATTGAAAACGAGCTGCGCACTATTTCAGAAATCCAAGTGCTTGAATCTACGTCGCGCCAGGGCATCGCTGTTATCAGTCTTGAATTAGAAGACGCGGTTATTGATGTCGCCCCCGTGTGGAGCCGAGTACGAGATAAATTAGGCGATATTGCGCCAACCTTGCCAGCCGGTGTGCAGACACCAGAACTGCTGGATGACCGCGGTTACGCCTTTAGCATGGTGGCCGCCCTGCGCTGGACATTGGATTCTCCGCCCAACCCGCAGTTGATGGAGCGCTACGCTGAACGCCTGGAAGACCAGTTTAGGCGTGTTGCAGGCACGGAATACACCCATCTGTTTGGTGTTGCAGGGGAGCAGGTCGAGGTCATGGTCGACCCCTTAGAGCTAAATGCGCTGGGGCTTTCCGTAGGCCAGCTGGCCGCCGCCATTGAAGCAAGTGATGGCCGCCGCACGGCAGGCGAAGTGGTTACTCGAGGCCATCGGCTAACGGTCGGGCTGAGCGGTGAATTTGATACGTTGGACAGGTTGCGCGATGTCGACGTGGCTATCCGGCAAGGTCAAACGGTTAGGCTAGGTGAGATTGCCGAGCTGCGCCGCGGCGTGCAGGATCCGCCCGCCGCCATGGCGCTGCTTAACGGTGAACGAGCTGTGTTTGTGGGTGCCCGTATGGCTCCCGGCCAGCGTATTGATGTTTGGGTTGAACGGGCTCAGCAACAACTAATGGCGTTTGCTGACGAGCTGCCCGTGGGGCTTGATGTTGAAGTGGTGTTTGAGCAAGCCAGTTACACCAATCAGCGCTTAAGCGATGTCGCTAGCAGCCTGCTGATAGGGTTAGTGCTGGTAGTGGCTATTCTGTTTTTAAGCATGGGCTGGCGCTCGGCGATCACGGTGGGACTCGCGATTCCCGCTACGGCACTGCTCACGTTGGCGTTTTTCAAGCCACTGGGTATTGATATCCACCAAATGAGCATTACCGGCATTATTGTGGCACTGGGGTTAATGGTGGATAACGCCATTGTCATGACCAACGCCCTTCGTGAGCGCTTCTTGCAAGGGGACTCAGTGATTGCAGCGACCCGAGATGCCTTGCGCCATTTAGCCGTGCCGTTACTCGCCAGCACCCTGACGACCATTCTGGCGTTTATGCCAATTGTGCTAATGCCGGGGCCCGCCGGAGAGTTCGTAGGACCGCTAGCCCTGGCCGTTATTGTAGCGCTAGTGAGTTCTTACTTGGTATCGCTGCTGCTAGTGCCAGCGCTCTCTCCGATGCTGCTGGCCAGCGTGGCGAAGAAACCGTCAGGCTCACAAGATAACGTGGTCAAGCGTGGTTTTAGGCGTGCCGTACGTAGCTCGCTGCGTCATCCGGTGGCTGCCATGATCATTACCTTATGCGTGCCTGTGAGTGGCATCGCGCTAATGTCAACGTTAGACGTCGCGTTTTTTCCACCGGCAGACCGTGACCAATTCCACATTGAAGTACGCTTGCCACCGGCTAGCAGCGTCGCCAATACCGCTGCGTTGGCCGATGAAGCCGTCACCCTTATCCGAGAGCTGCCGGGCATCAAGCGGGTGTCGGCATTTGTCGGCGAAAGTGCCCCCATGATGTACTACAACGTATTGACCAATGAAGATAACAACCCCGCGTTTTTACACTTGATTGTCGATGCCGAGTCGTTAGCGGTGACTAATCAGCGGGTGCCAATGTTGCAGCAAGTGCTTGATCAGCACTTTCCGCAGGCGCAAAGCGTGGTGCGTAAGTATGAGCAGGGGCCTCCGTTTAAAGCACCGATTGAGCTACGAGTCTATGGCGATGACTTGGACATACTGTCATCGCTGGGACTCGAGCTAGCGAATCTAATGCATCAGTTGCCTCAGGTAACCCATGTGCGCGCAGGCATGCAGCGCGACCTGCCTAGGCTAACGCTGGATATCGACCAAACGGCGCTTCACGATGCAGGCCTCACGCCACAACACCTAGCGGAACAGGTTGGTGCTGCACTGTCGGGCCAGTCTGCAGGCATGCTGCTGGAAGATACTCAGCAGCTCCCTGTCCGAGTGCGTTATGTTGGTGAATGGCGCACTGATGCTGAACAGCTTGCCGCACTGCGCTTAGTCAGTGATCGCGTTGCAGAGGGGTTGCCGCTAGCGGCAGTGGCGGAAGTATCGCTAACGCCAGCCTGGAGCGTGATTACTCGCCGTAATGCTGAACGGGTGCAGTTGGTGCAAGGCTACTTGGTAGCCGATGCGTTGCCTGCCGTTTCCATGGCACAGCTAGAGGACGCGTTGCAGAGCGCGCTAAAAGCAGGAGAGATTCACCTCCCTTCTGGCTATCGCATTGAAACCGGTGGGGAGGCCGCCGAACGTAGCGAAGCCGTGGGTAACCTGCTGGCCTCGGTGATACTGCTGGTGATTGCCATGGTGGCAACGGTCGTGCTGGCGTTTAATTCCTTTCGCCGCGCTGCCATTGTGTTTATTGCTGGTGCCCAGGCAATGGGCATGGGTATTGTGGCGCTGTTATTAAGCGGCCATGCATTCGGTTTTGTCATTATTGTCGGCATTATGGGGCTGGTGGGTGTGGCGATTAATGCCACTATTATCATCATTGCTGCGTTTGATGACGATGAAGCGGCACGCCAAGGCGATATTGATGCCATGTTAGCGGTCATTAGCGGCCCCACCAGTCGTCATATTATCTCAACGACGATCACCACTTTCGCTGGATTAATTCCATTGATGGTGGCGGCAGGTGGATTGTGGCCACCTTTCGCGCAAACCGTCGGGTTTGGGCTGCTTTTGGCAACGCTGGTGTCATTTTTCTTTACCCCAGCGCTTTATCGGCTTTGGGTAGCAAGAGCAAACTCGCCTATCGATAGCAAGTATGCGGTAGCAGGAAACGCTATCTGAGCATCCTAGATAAGGGGAGATGCTAGGCGGCGATGCCCTTTACCTGGAGTGGCATCGTGCCTAGTCAACTACAGCTGTCGGCGCCAGCGATTTTCAATGGTGTCCAGCTCTATCGGGCCGTAATGCGCTTGCTGATGTGACCCGTAGTAGGCCCATAATTGATCGCCGTAGTCGAAGTGCCACCACTCGCTAGGCAGGTTAGTGAAGCCTTGCTGTTGCATGGTGTGATACAGCAGGCGGCGATGGTCTCGGGCGTTAACTTGCTGGGGCGTTAGCGTCTCCATATGCTCGAAATAGTCGCTATGAGAGGCGGGTATCGCTTCATCAAACAGCGTCCCCATATCCAGCGGTAGGCCATCGGCGTCGCATAGCGTGACATCGACGGCGCCGCCGGTGAGATGTGGGCTGGGTTCTAATGGGTCGCGGCTGGGAACCGAGACAAACTCCCTTGTGCGCTCCAGTAGCTCCGCTTCGCTGAGGCCGGGCTGATGCTGCTGGATAGCTTCGTGCAGGGTATCAAATAAGTACTGCTGCACCCGCCATGGACGCCAGCCGTCCAGCACGATTAAACCGACCCCTTCGGGTAGGCTGCGTGCTGCGGCGAGTAGCGCCCGATAAACGCTTTCCCGAACGAAACACTCCGGTACCGCGCCGGGAATGCCCAGCCGAGCATAGGCGGGGAATACGCTAATCGGTGCCGGAGCGAGGCTCATTGGCACCAAGCGCTCACCGTTATCTTCAATAGATGTTCGGCGCAGCTGTTCCCAGTTTGGAGCTAGGTGGCTGGGTAGAGGCGGCAAGGCCTTCAATAGTGTGTTCAAAGGCATCATGTTGTCCAAGCAGAGTGTTATCAAAACAGGTTCTTAATACGGTTCTTAAAACAGGTTCTTAAAACTGAGCAGGTAGCCACAGCGTCAGCGATGGAAACAGGATGAGTAGAATAAGCACCGCAATCGCCGTCAGTACAAAGGGCCAAATGGTTCTGAACAGCGACACTATCTCAAGCCGACTGACCGCGGCGGCGACAAACACGCAGGCACCCAGCGGCGGGGTGATTAACGCGATGGTAATGTTAAGCGTGATGATGACACCCAGATGAATGGGGTCGATACCCGACATCATCGCCACTGGCGCAAAGATGGGCGTGAGGAGCATCAGCGCTGACACTTCCTCCATAAACATTCCCGTGACGAAGGTGATTGCGCTGAGTAGCAATAAAATAACCACGCTATTGTCTACGTAGGGCGATAGCAGCGAGACAAATTGCGCGGGCACTTGCGCATAGGAGAGCAGCCAGCTAATCGTCGCTGAGGCGGCCATAATCAGAAAAATCGCCGAGGTTAAGCGTGCCGTATCGACGATAGCTTTCCAGCACTCTTTGAAACGCAATCCTCCCAACACGACTCCGCACAACGCGACATACAGCGCTGTTAATGCGCCTGACTCGGTCGGCGTTACAAAGCCCAGCACGATGCCAGCAACAATAATAAAAGGGGCAATAAGTGCCGGCAGAGCGGCCACAAAGGCTATGCCAAGTTGGCTGAGTGAGGGCAACTGACCACTTTTGGGTAATCGATGGCGCCAGGCATACCAGGCGTTCATGCCCATAAAGGCAACGCCCAGCAGCAACCCCGGCACAACGCCTGCCAAAAATAGGTCGCCGACCGAGGTGTTGGTCAGTGAGGCGTAGAGAATCATAAAGATGCTGGGTGGAATAATCGGGCCGATCAGCGAACTACCAGCGGTCAACCCAGCGGCAAAGGCCCGTGAGTAGCCCTCTTTCTCCATGGCAGGCACTAACAGTGACCCAAGTGCCGAGGTGTCCGCCACCGCTGAGCCATTAACACCCGCGAAGAATACGCTCGACACCACATTGACGTGGCCCATGCCGCCCCGCAAATGCCCTACCATCAGGCGGGCGAGCCCCATCAAGCGTTCGGTTAAGCCGCTGACGTTCATCAGGTTGCCAGCGAAGATAAATAACGGAATCGCCATCAAGGAGAATACATTGATACCACCAAAGAATTGCTGGGGCAGCATACGCGGAATCATCGAGGGATCGACAAACAAAAAGCCGACTATCGCGGTGGTAAGCAGGGCGATAAACAGAGGCAGCCCAAGCAGGACGTGGCCCAGGAAAACAACCAGCATAGTGACAATCATAGGTCGTCCTCAATGGTCTTAAGTGGCGCAGGGCCATAAAGAAGCACATGCCAAGCTAGTAGCAAAAAACCAATCGGTAGCGAGAGCAGTGGCACTGTGCGGCTAATGCCGAGCCCAGAAGTGGTAAACATGCTGACCGATAGCGCATAGCGATAGCTAACCCATGCACCCCCCGCTGCAATGAGCAGAGTGAGTAGCCATTGGTACACGTTTAGCAAGCGAGCAAAGGGGGCGGGCAGCCGTTTCTCTAACAGGCCAACGCGCATATGTCCTCCTTCAGACCAGACAGCGCCAGCCGCGAGCATCACGGTGGCGATGATCAAGAAACGTGATAGCTCATCTGTCCAGATAGGCGCGCCACCAGCGATGTAGCGTGCAAACACCCCAAACAGAATGGCCGCAACATTGAGCGATAACAGTGCGCCCGCCAGGGTTAAGGTAACAGGGCGGCTGATCGCTAAAAGACGGGATCGAAGCGTATTAAACATGGCAGCCTTCCATGAAGCACAGAAACGTTAAGCACTAGAACATTAAGTACTAGGGTCTTAAGTACTAGGATATTAAGTACTGGAAATAGGGGGCCGGTAAGGTGCCAGCCCCTGTTGTTAACAGCCGTTAGTCGAGCAGTTCGCTCATGCCTGCATCTTCCAACGCCATATCGATCCAACGCTGCTCGATATCACGCTCACCGAGCCACTCAAGGTAGGCAGGCTGGCCGATTTCGCGGAAAGCGGCTAGCTCTTCTTCAGAGGGGCGAATGACTTCCATACCTTGCTCTTCCAGATAGGCGATACGCGCTTCTACCTGCTCCTCATTGTGCTCACGGGCATTGTGATTAGCTTCGGAGACGGCCTCCATAAAGGCGCTGCGAAGCTCATCATCCCAACCTGCGATCATGTCGCTGTTGCCTACCAGGAACTGGTCGGAGTACTGGATATTGGCGAGGGTCAGGTAGTCCTGCACTTCGTAAAGGCTGCCTAAGATGATATACATCGGCGGGTTCATTTGCCCGTTAGCCACCCCAGTGCGCAGTGCCATATAGGTCTCTGTCCAGGGGATGGGAGTACCGGAGGCGCCGAAGGCCTCATAAAGAGCGACCTGGCTAGGGTCCATGGCGCGGAAGCGGAGTCCTTCGAAGTCGTCAGGGTGGCTGATCGGCCTTTCGTTATTGGTGAACGCCAAAAAGCCGCCCTCTTCCACAACGGCTAGCATATCGATACCGGCACGCTCCTGCAGAGCGTTGCTGACTTCCTGCCAATACTCACCCTCATCGAAGAAAGTGTGGGCTGCAGAAAAATCGTCGAACAGAAACGGAATAGCGCTAACGAAGATTTCATCAACAAGAGGAGAAACACCCGCAAATGACGCCACATTGAGCATGGGCGTATTCATGGTTTGTTCCATGCGCTCCTCTTCTTCGCCGAGCATGCTATTTGGATAGAGCGTAAGCTGGATCTCACCGTCAGTTTTTTCGTCTACCAGCGCTTTAAGGTTCTCTGCAAAAACGTGGACAGCGTTCTTTTCTGGGTCTGGGGCACCGTTGTAACTTAGATTAATCGTAGTCGCTGCAAGCGCGTTCCCTGCCATCAAAGCAGAGCCTACTAGGCAAGCGGACATAAGCTGTTTAAGCGAAAAGTGTTGGCTCAATTTTGCTGGGTACATAGTCAGTCTCCTGGTTTATTGTCGTGAGCTACGGGGCGCTATGGGCGCGTTATTGGATTTATAAGGAGTGCCTACTAGCAGAATATGTAGTTAGGTGCAGACTATGCAATACCTAAAGGCGCACGTGAGGGGACTCCTGGGGAGGTTCCCTCACGTACTGATGGTGTGGTTGAGGTTAAGTAAGCGGTTGGGTTACTGTCTCGCGGAGGATATTTTTCTCCTCCACCGCGTCCGCCAGCATTTCGGCGGTAATGGCTGACAGTGTCCAGCCTAGGTGGCCGTGGCCGGTGTTATAGAAAACAGTGGGCAAACGGCCAGGTCCAACTTTGGGCAGCATATTAGGTAACATTGGACGCAGGCCCGCCCAGGGCACTACGCGTTGGGTACTCACGCCAGGGAAGCACTCTTCTACCCAGCGAACCAGCGGTTCAATGCGATCGTTGCGTATATCGCGATTCGCGCCGTTAAATTCAGCGGTGCCAGCCACGCGGAAGCGGTTTAGCCCCAAACGGCTGGTCACCAACTTGGTTTCATCGTCTAGCAGGCTGACGGTTGGTGCGGCTTGCTGAGAGGCCTCGTCATCGAGCTGTACGGTAATGGAGTAGCCTTTTACGGGATAGATGTTAACGCGATCGCCTAATTTGGCGGCAATGGCTCGGCTGCCGGTCCCCGCACAAACGACCACGCTGTCAAAACGTTGGCTCATGCTGTTGTTATCGACTGTGGCGCTTACCCAAGCCCCATTCTCGTCAGCGCCAATATCGTCAATATGGTGGCCATAGTTAAGCTGCACGCCACGCTTGGCGGCTGCCTGAGCGAGGCCGTTGGTGTATTTATGGATATCGCCAGTGGCGTCGCTTTCGGTATAGAAACCGCCATAGTAACTACCTGCCAAGGTTGGCTCGATGGCGCGCATTTCATCCGGCGTGACCGATCTGCGTTCAAGGCCGCCTTTCGCTAGCAACTGCGACACGCGTGCTGCGTGATCAAAGCCAGCTTTGTCACGATAGATATGCAAAATGCCTTGCTGTTTAAGATCGAAATCAATCTGCTCGTCTTTCGCCCACTGGAATAAGTGTTCCCGGGCAGCAATGGCTAACCGAGTGGTTTCCGTGGTGTTGTCGGCATAACGGGGAATGGCGGCGATGAACGCTGCAAACCAACTGAGTTTGTGCCAACTAGGGCGAGGGTTGACCAGGAGCGGCGCGTCGTTTTTTAGCATCCAGCGCAGGCCTTTAAGCACCGTCGGCCAGTGGTTCCACACTTCAGCATTCGATGCCGAGAGCTGCCCGCCGTTGGCAAATGACGTTTCCATTGCCGCATAGCGGTGTTTTTCAAAAACAGTCACATCAAAGCCGCGCTTGGCCAGCGCATAAGCACTTGTAATACCAGTGATCCCACCGCCAATAATAGCAATGCGTTGCATAAGTCTCTCCAGATTGTATGAGCGTCAAGCGATACCCCTAGCAACATTGGCTAGGCGTACCCCTTCCGTCATGGAACCTGAGAGATTCACGCATCTATTGAGGCTGAGGCGCTTGCTCCTTCGGTGGGCTGAGTGACGCAGTCATCAACCGCTCTTCGGAAAATGTTAGTAATTACTGTTTTAGTAAGTACCGTAGCGATAGCGGTCCGGTGGCCTGAGAGTTTCCGGGGTCGTTGCTCCTTCGGCGCTGGTGGCTAGCACCAGTCTCTCCCGCTATTGCGTTCACAACGTTGTAACGCGTCAGTCGAAAAAGTGAAATAGGGTAAACGTCTTAAGGGTGGGACGCAAAAGGGAGGGGCACGCTGCTTAATGGGCATGCTATGCAATAGCGTGGTTTTAACTGACAATATCGAAAACCTTTTAGCGATGGAAATAACGCATGCAGGCAAACGGATTTTTTGATGGTGTAGGCGAAGCGATTGGCGATGCTATTCGTGTGGTGGTGGAATTTTTATTGGGCTTCTTCACCAACTTTTTCGGCGCGTTTGATGACTTTATTGATGGCCTTACCCGCTCCCTGGGTATCAATGCGTCGTTCTTTAGCATTCTGGTGTTGGTAATTGGCTTGTGGCTGTTATGGCGCGGCTTTCGAGCGCTGCTGCGAGGCTCCTTACTAGGAGCCATCGTGCGTATTGTGCTGGCGCTGTTTATCCTGTCGTGGCTAATGATGTAGAGAGGGCGAGCGCCCTTGAGTCAGTTTCATTAGATAAGTGATCAATTGTCATTTGCTTATTTGGTGCATTTTGCCATCATCTGCACTCTTTTTGTGCAGAGAGGGAGCGATGAAAGCTTATCTTGGCAAGATGCGAGGAGAGCCAACGGCGCGCCGCCCCGTCGGCTGGCAAGATGCCTGCTGGTCATGGCTGGGCGCTTTTACTGGTATGGCCGTTATATGCTGGCTAAGCGCCGCTTGGCTCTCGCAGCAGTTATTAATCGTAGGCTCCTTTGGGGCAACGTCGGTGTTGGTTTATGCAGCGCCTGAAAGCCCGTTCGCCCAGCCAAGCCATGTGCTGTTTGGTAGTGTTTTGTCGGCGCTGGTGGGGGTGGGGTGCTACCAACTGCTGGGCGCGACGCCTATCTCGATGGCACTAGCGGTGTCGCTTTCCATACTGGTGATGCAGCTAACACACACCGTACATCCACCGGGGGCTGCCGCTGCGCTGATTGCGGTAGCGGGTGGGGCGAGTGTCCACAAACTAGGCTGGTGGTATCCGCTGATCCCCATTGGCGCTGGGTGCGTGGTCATGCTGGTAGTAGCCATTTTGGTGAATAATTTAGCGCGCCATCGCCGTTACCCACGTTATTGGTAGCGGTGTAGCTGCTCCTCAATGGCGAAAACATGCGCATCGTCTGTGCCTAATTCGCGTAACGCCTGGGCTAAGTTCAGTAAGTAAGCTTTATTCGAGCCGCTCGGGCCATGGGAATGGGCAATTTGGTGTGCAATATCATCCAACGATGCCTCGCCCAGAAAGGCTGGGTTATCTTCAGTAGCTAAGTAAATTAGCCCTTCCGTTGTTGCCTTTGCCGCCTGCACATTGCCATGCTGCGCTAGAAAAGTGAGCGGCACTTTTTCACGCAGGTAGCCGTTCTTTTCACGTACATCCAGCGGTGCCAGCACATCGGGTGTAATGCGGTATGCCATGCCGTGACATACTTCCCCTTGGGCACGAATCAGCGTAGCGACGCGACCCGGTGCGTCCGGCGTGCCACGGTGGTCGTGGGAGCCTTGCCAAAAACGCCGCGCCCAGCCGGTAATGTAGGCGGGCTGGCGTTCCAAGTAGGCGAAGTCGGCCTTCCAGATCAGCGAGCCATAACCAAAAAGCCAGATATCGGTATGGCCATCGAAGAAGTTTCTTTGCTGGTTCAGGGCGGTAGTATCAAACATCGCTATCAAGCATCATGAGTACGGTACATCGGTTAAAGCGCTCATCTTATCATGCCTTTAGTGATTACTTACTTGACCATCTCCGGAGACCGACATGCGCGCTATTTTTCTCGTCGATAACGGCTCATTACGGCCTCAGGCAACCCATAATCTGCGCCGCGTAGCGTTTGCACTCAGCCAGCAGCTAGGCGAAACCGTGCAGGCGGCTTCCTTGCTGCACTCCAATAAAATCCCTCCCGACGAGGTCGACGACATCCCTGCGATGACTCTGGGCCCAGCTGCTGAGCGCAGTGCCGAGAATGGGGCGACAGAGATCATTGTGCTGCCGTTTTTCTTTGGCCCAAGTAAAGCACTGACGGGCTACTTGCCAGAGCGCATGGCCGCACTGCAGGCGCGTTTTCCCCAGGTGAGCGTTCGTGTGGCTCAGCCGCTGGTGGATGAGCGGGGCAATAATGACCTGCGCTTAGCCAAGCTGCTGGCCGACAACGTTCGCGACAAGCACCAGGCGGGAACGACGCCGCATGTAGCGCTGGTCGATCACGGTAGTCCGATTCCTGAAGTGACCGCCGTGCGCAACCGCTTGGCGGGACAGCTTAGTGTACTGCTTGGTGATGACGTGGCCTGTGTGGCGGCAGCCTCCATGGAGCGTCGTGAAGGTGATGAATATCGCTTTAACGAGCCGCTGTTAGAGCATTTATTGGATACACCGGAGTTCCAAGCAGGCCCGGTCATCCTAGCGATGCTGTTTCTCTCGCCTGGGCGTCATGCGGGGGAAGGTGGCGATATCGCCGAGATTTGCGCTGCCGCTGAACAGCGCCACCCAGGTTTGAGTGTGACGACCACCGCGCTGGTTGGTGAGCATCCAGGTATTGTTGAGATAATGCACACCCGGCTGCGCCAAGCGCTTGATGGTGAACGTTTTCTACTCGAACTTCCGGCGACGCTAGACAACGCGCACTAGGTGGGAGGTGTAACGCTGCTCAAAGGCGCGTAGAATCGCGAGCCTTTGAATGCGCAATTACACTGTTAACCAGGGCTCACATCTTGATCGCAACCGCCAATATCACCATGCAGTTTGGGGCCAAGCCCCTGTTTGAAAATGTCTCCGTCAAATTTAATAACGGCAATCGCTACGGTTTGATTGGCGCCAATGGTTGCGGTAAGTCCACCTTTATGAAAATTTTGGGTGGCGAGCTTGAGCCTTCTTCCGGGCAGGTCATGCTGGATAGCAGCACTCGGCTGGGTAAGCTACGCCAGGATCAGTTTGCCTATGAGAACGAACGAGTCATTGACACCGTCATCATGGGGAACGCTGAGCTGTGGAAAGTGGCCGCCGAACGCGAACGGATCTACTCCCTAGCAGAAATGAGTGAAGCGGATGGCATGGCGGTGGCCGACTTGGAAGTACGCTTTGCTGAGCTTGACGGCTATACCGCCGAGTCTCGCGCCGGAGAGCTACTGTTGGGGCTAGGTATTCCCATTGAACAGCACACCGGTCCGATGAGTGAAGTTGCTCCCGGCTGGAAACTGCGTGTTCTGCTGGCTCAAGCACTGTTTTCCGACCCGGATGTTCTGCTGCTCGATGAGCCGACTAACCACCTGGATATCAATACTATCCGCTGGCTGGAAGATATTCTCAAAGCGCGCAGCAGTACCATGATTATCATCTCTCACGACCGCCACTTCCTGAACAGTGTGTGCACGCACATGGCGGATCTGGATTACGGGGAAATTACCCTGTTCCCCGGCAACTACGACGACTACATGACAGCGGCCACCGCTGCCCGCGAGCGCCAGCACTCGGATAACGCCAAGAAAAAAGCCCAAATTGCCGAGCTTCAGCAGTTTGTTAGCCGCTTCTCGGCCAACGCCTCCAAAGCCAAACAGGCCACTTCACGGGCGCGCCAGATCGACAAAATCAAGCTGGAAGATATCAAGCCTTCGAGCCGGGTTAGCCCGTTTATCCGCTTTGAGCAGAATAAAAAGATCCACCGTAATGCCGTGAATGTTGATGCCATTACCAAAGGCTACGACGATGAGAAGCCGCTCTTCGAGCGTTTCTCGATGACCGTAGAAGCGGGTGAGCGCATTGCTATTATCGGCCCCAACGGCATTGGTAAAACCACCCTGCTGAAAACCCTGGCGGGTGATTTACACCCCGATGCCGGTGAAGTGAAGTGGACCGATGCAGCAGAAGTTGGCATGTTTGGCCAAGACCACACCGACGACTTTCCTGTTGATGCCACGCTCTTCGAGTGGATGAGCCAGTGGACCAAAGGCGGCGAGCAAGTGGTGCGCGGCGCGTTGGGCCGGATGCTGTTTTCCAGCGACGATATTGGTAAATCGGTGAAGGTCATTTCCGGTGGCGAGCAGGGGCGCATGCTGTTTGGCAAGCTAACGCTCACCAACCCGAACGTGCTGCTAATGGATGAGCCGACCAACCACCTGGATATGGAATCGATTGAGGCGCTGAACTTAGCGCTGGAGAACTACCCAGGCACGCTGATCTTTGTCAGCCACGACCGCGAGTTTGTTTCCTCGCTGGCCACGCGCATTATTGATATGCAGCCGGAAGGTATTGTCGACTTTAGCGGCAGCTACGACGACTACCTACGTAGCCAGGGCGTTGTTTGATCGCTAACCGATCAACCAATAATCTGTGTGTAAGTCGACTCTGAGGCGGGCTGCTGCTCGGCATCGAGTAAGTTGCCGCTAAAGGTTTCGTTTAACTCTTTGGCAAGCTCTACATAAACGTACATTTGCTGATTGCGACGTTTATGTAGCGGCGGCTTAACCAGCAAGCTAATCCCACGAATGGGTTCGTGGGTCTCGCCTTGCAGTAGGTCAGGCATTTCTCCAGGTGGAAAGGCGTTGGCGATCGTGATCGGGTTCGAGGGTTGTTTGCCTTTGATAAAGAAAACCTTTTTGATCGCATCATAGCTGGCTTCTTTTCCCCGTAGCCACTCGGTTAGACGTTCATCTGTTGTCGCATCGGGGTGAGAAAAAATCACAAACAGAGAGTGTTGTTTTACTTTCGCTGCGCGCTTGGCGGGCACCGGTTCTTCTGGTTCAGGCGAGGGAGGCTGTGGTTCTGCTTTGGGTGCTGGCGGCGGCGTGGCGGCCTTTGCTTTGGCGCGGCGTTGTTTGGGAAGAACCACGTAAACGAAAATAGCCGCAGCCACGACCCCCAGCACTAATGAAGCAACAGCGAGCAAGAACGGAAGTGAAGTGGTATCCATCTCATTGAGTCCTATCTGTCGGCGCTTAGGCCCTATTATTTAGTTAGTCGTAAATAGCGGCATTCAGTGTTAACGCAAGCGCCACCCAAAGCCAATGAGGAATACCAGTAGAGTGAACCGCGAACTGAGCATGACTCACCAGTATATTAAAACTAAAGAATCAATAGCCTAGCAGCGTTTTGACGCATTCAGACATAAAAAAGCACCACCTAAGTGATGCTTTTCATTCATAAGGGTTCTGGCTTGGCAAGAAATCTAGCCAATACGATCGTAGCCGTTAGCCATAAACGGGTAATCGGTGTAGCCCTTTTCATCACCGCCGTAGAACGTTTCATGGTTCGGTTCGGTAAGAGGGGCATTCACTCGGAAGCGTTCCGGCAGGTCGGGGTTGGCAATATAAGGGCGGCCAAAGGCTACGGCATCGGCGGTGTTTTGATTAATGCGCGACTCCGCGCGTTCTGCGTCGTAGTTGCCGCAGTAAATCAGGCTGCCGTTAAAGCGCTCGCGCATTTGTTCGCGAAAGCCGTCAGGGAAAGTGATATCACCGCCGATCCAGTTCGGCTCGTTTAAATGCAGATAGGCTAAGCCGCGTTTGGACAGTTGTTCCGCCAGATAGAAAGCCATGGCTTCAGGCTCATCATCGGTCAGACCGAACAGTTCGATAAAGGGCGTTAGGCGAATGCCCACACGCTGTGCACCGAAAACTTCAATCACCGCATCGACCACCTCTAGCGGGAAGCGCGCGCGGTTTTCCAACGAGCCGCCGTACTGGTCGGTGCGCTGGTTGGTACCGGTGGCCAGGAACTGGTTAAGCAGGTAAGCGTTAGCCGCGTGGACTTCCACCATGTCGAAGCCTGCGCGTTTAGCGCGAACAGCGGCTTGGCGGTAGTCATCAACAATGCCGGGAATCTCATCGGTTTCCAGTGCCCGGGGCGTGCTAGTAGGGTGCTGACCAGCCGTCCCGTCTTCAAATTCAACAAAGCACTGAGCGCCTTCGCCTTTTAGCGCGCTAGGGGCAACAGGCTGTTGTCCATCCGGTTGCACCATTTCATGGGACACACGCCCAACGTGCCACAGCTGTAGCGCGATACGGCCACCTTTGGCATGCACCGCATCCACCACGCCTTTCCAGCCCGCTTCTTGCTCATCCGTCCAGATGCCAGGTGTATACACATAGCCCTTGGCAGTCGGGGAGATATTGGTTGCTTCACTAATAATCAGCCCTGCGCCTGCCCGCTGGCCGTAATAGGCTTCCTGCAGGGTGCCTGGCACGCTGTCTGGAGTGCGCGAGCGTGTCAGCGGCGCCATGATGACTCGGTTTGGAATCGACAAACTACCTAGCTGAAGAGGGGCGAAAAGCGCTTCATACGCCATGAGCAAGCTCCTTTTGGAAACGGTCAATTACATCGTGGCGAACAGAATAGACCAGTTTACTAGTAAATGCTAACTCAGTAATTGCCAGCCGCTACGGCGCAGTCATGGGATAAGGTTTTTGATGGAAAAATACCCCCCGCTAACGTAATAACCGGCGTATAGGTAAAGGGGGGTTTAGGCTCTTTGCCAAGGCCAGCGGCGCTTGGCTGGTGTGTTGATCTGTTCAATAGCGTTGGTTAGCGCCAGCATGATGGCGCTTAACTGGCGGTGGCAAACGGCGCTGCTCAGCACGCCGGGACACTGCTTGAGGAGTAAGTCACACTGCTGTGAGGCAATGAATATTTGCTCGGTGACGAGAGGGGCGAAGAGCGGCTTTGCTTGCTGGCTGCAGCGGGTTAGTTCTCGTGATAGTAGGGTGAGCATGCTGGTGTCTAGCCAGCAGGGCAGCGGGTCGTCTAACCGACCGGCAATCGAGTGTTGCACTGCTTCGAAAGAGGTGCGTAAAAAAATCAACGTTTGGCGAAGCTGGCGCTGTTCACTAGTCATGGTACTTATCCATAGAACTGACTCTTAGTACTTACTAATCGAACTTACTCATAGAGCTCATTCATAGTACTTATCGTTACCTCAACTGATCGTCACCTCAGATAAATGAGATCATGAAAAGATAGTGTTTCTCATTTGCATCTTTTGTGACGATAGCGCTGGTTAATCGCACTGTCAATCTTAGGCTATTAGCGCAGTTACCTCTTCGCTACTTATCCATTGCCTGATAGAGCTGCCAGTCGTTGTTAGTGAGTGGCTTGGCGCCGTGTTGAGTGACCACTACGGTATCACTGATGCCTACGCCCCACTGGCCAGGAACGCGTAGGCAGAGCGGTAAGTGGAAGACCATATTCTCTTCGAAAGAACGATGCAGGCCTTGGGCAATATAGCCGGTGCCTTCAACCCAGCTAGGAGGAAACTGTGCCCCCACAGCGTAGCCAAACACCCCCGAGAAGAACAGTTGATCACGGGTAGGTGCCAGCAGGGCATCCGCTGCCTTCGCGGCATCATCAAAGGTGTTGCCTGGTTTCATATGACTGCACAGGGTCTCGAACAGCGAGCGGCACAGGTCGCGGGTGGCGGTTAATTCAGCGCTAGGTTTTCCTGTCACCGCTGTGCGCATCATCGGGGCGGTATAGCGCTGATAAGCGGCACCAAACTCTAAAAATATCGGTTCATTGGGCTGTATGACGCGGCGCTTATGGTTAACGTGAATCACGCCGATGCGGTGCCCGCTGGTCACGATAGGCTGCAAACTCATGAACTCGCTGCCGTTCTCTAGCAGCGCTTTAGCACCGGTGGCGGCAATATCGTTATCAGTCATGCCAGGGCGAATAGCGGCCATCGCAGCCTCTAAACCTGCCGCAGTGATTCGTGCACTTTCGCTGAGCATCTCAAGTTCGGCGCTACTTTTAACAATGCGAATCGTATCGAGCAGGTCGCCTGCTTCACAGAAGCGCTCTTTACCCACTGAGCGGGCCAGCGCGTCCATCACGCCCACTCGCAAACCGCTGCTCCAGCCATCAATGCCAATTTGCTCGCAAGCAGTGAGTAAGTCCGCGAGCGGCGTGATGATCTCATCCAGGTTTTCCCATCGGTAACCAATGATTTCATCGACACGAGCGGTGACCATTGCTGCCCCTGTTTCAATGGAGGCCACCTGCAGCACCAGCTGTGTAGGTGTGCACACTAAGCAGGCGTGAACCGATACCTCGAAGGTGTGATAGCCGGTTAAGTAGTTAATGTCGGCAGGGTCGGTGAGCAGTAATGCATCCAGCCCGCGTTGTGTCATTGCATGGCGCACTTTATCTAGGCGCGTTTGGTATTCGGCAGGCGCAAAGGGCAACTCACTTTGGGCGAGCGTCTCGGCAAGGGCGGTGCGGTAGTGTTGATAATCCATAGCGGTCTCCGGTGGGGGCTATGGTGAGTATAGGCAGCTGCTTTAGCGTTACGCCGCTGTGGTTATCAACGCTAGCAATAGTAGCGAGTTGTACCTCAATCGTACCCGGTAATAAGGCACAAACAGGAAGCACGTGGCCTCTCCCTCAATGGGAGCGGTGCATAAAAACGTGCGGTGATTATTTTCAGCGTGATGGACGTGTGTTTTATGTCCGAGTGTTGCTTTTTTAATAACATTTGTCTTATGGAAAAAGGTGTTGTTCGCCTCTGTAAGCCCATTGGCTGCTGTTGCTTGCGCATTCGTACATCGGTCTATATGATCGAGTTGGTTAAAATAATCAACAAAAGGAAGGTGGCAAATGCAACCTCAAGCGTCTTCTGGTCATGTCGCGTCTTACTACGCGGCATCGTCAAACTCCACATCCCAAAGGCCCATGCTAGAGGGGGATGTTGAATGTGATGTCTGTGTCGTGGGGGCTGGGTTTACGGGCATCTCTGCAGCACTACATTTGGCGGAGCGTGGTCATCGGGTCGTGGTGCTGGAAAGCGTGGCGATTGGCTTTGGGGCATCCGGGCGCAACGGTGGCCAGATCGTTAATAGCTATAGCCGTGATATGGATGTTATCGAGAAACAAAACGGCGCTGAAACCGCTCGGGCATTGGGTGCGATGGCATTTGAGGGTAACCAGATTATCCGTCAGCGCATTGAAAAGTATCAGATCGACTGCGATCTAAAAGAAGGCAATTTGTTTGCCGCTTGTAACAAGAAGCAGTGGGAAGGCTTAAAGGAGCAAAAAGCCTTATGGGAGCGCTACGGCCATCAGAAACTTGAGCTGTTGGAAGGTGAAGAAGTCAAACGAGAAATAGGCAGCGATCGTTATGTGGGTGCGTTGGTGGATCACTCTGGTGGGCATCTTCATCCTCTCAATTTAGTGTTGGGGCAGGCGGCGGCGTTGGAGTCGTTAGGTGGCAAGATTTTTGAGCACTCCCCCGTGACACGCGTAGAGCACGGTGAGCCGGTGACACTGCATACTCCCAAGGGGCGCGTGATCGCTCAGCGGGTTGTTATGGCTGGCAATGCCTATTTGCAAGGGTTGCTACCCAAGCTGGAAAGCAAGGCAATGCCGTGCGGCACCCAGATTATTACCACTGAGCCGCTGTCTGCAGAGTTAGCTGCACGATTACTACCTAACGATAAAGCCGTAGAGGATTGTAATTATCTCTTGGATTACTACCGACTGACCGCCGATAACCGCTTGTTGTATGGCGGCGGGGTGAACTATGGCGGCCAGGAGTCCGCTAGTATTGAGGCAGCTATTCGGCCAAAGATGCTGGCTACCTTCCCAGAGCTTGGCGATGTCCGCGTCGATTACGCCTGGAGCGGTAACTTTTTACTGACACTCAACCGCCTGCCGCAGTTTGGCCGCATTAATAGCAACGTTTACTACGCCCAGGGGTACTCTGGCCACGGAGTAACGTGCTCTCATTTGGCTGGCAAGTTAGTGGCAGAAACGATTAGCGGTGAAGAGACGCGTTTTGAAGCGTTTGCACAGATTTCTCACCTGCCAATGCCCGGCGGACGGTTGTTACGTGTTCCGCTTTCCGCCATGGGAGCGTGGTTCTACGCCATGCGTGACCGGTTGGCTGTTTAGCGCTGATTAGTTTGAGGATTGCTTGGAAGCGGGCTGGCGAATACGTTCGTCAGCCCGTTTTTATTTGCCACGGATGCTCACAGATAACACGGCATAAAAAGCTAATAGAAGGACGGGGATAGCAGCATACGACAGGCAGACGCAATAAGAGAGAGACGCCGAGCAGCGCCTCTCTCTATTCTAGTGGTGGGTTCTATTGATGGTTGATCAACTTATACGTGGCGCAGGTACCAGTCATACTCCATGGCGCTAACTTCGCGCATGGTTTCGGCGCGCTCTGCTTGGCGGTTGGCAATGAACACTTCAATAAAGTCTTCGCCAAGTTGCTCGCCAAGTACACGGTTGTTGTTCAGCAGGTGCAGCGCTTGGGTCCAGCTGTTAGTTAGCTGGGGTGCGATTTGATCATAGGCGTTGCCGACGATTGGCTCCGCAGGTGTAGTCTGCTGAGTTAGGCCATGGTGGATAGAGGCCAGTACGGTGGCCAGTAACAGGTAGGGATTAACATCGGCACCCGCTACGCGGTGTTCTATGCGCCGCGCTTCTTTTGGCCCGGCGGGAACGCGTATGGCCACAGAGCGGTTATCGTATCCCCAGGTAGGTGCCAAGGGCACATAGAGTCCTTCCTGAAAACGGCGGAACGAGTTGAGGTTGGGAGCCAGCAGTGCCATAGAGTCTGGCATCAGCTCCAGCAGTCCTCCTACGGCGTGTTGCAGTGCGGTGCTCTCCAGCGGATCGTCGCCGTTTTCGGCAAAGATATTGTGTCCGTTGCTATCTACCAAGCTGACGTGAACATGGGTGCCGCTACCCGCTTCTAAGCCGTAAGGCTTGGCCATAAAGGTAGCTTCAAAGCCGTGCTTTAATGCAACGCCCTTGATCAATCGCTTGAGTAGTACCGAGTGGTCGCAGGCACTTAACGCATCATCCGTGTGAATCAGATTGGCTTCAAACTGGCCGGGTGCACACTCTTTCAATACCGTATCCAGCGGCAAGCCTTGCGCCTGGGCGGCACTCTGCAAGTCATTGATAAACTCAGCGTACTCGTCTAGCTCAAGGACCGAATACAGCTGACTTTGAGTGGCCCGCTCGCCGCTGCAGGGAGACTGCGGTGGCTGAATCAAGTTTTCTTCGTCGCGTAAACGATCAACCAGATAAAACTCTAACTCAAGGGCAACGACAGGGGTTAAACCACGCTCGGAGAACTGCTTAAGAATGCGCCGCAGAATCTGGCGAGGATCGGCAAAAAATGGCGCGCCGTCCATCTCCTCCATGGTCATCAATAGCTGGCCATACTGGTTGTTATTCATCCAGGTGACCGGATTGAGCGTGCCGGGAATGGCGCGACATACACGGTCGCCGTCGCCACTGGAAAGCCCCAGCCCCGTCTCTTCAACGGTGTTGCCATTGATGTCCAACGCAAATACCGAAGCAGGCAAATAGATGCCTTTTTCAAACACTTTGCCAAGGTTATCGCTAGGGATGCGTTTACCACGAATGACGCCGTTAAGATCACTGATTAACAGGTCAATGCTGGTGATCTCTGGGTGACTGTCAAGAAAGTCCGAGGCTACGTTTTGAGCGTCTGTGTTATTGGCAGAGGACATACGTTGTACCTTATTTTTATGCCGTTTTAGTTGTGTTTCTGCTAACAGTATCCTTGCTTCGGCAGCCTCCTGTGTCAAATATTTAATAACAAAAATAGTGTCATTATTTTTTGTCGGTAACGGGTATGTTTTTTAATTCTTTATTTATCAATGATTTAATATGTTTTTTCATAAAAATACTATTTTGCTATTGGAAAATAAAACAAGCCACGCTATGTTGAAGTGACTGTTGAATAAAACATAACAACTGACAAAGTGGTTTGACTATGCAAGCAACGCATTCCCCACGCCCACTGGTGGGTGTTATCGCCTGCTGCCGAGAAGTGGAAGGCCATCCCGCGCAGATAGTGACCGATAAATTCCTGCAGGCGCTTTACCACTACGGCATCACGCCGGTGATTCTTCCTGTGTTAGCCGCCGATACGTTGACGCCCGAGCAGCATGCTGAACAGGCTATTGGTCTGTTGGGCAGCCTGGATGGCTTGCTGCTAACTGGCAGTTATACCAACGTCGCTCCTGACCGCTATGGTGCTGAACGCGCCCCAGAAAATACCCGTGCTGACGCACGGCGTGATGAGGCGGCGCTTTGCTGGGTGCACGAGGCATTACGTCAGGCATTGCCCTTGTTTGGCATTTGTCGCGGCTTTCAGGAAATGAATGTCGCCTTTGGAGGCACGCTTCATCAGGCAGTTCAAACGCTACCAGGCATGCTCGATCATCGTGAGCCGCCCGCTGATGACATGGCGGGCCATTATGTGCCCTCTCATACGGTAAAGATCCGCCCGGGTGGCGCCCTGGCTGCGCTCTATAGCAGCGAGCATGCTGAGGTGAATTCACTGCACCAGCAGGGGATTGACCAGCTAGCACCAGGCCTGGAGGCAGAAGCCTGGGCGCCTGATGGATTAGTTGAAGCGATTTCGGTGCGTGATGCGGCTGCGTTCGCCCTGGCAGTGCAGTGGCATCCGGAGTGGCGACCTAAAGAGCATCCTTTCTATGACGCGCTGTTTCAGGGGTTTGCGGCGGCCTGCCGTCAGCATCGTACCCAACGCGCCGCCCAGCCAGTTAATAGCTGAATGCTTGTTGCAACGACTTGATCAGGAACTGACCTATGCAGACCCAGGACTACCAGGCGTTGGATCGCCAACATCACCTTCATCCATTCACGGACTTTAAATCACTCGGCGAAGAGGGGAGTCGTATTATCACCCACGCCGATGGGGTATACATTTACGACAGCCAGGGCAATCGTATTCTTGATGGTATGGCGGGACTTTGGTGCGTCAATCTCGGTTACGGCCGACAGGAATTGGTGGATGCCGCCACCGAGCAGATGCAGCAGCTGCCGTATTACAACAACTTCTTTAAAACCACCCACCCTCCGGCAGTAAAGCTAGCCGCCAAGCTGAGTGAGCTGGCACCCGAGCATATCAATCATGTGTTCTTCACGGGTTCCGGGTCTGAAGCCAACGATACCGTGCTGCGCATGGTGCGGCGCTATTGGGCGATCAAAGGCAAGCCGGAGAAGCAATGGGTCATCTCGCGTGAAAATGGTTATCACGGCTCAACTGTCGCGGGCATGAGCCTTGGCGGTATGGCGCCGATGCATGATCAAGGTGGCCCGTGTGTGCCGGGGATTAGCCATATTTGCCAACCTTACTGGTTTGGTGAAGGGCGCGACATGAGCCAGGAAGCCTTTGGCAAGCAGTGTGCCCAAGCGTTAGAAGAGCAAATTCTGGCGTTAGGTGAAGACAAGGTGGCGGCGTTTATCGCTGAGCCGGTGCAGGGCGCAGGCGGTGCGATCATTCCGCCGGACAGCTATTGGCCTGCGGTGAAAGAGGTGTTGGCCAAGTACGATATTCTGTTGATTGCCGATGAAGTCATTTGCGGTTTTGGGCGTTTAGGCGAGTGGTTTGGCAGTACTCACTATGGCTTAAAACCTGACTTGATGCCGATTGCCAAGGGGCTATCGTCGGGCTATCTGCCCATTGGTGCGGTGCTGGTGGGAGATCGCGTGGCCGATACGCTGATCGAAGACGGCGGTGAGTTCTTCCACGGCTTTACTTACTCTGGCCACCCGGTCTGTGCAGCTGTTGCGCTTAAAAATCTCGAATTGCTGGAAAGTGAACGGGTCGTCGAGAAAGTCCGCGATGAATTAGGGCCCTATCTGGCTAAGCGTTGGCAGGAGCTGGCTGAGCATCCGCTGGTGGGTGAAGCCCGCTCGTTGGGCTTGATTGGGGCACTAGAACTGGTCGCCGACAAGCGCACCGGTGAACGCTTCGATAAATCGCTTTCCGCGGGCAATTTGTGTCGTGATTTGTGCTTTGAACATGGCCTAGTGATGCGCTCAGTAGGCGATACGATGGTGATGTCGCCGCCGCTAATTATCACCCGTGATGAAATCGATGAATTGGTCAGCAAGGCGCGTTTGGCGTTGGATAAAACCGCTGAAAAACTGGCGATAACACACCCTATGGAGAGTGCATAATGGCGGCAGATACACCGAAAACCTTCGCCGACTGGCAATCAAAGGCCGCATCACTGAGCTTTGAAACGCGCGCCTTCATTAATGGTGAGTTTGTCGCTGCCGCCGATGGCAGCACGCTGAGCAGTATCAACCCCGCCACCGGGCATGTGCTTGCTGAGGTAGCCAGCTGCGATGCGCAAGAGGCTGAGCTTGCGACGCAAGCAGCCCGTGCAACCTTTGAAAGTGGTGTCTGGTCACGCTGCCACCCGAGTAAGCGTAAGCGTGTGCTACTGCGTCTAGCCGAACTGGTAGAGACACACCGCGATGAACTGGCGCTGTTAGATACGTTGGATATGGGCAAGCCGATTTCCAGTTCGCTAGGGGATTTGGCAGGCACCGTCGCCTGTCTGCGCTATCAAGCGGAGTGTATCGACAAGCTTTACGGTGAAGTGGCACCTACTGGCGATCGTGCGCTAGGGTTGGTGCTGCGCGAGCCAATGGGCGTTATCGCTGCCATTGTGCCGTGGAATTTCCCACTAATGATGACGTCGTGGAAGATTGCTCCGGCACTGGCGGCGGGCAACAGCGTTATTCTCAAGCCGTCGGAAAAATCACCTTTGTCAGCGCTGCGCTTGGCCCACCTTGCCAAGGAAGCGGGTATTCCCGATGGCGTCTTTCAAGTGCTGCCAGGGTACGGCCATACGGTGGGCAAGGCTCTGGCACTTTCCATGCAGGTTGATGGTTTGGCGTTCACCGGCTCCACCGGCGTG
The DNA here is from genome assembly GCA_030440445.1 of Halomonas sp. KG2. NCBI lineage: Bacteria > Pseudomonadati > Pseudomonadota > Gammaproteobacteria > Oceanospirillales > Halomonadaceae > Halomonas > Halomonas sp. KG2. Next base: position 3,853,997 of record CP098528.1, on the reverse strand, counting down.
GGTAAACAGCTGATGCAGTACGCGGGACAATCCAACTTGAAACGCGTGTTTCTGGAGTGCGGTGGCAAAAGCCCCAACATCGTTTTTGCCGACTGCCAGCACCTGGATGCCGTCGCCCAAAGCGCTGCGGAAGCTATTTTCCACAACCAAGGCGAAGTCTGTATTGCCGGTTCGCGCCTGCTGGTGGAAAACAGTATTCGCAAAGATTTTGTGGCCCGCGTAGTAAAAGCTGCTGAGCATATGCAGCCGGGAGATCCGCTTGATCCGGCTAGCTTTATGGGTGCCATGGTGGATGAAGCGCAGTACCAACGAGTACTTGAGTATATTCGCCAAGGCGAAAGCGAAGGTGCCACCCTGAAGCTGGGCGGCGAACCTAGCGATTCTAATGGGTATTTCCTGCCGCCTACGGTCTTCGATGATGTGACTCCCGACATGTGCATTGGCCGCGAAGAAATATTTGGCCCTGTGCTGAGTGTGTTTGGGTTCGACAGCGAAGAGCAAGCCATTGCTCTGGCCAATGACAGCGACTACGGCCTTGCTGCTGGCGTTTGGAGTCAAGATATTGACCGCATCATGCGGGTCTCTCGGCGGCTGCAATCCGGTCAGGTCTATGTGAATAACTGGGCCGGTATCGATCAGACCGTTCCTTTCGGCGGTGTTAAGCAGTCGGGCAATGGACGCGATAAATCGCTTCACGCGCAGGAAAAATACTGTGAAGTGAAGACGGTATGGATGTCGCTTAGCCCTTAAAACATCTTTACCACGTATTGATTTGAGTCATCCACAGCGCCAGACGTCGCCGTATAAGCGGTGGCTCTGGCCATGGATTCCCTGTGCCTGAGCGCCGTATCAGAAAGGTAATAACAATCTCTGCGACGGTCTCAGCGATGACCAGCACAACGGTTTCAAACGCGGTTACATCACTATCAACACCAACAACAAGCAAATGCTGAGTGAGGACATTATGTCGACCGACACCACTGCTAAGGAAGATCAGGAAACACCGCGGCCAAGTTTAAAAGCGACCATGATCCCCATTGTGTTTATGGCGGCATCATTGGGCGTATTTATTGGCTACTTTGAAACGGATCCGCACTTGCCGCTGTTTTTAAGTGCGATTGTGGCAACAGCGGTGGCCCTTGCGACGGGTAGCCGCTGGAAACAGCTTGAAGCGGGTATCATGCGCTCTATTGGCCTGACGACTCAGGCGATTGTCATTCTGATCATTATCGGCACCATTATTGGCTACTGGATTGCCGGTGGGATTGTGCCCACGATGATCTATTATGGTCTGAGCATTCTGGCACCGGATTACTTTTTGGTCGCGGCGTGCTTAATCTGCTGCTTAGTGTCGTTGGCTGGTGGTAATGCCTGGACGGCGGCCGGCACCATTGGTATCGCTTTGATGGGCGTTGGTGAAGGGCTAGGCCTTAACCCTGCAATGGTCGCGGGAGCCGTGATCTCCGGCGTGTATTTTGGCGACAAAATTTCTCCGCTTTCCGAAACCACCAATATGGCACCCGGTGTGGTTGGTGTTGATCTGTTTGAACACATTCGCTATATGCTCTACACCACGGTTCCTGCGCTAGCGGTTGCTCTGGTGCTTTACACCATTATCGGCCTGAACATGACGCCTTCCGGCGATGGCGCGGCACAGGTAAACGAGTTACAGCAAAGCCTCAATGAGCTGTTTATCATTAGCCCCTGGCTGCTACTGGTGCCAGCGGCCGTTATCGTGATGATGATCAAGAAAGTACCCGCCATTCCCGCGCTTTCTGTTGGCTCGCTGATGGGGATTGTCTGTGCGATTGTGGTTCAGGGTGTCCCGCTAGGCGATAGCTTTACTATTTTTGTGGAAGGCTACGCGGTAGACACTGGCAACGTTACGGTGGACGACCTACTGACCAACGGCGGCGTTAGCGCCATGATGTGGACGGTTTCTCTGATCATTATCGCGATGAGCTTTGGCGGGATTCTTGAGTCAGCAGGATTCTTTCGCACCATCGTGGAAAGTCTGCTCAAACTGGCCAAGACCACTGGCAGCCTGATTGCTACCACAGTGGCAACATCGATGGCCGCTAACGTTGTAGGTTGCGATCAGTATCTCAGTATTATTCTGCCTGCCCGTATGTATGCCAGCGAGTACAAGCGTCGCTCGCTCAAACTGAAAAACCTGTCTCGCACAGTGGAAGATGCAGGCACCATGACATCACCACTGGTGCCCTGGAATACCTGCGGTGCCTTTATGTTTGCCACGCTTGGGGTCAGTGCCTTTAGCTATGCGCCCTACGCCTTTCTGGCGCTGCTGAGCCCGATGTTCGCGATTATTTATGGCTTTACCGGCTTCCGTATCGCCTATGAAGATGGGGCGAAAACGGCAAGTGTCGACTCGGAGCTAGCGGGAGCTCGTAGCACCTGAACGGAACATAATGGCTGAAGCTGATTAAAACGATTATTTTTCAAAACGCCACGTTAATTGAGAGTTTACCCCACAGCCGTGGGGTTTTTTTTGCGCTATTATGTGCCCGTCAATAGACCGTCAACGTAATTTAATTTACTTATTGATAGGGAGTGAAAAAAGCATGTCGGATGACGTGGGTGCGAGCTTGCGCTCCTTGCGCAAGCAGCGAGGGATTTCGCAGCGTGAACTGGCAAAGTTGTGTGGGGTTACCCACTCAAGTCTTTCGCTAATAGAGCAAGGAAAAGTTAGCCCATCAGTCAGTTCCCTGAAGAAAATCCTAAACGCATTCTCTATGAGCGTCGGTGATTTTTTTACGATGGATCTTGATAGTCAGGAGCAGATTTTCTATTCGGCGGATGACTTGGTTGATATCGCATCCGGTGATATTTCCTTCAAGCTGGTCGGGGCAAATCGACCTAACCGTGCGCTGGCGTTTATGGTTGAGCGATATCTGCCGGGCGCTGACACTGGGCAAGCCATGATTACCCACTATGGTGAAGAGGCTGGCTTTGTCGTAGAAGGCGAGATCGAAATCATTGTTGGCAGCACCGCCAGGCGCCTAGGGCCGGGTGAGTCTTATTATTTCAAGACAAGCGTTCCACATCGTTTCCGAAATATTAGTGATGCCCCCTGCAAGATAATTAGCTGCGCTACGCCCGGTAAGGCGTTCTGATATGACTGGTTTGTATTGTGCGGCAATTGTCGCAGTAATGATGTCGTGCACATAATTTGGGCACTGCCCAACGTTAGCGGGTGAGTAGAAAGAGCCCTTGCAGGAAGTAGAAAATCCCAATGCCGGTCACGATCCAGCGCGTCCAGGTGCGGAAGTTGGCATCAGTGAGGCGCTGCAAAATACGGTTGCCGGTGTGGGTGCCAAAGATCGCAAGCGGCGCTGCTAGCAGCACAATACCCCATTCGCTGGCGCTAAGCGCCATGGCTGCGCCCAGATAAAAGAGAATCTTGATGCTATGAGCCACCACCTGAATCATCGCTTTGGTGGCTACCACTTGTCGTCGATCCATTTGGGAACGCACAAAGAAGATATCAATCAGTGGCCCAGAAACCCCCGCCGCAATGGTAAGGCCCCCAGCGGCAATGCCACAACCTAGCGCGTGGCTGGCGCGATTAGCATCTAAGTGAAACCAACGTTTGGGGATCCATACGAGTATTGGCATTAAGCCAATTAATAGGGAAACCGTCGCGGTATTGGGGCTATAGCTGAACAACAGCAGCAAAGCTGCGGCGATCAACACGCCCAATGTCATCAGCATAACAATCCGCCAGACGATAAAGCGTCTTGATAACCATGCTCGTGATCCGTTAGACGTGAGTTGAATGACCCCGTGTACGGCCATGGCAGTTCCTGCAGGAAATATGATCAGCAGAAACCACAGCAGTACCAAGCCGCCCGCCATGCCAAATACGCCAGACAGCATCGATGTCAAAAACACGACACTAATTAAGGCCAAGCCACTCATTAGAGACATGGGCGGCGCTTAACTACGACAAAACGGCCAGACTTGATAAAACTTGCGGCACTGAAACTCTGCTTCGCAGGCGTTGAGCTGCGCTTGATAACGGTTAGCGCGGGCTGCCACTTGGCTGCCTGCACGCAGCACGTGGGGTTTACTGCGGTAGGAGCCTCGCTGATAGCCACCTGCGCCTTCATGGTAAGCGTAGTAAAGGTGTTCGGGGTTACTCAGCGAGATACCTGCCTGCTGCTGAGAGCGGCGGTTATACCAGCCAATGAAATCCGTGGCGTGCTTCATATGGGTTCGGCGGGCAAACAGGCTACCCGCTTGATCCTCATACTCCTCCCAAACGGGGTCTTGGGCTTGAGCATAGCCTTTGGCGGAGGAGGGGCGTGGGCCGGGGATAAAGCCTAGGTAATATTTGCGGTCCGGGCGCACATGGCTGCGAAATGAAGATTCCTGCTGAATAAATGACATCTGTGTGGCAATCGGTGTGCCCCATTTCTCTTCGGATTCCCGGGCATAGTCATACCAGCTCGGCTGCTCGCGAAAGATTTCACAAATATTGCTCTGATCTTCAGGCGGGTTAGGAGCAAAGGTTGCGCAGCCTGAAACAGCCAGTACGGCGCACAGCGCTATCAAGAGGCGAAGCGTTGAGAGGGGCACTGAATTATCAACAGGGTGGCGCATGACAAAATCCTTGTGAATAAGTTTTTGTAACTAGGCATACAGTGTGATGCTCAACACATTCTAAGCCTACCCCGCCTAGCGAAGTAGTAACTCTAAACAGCGGCGCAGCCGTTGGGCTTCACGCACTAATGTCTCTCCCGATAGCATGCCCACGCCCATTACCAATCCTGTCCGTGAGTCCTTGTCAGCGCACACGGGGCTTAGCGGGCGAACAATCAAGTGTTCTTTGAGCAGTGCTTGGGCAAGTGCTACATCATTAACCCCGGGTTCAAACTCAACGCATAAGCTAATCGCGCTAGTCGGGGGGGACACATTGCGCACTTTGGGTAGTGAGCTAAGCTGGTCGTGCAGCACCTGCTGACGGCCTAGATAGTCGCGCTGGATGCGGCGGCACCAAGTGTCTAAGTCACCATCAAAAATAAACTGCGCCAATACCGCTTGATCAAGCATACGGCCTTCGCGAAACAACTCGCTGCGTAGGCGGTTCATTGGGCCTGCCAAATGGCGTGGCACCACTAAATAGCCAAGTCGCAGGCCGGGAAACATCATCTTAGAGAATGAGCCTACCAGTAAATGGCGTTCCGAGTTTGGATCAAACAGCAGGTTAGTGTGATCGTCTCGGGTGAATTCGTAGTCATCCTCAACCACATAGGTGGGCGATAAAGCGTCACAGAGCTGCTGCTTATGCGTAGCGCGAGTGGGCACGCTGAGCGGGTAGTGATGAGAGCCGGTCAAATATGCGAGCGCAATATTACCGGTCGTCTGCGGTAACACATGCCCACTATCGGAAAACCAAGGCAGCATCTCAATCGAAAGCCCTGTGGCAGTGAATACGTTGCGCGCCCCCCAATAACAGGGCGATTCCATCGCCACGGTATCGCCTACATCGGCCAATGCCATGGCGCATAGCTCAATACCGTTATGGGTACCATCGGTGATGATGATCTGCTCAATATCGCAATGAATATTGCGCCAGCGCGCCAGAAACTCACGGATTGCACGCTTAAGCGGCCCATAGCCACCGGTAGAGTAAGAAAGCAGTAAGGCATTTTGCGGCACGGTGACGCTGGCATACAGCTGACGCCACTTGCGCATTGGAAACTGGGCGATATCCGGTATGCCAGGCACAAAGGCACCGCTTTGAACGGTGCTGGCGCCAGGTCCTTGTAGTACTCGCTGGGCACGCCGAGAGAGCTGGATATCTGTTTTGACAACGCTGGGAGCCATTGGCTTCGACGTCCAGGTGCCTTGTCCATGGGCCGTTTTTAATAACTGCTCGTCAAGTAACGTCGCTATCGCCAGAGCCAGGGTTTGGCGCGCAACGCTGATCGACTCTGCCAGCGCCCGGTGGGAAGGGAGTCGAAATCCCGTGGGCCACTGGTGGGTGATGGCTTGGCGTAACGCCTGCTCAATTCGCACCTGTTTACTCAGCCGCTCAGGTTGGAGTGCATAAAGTTGTACAAACTGGTGCAGGACTTGCTTGCGATCCATGGCGGGCCTCTATCTTTTGCGCTAAGTCCGCAACTGCGGGGTGTCTGGACGAAAGTAGTATATAAAAATTGCACTTCATTGGTGCGTTTGAAAAGTGGTCTAGTCGAACATAAAAGTGGTGCATTCGTATTCTTAACGCCGCCTGCTAGCGTGTCGCCATTCCGTTAGCCGGGATCAGGATACTGCTCCTCAGAGCGTTAATGACAACATCCAATAACTTGCAGGACTCTGTGCTATGACCACACCCTCTTCTGAACAGGATAAGCTCGTCCGGGTGCTAGCCCGTGGCGACGTACTAGCCCTTGCCTTTGGTGCAATGATTGGTTGGGGCTGGATTGTACTCACCGGTACCGCGATTCAATCGGCTGGCAGTATCGGTGCTATTTTAGCGTTTATCATTGGTGGTTTAGCGATCGTTCTCGTCGGTCTTACCTATGCGGAGTTGGCGTCTGCGATGCCTAAGGTAGGCGGCGAGCATGTTTACAGCTATCGCGCCTTAGGCCATTTGCCCTCATTTCTGTGTACCTGGGCGATTATTTTAGGCTACTTGAGTGTCGTTGCTTTTGAAGCGGTAGCACTGCCCACAGTGATCGAGCACCTAGCACCAAATTATGCGGTAGGCCACTTATGGACCATCGCCGGGTGGGAAGTTAAGGCCACCTGGGTAGCCGTTGGCGTGGGCGGCTCGCTCGCTATGATGATTATCAATTACTTTGGCGTTACCACCGCCGCTTTGCTGCAAAAGGTGGTGACTAGCTTAATTCTGCTAGTCGGCGTTCTGTTTATCACCGGCGCGCTGTTTGAAGGTGAAACCATCAACATGATGCCGCTGTTCACTCAAGCGGACACCGGTGTTGTTGCAGGTATTGTTGCCGTGTTGGTGATGGTGCCGTTCCTGTTCGTAGGCTTCGATGTTATTCCCCAAGCCGCCGAAGAGATCAACTTGCCTTACAAGGCTATCGGCAAAGTGCTGATGATGTCCGTCATTCTGGCGGTAGTGTGGTATGCGCTGATTATTCTGGCCACTAGCCTCGCGCTAAACAACACGGAGCTGGCTGCTAGCACTCTCAGTGTGCCTGATGCGATGGGTAGCTTGTTTAATGCGCCGTGGGCCAGCAATTTAATGGTACTGGCCGGTATCGCGGGCATTATCACCAGTTGGAACGCCTTCTACATTGGTGGTTCTCGCGCTATTTATGCCTTGGCTAAAGCAGGCATGTTGCCAGCACTGTTCGCTAAGCTGCACCCACGCTACAAAACCCCCACTAACGCAATTTTCCTGATGGGTTTCCTGTCGAGTATAGCGCCATTCTTCGGCCGTCCGGCGCTGGTATGGATCGTTAATGCCGGTGGTCTAGGTATCGTGATTGCTTATCTGTTTGTTGCGATCTCCTTTGTGGTGTTACGCGTTCGTGAGCCGGAGATGCCGCGCCCATTCCGTATTCGTAACGGCAAATTGTGCGGCACGCTGGCGATCATACTTTCGTTCGGGATGGCGTGCCTTTATCTGCCGGGCAGCCCAGCGGCACTGAGTGGTGCTGAGTGGTCAATTTTTGCAGGCTGGTCATTGCTTGGCGTCGCTCTATATATCCATGCGCTGCGCACCTACGGCCGTGCCTACAGCGATCAACACATGATGGCTGACCTGTAAGCCATTCAAACCGTTTTAAGGAGCACGCGATGAGCTTTATCGAACAGTGGTTACACGATGCAGTACCCACCCTGGTGGGTGGCGAGTGGCGCAAGGGTCAACAGACCTTTGTCGTCGATAACCCCGCAACCGGCGAGACGATTGCCCGGGTTGCCGACTTAGGCGCTGATGACGCCCGCGATGCAGTGGCCGCAGCGTATGCCGCCGGGCCCGCGTGGCGCGCAACGCCAGTGAAACAGCGCTCGGCATTGCTGCGCCGCTGGTTTGAGTTGATCAATGAACACGCCGATGACTTAGCCCGCTTGATGACCCTGGAGCAGGGCAAGCCGCTAGCAGAAGCCAAGGGCGAAGTGACCTACGGCGCCTCATTTATTGAGTTTTTCGCTGAAGAAGCCAAGCGTATGGCCGGGGAAACCCTGCCTAGTCACGGCGCGGACAAGCGCCTCATGGTGCTGCGCGAGCCGGTCGGCGTGGTAGCAGCGATTACCCCGTGGAACTTCCCCCTGGCGATGATTACCCGCAAGTGCGCCCCGGCCTTGGCCGCAGGCTGCACCGTGGTGATTAAGCCCGCCGAAGCGACGCCGTTAACCGCGTTGGCAACGGCCTACTTGGCGCTTGAAGCAGGCCTGCCAGCCGGCACCATTAATGTGATTACCGCCTCAAAACCGGCAGCGGTGGGTGAAGTGCTCACCACCGACTCACGGGTGCGTAAAGTCTCGTTTACTGGCTCGACGCCGGTGGGTAAGCACCTGCTTGCTCAGTGCGCGAGCACGGTGAAGAAAACCGCTATGGAACTGGGCGGCAACGCGCCGTTTATCGTCTTTGATGACGCTGATGTGGATGCCGCCGTAGAGGGTGCGATTGCCTCAAAATTCCGTAACGCCGGGCAAACCTGCGTGTGTACCAACCGCTTCCTGGTGCAGGACGGTGTTTACGACGCGTTTGTCAGTAAGCTGACCGAGCGAGTTAGCGCGCTGAAGGTCGGCGATGGTTTAACGGAAGGCAGCACCATTGGCCCGCTGATTAACCAAGCGGCGGTGGAAAAAGTGCAGCGTCACGTAGACGACGCGGTGAATCATGGCGCACGACTGCTCTGCGGCGGCAAGCCCCACGCCGCAGGCTCGCGCTTCTTCACGCCCACGGTGCTTGCTGACGTAACCACCCAGATGGCGGTGGCCGATGAAGAAACCTTCGGGCCCGTCGCGCCAGTGTTCCGTTTCCAGCGTGATGAAGAAGCGATCGCCATGGCCAACGATACGCCGTTTGGCTTGGCGGCCTACTTCTACGCCACGGGTTACCGCCGTATCTGGCACACCATGGAGCAGTTGGAATACGGCATGGTTGGTGTCAATGAAGGGTTGATTTCTACCGAACTGGCGCCGTTTGGCGGCGTGAAAGAGTCCGGATTGGGGCGTGAAGGTTCCCACCACGGGTTAGATGAGTTTACTGAACTGAAATACGTCTGCGTTGGCGGTCTATAAGGAAAACGATGATGAATAACCAAGAATTGAACGAACTGAAAAATCGCTATGTGGCCAACGGTGCCGCCACGCCTACCACCCAGTTTGCCGAGCGTGCTGAAAACGCCGAACTGTGGGATGCCGATGGCAACCGTTGGATCGATTTTGCGGGGGGGATTGGCGTATTAAACCTGGGCCATCGCCATCCAAAAATTGTCGCGGCAGTAGAAGCGCAGCTTAAAAAAGTCATGCACACCAGCGCGGCGGTGATCTCCTACGCCCCTTACGTGCAGCTGTGCCAAAAACTTTGTGAACTGACGCCGGTACGTGGCCCCGAGCGTAAAGCAATGCTGGTTAATACCGGTGCTGAAGCGCTGGAAAACGCCGTGAAGATCGCCCGCGCGGCGACTGGCCGTACCGGCATTATCACGTTCGACGGTGCTTTCCACGGCCGTACCATGATGACGCTGGCCATGACCGGCAAGGTACTGCCCTATAAGAACGACTTCGGCCCTATGCCGGGCGATGTTTTCCGCGCGCCGTTCCCCAACCCGCTGCACGGCATCAGCGAAGAAGCGTCGTTAGACGCCATTCGCACGCTGTTCAAAACCGATATTGCCCCGCATCGCACGGCGGCTATCGTGATTGAGCCGGTACAGGGCGAAGGCGGTTTCTACATCGCCTCACCGGATTACCTGAAAGCGCTGCGTGCGCTGTGTGATGAGCACGGTATTCTGCTGATCGCCGACGAAGTGCAGTCTGGCTTTGCCCGCACCGGCAAGCTGTTTGCACTCGAACATAGCGGTATTGAAGCGGACATCCTCACCACCGCCAAGAGCTTGGCGAACGGCATGCCGCTATCAGCGGTTGTGGGTAGTGCCAGCGTGATGGACGCCTCTGGCCCCAACTCCCTGGGCGGCACCTACAGCGGTAACCCGCTCTCCTGCGCAGCGGCGTTAGCGGTCATCGAGGTAATCGAAGAAGAAGATATCCTGGCGCGCAGCGAACAGATGGGCAAAATGCTGGCCGAACGTTTCGCGGTATGGGAAGAACGCTTCCCTGCCGTTGCCCACGGCCGCCAGCTCGGCGCCATGGCGGCGTTTGAACTGCTCAACAGCGAAGGCAAGCCAGACCCGCAAATGACCGGTGCGCTGTGTGCCAAAGCTCGTGAGAAAGGTCTGATCCTGCTCTCCTGTGGCTTCTACGGCAACAGCATCCGCATTCTGGTGCCGCTGACGGTCTCTTCTGCAGTGTTGGAAGAAGGCTTGAGCATTATTGAGCAGTCGTTGGAAGCGCTTAGCTAAACCGTTCTTCTAAGCATCATCAAACCCGTCATCGCCAAACAGCGCGATTGACGGGTTTTGCTTTTTTAACGCGCTTATTCACAATGGCTTGCTGCCCAGGTTTCTGAGTGGCGGCGAAGCGACAGCGTTTACTTCCAACGGTACTGCCTTGGTTGAATTCATGTATATTAGAATTTTACGTCTACAATATATTCTCTATGAGTTTTCTTAAGTAAATTAGTGTCGACTAAGGAGGTGCATGGATGAAAGTTCCTCAATGGGTTGTTTGGGATCTTGGTGGCGTTGTCGTTGAATTGGATTTTCGTGGCATGATGGAAGATGCCACTACGAAATTTAATATCGATAAATCAGAATTGCTCCCGTTAATTCGAGAAGAATTTAAGGTGTCTCCATCAAGTTACAGCCTTACTGAAAAAGCAGTCGCAGGGTTGATAACAAAAGAGGATTATATTTCTGAAATAAAGAGTTCAATAAGTAACGATGTTTCCGAGTGCGAGATAGAGAGCTTGCTAAAAAGAATATTGGTCGGCGAAAAAAACGAAACAGTATTATTGATTAAGAGATTAACTCAGAGTGGTCTCCGCCAAGCTTGCATGTCAAACATCGATCAAACACATTGGGAGAAAATACAGTCCTTTCTGAATGTTGATAACTTGTTTGAGAAGAAGTTTTTATCTTTTGAACATAAGCTTGTCAAACCTAATGCCGATGCTTTTTTCAAAATGTTAGAGTTTTTAGGTTGCGATAGAGATGATGTTGTTTTCATCGATGATCGTGAAGATAATGTTAAAAGTGCTAGGGATAGCGGTATTGATGGGATTGTTTTTGAAAACCATGCTCAGCTCTTGAAAGATTTCTCAGCGCGTGGCCTGTTAACTTAATTGGCAAAGGAGGGAGGGCATGAGTGGAATAAAGAAAGGACAGTTTACTGTTACCTCAAGCAAAACAATTTATAAAAATCCCTGGATTGAAGTTACCGAAGACAGTGTTATCCGGCCTGAGGGTGATAGGGGAATATTTGGCACTGTTGATATGAAAGACGGTGTTGCAATTCTTCCTTTATTTTCTGATGGTACGGTGTTGCTTGCCCGTGAGTATAAATATGCTCAAGATGCTGAAATGATAGAAATCATTGGTGGAGGGATAGACGAGGGGGAAGCTCCTGAGCAAGCAGCTGCTCGGGAGCTTGCAGAGGAGGCTGGAATCGGTGCAGGCCACTTTAAATCTATCGGTGTAACGGATCCTTTTACAACTCTAGTTAGAACAAGAGATCATCTTATCATTGCAACAGAACTCTATGAGCTAGCTGCTAGGCCTCCTGCCGATGATATGGTTGAACCTTTCAATGTTTCTCTTAATACTGCTGTTGAATACGTTTTAAATGGAAGTATTACGCATACTACTTCATGCCTTTTGATTTTAAGAGCAGCATTCGAATATCCACAATACGTAAATGCAAAAGTAGCTGGTTTGTAGTGGGTGGTTGTCAGCTTTTTCGCGTTTGAACCAAACGACCTGGATGGGTGCCTTAGCCATGCCGTATCCTGATGGTTTACTCGGCATAACGCCTATTCGTCATAAAACCATGACGTTACCATCAAGTGATAGACGTCGTAAGCGGCAGGCCGCTACGCTAGCGTGTTAGACAAACTCAATAGGAGAGAGTGCATGTATATCGCCATGAACCGTTTTCGGATTGCCCCAGGCCGCGAAGAGGATTTTTTAGAGGTGTGGCGCAACCGCGATTCTCATTTGGATGAAGTACCAGGCTTTCAACAATTCCAAATGCTGCAGGGCGAAAGTCAGGAAGATCACACTGTGTTTATCTCCCACAGTGTGTGGGAATCGGAAGAAGCCTTCCGCGCCTGGACCAAGTCAGAAGCATTCCGCAAGGCTCATGCTAACGCCAAGGCGCCGGAAGGTATCTATCTTGGCCCACCTAAGTTTGAAGGGTATGACGTCGTGCTATAAGCGATATTTCATATCTGTTTAGGCAGTCGGGGGTGGCGTCAGCGGTGGCAAGTAGCGCTCAAGTAACTGGGCGGCATGCAGCACCTTGAGGTCTTGATATTTGCCCGCTACTAAATGAAGGCCTACTGGCAGCCCTTGATTATCCAAACCGCAAGGAAGGGATGCCGCGGGCTGCTGGGTGAGGTTGAAGGGGTAGCTGAACGGCGTCCAGCCCATCCAGTCTCGGTAGGTTCCGCCTGGTGGTACGTTGTGGCCCGCTGCAAAGGGGGAGATGGGCATCGTGGGTGTAACCAGTAAGTCATAGCGTTCATGAAAGGCTGCCATTTGGGCGGTCAATTCACTGCGCTGACGCCGAGCGGCGAGATAGTCGGAAAGCGATACATCCTGTCCGCGTCGGGCAATATCGAGAAACCCAGGGTCGAGTGATGCCTGCTGCTGTTCGTCCAGTTTTTCTAGCGCTTGGGTAGCACCTGCAAACCAGAGGGTGTTAAACGTCTTGATTGGATCGCTAAAGCCAGGGTCAACGCGTGTTACTGTGGCGCCCAGCTCTTCGAAATAGGCAATGGCTTCCTCTACCCTTTGAGCAATGTCTGAGGCTACTTCTACGTAGCCAAGATCTGCACTATAGGCGATGCGCCAGCCACGTAGGTTAGCAGGAGGCGGCGTTAGCCAGTCTGGCCCTTGGGGGTTGCCGGAGTAACCATCCCTGGCATCTGGCTGGGCCATCACGCTAAGCATTAGCGCACTGTCGGCCGCTGTGCGGGTCATTGGCCCTAAATGGGAAAGTGTACTCATGGCGCTAGCGGGCCATTGGGGAACCCAACCAAAGGTTGGCTTTATGCCAAAGGTGCCGGTGAAGCTGCATGGGATACGGATCGAGCCACCCGCGTCGCTGCCTTGGTGTAAGAGGCCTAGATTAAGTGCCGCTGCTGCCCCTGCGCCGCCGGATGATCCGCCGGGCGTTAGTGTGCTATTCCACGGGTTGCGGGTAATGCCGTGCAGGGGGTTATCAGTGACGCCTTTCCAACCAAACTCGGGCGAAGTCGTTTTGCCAATGACGATGGCTCCAGCATTGCGAAGGTGATGGCTGATCGGCGCATCCACCTCCCAAGGGCCGTCTGATGGGGTGGTGGTTGAACCCAGGCGTGTCGGTAGGCCCTTCGTTAAGGTTAAATCTTTAATAGTGACAGGAATGCCATCCAGCGGGCCGCTGGGTTTATCTGCCTGCCAGCGCCGGGCAGACGCTTCTGCCAAGCGCCGAGCCTCTACCTCGTTCACGCAAGTAAACGCATTGACCTTTGGGTTGTCGCGGGCAATCCGCTCCAAGCAGTCGTTTACCAGCGCCTCTGGGGAAAGAGTCCCCTTGCGGAAGCGGGCTAATGCTTCCACAGCCGTGAGTGTCTCAAATGTCTCCGTCATTGTTACTCCCCAGCTATGCTAACGCTGTCTTCAACACTGGCCGCATTCAACATGGCCTGTAGAAGAACGTTACAGCCAGCGTGAACATGCTCCGGAGTGGCGCTTTCAATTTCGTTGTGGCTAATGCCGTCCTTGCAGGGAACAAAGATCATTGCAGCCGGAGCTACACGACCGACGAACATCGCATCGTGACCAGCACCGCTGATGATATCCATGTGCGATAGGTTGAGTTGCTCGGCCCCTTCGCGCACGGCATCAATACAGGCTTTATTGAAGTGCTCCGGGGCAAAATCTGCGGTGGGCGTTAATTCATATTCCAGCCCATGACGTTGGCAAATTTCTTCGACGGCCGTCGCTAAGGATTGACCCATTGAGATGAGGGCTTCCGGCTCCCAGTGGCGCATATCCAAGGTCATTTTGACTTGGCCGGGAATAACGTTACGCGAGCCAGGATGTAGTGACATACAACCAACCGTACCGCGCCCGTGGGGCTGATGATCCAAGGCAATTTTGTTGAGTGCTTGGGTGACTTCCGCCGCGCCCATCATGGCGTCGCGACGCAGATTCATGGGCGTGGGACCCGCGTGGGCTTCAAGCCCGGTTAGGGTTAAATCAAACCACTTTTGACCAAGCCCACCGATAACCACGCCAATGGTGGTGTCGGTATCTTCTAAAATCGGCCCCTGTTCGATGTGTGGTTCAAAGTAAGCTTTTATCTCACTGGGTGAGACCTCGTCGCTACCACGGTAGTGAATGGCATCCAGTGCATCACTTACCGTGACGCCATCGGCGTCGGTGCGCGCCATCATGGCGTCAAATTCAAGCACGCCAGTAAATACCCCAGACCCCATCATGCAAGGTGGGAAGCGACAACCCTCTTCGTTAGTCCACGCAACGACTTCAATGGGCGACTTTGTGGTGATGTTGTGTTCATTAAGCGTTCGGATTACTTCTAGACCTGAAAGTACGCCAAAACAGCCGTCATACTTCCCTCCAGTGGGCTGGCTATCCAAGTGGCTGCCCGCCATGACGGTGTTGGCTGTTGGATCGCTGCCTTCCCGGCGGGCAAAAATATTACCGATATTATCAATGCGGATGGTGCAACCTTCTGCACGACACCATTGGATAAATAGGTCGCGCCCCTGGCGATCAAGATCCGTTAGCGCCTGTCGGTTAACACCGCCCTTAGCTGTCGCGCCCAGCTTCGCCATGTCCATTAGCGATTGCCAGAGACGGTCGCTGTCGGTGCGAAGGTTAGTGATCGCGTTTGTTGGCGTTATGTAGGTAGTCAATTTGGTATCCTCTTAAGATGAAAAGGGTGCTAAAGCACGCATTTTTCATTTATAAATCATATAGTTTTGAACGATTTGCTAGAGTGCCCAGTAGGTCGTTGCTGACTAGCATTTGTTCGGCCATTTCGGCTTCCAGCGCACTCATGTGGTGCTCTGCATCTAGCATATGCTCGGCCATCACTTGACGGACACGCGAGGTATCTTCGGCTCGGTAGGCATCTAGCAACAGTCGATGATAGTCCTGGTTAGCGTGATCGAACTGCTTACGTTCAGGCACGTAAGCTTTTTTGATCACGACTAGGTCGCGCAGCATGTCGTTTAAAAACTGGCATATAAACGCCAACAGTGGATTAGGGCAGGTGCGCGCCAGCAGTTGATGAAACTCCAGCTCTAAAAAGCGCTGGCGCTTATGGTCTTCCTCGCCGCTACAGCAAGTGCAGGCTGCTATATTCGCTTCAAGCTGTTGAAAGTCTTCTTCCGTGAGTCGGCCAACGACAGATGCCGCCAGCTCGACCTCTAACAGCTTGCGCAATTGATACACTTGCTTGCCATCTAACTGTTGGAAATGCAGAAAGTTACGTAGCATGCGGCTGGCGGGTTCCATGCCCGGCTGATTAATAACGGCTCCTCCTTGAGGCCCGGTTTTTAAAGTGATTAGCCCCTCAACCTCAAGAATCTTAAGCGCTTCGCGTATAGTGGCTTTGGCGCTGCCATAGAGCTCCATCAGAGCTCGCTCATTTGGCAGGCGATCACCTTCACCGAGCCCCTCTGATGCAATCCAGCGTTTGATATCATCACTGATAAGCTCGGCGAGTTTAGGACGACGCTTAACGGTTGAACTAGTAGTTGAACTAGCCGTTGAACTAGTAGTTGAAACAGGGGCTTTGGCCATCAATACACTCCTTTGTTGATTGTTAGCGATCAGCTACTGAGGGCTTAGTTTCTTGTGCATAAGCTGGTTTAGGGTCTTGTGCATAGCTAGGTAAACGCTCGGGGTGATACTCAGCATCATAGTCGTAGCGTGCCTGGGTAAAGCGTTCCACAACCGCTGTGTCGCGGCGATGCAATGCATGGCTTAGGCCAACAAACAGCGCAATGTTGAGCAGTAGCCCCCAAATGCCCGCATGGAAGCCAAGGGGAGCACTTAGCGGGCCAAAGGTCATCAGAAGTACGCAGCCAACGCCGCCCCACAAACCTGCTAGAGCAGCGGTCGGGTGGGCTTTTTTCCAAGTGATGGCACCGAGTGTAGGAATCACCAATTGTGCAGTACCTGCCAGAGCAGCA
Source organism: Halomonas sp. KG2 (assembly GCA_030440445.1). Taxonomy (NCBI): domain Bacteria; kingdom Pseudomonadati; phylum Pseudomonadota; class Gammaproteobacteria; order Oceanospirillales; family Halomonadaceae; genus Halomonas; species Halomonas sp. KG2. The sequence continues at coordinate 3,837,502 of CP098528.1, read as the reverse complement.
ATACCGATGGTGACCAGAACACCGGGTACGGTAAGCGCCATGATATAAGCCACAAGTGAAAAGCCCACCAGTGATAAGCGACCGATATAAACAATACGGGCTTGGCTTGCGTCACGGTTCACATAGCGTTTGTAAATATCCATTGTCACTACCGTGGATACCGCGTGAATCTGTGAGTTTGCCGTTGACATGGCGGCTGATGCGCCCGCTGCCATAATCAGCGAGGCAAGTAGATACGGCGCATACTCCATGAGCATGATGGGCAGGATTTGGTCGGGATTTTCCACATTCGGCTCAAGCAGCACACCTGAGTAACCCGATAGAACAGATCCGACATAGGCAAAGGCTGCTAAGCCCAATAAGAAGGGCATTAAGTTAAACAGCTTGCCGTGTTTGACTGAGTACATGCGCAACCAGATTTGTGGGCCCATAAAGGCGCCAATAGCGGTTATCGCAAACAGCGAGAACCACATGGGATAGCCCATCGTGCCGTTCGGTCCCGGCATAGTGAGATGTTCAGGAGAGGTTTGCTGGAGTTGGCTGAACAGAGCGGATGGCCCACCCACTTGGGTGGAAATATAGTAGCCTGCGTACATCATGCCGAAGAACAAGAGAGCGCCGTAAATGACGTCGGTCCAGGCGATGGCACGAATGCCGCCAATCCATACATAGATAATAATAATGAAGTAAAACAGCAGCGCGGCGAGCCAGAAAGGAATCAAGCCACCAGAGGCAACTTCAATTAAATAGGCACCACCCGTTAATTGGATCTGTAAATAAGGTACGGTAAAAATCAGCGTAATAGCCGCAACGGTAATGCGCAGTGCTTCGCTGTTATAAAAGTCGCCAATTAAATCTGATGGCGTTAAATAATTGAATCGCTTTCCTAAAAACCAAACCCGCTTGCCGATCCAGTAATACATAAAACCAAACAGCAAGTTCCAGGCTAGCGCAGTCAGAAAGACCGGGCCATTGGTATAGAACGTGGCGTTAGAACCCAAGAAGGCAAACGCGCTCCACCAAGTGGCCGCTACGGTGAAAAATACCGCTATGCTGCCCATCGCGCGGCCTTGAACGAAGAAGTCTTCACTCGTTTCTTGCGATTGACGTGCCGATAAAACCCCTACCAGTAAGGGGATGATCATAAATGCGGCAATAATTAATAAGCTACCGGTCATGCGTTATCCCCCTTTTATGGCTGCTTAATGGTGTGGTTAGCCGTTGATGATGGGCTGCCCCAATTTGTCAAATACGCGACTAAAAACAGCGCCGTTAATGCAAACCACCAAAAGAGATTCCAGGCCAATAAAAAGGGGAGTCCCATCAGCATAGGTTCTATGCGATTGGCTAGCATGATGATGGGACTTTCTAACATGAAGAACCCAAGCAGCATGCCGCTATAAAGCGCTAGTTTAAGAGGAGGTAGATATTTCATAACACGTTTGCCCTTTGTTTATGGTTAGTGTGTGAGCTTGGTTTTTAGCGCAAAGCAATCCAGCAAAAGCTATCCAACAGCAGCGTTATTAAGCGCAGCTCGGTTGCCAAGCGTTAGTGGGGCGTGAACCATCTATTTGTTGTATTTATTCGTATAGATATAACAAATAGGTGTTTTTCAAAATATCGTCAAGCCAGAATGGATAGCGAAAGCCTGCTTATTACGTATAAATTTTCTAACGTGAACACAAGAAAAGCGTAATTTTATAAACATGTTCAGTGGCGCATGCTGAGGCTATGTCTCATAGCGATGGAGCTGGACACCATGTTTGACCTACAAAACAACACGACCCCTCAAGCGTTTATTGACGAACAAAACGCTTCTCCCAGTGCGCTTAATCAGCACTATTGGATGCCGTTTAGCGCTAACCGTGATTTTCGTGCCAATCCTCGCATGATTACTGGCGCGGAAGGGCGCTATTACATCGATGACCAGGGCCGTAAGCTGTTTGATTCACTCTCTGGCTTATGGACCTGCGGCGCAGGTCATAACCGTGAAGAGATCCAGAAAGCGGTGGCGTCGCAGCTCGGCTCTCTCGACTTTGCGCCAGGTTTTCAAATTGGCCATCCGCTGGCGTTTAAGCTGGCAGAAAAAGTGGCCAGCCTTACACCTGCTGGGCTGGATCATGTGTTTTTCACTAACTCTGGTTCAGAAGCCGCTGATACCTCTGTCAAAATGGCCAAGGCCTACTGGCGGCTAAAAGGTAAGCCCGAGAAGACGCGCATGATTGGCCGTGCCAAGGGTTATCACGGGGTAAATATTGGTGGCACCAGCCTGGGCGGCATCGGTGGCAATCGTAAGCACTACGGCCAATTGATGGACGTAACGCATCTGCCGCACACGCTGCAGGTAGGTCACGCCTTCACTCGGGGCCAAGCCGAAACCGGCGCCGAGCTTGCTGATGCGCTGCTTGATCAGATCGCCCTGCACGATGCATCTACCATTGCGGCGGTGATCGTTGAGCCGATGTCTGGCTCTGCTGGGGTGATTGTGCCACCTAAAGGCTATCTGGATCGGCTGCGCGAGATCTGTACCGCCCACGATATTCTGCTGATATTCGATGAAGTGATCACTGCTTTTGGTCGCAGCGGCGCAACCACCGGGGCAGAAGCATTTGGCGTGACGCCGGATATCATGAACGTTGCCAAACAGATCACCAACGGCGCTGTTCCTATGGGCGCGGTGATTGCTTCCAGCGAAATTTTCGACACTTTTATGCACGCTGGCGGCGCCCAACACGCCATTGAGTTTTCCCACGGTTATACCTACAGCGCCCACCCTGTCGCTTGTGCAGCTGGCTTAGCGGCGCTTGAAATGATGGAGCGTGACAACTTCCCTGCCCAGGTAAGTGCTATCGCGCCCGCTTTTGAACAAAAGCTGCACGCTCTAAAAGGTCGCAATCACATTGTTGATATTCGCAACTATGGCTTAGCGGGCGCACTTCAATTGGCACCCCGAGATGGCGACCCTACCATTCGCCCTAGGGACGCTCATTTAGCCTTATGGGAAGCTGGGTTCTACGTGCGTTACGGCGGTGACACGCTGCAGTTCGGCCCTCCGTTTGGCTCCACCGAGGCTGAACTAGAACGGTTGTTTGATGCCGTTGCCACCACCTTGGATTCGTTAGCATAACCGACTGATCTAAACTTCAGAGCGTTAACAAGAGAGTTAAAAAATGAGCGTTGTTTCCCATCTAATTAACGGTGAATTAATCGACAGCCAGCGCACGCTGGACGTGACCAACCCTTCAACGGGTCAAGTGATTCGCCAAGTGGCGGACGCCAGCGCCGCCGACGTAGAGCGGGCGATTGCCGCCGCTCAAGCTGCGTTTCCCGCTTGGCGAGACACGCCACCAGCTAAGCGCGCCCAAGTGATGTACCGCTTCAAGCAACTGCTAGAGGAGCACGCCGACCGCTTGGTGCAATTGGTCAGTGAAGAACACGGTAAAACTCCTGAAGATGCGATGGGCGAGCTGAAGCGCGGCATCGAAAATGTCGAGTATGCCTGCGGTGTGCCAGAGCTATTAAAAGGTGAGTATTCCCATAACGTTGGGCCGGGCATTGATGCGTGGTCCAATTTCCAGCCATTGGGCGTAGTAGCTGGTATTACTCCGTTTAACTTCCCTGCCATGGTGCCGCTGTGGATGTATCCGATGGCGATTGCTTGCGGCAACAGCTTTATTCTCAAGCCTTCGGAAAAAGACCCTTCGGCGGCGATGGCGGTAGCCGAGCTGTTGCAAGAAGCGGGGTTGCCAAAAGGCGTGATGAATGTGGTGCACGGTAGTCGCGAAGCGGTGGAAACGCTGCTAGATGCTAAGGCCGTTAAAGCCATCTCATTTGTAGGCTCAACGCCGGTAGCGGAAGCTATCTATTCCCGTGGTTCGGCCGCTGGCAAACGCGTTCAGGCTCTGGGTGGGGCGAAGAACCATGCCGTGGTGCTTCCCGACGCCGATTTGGAAAACGCTGCCAATACCCTGATGGGGGCGGCTTTCGGAAGTTGCGGCGAACGCTGCATGGCAATCTCGGTGGCGGTATGCGTGGGTGACGAGACGGCAGATCGATTAGTTGAAACGCTGCTGCCTAAAATTGCTGAGCTCAAGGTTGGCCCTGGTACCGATAAAGGCTTGGATATGGGCCCGCTGGTGACGGCAGAGCACCGTGACAAAGTATTGGGCTATATCGAAGACGGCATAAAGGCCGGCGCGTCACTAGTGGCCGATGGCCGTGAGCTGAAAATCGCGGGTCATGAAGATGGCTATTTCGTTGGTGGTTGCCTGTTCGATAACGTTACTACCGAGATGCGCATTTACCAGGAAGAGATTTTCGGGCCAGTGCTGTGCGTGGTGCGGGTCGGCAGCTTAGATGATGCTATGCAATTGATTAACGACCATGAATACGGCAATGGCACCTGCCTGTTTACTCGCGATGGCGAGGCTGCCCGACGCTTTACCGATGGCATCGAAGTGGGCATGGTGGGTGTTAACGTACCGCTTCCCGTACCGGTGGCCTACCATAGCTTTGGCGGCTGGAAGCGCTCGTTGTTTGGCGACCTTCATGCCTACGGCCCTGACTCTGTACGCTTCTACACCCGTCGAAAAGCGGTTTCCCAGCGCTGGCCTTCGGTGAGCGAAGCCACGCGTGCTGAGTTTTCGTTTCCCACTAACCAACGTTGACGCCGTAAGCTAACTGCGCCATCTTCTCTGCACCACTGCTAAGCGGTGGTGCACTTTTTTGGTGTGCGTATCTTAGTCGTAAAGGGACGAGCAGCGTGGCGAGAACACAGGACGAAATTCGGCAAACCAACGTAAAAAAGATTCTCCAGGCGGCGGAGCAATTGTTTGCTGAAAAAGGCTACGCCGGAGCATCGATGGGGGAAATTGCCCAGTTGGCCGATCTGCCCAAATCCAACGTGCACTACTATTTTTCCACTAAAAAGGCGCTCTACCAGGAAGTGCTGCTAGCGCTGCTGGAAATCTGGAAACAGGACGCGCTGTGCTTTGAACTCTACGACGACCCACGAGTCGTGCTTTCTAGCTATATCCGCGCCAAAATGAATCATTCTCGTTACCGCGCTCACGGCTCGAAAGTGTGGGCGGCGGAAGTAATGCAGGGCGCACCCATCCTGAAAGAGCGCCTGCGCGATAACTTATACGAATGGGCTAAATTGAAAGAGTCGAAAATTCGCGAGTGGGTTGAGTCGGGCCAAATTAACCCCGTTGAACCGTCCTACCTCCTTTATATGATTTGGGCCTCCACCCAGCACTACGCTGATTTCGACTACCAAATCTACCTGCTTAACGACGATAAACCCTTAGACGACCTGCAGTTTGAAAAAGCCGTGCAGTCGGTAACCTCGGTGATTTTGCGGGGGATTGGGTTGACGGCGTGAGCTGTACTCAACGACTGAGCTGCACAGACGTATCAAACTTATGGCGTTTTCGCGACAGTAATGTGCGGAACTTGCGCAGGTTGCCGTGGGAATAGAGCACGCTGTCGCAAAAGCGGTCGTACTCATCTAAATCAGCGACGGCCACGATCAACACAAAATCACACTCACCCGTTACTTGATAGCACTGCTTCACTTCAGGGGCGTTGACCGCTGATGTTAAGAACTGCTGGTAGAGTAATTTGTTATCCCGCTCTATGGTGACTTCCACCACCATGTGTAGGCGCTGGCCTAAGGCATCAGGGTTGAGTAGCGCCACTTCACGCTCAATGACGCCAGCATCGCGTAATCGATTAACCCGCTTTAAACAGGCCGAGGGGGAAAGTCCTATTTCATCCGCTAAGGCTTGATTGGTTTGGCTTGAATCACGTTGAAGCTGGTCAAGAATCCTTCGATCAATAGCGTCCATGCAATAAAATTCTCTTTTTGAGTTTATAAAAAACGAATAGTGATTGTGAGCGCCGTATTGAAAAGAAGATTCTGCGTCATCTCCATTATCATAACGTTTGTTAAAACGATGGCAATGAGGGTTTGATGCGGATCACAATTCACTATTTATTGGCGGTGGTAGGTCGTGTGCTGCAAGACGCGCTGCGCGTGTATGTGACACTACTCAAAATCCTGATACCTGCTTTGCTTATCGTCAAAGGGTTAGAGCTACTTGGTATGATCGAGTGGCTGGGGATGGTACTAGCTCCTTTAATGAGCACACTCGGTTTGCCCGAACAAATGGGCGTTGTGTGGGCGGCGGCGCTCTTCACCAATTTGTACACCGCCATTGCGGTGTTCTTCCAAGTCGTTGGTGAAACGCCTTTGAGTGTTGAACAGGTAACGGTACTAGGGGCATTGATGCTGGTAGGGCATTCACTTCCCGTTGAGGGAGCGGTTGCCAAGCGCGCTGGCGTACCTTGGTGGGGCACGCTGGTTCTGCGTGTCGGTGGGGCTTTACTGCTTGCTTGGCTGTTACACTGCTTCTATTCGTATTTTGGTTTGCTGCAAGCACCCGTTGAATTGGTATGGCAGCCAAGTTTTTCATCAGCACCAACGCTCAGCAGTTGGGCGTTGGCGCAGTTGGAAACGTTAGCGCTTATCTTTGTGATTATTTTAGCGCTGATTGTGCTCTTAAAACTGTTAAAAAGGCTGGGTCTAGAGCGTTGGATTCATCTTGGCTTGCTACCGTTGCTCAAGCTATTAGGTATTGGCCGTTCGGCAGCGAATGTGACGGTCATTGGTTTCACGCTGGGATTAAGCTATGGCGCAGGGCTGCTGATTCGTGACGTGCAAAACGGGGTGCTTAGCAAGCGCGACAGTACGTTAGCGCTGTGTTTTCTCGGCCTCTGCCATAGTGTTATAGAAGATACGCTGCTGATCTTAATGCTCGGAGCCGATATAACGGGCATTTTATGGGCACGGCTGTTGTTTGCCGTTATTGTCACCGCGGTGATTGCCCGCTGGCCCAACGCTACGGGGAATCAGCAATAGGCCGGTACGCTTTTAGAGATGCTTTGAGCTGGCCAATTCTCGGCAAGCCTCCAGTACCTCCTTGGACAGTGACTCATCGTTCAACGTGCGTGCGATAGCAAGCCCCCCCACCATGGTGACCACTTGTTGAATAATTTGGTGTCGAGTTAGTTGGTCTGCTGGTGTCATTTGACTCACCCTGTCGACAAACCCTTTGAAGAGCAAGGTGTAGGTTGACCGAATAGGGAGGTCTTGTTGAGCGACATCGCTAATCAGGCATGCCAATGGACAGGGGACTTGCTGGCTGAAAAGGTGCTCTTCACTTAGATATCGCTCTATGCCTTGTTCAGGTAAATGCTCTAGTGCTAACCGCTGGGCTGCTTGAGTTGCAGCATGCTTGAGCGCCTGAGCGTATAAATCACTTTTTGACTCAAAGTGAGCGTAGAACGCGCCGCGTGTCATTCCTGCTTCTTGCATAACCGTATCTATGCTCACGCCATTGAATCCATGGTGAGTGAAAAGGCGAGCAGCAGCGTGCAATATTTTTTCATGCGAGTGCATTTTGTGCGATTCATCCCACGGCATTATTAACCCCTCCTTGTATTGACATTGATCAGCTCATTTTTGCTTTAAGTAAAATATGTTGTTGAACATATTTTGCCTGTCGTTACTCTTCACTACTACCTATATAAAACGAGAGGAGCGTAATAATGAACGATTTGTCGCAAGAAAAAGGTGTACATATTCTGGGGCCACAATTTAGTACCTTTGTGCGAAGTGTGCAGCTGTGCTGCGAAGAGAAATCAATTCCTTATACGCTTGGTATGTCAATAAACGGCAATGCTATCGACTTACACAGCTCAGAGCACTTACGCTTAAACCCTTTTGGAAAAGTGCCTATATTACTTCATGGGGAGCATCAGCTTTGTGAAACGGCTAGCATTTGTCGCTATTTAGATGAGGCCTTTGAAGGCGATCAATTGCAGCCTGAAGCAGCTTGGGAGCGAGCCTTAGTGGATCAATTTTCTGCTTGGCTATCAGTATATGTAGATGAAGCAATTGTGCGGAGATATTTGTTAGAGTTCTATTTCCCAAAAGGGGAAAATGGGACAGTACGGAAAGATTATATCCGAGCAGCTGAGCCGGAGGTTGCTCGAATGTTATCACTGTTAGAGCTTCAGCTAACCAAGCAGCCTTATTTAGTGACTGAGTCCTTTAGTGTTGCAGATGCATTGGCCGCGCCGATGTTGGATTATTTAAGTAAGTTGCCGCCTGCTGCCCCTTTGTTGCAAAAAACGCCGCATTTATCCACCTACTTAAAGCGGATTCAGGATCGGCCCAGCGCGCGCAATGTATTTGTTGCGGCATAAGCAAAGGCGGGCGAGCCACTATGGCTTGCCCGCACTGATAGCGATTGGCTTGATATGTCGCGAAATCGATACTTTTATTGTTTTGTTTATAGTTTCAAACGTCCAAGTAAAGCTTACCTTCGCCAGCGATGATCGCTTGTCCAGCTACTGTTACAAACCCTTGCTCTATAGTGCCATTGGCGGTGGTGTGGATGACACTGGGTCGCCCCATTTCAACACCTTGGTGAATCTTACATCGCAGGGGATCGGGGTTGAGTGACGCTAAATAGCCGGTTAAAGCTGCTGCAGCGCTGCCAGTGGCGGGATCTTCGCAGAGACTGGCGTGCATGCAGAACATACGGCTCCGTACAATCGTCTCTTTGTTATCGCGTTGTTCCATCACATAAAGGTATATCTGTTCAGTGCCGCTGCGCGCAACGGCATCCGCCCATACTGCTCCGGCGATTTGAATCTGCTCAAGGGCTGCTCGGTCAGCTAGTTCAATAAGATGAAAGGGCAGCCCGAAAGAGGCAATGATGGGATTGCCAATGACTTGGTGGATGTCTAGCCCCAGTAGCTCTACGGCTGTGAGGCGATCAATCGTGCTGCCCGTGACCATGACGGGCTGGGCGGTTTTGAAGGTTGCTCCCTCTCGTTCATAATTAACCGCTAATGCACCGACAGGTGGCTGTAGCACCATGCCTTGCTCGCGGTTGACGAGGTTTAACTCCGCTAGTAGATGCGCGGTACCTACCGTGGGGTGGCCAGCAAACGGCAGCTCAGCCGTGGGTGTGAATATCCGCATAGGGTAGTGATTAGCCGTCGCCGCCGCGCCTAAAAATACCGTCTCTGCCAAGTTAAGCTCATTAGCAATTGCCTGCATGGTGCTGGTTGCAAGCTCATCGGCATTTAAAAAAACCGCCAACTGATTGCCCGAAAAAGGCTTATCGGTAAACACATCCAATAGGTAATACTCAGCAGTTTTCATAGGGGCCTCTTTTGCATGACGAGTGCTGCCAAAACGGTTTACCCCCCTCTTTTAGCGCCTGAGTGCGGGTGATGCCGATATCTTCCAGCAGTCGGTCATCAAGGGTTAATAACTGGCGGCGGCTACGACGGCGTTGATGATAGTGGCGTAACTGACAGCGAATCTGGGTGAGGCTGAAGCGTAGCATGGCAATTCTCCTTGATGGCGATATGCTCAACCAGATTACGCAGCCATGCTCAATCAATACAGATATAGGCTTTTCTATTTTTAAGATACAGATGGTGTGTGTTATATCTCTGTATGGTTGCTGGGCAGGGTATCTGTATTGTTTTTAAAAACGTCTTCAAGAACGTCTTGAAGAGCGATTTTAAAAGCGTTTCAAAGATAGAGGGCTGGAGTTATGACACGCTACGAAGAGGTTGCTTGTATTTTGCGGGAGCGAATTGAGCACGGTATTTACCGCGTGGGTGATCGCCTGCCTTCTATTCGAGCGGTATGTCAGGAGCTTGACGTCAGTATCTCGACTGCTCAGGAGGCTTACAGGCAGTTGATGGATGTGTCGCTGATCGAATCACGACCGAAATCGGGCTACTTTGTACTTCCAAGCCGGGTGCCTGCGGTGCTGCCTTCTGTCTCTCGTCCTGCGCAGTGCCCGCTGGATGTCTCCCAGTGGGATCAAGTATTAGAGCTGGTCGCTACCGAGCGTGACGATAGTCGGCTGCTGCTTGGGCGCGGTGTGCCGAACCTGGCTTATGAAACGCTTAAGCCGTTGTCGAAAATATTGGCGGGGCTTCACCGTAAGAACGATCTGAATGGCTTTAACTACGACAAACTGAGTGGTAGCCCCGAGCTGCGTCAGCAGGTAGCGCGGCTGGCCATTGCCTCCGGTTGTTTGCTGCACCCGGATGACATCATGGTCACCACCGGTTGCCAGGAGGCATTGTCGATAGCGCTGCGCACCCTCACTCAGCCTGGCGACGTGGTGGCCGTGGACTCGCCCAGCTTTTACGGCACCATGCATATCCTAAAAGCCAATGGTCTAAAAGCGTTGGAGATTCCCACTGATCCGCAAACTGGTATCAGTTTGGAAGCATTGGAGATGGCGTTGGAGCAGTGGCCGATCCGTGCCATCCAGGTCACTCCGACGTATAACAATCCACTGGGCTACACCATGAGCGAGGCGCGCAAACAGGCGCTGTTTCAACTCGCCCAACGCTTCGACGTGGCCATCATTGAAGACGATATCTACGGTGATCTCGCCTATACCCAGCCAAGGCCGTTGACGGTGAAGTCTTTCGATGACGATGGGCGGGTGCTGTTGTGCAGTGGCTTTTCGAAAACGGTGGGGCCAGGGCTACGAGTGGGGTGGCTGGCGCCGGGGCGTTATCGAGATAAGGCGCTGCATATGAAGTATGTCTCTACCGGTGCCTCGGCCACATTGCCGCAGTTGGCGGTGGCGGAATTTGTTGCCAAAGGCCACTACGAGCGTCACCTTCGCTATGTTGCTCGGCAATATCAGCGCCAACGGGACATCATGATCAACTGGGTGCAGCGCTATTTTCCAGAAGGTGCGGGCATCAGTTATCCGCAAGGCAGTTTTTTGCTATGGGTGGAGTTACCCGCCGCTGTGGACTGCGTACGTCTTAATGAGCGCTTGGCTCAGCGCGCCATCCATGTGGCACCTGGCTCGCTGTTTTCAGCCTCGGGCAAGTTTCGCCAGTGTTTGCGACTTAACTACGCATTTACGCTAACACCGGCCATCGAAGATGCCGTGCGCACCGTGGGGGAACTCGCCACCGAGATGGTGGAGGAGGCACAGCGGTATGAGGTAGCGCTGAAGTAGGCATTGTTTGCTATCGCTAAATCAAAACGCTTCTTGAGCGGTACGCCATATGCACATACCGATGAAGTAGATGGATGCAATGCCCCATCCCCACAGTGCCCAGGCGGCATGATCGGGGCTGGAGAGCACCAGCGACGTTGTACAGGCGCACCATAATAGCGTAACGGCGATATTGAGAGGCATGAACTGACGAACACGAAACGGATGTAGGAACTTCATCTTGGTCACGGTAAGAATGGCGAGAAAAACGATCGATGCAAAGGTGATGAAGGGCGGTAAATCGAGAATATAAAAATAGGCCGCAGCAATGTTCCAGGCAGCAGGAAAACCAACGAAATAATTATCCTGGCTTTTCATATTAGTGTTGCAGAAACAGAACATCGACGACAGCAGAATGATAAACACTGACAGCAATTCGAAATTGGGCGGCAACTCAATAAAGAAGTAGATAAACAGAGCGGGAATAAATGCCCAGGTTAGATAATCGATGACCATATCAAGCGTCGAACCATCGAAGTGGGGCAGGATGGTTTTTACTTCATACTTACGCGCCAGAGTGCCATCGAAACCATCGACCATCATCGCAGCACCAAGCCAAAGTAAGCAGGCGACTGGATTGTTATCGATCAGCGAGAGCAGCGCCATTGTGCCGAGCAGTACGCCGCTGGCCGTGAATATATGCACGCTCCAAGCTTTCCATATCGAAGCGCGGGATTCTGTGTGCGAAGAGAGCGTTTGGACCACGTTGACCCCATTGGGAACGTGATGTCCCCTAGCTGTTCGGTGTATAGGTGAGTGTGTAAAAACTATACCCTACTACAAGACGACACCCAGCGAATACGTAGGCCAGCCATCTGGGCATGCCACGGTTGTGCAAAAAGTATAGTGCCTTGCGCCTCGGTTGCTACTTTGGTCGTTGAAATTGCTGCCTTGCCTGTTCGACGTGCTCTCGAGTGATACACATCAGCGAGTGATCATTGAGTAGCCCCATGGCCTGCATAAACGCAAACGCAGTGGTTGGACCAACGAATTTCCAGCCGCGCTTTTTCAAATCTTTAGCAAGTGCGATGGATTCAGGCGAGGTGGTCTGAGTTTGTGGTGCGGTCAGTGAATCGAGGGTTGGCTCGAAACGCCAAAAATATGCGGCCAGTGAGCCTTCCTGCTTGACCATTTCCAGCGCCCGTTGGGCATTATTAATCACCGCCTCGATTTTGCCACGATGGCGAATAATGCCTGCGTCCTGCAACAAGCGCTGAACATCCTCTTCGCCAAAGCGGGCAACGTGATGGAAGTCGAAATGATGGAAGGCAGCGCGAAAGTTCTCGCGTTTGTTGAGAATGGTGCGCCAACTTAAGCCCGACTGAAAACTTTCCAGGCAGAGCTTTTCGAATAGCCGCTGGTCATCGACCACCGGAAATCCCCACTCGTTGTCATGGTAGGGCAGAAATTCGGGGGCACCGCCACACCACTGGCAGCGTGGAAGATTATCAGGGGCAATAAAGTCAGGCATTGGGCGCTCCTTAGCAATATCCTAAACGTCATAAGTTGAGTGTGTTGCCGCGCATAGGTATCAAACGTCCGTGGTCGATGATGGGGCCTGTGGGTTGACCGTCAGGCGCGCCACCTCGTGGTTCTATACTGACGGCAAGGTCGGCATTGAATAATTGCGCACGTAGCTCCGCACTAGGGTGTAGCCGTAGGTTACCTTGCTCAGGTAGTAAACCTAACGATATTGGGGTGCCTTCGGCGATTAACCACAGCTCACCAGTCTGATTGCTGCGGACTTGAGTAGGTTGAACGGCCTGCACGATCAGTTCGCCCCTAGTAGTCGCACTAATGATCCAGCCCGGTGTGCGCGATTCATCCTGAACCACAAATACTGCCTCGCCCTGAGGCAATGTAGAAAGTTCAGCTTGCTGCCAAAGAGTACTAAATACTATTGCGACTGCCCCAAATCCGGCAGCGACTGTTTGCCATACGCCTAAGCGTTGCCACCAGGGAGGGGGGAATGCCCCGGTTGCTTGGATAATACGCTGCCAAACCTCTTTGGGAGGCGTTCTAGGATCAAGTTGCTCGTTGAATAACTGCAAGTGCTCTCGCCAGCTATTCACATCATTTTGTAGATCATGACTGACGGCCAGCAGCGCTTCAAAGTGTGTTTTCTGTTTTTTATCCAATACGCCGAGTACATACTCACCAGCCGCTAGGTGGCGTTCATCGGGGTTGGTTAAATCCCATTGGTTAGACATGTTTTTAACCTCTCAAGCCCACGACGAATCCAGCTTTTAACGCTGCCCAGCGGTTGGGACAAAGAGTGAGCAAGCTCGCTATGCGTTAACCCCTGAAAATAAGCCATCTCCATTAACTGACGCTGTTGAAGGCTTAGTGTGTCCAGACAATCATTAAGTCTGTCTTTTTTCTGGCCGCTTATGCTGTCATCTTCAGGGTCTTCGGTACCTAACAGCGTTGCTAATGTAGGTTCATCGGTGGTTGCATCCTGAGGCTTCTGGCGGCGTAGCCAGTCGATGCCAGTATTGCGAGCAAGTGTTGATAGCCAAGTCATAGGTTTAGCACGAGTGGCATCGTACTGATTAGCAACGCGCCATATGTTGATAAAGACATGCTGCAGGCAATCCTGGGCAGCGTTTTCCTCTCTTACTATACGCAGCAGTTGGGCATATAGATGCGCACTAGTGGCACGATAAAGGCGCGCAAATGCTTGGCGGTCGCCTTGGGCGCAGCCACTGAGCTGATCAATAAGGTACTGTTGGCGTTGCGTGGCATCTTGCATTCAGACATCTCTGCGCATTAAACCGAACTATCAGTCTTGGGTAGCGTGGCGTTGAAGGCAATAGACTTCATATTAGTGGCCGATAAAAAATTTTGAAAAGTTTGCATCCACCAGGGCATTAGCCACGTAAGTGTTAATGAGCTTGCATTGTTGAGCCATTTTAATCACAAGTAGGAGATGCCCCAATGAAACTCAAACTTCTTACTGCTAGCCTTTGTGCCGCTGCTCTTTATGCTAGTGCTGCCGTTGCTGATCATGGCCCTACCATGGTGGGCGGAGCCAGCATGCTTCCCGAGCGTAATATTATCGAAAATGCCGTTAACTCAGGTGACCACGAAACGCTGGTGGCTGCAGTGCAGGCAGCTGAACTAGTGGATGTGTTGCAAGGTGATGGCCCTTTTACCGTCTTTGCACCCACGGATGAGGCCTTTGCGGACTTGCCCGACGGCACCGTTGATACGTTGCTACAGCCTGAGAACCTTGAGCAGTTGCAGACCGTTCTGACTTATCACGTGGTGCCAGGCAACCTGACGCGGGACGCGTTGTGGGAAGAGGTTATGGAGAACGACGGCACCGTGGCTTTTAAAACCGTACAAGGCGGGCATCTTTCCGTTATTCGTAACGGTAATAACCTGATGGTGATGGATGCGCAGGGCAATAGTGCCAATATAACGGTGATTGATGTTGCCCAAGCTAACGGCGTTATCCACGTGGTTGATCGTGTATTAATGCCTTAATCGATAGGATGCTGGCGGCTAATTAACACTCATTCGCCAAGTGACTGTCCCGCTGCCTTGAGTCTTAAGGCAGCGGTAGTTTTAATGTTTGACGATTGAAAGCTTCCTCTCACTGCCAACCAACGACAGCGCGGCCACTGAACGCCCTTAGCGAGTAGATATTAACCCTGGCGTAAGTTTAACCATGCGTTGCTAAGCCAAGCACCTGCGTTTATAAGTTCGCTTTCCATTGAACCTGCATAACCGAGCACTAAACCAGGGCGCTTATTCTCACCAAGGTAATAGCGGGAAAGAGGTGAAAGCGTAATACCCGTTTCATTGGCACGCCTTACGAGTATCTCTTCTTTTTCGAAACTATCGAGTTCAGCCAGAAGATGCATACCTGCATGGCCGTCAGAAAGCTGAAGCCCTGCGGCCACCGCAGGCGCTAATGCGGTGCGCAAACAGGCTTGGCGCTGGCGATAAACGGCCCTCATGCGGTTGATGTGACGAGTAAAATGTCCGTTGGCAATGAACTCAGCAAGTGCTGATTGGACAGGATAGTTACCCTCGCGGTGTAGACGCGCGTGAGCGCGCTTAAAGTCTTCGGCAAGCCTATCAGGCAATACCAAATAGCCTAGGCGTAAGCCGGGATAGAGCACCTTACTGAAGGTGCCGACATAAATAACCGATGCCTGTTCCGAAAGCCCCTGTAGCGACGGCGTCGGCGGCGTATCGTAACGAAATTCGCTGTCGTAATCGTCTTCAATGATCCAACTGCCAGTACGGGAAGCATATTCTAGCAATACTAATCGGCGTGGTACTGGCATGGTAACGCCGCTGGGGTATTGGTGGGAGGGTGTTACGTAAATTAGCCGAGGCGCTGGCGCATTCTTAGGGGCAAGCAACGGATTTAACCCTTCTTGATCGACAGGTATGGGCGTTACCGTTAAGCCTGCCGCCAGAAAACAGGCCTGGGCGCCGCGGTAACCGGGCTCTTCCATCCAAACCGAATCACCGTTATCGGTGAGCAGTTGGCTAGTCAGCTCAAATGCCTGTTGGGCACCTTGGGTAATCACAATCTGCTCTGGTTGGCAGCGCACTGCTCGGGAGAGTCTTAGATAGTCACACAGGGCAGCTTTGAGTTCGGGTAGCCCGCCGCTAGCCTGATAGTCCATCCACGATACCTCTGCGTGGTAATAGTGGCGACGCAAAAGGCGTTGCCATAGCTCGCGGGGAAACAGGTCAAGTGCCGGAACGCCAGGGGCAAACGCGCGATGGCCGTGGCTTAACGCTCCGCTTAGTGTCAACAGTGTTTTGCCTCGGTTTGAATAGCGAACAGGCAAAGGCGGTGGAAGCTCGGCCCTGATTAATAGCGTAGGGAGGTCCGCAACATAGAGTCCCGCTCCCTGGCGGGCAATTAGTAACCCTTCCGCCTGCAGCCGATCCATGGCGGCCAGTACTGTATTGCGGCTAATATTTAAAGCGCGGGATAAATAGCGGGAAGAAGGAAGAGTATCACCTGCCGTCAATTCACCGTGTTGAATCCAATCCTTAAGCGAGCGGTAGAGCTGTTGAACCAGCGTAGCTGCTTCATTCGCTGCTAGCCTTATCGCTAGCGCCTCCGTGATCCAATCACTAGCAGCGTTACGTTGTTTCACTGGTTCCCTCAATTTAGTGATAAGTGGCTCTTTGCTATAGACCACTATAGCGGCAAGCTGGGTTTATTCACCATCTTAATGGAGTAGTTGGCATGGTTAATATTCGTTCAGCGGTACTGTCTGACTTAGAGGCGCTTAGTGGATTACTCGACGGCTATCGGCAGTTCTATAATCAGCCGAGTGATATCGATGCGGCGCGTGATTTCTTGCGTCAGCGCTTTGGGCAGGCTGACTCGCGCATTTTAGTTAGTGAAAATAGTGACGGTAACCTCACTGGTTTCGTGCAACTTTATCCTGGGGTTTCCACGGTGGGCTTGAATGCGCGTTGGACGCTAAATGATCTTTTTGTGTTGCCGGAGTGTCGTGATAATGGGACGGGAAGGGCGTTAATGGAAGCCGCTACCCAACTGGCTCGCGAGCATGGTGTCGCGCGCTTAATCCTTATGACTCAGGTAGAAAATGAGCGCGCCCAGCACCTTTATGAGTCCTTGGACTGGCAGCGCAACACGGCGTTTTACGGCTATTTGTTGGATATCAAATAACGTAAATGATGACTAAGGAGCCGTCATCTTCTGAAGTAAGTGCCTGCACAAAATTAAGCGGGCACTGATCATAGGCAACCACTGATTCGATAGGGTCTAAATGCTCGTAAACGTATGCATAAGAACTTAGCTGCCTGGGTGTTGTGGGAGGGAGCTTTAGCTTTGGTTCGACACTTCGACGATGATTTAACTGATTTGCCTGGTTATAGTAGGGGCGGCTACGCCGCCATCGCCCGCTAGAAGCGGCCTCCTACAATAGACGATGAGCCTTGAGCGGCTGAAAAATGATCATAGGCAACCACTGATTTAATGGGGCCTGAATCCTCGCAAACTTATGTATAAGCACTTATTAGCACTCATATATCGACTAGGCGTGCCAAGCCCGGCGTTTAGCCGGGCTCAAACAGCTCAGGTTTTAACTGCACTATAGATTTTAACTGCACTATAGATTTACGCGTTGCTTAGCTTGCGCGCCCGGTGCAGGTTTTCCATCGTATTCAGACACGCCTGGGCGGCTTCTTGCCCTTTGGTAACAAAGTGCTGGGTGTAGAAATCGTGGTGAGTGGTGTGCTCATGGAAGTGGTGTGGCGTTAAGACGACCGAGATAATCGGTACTTGCGTATCTAACTGCACGCGCATTAAGCCATCAATGACCGCATGGGCGACAAAGTCGTGGCGATAAATGCCGCCGTCTACCACAAAGCCTGCCCCGACAATGGCGCCGTAGCGGCCACTTTCGGCGAGTATTTTTGCCTGGAGGGGGATTTCGTAAGCACCTGATACGGTGAAGATGTCCACTTGTTCGGCGTTAAGACCGCAGCGTTCTACTTCAGTGATAAATGCTTCATAGGCCTTCTCGACAATATCTTGATGCCAGTGGCCTTGAATAAACGCGATACGCTGAGCCGTGGTGTGTGTTGAAAGCGTTAGCGGAAATGTCTGATTCATGGTCATTCTCTTGGATAAGTTGTACCAGAATCAGGGCACGCGGGACCGGTCGTCAGGCAACCGCAAAAGGTGGCTGAAGCCACTTTTTAAGTTGCGTGTCTAAGGTACCGTTCTCTTTCATCCGGACTATCACCGTCGGCTTCGGCTTCTCACCGAATCTGCTGACCTCAAGAAATAAAAAACAACCGTCTTGAGCGCTCGCGGGCTTAGATGACAAAAGTTTATTCAGCCACCATCACCGCCGGTGGGGACTTTCACCCCGCCCTGAGAACTTTGCTGATTATCAGCCCGGCTATATTACGCTTTTTCTAAAGGCCAAGCCACGGGGGCGTGGTGATCTTTGCGGGGTCGCGCTGCATAATAATCTCACCGTGGCGAACGGAAAGTAGCACCTCGCCCTGATTGCGCAGCACGCTGTAGTCATCTTCGCCCTCGAGCAGGTTGAAGCTAGCGGGTTTGCCGACCTCAATGCCGTAACGCTCCTCAATATTGAGTGTGCGGGCGCTGTTATCAGTGATAAGCGATAGCGCCTGGCTGAAATCCTGGTAGCCCATCATTTGGCAGATATGCAAGCCAAAATCGAGCGTCCGCAACAGCTTGCCGTTACCCAGCGAGTACCAGGGGTCGAAGATGGAATCCTCGGCAAAGCAGACATTAATGCCCGCGGCGTTTAGTTCTTTTACGCGGGTAACACCGCGACGTTTTGGGTAACTATCAAAGCGTCCCTGCAGGTGGATGCTTTCGGTGGGGCAGGAGACAAAGTTGATGCCCGAACGCTTGAGCAGCAGAAACAGCTTGGAGCAGTAGGCGTTATCGTAAGAGTGCATCGCCGTCGTGTGGCTGGCAGTCACGCGGCTGCCTAAATCGTTAAACAGCGCTTCGCAGGCCAGCACCTCAAGAAAGCGCGAGTTAGGGTCGTCTATCTCATCGCAGTGCACATCCACCAAACGGTCATATTTGATCGCTAGCTCTATCACCCGCTTCATGGAAGCGACGCCTAGTTCTCGGGTGTACTCAAAGTGGGGAATGCCGCCGACAACGTCCGCGCCGATCTCCAGCGCCTCTTCCATCAGGCGGTCGCCGCCGGGGTAGGAAAGCAGGCCATCTTGCGGAAAGGCGACCACTTGGATATCAATTTTATCTTTCAATTCATCGCGCAAGGCGCATAGGGTTTTAATGCCGATTAAACTGGGGTCGCTGGTGTCGGCGTGTGTACGCACAAACTGAACGCCGTTGCCTATCAACAGATTCAGGGTGTTAAGCGCGCGTTCGCGAATATCCGCTTCGGTGAGCATGGGCTTACGCTCCCCCCAGCGCTCGATGCCTTCAAACAGCGTGCCGCTTTGATTCCAGCTTGGCTCGCCCGCCGTTAACGCGGCGTCCAAGTGAATATGCGGTTCAATGAACGGCGCGCAAAGCAGCTTGCCGCCTGCATCAATTTGCTCATCCCCCGCCGTTTGTGGCGCGTCTTGAGCGGTAATCGCTGTGAACGTACCGTTCTCAATCTCAAGCCGGTAAAGCTCAGGGCGCTGGCGTAGGCGGGCGTTAATGATCTGCATGCTCATATAATTAGGGGCTCACTTATTGTTTGGCAGTCGAAGGGGAAGTATCGCTTAGCGTAGCGTGGTTTAAACGAAGCAGTACAGCGTAGCTAACTGCTGCTACTACGACACCTACCAATGGGGGGAGCAACGGGGAGAGATAGGCGGCTCCAGCGCCTAATGCATAGGCGGCTAACCCTCGGCGATTAAAATTGGGTAGCTGAGTGGATTCCAGAGTAGGGTAGCGGCCTTTATGTTTGAGCCAGAAGTCCGCCATGATCACCCCGCCCATGGGAGGAATAAAGGTGCCTAGCAGTACTAGAAAGGGAATCAACAGGTTATACATACCGCCTGCCGCCAGCACGGTGCCAATCGCTGCGCCACAAACCGTGACTAAGCGGCGTTTCTCGGTGCGCAGCAAATTGCAGCCCGCGACGGCAAAGTTGTAGATGGTATTGTCCTGGGTGGTCCAGATATTTAGAAACAGCATCAGCACCGCGATGGTGACAAAGCCCTGCGCGATCAATACATCGACAATATCCGCCTGCTGGTAAATCATGGTACCCAGTGCGCCGGTTAGCACCATTAAGCCGTTGCCCACAAAAAAAGCCGCCAGAGTCGCGATCACGGCAATTTTCGGCGTCTTGGCGAAGCGGCTCCAGTTAGTCGCTTGGGTGCCTCCGCTAATAAAGGTGCCAATGATGACGGTAATCGCTGCCGCCACGCTCATGCTTTCCGTGGGCGTTTGCTGGCTTAGTCCGGCAAATCCATGTGCATCCACCAGCCCGGTGAACAGGCTAATCAATATAAACAGCATCATGGCGGGCACAGCAAAGCGTGAAAGCCAGTCCATACCTTTATAGCCAATCATGGCCGTTACGCAGAAACCAAACCCAAATAGCACCATTAAGGGGATTTCCAGCCATTCAGGCATCCCTGTGGTGCGTACTAACACTAGGGCAATGGTGGCAGTGCCCCAGGCGTACCAACCAATCTGGGTAAAGCCGAGAATAAAATCGGAAAGCTTGCTGCCTTTTTCACCGAAGCAGAAGCGTCCCATCAGCACGGAGTTAAGACCGCTTTTACAGGCAATGTAAGCGAGGGCTGCCGCGTAAGCGCCCAGCAACAAGTTACCCACCAATATGATCCAGAGCAGTTGGCCAATCGGGAACGATTGGCCAAGCGAGCCACCAGCCCACATGGTGGCAGTAAAAAAGGTAAAGCCGAGCAGCACAACGGAGGTGGAGAGCAAGCCCTTACGGGCGCTAGTGGGGACTTCACTTAGCGGATAGTCAGAGTGGTGCATGGGAGACTCCAGGTGAGTATTATTATCCTAGGAAACCTCCGATTAACTATTGCGCTTGGCCATACTGCGTTAAAAATCGCCTCGTGCGCGAGTCCGATCAAAATGCTCATTTACAACCCGTAAACTCCGCTTTTTCGTTGATTTTTTCCTTGTCTGGCCTGCGCTCATCACATTAATCAGAGGCTCCCTTATATAAGCAACCTGCGTGCCAAGCTTAGCTCCCCAAGGCGTTTAAAGCGTACTCTCCAACAACCCCCGCATTAACGTTTCGATCATACTCTCGTACTCGTCTGCTAATGAGAATTGCTGCGGATCTTGTAGCCATTCAAAACAGATGCCGATTAAAAAACTATCAAACTGAAGTCGAGCACTGGCAGGGCTAAGCCCCCGGCGTAATTGGCCGCCTTGCTGTACTTGTTCGAATAATTGTTCTATTCGTGCCTTCGAATATTCTGAAAGCTTAGTGATCATGCTAATACGCGGGTGGTCATCCTCTAGCTTTTCGCAGCGGTGCAGCACGATGGTGGCGGCGCGTTGAAAAGGTATGTTGTAGCAGATAGCGCTGAGCGCATCGTGGGCAATGGCATGCAAGCAGTGTATGGGGTCATGACCTAAGCGTCGCATTGCCTCATCAACAATTTCATCGAGCGGCACGCGAACACGCTCTAGCAGGGCATCGAATACCGCTGCTTTATCCTCAAAATGCCAGTAAATCGCACCGCGGGTAACGCCAGCCGCTGCGGCAATATGGGCCAATGTGGTGCGCGAAACCCCTTGAGTGAGAAACTGAGTTTCTGCAGCATCAAGAATGGCCTCACGGGTGCGTTCAGCCTCAGCTTTGCGGCGTGACATAGCGGCTCCTAACGAAAAAAGTGCACTTATATTGGCATTGCTGAATGGCAAAGTCGCCAGTAGGCGATTAGTATACACATTCACTGACATTCATGAATGTCAGTGAAATTTTTATGACTGCGTATTGATAACCCCACCGAGGAGTCCGCTGTGCGTAACACTGTGATTCGATTGCTTCCAGCGCTGCTGGCCCTGCTGCTGGCAGCAGGTGACGCTTATGCCGAGAGCCACAATGAACCTCTTCCTCGGCCGGTGAAGCTGGTGACATTAGAAGCGTCTGGTGCCGCGCTGCAGCGCCAGTTTCCTGCGCGCGTTGAAGCCACTACACGCAGCAATCTATCGTTTCGCATGGCGGGTGAGCTGTTAGAGCTTAACGTGAGTCCCGGTCAGCGGGTAACGGAAGGCACCCTCATCGCACGTATTGATGATCGTAATATGCGCAGTGAGTTGGATAGCGCCCGTTCGCGGCTAGAGCTGGCACGGGCCACTCACGAACGCATGCGCTATACCCTAGAGCGTGGAGCGATTAGCCAAGCGCGGTTTGATGAATCAACGGCGGAATTGCGTGCCGCTCGGGCGACCTTTGAGCAGGCCGAAGAGCAGTTGGAAAATACCCAACTGCGCGCACCTTACGATGGTGTGATTGCCCAGGTACCGGTAGATAATCGGCAGATTGTCCAGGTGCAGGAAACCGTGGCGGTGATTCAGCAGCCAGGGCAGCTTGATGTGATCTTTCATTTACCGCAGCAAATCGTTCAGCAAATACCCCACAGTGACGAGGTGACTCCGTTTGAAACGGCGATGGCCTTTGAAGTGCGGTTTGGCAATAGCGAAAAACCTTACCTTGCCCAGTTGGCGTCTTATACCACCCAGGCCAGCGCCCAAAGCTTGGCTTATGAGGTAACCCTTCGGCTACCGCAGCCCGACGATATCACGCTACTGGATGGCATGAGCGCCACCGTGCGACTTGATTTAGGCCAACTGTTACCCGCGTCTGAAGGTCTTGTTTGGCATCTGCCGCCTGACGCCATTAGCTATCAAGGTGAGAACTCAGAGCAGGCGGTGGTATGGCGTTTTCAGGCGCCGGACCGTTTAGAGGCGGTGCCGGTTGAAGTGGGGCGTTTAACCTCTAAGGGGTTAGAAGTGAGTGGTGAACTAGCCGCGAATGATCGAGTGGTGGCAGCGGGAGCCCATCGTGTCAGTGCTGATATGCGTGTAACACCATGGGAAAAGGAACAGGGGCTATAAGATGGTTGATTACTTCTTACGCCACCGGGCCGCTAGTTATTTAATGACCGTGGTACTGCTCTTCGGCGGGGCACTCGCTTTCACTGGCATGGGGCAGCTTGAGTTTCCTGAATTTACTATCCGTAATGCGCTGGTCACCACCCAGTACCCTGGTGCTACGCCAGAAGAGGTGGAGCAGGAAGTCACCTCGACACTGGAAGAAGCCATTCAGGAAATGCCCGCGATTAAGCGCATCAGCTCGGTAAGCTCTGATGGGCTTTCGCAGATTACCATCGAGCTGCAAAGCACGGTGCAAAACGATGAGCTGCAACAGCTGTGGGATTCATTACGCCGCAAAGTGGGCGATGCGCAGGCCGCCTTGCCGCCAGGCGCTAGCCAGTCACGAGTCAACGACGACTTTGGCGATGTGTTCGGCTTGATGATTAACCTGATCGGTGATGGCTATGCCATGCCCGATTTGAAAAGCCAAGCCGAGTTTCTTAAGCGTGAACTCGCCTTGGTCGACGGCGTTGAAAAGGTGTCGCTGGCGGGGGTAAGAGACGAGCGCATTTTTATTGAAGTCGACCGAGAGCGGCTACGTGCGTTGAACATTCCGCTAAGCTCACTCCAGCAGTTGCTGAATACGCAAAATGCCGTAGTGGACTCGGGGCACTTGAAGCAGGGGGGCCAGCGTTTCCGAGTAACGCCTTCGGGTAGTTCCGCCGATATTGATGATTTACGCGCGTTAATCGTTAGTGAAGGTAACGGTGAGCTGGTAAGGCTGAGCGATATCGCAGAGGTTTCCCGTGGCTTGACCGAGCAACCGCAGCAGCTTTACCGCGATATGGGGCGGCCGGCTATTTCCCTGGGCATCTCGTTTGAAAGCGGCGTCAACGTGGTCGAAGTAGGTGCCCGACTCGAACAGCGACTTGACGAACTGGAAGCACGCACCCCGTTGGGTATGGAACTCAATGTGGTCTATGACCAGCCGAGCGTGGTGGATGAAGCGGTATCCGGTTTCTTAATCAGCCTGATTCAGGCGGTTGCCATCGTCATTGTGGTGCTCATGCTGTTTATGGGCTGGCGCAGCGGCCTACTAATGGGCTTTATTCTGCTGATTACCATTATTGGCACCTTTATGCTGATGCGCATTCACGGTTTGCAATTGGAAAAAATCTCGCTGGGGGCACTGATTATCGCCCTAGGGATGCTGGTCGATAACGCCATTGTGGTCACGGAAGGCATGCTGGTCGGCCTAAAGCGTGGCCAAAGTATTCGTGAGTCAGCGCATCAGGTGGTTCGACAAAACGCATGGCCCCTGCTGGCAGCTACGCTGATCGCAGTTGCTGCATTTGCTCCAATTGGGTTGTCGCCAGATACCACCGGTGAATTTATCGGCTCGCTGTTCTATGTGTTGCTCTATTCACTGCTGCTAAGTTGGCTGACAGCGCTGACGCTCACACCTTTCTATTTCAAACTGCTGTTTCGCAATGTGGCGCCTAGCAGCACAGATGAAGATCCTTACAAAGGGGTGGTGTACCGTTTGTTTAGCCGCGTGATTGTGGCGGGTATCCGGCTGCGTTGGCTAACACTTGGTCTGGTGATGGTCATACTGGCAGGCGCGGTTGTCGGTTTTGGTTCCGTCAAGAATGCCTTTTTCCCTGCCTCGAATACGCCCATCTTCTTTGTTGATTACCGCACCCCAGAAGGCACCGATATTCTGGAAACCCAACGGCGGGTGGCAGAGCTGGAAGAGGTGGTGATGGAGATGGAGGGTGTCCGTCATCTCACCACCGTGGTAGGCGGCGGTGCCCAGCGCTTTACCCTGACCTATGCGCCGGAAGACCGCTATGCCAGTTATTCACAGCTAATTGTTGAAACCGATAACAAAGCGATACAGCAAGCGCGCATGGCGGATATCGAAGCGGTACTTGAGCGCGATCACAGCGATATCGACTATAAAATCGCCCCGCTGGAAGTCGGCCCTGCCCCGAAAGCCAAGATCGAAGCAAGGTTTTACGGCAGCGACCCCGCCGTATTACGCCAGCTAGGTGATCAAGTCGCGGCACTGTTTAGTGATACGTCCAATATGGTCAGTGTTCGCACTAGCTGGCGTAACCGTGTTCAGGCCGTGGTGCCAATTTTTGCCGAAGACACCGCACGACGGCTGGGCGTTACGCGCGAGAACCTGGCGGCCACATTGGCGTTGAGCACTAGCGGTAGTCAGGTGGGCATCTACCGTGACGGCAGCGACTTGATTCCGATTGTCGCTAGAGCGATACCAGAGCAGCGCAACGATATCGATAACGTCGGGTCGCTTAACGTATGGAGCGCCGAACAGGGGCGTTACATCACGGCTGATCAAGTGATGCGGGATGTGACGACCGAGGTCGCTGACCCACTGGTGATGCGGCGTGACCGCGAGCGCATGCTGGCGGTATATGGCGAACCCGACCCGCTAAGCGGAGTGACGGCGGCTAGCGTATTGGCTCAGGTTCGACCTCAAGTAGAAGCGCTTGAATTGCCACCCGGTTATCGGCTTGAGTGGGGCGGTGAATTTGAGACTGCCGGTGAAGCTCAGAGCGGCCTGTTTGCATCGTTGCCACTTGGCTTGGTGATGATGTTTATTATCACGGTGGTGTTGTTTAATAACTTCCGTCAGCCGCTGGCGATCTGGTTTTTGGTGCCGCTGACCATTGTCGGCGTAGTGGCCGCGTTACTGCTAACCGGGCTGCCTTTCTCGTTTATGGCGCTGCTGGGCACGCTGAGTTTGATCGGGATGGTGATCAAGAATGCCATTGTTCTGGTAGAAGAGATCAATGTGCAACTGCCGTTGCACAAAGATCGCTATCACGCCGTGGTGCGCGCCGCTATTAGCCGCGTGCGCCCCGTTTCAATGGCTGCGCTAACCACCATGCTGGGTCTGATTCCGTTGATTAGTGATGCATTCTTCGCCAGCATGGCGGTTGCGCTGATCGGTGGGCTTGGTGTTGCCACGCTGCTCACCCTTATCGTGCTACCGGTGATCTATTGCGTGCTTTACCAGATCAAGATTCATGAGGATTCACCGAGCACTTAATTCAGCGCAGCAGCGACCTCTTCAACTTGTAGCGCTAAGCTTTGTAGGCCGCCACCGGAGAGGTACCAAAGTGCCGGGGTTAGCATCACTAGCTGAGGGGTAGTACCTGCCTCGGCTAGTGTTTGGCGCAGTTGGTCGGCATCCGCAGGTTCATCGCCAATGGCGGCGCTGCGATCAATGACCAGCACCACGTCTGGTTTGATGTCGGCAATGGCATCAGCAGAAAGCGGTGTAAAGGTGCGTTCACCACGGGTTTCTGAGGTCACACTCTCCGGCATGCTGAGCGCTTCCACGCCTAGCACATCGTGAACGACGGGATGTTGGTTAAGCATCAGGTTGCCGCCGTTGTGAGTGACGACCAGTGTCCTGGGGGCATTGCTGAGTGCTTCGCGTAGCGCGTCAATCTCTGTGTGGAGCGTTGCAAGTGCCTCATCAGCGTCACTTTCCGCCTCAAATTGGCTGGCGAGCTCACGCACGTTGTCATCAAACGCTGCAAGGTAATTATCGCCTTGCAAACTGGTGTTAAGTAGCGGGGCAATATCACCAAGTGCTGCTTCCCAATCGCCTTGGCGGCCAGTGTAGAGAATCAGGCTAGGCTCGCTAGCGCTGATGGCCTCCATGTCCGGTGAGCGCAGGCCACCAATATCGCTATAACGGTCGCTAGCGTATTGCTCTAGGTAGGTGGGCAGGCTCTGCTTGGGGACGCCAACCACCTGCTCGCTTAAGCCCAGCGCGTCTAGCGTATCTAGGCTGCCTAAGTCGAAGGTGGCGATGCGCTGCTCGGCATGAGCGTTTACGCTGATGGCTGAAAACAGTACGGCTGTGGCGAATGTAGGAACGAATTTAGTGGCAAAAGAGGTAGGCTTCATCGTAGCTCCTTTTATGAGAAAATGTTTTATATGCGATAATTTCTCATATTCTCAAAAGAAGAGGCGCTATGTCGCCTTTTTATAACGGAACAAACTGTTGCGCAAAGCGTGACCGCCCTCACAGAGGAGGGCGGTGCCATTATCGAGGGTTAGGTCGTGATGCGTCGTTTATGAGATAAGCTTATGAGATGAGCTTATGAAGCGACACGGAAGGGGTTGCGAGGGTCGTTGTCCCAGGCTAAGAACGGTTTGCCAGTTTCTTGAGGCACCATGGTGATGCAATTTTCCACTGGACAGGTGATTTGGCATAAGTTGCAGCCAACGCACTCGTCTTCGATTACCTCGTAACGGCGTGCGCCATCTTGCTCGGTGAGCTTGGCAATCGACTGGTGGGAGGTATCCTCGCAAGCGATATAGCAGCGACCGCACTCAATGCACAGGTCCTGATCAATCTTGGCGATGGTTTTAAAGTTGATGTCCAGATGTTTCCAGTCGGTGGTTTGGGGCACGGCTTTGCGCGAGAACGATTCAATAGAGTCGTAGCCTTTTTCCGCCATCCAGCGTGAAAGGCCATCCTTCATCTCTTCTACAATGCGAAAACCGTTGAGCATTGCAGCGGTACATACCTGCACGCTACCTGCTCCCAGGGCGATAAATTCTGCCGCATCCCGCCAGGTGGAAATACCGCCGATGCCGGAAATCGGCAGCGTTGGCGTTGCCGGGTCGCGGGCAATCTCTGCCACCATATTCATCGCGATAGGCTTCACGGCGCTGCCGCAGTAGCCACCGTGGGTACTCTGGTGGCCTACCGTGGGTTTGGCGACCATATTGTCCAGGTCGATACTGGTGATCGAGTTGATGGTATTGATCAGCGATACCGCGTCGGCGCCACCCCGTAGCGCGGCTTGGGCACCCACGCGAATATCGGTGATGTTGGGGGTAAGCTTTACAATCACCGGCTTTGAGTAGTGCTTCTTACACCAGTAGGCAACTTTTTCGATCAGATCGGGATTTTGGCCGACCGCCGCCCCCATGCCGCGTTCCGGCATGCCATGAGGGCAGCCCAGGTTGAGCTCGATGCCATCTGCGCCCGTTGCTTCCACGAGTGGCAAAATATAGGCCCAAGCGTCTTCGTTACAGGGCACCATGATGGAGACAATCAGCGCTCGGTCGGGCCAGTCTTTTTTCACCTGGGTGATTTCTTGAAGATTGATCTCCAACGAGCGATCGGTAATCAGCTCGATATTGTTAAAGCCGATCACTTCGCGGTTTTTGCCATAGTGAGCGGAGTAACGTGAAGAGACATTCACCGCAGGTGGCTCTTCACCAAGGGTTTTCCAGACGACGCCGCCCCAACCCGCTTCATAGGCGCGTACTACGTTATAGGCTTTATCCGTGGGTGGGGCAGAGGCTAGCCAGAATGGGTTCGGGGCTTTAATGCCCGCAAAGTTCACCGACAGGTCAATGCCGTTTACCACGCTATCGCCGCTGTTTTTGTTACCCGGTGGTGTGAAAGGAAGTGTGTTCATGCGGCCTCCTGCTTGGCGGCGAGCGCCTGGTGAATGGCATGGGCAGCCAGTTTTCCGTGTTGAACGGCTTGAACGGTGAGATCTTGGCCGGAGTTGACGCAGTCGCCACCCGCGTAAACATTGGGCATTGAAGTGCGCAAGAAGGCATCAACTTGGATACGTTCGCCGTCGCGGGCAAGCTCTCTAGCGGTTTCATCCGTCAGGCTAGCGCTATCGAAGCCTTGGCCAATCGCCTTGAAGATGGCATCGGCGGCAAGGTCGAATGTTTCACCCGTGGGTGTTAACTGACCAGCCTGATCGTGGGTCTTGGCAAAACGCATACCCGCCACGCGCCCTTGGTCATCCAATAAAATGTCGTCTGGCTGGGCCCACGTCACCATACGTACGCCGTTCGCTTTGGCAATTTCTTGCTCATGATCGGTAGCAGACATCGCCTCTGTGCCGCGGCGGTAGACCAGCGTTACCTCTGTCGCGCCTAGCCGGGCCATTTGAGTCGCCATATCAATGGCGGTATTGCCTGCACCGATCACAATGCAGCGCTTGGCGACAGGTAAGCTTCCTAGGTCTTTGGTTTGGCGCAGGGTTTTAATGTAGTCAACGGCGGGCATCAAGCCGGGAGCATCATCCCCAGTGAGCCCTAGGGCACGGCTGGCACCAAGACCCAAACCGAGGAAAACGCTATCGAACTGCTGGTGCAGCGTCGCGAGAGACAAATTATCACCGAGGCGCTGGCCGTACTGAAGCTCAATGCCGCCTATTTCTAGTAGAAATTCCACTTCTTTACGGGCGAAGTCATCGGTCATCTTATAGCGGGCGATACCGTACTCATTCAGTCCGCCTG
Source organism: Halomonas sp. KG2 (assembly GCA_030440445.1). NCBI lineage: Bacteria > Pseudomonadati > Pseudomonadota > Gammaproteobacteria > Oceanospirillales > Halomonadaceae > Halomonas > Halomonas sp. KG2. Next base: position 3,808,519 of record CP098528.1, on the reverse strand, counting down.
GTTTTTGTTCGGCCTCAAAAATGGTCACTTGATGGCCTAGCATCGCCAAGCGGTGAGCACAGGAAAGGCCGGCGGGCCCCGCGCCTACCACGGCGATATGGCGGCCGCTGTTAGCCGCTCGCTTGAACGGGTGGCTTTCGAACTGCATATGGTCAGTGGCGTGGCGTTGCAGCAGGCCAATTAACACTGGCTGGCACTCTGCATCATGGTTGCGCACACAGCTACGCTCGCAGAGGATTTCAGTGGGGCACACCCGGGCGCAGCTGCCGCCAAGAATGTTGGCTTCCAGAATGGTTTCTGCGGCGCCATTAATGTTGTTTTCGCTGATCTGACGAATAAAGCTGGGGATATCAATATCCGATGGACAGGCCTCAACGCAGGGGGCGTCGAAACAGTACAAGCAGCGCTGGCTTTCGATCATTGCTTGGCGGTGGGTTAACGGCGGATGGAGGTCGCTAAAGTTGCTTGCCAGTGTCGGTGGGTCGTAGGTGCCGACCTCTTGTGCGCTAGGCAGGTGGTCAAGTGAGTGGTTCACGGTCATCTCTCCTGTTGGCTTTTTTCTTTTCTTGAGGAGTTGTTCAGCGCGTTACGGCTACCGGTGCATTTAATTCGGCACGTTTAGCCAGTAGCTCAAACACACCTGGGTAGGCGGGACGTTTTAAGTAGCGCCCAGCACCCCGCTCGGCGTGCAGTTCACCGTCTCGCCATACCCATTTCCCTTGGCTAATCGTGTGGCGCGCGATGCCGCGCACCGTTTTGCCCTCGAAAATGTTGAAGTCGACATTTTGATGATGAGTTTTAGCAGAGATCGTACGTGTGCCATTAGGATCCCACACCACAATATCGGCATCGGCGCCCACTTGGATGGCACCTTTACGAGGGTATAGGTTGAAAATTTTGGCGGTATTGGTAGATGTCACCGCGACAAACTCCTGGGGCGAGAGCTTGCCGCTGTTAACGCCTGCGTCCCATATCACTGCAAGACGATCTTCTACCCCTGCAGTGCCGTTAGGGATCTTAGTGAAGTCATCTTTGCCTGCAGCTTTCTGTTCTTCGCAGAAGCAGCAGTGGTCAGTGGCAGTGGTTTGCAAATTGCCGGATTGCAGGCCATGCCAAAGCGCTTCCTGATGCCCTTTGGGGCGGAACGGTGGGCTCATTACGTGGGCCGCGGCGGTTGCCCAGTCGGGATGCTGGTAAACGCTGTCATCAATGAGTAAGTGTCCTGCCAGGCACTCGCCGAATACTGGGTGGCCTTGCTGGCGGGCATAGGCAATTTCATCGACGGCGTCTTTGGTGGATACATGTACCAGGTAAACCGGCGCGCCTAGCGTGCTGGCAATTCGAATCGCTCGGCTGGCGGCTTCACCTTCTACTTGTGGCGGGCGGGAAAGTGGGTGAGCTTCCGGCCCGGTAATGCCCTGGGCCAGTAGCTTCTGCTGCATGTGGTAAACCAGTTCACCGTTTTCGGCGTGTACCGTAGGTACCGCGCCCAGTTCAAGGCAGCGTGAAAAGCTTTCCACCAATATGTCATCAGTGGCCATAATCGCGCCCTTGTAGGCCATAAAGTGCTTGAAGCTATTCACGCCGTGTTCGCGCACCAGGGTACCCATTTCCTCTTTGACGCTCTCATCCCACCAGGTGATTGCCACGTGGAAAGCGAAATCGGTAGCCGCTTTTTCCGCCCACCCTTGCCACGTCTCAAAGGCTTCTAAGAGTGATTGGCCTGGGCTTGGAATGACAAAGTCGATAATCGTCGTGGTACCACCCGCCATCGCGGCGGCGGTGCCGGTGTAAAAATCTTCACTGGCCACTGCGCCCATAAACGGCATTTGCATATGGGTATGAGGGTCAATGCCGCCGGGCATTACCAACTGATTGCTGGCATCAATGATGTCGCAGTTGTCGGGGAGGTCTAAATCGGTGCCGATGGCGTGGATTTTTCCGTCGACGCACAGAACGTCGGCGCGGTAAGTGTCGGCATGGGTGACGACGGTGCCGCCTTTGATCAATAAGCTCATCATGAAGTCCTCGTATGATTCATCAACAGGGCTACTCACCATCAGTGAGGCGGGTGTAGGCATCGGGGCGACGATCACGGAAGAACTGCCAGTTATTGCGCACCTCGCGCACCATGTCTAAATCAATTTCATGCACCAGCAGCTCGTCTTCCGTTTCGCTGGCCTGGGCTTCGATTTTGCCGCGGGGGTTGACGATATAGCTGGAGCCGTAGAAGTCACCGATATTCCAGGGCGCTTCTGTGCCCACGCGGTTGATAGCGGCAATGAAGCAGCCGTTAGCCGCGGCGGAAGCAGGCTGCTCAAGCTCCCATAGGTACTGGGAAAGCCCAGCCACGGTAGCGGAAGGATTGAAGATCACCTCAGCACCGTTGAGTGCCAGCGCACGCCAGCCCTCAGGGAAATGGCGGTCATAGCAGATATACACACCAATTTTGCCGTAGGCAGTGTCGAAGACTGGCCAGTTTGATTTGCCTGGTTTGAAGAAGAATTTCTCCCAAAAACCGGCCACTTGAGGAATATGAGTTTTATGATATTTGCCGAGGTAGCTACCGTCGGCATCAAACACAGCGGCGGTGTTGTAGTAAACGCCGGTCTCTGTTTCTTCATACACGGGCACGATAATGACCATGCGGTGTTGGGCAGCCAGTTTTTGCATCATCTGACAGGTGGGACCTTCTGGAACCCGCTCTGCGGCGGCATACCATTTGCCATCTTGGCTTGGGCAGAAGTACGGCTGGTTAAAGACTTCTTGAAAACACAGTACTTGTACACCCTGTTCGGCGGCCTGCTGAATCATCGGTAGGTGCGCTTCGTTCATCGCATCGCGGATCGCCGCGGGGTCTAAATCGGTGCTGGCTTTGAGACCCATTTGAATTAAGCCAATTTTCATTTTCTGCATGTAACAGCCCTCTCAAGTCATGCGCGCCAACCGCATGCGTACGCATGTCGGTACGTTACTGGTCAAGTAACAAGTGTGTGATTACGTGGCGTGCAGCGGCGTCTTACGGTGCCTTTTTCGCTTAGCCTTGCTTGTGAAGCGTGCTTTGAAAATAGCGTAATGCAAGCGAGGCTAAGCGAGCGTTTTATTGTTGTTTGTAAAGTTGTCTTTATTGACAGCTTTTTGAACATAGTCCTTTGTGAGGTGTTGTTTCAAGTGTTTTTAATAATTTTTATTTACTGATTTAACTCTTTGATTTTTTAATGTTTTTATTATTTTTAGTGCTGTTTTTGCTAAGTTGGTGAAGTGCTGGTCGATGTTGGTGATATTTTATTTTGTCTTTTAAAACATAAGTTTATGTTGTTTTATTTTGGGTGTTGATATTTTTTACGCATCTTTTTGGTGCGTATTTTATTTAAATGGCTACGCTTATTAATGGCTTTTAAGACCTGTAAGGCGAATAACAACAATCACGCTATAAGTATGTGTATGCCTGCCTGGTAAGTCAGCTTTTTGATCAATGGGTTAGTGTTTGTGCTTTTGTTTTAGGCACGCTTATTGCTCTTAAAAGACTGAAACCGTGAACTTACTGGGCTACAGCACTGCTGAGGAGACTATATGACTGGCTCAACATCCCGAATGGTGGACAGAGAGGGGTTAATTGAACTCGATGTAGGCAAAGACGTAGGTGATAGTCCTCGTTTCAATAAAGATATTGCGCCCACTCAGGCGAGTGAGCGCACTTGGAGCAAATGGAACATTGCGGCACTTTGGGTGGGGATGTCGATTTGTGTACCGACCTACACCTTGGGTGGTGTGTTAACCGCCTACTTTGGCCTGAGTGTGGGCGAAGCGCTTTTTGCCATTTTTCTAGCCAACGTGATCGTCCTGATTCCGCTCACTCTAAATGCTTTTCCGGGCACTAAATTTGGTATTCCTTTTCCAGTTGTGCTGCGATCATCGTTCGGTATTTTAGGTTCTAATGTGCCTTGTTTGGTGCGGGCTCTCGTAGGCTGCGGCTGGTTTGGCATTCAAACGATGTTTGGTGGTTTGGCTATTCATCTTCTGTTATCCGAACTAGTCCCCGCTTGGGCTGCGCTGGGTGGGATAGGTGAAGTGATTGGCTTTTTTGTCTTCGGCGCAATGAATCTGCTTGTGGTCATTCGTGGGGCTGAGTCGATCAAGTGGCTGGAAACTCTAGCGGCGCCATTGCTGCTTGCTGTGGGGATCGGGTTAATGATGTGGGCATGGCCGCACATGTCGATGACTGAGTTATTAGCGCAACCGCCCTCGCGCCCAGAAGGAGCATCGGTATATGGCTACTTCTTTGCAGGGTTAACTGCGATGGTGGGGTTTTGGGCGACGTTGTCGCTGAACATTCCTGATTTTAGCCGGTTTGCCAAAAGCCAAAAAGATCAAATTGTTGGTCAAGTGATTGGGTTGCCGCTGACAATGTTCTTCTTTGCAGCGTTGGGCGTTGTATTAACGGCGGCGTCTGAGTCGCTAGTGGGCCAGACGGTTGCTGACCCAGTACGTTTGATTGGCTATATCGAAAGCCCTTTCTGGGTAGTGCTTGCCATGTTGCTAATCATTATTGCCACGATTTCCACTAATACCGCTTCGAATATTGTTTCTCCCACGAATGACTTCCAGAATATTGCCCCAAAACTGATTAACCAAACCCGCGGTGTACTTATGACCGGAGCGGTGGGTGTTTTATTGATGGGCTACGACCTTTTGCAGAAAGCGGGTCTCATTGCTCAAGGGGTGTCTCTTGAGCAGATGTATTCAAACTGGCTGCTGGGATACTCCAGCCTGCTTGGCCCCATCGCAGGCATCATGGCAGTGGACTATTTCCTAATTAAAAAGCAGCGTTTAGACGTGCCTAGCTTATATATGGATAACCGTGCTTATCCTGCGGTCAATGTGGCGGGTTTTATCGCGTTCGGCGTGCCGGTGGCACTGACGCTAATCTCGCTGTTAACCGGCACCATGAACTGGTTCTATGACTATGGCTGGTTTACCGGCTCTGCGCTTGGCGCGATTGTTTATTACGCCGCAAGCCACGTTTTAACATCATCTTCTCAGGTTGGGCCCGCGCCACACATGGCCAGCGAGACGGCAAAACTGCCATAAACTCGTTATCAGTAAACGTCGTTAATAATCAAAGCTCGGCTAAGTGCCGAGCTTTGATTATTTTGTGCTTGGCATAACCAAGTGAGCTATTTTGCGCCTTTCACAAATTCTAAAAATGCATCGACCACCCGGTTGGGGCGGCGATCATGGCGAGTGATTAAAACAAACGGAATCTGATAATGCTGGGTACCCGGCTGAATGGCGCGCATCTTATTGGCATTAACCCATTGGGCGGCAACATGTTCGGGAAGAAAACCGATAAACCGTCCAGTGAGAATCAAAAACGCAGCGCCCTCCCGATCAGAGGCAGACGCTTGTAAATTTAACGCATCATGTGCTTTACGCGCATCGCTAGGGAGTGGGTAGCGAGGCGTTATCGCTGGATAAGCGGCAATCTGTTCAGTTGTGAATGCTTCATCAGTTTCATCAAACAAGGGGTGGTCAGCTGCGCAGTAAAGAAACGAAGGCTCCTCGTACAGCAGCTGTGTTTCCAAGCTAGAGGGTAAGTTAACCGCAGGCACAACGCCGACATGCAAGTGGCCATCCATTACGCTTCGAATAACGGCATCTGAAGGCTCCATATGAATATTGACCGTGACTTCATGGTTTGGCGCTGTCAGCTCGGCGAGCGCGTGGGTAACATGCATGGCAGGCAAGGTGACCAAGTTGTCGGTGATACCGATATTCAGTTCGCCCTTGATGGTATGATGTAATGCGTTTACATCGCTTTTAAAGGCTTCGAGCGCGGTCAGTAGCGTCAAACCTGCTTGGTAAATTTCTTTGCCTTCTTCGGTTAAACTAAAGCCGCCTCGGCCACGCTGGCATAGCGAAAAGCCTAGCCTGCCTTCTAAATCATTCATGTGCTGGCTAATGGCTGAGCGACTGATGCCTAAAGCGGTTTCCGCAGCGGTGAAACCACCGCATTCCACGACCGTTTTAAAAATACGCACCAAGCGTACTTCGTAGTCACTCATTTGGCCTAACGATGCCATGGCAGCCTCTTATTAAGTAAAATAACGACTTTTATGAGCTTTTTTGCTGAAAATAGATATACATCAAAAACAAGCCGCGCCACTATTTAGAACCGCTTACGAGGAGCCGCTGTGGTCTATCTTTCACCGTTCTTTTTATACTGTATCAGGTGTGCTCTGGGATATTTGAATAAGGCCTACATATAATGCTGCTACCTCGCAGTGATCGGGTAACTGACAAAAGCCAGGCAATGCCTGGCTTTCGGCGCCAAAAGCAGCGCGTTATTGCGCTCTATATTTTGTCGTTATGTATGATGATTGCGCTGTTTGGCTGGTTGCTCAAAGGCCAATATCACCAAGAAGTCAATGCGGCTGAGTCCCGTGTGATTGCTCGTGCGAATGTGGTGTCAGAATGGGTAACAGGCATGTTTGGGCAGAGCAGCCAAGGTTTGTTTAGTCTGGCCGAGCTGCTAAAAGTTCATCAAGAAAATTCTTTGGGGTTGGATGATTTAGAGGCGGAAAGTGCAACTGCCGTCCAGCGAGCGCTAGACAATCTTACCGAGTACGTGCCACTGATCGATAGTGTTAGTGTCTTAGGCCCTCAGGGGCGCCTACGTTTAAGCAGTAACGCTAATCGACATGTTGGGGAGGGGCTTGGCGACAGCGCCTTTTTCCGCACCTTTCAACAAGGTGGCCAAGACGAAATGATGACGCCGCTTATTTGGTCGGCAAGCAAGCAGCGTTTCTTTCTCTATCATGGCAGGCGTCTAGTGAATGATCAGGGCGACTTCGCCGGTGTGATTATGTCTCGTATCATGCCGCATATCCTCAATAGTGCGCTGCAGCAAATGCGACTGTACGACGGTGAGAGTATGGCGCTGATAGATGAGAGTCTAAAAGTGGTTGCTCGGCACCCGGATCCCCATGAAGGAATGCTCATTGGTAGCCAGCTTGATGCACCTGAGACACAGCAGTGGTTAAACAGCGATAGTGTTACTCGGACATTAACCGCAATCTCGCCCCTTGACGGAAGTAAACGCTTATTTCACATGCAGCGCATTAGTGACTATCCGGTATTTGTTGCAGTGGGCGTTGACCTTCATACGCTGATGGCAGGATGGCGCCAGCGTTTACTGGTGTTGTTGCTGGTCGTTGGTTTGATTACGCTGTTGGGGGCTTGGGGTGTTCGCCACTACTTAAACCGCCTTGCGTTAGCTTATCAACTACATGAACGAATAAAAGAGCGAGAGCTAGCAAGAGCCGAAGCGCAAGCGCGTGGCGCGCGCATGGATGCCTTAGTCCACTCGATTCAGGATTTGATTTTTGTATTTGATGTAGAAGGGCGCTTTAACTATATCCATGCGGCCTCTCCTGAGCAGCTACTTGTTAAAAGCCAAGATGCACTGGGAAAACACTTTTCACATGTCTTGCCTATTCCCTTAGCTCGTGCATTTGCCGCCGTTTTTGAGCGAGTCCAGCAGTTGCATAAAGTAGAAAGATTTGAATATCCGCTGACCATTGATGCACAGCCACACCATTTTCATGCCACCGTGAGCCCGCTAATCAGTAGTGCTGGACAATTTGAGGGAGTGTTATCGGTGAACCGTGATATTACCGAAGCGAAGCGCGCAGAAGTTGAGCTGCAGATTGCAGCGGCTGCTTTTCAAGCACATTTGGGCATCATAGTGGCGGATGCACGGGGAGATATTTTAAAAGTTAATGAGACCTTTAAGCGCATAACCGGCTATAGCGATGCTGAGGTGATCGGTAAGAACCCACGCATGTTTAGCTCTGGCCACCATAACGCAGCGTTTTATCGTCGTTTGTGGAAGCGGGTGATAACCACAGGAAGTTGGGAGGGCGAAATCTGGAATCAGCGCAAAAATGGTGAGCTGTTCCCTGAGTGGCTGACGATCAGTGCTGTTTACGATGCAGACGGTGTGCTGACTAACTACGTTGCCACCATGAGTGATATCAGTGAGCGCAAAGCCGCTGAGCAAGAGATCCACCAGCTTGCGTTTTATGATCCATTAACGGGCTTCGCAAATCGACGCTTGTTTATGGACAGAATGGAGACAGCACTAAAAGAGCTAAACCGCCATCAGCGTTGTGGGGCGTTGTTGGTGATCGATATCGACCGTTTCAACCATATTAACGATACCCTGGGGCATCTCGCCGGCGATCAGTTGCTTCAGCGGGTTGCCCAGCGGTTTGGCCAAATGTTGCGTGATACCGATACGTTGGCTCGTCTGGGTAGTGATGAATTTGCGGTGCTTATTGAAGACGTCGATGGAAGCCCACGCCAGACACGCCGCTTAGCAGAACATATTGCCCAGAAACTACTGGTGGCGCTTGATGAGCCGGTTAATCTCTCTGAAGAGCAAGTCATGGTCACCGCATGCGTTGGGATTACGGTTGTGTCCGATAGCCAGCGAAGCGCCGAAGACTATCTTCAGCAGGTCGATATGGCCTTGTTACAGGCGAAAGCGAGCGGGCGTCGTGTCATACGCTTTTTTGATCCTTCGATGCAGGCTACGCTACTGGCGCGGGTTAAGCTTGAAGCCGACTTGCGGCAGGCATTGGAGAGTCACCAATGGCGCCTCTATTACCAGCCTCAGGTGAATCGCTTTGGCCACTGCACGGGAGTTGAGGCACTGCTGCGCTGGCAGCATCCAGAGCGTGGCATGGTGTCACCTGGCGAGTTTATTCCACTCTTAGAGAGTACCGGGCTGATTAATGAGGTTGGTGAGTGGGTCATTGAAGATGCATGTCATCAGTTAGCTTGCTGGGCAGCAACGCCACACCTGCGTGAACTGACGATTTCTGTGAATATCAGCCCACTACAGTTTCGCGATAGTGAGTTCTTATCTCGCTTACAGCAGGTTTTTGTGCGTACAAAGGCACCGCTTGAGCGCCTCAAGCTTGAAGTTACCGAGTCGTTGTTTGTGGAAGCGCGCGACGATGCTCGTGACAAAATGTTGAGCCTGAAAGCCCAAGGTGTGCGTTTTTCTCTGGATGATTTTGGAACCGGTTATTCATCGCTGGCGTATCTTGCGCAGTTGCCACTTGATCAGCTTAAGATCGATCAGTCGTTTGTCCATCAAGTGTTAGAAAGCAGTGCTAATGCGGCCATTGTGGAGAGTACGATTGCCCTGGCAAAAAGCTTAAATCTTGATGTCATTGCCGAAGGCGTCGAATCAGAGAGCCAGAAAGCGTGGCTGCTGGCTCATGGCTGCCAAGCTTTTCAAGGTTATTTGTTTGGGCGCCCTATGCCGGTAGACGCCATCGAGAAAACGTTTTTAGCTCAACAGCGCTCCTGATGATTGCAGTTCTGTCAGTAAATTGGTGTGAGTATCAGCGTCATTGTCGGGGGTAATCACCTCAAGCCGCGAATCTTGCCGCCAGGCGCTATTGCCGAGACTAAGTGTTCCATCGGCTCGATTGAGCTGCTTCCAGCCCTGCTTGGTATGAAAGACGCCTTTTACTCGCGCAGATGAGGGAAACTCAGCTACGTGGGCGGCCAAACGATCAAGATCAAAGCGTTCACTGGGGTGCCAACGAAGGCCTGTGCTGGTGTATCCAAGGGCGCTAGCCGTCTTGTGCTGAGGTTGGCCCAGCGCAGGAGCCGTATCAAAAAAAGCGCCTTCCAGCGTGGGAGTTGCCATCATTTGACGATGCGTATCAGGGACAGCGGTATCTTGTTGGGCACGGGTCTGGGCGCTGTTCAACAGCAGCGATAGCGGCATCGTGCCATGCTCACTGCGATGAACCCACTTGCGTGGTGGCCAGAGCTCCGTCACAAAGCGCTGCGCATGTTCGTGTTGTTCGGTACTGGCCTGCTCGCCCATCGTAATGGCGATGGCATCGGCCATGGCCAACTGGTCCTGAAAGGTCTCGTGTTCACGGACCCGAGATTCATCTAACCGGCGCGGATCTAGGGTAGCAATAATATCGTGCACGGCCACAACATCTTGAAAGGCTTCGCCGCGCAGCAAATCGAGTAAGCCGGCTGGATGGCCAAGCCCCGAAGGCTCAATAATGACGCGGTCTGGTTTGTTGCGGGCGAGCAAATTGACCAGTGCAGCCTGCAGCACAAAGGCCAGCTGGCAACATAGGCAGCCTCCGGGGAGCCCCTTGACGACGACATCATCGCGCTGCTCAAACATCGCTTGATCAATGCCAATCTGGCCAAACTCATTGACTAAAATGGCCCACTTCTCATCCACAGGCTTTTGCTCGATTAGGCTGTGGATAAGCGTGGTTTTGCCGCTGCCGAGAAAGCCTGTAATGATATGCACGGGCACGCGAGTGGCTGACAACGTTTAACCCCCTGTCATATTCATAAAGCGCACCACCTGAACATCGCCATCGGTCGTAAAGTGATGGCGTTCGGGCTTGAGCGGCAAAGCATTAATAATGGCGGTTTTCAACGCCTGCATATTGCCAGGATGCCGGCGCAGTACGGCACGCAAATCGACCGAGTGTTCATTGCCGAGGCAGAGCAGTAGACGGCCTTCAACGGTTACCCGAACGCGGTTGCAGCTATCGCAAAAGTTGTGACTATGGGGCGAAATAAAGCCAACCCGACTGCTGCTATCGGCCATTTTAAAATAGCGCGAAGGCCCAGGTGTGGTTTCCGTTGACGGCATGAGCGGGTAGCGAGTCTCGATCAGTGCTTGAACGTCGTCACTAGAGTAAAAGGTCTCGGCTCGCGAGTGATCAGACACATCGCCCAGCGGCATCTCTTCGATAAAGCTGATATCGAGTCCTTCTTGGCGAGCGAACGTGACAAGGTCCAGCACTTCATCATCATTGCGCCCCTTGAGAATCACAGCGTTAAGCTTGATGCGTGAAAAGCCAGCTTCTTTAGCGGCGTGAATGCCGTCAATCACCTTCGCTAACTCACCTGTACGGGTTAGCTGTTTGAAGCGCTCGGGGTCAAGAGAGTCGAGGCTGATATTGAGCCTGCGCAGCCCCCCTTGATAGAGCCGTTTGGCGTGTTTACGCAGACTGGCCCCGTTCGTGGTCATGGTGAAGTCGTTGAGCCCTGGCAGCGCCCCAATGTCGTCCACGAGCTGCTCAATGCCTTTACGCACTAGCGGTTCGCCCCCGGTTAAGCGGATTTTCTCAACGCCTAGTTCGGTAAACGCCTGGGCCACCATGGCGAGTTCTTCCAGCGTAAGCACCTGAGCTCTTGGCAGGAAGGTCATCTCTTCGCTCATGCAGTAAACGCAGCGAAAGTCGCAGCGATCCGTTACGGAAATGCGTACATAACTAACACGGCGGCCGAAATCATCAATGAGTTTTTCGGCAATTGGTTGTTTGGTCATTGCCACCTCGTCAGTGGTTGGATGCAGACTGCGTCGCCTGGCTGGGCGCCTGCTTGATCATCACCCAGTTCAATCAGGCAGTTAGCAGCTACCATCGAGGTTAAAATCCCAGACCCCTGCGCTCCGGTACTACGTACCTGCAGCACACCGTGAGCATCGCTTGAATAAATGCCACGTATAAAATCGGTGCGCTTTAGGCGACTTTTTAGCGGAGTTTGGGTAATGGCTGTTAAACGCCTCGGTGGAACGGGGGTTTGTTTTTGTAAACGTTCCAATAATGGCACCACGAATTGGCTAAAGGTTACCATGACCGCAACGGGGTTGCCGGGTAAGCCGACAAATGGTTTGCGCGATTCACCCAGCCAGCCGCAGGCCATGGGGCGTCCGGGGCGCAGCGCCACGCGCCAAAAAGCTAATTGGCCTAATGTTTCCAACGCTTCCCTGGTGTAATCGGCGTGGCCGACAGAAACGCCCCCACTGGTAATGACTAAATCACACTGCTTGGCTGCGCGAGCCAGGGCATTTTGAATGGTGGTGGGGTCATCAGGCAAAATGCCTAGATCCATCACATCAGCACCCTGTTCGTTGAGCAAGCCCATCAATGTAAAACGATTGGTGTCGTAAATGCCTGCGCTGGGCAGCGCTTCGCCAGGGGGAGTGACCTCATTTCCAGTAGAGAAGATAGCCACCTTTGGGCGCCTGAAAATGCAAACCTCACCATAGCCCAGTGAGGCTATTAACCCCAAGCAGGCGGCATCTAGTCGTGTGCCCGCTACCAGTGCTACCTCGCCTAGGGCAATATCTTCCCCTGCTTGGCGCACATGCTGACCATGGCTAACTCGGTCGGGGGAATCAATGGTGACACTGCCGTCATGCTCGCTAAGCTGCTCGCGCATGATAATGGTGTCGGTGCCTGCCGGTAAGGGAGCGCCTGTGGTAATGCGTACGCACTGGCCGAGAGGTACGCTGCCTTCAAACGCTTGTCCGGCAAAAGCATCGCCTGCAATCGGCCATTGGGTTTGATGAGGTTGCTCTCCTGGCCACGCCAGGGCGATACCATCCATGGCTGCATTGGTATTCTGTGGCACGTTAATTGGCGCGGTGATATCGGTGGCTAAGCGCCTGCCATAAGCTTGGCTAAGCGCTACCGATTCGACCGCAACGGGCTGTTCAGCCAGGGACAGTAGTGCCTCTCGCGCTGCGTCAACGCTGAGCATTTGCTCACCGAGTTCGAAGCACGACAGGCTCATGGTGTTTCCCTCGAGGCAGCGTTCTTAGCGACAGAATCTAGCGTTAGCTCCAAACGAGCCTTTTCCTCTTCGGTATTGAGGTTGGCAAATGTTTCTGGGCAGTCCGACATATCGACCTTGCACCATGAGTGGCGAGCGTACCAGCGGTCGATTTTACGTTCGCCCTCAGCCAGCGCATTCGCTAAGTCATCGGCAAGCGAGGTGCGCAGCAGTGCGACGACTGGGTGCAGGCGCTCGCCGTCAAACGCAACGGCGATATCGTGTTCACTACTCTCTGAGGTGATGCCCGCCACCATACGCGCCACTAGGTCATTAGGTAGGGCAGGTGAGTCGCAAGGGGCAACCAATAGCCAGGGCGTTTTAGCAGCGCGTAGGCCACTATAAATGCCCATCAAGGGGCCTTTAAAGCCGCCTTCCGCGTCCTCAATAACCCGGCTTGCAAACAGTGCATAGGCATCTGTGTTGCGATTGGCGTTGATCAATAGTTCAGAGACATGGCCATCAAAGCGTTGAGCCACATGGGCCACGAGCGGTAGCCCCGCGAAGGGTTCAAGGCCTTTGTCACGCCCACCCATACGGCGGCCTTCGCCGCCCGCGAGAATCATGCCAGTGAGGGTTTGTGGGGTGATCATATACCGGCCTCCTTAGACGTGCGCGCACTGGGTGGTTTGGCTGGAATGGCATCTAACGTTAGGCGGTTAGCGGTATTAATCGCCTGAAAATTTTTGCCTTTAGCCCGAGCAATCAGCATCACGCCGAAGCGTTCCGCCAGCTCCACACCTTTTTGGGTCACCCCAGAACGTGAAACCAGCACGCTGATCCCCATTTGCGCCACTTTCAACACCATTTCGGAAGTTAGGCGGCCAGTAGTATAGAAAATATCAGCACTACTGCTTTCGGCCTGGTTGAGCCACTGGTGGCCTGCCAGGGTATCCACCGCGTTGTGACGTCCGACATCTTCAACGAAATCGAGCACGCGGCTTTGCTGGCACAGCGCGCAACCGTGTACTGCTCCCGCGCTGCGATAGGTCTCGTTGTAGGTATTCAAATTGGTTAGCAACTGATAAAGCGTTGATTGCGCCAGCGCTGTCTCAGGTAACGCAGAGAGCGATGTTTGTTCCAGTAATTTGCCGAACACGGTCCCCTGACCACAACCCGTGGTGACGGTACGAGTACTCAGCCGGTTGTCTAAATCGTCAGGTAAATAATCGGTGACGACGGCGGCGGACTCCACCTCCCAATCCACCTGTACCGCCGATAAATCTTCCGCACGGCGCAGTAATCCCTGGTTGCGTAGATAGCCCACCACCAAGGCTTCAGGGTCATCGCCCAGCGTCATTAGCGTGACAATTTCACGCTTATTGAGATAAACCGTCAGCGCGCGCTCTGCGGCGATGGCTTGTTGGCGGGAGTCGCCGTAAGCATCCAGCACATCGATTGTCGTCGTGGCCGGTAAGCGGGCTCGGCTTAACTGAAGGGCGGGCATCCGCAATCCTCGTTGGAACCTAGTGAAGAATCATGTAACGCATACATGTAAATTATAATAGTTGAGTAAAACACTCTGAGTTGACGATGATGGCGCTCAAAAGGCTTACTTGTCTACCCATTCAAGGTCTAAGGTGGTCTATCCGTATGAGTGATAATCTGCGCTCTTTGAGCATTACCTTGGTGGCAGAGCCCAAGCAGGTGAGGGGCTTTACCTTAACGCAATGGCGTATCGCTGAGCTCACGCCAGGTGAGCAAGGTGACTATGTGCTTAGCCTTCAACTGTCGATGACCGAGCGTGCGGCCTACCGCTTTAACCTTACGTCAGCAACTCCGCGTCTTTTTGTTCGCGCTGGTTTTACCGGACAAGCGCCCAAGCCTGATGCTATTACCGCAAGCCAAGATGTCGCGGCGGGCTGGCTTGATGGTGAACAGCAGGTACTCGAAGCATCGATGCCGATGGCGATTCAGGTATGGCTGGAAAGCTATTTAGCGCGTCATGGAGAAGCACCACCAGAAAAGCGCAAAAAGAAGCATAAGGGAGCCGGTCGGGCTAAAGAAACCCCGACCAAGGAGCAGCCCCAGTGAGCAGACTTGAACGCTGGTCACGTAAAAAGCGTGGCGTTGAAAGCGACGAAGCAGACGCAGCATTAGATAACCCTCCCAACGGCAGCACAGAGCCGAAGTCAGAGCTAGGGCTAGAGGCCGATGCGCTAAGTGCTACTGCCAGCGATACTGAGTCGTTGGATGCAGAGGCTAGCGTTGATGACGCGCGCCCGCTTCCTGGCAGCTTGGATCACACCTTACCCGACCCTGATAATTTACCGGCAGGTAGTGATTTCAGCGCGTTCATGGCACCTGGTGTCAGCGCTGCACTGCGCCGCCGTGCCCTAAAAAGGCTATGGGCCACCGGTAACTACAACGTACGCGATGGGTTGGATGACTACGATGCTGATTATCGTCAGCAGCTTAAGCCTATGGCCACTGAACTGGCAGGCAAGCTTCGCCGCTGGGCAAACAAAGCGGAAGAGGCATTAGATAGGCCAGCAGAAGCAGATGATAAGAACATCGCGGATGACGGCACTCCTATTCCACCTGAAGACGTTAATGCCTGTACAAGCGATAGTGGTTTTGTACAAAAACAGCAACTAGACGACCAGTCTGATTTGTCTGATGATGAAGTAGACGAATGTATAAATAGGAAATGACTGCTTTATAAACAATGGGTTGCTGTAGTTATGACGATGAAGCGTTGAGACGCCAATGCGCTTTAAAGTGGCAAAAAACGCCTAGGCACCTACGCTCAAGGTAGAGAAAGCATTAAGATATGCCATTAAAGTAAAAAAACATGACTTTTAATTATAAAAAAAACGACTTTCTGACCGTGAGAATGCATGAACCAACGAATCCAACTGGCATCGGTAGATGACCAGGTTAACGTCACCGCCCGCGAAGCGGTACGCCAGCGTATCTCGTGGCCGGTTAATTTAACGCCTGCTAATGTGACTTATCACAGCCGCGGCCATGCGCTGTTGATGGGTAATTCACACGAGGTTAGCCAAGCTACCCGAGTGTTACAGGGCCGTGGCTTGGCATCGTTGACGCTGCTGACAACTGATTCTGCCGTCGATTTAGTCGCTGCCAGCGAGCCTCTCATCTGCCAAACGCTAACCGATACCCAGCAATCTCAACTGCGAATTACTGGTTATCTGGGTGCCTTTCGCGTTGAAGTGGCGCCCGCGAATAGCGACACGCTCAATCTGGCTCAAGCGCTTATTGAGCGTGACGTGTTTGACGTGGTGCTCGACTTAACGGCAGCAGGCATATCGAACGCTACGCATTCATGGGAAATCCCACCGCCAGGCTATGTGTGTCTGGATTGGTTGGCTCAAGAAGCTCAGCGCGGCGAGGTTCTGGAAAGCGTTATTGAGCTCGTCGGTGAATTCGGTAAACCGCGTTATTTCCAGGTTAATAGTGATCTCTGTGCGCATTCCGCGAGTGGCAACGTTGGCTGTACTCGCTGTTTGGATGTTTGCCCCGCAGATGCTATTTCCAGCATTCAGGGGCGCATTGAATCGCGTATTGAGATTGACCCGTTCCTTTGCCAAGGGGTGGGCAGTTGTACCAGTGCTTGCCCAACCGGTGCGATTGAATTTCGCCTGCCGGAAACCCGTCGTCAGCAAGACACCTTAGCGACGTGGCTGGCCGCCTATCGCGAGGCGGGCGGTCAAGCGCCTGTGATGCGCTTTGTCACCCATGACTTTCTTGATGCTGAACGCCAAGCAGGTGCTGTTACGCCAGGCCACCTACTTGATGTCCCGCTTGAAGAACTGGGTGCTGCTGGCCACGATCAGTGGCTTACCGCGCTGGTGAACGGAGCTGCCGAGGTGCGTATTCAGTTGCACGATGAGATGCCGCCTCGTTTAACCACGTTTATCACTCATCAAGTCGCCCAAGCCCACGGCCTGCTAGAAGCGCTGGGGCATGACACTACGCGAATTAAGCTGCTGCAGCCGGAGCCGACTGAAGAGCGCGATGCACTTCCCACGCTTACGCCCTTAACTGCCGCTGCGCTGACCTTTACCGACCCCCAGAAGCGCGCCCGCTTTAATCAGGTGCTAGCAACACTGGCGGCACTTGGAGCGCCTAGCAATGACCGGCATAGCATGCCTGACGGGGCCGCTTATGGCGGTATTCAAGTAGATCGTGAAGCCTGCACGCTTTGCCATGCCTGCGTTAGTAATTGCCCGACACCTGCATTGAAAGCAGGGGGCGATACACCCGCGCTAAGTTTCTTGGAGTCTGACTGTGTGCAGTGCGGGCTATGTGAACAGGCGTGCCCTGAAAGCGCGATTACGCTGCTTCCTGGTTTTTTGGCTGCACCAGAACGCGACACACGGCAAATTTGCCACGAAGAGGCGGCTTTTGAGTGCATTGGCTGCGGCAAGCCTTTTGCGACTGCCAGTACGGTAGCGACCATCAAAGCGAAGCTGGCTAACCACCCCTATTTCGCGGGCGATGCACTAGCGCGGCTAGAAATGTGCGAGGACTGCCGGGTCAAAGATGTGTGGAAAACCATGATCCGTGACCCTGATGCGCAACTAAAGGTGTAAAGCAATGAGTGATGCAATGCCCACACTTAGCGATACAGACGCACTGCGGGCCGATATTTATCAGCTCTTAGCCAGTTTGCTACGCCAGGCGCCCGACGGTGAGTTATTAGCGTGGCTAGCCAGTCTAGATATTGAGCAAGACGGCAGCCGATTGGCGGAGTGTTGGTCAGCGCTCTCAAATGCTGCTGGCCAAAGCAGTGTAGAAAGCCTGCAGCGTGCCCACTTTCGTCTTCTGGTTGGCGTCATTCAGGGCGAGATAGTGCCTTATGCGTCTTGGTACCGAAATGGGGAATTAATGGAGGCAGCATTAGTTGCATTACGCCAGGACCTTCGCGCGCTGGGGTTTGAGCGTAGCGAGCATACCCGCGAGCCAGAAGATCATTTGGCTGCTATATGTGAGGTGATGGCAATGCTGATTACGTCCCAGAGCAGCGAGCAGAGCTACTTCTTCCAGCAACACATGGCTCCCTGGTCAACGCGCTGCTTTGACGACCTCACTAGAGTCGACACTGTTTTTTACGCATCGCTTGGCCAGTTAGGCGGCGCGTTTATGGAAAGCGAGCAGGCAACGTTGAGCGAAAGAGCGGCCTATCAAGCGGTGCGGATTGTGGAGCCAACGACAACCGCAACCGGCGCGGCGCGCGACGTCACACCGTGAGTGGCAGTGCGCAGTGGTAAGCGAATAATAGGGCCAGCAGGCCATGCAGAAGAATAAGGGCATGATAGAGGAGAAACCCATGCACACGTCACACAATCCTGAGCGCCGTCGGTTTATGAAAACCGTTGGGCTAGGTACCGCCGCTGCCGGTGCGGCCGCTGCAGTAGGTCACGTCACGCTAGCTCAAGCCGATAGCACCACATCGATTGAGCCTAAAAAACAAACAACGAATTACCACGAAACTGACCATATTCGCGCGTACTATGCGTCGCTGCGTGATTGACGGCAAAATGCCAGGAGAACTGCCATGCGTCTAACTCGCAAAACCAATACTGCCAACGCTTCAGGGCTTGGAATCTCCCGTCGTCAATTTTTAAAGCGTAGTGGCGTCGCCACCGGTGGCGTAGCAGCTGCGGGCTTTATGGGCGCGCCGATGATGCAGCGCGCCGAGTCGGCGAATAAAACCCCTGTACTAGACTCACCCGTTGAGACCAAACGCACCATTTGTTCCCACTGTTCGGTGGGCTGTGGTGTCTATGCAGAAGTTCAAGAAGGCATTTGGACAAAACAAGAGCCCGCGTTTGACCACCCGATTAACCGTGGTGCTCACTGTGCCAAAGGAGCCTCGCTACGCCAGCATGGTCACTCTACCCGTCGCCTAAAATACCCCATGAAGCTAGTGGCGGGTGAATGGCAGCGGCTGAGCTGGGACGATGCGGTTAATGAAATAGGCGATAAGCTGCTTGAACTGCGTGACGCCTATGGCCCAGACAGTGTTTACTGGCTTGGCTCGGCCAAGTTTAATAACGAGCAGGCGTACTTGATGCGCAAGCTGGCCTCCATGTGGGGCACCAATAATACCGATCACCAAGCGCGAATTTGTCACTCCACCACCGTGGCAGGTGTTGCTAACACCTGGGGTTACGGTGCGATGACCAACTCGCTCAATGATATGCAGAACAGCAAGGCGATTCTGTTCATCGGCTCCAACCCGAGTGAAGCTCACCCGGTCGCGATGCAGCATATTCTCATTGCTAAAGAGCGTAATAACTGCGACATCATCGTCGCGGATCCGCGCTTTACGCGTACCGCAGCAAAAGCCAATAAATACGTACGCCTGCGCCCTGGCTCGGACGTTGCCTATATCTGGGGCTTGTTGTGGCACATCTTTGAGAATGGCTGGGAAGACAGCGAATATATCAGCCAGCGTGTTTACGGTATGGATGAAGTGCGCGCAGAGGTGGCTCAGTTCACGCCGAGTGTCGTGGAAGACATTACTGGCGTACCGGAAGCGGACATGTTCGATGTGGCCAAGCGGCTTGCTAACAATCGTCCGGGCTGCGTGGTCTGGTGTATGGGCGGTACCCAGCACACCACCGGTAACAACAATACTCGCGCGTACTGCATTCTAGAGCTGGCGCTGGGCAATATTGGTAAGTCCGGTGGTGGTGCCAACATTTTGCGGGGCCACGATAACGTACAGGGTGCTACCGACCTTGGTCTAGGCTGTGACTCGCTTCCAGGTTATTACGGTTTGGCTGAAGGCGCATGGCAGCACTGGTCCCAGGTGTGGGATGTCGATTATGAGTGGCTAAAAGGTCGCTTTGACGATACCGAGTACGCTGATGGAAAACCGATGTACTCCAGCGGTATTACCGTATCCCGCTGGGTAGATGGTGTACTGGAAGAGGATGAAAATATCTCCCAGCGCACCGCGCTAAAAGCGATGTTCTACTGGGGGCACGCGGTCAACTCGCAAACCCGCGGCGTGGAAATGCAAAAAGCCATGCAGAAGCTTGAGATGATGGTCATTGTTGACCCTTATCCCACGGTTGCCTCGGTGATGCATGACCGCTCTGATGGTGTTTATCTGCTGCCTGCAGCGACCCAGTTTGAAACTACCGGCAGCGTGACGGCCACCAACCGCTCTATTCAGTGGCGCGATAAAGTTATTGAGCCGCTATTTGAATCAAAGCCTGATCACGAAATTATGTACCTATTTGCCAACAAGCTTGGCTTTGGTAATGAGTTCGTGAAGAACTTTGAGATGAACGGCAGCGAGCCGCTGATTGATGACGTGTTGCGTGAAATCAACCGTGGCATGTGGACTGTTGGCTACACCGGCCAAAGCCCCGAGCGCCTCAAAGAGCACCAGAAAAACTGGCATACCTTCAGCTTTCAGAACTTGCGTGCCCAAGGTGGCCCTGCCGACGGTGATTACTACGGGCTGCCGTGGCCGTGCTGGGGCACACCAGAGTTTAATCACCCTGGCTCACCCAACCTCTATGACACCAGCGTACCGGTAATGGAAGGCGGTATGGGTTTCCGTGCCCGTTTTGGTATTGAGCGCGACGGCGTTAACTTGCTGGCGGAGGGCTCTGCGCCAGTAGGTGGCGAGATTGATGATGGCTACCCCGAGTTTACCGACCAACTGCTTAAAGACCTCGGTTGGTGGGATGACCTGACTGACGTTGAGAAAACGGCCGCAGAAGGTAAAAACTGGAAAACCGACCTCTCAGGCGGTATCCAGCGGGTGGCGATTGATCGTGGTTGCGCGCCTTATGGCAACGCGAAAGCGCGCGCCGTGGTATGGACTTTCCCAGATGCAGTGCCGAAACACCGCGAGCCGCTATACACCACCCGCCGCGATCTGGTCGAACGCTATCCCACCTGGGACGACTTTGACTCAATTATGCGTCTGCCCACGATGTACAAAACCATCCAGGACCGCGATAACAGCGCTGATTATCCGATTATTCTCACGTCGGGTCGATTGGTCGAATACGAGGGAGGCGGTGAAGAAACGCGCTCTATGTCGTGGCTAGCCGAGCTACAGCAAGAGATGTTTGTCGAGATGAACCCCGCGGATGCTAATGACATTGGCGTACGTGATGGCGACGACGTATGGGTTGAGGGTGCAGAAGGCGGCAGAGTGAAGGTGAAAGCCTTGGTCACGCCTCGGGTTGATCGCAAGGTTGCCTTTATGCCGTTCCACTTTGGCGGCATGTTCCAAGGCGAGAGCTTGCGGGATCGTTATCCGGACGGGTCTGCCCCGTACGTCATTGGTGAAGCGGCTAACACCGCCACCACCTATGGCTATGATCCGGTGACACTGATGCAGGAAACGAAGTGCACCATCTGCCGAATTGAGCGGGCTTAAGCCAATAACGTCTCGACCGACCTGATAGAGCCCAGCGTGGGTCAATGCCCGCGCTGGTGAGAGGAGAACACCATGGCTCAAATGAAATTTATGTGTGACGCCGAGCGCTGCATCGAGTGCAACGGCTGTGTCACCGCCTGTAAAAATGCCAATGATGTGGAGTGGGGTATCCAGCGTCGCCGGGTGGTCACACTCAACGACGGCGAAGCGGATGAGATGTCGATTTCAGTGGCTTGTATGCACTGTGACGATGCGCCATGCATGGCGGTATGTCCGACGGACTGCTTCTATAAAACCGACGATGGCATCGTGCTACACGATAAAGACCTGTGCATTGGTTGTGGCTACTGCCTATATGCGTGCCCCTTTGGCGCACCGCAGTTCCCACAACAAAATGCATTTGGCGAACGCGGAAAAATGGACAAGTGCACATTCTGTGCAGGCGGCCCAGCAGAGAGCAAAGAGGAGGAGTACGAGAAGTACGGCTCCAATCGCATCGCGGAAGGCAAGCTGCCGCTATGTGCGGAAATGTGCTCTACCAAGGCCCTCCTAGCGGGTGATGCGCAAGATGTTGCCGATATCTTCCGTCAGCGTGTCGTTCATCGTGGCCATAAAGATGGTGCTTGGTCGAATAACCCCCAGGCCAGTACTGACAACCTTGCCTACGATGCTGCCCGTAAAGGGTAAGGAGGCGTGTCATGACAACGATGACCACGGCCACAATGACACCAGAGGCGCCTGCGCTAGCCCTCTGGGTAAGGGCGTTTTTCCAGCGCTGTTGGCGTATCGGCATCCTGTTACTGCTGCTGGCTGCCAGTCTCGGCATGTCCCAGCTAGCGGTTGCCCAGGCTGACACAGACCGCGAGATGGTGACCGCTGCTCCAGGTATCAGTGCAGATCAGTGGCGTCAGGTGCGCAGTGGCGAAACAGGGCCTAACTATCGCGATTCGCGCTTTGACAGTAACTACAGTCTGATCAATTCGAGTGGCGAAACTTGGCGGCAGATCCGTAACCGTTGGGTGTCGCCGTTTGGTTTGATTGCGATTGGCGGGATGATCGTGGTGATTGCGCTGTTCTACTTTATGGTTGGGCGCAAACATCTCGATGAGCCGCGCACAGGGCGCAAGCTTTTGCGCTGGTCGTTGCTAATGCGTTCGCTACACTGGACCGTCGCCACCCTGTTTATCACCTTGGCGTTAACAGGGTTGAATCTGTTGTTTGGTAAGTTCGTGTTCCGCACGCTGTTTGGCGACGCCGTTTGGGCATGGATGACCTCAGCTTCCAAAGTGCTGCATAACTATCTTGGCCCGATATTCGGTGTGCTACTCGTTGTACTGTTAATTAGCTTGCTGAAAGACAATATTCCTAAGAAGCATGACTGGGTATGGTTTAAAAAGGCAGGTGGATTAACAGGCAAGCACCATCCTGACGCGGGTTTTGCCAACGGTGGCGAAAAAGCGTGGTACTGGCTATTAGCCACTGCTGGCTTGGTGGTGATCGCGAGTGGTTTTGTGCTCGACTTCCCCAACTATGGTCAAGGCCGCGATACCATGCAGTGGGCCAACATCATCCATGCGGTGGGTGCGCTTGGGTTGACGGCTGTCGCGCTAGGCCATATCTATATTGGGACTGTCGGTACGGAAGGCTCATTGGAAGGTATGACCACTGGCTATGTCGATGAAACCTGGGCCAAAGAGCACCACAACTTGTGGTACGAGGAGGTCAAAGATACAGCTATGAGCGAAGAGGAAATCGCGGCACAAAAAACGGACAGCAGTAGTGGCGATGTTTCCGCTACCAAACCTAGCTAGCCGGTTCGCTTAATTGCCACTCGACACCGCCTTCGGGCGGTGTCTTTTGTTATGCTGCTCTAAAGTTACTTGATAAGAGGATCGCCAATGTCAGCGTTTAATGAATTTGACCAAACGACGCGTACAGAGCTAGAAGCCGCCGCGTTTCGGCGTTTGTTACAGCATTTAGACGACAATAAGGATGTGCAGAACATCGATCTGATGATTCTGGCGGATTTTTGCCGCAACTGTTTATCGAAATGGTTGGTGTCTGCCGCTGAATCGCGGAATGAAACTCTCAGCTACGAAGAAGCCCGAGAGTATGTATACGGCATGCCCTATAGTGAATGGAAAGAGCTCTATCAGCCGCCTGCGACTGCCGAGCAGAAGGCTGCCTGGGAAGCGCACCATGCTAAAAAGAAAGCAGCCAAATAGAGATAACGCTAATGAGTGAGCCAATGGTACCTCTTAACGTCGCCGTGCTTACGGTCTCTGATACACGCACGGATGAGACTGACCGCTCCGGCCAGGCGCTGGTGCAGCGTTTAACCGAAGCTGGGCACACCCTGGCAGAGAAACGCATCGTGCCGGATGACGTTTACCAAATTCGTGCGGTAGTCGCCCAGTGGATTGCCGACGCAAACGTACAGGTGGTGATTACCACGGGCGGTACAGGTTTTACCGGGCGAGACTCAACGCCGGAGGCTGTATCGGTACTGCTGGATAAGCGTATCGAAGGCTTTGGCGAGCGCTTTCGCCAACTAAGCGGCGATGAGATTGGTAGCTCGACCATTCAAAGCCGTTGCCTCGGCGGCTTAGCCAACGCTACGGTGGTCTTCTGCCTACCGGGTTCAACCGGCGCCTGTCGTACTGGTTGGGACGGCATTCTGGCCGAGCAGTTGGATAGCCGTCATAAGCCTTGTAATTTCGCCAACCTGGTTATCCCAGGCCGGGGGCAGCATGGCTGAGCTACAGCCGATAAGTGCCGCGCTTGAAGCGCTACTGGCCGACGTAAGCCTTGTTGGCACCGAGAGCGTTCCGCTTGAGGCCGCTGCTGGGCGTGTGCTGGCCGAAGCCGTTACCGCTCAGTTGGACGTCCCGCCGTTTGATAATAGCGCAATGGATGGCTATGCACTGCGTGCCAGTGATGCGGGCAAGTGGTTGCCTATCAGCCAGCGTATTGCGGCAGGCAGCCCTGCAGCGCCGCTGGCGGAAGGCAGTTGCGCACGGATTTTTACCGGCGGTGAAATCCCCCCAGGGGCCGACTGCGTGGTCATGCAAGAGCGCGTCGAAGTTGCGGATAATCAAGCTCTGATGCCTACCGACATACCCAGTGGAGACAACATTCGCCTTCAAGGGCGCGATGTGCGCCGAGGTCAACCACTGTTGGCGGCGGGCGAGCGGCTCGAAGCGGCGGCGTTGGGCCACTTGGCAGGCCAGGGCGTTACTGTGGTAAGTGTACGTCGCCGTCCTCGCGTTGCGCTGCTCTCTACGGGTGATGAGATTATTGATCCAGGCACGCCGTTAAAGCCAGGTCAGCTGTATAACTCCAACCGGCCGATGCTGAAGAGACTGTTAGAGACGTTTGGCGCGGAGGTGGTCCAGCTAGTGAGTGTGCCGGACGATTTCGACCAGACCGTTGCGCTGCTCACAAACGCAGCGGCGGACGCCGATGTGGTGGTAAGTACGGGTGGGGTTAGCGTGGGTGAGGAAGACCATGTAAAAGCCGCGCTTGAGTCGCTGGGCCAGTTGGATATGTGGAAGCTGGCGATTCGCCCAGGAAAGCCGCTGGCGCTGGGCCGTTTGCCACGCGAAGACGGCAGTGAGGCGCGCTTTGTAGGACTGCCGGGTAACCCTGTTTCTGGGTTTGTGGGCGCGTGGTTGTTTTTACGACCGTTGATGGGTGCGTTACTGGGGTGTTCGGCGTTGAACGCCTTACCTACGCTGACAGCCTCCGCTAACTTCACGACTCAGACTGGCCCGCGCCAGCACTATATGCGTGTTGCGCTACGTTTTAGCGAAGCGGGCATCATCGCCGATGCGTTTGAAGACCAAAACTCTGGCGTGCTGTCATCCTGTATTAGTGTAGATGCGTTAGCGGTGATTGATCCGCACCAGCAGGTAGAAAAAGGCACGTTGGTTCGCTGTTTATGGTTGCAGCGTTAGCGCTGCGCCATCAAATAACAAACGTACCGTTTGGTTGGCCATCGTTAAGCCTCGTAGGGCGGGGCTGACGTGGCGTGCGGCAATTAAAGAAGGTAATGGAAACAGCTCCGTTATCGGTGTGTGTGCTAAGACGACGTCACCAGTAACGCCTAACTGCCAAGCGCCGTTGGCATCCTGGAGGGTGAGCCATTGGGTAGGCGCTACGCTCAACAATGGCGCGTTAAGCAACAGGCACTCGGCATTCGCGCAACGCGGTAGGTGGGCCGATTTCGCTAACCCCGCGACGTGGCGTGCTTCGATGGCGGCGAGCGTATGACCAGCACTAAATAACACTAAAGCAACATGGGTCGCTGCGTCTAAGGAGAGATTCGGCGCGCCAATTGTCATGGGTTTACCCAAGGCCTTGTTGATAGGCGTTGAATAAAGCATCTGGATCCAACAGGGCAATGGCCGAGCTGCCTGCTGCTACAGAATCGTCGTTAGCCTCTTCTTTGCCGCTCTCTGCTGGCGTTACATCAGGTTGCCAGAGGGCGCTCACATAAGGCATTAGTTGGCTGGCGAGGGTGTCCGGTGCCGGTTTCAGTGCGCTGATCGGGATGTCGCAAACATCCTCTAAATAATCGATACGAACGGCACTGCGAATGCCCGCAGCGGTCACGACTAACAGCATGCCCGTTTGTTCCGAAGGGGGGAGACCGAGAAGTGCCTGTAGGGTCACCACCGATTCAATGTTGCCGCGCAAGTGAATCACACCTTCCGTAGAAGCAGGCAAGCCAGGCACGAAATAAACCGGTTGATCACCATTCAAAATTTCATTGACCGCACTGCCGGGCAAAGCGAACCGTTGCTCCGCCAGGCGAAATAACACCAACTGCTGGCAAGGTTCGTCCACGTCAATAATCGTGTCATCGTTACTCTGACGTGCTAGTGCCTCTTCGAGCGAAAGAGACTGGTTGTCACGCTGTTGATGGGTGTTGGTCATTGTTTTTTCACACCGGGTTGCTTCGGTTGTGCTTTTCCTTTTGCGCCGTTCTCGTTATTAATGACTACTTGATTACGCCCCTGCCGTTTCGCTAGGTAAAGTGCTTGGTCCGCGCTTAGGCGTAACGCTTCAGTGGAAGGCTGGCTGGGGAAACTGCTAATGCCGGCACTGAAGGTACAGCGAAAGCGCTCTCCGCCAGCATGAAAATCTACCTGTTCGAAATCGTGGCGCAGTTCGTCAATAAGTTCGGCTGCGCGCTTTGCGGTGACCCCTTTTAGCAATACGACAAACTCTTCACCGCCATAACGCCCGATGATATCGGATATGCGCAAGCGGGTTTTTAGCAGCCGTGCTAGCGTGATAATGACCTGGTCACCCGCTAGGTGGCCGTAGGTATCATTGACCGTTTTAAAATGGTCAATGTCGAGCATGGCCATCGCATGTTGGCTACCTTCACGATATGCCTGAGCAAGTGTTTTACCGATAAGATCCGTCGTGGTGCTGTGGTTATAAAGCCCTGTCATGCTGTCCTGGGTCATCAGCGAGCGCAGTAGATGCAGGCGTTCGGCACGAAGCCGTACCGCAGACACGAGCTCGTCAGGGGTAACCGGCTTGGTAATGAAGGCTTCTACGCCTGCCGTCATGGCCAATAGCTGCTTTTGGCTGTCTGTTTCACTAGATAGATAAATAATGGGCAGGCCAATATGCGCGGATTGCTGGCGGATAATTGTCGCTAGCTCTTCACCAGAACATACCGGCATATACATATCAATTAACAGTAAGTCAGGGCTAAAGCGGTCCAAAGCGCTTAGCGCGTCAGCAGGGTGATGCACCTGCTGAACAATCATACCGGCTTCTTCAAGCATCAATGAGTGGTAGCTGGCAGCGTCGGGTTCATCATCGACTACCAACACGCGCAACGGTTCTTCATCCAAGGGGCTAGTGAGTTCGTCGATAGCTAACATTAGATCCAGTGGCTTAATGGGCTTGGTAAAGTACCCATTACAACCAGCTCGAACAGCACTCAGTCGTGAATAAAAGTCACCATAGGACGACAGTACAATGGAGGGCAGCCGCTCTCCGATTAATTTATTCAGGCTGGTCAGCGTTTCAGTACCTGCGGTGTTACCTTGCGGAAACTGAACATCCATGATGACCGCGTCGGGGCGGCGGGTAATGACCGCATTAAAAAATGACTCTGTGTCTTCAAAATGGACCACTTCATGCCCAAAACAGCGAAGATGATGTAGCAACTGGTCGACTTGGTCGGGCTCATCGTCACATAGATAAATAAGCCGCTGACGTTTATTGCGTGTCTGTGGCGCTACTGATGAGAATTCGACGCTGTTGAGTGATGCCAGTACGGTTTGCTGGCCATGCAGTGACTGTAAGTACTCTATCTCTTCACTGAGCTGCTGGAAAAGCTCTGAAATCAGGCTGTTAATGTCATTAATAGCCTGGTCATCAAAAGCATGGCTGGCAGAAGGCGGCGTCGCCTTGAGTAGTTCTTCGCCTTGATCTGCCAACATGGCAATTCGTTCAAAGCCCAATGAGCGGCCGGTCCCTTTTAAGCTATGGAAAAAGCGGTGAAGCTCCGGGGCTAGGCGTGACTCTGCCTCCGCTGAAAGCCGGCTTTGTTGCCACTTTGTTGCGGTTTTCTGTAAACGTGCTGGTAGCTGTTCAATAAAGCGTTGGCGCAGCTGGTTCAGCTTTTGTTGCAATGTCGGGGCAGATGGTGACATCAGACTACCTGTTCATGTGGGCGAACGGTGCGCTGTAATACAAATGGCAAACGTTCAACCGTTGAGCGCTTGAGTCACGGCATTGCCTAACGTGGATTCTAGCTCCGCATCTTTTTGCAGGCAGGCGTTTAAACCAGGCGTCTGCATAAGGGTTGAACTAGGTGAGTCGCCGGTGAGCAGAATAAAAGGCAAGGTAACGTCTTGTTCACGCAACATTTCCAAGAATTCTATCCCATTGATGAGCGGCATATGCATGTCGCTAACAATAAGCGCGATATTGTCCAAGCTATCCAACAGCTGTGTGGCCTCCATGGCATCATTGGCCATGACCGTTGTATAGCCCTGGAACTCTAGCAGCGTTGCTGTCATTTCACAGGCCAACGGGTCGTCATCTACGATCAATATTTGCATGATTAACCTCCGTCATGGCGCGTGCTTAGCCGAGTAGCGCTTTTAGCGTATCCACCAAATTGTTCTGATCAAAGCTGCCTTTGACAATATACGCGTCGGCGCCTACTTCAATGCCGCGCCGACGGTCTGCTTCTTTTTCTCGTGAGGTGATAATGATAATCGGCTTATAACGATAAATCTCATTTTCTCGCAGACTTGCAGTGAGCGCAAAGCCATCCATGACCGGCATTTCAACGTCGGTGAGTACTGCATCAAACGAGTCAGCCAGGGCCTTGTTCAGACCATCACGGCCATTTTCTGCCAGGGTGACCTGATATCCCCAAGCTTCTAAGACATCTTTTTCAATTTCTCGGGTGTTCAGAGAGTCATCGACGACGAGTATACGATGTGTCTGGGGCGCTTGATCCGTTTTAGCTAGTGCTTTCGGGGCATAGCGGCGCGAGTGTTCCAGCAGCGTCGGCACGTGTAATAGGCTAACCAGCGTATTGCGCCCTAGCGTGACCATGCCAGAAACCAGTGGTAAATGGCGCAAATGCGTGGGCAACGGCTTAATTACCATATCGCGTTCATCCACCAAGGCATCAATAATTAGCGCCAGTTTTTGATGACGTTGATGTACGACAAGTAACAGTAAGTTGTCAGCATCAGTGGGCGCATAGGGTAGGTCTAACAATTCCGCAAGTGAAACGACCGGCACGAACTCGTTGCGCAGGATCAGTGTTTTTTGCCCGGCAGCATCAATAAAGTCCGTTGATGCATGCTCTACAAGCTCTGACACATAAGGTGCTGTTACACCTAGCGTGACAGCGCCCACGTTGATCAGGAGAACGCGCATCATGGCTAGCGATAAAGGCAGGCGCAGGGTAAAACAGGTGCCTTTGCCTGGATGGCTGGTTAGACGTAAATCACCGTTGAGCTCGTCAATCACTGTTCGCTTGACGACATCCATCCCCACGCCACGACCTGAAAAGTCGGTAATCAGGGGTTTGGTTGAGAAGCCGGGTAAGAAAATAAGCTCTAAGGTTTCCTGCTCGGTTAGGGTAAGCAGCAACTCTTCACTGAGTAGTTGCTTGGAGAGTGCCTTTTGCCGTACCGCATCTAGGGAAATGCCCGCGCCGTCATCACGCATTTCAATCACTACCCAACTGCCGTCTTGCCATGCCTCTAGCGATAACTGCCCCCGTGTAGGCTTGCCTGTTGCCTGTCGCTCACCGGGAGTTTCCAGGCCATGGTCTAACGCATTCCGCAGTAGATGAATTAGCGGGTCCGAGAGGCGATCTATCATCTGTCGGTCCAGCTCAATCTCACTGCCGTGAACACGGCAATTGACTTGTTTGCCTAGCGAATGGGCAAGGTCTCTGGCCATTTGCGATAAAGGGTCAAACACCACGCTCAGCGGTAGCATGCGCATTTGCAGAGCTCGGTCATGGAGATCGCTCATTAGACCGTCGTGGGAAAGCACGCTGTCCTTCAGCTCGCGGCTAAAAGCGTTAAAGGGGGCCTGCTGATCTTTGGGTAACGAGGCGCCAAGGCTGCGTGCCTGTTCTACGAGTGAGTGTAGATGGTGGTGCCCTGATAACACTTCCCCCATCAGGCGAATAACGTCATCTAGGCGGTCAAGACGCACGCGTACCGTGTCTGTTAAGCGTAGCTCTTGAGCCGGAAGAGCAGGGCTTTTCATTGCCGGTGGTGCCGCGTTGGGGGCTGCTTTCTCGGCTTTATCGTCCCCGGATACGGTTGTTTTAGGAGAGGGAGCGGGGGACGACTTCCCCGCCGCGGCGTTTTCCAGGGCTTGGCAAAGCTGATTATCGGCTTCCGCTAGCTCTGCTGGAGAAACACCTTGGGCAAGTTGGCTAACTAGGTCAGACAGCGCGTCCGTGGCTTGATTAAGGAGGCACGTGACATCAGGTGAAGCGGTTTGTGCCCCATCGCGTAGTGCGCTTAGCAGCTCCTCTGTACTGTGAGCGATCGCCGTAATGGGCGTCAGCTTTAGCATGCGCGATGAGCCTTTTAGCGTATGTGCCGCACGAAATAGCTCATTGATACGTTCTTGATGGGAATCGCCTTGCTCTAGCGCCTCAATGCCCTCCCTTAAACGAGGTAAGTGGTCTGATGCTTCTTCAATAAAGCGCTGAATAAAGCGTTTAATATCCAGTGCCATTAACCCACTCCCTGTGTCGTTGTCTGTGCACTAAGGTGGCAAGTTGCCAAAAAGTAGGCATCCCCCGGAGGAATAGGCGGCGCAATGACGCTCAATCCACCATCCGCCTGTTTTGACGCATCCAGTAGGCGAATAACCGCTGCATAGCCACGCTCTCGTTGTCCGGGAGCATCACTAAGCTCGCCTAGTCGGAAAAGCTCAGCTTGAAAAAAGTGAGCTGGCCAGCACTCAGGAGCAACGTAAATGGCTCGCTTAAAGTAGTCGTAAGCGTCAGCAAAGTTCTGCTGCCAGCGAGCCACTAAACCTGCCAGCAGTAACGCATCGACACTCCAAGGTTGTTGCACTAGAAGGTCAGAAAGTAGCGCGGCTGCTTCTGAAAATGCGTTCTGGTTCAGTAAATGATGAGCTTGCTGCAAAGCCGCGTTAAACGATGTCATCGGCTGTTTGTGCTCAGGTTCTTTCTCAGATTCTTTCTCAGGTTCATTCTCAGGTGGTTGAGGAGGCATCTCTGACAACACCGGTGGGGCTGGCAACACATCGTCGCGATAGGGTGGCTCATCATTGGCAGGTAAGGCGTGGGGCAGGGTGCTCTCTTGGAAAAAGAACACTCCTTGAGCCTGATTCAGTTCCAAAATGCCCAGGTCGTTGCCTAATGTTTCCGTGACGCCGCACATCAAAACGCCATGAGGTTCCAGTAGCTGCTTCAGGTGGCGCTGTATATCGCGCCGGGTCGATTCATCAAAATAGATCGATACGTTGCGAAATAAGATGACGTCGAAGGGGCCAAGCTTGTCTGCGTTTGGCTGCAATACATTGAATGAACAAAAGGTGACCCAGTGGCGAAGCGCATCATCTATTTTGAAGCGTCGGCCCTCTGGGTGAAAGTAGCGATGTTTTAGCGCAGGGCTCAGCGCCCGAAACGACATGCCGCTGTAAATGCCTTTTTGGGCTTTACTAAGAACCTGCTGATCAACATCTCCCCCTGTGATATGAAAGAGTTGCTTGGCGCGCTCTCCGTAGCGCTCAAACAGTGCAATAGCAACACTGTAAGGCTCTTCACCCGAAGAACATCCGGCGCTGAAAATAGCCAATGGCTTACCTTTTTCAGCCAGCCGCCGCGGGAGGTAGGTATCGGCTAACCAGTGAAGCGCTTCTGGCTCCCGGTAGAAGTAGGTTTCGTTCACCGTTAACTGACTAACGAAGCGATCAAACATCGCTTCGTTTTGCTCTAGTTGCGCAATGAGCATCGAGGTGTCGTTAATATCGGTGTCTGTTCGCAGTGCCTCCACTGCCTTAACGAGACGAGCTTCAGCGAGGCCCTCTAAGTGCAAACCGCAGCGGCGATGCACCAGATCCTTGAATGGCGTCAGCGAACTCATAGCGATTTTGTCCAGGTAGACAACCGTTGCCCACGGGTCTCGCGAATGAGCCTGGCAGGGAGTTCATCAAGGGAAACAACATGCTGGATAACGCCGGCACTAACCGCTTCTTGGTTCATGCCATAAATAACCGAGCTGGCTTCGTTTTGGGCAAAGGTACAGCCTCCCGATAAATGAATAGCGCGCATGCCGCTAACGCCATCACGTCCCATGCCCGTTAAAATCACTCCAATAGCCTCTGGGCCATAAACATTAGCGACGCTCGTTAACAGTGCATCGCAGTTGGGATGATAAAGCGAATTATCGGGACTCTGCTGTAGTTGAAGGCGGTGGGAGGGCGTGACACGCAAGTTGCGTTCCGATGGCGATAGATAAACAAAGCCTGGCTTTAGCGGTTCACCATGCTGAGCAACGCAAACTGGCATTGAACAGAGCGATGTCAGCCAGTGCGCCATGCCTTCAATAAAGCCATGGCTGATATGCTGGGCAATCACCACCGGTGCAGGAAAGTTGGTCGGCAGCTTGCTAAGTAAATGGGCGAGTGCCTGCGGCCCACCGGTTGAGCAAGCAATGGCGATAATACGCTGGAAAGCTTTCGGCCTATTATGGCGATCAACAGGCGGTGTGCTTACCGGTGCAACGGGCATGGCAGAGGTTGATCGGCGCCGTAGGCGAGTAATAACGGCCACTCCCGAAAGAAGCCGGACACGCGCGAGTAGTCGTTGTGCGTCTTCATCATCAAGAGTTGGCTTCTGCATCACTTCTAGCGCGCCAACATCGAGCGCCCGGTAGGCCGTTTCGGCATCAGAGCGATCGCTTACCACCAGGATAGGAACCCCTTTGGTATGCATAATTTCTTCAATGGCGCTGAGACCGTCCATGACCGGCATATTCAGATCCATTGTGATCAACTGCGGCGATAAACGGTGGGCAAGTTCTACTGCTTCACGCCCGTTGGTGGCTTCACCAACAACCTCAATGTCGCCATCGCGGGTGAGGATGTCGCGCAGCACGTCACGTGCCAGTTGGCTGTCGTCCGCCATCACTACCCGAATTACACTCATCGCAGCGTCCTCACGAAGGGCGTTGGTGGTTTGCATCCTGTTGAGCCAATGTAAACTCCTGCACCAGCGCATTTAACTCTGCCGACATGTCGATCATATCTTGGCTGATCTCGGTAATGCTGCGTACTGACTGTGCATTACGTGAGCTGGCTGTATCAATATCGCGCAAAGCAATAACCACCTGGTTGCTAGCAGTTTTCTGCTGCTGGGTTGACAGTGATATTTGCTGCGCTGCGCTACTGGTTTGGCTCGCCGCTTTGAGTAGTGCATCCAGGTCTTGAGCGGTATTAATACTGACCTCAACGCCTTTCTCTATCGAAGACGCTCCCTTTTCAGAGGCGACAACTAAACGATTGATCGCATTTTGAATTTCTTCGGTGTGGCCTTCTATCTCTTGGGTTGAGTCAGTAACACTATCCGCCAAACGACGTATTTCGTTTGCAACAACAGAGAAACGGCGACCTGACTCGCCCGCACTTGATGCCTCTAGTGCGGCATTAAACGCAATCAGTTTAGTTTGCGCAGCAAGGGTATTGATCAGCTCCATGACCTTGCTGATTTGTTTAGACTTAGCGCCCAGTGCCATGATTTCTGTCAAGCTCTGTTCGCTGTCGCTGCGAATATCCTGCATTTTTGACTGCAGCAGTTGCATCGCTGTGCTGCCCTTACGGCTGCGTTCAAGCGTTTGATTGGCTACTTCTACCACAGATTGCGAATGATCAGCGATTTGTGTGGATGAGGTTGAAAGCTCCTCCATGGTCGAGGTTATCTCAGCCACTGACGAGGCCATTTCTTCTACAGCGGCGGCCATCGTCTGGTTCGCTTCATGACTAATGTCCCCGCCTTGAATGCCCGACAGGCCCGCCGTTTGGGCTAAGCGATCGGCCACTTGAGTGAGTGCCAGTGCGTTGTTGGAAACCGCCATAATGGTTCGAGATAAGCGTGCTAGCAGCTCATTAGTCTGATTCGCTAAATCGCCAATTTCAGCCTGATCATCGGTGTCTACGCGGCGGGATAAATCGAGGCTGTTGGTAATCTCTTTAAGTTGGCGTTGAAGGCGAGTTAAGGGGCGGATCAAGCTGCCGGTAAGTGGGTATAAAATAATTAACCCGCCTAAAAGGATCACAAGCCCGAAGCCCGTCGATGCAAAAAATCGTTCTCTGATGGAGCTTAAATACTCCTCTTTAGAAACTTCAATCATCAAGTAGCGCTGCAGCTCGGGTAGCCAGCGGGTGGAGACTAAAAAGGTATGATTATCACGTTGGATTTCGTGTACACGAAGTTCTTTCTCATCTTGCAATAGGCTGGCTGATTCCTGGCTTTGAAGAGCAGCCAGTGACGTTTCGTCACTGCGAATAAGTAGCTCCCCTTCCGCATTGAGTAACGCGGCGCGTCCGGTTTCGCCGAGTCGAAAGTCTTCAATTAGCTGCGCCAATCGAGAAAGATCTAGCCCCGCACCAGCAACAATAAGAGGGCGGCCATTGAGTGCCTGTTCACGACTACGGAAATTTAAAAAGACGAACGCTTCTTCAGGTGAAAAAGTATCGCTGTCTAGGTTTAGATTATAAGCAGTACCGCTATCGGTAAACTGATAGTACCAGTCATCATCGCCGCCTGGCGCTTGTAGCGTCCGCTCTAGAAACTCTCCATCGCGGTACTGGAAGTAGTAGCCGCGTCCTTGATATTGAGCCGCGATAAACAACAGTTCGGTGTCGAGCTGTTCCATCAAACGTGACAAATAGCGCATGACGTCCGGCTGGTCGGTGTCTGGCATCCCGTTGCGCACCCACTGCTCAATGAAGTAGCTGTCGGCTAGGCTTTCTGACAACGCTAGCGCTGGGCTCAACCTAAGCGTTAGCCGGGTGGCAAGGCTCTCTACCTGAGTAGGCAGCTCTTCGTTTAGCAAGTTTTCCAAGCGCGCCTGGCTATGCGAGCGGGCCTGTAGATAAAGCGCTAGCAACATAGCCAGTGCCAATACCGTTCCAAATGAGATAAACAGTCGTAACCGTAATGGCAAGGATTTCCAACGCGCTGTCATTATCGCTTCTGCTCCAAGTTAACTGGTGACGCTAGTAAGTAGGAAAGTGCTAACACTGATTGCTTAGCGTTAAATAACGTTACAAGAAGCCTATCATATGACGATTTCAGCGGCTTTTATGAAAGCTGTCCAGTTTTCTCATTAACGCTACGTCACGCGACAGAAAAATGCTGTGGTAAAGGTGCTGCACTTTGCGATGAAATTAAGCGTGATGAGTGGTCGCCAGGGCAACAGCATTGTGACATGGACTGTGCAGCTTGATCCGTATGACTTAGCTCTTATGACTTAGCCCTTATGGCTTAGCCCCTCCTTCCATAGTGACCAACCACCGTAGCGACTTGTAAAAAGAGTGCCAAGGTAGTAAAAAACCGTCTTATTTATTCTTTGTTGCTACTAAAGAATAATAGTTGAATCGTTTCATCTCCTTAGAATGCCAGCGCATATTGGTAATTTTACCTACATTCACTGCGTCGCCTGCCGATAAGCGACTACTCCCAAGGACCTTCCCATGCATGCCCTAACGCTGGCATCGTTTCTCTTTTTTACTGGCCTGGTGGCCTTTGTTACGTGGCGCATTACGCGCAGAGATGACCACCGAAGTACGAGTGGCTATTTCTTAGCCGGAAGGACACTAACCTTTCCACTAATAGCCGCCTCGATGCTGATGACCAATCTCTCAACCGAGCAGATGGTTGGGTTAAACGGTTCCGCGTTTACCGATGGTCTGAGTGTTATGGCCTGGGAAGTGATTGCGGTGATCGCTTTGGTAGCACTGGCACTGTTTTTCCTACCGCGCTTTCTTAAAAGTGGAATTGCAACGCTTCCACAGCTGTTAGCAATCCGTTTTGATAACGGTACTCAGCTGATTGCCAACGTAATTTTCTTGATTGCTTACGCTGTTGTGCTGTTGCCTATCATTCTCTATTCAGGGGCTATTGGTTTACAGGGCATGCTTGATCTTCAAGGGCTTACCGGCATTCAGTCGAGTACGGTGCTGCTGTGGGCCACTGTCTGGACGGTTGGCATCATCGGCGCGGTCTATGCGCTGTTTGGTGGCCTGCGTACGGTAGCGGTCTCAGATACCTTGAATGGCGTCGGTCTATTGATCGGGGGCTTTGTCATCGTTTATTTCGGCCTTCAGGCAGTGAGCAATGGCAGTGGCATCATGGAAGGCTGGAGCATTCTGAAAGAGAGCGATCCGAGTAAATTTAACTCGGTAGGTGGTCCTGAACAGCAGGTGCCGTTCTCAACGATTTTTACCGGCGTCCTGTTGCTACACCTGTTTTACTGGACGACGAACCAGCAAATTATTCAGCGCACCTTTGCGGCAAAAAACCTCGCAGAAGGCCAAAAAGGCGTGTTGCTGACCGGCTTCTTTAAACTGTTAGGCCCGCTCTATCTGGTGCTGCCGGGGATCATTGCTTACCACCTTTACGCCGACCAAGGCGTTCGCGCGGACGAAGCGTATGGCCACTTGGTGTTTAACGTGTTGCCGCCTTATCTCACAGGTTTTTTTGCGGCGGTGATGGTTGGGGCGATTCTCTCCTCGTTTAACTCGGCGCTAAACAGTACCACCACGATTTTCAGCCTGGGTATCTATAAAGGTGTGCTGAAAAAAGATGCCACTGAAGAAGAGGTCGTGAAATCAGGCAAGGTATTTGGTTGGATTATGGCCGTAACGACCATGATTATTGCGCCGCTGTTGGCAGGCCAGGATAGCCTATTTGGCTACCTGCAGAAGATGAACGCGATTTACTTTATCCCTATTTTAGCGGTTGTTCTGGTGGGGCTTCTGACCAAACGCGTGCCTCCCATGGCGGCTAAAGTAGCGTTGGTTGGGGGCTGTTTGCTGATCGCTGCAGGCTATTTTGTTCCGCCGTTTAACAAGCTGCCGATGGTGATGCATGAGTTCCACTTTGTCGCCGCTGTGTTCGTGCTGTTGGTTGGCGTGATGCTGATCATTGGTAAGCTGCGTCCTCGCGCCACCGCCTGGGTGCAAGAAGATTCGGGCGATGTCGATCTCACTCCTTGGAAGGGCGCTGTGCCAACCGGCATTGTGCTTGTGGTATTAGTGGTGATTATGTACGCCTCGTTTGCAGGCTGACCACCGCTAACACAACGCAGATATTGTCACTGACGCCCCGCCTATGCGGGGCGTCAGTGTTTATAGAGCTAGGTCGCTCGGTAGGTATCTCCAAAGCGCTTACGCAGCTCGTTTTTTTGCACCTTACCCATCGTATTGCGCGGCAGTTCATCAACAAAGAAGACCCGCTTGGGCTGCTTATACTTAGCGAGTCGTCCATCTAAATGGGTGATGACTTGCTCCTCTTCAAGCTGGTTTTCTCCAAGATCAGCACCTTGCTGGCGAACGACCACTGCGGTAACGCCTTCGCCAAAGTCAGGATGCGGTAGGCCGATGACTGCGGATTCGGCGACTTGCTCAAGCTCATCGATCACCTGCTCCACCTCTTTGGGGTAGACATTGTAGCCGCCGGAAATCACTAGATCCTTGTCACGGCCAACAATATGCACATAGCCCTGTTCGTCGACCATGGCGAGATCGCCGGTAATGAAAAAGCCATCGTCTAATAGCTCTTCACGCGTCTTTTCGGGCATTCGCCAGTAGCCGATAAACACATTCGGGCCGCGAATCTGCAGCATGCCAATCTCGCCAAAAGGCACCTCATCACCGGTTTCACGATTGGTAATGCGCATCTCCACACCGGGTAGCGGCATACCCACGGTGCCTGCTCGGCGGGCGCCTTCATAGGGGTTGGAGAGATTCATATTGGTTTCGGTCATGCCGTAGCGTTCAAGAATCGCATGCCCCGTCTTGGCTTCAAATGCCTCGTGGGTCTCGGCGGTGAGCGGAGCAGAACCGGAAACGAACAGCCGCATATGGGCGGTCGCTTCTGGGGTCAGTCGTTCGTCCTGAACTAGCCGAGTATAGAAAGTGGGAACGCCCATCATCACGCTGCCATGGGGCAGCTCATCAAAAATCACATCCGCATCGAACTTGGGCAGAAAGAGCATGCTGGCGCCCGCTATCAAGGTGACGTTACAAGCGACGAATAAGCCGTGGGTGTGGAAGATTGGCAGCGCATGAATCAGCCGATCATCAGCGCTGAAGTGCCATGCTTTGGCCAGGGTCTCGGCGTTAGAGGCGAGGTTTGTGTGCGTTAGCATGGCGCCTTTGGAGCGCCCTGTGGTGCCCGATGTATAGAGAATAGCAGCCAAGTCACGCTGACCAATCGCCACTATGTCTTGCCTTGGGGTTGCCGCTTGGGCGGTTTCCATCAGGCTGCCATCGGCAGCGCTGCCTAGGGTTGCCACCGCAGGGCAGCCGGTTTCAGCAGCAAGCGACCGTGCTTGCTCTTCTATCTTGGGGCGACAAACGAACAGCGCGGGCTCAGCGTCATTTAAAAAATAGCGAATCTCATCGCCGGTATAGCCCGTATTGAGGGGCAGATAGACGCCGCCGATGCGCAGGCAGGCCAAGTAAAGCAGTATCGCCTCAGGACTTTTATCCACCTGTACCGCGACACGGTCACCTTGCTTAACGCCTAACTCGGTGAGTGCACCCGCAAGCTGCGCACTGATGGTTAGCGCATCGGCGTAGCGATAGCGGCGGCCGTCGCGGGTGGTAATAAAATCGGCCTCTGCGCGCTCGCGCATTTTGGCAGCAAAGGTTTCAAATAGGTTGTGGCTCATTTGGTGGTCTCTCCCTTGGCCAGCTTGCGGGCGCGTTTGGTGAGGTCACGCACCTCATTTGAGCAAGCAACGGTCGCCTTGGCGGTATAGTTTTCGTGATTGCGCTCGATATCGTCCAGCACATACAGGTAGTTAACCATCAGTCCTGCGGCTTGTTTAAAGCCCTTCTCGGAGGTATCGCCCAACCAGTTAATGCGGTGCAGTTCGGCGCCATTGCCGAGATGAAAGCGGGCCACCGGATTGATCGGCAAGCCGTGGCGGTTTTTCTCTTCGACCAGATAACGGGCGGCCAGTGGGCGAATCGCGGCTTTCAGCTGCTCTTCAAGCGCTTGGTCCTGATGCCATCCTGGGGTTTCAAGCCCTTTGAGTGATTGACGCAGCGACGAGGGAAGTTGCTCATCGTCCCGCTGCTCCTGAAGCCACTGAGCGAAGCCAGGTACCGGCGAGAGGGTGACGAAGTACTTAAGCTGCGGCAGCTCCTGGGACAGCTCTTGCACCACCTGTTTGATCAAAAAATTACCGAAGGAGATCCCGCGCAGCCCGTTCTGGCAGTTGCTGATGCCAAAGAATGCCGCAGTATCGGCATCCTCGGCCTCATCAATACCTTTTTTGCTATAGCTGCTTTCGCCAGAGAGGATGGGCTGGATGCGGCTTGGCAGGCCCTTGTGGAGGGCTACTTCCACAAAGATCAACGGCTCGTCGCCAATAGCGGGGTGGAAGAAGGCGAAACAGCGGCGATCACGAGCATCTAGACGTCGGCGCAGGTCGTCCCAGTCCTGAATCTCGTGTACCGCTTCGTAGCGGATGATCTTCTCTAGAATTGAGGCAGGGGTGTTCCAGTCAATGCGCTTGAGCATCAAAAAGCCACGGTTAAACCAGGAACCGAACAGGTGAGCGAAATCGTTATTGATAGCTGCTAATTCCGGCTGCTCGCGTAGCAATCCCAGCAGGTCTTCACGCATTTTAACCAGCTCATAGGTACCGTCGCTGGCGAGATTTAGGCGCCGGAAAAGCTCTTGGCGACGGGGCTCACAGGCTTCAAACAAGCGCTGTAGCGATTGATTGTCGCGAGCGTCTTGATACGCCAGATAGGCCGCGTCAATGGGGCCGGGCTCGGCCGCAAAGTCAGTCGTTAGGCGGGCAAAGAAGCTGCTTTTTTCAGCTGCCGAAAGGCGCTGATAAATCGCCAAGGCGCGGCTTGCCAGCGCGATGCTGGAAGCTTCGCCATCGCTTTCCAAGAGCTTGTGGCAGGCGTTAACCAACTGCCCATGGTCGGGCGTTAAGGTCTCGGGATGACGGCGCCGCAACAGGGCATCACGCTGGGTGATGTTGTTGAACAGCTCCTGCAAAAACAGCATGTTCATGGTCAAACTCCTTAACCCATGATCAAGTTAGGTAGCCAAAGCGCGATGCCCGGGAAGAGGCACAGCAGCAAGATACCCAGCACCATACACAGCGCGTAGGGCAAGCTTCCCATCAGAATGTCGCGCAGCGAAATATCCGGCGCGATGCCTTTAATAATGAACAGGTTGAGGCCCACTGGTGGTGTGATCAGGCCGATCTCCAGGTTGATGGTCAAAATCACCGCAAACCAGTAGGGGTCGAAATTAGCCGCCAGGATGATAGGTAACAGAATCGGCGCGGTCATGACGATCACGGCCACAGGCGGTAGGAAGAAACCGGCCACTAGCAGGAAGAGGTTAATCACCCCCATCAGCGCCCAGCGGTTGATCTCCAGGTCAGCAATCGCAGCGGCTACTGTTTGGGTGATAAACATGGAAGAGAGTGCGTAGGCAAACACTTCGGCGGTGGCGATCACCAGCATGATCATCACGCTTTCACGCAGCGAGTCGCGCATAATCAGCTTGATTGGGCCCAGCTGCCACATGCGGTAGATCAGAATAGCCAGCGCCAAACACAGAAATGCACCCACGCCCGCCGCCTCTGAAGGTGTTGCCACACCGCCATACAAGGCAAATAGGATACCCGCGACCACGCCCAGGAAAGGCAGAACGCGGACGAGCGCTTTCAGATTGGTATCAACATTTTGTTTAACGTTCTGCTTTAGCCGTTCGACGGACTCCGCCACGGGGTTGTTCATGGAATTGTTATAGCCACCGGCCAACTTGCAGGCGATCATCGTCCAGATCATAAACAGGCCCGCGAGCATAAAGCCTGGCACCACCCCGGCAATAAATAGTCGACCAATCGAGGTTTCGGTGGAGATGCCATAGATAATCATGGTGACCGACGGCGGAATTAGAATGCCCAGGGTGCCACCTGCGGCAATGCAACCTGCTGCCACGCCATCGGGATAGCCGCGCATGCGCATTTCGGGAATGCCCATTTTACCAATCGCTGCGCAGGTGGCCGGTGATGATCCCGAGAGCGCAGCAAAGATTGAGCAGGCGCCGATATTGGAAACCGCCAAGCCGCCGGGCAGCTTGCCCATCCATAGATCCAGCGAGCGATACAGATCGCGCCCGGTGGGGGAGGAGGCCACTGCGGCGCCCATCAGAATAAACATTGGAATGGCGACAAAACCAAATTCGGCGATGCGGTCAAAAAAGGTTTCACCGAAGTAGGTGAGCTCGGAAAGGCCGCGGTCGTAGAGCAGTGCTAGCAGCGATACACCGCCGAGGGCAAAAGCGATAGGGGTGCCAATGGCCATTAGCCCAATCAGTGCGATGGCGACAATAATGCCTAAGGTAATGGGATCCATGCTTAACTCTCCCCACGCAGAATTTCAGCCACATACTGCAACGACAGCAGGGTGGCGCCGATGGCCATGGGTAGTAAGGCTGGCCACAGTGGTGGATTCCAGACGGAGCCCGTTGTCCACCCGCCGTGGAGTGCC
Source organism: Halomonas sp. KG2 (assembly GCA_030440445.1). Taxonomy (NCBI): domain Bacteria; kingdom Pseudomonadati; phylum Pseudomonadota; class Gammaproteobacteria; order Oceanospirillales; family Halomonadaceae; genus Halomonas; species Halomonas sp. KG2. The sequence goes on along the minus strand of CP098528.1, from coordinate 3,767,160 downwards.
TCAAAAACATACACCCAGCTGGCATACGCCAGGGCGGCACAGAAACCTAATCCAAACAGGGAAGCGATCAAACGCATGATGGTGCGGGTAATACCGCCCAGAGCATCGGGCACAATGGTGATCGCGACGTGGCCGCCGGTCATCAGTACATAAGGGCTGCCCATCAGCATCGCCGCCGTTACTGAGAAAATGGTGAATTCGGTCTGCCAACTGGTGCTCATTCCGAGTAAGTAGCGAATAAAAACCATCTGGCAAATCACTAATACGCCAGCGATAAACATGGCGCAGGCTAAATAGGCGGAAAGCCGCGAAAGCTTATCCATGACGCGAATGTAGCCGCCAATGATGCCCCCGCGGGCAAGGGCATTGTGAGTCGTTGCAGGTGCCATATGTCCCTCGTCAAGCTGGTTGTTTCGCCAAGCTAAGCAAGCATCCGTTGAAAACGGCCACCCCGAAGGGCAGCCGAGCCATTAGGCGTTCGTGGGTTGCTTATTCGACGGCCAGCGCTGCATCGATAATGGCTTGGCCATTGGGAACATTGTCGGCAAAGTTTTTGTAGGAAGTTTCCTTGGCGATATCGAGCCAGGCGTTGTAGTCCTCTTCGCTCATACTGACCACCTCGACGCCATTCTCCTGGTAAAGATCGACCATCTCCTGATCAATGGCGGCGGCCTCTTCAGCGAAGAAAGCCTCTGCGGCTTCTCCGGCTTCCATCAGCGCCGCCTGCTGCTCTTCGTTAAGCCCTTGCCATATCTGCTCGGAAATAAGAATCGGCTCGTACATATACCAGAGCGCGAAGTCACCCGGTTCGGTCAAGCATTCAACCTGTTCATAAAGCCGGAAAGAGATAAACGACATCGACGAGGTGTTGGCGGCATCCAACACACCGGTTTGCATGGCGGTATACACCTCAGAAGAGGGCATGGAGGCAATGGAGGCGCCAGCGGCCTCAAGCATTTGTTCAAACGCAGGTCCGGCAGCACGGAAATTTTGGCCCTCGACGGTATCCGGGGAGGTAACGCACTGTTCGCTAGAGGCAAAACCGCCCGATAGCCACGCATCCGAGAGCACTCGAGCGCCGCCATCTAGAATCACCGCTTTGATCATCTCCATATATTCGGAGTCATTCAAACGCTGAGCGTGTGCTTGGTTGCGCACTAAGCCAGGCATCAGCGTGGCAGAGAACTCCGGGTGCCGTCCGCTGGCATAATCCAGCGGTAGCGAGGTGATATCGAGGCGACCACGAGCGATAGCGCCCCACTGTTCACGCGCTTTAAACAGCGATTGACCCGGGTAGACTTCTATCGTCAGGCCAACATCTGCCTCGGCGACATGGCGGGCCATCATTTGTACCATTTCGTCGCGGACATCCCCTTGCCCTCCAGGGAATTGATGCGACGCGCGTAGCACAGTATCGGCAGAGGCATGGGAAGAAGCCGCAATGGCGAGACCAAGGGCGGCAGCAGTTGAGATCAAATAGCGTTGCATGTGGCGTCTCCAACAGTTGTTGTTGTGTGTTTGGATTGGCTGTATATATCTATCAGTTGTCCTGATATATATATCAATAGGCGCTACGTATGCTAATGTCAACTATATGACAGCATTAAAATGGCTAACATGAGTCGTGATCCAAGGAGGTGAAACATGGCGGGCAGCAAGCTTTCCAACGCTCAGCGATTAAGAGATTCTCTTGAAGATGACATCATCAATGGCCGTCGTTTACCGGGAGAGCGCCTGGATCCAGAAGCCTTAGGGCGGGAGTTTCAGGTCTCGCGTACCCCGGTGCGCGAAGCCTTCCAGCAGTTGGTCGCCAGTGGCTTGGTCACCGTTTCGCCGAAGAAGGGCACCTTCGTTGCGAAAGTGGGGATTGATCAACTGATCGAGATGTTCGAGGTGATGGCGGAGTTAGAGGGCATGTGCGGCCGCTTGGCAGCACGGCGGATTACCGAGCTTGAACTGGCCGCGTTACGCGAAGCCCATCAGCGCTGCGAGGCAGCAGCGCTGGCAGGTGACAGCGACGAGTATTACTACGAAAACGAAGGTTTTCATGACTGTATCTACACCGCTAGCCACAACGCTTTTTTGGCCAGCGAAGCGCGTCAACTGAAGCAGCGCTTAAAGCCTTACCGACGGCTACAGTTGCAGGTGCGTCAACGGGTAAATAGCTCTCTCAGCGAGCACCAAGCCATCGTCGAGGCTATTGAGCGGGGCGACTCTGTGGCTGCTCAGCAAGCACTGACCGACCATGTATTGATTCAGGGCGAGCGCTTTAGTGATTTCGTTTCCAGCGTACGCAGGATGGAGTCGCCATTAGAGATAGAGAAAACGGGCTAATATATCGCTTTTAATAAAAATGTCCGAATCGGTGGGGTAATGGTCCTTGCCGACATCGGGCGTAGCGCTGACACTCTCTCATGCTTCTATATCCCGTTAGCGGAGAGAGACTGTGACTCGCCATGTTGTCCTATTTGCTTATCCTGACTGCCAACTGCTGGATGTCAGTGGCCCTTGGCAGGTGTTTGCCAGCGCCAATGCGTTAAGCCCTCAACCGCTCTATCAGTTGACGCTGGTCTCCGATGCCGTTGGCCCAGTAGCCACCAACGGTGGCTTAGCCGTGCATGCGACGCACAGCTACCACCAGCTTAAGCATTTACTGCCCCTAGATACGCTGTTGGTGGCGGGCGGCAGTGGCGTGATGCAGCAGCGTGACATAGCCGCTGTGAAACAGGTGCTGTGTGAGGTCGCCCCTGAGGTGAGACGGTTTGGGTCTATCTGCTCTGGGGCATTTTTGCTAGCTGCTGCAGGGCTGCTGGATGGCTGCCGCGTCACCACTCACTGGCGCCATGCAGCTCAATTGGCCGAGGAGTATCCCGCGCTAAGCGTTGAGCCTGATGCACTGTATATCGAAAGTAACGGCCGCTACACCAGCGCCGGTGTAACGGCGGGAATTGATTTGGCGCTGTCGCTGGTAGAGGCAGACCACGGCGCTGACCTAGCCGGACGAGTGGCGCGCGAGTTAGTGGTGTTTTTGCAGCGCCCAGGTGGGCAGTCACAGTTCAGCGAAATACTGCGCCACCAGCAAGAGGCGGGGCCGCTGCGCCGCCTGCTGGATCAACTCCACGCCGACCCCAGCGTAGATCACGGGCTTGAGAGTATGGCCGACCTAATGGCGGTCTCCCCGCGTCATTTAACCCGGCTGTTCAGGCGTTATCTGAATACTACGCCGGGTACCTACCTGACCCAACTACGCCTTGAGCAAGCGCGCCTGGCGCTGCTCAACGAGCGCGAGCAGCTCTCCCTTGAGCGCCTAGCGCAACGCTGGCGGCTGGGCGGCGCAGAGCAGTTGCGCCGCCAGTTTCAGCGCTACTACGGTGTATCGCCCTCGGTCTATCGTCAACGTTTTGCCTCCTCCCATGCTGGTGCCACCCAGGAGAATCTCTCATGCCTTTAACCGTCACTCTATTATCGCTCTGTCAGGCGCTGCTGGTCACTGGCAATGTCTTGTTGATCGCCGTATCACCGCTGATAGGGGCGTCTTTGGCCCCTAGCGCGTCATGGTCGACAGCGCCTGTCGCTACCCAGTGGCTGGGGCTAATGTGTGCCACCATACCTGCCTCGCTTATCATGGCCAGGCTGGGTCGAAAGCGTGGCTTTATTCTGGGCAATATAGTGGGATTCGTAGGCGCATTGGTTGCCGTCCAGGCGCTGATGGGTGAGCACTTTGGGCTGTTCTTACTGGCCACCTGGCTGATTGGTATCGGCATTGGCTTTGGACAACTGTATCGCTTTGCCGCAGTAGAGGCCGCCCCGGCATTGATGCGTGACCGGGCGATTGGCCTAGTGATGGGCGGCGGTGTGCTGGCGGCGTTTGCAGGACCGTGGTTGGCCAGAGTGAGCCGTGAGCTGGGCGAGGTGCCGTTTCTGGGTAGTTTTGTTGGTTTAGCGGTGCTCTATGCGTTGGCATTAGCGGTATTGATGCTGACACGGTTACCGCCCGCTTCTCGCACCCACTGCGAAGGCAGCGCACTGCCGCTAGGGAAGATACTCCGCCAGCCCGGATTTATTGTCGCGGTGAGCGCGGCGATGGTCGGCTACGGTGTGATGAATCTGGCGATGACCGCCACACCGCTCGCCATGGAGGGAGCCGGGCACCACTTTAACCACGTTTCAATGACTATTCAGTGGCACGTGGTAGCGATGTTTTTGCCTTCCTTCTTTACTGGCCATTTAGCCACCCGCTTCGGCGCCAAACAAGTCATTGTGGCAGGTTGCCTGCTGCTGGTAGCCAGTGCTTTGGTTGCTCAGTGGGGAATCGGTTTAGTTGGTTTCAACGTGGCGCTGATTTTGTTGGGCTTGGGCTGGAACTTTACCTTCCTACCCGCCACCGGACTGCTCACCGAGAGCTACCGCCCAGTGGATAAAGCGCGCACCCAGGCCGCCAACGAGTTTCTAGTGTTTGGCACTGCGGCGGTGACCGCCTTGTTTGCTGGGCCTTTGGTTAGCGGCTTGGGCTGGGCGATGCTTAACCTACTATTAATCCCCGTCGCGCTGGTGCCCTTAGTGGTGCTGGTGTGGCAGCACCGAATCCGCCTGGCAAGCGCTTAAAAATCTCCCGGTGCGCACTGCAGGCAAGTCAGTCCGAGTGCGCGCCATTGGGCGACGACCGCATCACGGTCATCCAGCACCAGCCAAGGCGCAAAGCCGTCGCTACGCATTTGATTGAGTAGCGCGGCTTTCACCTCTTCATCATCTACATGGTCATCGCCTTGCGGGCGTAGGTACATCGCATCAAAGGGAATGGTGTGGCGCTCTAACCAGCGCTGAGTATGCTCCCGGTGGCTATCCGGACGGCCGCTGCAAATCACGATCTGCTGACCTTGGGCCTTCAGGATCTTAACCAGTTTGGCCACCGCGTCGATCACCGGCGCTTCAGCCATATGGGCAAAAAAAGGATCCCACTGCTTGGCGGGGCCAAGAACCCACTCGTGTACGTCGGTGGGGTGGAATTCGGCAAGCGTGCCGTCAACATCAACAATCACTGCGGACATTATTAATTTCCTAAACGGTTAAATGGGCGGTAGGGCGCGTGGCCGTATGCGGTTGAATCTCTAAGGTGCGATGGATGCATAGTCGCTGTCCCAAGCGTTGACGCCATTCGCTTAAGCAGTGTCCAGTGAGCGTGGTAAATAGCGGCACTACCTGAGTGGCAGCTAGCTGATCGGCAAGCGCTACCAGATGGGAGGCGCGCAGATGAACATTCCAGCGTTGCCAGCTTATCTCGCCTGCGGCAAGCTGAGCTTGGCGTTCAGGTGTTAAGTAACCGGTGTGCAGTAGCTGGTAATTGGGCCATTGGTCAGGCGTATCATTGCGGTCACTAACCAGCTGCAACGCTGGCTGTGGAGCATCCTGCCGTTCTAGCAGTGCGCTAATCGCACCGTCGAGGCCTGGGCGGCGTAAGTCGCTTGGTAGTGCTAGCAGTGCGGCGAGGTTATCGCGAATAATCGGGTCAATGGCGAAAGGGAGCTGACGACGGTCGGCCTCTTCCGACAGCCACAGGGCCATTTCCAGGGCGCGCCCTGTTTCAGGCACCGGTAAGACTAACGGCTGGTCAAGTTGCAGACGAATAGCCTGCACGCAGCTTTCCTGGGGGTGGTCGTAGGTGCCATAGGAAGCGTCCAGCAGCGCCGTGCGTGCAGGTGGCGGTGTATCGAAAGGAAACAAACGGGATTCAAAACAGGCATCGCCGCTGTAGAAAATGCCGCCATCCACGTCCAGGTGCAGCCAAACGCCACCCAGCGAGTGTCCTGCTTGGCCGGTGGTCACCTTGATACCTTCAACCATAAGGCTTCCGCGTGCTGGCAAAGGCTGCCAAGCGCGATGTTTAGGCAATGTGTTGGCGACTAAGGGGGTGCAGTAGAGCGGAATGGTATCGGGCAGTTCGGTAACGCCACCGATATGGTCAATATGGTCGTGGCTAATCAGAATAGCGTCTACGTCCAAGCCATCTGCCCAGGTGATAGGCTCCCCAGGGTGCAGCGCACCACCTGCGTCCAGCAGCAGCCGTTTGCCGTTGGTTTCGACCACGATAGCAGCAGGGCCTTTATCACCCAGCCCGCTTAATAGATGAATACGAGTGCTCATTGGTCAGGCTCCAGACACCAGCCTTCCAATAGCCGCAGCGCGACTTGTTGGCCCTCTTCAAGCGCGTGGTGATGGTAAGCCAGCAAGGCTTCGCCGCTGGGCAGGCGCAGGTGCAACTCGTAGCGTTCACCACGAAATGTCAGCCGCTCGACGCGCCCAGTGAGGTCATGTTCATTGGGAGCCTGAGCGTCTACGCGAATATGCTCGGGGCGAACCAGGACGGGTTGACGTGCAGCTTGGGCGCGGGGGTTGTGTGCCGCAGCCAGCCCTTGCATTAGGGCACTTTCCGTTAGCCGCTGCCCTGGTACGCCGTTGGCAATGGCCAACTGGCTACCTTGGCCGATAAAGCTGGCCACCCATTCGCTGCGCGGTTGGCGATAAAGCGTTTCGGGTGTTGCCCACTGTACTAGCTTACCGTCGCGCATTACGGCAATACGGTCCGCCATCGCCATGGCTTCGCTTTGATCGTGAGTGACGTACACCATCGTCGCACGGGTGCGGCGGTGGAAATCCACAAAGCTGTGCTCCATGGAGGCACGCAGATTACGGTCGAGATTGGCCAGCGGTTCATCCAGCAATACAACCGCAGGGTCGGTCACTAGACAGCGGGCGAGCGCGACCCGCTGGCGCTGGCCACCGCTAAGCTCCTGTGGCGAACGCTGTGCATAGGGTTCCAAGGCTACCTGGGCCAGTGCATGAGCAACTCGGCGTTGATACTCACTGCCCTGAATGCGGCGCAGTTTGAGTGGGTAGCCGACGTTGTCGGCCACGCTCATATGCGGCCAGAGCGCGTAGGACTGAAACACCATCGCCATGTTGCGCTGTTCTGGTGGTACATGGTGATGGCGGCTGGCGAGCAGCGTATCGTTCAGGCGTATTTCGCCGCCAGTGACATTTTCGAACCCCGCCAGCATACGCAGCATGGTGGTTTTACCGCAGCCGCTGGGACCCAGCAGTGCCACAAATTCCCCTGGTGCAATCTCTAGCGAGAGGTCATTGACCGCGCGATGGTCGCCAAACTGTTTGGTGACCTGTTGAATTGCTAGCCCTGCCATGGCACGACTCCTTTGGGTAAACGAGGGGCGAGCAGGCTGAGCGATAGCATCAGCGTGGCGACCATTAGGACCACCAGTACCGATACCGCCGATGCCAGCACGCTTTCACCGCCCTCATCAAGGTTAAAAATCAATACGCCCAGCGTTTCGTTGCCGGCGCTCCAAAGCAGTGCCGATACCGTCAGCTCGTTCACCGCCAACAGGAAGACCAACAGCCCCCCGGCAAATAGCGATGGTGCAATCAGCGGCAGTACGATCGTGGTTAGCCGCCGCCAGGGGCTTGCCCCCGCCAGTTGTGCGGCTTCTTCCAAGGAGGGATCAAGTTGGGCCAAGCTGGCGCTAACCGGTTTGAGGCATACCACTAAGAAACGCGCTAGATAGGCCACGAAGATCAGCCCGAGCGTGCCGTAGAGCGCTACATTGATTAGCGGCAGTGGGCGTACGAACAGCAAAATGCAGGCGATCGCCAGCACCACACCAGGCAGTGCGTAGGGCAGTTCGATAGCGCTGAGCGTCAGCTGCTGGAGGCGAGGTGGCAGCCGCTGCAGGCGATATGCTAGCGGCAGACTGCACAGCATAAGTACCAGCGCGGCACCACCTGCTAGCCATAGGCTGTTGTGCACAGCGCGCCAAGTGGCGCCTTGGCGGCCAATCACTTCGTGATAGGCGTTTAATGTCACGCTATCGAAGCTAAGGGGAACGCCCATGGCGGGCACTAATGAGCTGACCACCAGCGCCGCGAGTGGTGCGACGAGAATCACCAATAAAACGCCGACGAGTACCGTCGTCACCGCTGGCCGAAAGCGGCCCAACGTAAAGTCATGAGAGCGACCACTATGGCCGCCTAAGCCAAAGCGGCTGCGATTCATCCAGTATTGCTGCAAGGCAACGCCTGCCAGTGCCAGCACACCTATCAATAACGATAGCGCTGCCATTTCCGCTAGCACGCCAGTACCAAAGCTAGCCATACGCTGGTAGATCAGCGTTGGTAACACGTAGTAGCCCGCTGGAATCCCCAGCATGGCAGGGATGCCGAAGTTGCCCAGGCTAGAAATAAACGCCATCGCCGCCCCGGCAATTAAACCGTGCCGAGTGACTGGCAAAATAATCTGCCCCCAGACTTGGGTCTGGCGCGCGCCGCTGATGCGGGCCGCTTCAATAAGCTCGCGGGGGAGTGAGATCAGTGAGGTGCGCAGCGCTAAAAAGACCAGCGGTGCGCTTTGAATCCCCAGCAACAGCGCAATGCCTTCCGCTGAGTAGAGCGGCTGGGGGCTGCCCAGCGGCGGTGCCATACCAATGCTTTTCAGCAACGGGCTGGCGGGGCCGAACAGCTGTAGCCAGCTCAGCGCCGTCACCTGGGGTGGAATCATCATCGGCAGCATAAAGCAGAACACGAGCCACGCTTTGCCACGGATGTCGGTCAGCGTAATCACGAAGGCGAATAGGCTACCCAGCACCAGAGCAATTAACATGCCAAGACCCGAGGTATACACACTGTGCCACAGCGCTCGCCAAGTACTCGCTGCGTTAAGCACCTTCCATAGCGGTGATTCGCTGCCCTGGCCAAGGTCACTAAGTGCCTCAGCCAGTAGCCGCAGGCTAGGCGCTAGGCTTAATAGCACCACCGTGAGTGTGATTAGGCTGAGCAGCCAGCGGTGCTGGCTGCCAACGTTAAGCGACGGTGTCATGGTTAGCCGCCAAACAGGTCGCTAAAGCGCTGCTTCAACGTCTCTTCCTGCTCCAATGCTTGCTCAATATTGATCGGCATTAGCTGGATAGCGTCACGAGCGGGAAAACCTTCAGGCGGTGCAACCGTCGGGTGGGCAGGCAAGTAGCCCTGCTGGCTGACGAGTTCTTGGCCTTGTTGGGAAAGCACGAAATCGACAAATTTCTGCGCGGCGTCCGGGTTGTTAGCACCCTGCATGATTGCGACAGGCTCGGTGACCGCACTAACACCCTCGGTGGGGAAGACAAACTCAACCGGTGACCCCTTGGCGGCCTCGCGAATCGGCAGAAAATCTACCACGATGCCGTAGGGCTTCGTGCCCGACGCAACGGCATTGAACACGCCGCCGTTCCCGCCCTGGGCTTCTGCACGATTAGCTTGCAGCGCCTCGTAGTAGCCCATTCCAAGGTCGGGGTGGTCGCTCAGCGCTGCCATATGAATCAGCGCTGCGCCGGAATAGAGCGGGCTTGGCATTGTGACAAGGCCTTCATAGTCAGGCCCCGTCAGGTCTTGCCAACGCTGCGGCTGATGTTCGGCAGCGGTGTTATACACAATCCCGGTGGTGATCAGTTTGGTGCCGTAGAAGTAGCCTTCCGGATCGTATAGCGCCTCATCATAAGCCTCCCGCTCTGGGCTGAGGTAAGCCTGCAAATGGCCCTCTTGCTTAAGTGAGGTCATGGTCATGCTGTCAGCGATTAATAGTACGTCTGGATTGCTGACACCCGCGGAAAGCTCTGAGCGTAGGCGAGTCATCAGGCGAGTGGTGCCATCGCGTACCCACTCCACCTCAATATCAGGATAGGCGGCCTGAAAGGCATCCACGGTTTGCTGGGCATCGCTATTCGGTTGGCTGGTATAGAGCACCAATTTGTCATCAGCGAGCAGTGACGACGATAGAGCAAAGCTTGCAAGCGTAACGGCAGTACACAGTGAGCGCTTCAACATCGTAAAACCTCCAGTAGGTGAACACTGATCACACTACTGTCATCGCCTTACAACATCGTGACACTACGCTTTCGTTTGATGGCGGCAGGCTTTCGCCTGCTAAAAAAAGGCTTTCGTTCCTAAGGTGGTCGCCAACGTGAAGAAAATAATGGGCTTAAACGAGCGCCGCCGTGCCGTGTTGGCACAGGTGCGCCAGCAAGGTCGCCAGCCCCTGGAATCGCTAGCTAGCCAGTTTGATGTGTCGATACAAACACTGCGTGGGGATGTTCGTGTCTTGGCTGAGCAAGGGCTGGTGTTACGTCGCCATGGGGAAGTGTTGCCGTTTCCCGATCAGGAGAATATTGGCTACGATCAGCGCCAAATCGTTAATCAAGCGGGTAAGCGTCAGATTGCCCGCCAGGCCGCTTCGCTGGTTCAGCATCACCAATCGCTATTTTTAGGTACTGGCACCACGGTAGAGCAACTGGCTGACGCCTTACGCGATAAGCAAGGTCTGCAGATTATGACCAATAACCTGCACGCACTCATCAAGCTGTGCACCATGGAGTGCGAGCTGGTGGTAGCGGGTGGGCGGGTACGGCGCCGTGATCAAGATGTGATTGGCGGCGATGCCTGGCGCTTCTTTCAACGCTATCGGGTGGATGTCGGCATTGTCTCCGTGGGCGGCATGGACAGTGATGGCCATTTATATGACTACAATGATGACGAAGTTATGGCCCGCGAAGCGCTGCTATCCCATGCCGCCTATCGCATTCTGGTGCTGGATAAAACCAAATTCGACCTGCCGCTGCGCTGTGCCGCTGGCCAGCTTGCTGACTATCATGCAGTGATTACTGATAGCCCGCTACCGGATAGGCTGCGCAGCCCTCTGGCCGCGAGAGGAGTGCGATTTTTAAGCTAACGATGAGACACCTTAAGCATCGTGATCAGTATCGGGTAACTGCTTGAAATAGACGTAGCGATGTAAACGAATCGCTGGGCGTATCAAGAGCTGTACACTACCAAGCACAAATAACCATACGCCGACGGTCAGTATCGTGCCGCTGTAGAAAAAGCAGATGCTGCCGATAGTAAACCAAATGCCAATCATGAAGTCGTTCATTATGCTTAGTACTTCATAACGACGGTGAACGATTAGCTCGCGATGACCAATAGTAAATGTCCAATCGTTTGTTGATGGGTCTTGCTGACGTTGCATCGTGCTCTCCTTGTCGTCGGTTGCTGGGCTAATCGTGTTATGACGGTTTCACTGCGCTTGCGTATGAAGGTGTTTGACAACTATTCCCCAGTGTGACAAATAAAAACGCATTTTCGCGAGGAATAACATGGTGGCACACGAACAGACCTATCAAGCGTTAGAGGTAGATACTCTGGCCCAACGGTTGGGGAGTGTTGAGGCAGTGGCAAGCCGAGTGGGCGCCAACCCTGAGCAGTGGCAGATCCGCGAAGTAGGGGATGGCAACCTAAACCTAGTGTTTATTGTGTCGGGAAGTGCGGGAAGCGTGGTGGTGAAACAAGCGCTACCCTATGTGCGTATGGTCGGTGAAAGCTGGCCGCTGCCACTTTATCGCGCCCACTTTGAATATTATGCCCTGGTACGCCAAGCCCAGCGTGCGCCTGGCATCGCCCCTGAGGTGTTCTATTTCGACAAACCCCAAGCGCTGATTGTCATGGAGTACCTTTACCCGCACACGATTCTGCGTCGCAAACTGATCAGCGGTGAGTGGGTTGCTCAGCTTGGCGAAACCATCGGTGAATTCTGTGCGCGCATGGCGTTTCGTGGCTCAGAGCTCTCCTTAAGCAGCCCTGAGAAGAAAGCTGATGTTGGGTTGTTTTCGGGCAACGTGGCAATTCCTGCGATTACCGAATCCCTAGTGTTTACCGACCCCTATTACGGCGCCGAAATGAACCGCCATACGCCGGAGCTTTCGCCGGTAGTGGATGAGCTGCGCCGTAATACACGCTTAAAAGCTAAGGTGCAGCGGCTGTTGATGAAGTTCACCGCGAATACTGAAACCATGCTGCACGGTGATTTGCACTCCGGGTCAATTATGGCCACCGAGTCGGATGTGCGGGTGATTGATCCCGAGTTTTCCCAGTATGGCCCAATGGCCTTTGATCTAGGCATGGCCGTTGCTAACTTCCTGATGGCCTACTTCAGCCAGCCTGCTCACCGCCAAGCCGATGAACTTGATGCCTACCAAGCGTGGATTCTTGACGTGATTGAAGCGTGCTTTACCCGCTTTGACGCTGAATTCCGCCACCTATGGCAAACCGAACGCACCGGCATTCTGTTCCCCAAGGCGCTGTTTGAAGCGCAGGGAAACAGCGCCGATGACGCCTGCGATGCACTGCTTGATGAGATTCGCCTTGATGCACTGGCTTATTGCGGTATTGAAATGCACCGTCGCGTTTTATCGTTGGCCCATAACGCTGACTTTGAAGAGATCGAAGACACCGCGCTACGCGCTAAGCTTGAAGCACGTAATGTGTTGATGGGCCAAGCGTTAATTATGGAGCCTGAGGCTTACTGTGATTTTGCCGCGCTGGCGGAGCTTGCCAAGACGTATAACCAGCAAGAGGTGTTATAAACGCTTACCCCTCTCGATATAATGGACTTCTCGATAATGGCACTGTGGCTGATCCCGCCTCGGTGCCAACCTCGGCAACGCTGGCGCATTGCTTCGCGGGTGCGCTGACGCTTACGCCGCGCTACATAATGAGCCCAACTCAACTATTGTTAAGCCCCGTAGCGCGGTGTAACGAATCTCGCGAGGGACGAGCGTATGAGGCACCCGCGACGGCGGCGCCAGCCGCCTGGATAATGCCTCCGCGCCTGATCCGGCCTCGGCGTCACCTTCGGCATCGCTAGCGCGCTGCTTCCACGGGTGCGCTGACGCTTACGCCGCGCTACATAATGAGCCCAACTCAACTATTGTTAAGCCCAGTAGCGCGGTGTAACGAATCTCGCGAGGGACGAGCGTATGAGGCACCCGCGACGGCGGCGCCAGCCGCCTGGATAATGCCTCCGCGCCTGATCCGGCCTCGGTACCACCTTCGGCACCGCTAGCGCGCTGCTTCCGCGGGTGCGCTGACGCTTACGCCGCGCTACATAATGAGCCCAACTCAACTATTGTTAAGCCCCGTAGCGCGGTGTAACGAATCTCGCGAGGGACGAGCGTATGAGGCACCCGCGACGGCGGCGCCAGCCGCCTGGATAATGCCTCCGCGCCTGATCCGGCCTCGGTGCCAACCTCGGCAACGCTGGCGCGTTGCTTCGCGGGTGCGCTGACGCTTACGCCGCGCTACAACTGCCTCCCACCATTACAACTTACGATTCACCATTCACCATTCACCATTCACTATTCACTAATCAAAGCTGATCCAAACGATCAAACTTCCCGGCGATATCGCTCTCTGTCCAGTGGGGCACCCAGCCTTCCACGTTATCGAAGAAGCGCAGCGCAGTGAATTCTGGCGCTGGGCCCATATCGAACCAATGGGGCGTGTTAGCAGGTACGCTGATCAGGTCATTGCGGGTACACAGTACCTGATACACCTTGTCTTCAATATGCAGGCAGAAAAGCCCCTGGCCTTTGACGAAGAAGCGCACTTCGTCTTCGTGATGGCGGTGCTCGTTTAAGAACTTTTGGCGCATGGCGTCTTTGTCTGGGTGCGTGGGCACCATGTGCAGCACATCAACGGTTTGATAGCCGCCGATGGTTTTTACCCGGTCGATGTCGTCTTGATAAAGCGCCAAAATATCGTCCTGGGTGGCGTCGTCGGCAATCTCACCCGGCGTTGCCCAGCGCTCGAACAGCACACCCACCTTGTTCAGCTCAGCAGTTATCTGCTCGCCGTCAGTGATGTCTAGCAGGGCGTCATTAGGATTCTGATCAGCAAATACTTTCAGTTGCGACATTCTAGGCTCTCCTAAAGCTCAATTTCATCAAAGCGGGAAACGCACGCGTGGGTGTTACCCGCCTGGGTGCCTTCGCGAACTAACTGTAGGGTTTGCATGCCCGCCTGCTTGGCGGCGTCCAGCTCTTCGACCACGTCCGACAAGAACAGCACCGCTTCCGGCGATAGGTCAAGCTCAGCGATAATTCGCTGATAGGCTGTGGCTTCGCGTTTATGGCCAATATGGGTGTCGAAGTAGCCGCTAAACAGGGGTGTTAAGTCGCCTTCATCGCTGTAGCCAAACAGCAGCTTCTGCGCCTGCACGGAACCTGACGAATACACGTACAGCGCTTTGCCTGCCTGCTGCCACTGGCGCAGCGCTGGGGCTACATCGCTATACAAATGCCCTTTAAAATCGCCGCGCTGGTAGCCATCGGCCCACACCATACCTTGCAGTGCTTTCAGCGGCGTGACTTTTTGGTCAGTCTCGATCCAATGTAGCAACTGCGCAATGACTGCTTCCAGCGTGGCATCAGCGTCGCCCATTTCGCGGCGCACGGCGCTAATTTGCTCGGCAACCTCTGGAGAGTCAGCATTTGCCCGCAAAAAATCGGGTAGCTTGGCTTGAGCGTAGGGAAACAGCACCTTATGCACGAAGTTAATATCCGTGGTGGTGCCTTCGATATCGGTGACAACGGCGCGAACAGCTGGGTTACTCATTTAGACCACCGGCTCTCTTCAAGTACACAGGACAGTAAAAATTCAATGGCTTCCAAGTGCCGACGGCAACTAGCGATGCTATCGCCCACGGCATAAATACCGTGCCCCGCCACCAAAAAGCCCCAGGGCATCGGCCAGCCGAGGCGTACATGATCCGCTAGCTCGTCCATATCTTGGGGATTTGGTACCACCGGTAAAAGAACCGAGGCATCATGAGTCACGTTGCCCTGCAGGGCTTTTTGCATCTCGAAGCCACTTAGCTCAATACCGTTTGGAAAGCGCCGCGACAGCACAGTGCTGGCTAGGGTATGGGTATGTAGCACGCAGTTAATCGATGCGTCTAAGCGATAGAGCGCAGCGTGAAGATCACTTTCCGCACTCGGTTTACCGTCGCCTGATAGTACTCGGCCATCCAGATCGCATAGTAGTAGGTCATTGGCCTGAATGCGGGTTTTATCGCGCCCAGAGGCGGTGACCCAATACCCCGCCTCGGTACGGGCGGAAAAGTTACCGCCAGTGGCTGGCGTCCAGCCTTGCTGCGCCGCCCATGAAATGGCGGCCAGCAGTTCAGTTTGTAGCGTCATCATAGGATCTGCGTCGCCTCATCTAGTAGCAGCCATTCTATATGATAAGCTTCGCGGCTGATAAGCCGCGCCGTTGTTCTGCTAGTCAAGTTAGAGTGCTTAAGGAGTCCAGCAATGCCACACCTACAGTCACGCAGTTTACGGGTCTATGCCGACCACCTTGAGTATTTGGATCAAACCCAACTGCCCCAGAAGGAGCAGTGGGTGCGCTGTGGTTCACCAGAAGAGTGGCAGCATGCGGTGAAAAACCTGGCGATTCGCGGCGCGCCGCTGATTGGCTTGAGCGCTGCTTTCGTGCTGGCTCAATACGCCGCACGTCATCCGCAAGGTGACTGGCAGTTGGTAAGTGATCGCTTACGCGCCACGCGACCCACCGCAGTGAACCTGATGTATTGCCTGGATGCTATGGAAGCCTGCTTTGAGCAAGGGGCTGCCACCCTGGCTGAGCGCGCCGCTGAATTGTTTGCAGAAGACCGCGCACTTTGCCAGCGTATGGCCGAGCGGGGAGCCGACCTTTTGCAATCAGGCGACCGCATATTGACCCACTGCAATACCGGGGCGCTTGCTACCGCAGGTGTTGGCACCGCCATTGGCGCACTCGCAGTTGCCAAGCAGCGCGGTGTGACGCTGCATGTGTATGTGGATGAAACCCGCCCGCTGCTGCAAGGCGGCCGTTTAACCGCTTGGGAAATGGCCGACTTAGCCATTCCCTATCAATTGATTGCTGACAGCATGGCCGCGAGCTTAATGGCCGCAGGGAAAGTCGATAAAGTCATGGTCGGTGCCGACCGCATTTGCGCCAACGGTGACTTCGCCAACAAAGTGGGTACTTACATGCTGGCGGTGATTGCTCACTATCATCAGGTGCCGTTCTATGTAGTGGCCCCTTACACCACGGTAGATCCCGCCTGCGCAACCGGCGCGGATATTCCTATTGAACAGCGTGATGCGGCAGAAATCCATGGTGTTTCAGGCGCTTTTGGTGATGTTGTCTGGGCTCCCGAAAATGCCCCCGTGTGGAACCCTGCCTTTGATGTGACACCCGCCAAACTGGTTACCGCCTGGATTTTGGATACTGGCGTGTTTGATGCCGCCGCCATTGCCCAGGGCGAGCATTGCCGATAACGCCGCCGCGCTAACGTGGTGCCGCCAGAGACGCCTGTACGCAGTGTAGGATGGGATAATCGATACGCCCTTCCAATGCCTCGAAAACCACTTTCAGCCCTTGGTCTGGATAGTGCGCAAAGGTGGTGCGGATCTGCTCCAGGGTTACGGGGTTCAAGTCGACGACCTCTTCCAGCGCCAGCCCACCGCTTTGAATCACATCACTTAGGTGGCGATAAATGGTGTTGGCGGCCAAGCCGCGCTGCTCGGCGACTTCCTCAGGTGTTAACCCCTTGCGCAGCAAGGCGGCGGATTCCAAGGCACTGCTGCCCACGGACGGGGTGTCTTGATGGATTCCCTGATGCGCCAGAATAACGGCCAGAAAACCGTCGCCGTAATCCGCCAGCTTGCGCGCACCGATACCCGAAATCGCGCCCAGTGCCTCTAGGCTTTGGGGTTTCTGTTCGACCAGTTCGGCCAGAGTGGCATCGTGGAAAATCACATAGGCAGGCACGCCCTGGGCTTCGGCCAGTGCCTTGCGGTGCTGGCGCAGAGCTTCCCACAGCGGGCCGTGGCCCTGGGGCGCAGAGGCGCCTTTGCTTCCCCGTCGGGCGGTTTTGGCTTTGCTGGGTTTGTTGCTTGGCTTGCGCAGAGTGAGGGTTTGCTCGCCACGCAGCACCGGCCTAGCGTTGGCGGTGAGCTGAATACCGCCGTGGCCCGCCATATCGACACTTAAATAGCCGCTGGCAATCAGCTGGCGAAAGAGCGCTTTCCACTCGTTAGCCGCAAGCTCTTTACCAATGCCGAAGGTACTAAGGCGGTCGTGGCCAAAGCGGGTGATACGCTCGTTGCTTTTGCCCAGCAACACGTCCACGAGATAGGTCACGCCGAAGCGCTGCTCGGTGCGGTAGACGCAGGACAGCGCCTTTTGCGCCGCCACGGTGGCTTCCCAAGTCTCGGGTGGCGTCAGGCAGTTGTCGCAGTTGCCACAGGGGGATTCCAGGTGATCGCCAAAGTAGTGCAAAAGCGCTTGGCGACGGCAACTGGTGATCTCACATAGCCCCAGCATGGCATCGAGCTTCTGCTGCTCAATGCGCTTTTGCTGGTCGGCGGCGCTGGAGTCCTGCTGCATTTGGCGCAGCGTGATCACGTCCTGTAGCCCGTAGGCCATCCAAGCGTTGGCGGGCAGACCGTCGCGGCCGGCGCGACCGGTCTCCTGGTAGTAAGCTTCGATGCTCTTGGGCAGGTTGAGGTGGGCCACAAAACGCACATCAGGTTTGTCGATTCCCATACCGAAGGCGATGGTGGCCACCACAATCACACCATCTTCACGCAGAAAGCGGGTCTGGTGGTGCTGGCGCTGCTCGGCGGGAAGCCCCGCGTGGTAGGGCAGTGCCGTCACCCCCTGGCGTTCCAGCCAGGCGGCGGTCTCCTCCACCTTGCGCCGGGAGAGGCAGTAGACGATGCCCGCCTCGCCATCGTGGTGCTCACCGATAAAGCGCAGCAGCTGTTCCTTGGCGTTGCCCTGATTTTCGGCGATATGGTAGCGGATATTGGGCCGGTCAAAGCCGCTGTTATACAGCGCCGCTTCTTGGAGCTGCAGATGCTCCATAATATCGCCCCGGGTGGGCACGTCGGCGGTGGCGGTCAGGGCGATGCGCGGCACTTGGGGAAAGCGCTGATGCAAATGTGAGAGCTGGCGATACTCAGGGCGAAAATCATGGCCCCACTGGGAGACGCAGTGGGCTTCATCAATGGCGAACAGCGCAATCCGAGTCTGTTCCAGCAGCATCTGCATACGCGCCGTGGCCAGCCGCTCGGGCGCGACATACAAAAGATCCAGTTCCCCCGCCCGCAGACGGTTCTCCACCTCGACCGCCTCGTGATAATCGAGGCTGGAGTTGAGGTAAGCCGCCCTGACCCCGTTCTGCTGAAGTGCTGCGACCTGATCCTGCATCAGTGCGATTAGCGGCGAGACCACAATGGCGGTGCCTTCGCGCAGCAGCGCAGGGATCTGATAGCACAGCGACTTGCCGCCGCCGGTGGGCATCAGCACCAGCGCATCGCCGCCGGCCATCACATGCTCGATGATGGCCTGCTGCGGGCCGCGAAAGCTGTCGTAGCCAAATACCTGCTGCAGCACCTTGAGGGCTGCCGGGTGAGGGGCGCCGTGCATCAATGCTCTCCTTGTCTCGTGCTTGAGGGAGAATTGTCGCACGAAAATTCAAGGGAGTTTTTGCCTAGCGAATCCCCGCTCTTAAAAACGACTGCACGAACTGGCGTTGGAAGAGTAAAAAGGCAATTAGCAGCGGGGCGATGCTTAACAGCGTCGCAGCGCTAACGGTGGCCCAGTTAACGCCGGTTTCGGGGGCGGAAAATACCCCTAACCCTACCGTTAGCGGGCGGCTCTCTACCGAATTGGTCACCACTAATGGCCAGATGAAGTTGTTCCAGTGGTGACTAATCGAGACCAGCCCGTAAGCAAGGTAGGTGGGCTTGGCGAGCGGTACGTAGACCTTCCACAAAATTTCCAGCCAGTTGCAGCCTTCGATGCGGGCGGCGTCTTCAAGCTCCCTTGGGATGGTTTTAAACGTTTGGCGGAGCAGAAAAATCCCCAGGGCGCTGGCCACGTAAGGTAAGCCAATCCCGGTGATGGTATTGATCAGCCCCAGCTCGCTGGCGATGCGGTAGTTCTCGACAATCAACACTTCGGGAAACACAAAGAGTTGAATCAGCACCAGCATAAATAAAACGTTCTTGCCGGGAATCGGAAAGCGCGCAAAGGCAAACGCCGCCAGGGTGCAGACCACAAACTGACCGACCACCACTCCTGTCACCAGCGCAAAGGTGTTTAGGTAGTAGCGGGCAAAGGGCGCTTGAGACCAAGCGTTAGCGAAGTTCTCCAACGTCAGCGGAGCGAAGAGCGCAAAGTTGACCATAAACTCGCTGGGGTGGAAGGCCGCCCAAAAGGCGTACAGTAGTGGGAATATCCAAATAATCGCTAGTAGCCACGCGGCCACTGTTTCCAGCGCTGGAATTGAGAAGATGCGTGAGCGGGGCGCAGTGGTCGTATTCATTGATAGTGCGTCCTGCGATCTAAAATCGTGAACTTAAGCGTCGCCACTACCGCGAGCACCAACAAAATCACCACCGTAATGGTGGCTGCCGTGGTGCGGTCAAAGAACGAGAACGCATTCTCGTAAACGTAGTAGAGCAGCAGGTTGGTGGCGTTGTTGGGCCCACCCTTGGTCAAGATAAATAGGTGATCCACGACCCGCACCGAGTTAATCAGCGCATTGATGAGCACAAACAGCGTGGTGGGCATCAACAGTGGAAATGTCACCCGCCAGAAAAAGCTCCAACGGCTAGTGCCTTCTAAATCAGCCGCCTCTTTTAACTCGGGGGGCATACTCTGGAGCGCCGCCAAGTAGAAGATCATAAAAAAGCCGGCTTCTTTCCACACCGACATCACGATCACCGAGCTTAAAGCAATGCTTGGATCACCCAGCCAGTTCACTCCGGATAAGCCCAGCATACCGAGCAGTTTATTGAATAGGCCGATCTGCGGCGCGTAGAAAAACATCCAGATATTGGCCGCGGCGATCATGGGAAGAATCGTCGGCGTAAAGTAGGCCATGCGCACAAAGCCCCGCCCGCGAAGCTTGCCATTGACGAATAGCGCCATACCCAAGGCCAGCGCGATAGACGTAGGAATCGTACCGACGGCGTAGATTAAGTTGTTACGCGCTACTTTCCAAAACGTCGGGTCATCGAACAACACCTGATAATTTTCAAGGCCGACGAATTCAGTGGGTGCACCGCGAAAGCCGGGTAAAAATAGACTGTTAATGACCGTTGTTATGGTCGGTAAATAAGCAAACGTCGTTAGCAGTACCGCAGCGGGCAGTAGCAGAAGCGCACCGTAGAGCTGCATTTTGCGGTGGTTGGTGAATGACATAGAGACGTACCGCACGTTGGAAAAGCCGGGGCATGCCCCGGCGAACAGTAAAATGGCTAACGATTAACGGGCGTAGCGGCGTAACACGCTATCGGCCTCTTGCTGCGCTTGGCTAAGCGCTTCTTGCGCTGTCATTTGGCCGGTCAGCGCTGCTTGCACGGCGTTATCCAAGGCGCGGCGAATACGGCCACCCTGGTAAGTGGAAAGCTCTGCCGTGCCGTGTTCAAGCTGGTCGCGGGCGACCGCGGCAGGTGGGAACTCTTCTACATAGCCTTGTAGCGCGTCGGTTTCGTAGGCAGCGGGGCTAACGCCCATATAGCCAGTCTCAATCGACCAGGCGGCAGCTCGCTCGGGAGCGGTCATCCAGCGAATAAAGGTCATCGCCGCGCGTTGCTCTTCTTCAGTCGTATCTTCAAAAATGTAGAAGTTACCGCCACCGGTGGGGCTGCCGCGCTGGGTTTTCATCGGCAGCATGGCGACGCCAAAATCAAAATTGGCTTCGCTACGTACGGCGGTCAGATTGCCCGTAGTGTGCCACATCATTGCCGTGGACTGTTCAAGGAAGTTCTGGCGCAGGGTGCCCCACTCAATGGTGCCGTCAGGCATGGCATTGTGCTCGGTGGCTAGCGATACCCAGTACTCCAGCGCTTCAACCGCTGCGGGGTCGTCGAAGTAGACCTCGGTGCCATCTTCGCTCATTAGCCGGTGGCCGTTCTGAAAGGCAAAGGCCTGGAACATCCAGTAGGGGTAGCCGGTCGATGGCACCATCACGCCCCACTGCTCGCCATTGGAGGCTTCGCGCACGGTGGCAGCCATCTCGGCCATCTCTTGCCAGTTTTCTGGGGGTGTTTCGGGGTCTAGGCCAGCGGCTTCAAAGGCGTCTTTGTTCCAGAACAGTACGATGGTGGAGCGCTGGAAGGGGATGCCGTAGGTTTTGCCATCCAACTGGCCATTTTCCATCAGCCCTGGGTAGAAGCCATTGAGCCATTCGCGCTCTTCATCGGTTTCGACCAGGTCATCAAAGGCGACGATGGCGTTCTGCTCAATCAGCTCGTAAAGATCGATGGAGAACATGACCGATAGCTGCGGCGTTTCGCCCGCTTCCATCGCCGACATGGCGCGCACGCGGGTGTCGTCGTAGTTACCGGCGTAGATCGCTTCCACATTGATATCGGGGTATTCGCTTTCAAACTCTTCCACCAGCGTATCAACGACGTCAGTGAGTGCACCGCCCACTGCGACCGGGTAGTACATGGTCAGATCGACGCTATCCGCGTTTACCTGGGCGGCGCTTAACAAGCTCGCTGCCAGGGCGGTCATTGCAAAAGGGGTACGCAAACGCATAAGAGACTCCGCAAGTGTCAATACTGCTGTCAGTGTTGGAAAGAGCCCACCGCCGGTGGGCGAGGAACGCTTCGCGATGAGCTAGGTAAGGGGAGCGGCGCCAGGTCATCCCGCCGCAGACCTCCAGCATCGAAAAGGTGTGTATTCTCTGGCGTCCAGTAGAGGCTGCATGGCTGACCTGTCAGTGCCTGCTTGCCGCTAAGCCGCACGCGTAGGGTGTGCGACCCCACTGCCACATAAGCAATAGTGTCCGCTCCCAGATACTCTTCACTTAATACGTTAGCGGGTACGCCGGAACCGGGTGCGATACGCAGTTCGATATCTTCCGGGCGGATGCCCAAGTGTCCGCCAGCGGCGTCCAAGGGAGCTACGGGAGTACTTGGTTCGCCTTCGATAACGGCGCCATGTTTACCGGCCACTAGGGGCAGCAGGTTCATGGCAGGGCTGCCAATGAAACTGGCGGCAAAAGCGCTAGCGGGGCGGTTATAAAGCTCGTCCGGGGTGCCGTCCTGAACGATTTTGCCGTGCTGCATCAGAATCACACGATCACCCATGCTCATGGCTTCCACCTGGTCGTGGGTGACGTAAATCACCGTCATAGTCAGGCGACTTTGTAGTGCTTTAATTTCCCTACGCATGTCGCTGCGCAGCCGAGCGTCCAGGTTGGATAGCGGTTCATCCATCAGGCAGATCGGGTGTTCGGAAATGATTGAGCGCGCCAAAGCAACCCGCTGGCGTTGGCCGCCGGAAAGTTGCGCAGGTTTGCGGTCTAGGTAATCGGTTAAATCAACCAGTTCGGCGACCTTGGCTAGTCGCTGGCGCTGCTCATCTTTGGGTACCTTGCGGCTGCGCAGGCCAAAAACGATGTTGTCGGCAACGCTCAAATGCGGAAACAGCGCGTAGGACTGAAACACCATGCTCAGCCCACGATCGCCGGGCGGCAGGCGGGTAACGTCGCGCTCGCCGATATGAATACGCCCGTCGCTGGCCTCTTCCAGGCCCGCGATCATACGCAGCGTGGTGGATTTACCACAGCCTGAAGGGCCGAGCAGAATGACAAATTGCCCAGGCGTGACGTCGAAGGAGATGTCATCGACGGCAGTGGCCGCGTCCCAACGTTTAGTGACGCGTTCCAAGCGAATACGCGATTGGTTTGACATAGCACACACATCACCGGCTGTTGGTTGTTATTGGTTCAGCTTGTGTTGAAGGTGTTGCCGTTGTATGACACTTACATGGATGGTTGATGACAGCCGTTGTGTCAAGCGGAAAATTCACTTGGTGACTTTGATGCCATAACGCTGAAGCCTGCGCACCACGCTGGATTGACTAATCCCCAGCCGTTCAGCGATGGCGTACGTGCTGGGAAGCGTTTTGCTCAACGCTTCCAATGTTTCGCACTCTAGTCTGGCGAGATACTGCTTTAGGGTTTCTTCGGGGGCTAAGGCGGCTCTTGGCGAAGAGGTTGAAGTTTGCGGCAGATTAGCAGGGGGCTGCTCTGTAGGAAGGCTAGGTGCTTCAATTTGATCCGTTGGGCTGGAGAGCCAAGCTCTTTCCAACCAGTTTTCAAGCTCGCGGACGTTACCTGGCCAGTCGCTTCCCATTAACGTTGACCATACTGGGTTGCCCAGGATTTTTTGCCGCCCATAGCGTTGATTAAGGCGTTTCAAACAGGCTTCCACGAGATCCGGAATATCTTCTCGGCGGTCGCGTAAAGGAGGAAGCGTGACCGGTATGACGTTGAGACGGTAGTAAAGGTCCAGGCGAAATAGGCCCGCTTCTACTTGTTTAGCTAAATTCTGATTCGTGGCGACGACTAAGCGAAAGTCCACTTTGCGCGGCCGTGTATCGCCTAACCGGGTAAGGCTGCCGTCCTGGATGACTTTTAGCAGTTTGGTTTGCATTAATAAGGGAAGCTCACCGATTTCATCGAGAAACAGCGTGCCTCCTTCCGCTTGCTCTAGTAAGCCTGCTTTTCCTTGGCGAGCCGCGCCGCTGAACGCACCGGGCTGATAGCCAAACATCTCAGACTCAAATAAGTTTTCGGGAATGGCCGCACAGTTAACCTCAATAAAGGGATGGTTATGGCGCTGGCTCCAACGATGGAGTTGTTTGGCAAACGCGGTTTTCCCCACGCCCGACTCTCCCAGCATCAATACATTAGCGTCCGAGGGGGCGACCCGTTTGAGAAGCAGGGCGACTTCACGCATAACGTGGCTTCTCGCCTGCAAGTTATCCAGCGCGTCGTCCAGCGCTTGTTCCTCGGCACCGTGGGCTGCTTGGCTACGTTTTAAGTGCTCACTAAAGCGCTTTTGGAGTAGTGCATATTCGTCTTGTAGGAGCTGTAAGTCGGTTAAGTCTCTGGAGCGGCTGATAACACGCTCTAACTTTCCATTCACAAAGACGGGGTAGGCCTGAGCTATCACACGGCGCCCGGTGCCTGTTACCTGCATCAGCTGGGCCGGCTGGTGGGTGCGCATCACTTCTAAGGTGATGGATGGCTTCAAAATGCCTGCTTGCTGAAGCTGGTAAACGCTACTACCTAGCAACTCTTCCCGGGGCGCGCCATAAACAGCCTCAGCGCCGGGGCTGATATCAAGCACTTGACCCTCCCCGCTGACGATAAAGAAATGATCGTTGGCGGTTTCGACAATGGTTTTTAGCACGCACTTATCGATTTCACTCACAGCGCTTGTCTCTTGAGTAACTTGCGATTCATTTTTGCATCAATGATGCATAGATGACTTGAGTGTACGTGATTTTGATTCATTACTGCATCGATAATGGCTGAAAGCCCTATTATTAGGGCGTTTAGAGACTTGGCATGTTCTGTGCAATGTAGTTGTTATTCAGCGCTACAACATGAACAACGCCAAGGAGATCTGTATGTCTGATTTTAACCAGCCGCTTGGGGGCAATAGTATGCCGCGCTTTGGTGGGCCAGCCACTATGATGCGTTTACCCACTCAGGAAAGTGCTGCTGGCTTAGATGCTGCTTTTATCGGTATTCCAATGGATATTGGTACGTCTAACCGGCCTGGTACACGTCTTGGCCCACGTCAGATTCGTGATGAATCTCGCATGCTGCGACCCTATAACATGGCGACCCGCGCCGCCCCGTTTGAAAGTTTACAAGTGGCCGATATCGGTGACGTGCCCATCAACACGTTTCACCTGCCCAAAAGCGTCGACATCATCACGGCCTTTTATGATGACGTGCTTAAACACAACTGCATTCCGCTAACACTGGGTGGCGAACACACCCTGACACTGCCCATTTTACGTGCCATTGCCAAAAAGCATGGGCCAGTGGGGCTGATCCATATTGATGCCCATGCCGATGTGAACGAGCACATGTTCGGTGAGCCGATTGCCCATGGCACGCCGTTTCGCCGTGCCCAGGAAGAAGGCCTGCTAGCCCACGGCAAAGTGGTGCAAATCGGCCTTCGTGGTACCGGTTACGCGGCCGAAGATTTTGATTGGTGCCGCAGCCAGGGTTTCCGCGTTGTTCCCGCTGAAGAGTGCTGGCATCGCTCGCTTGCTCCCTTGATGGAAGAGGTGCGCGAGCAGATGGGGGATGTGCCTGTCTATATCAGCTTCGATATCGATGGCTTGGATCCATCCGTTGCACCAGGGACGGGGACGGTAGAGATGGGCGGGCTGACCTCAGCCCAGGGGCTGGAAATTGTGCGCGGGGCGGCAGGCTTGAACATCGTCGGCTGTGATCTAGTGGAAGTGTCGCCTCCTTATGATCTCAGCGGTAATACCGCATTGATGGGCGCCACACTGCTGTACGAAATGCTCTGTGTGCTGCCGGGCGTGAAACACAGTGATTAAGCTGTCCTGAAATAGCTAATAAATAAAAGCGCTTACCTGACAAAGCGCTAATGGTCAGAGAAATGGCAGGCTACTTATTGCCTGCCAGGACGCCACCAGCCCACCTCCAATAATCACTTCCAATAGGTGAACCGTATGTCTTTCTCTCAAGTAAAATTGGATGACGCCGAGCCGTCGGCTCCAATCCATCGTGCTCATTTGCTGAAGTTTTTGATTCCCTCCTTAATTGGCGTCCTCTTGTTTTTGGTGCCTTTTCAAGTGGGAGGAACGATTAATATTGGCATGGGCCTAATGGCTGATGGGTTGCAGTCGCTGCTTGGCTCTGCACTACCTGCCATTGCCATGCTAGTCCTATGTCTGTCCGTAGTGATAACGCTGTACGTTAAAGTGGCAAAACCTAACTGGGCGCAACATGGTCACTTTCAAGAGATGTTTGACGTAGACACTATTTGGGTAGTGATGCGCATCTTAGGTGCCATCTTTGTCGTCATGACCTTTTTCCAAGTCGGCCCAGAATTTGTGACGGCATCGTTTACTGGCGGCGTAATGCTCAATGATTTGGCGCCGGTGCTACTGACGTTCTTCTTCTTTGCGGCGATTCTGCTACCGTTTTTGGTCGAATTTGGCTTTATGGAATTTATCGGCACCATGGTGCGTAAGCCGTTTCGGGTGATTTTTAATCTTCCTGGACGCAGTGCTATCGATGCAACGGCTTCTTGGATGGGGTCAGGCACCGTGGGTGTGTTGATCACTGCCCAACAGTATGAGCAGGGTTATTACAATGCTCGCGAGGCATCGGTCATTGCGACTAACTTTTCAGTGGCTTCCATCGCGTTTAGTCTACTGGTGACGAACTTTGTTGATATCAATCATCTCTTCGTGCAGTTCTACTTTACGGTAGTCGTGTCAGGATTGATTGCTGCCATCATCGTGGCGCGAATCCCCCCTCTATCGCTAAAATCTAACGACTACTACGAGCCTGTTGGCTGCCAGTTAAGCGAGAAGCGCACAGAAAATGTAGGGCTGTTTCGTTACAGCTTGCTCCAGGCAACTCGCCGGGCAGCGGATGCGCCAGGGCCAAAAGAGTTGGTGCGTTTAGCACTACTCAACGTGGTTGATATCTTTTTGACACTGCTGCCTTTGGTATTTGCCATCGGCACCGTCGCGCTGATTTTAGCCGAGTTTACTCCGCTGTTTACCTGGCTCTCTTACCCCATGGTGCCGGTGCTTGAGTTGCTGCGTATCCCCGAAGCACAAGCGGCTGCGCCAGCGACGTTGGTCGGGTTTGCCGATATGTTCTTGCCAGCGGTGCTAGCGACGAATATTGAAAGCGAGCTGACCCGTTTCGTTATCGCCTGTCTCTCTATGACGCAACTGGTGTACATGTCTGAAATCGGTGCGCTGCTACTCAAATCGAAAATTCCCATCAAGTTCTGGGAACTGGCAGTGGTTTTCTTGCTGCGTACCGCGATTACACTGCCGATTATTGCCTTTATGGCCCATACATTTTTCTTCTGAGAGGGCCTGTCATGAACGCTGACGCAATGCGCAATCACTCAACGATGACCTGTGCCGAGCTGTTGATCCGCCTACTGCGCGAAACCTATGGGGTTCGAGCTCTGTTCGGTATTCCGAGTGTGCATACGGTAGAGCTTTATCG
The DNA here is from genome assembly GCA_030440445.1 of Halomonas sp. KG2. Taxonomy (NCBI): domain Bacteria; kingdom Pseudomonadati; phylum Pseudomonadota; class Gammaproteobacteria; order Oceanospirillales; family Halomonadaceae; genus Halomonas; species Halomonas sp. KG2. Next base: position 3,740,186 of record CP098528.1, on the reverse strand, counting down.
TGGGCTGGAAGGTAGCGACGTGCAACATATAACCCCGCGCCACGAGCAGGGAGCGGGTTTCATGGCCGACGGCTATGCCCGCGCCAGCGGCCAGCCTGGGGTATGTCTGATTATCACTGGTCCGGGAATGACCAATATTGCCACTGCGATGGGCCAAGCATTAGCAGACTCCATTCCCATGCTGGTGATCTCCAGCGTTAACCGTCGGGATACGCTGGGGCTAGGCCAAGGTCGGCTGCACGAGTTGCCCAGTCAGCAGCAGATGATCAGCGGCGTGGCACGCTTTAGCCACACGCTATTAGATGCCAATACGTTGCCTGATGTGCTGGCCCGCGCCTTTGCGATCTTCAATGGTGCGCGCCCTGGTCCGGTGCATATTGAAATTCCGATTGATCTGTTCAATGCGCCGGTGAAGGCTCCGGCCAGTTGGCCAGCGCCATCGCTTTACCGAGCAGCACCTGACCCGGATGGGCTTGCCGAAGCTGCCCGCTTGTTAAAGGCCGCGAAGCAACCCTTGCTGCTGTTAGGAGGTGGCTGCGTGGCAGCGCCAGAGGCAGCGCGGGCACTGGTAGAGAGGCTTGATGCCCCAGCGGTGACGACTATCAACGCTAAAGGGCTGCTGGGTCGCGACCACCCGTTAGATTTGGGGGCTAACGCAGCGCTGCCAGCAGTGCGCGAGCTAGCGGCCAACGCCGATGTGATTTTGGCGGTGGGTACCGAGCTTGGCGAGACCGACTACGATGTCGTGTTTGATGGCGGCTTTCACCTCAACGGTAAGCTGATTCGTATTGATCTCGACCCTGAACAACTGGTGCGTAACCAGCATACAACGCTTGGTTTAGTAGGCGATGCCGGACGTAGCCTAGCGCTTCTACTCGCTCATTTCCCAGAACCTTTGCAGCGCCACGGTGTTGAACGCGGTGTTGAACGTACTGCCACTACGTTGAGCGCACTTAACCTGGTTAACGATCCGGCTTTTAGCGACTTCGTGCCGCTTTATAAGACCCTGGCTGACCATCTGCCTGAGGCGATTTTGGTGGGTGATTCCACTGCACCGGTGTATGCGGGCAACCACCTAGTCAGCCAGCCAGCGCCAAGGCGTTATTTCAATGCTTCTACCGGCTACGGCACCTTGGGCTATGGGCTGCCGGCAGCGCTAGGGGCGCAGTTAGCTCGCGCTGATCTACCCGTGGTGGCGCTTGTCGGTGATGGTGGGGTGATGTTCACCCTTGCTGAGCTTGCTACCGCGGTGGAGGAACGCCTGCCGGTGGTGATTGTGCTGTGGCACAACGCAGGCTACGAAGAAATTCGCCGCTATATGGATGCCAACGGTGTGGCCCGTTTGGGCGTGGACATTCAAGCCCCTAACTTTCTTACTTTGGCCGAAGGGTTTGGTTGCCCAGGCGTGCGGGTAGAAAGTCCTGAGGAGCTTGCAAACTCACTCGCTAAGCGCGTTTCAAGTGGCCCGTTACTCATTGAAATAGATGCAGCTGCTTGGCAGCGTGCGTGCCGAATTTCCGACCAGGATACCTAGATGCCGTTACTCGACCAGCAAGTTATCAATCAGCAGTTCATCAACAACCAATGGGTTGCCTCAGCAGGCACGCGTATGCTCGATGTGATGAACCCTTATCGCGAAGCGCGTATTGCTCAGGTCACGGCGGGGGACGCGGCAGATGTCGACGCTGCCGTTAAAGCCGCTCAGCAAGCACAACCTGCTTGGCAAGCGCTGGGTGGCGCTGCACGTGCAAAGTACCTAGATAGCTTTGCCGATGCGTTGGAGGCCCGTCGAGAAGCGCTAATCACTCTGTCAGCCACTAATAACGGCAAACCGCTTGCAGAAGCAGGCATTGACCTGGACGACGCGATTGCCTGTTATCGCTATTACGCCAAGCAGGCCAGGGCGTTAGATGCTCGCCAGGGCGAACTGGTCAGTATGGAAATGGAGGGCGTTGAGGCGCGTACGTATCATGACCCGGTGGGCGTTGTGGGGTTGATTGCCCCCTGGAACTTCCCGCTGGTGACAAGCGCCTGGAAGCTGGCGCCCGCGTTGGCAGCCGGTTGTACCGCAGTACTCAAACCGTCAGAGGTAACGCCGCTCCCCGAGTTGGCACTGGCAGAAATTGCCCTGGAGATTGGCCTGCCAGCCGGTGTGCTAAACCTGCTCAATGGCGACGGCGAGGGCATAGGTGCACCGCTAACCAATCACCCAGGTGTAGATAAAATCTCCTTTACGGGCAGTAACCGAGTCGGCGAAACGGTTATGCAAGCTGCTGCCGTTCGCACCGCCAGTGTCTCTTTAGAGCTAGGTGGAAAATCGCCGATTCTGGTAATGGAAGACGCCGACCCCGCCCAAGCCGCCGACTGGGTAATGGCGGGTATCTACTTTAATGCCGGGCAAATCTGTTCGGCGACTTCGCGTTTACTGGTACATGAAAACGTGGCAGAAGCACTCTACATCGCCCTAGCTGAGCGGATGGATGCGCTAACCCTGGGCGACCCACTGGCTGAAGGCACTGACTTAGGGCCGCTGACCAGCGCTAAGCAGCGCGATGCCGTGCAACGCTATTTAGACTTGGCTGAACAAGAAGGCCTAACGGTAGTGCGCGATATTACCCATCGCACGTTACCCACGCAGGGCTACTTTTTAGCGCCGACGCTTTACCGTGATGTGCCGCTGGAAAGCCGCTTGTGGCAAGAGGAGATTTTTGGCCCAGTGCTCTGCGCACGCAGCGTTACCAGCGAAGAAGAGGCGATTAAACTCGCCAACGATAGCGCTTATGGATTAGCTGCGACGGTGATTAGCGGTGATCCTGAGCGGGCAAAGCGCATTGGTCGCCAGCTAAAAGCCGGTAGTATTTGGTACAACAGTGAGCAGCTGGTGCTGCCTGAAACCGCCTGGGGCGGCTTCAAGCGCAGCGGCATTGGGCGTGAACTCGGCCCCTGGGGGCTAAGTGCCTACCTGGAAGTGAAACATGTGATAGGGCCAGCGTAAGACTAACGCTCGGGCATCGCATAACGCCGGGATGACTTCCCGGCTTTTACCACTTGCCCGGGCACGTCGTGGCCGATAAGTGTCGGCAGGGTGGCGGCAACGTCAAGCAGCGCATCTAGATCGACGCCCGTATCGACCCCCATCGCTGTAAACATATGCACTAAGTCTTCTGTGCATACATTACCGCTAGCGCCTGGGGCAAAGGGGCAGCCCCCCAGCCCGCCTAACGACGCATCAAAGCGGCTAATGCCCGCCTGCCACGCCGCCAGCGCGTTGGCTAAGCCCATGCCACGCGTGTTGTGAAAGTGCAGGGTGAACGGCGTTTCCGGCCATCGCTCAAGCACGGCGTCGCACAGGCGCCTCACCTGAGCTGGGTTGGCCATACCCGTGGTGTCGCATAGCGTGACGCCCTGAATGCCCAGCGCGATCAGCTTTTCCACCAGCGTGAGCACCCGCGTTTCAGGCACCTCGCCTTCAAACGGGCAGCCAAAGGTGGTCGAAAGCGAGGCGTTGATAAATACGCCGCTGCCTTGGCAGGCCTCCACAATCGCGGCAAATTGCTCAAGCGACTGCTCTGGTGTCATGCGCAGGTTCGCAAGGCCATGGCTATCGCTTGCCGACATCACCAAATTAATCTCATCCACCTGACAGGCAAGCACGCGCTCCATGCCCTTAAGGTTAGGCACTAATACACTGATATCGACGCCTGCCCGACGCTGAATACCTGTGACAACATCCGCAGCATCGCGCAGGTTAGGAATCGCTTTGGGGGACGTAAACGAGGTGGCCTCGATGCGCCGCAGGCCGGTGGTGGAGAGTGCGTCGATCCAGCGGATTTTATCGTCTGTGGGGACAAAGCGCGCTTCAATCTGCAGGCCGTCACGCGGGGCGACTTCATTAATTTCTATTTTTTTAGGACAGGGTGCTGTCGGGAAGGGCATGGGTTGACTCGTGGACTTGTGCATAGCGCTCTCCTTAAATAATGCCCGCTTGACGCAGTTTGGCGCGGGTTGCCTGGTCAATGCCCAGCTCATCCAGCACGTCATCGGTATGCTGGCCAAGCGCCGGGCCGCCATCGCCGAGTCGCCCTGGGGTCGCGCTAAGTTTGGGCAGTACACCGGGCACTTTTAATGGTTTGCCGTTGGGGCGGGTGAAGGTTTGAATCATTTCCCGCGCCAAGTAATGGGGGTCAAAGGCAATATCTTCGGCGGTGTACGGATAGCCTGCTGGCACACGTGCCTCATCCAGCGCTTTAAGAATCGCCTCTCTTGGGCGCTCTTCAGACCACGCTTGAATCGCTGCGTCGATCATTTCAGCCTGCTGGCTGCGGCCATCGTTGTGGGCTAGCGCGGGGTCGTTGGCCAGATCATCACGGCCAATCACGCCCATCAAGCGTTTAAAAATGCTGTCGCCGTTACCGGCAATCAGTACGTAATCGCCGCCCTGGCAGCGGTAAGCGTTAGAAGGCGTAATGCCGGGGAGGGCACTGCCGCTAGGTTCGCGCACCTGGCCGCTGGCATCGAATTCCGGAAGCAGGCTTTCCATCATGGCAAATACCGACTCATACAGCGCCACGTCGATCTCTTGTCCCAGGCCGCTGCGGTTGCGCTCTTGCAGTGCCAGCAAGGTGCCAATGACAGCGTAAAGCGCGGACAGCGAATCACCAATGCTCACGCCTACGCGCACAGAGGGCTCTCCCGGCTGGCCGGTGAGGTAACGCAGTCCGCCCATGGCTTCACCCACCACACCAAAGCCGGGCTTGTCGCGGTAAGGCCCCGTTTGCCCGTAGCCGGAAATATGCACCATGATTAACCGTGGGTTGAGTTTTGAGAGCGCTTCCCAGCCCAGCCCCCAGTTATCTAATGTGCCTGGGCGGAAGTTTTCCACCACCACATCAGCCTCGGTAGCGAGTTCACGCACCAGCGCTTGACCCTCTTCACTGCGCAAGTCCAGCGCCACCGAGCGCTTGTTACGGCTCTGTACGTGCCACCAAAGCGAGGTGCCTTCCTCAAGCATTCGCCATTTGCGAAGGGGATCGCCGGTGCCGGGCGGCTCAATTTTAATCACATCGGCACCAAATTCGCCTAACAGCTTGGTCGCAAATGGGCCTGCAATGAGCTGCCCAAGTTCAAGAACTTTCAGGCGTTCTAAGGGAAGCTGGCGAGCTTCGGGAGCGTGCATTAAGGCTCTCCTGGTCGTGTCGTTAATATTGTTGCCTACCAGCATGCGTGAGCCGCTGAGGGGCGACAATTAGGCAATGGGTAACAAAGGTTTCGTGACTGGCGAAGGTATGCGCTAGCATAGTCAGGTTACTTTTCAGGAGTTTGTCGAGTTGCGCCGCTTTGATTTTTTTACGCTCAAGCTGTTTATCTCTGTTGCAGACGAAGGCCGCTTGACCGCGGCTGCCGAACGCGAACACCTAGCCCTTGCCGCCGTTAGCAAGCGAATGAGCGATCTTGAAAGCTTGGTCGGGACAACGTTACTTTACCGTAAGCCCCGTGGCGTGGAGCTAACCCCGGCAGGGCAGGCATTTTTGCATCATGCGCGGCGCATACTCGACAACGTTGAACGCTTACAGGCAGAGCTTAGCGAATATGGTGAAGGCGTGCGTGGGCATGTGCGTATTCATTCCAACACCTCGGCAATCATCGCGTTCCTTCCCCAAGATCTCAGCGCGTTCTCTCGCCACTACCCTGAAATTAAAATCGACCTGCAAGAGCGGGTCAGCAGTGAAATTATTGCCGCCGTGAGAGACGGCTTAACCGATATCGGCATTTTTGCTGGGCATGTAGCTGCGCCAGACTTACAGATAATTCCGTATCGGCGTGATCGCTTAGTGCTAGTCACGCCTGACAAACACCCACTAGCGGAGCGAAGTAGCATTGCCTTCAATGAAGCGCTTGCTTTCGACTTCATCGGCTTGCAGCAAGATGCTTCACTGCAAGCGCTATTGTTTGAGCAGGCTAACCTATCGGGAAAAGCGCTGCGAATGCGCATTCAAGTACGTAGCTTTGATGCTATTTGCCGCATGATTCACCATGGCATGGGGGTCGGCGTGCTGCCAGAACAAACGATCTACCGCGAGCTAGGTGATCTGCAGCTTAAAAGCATCCCGTTGAACGACGCCTGGGCCCAGCGGGAGCTTGTGATTGGCGTGCGCCGCTACGCGACACTTCCTGTCACGGCAAGGCACATGGTGGACCTTCTGACCGCAGAAAAGCATTCAGCGTTATAAGGTTGATCAAGTCGGCGCTTAATCCCGCAGTATCGTGGGGGCCGACCACTGCTGGCAAAGCGGCATCACTTCTAAGCGCGTGATATTGATATGCGACGGAAGTGAGGCTATATGGAACGCTTGGTCGGCGATATCCTCAGGCTGGAGCGGTTGCGCTCCTGCGTAGTAGCTATCGGCTACCTGGTGGTCACCTTTCATGCGAACCAACGTAAACTCACTCGCTGTCATTCCAGGAGCGAGGTCGGTCACTCTAACGCCCTGGGGGCCAACGTCGCAGCGCAGGTTATAGCTAAACTGTTCTACAAAGGCTTTGGTAGCGCCATACACATGCCCACCTGGATAAGGCGTATGAGCGGCGATAGAGCCCAGGTTAATTACCGTTGAACCAGGGCCAGCGGCGATGAGTTTGGGCAATAGGTGGCGCGTAACGGTTACTAACCCTTTTACGTTGGTATCAATCATGCGATGCCAATCATCCAGCTCTGCGTTTTGTGCTGGTCCCTTACCCAGCGCTAGCCCTGCATTATTGATCAGGGTATGCACCTGCTGAAAGCGTTCTGGCAACGCTGCAACTACGTTTTCAACGTCTTGTGGGTTGCTGACATCCAGTTGAGCGGTGTGCACAGCTACTTTGTTTTTCAGTGAGTTATAGAGCTCCTCTAAGCGGGTTTGACGCCGCCCTGTTAACACCAGTGACCAGCCTGCTTGGGCAAAACGGTGGGCACAAGCAAGGCCGATTCCAGAAGTGGCGCCGGTAATAAATACGACGGGTGTGACTTCGTGCATGATGAAAGCTCCTGGCGAACATAGCGGTTAAAGCCGCTGCTAAAAAGCAGCAGACAAGCGCCATTGAGATAGCCTAAGGGTGCAGTAGATATTCATCTTTGGTCGTACACTAATAATAAGGTGCGTAGTTAAGCGCGCTATAAGCGGCGTTTCTAGCCATCGTATTTGACGAAGTCAGCCTTCATGAACGTCGATTTGAGCCGCTTGGCTGCTTGTTTCAAGATCAATCAAACAGCAAAAATGCTGTGATAGGTATCACGCTTAATAACCATAACCACATCCAATAACGACAACCGTAGAGAGTCATCCTATGCGGACAACATTGCTTACCACGCTGGCCACCCTGGGTATGCTAACGGCGGCCCCCTTTGCCTTGGCAAACCCGATCGAAATTCAAGTTAACAACACCATGAGCGAAGGCGGCTCCGAAAGCGCAGCAGTCGAGCGCTTTGCCGAGTACCTAGAAGAGCAGGCACCGGGCCGTTTTGAGGTGCGTCCTTTTCTAGCAGGCTCACTCGGTGGTGAAAACGCGGTGCTGGAACTGCTCAATTTAGGTCAAACCCAGATTTCTATCACTGGCGGCAACTGGCGCCAGCAGTATGCGCCAGAGTATGACGCTATTACCGTGCCGTTTGTTTTTTCAACCTGGGACGAAGTCGACGCCTATATGGAAAGCCCTTCTGGCCAGGCATTGATTGAGCAGGCTGAGAACCAAGGCGGGCTTAAGTATTTTGGTTTGCAGCACCGTGGCCCACGCCATATGACCGCCAACAAGGCAATCAATAGCCCTGAAGACTTAGACGGCTTCCGTTTGCGTCTGCCATCGCTCCCCGTGTGGCTTGAGGTGTGGGAAGAGATCGGCGCCCAGGTAGTGAACGTTCCCGCGCCGGAAATTTACTTGGCCATGCAAACAGGTCAAGTCGATGGCCATGAAAACTCGCTCTCCTCGCCCTATACCCGCCGCCTGTGGGAAGTGCAGGATCACATCATTATGACCAGCCACGTGCAGTTTCCGTGGAGCTGGGTAGCCAGTTCACGCTGGTGGGATGGCTTAGAAGCCGATGATCAGGCATTGATTGAAGAGGCGATCGACGTAGCTCGTCAATACGGTTCAGAGCAAGAGCGTGAACTTGACGAGTTCTATCTAGAAGCGCTGCAGGATGAAGGGATGACCATCATTGAGCCGGATGTGACACCTTTCCGCGAAGCGGCGTTGCCTGCGATTGATCGTGTCATGGCCGATATGGCTGATGGTGTGCGTGAAGATGCGTTAGGTAATGAAAGCCAGTAATTGCTTGTGCTAAATGAACAACGGCGGCCTATCGGGCCGTCGTTGTAGTTTTAAAAGATACCTATTTAAGCCTCAGGAGCGTTCCCGTGGATTCAGCTATGCCGCCCAGAAACGGGCCGGATAGAGTCGCTTTTTATGTGTTGCGTTACACCACCCGTCTTTGCGATGGGATAGGTGTTGCGTTAATGGCCGCGATATTACTGCTCATTGTGTCTGCAGTGGTGGCCCGTGACGTACTTGGGCTGGGGATGCCCTGGACAGAAGAAGTTGCATCACTGCTGGCCATCTATGCCATTGGTTTTGGGTCTATCTCTGCGTGGGTACGTAGTGAGCATTTAGTGGTTGACCTGTTCAGCCACAAGCTCTCTAGCTTGGGTAGAAATATGCAGTATCGCCTTACTTCGCTGATCTCTTGCGGCTTTTTTGTACTCGCGGCATGGGGCGCGTGGATTATGTCGGATATGAGCGCCAACAATAAAACCGTTTCGTTAAGTATCAGTTTCAGCTACCTCTACTACGGTATCTTCTTTAGCTTCGCAAGCATGGCGGTTATCGCCCTTTGGAAAACGCTGCGCGGCCCGGTTTTTTGGCTTGAAGCACCCCGCGAAGAAGAGGTGACGGCACCATGACTGAATTACTAATTTTCGTTGGCGGCCTGTTGGTGCTAATGGCTATCGGGTTGCCTGTTGTGGTTGCCATCGGTGTTACTTCATTTATCGCTTTGGTATTCACCGGCACCGGAGGGTTGCCCGTTGAGCTACTGCCACTGCGAATGGTACAAACGCTCAACAACTTTACGTTGTTGGCCATTCCGCTGTTTATTCTGGCGGCCAATATTATGAATATTGGCTCAACAACCACGCGTATTTTTGACTTCGCCACGGCATTAGTCGGTTTTACCAAGGGCGGTCTTGGTCACGCTAACGTAGTGGCCAGCTCTATTTTTGCCACTATGTCGGGTACTGCCGTGGCCGACGCGGCGGGTCTTGGCAGCATTGAAATTAAAGCCATGAAAGAGCGTGGCTATGATGTGGGTTACGCCACTGGAATTACCGCCGCCTCTAGCGTGATTGGGCCGATTCTACCGCCCAGTATTGCGTTGGTCGTGTATGGCTGGTTGGCCAACGTGAGTATCGGCGGGCTGTTTATGGCGGGGTTGCTGCCCGGCATTCTGATGGCATTACTGTTGATGGGAATGACGGTAGTGCTCGGGGCAACAGGCAAAGTAGTAATGCCTAAGCCTACGCCGTTTGATGCCTGCGAGGTCGTCCGAACCGGCAAGCGCGCTATTCTACCTTTGATGATGCCCACTATTATTGTCGGTGGTATTTGGGGGGGCTTCTTTACGCCCACAGAAGCTGGCGCCATTGCCTCGCTCTATGCGGTTATTTTAGGCGGCCTGATCTACCGTGACTTAAGCCTGCGCGACTTGTTTAATGCTTTCCAACGTACCCTTATGTTCAGCGCCGTGATTCTGCTGATTATTGCGGTATCCAGTTTTTACGGCTGGATTTTGGTGCGTATGGGCATTCCACAAGCGTTGGCGGGACAAGTGGCCAGCATCGATATGCCGACGATTGCGTTGCTGCTCTGCTTTGCGCTGTTTTTCCTGCTTATCGGCTGTTTCATGTCGGTCATCGAGAGCATCCTGATCTTCACTCCCATTGTGGTGCCTGCTGCGCTAAGCGCGGGGCTAGACCCTGTCCATTTCGGCATTGTGATGGTTATTACGCTTTCAGTGGGTGTTATCACACCACCCTTTGGCACGGTGTTGTTTCTAATGGTGGGCATTACGCGACTACGCTATGGGCAGGTGGTCAAAGCGGTGTTGCCATTCCTATTACCGATTCTGGCCACCATTTTATTGTTGATCGCGATACCTGGCCTTGCCACGTGGCTGCCTCGAGTGATGGGGTATTAATTGTCTAACACTCAATTGACATGATGCAACAGGACCCATGTGCCAGCGGTAAACAATAAATCGCTAATTAAAGATAGATGCAGCCTTAGGTTGGCATGCACTATTTATATTCAAGATTCTGTATTTATTGTGTTTTTTATTTTATTGGCATGGCTTGGTATAGCGGCTGCAATGTATTGGGCAAGAACGAAGTGTTAGGAAGACATGACGTTCTTGCCACTAACCAAGGTTTTCAAATGATCGAATTTTTTGATTACTGAGAACCACAGTGAAAGCGAAGCCATACCAGGAGGCATGACTATGAAAAAGGAAGCTCTCAAGAAACTTGGCATTTTAGGCGTATCGTTTGGTTTAATCGCTAGCCCGCTGGCCTTTGCCGGCATGGAAGGCAGCGATGATTACGAGCCTGCTCCTCAGGAAGAAACGACCCAGGATGAGCAAGGCGCTTACAACTCTTTCGACTCTGAGCAAGAGCAAGGCGCTACCAATGAAGGCGTAACCACTGAGTACGAAGAGGAAGAAGAGGAGCAAGGCACATGGGAAACTGAAGAGGAAGACGATTCCGGTTGGTAAACCCTGCTTGCTAACGGATTAACTTCTACCCAGGTTCACGGATGAACCAGAAAATGCCCCGCCAGTTGCGGGGCATTTTTGCGTTAAAAGGTGCCTCATAGGTCGTCAGGATAGGGTGTAAGGATAGGGCGTAGGGATAGGGTGTCGGGAATGAATAGGCTATGGTTAGAGTTCTATTACTAACATCAGCCACAAGGACGTTGCCGACGTGTTGAACTGGAAGGAGGTTCCACAGCTTCCTAAAGCGCAAGGACGAATCGAGGCGATTGATCTCGCGCGAGGTATTGCCATTGGGCTGATGATTATCAGTCATGCCGTTAGCGGTTTAGTAGGTATGCGCCATGTGCCCGACTGGGGCATGGTGCCTATCCACTTCTTGACGAAGTTCTCGTCCTCGCTATTTATTTTAGTTTTCGGCATTGCGCTGGCGGTGGCCTTCCTTGCTTACACGCAAAGTGACGATTGGCCTCGGCGGCGATTAAAGCTATGGGTAAGGGCCGTTGAGGTTTGGTTTTGGTATAAAGCGCTGATTATTATCGAAATGCTACCCTTTAGCTCGCCTAGTGATATTGCTAATACGCTGCTCTACGGGCGATTTGCTATCTGGGTAGAGATCCTCGGTTTTTACGCCATTGCCTTGTTATGGGTACCGCTGATACTGCCGCTGTGGGCGCGAACGCCACTCTGGGGGCGTTTGGCGACCATCGCAGGATTAACGGCGCTTTCAGCGTGGTTACAAGGCTTTTCCTTTGGGGGCTACGAGCTCTTAAAAGCGTTTCTGGTGGACCATGAAGAGCACTATGCCTGGGGACAGCTTAGCCGCGCCCCACTCATATTGTCTGGCTTATTGATTGGCGAAGCGCTGTTACGCTGCTATTTCGATGCCGCTTTACGCCGCCGTTTAATTCTTTGGCTGGTAGGGGCGGGGGCGCTGATGGTCGCTGCTTTTTATGGCATCGCCATCGCCGGGGGCGATGTTCATGGTGCGATGATGGCGGTGGCTCGTAATGTGGGAAAACACCCGCCAGGGATAAACTTTATGCTGTTTAGCGTGGGTGGCGCGTTGGTACTGCTCGGGCTTGCCTTAGCGGGTGGCGCAGCCGCTGCGAAAGTACTGTTGCCGATCACGCTCGTCGGTAGTGATGCGCTCAAAGCCTTTATCTTCCATATCGTGATGATTTTTCTGGTACTGCGTTTCTTATTGGAAGGCGAGGGGGCCTACAGCTACCCGCAGGCGCTAGGCGTTGGTGGCTTGTTAATACTCGGCGCCGCGCTGTGGGTTTGGCTAACCCGCTGGATGGCGGCTCATCGCTAAACGCGAGCAAACTAACGGGAGTTGACGATTTGCGACACTGGATACAGCGTGGGCTGATGGTAGTCGCGCTGTTAATAGCGCTGCCTGTTCATGCAGATTGGTATTATGAAGTCGATAAACAGAGCCGCTGGCAGGGTGACTTAAATGCCCGCATGGCCGCCATCGAAGAGGTGTTTGGTGGGCAGCTGGGCGTGTATGTGCAGAATTTGGCCAGTGGCGAAGTCTATTCCTGGGAAGCCGATGAGCCATGGTATTTGGCCTCGCTGATAAAGGTACCGGTGGCTGCCCAAGTGCTGGCCGAGCGCCAAGCTGGCAGGCTAGCTCTTGATGAGCGGATTACCCTGGCAAGCAGCGACTATGTGGATGGCGCAGGCCCGGTTAACTGGCATGACCCAGGTACGCCTATTTCTATTGGTTATTTGTTGGAACAGATGATCACCGTTAGCGATAACACTGCGTCGGATATGCTGATTGATCGTGTAGGGCTTGAGGCAGTAAATACACGGGTAACGTCGATGGTGGCCGCAAGCGGAGGAAAGCCCGATCATATAGGGCCGATTAGCAAGCTCGTTGGCGTACGCCAAGGTGTGTATGGCCAGCTTCATCCAGATGCCCAAGGCTTAGGTGGTTTAGATTTTATGGCGCTGCGCAAGCACAGTGTTAGCCAGCGGCCGGTAGCGTTAGCCCGTGCCCTTAGCGTGCGCCAAGATGCCTTCGAGCAACCTGACTACGACCGCGCCTTTGATGCCTATGAAGCTACGGGTGAGAACGTAGGCACGCTGCGCGCCTTCGGAGATATGCTAGCCTCGCTTCACCATGGGGGTATGGCGGATTTGAATAGCGAGCAGCGCCAAACGCTGCTGGCGGTAATGAGCCGTACTTCCTCTGGCGAGCGCCGCTTGAAACAAGGCTTGGGCAGCGACATTCATTTTGCCCATAAGACCGGCACTCAGCACCGTCGCAGTTGCGATGCGGGGATTGCCTCACGCACTTCTTCAGCCCAGGGGCCTTGGGTAATTGTCGCTTGTAGCCGAGGCCCGCTTTCGGTAAGCGCCCACGAACGCGCCTTGGCAAGTGTTGGGGAGGCGCTACGTTTTAGCGGAGCGCTCGCTGGGCCTTAATCAAGCTAACGCTAGCGCCTAACCCTGTACCAGCATGATAAACTGATACGCCGCTTTGGGGCTTTTTAATAAGGAGTTTGTTATGGCAAGTGCCAGCGCCCGTCATATTTTGGTAAGCAGTGAAGAGCAGTGCAACACACTGAAACAAGAGATCGAAAACGGTCGTGATTTCGCAGAAGTGGCCAAGCAGCACTCTAGCTGCCCTTCTGGCCGTCAAGGCGGTGACCTGGGTAGCTTTGGCCCCGGCCAAATGGTACCGGAATTCGACAAAGTCGTTTTCAGCGGTGAGCTGAACAAGGTACACGGCCCGGTCAAAACCCAGTTTGGTTACCACCTGTTGGAAATCACTAGCCGCAGTTAATGGCGCCGAACGTCCGTCAAGCACCGCGGCAATGCTGTCGCGGTGTGAGGAGCACGCCTTGAACGATCCCATTATTACTATTGAAGGCTTGAACAAAACCTACGAAGGTGGCTTTCAAGCTCTTAGCCGTGTGGATTTAACCATTCAGCGCGGTGAAATTTTTGCCCTGCTTGGCCCCAACGGGGCGGGCAAAACAACGTTAATCAGCGTGGTGTGCGGGCTGGTGAATCCAACCCAAGGTCACGTCGTTGTCGATGGCTATGATAGCGTTAGCCACTATCGTCAGGCCCGCGAACGTATTGGTCTTGTGCCTCAAGAACTGACTAACGAAGCCTTTGAAACGGTATGGAACACGGTCAGTTTTAGCCGAGGCTTGTTTGGTAAGCCGCCCAATCCAGCGCATATCGAGAAAGTGCTTAAGTCGCTGGCCTTGTGGGACAAACGCAACAATCGCTTGATGACCCTTTCCGGTGGCATGAAGCGCCGCGTATTGATTGCCAAAGCGCTCTCCCATGAACCACGCATTCTATTTCTAGATGAACCCACCGCCGGGGTAGACGTCGAGCTACGCCGTGATATGTGGGAAGTGGTCCGCGGGCTGCGGGATAATGGTGTCACGATCATTCTCACCACCCATTACATTGAAGAAGCCGAAGAAATGGCCGACCGCATTGGCGTTATTAATCGCGGTGAGATTGTATTGGTGGAAGAGAAAGCAGCGCTGATGAAAAAGCTTGGCAGCAAGCAGCTAACACTGCAGCTACACACGCCGCTCTCCGCACTGCCTGCATCCCTTGATCAAGACGAGCTGAGCCTGGCAGCCGATGGCTATGAGTTGGTGTACACCTACGATGGCCGTCAGGAAGAGGATGGACGCGGTATTTCTGCTCTGCTCACCCAGTTGGAACGGGCGGGCATTGGCTTTAAAGACCTGCACACCCGGCAAAGCTCGTTGGAAGATATTTTCGTCGACTTGGTAAAGGAGCGCCCATGAATCTCTACCCCGTTCGTGCCATTTATATGGCGGAAATGGCGCGTACCCGCCGTACCTTGCTGCAAAGCATTGTGTCGCCAGTGATTTCAACCTCGCTTTACTTTGTGGTGTTTGGCGCGGCGATTGGTTCACGCATCAGCGAGATTAACGGGGTCAGCTACGGGGCCTTTATTGTGCCCGGTCTGATTATGCTGATGCTACTTACCCAGAGTGTCTCTAATGCCTCGTTTGGGATTTTCTTCCCGAAGTTCTCCGGCAGCATTTATGAAATTCTCTCAGCGCCCATCTCTTATTTAGAAGTGGTGGTGGGCTATGTAGGCGCGGCTGCCTCGAAATCGATCATTCTGGGGCTGATCATCCTGGCAACGTCCAGCTTATTTGTGCCGCTGGAAATTGCTCATCCGATTTGGATGCTCACCTTCCTGGTGCTGACCGCCGTCACCTTCAGCCTGCTGGGCTTTATTATCGGCATTTGGGCAGATGGTTTCGACAAGCTGCAGTTGGTGCCTTTGCTGGTGATTACCCCGCTGACGTTTTTAGGCGGCAGCTTCTATTCCATTGATATGCTGCCGCCGTTTTGGCAAACCGTGACACTGGCCAACCCTGTGGTCTACCTGGTCAGTGGGTTCCGTTGGAGCTTCTACGGCATTAGCGATGTCAGCTTAGCGGCCAGTGTGGCGATGATCATGCTCTTCCTTGCGGCCAGCCTTGCCACCATTGCTTGGATTTTCCGCACCGGTTATCGCTTAAAGCCTTGAGTGCGCCGATGTCTTATTTAGCTATTCTTTTGATAAAAAGGTAACTCCCGCTTATGCCGCTACTGCAAAGTATTGTGCACCGCCTTGATCCATCACTAGATGGTGAACGTTTGACCGTCACGGCGGCACCTGCGTCAACGCCTGCGGCCAACGACGACCCAGTGATGGCAAGCTTGGTGAATTCGCTAAATGACACCTACAACACCAAAGCCAAAGGGTGGGGGCGATTTGCTGAGCAGGGCGAGCAGGCTGGTCCGCTGGTCGCTTGGCTGCGGGCGTATATGGCAGAAGAGCAGGATTTCACCCAGCTTTCTATTGCGATTGCCGAACGCTTGGCGCAAACACTGCAAGAGCAACTCTCCGTTAGCGGCTACTTAGTGTTCGCACATCTGCGCCAGGGCGATACCGAGACGCTGTTTTTAGGCTTAGTTCATCAGCGGGAAGGTATTGGCATTAACGCAGAGCACCAAGCAGTGCCCGCCGCGCAGCTTAATACCAGCCAGCTCACCTTGGCAGCACGGGTAAACCTTACCCAGTGGCAGAGCGATTCTGAAAGCGCCCAATATGTATCGTTTTTAAAAGACCGCGGCGGCAAAAAGCTAGCCGATGGCTTGATAGCGCTGTTGGGAATGGAAGAGGGCATTGATGCTCCTGCCGAAACCCGCACGCTGTTGAAAGCCTTCAGTGATTACGTCGAAAAAGAGGACTACGACGACGAAGCCAGCCGAGAAAAAACCGACACCCTGGTCGACTACGCCAACGAGCAACTGCGCCGTGGCGAGCCAATGACATTAGAAGAGCTTTCGGGGCTGGTGGACGAAAAGCAGCCCAAAGCGTTTTACGACCATATCCGTAATGCTGACTACGGCCTTTCTCCAGAGATTCCGCCGGACAAGCGTACTATCAGTCAGTTCCGCCGTTTTACCGGACGCGCTGGGGGCGTATCGATCAGCTTTGACTCCCACCTGCTCGGGTCCAGCATTGAGTACGATGAAAACCAGGATCGCCTGATTATCAAGCAAGTGCCCAAGCAGCTAAAAGAGCAGTTGGCGAAGCGTAAGGAGTGATTGGTGATTGGTGAATAGTGAGGAGTGAGGAGTTGGTATGTGGTATGCCCCCATTTTTGTAGACACTTGGGCTTAACTGTTCGCAGCATAGGCGCTGGGAGTGAGACCTCCTAGCGCCATGTGCCTTCTCATTTTTGGATAGAACTCATCAATATAGTATCGGACCTCATCGCCCATATCGCTTCGTTCTATAGTGCCTAGCGGCTTTGTCCATTCCTTCTTGAGCAAGGCAAAAAAGCTTTCTGCACAGGCATTATCCCAACAATTTCCTCGGCGAGACATGCTTATTGTGACCTCACGGCCGTTAAGCCACGCCATCACCTCTTCGCTGCGATACTGTGTGCCTTGGTCAGAATGAAAAAGCAATTCCTTTCCGACCGGCTGAGAATGCTTCCAGGCTGACTCCAGCGCGTTTAACACCAGCTGTGAACTGTTGACTGCCCCCTGCGCATAACCAACGATTTGACGGGTACCAAGGTCCATGACCGCCACCAGATAGAGCCATCCTTCCTTACAGCGAATCTGGGTAATATCCGAGACCCAAACCTTGTTCGGCTCGCCAACTGAAAATCGCCGATTCAGTAAGTTAGGCAAAACGGGTAATGTCGACACAGCGCGCCGATACCCGGGTTTCAAGGCGGTACAGGAACGATAGCCTGCTTCTTGAAGGAGGCGTTGAACCTGATTCTTCCCGCAGCGGTACCCTTCATCTTGAGCTTCAATCCATAGCTTCCGATAACCGGGCACACTGTTCATTTTCTTGGCACGCTCTAGCAAAAAAGACGTGATGCTTTGATGGCGCTTTTGCATTTTTCCAGGACACCGTTGGCGACCTTTCCATCGGTAGTAACCTGAGCGAGAGACACCGAGTACTTCACAAGTTATTGAGAGCGGCCACCGCAACTGGCGATGGATCTCAATAAAAGCAAATTTTACTTGCCGTGCTTGATAAAGTACTCGTCCGCCTTTTTTAAAATTTCAGTCTCCAGCTGGGATCTTCTTAGCTGCTTTTTTAATCTCTTGATTTCATTTTCAAGCTCCTGAACGCTTTTTTCAGGGCCATCATTGGCAATTTTCTTGTCAGACGATGTGTGATCCATGGTCAACTCCTTGCGCCAACGACTTAATGTATTTGGATGTATACATAGTTTGGCAGCAAGCGTTGTCTGCGTCTGCGGTGAAGAGAGTGACGTTTGCACGGCTTCACGTTTAAACTCATCGGAATACCTGGGGCTACGCTTATATTTCATAACACCTTCTCTCTGAAAAAGGTGTCTACTTTTTCAGGGGCATTCCAAGTGAGTAGTGAGTAGTGAGTAGTGAGGTGAGGGTGGGCGCTTAGGCGTAAAGGGCACTAAGTGCCATATCGCCAGTCGAAGTGGCAGGTTTATTAACAGGAGAGAAACCGTGCTGGATGCCATTAGCAATTTCTTCCAACGCGCGCTGGCAGAACCTGAGCAGCGTGATAATCAAACCCTGACGCTAGAACTCGCAACGGCGGCGCTGCTTTGTGAGGTAATGCGTGCCGATTACGAGAAAAGCGATGCTGAACGCGCCGCACTGAAGCAGATGTTAATCAATCGCTACCATTTAAGTGAGAGCGACGTTAACGAGTTAATGACGTTGGCGGAAGCAGAAGTGGATGATGCCGTCGATCATTACCAGTTTGTTAGCCTGATAAAAGAGCACTACGGTTATGAGCAGCGCTGCGAGTTGGTAGCGTTAATGTGGCAGCTTGCTTGGGCAGACGGCAGTATCGACCCGCTCGAAGAGCACCGTATCCGGCGGCTGGCAGATCTTTTACACGTTAGCCATAGCGACTTTATTCGCAGCAAGCTTGCCAGCACGCCTCAGGTTTAGCGGCTCCCTCCCGGCTCAGCAGAAAACCCCAGCCGTCGACATAGCCATTGATAAAGGACTCGGAGCGCCGAAACGCCAATGAGTGATATGCAGGATGCATCGAACTTAACCGAACTGATTAACACCATGGAGCGAATGGAGCGTGAAAAAGCCAAGGTAAGCGTAGACGACGTGGTTCACGCGGTGGGCAGGCGTTCATTTGGGCCACTCTTGTTGCTTGCTGGGCTAATCACACTTGCACCCATTATTGGTGATATCCCCGGCATGCCAACGCTTATGGCGGCGTTGGTGTTGCTCACGTCGGTACAATTATTGCTGGGAAGAGAGACGTTCTGGCTACCCAAATGGTTATTAAGCCGTTCGCTTTCCCGCAACAAATTCGATAAAGCTATTCACTACATGAAGAAGCCTGCCAGGTGGGTGGATAGCTTACTAGGTGTGCGCCTAGCGTGGATGACCGGCTATATCGGGATACGCGTCACCGCCGTGATGTGCTTGCTTATCGCGTTAGCCATGCCGCCGATGGAGTTTATTCCGTTTAGCGCCAACGGTGCGGGCTTAGCGCTTACCCTGTTTGGTTTAGGCTTAGTCGCTAGAGACGGCATTATGCTCTCGCTGGGTTTTCTACTCACCGGGGTGACGTTTACGGTTGTGCTGATCAACGTGCTATAAATTCGCGTACGATCATCCTAATGTCGCCTAAGCTGGTGGCTGTTTAAAGGAGCAAGCACGCACCATGTCTGATCCAGCACCGTCTGAGTCATCATCGAATTCACCATCGCCACATTCAGCACTGCCGCCTGCGCCCAAAACGCCCCGTGAGCAATCCCCCTGGGAGCGGCGAATTGAAACGGTGCTGTGGAATTCTCGCTTTCTAGTAATGCTGGCGGTAGTGCCGAGCCTGTTTCACTGATGCTGTTTATTGTGGGTACGCTGGATATCTTAACCGTGGTGGGCGACGTACTGCGTTACTATCTGGTGGATAGTTCTCAAGATATCCACGATACCCTGGTGCCGGACATCATCATCGCCGTTGATGTTTATTTAATAGCGATTGTGCTGCTGATCTTTGGGCTAGGGATCTATCGGCTGTTTGTTTCCCGTATCGATCAGGCGGAAGTGCGTTATCCCAAACATCCGTTTAACGTAGGCTCGCTGGATCAGCTCAAGGACAAGATTGCCCGCGTGGTGATTTTGGCGGTGATTATTGAGTTTTTCCGCGCCGTGGTGGATATCCGTTTCACAACGCCACTGGAAGCTATCTACCTCGCGCTTTCGGTGCTGGCGCTGGCCGCAGCGCTTTATCTGATGAGCCTAGGGCATAAGGGGGAGTGAGACGAATCGTCGTATTTTCTCTTAAGAGAGCAATTTAATACCCACCGAGGGTAAATTACGCAAACCTAACCAATCACTGCTAGGCTAGAGGTGTTATTTCACGGTGTTGCTTTCTTTCCTGAATTCAAGCAATAAGTGCAGCACCTGCTGTGTCCAGGGCTCCTGAGTACTCCCCCAGAAACACCTGTGCCGGTGTCCGGTAACCGAGTCGCTTTCGAGGGCGGTCGTTTAGTTTCTCGACCACCTTGCGCAGCTCGGCATCGGTGACCTGGCGGAAGTCTGTTCCCTTGGGGAAGTACTGCCGTATCAAGCCATTGGTATTCTCGTTGCTCCCACGCTGGCCAGAGCAGTAGGGATCGCAAAAGTAGGTCTTTGCGGTCACCGCCTTGCCTACGGCTATGTGGCCGGCGAACTCCGAGCCGTTGTCTAGGGTGATGGTCTTCACAGCACCCCGGCGAGGCTTCAACAGCCGGATCATGGCCGCTTGCGTCAGCTCCGCTGAGACCCTGGGCAACCTCGCCGCCAGCAGATAGCCGCTACGGCGCTCTACCAGCGTCACCAGCCCCGATTGCTTATGCCCCTGAATGACGGTGTCGCCTTCCCAGTGCCCGATGACGAGCCTGGCATCGACCTCTGCCGGGCGATGCTCAATGCCCACGCGGCTGGGGATCTTGCCAAGCCCAGCGCTCTTGGCCTGAGCCCGATGCTTGCTGCGACGCTTCGGTTGGCGGAGGTGCCGCCATAGATCGCCACCTTGCGCTCTGTCATCCCAGATCAAGGAGTAGATCCACTGGTGACTGACGCCTATGCCGGCCAACGGTGCCATGAAGCCGCTGATCTGCTCCGGACTCCACTCCTCTCGCAGCCGGTCGGCAACGGCGGTGATCAGGCTGGGCAAGCGCTTCGTCCACTTCCAGGCGGTGCGGCGGCGGTGATCACTGAGGGACTGGGCCTGCTCGGGGTCGTAGCCACCAGAAGTGGCGTTACGACGCAGCTCACGGCTGACCGTGCTGCTGTGGATTCCTAGCTCTCTGCCGATTTGACGCTGGCTCACGCCCAAGTCATAGCGGGCGTGGATCTGGTATCGTTGGGTCTGGGTCAGCTGTCGGTATCCCATGCTCTGCTTCACTTTGGTCGGTGAGCCGAGAAGGGTACCGGCGCTGACCCTCCTGCCTCCACCGTGGTGTCCAAAGTGCTGCGGTTATTCTATGAATCCAGGTTTGAAGCAAGCCTATAAACGCAAAAGCAAGGAGTGCCGTTATGCGTAACATTATCTATATTATTGGTCTAATCGTTGTTGTGCTGTTTATTCTATCGCTACTTGGACTGCGTTAAGCACACCGCGCCAATAGAAAAACGCCCGCAGCCTTTTTTCAAGGGGCTGCGGGCGCTTTGTATTTAGAGCGTCGTAGTTAGAACGTGCAAAGCAAAACAAAGCAAACGCGATTACGCGCAGTCAGCAGCGCCCTGGCCAAACATATCAAACATTAGCTCCCGTCCCATAGACGTCAGTACGAAACGGTCGTAATCATTAAATTCAGCGGCACCGCTCTCTTCGAGCACCCGTTGGCATGTTTTCCAACTAGGGCAATGCCCCTTCAAATGAGCCAGCTCACGCCGGGCAAGACCGCGTTGCGGCAAGGTAATGGTTTCGAGCACATGGCCGTTATCGTAAAGCAGCTCGGCAACGCTAGAAAGGCAGTGGCGTAGGCTGCGCTGCACATGATAAGCGGCAGACGCTACGCTGGATGCGGGTTGTGACACCTCGGAAGGCATAAGTCGTTCTCCTGCAAATAGCCCCAAAATGGGCTTGTTGCAGCGCATTATAAAGCAATGCGGGTATTAGACCAAGGTCTATGGTGGGTTGGTGTCAAAGAAACCACCGACCTTTTTCTGACATATTTCTGTCATCTAGATAATTCAGCATGTGGGCGCTAGGAGAAAAGCAAAAAGTATTAATTAAAATTGATGGTGTTATGCCTTTTTAGTGTTATGTAAGCGTCATCTTTTACAATTCATTACTTTTTAGTACGTAAAAAAAGCCAAATAGGCTCAAGTCTAAGCTTTAATGGTCGATAGTATTAAATATAAATCACATTCTTACGTATGAGCAGCGCCAGCGTGTTGGGCGTTATTTAAAAAAAGGGCAGTAACTTATGGCTTCCATTTCATCACTCGGAATTGGCTCAGGGCTCGACCTCAATGGCTTGCTGGATCAACTGCAAGACGCTGAGAGAGGGAAGCTGAAGCCTATAGAGCGTCAACTGGAAACCCAGCAGACCAAGATTTCTGCTTATGGTCAGCTGCAAAGTGCGCTCTCCCAATTTCAAACTGCATCAGCTGAGCTAAACGACAGTGCGCTGTATGAAAGCCTTTCCACGAATGTGGGGGGCGATGCCATTACTGCCACGGCAGATGACGAAGCGCAGCCCGGTAGTTATAACGTCACCGTTGATACACTCGCTACCCGTGGCACGCTGGCCTCTGAAGGCGTTGCTGAACTGGACGCGCCGCTAACGACCGCTGAGCAAACGTTAACCTTCACATTCGGTGATGGGGCCAGTAAAGAGGTCACTATCGGTGCGAATAGCAGCCTGGAAGATATTCGTGACGCGATTAACGCCAATGAAGATTCAGGCGTTAACGCCACCATTGTGAACGACGGCACCAACTACCGGCTGGCGCTTAGTTCCAGCGAAACCGGTGCGGATGCCTCTATTACCGGCTTTAGCTTTTCAGGCACCGAGCCCTTCGCTGCGGATACCGATAACACCCTGCAAGCAGGCACCGATGCCGCGTTGACGGTGAATGGCATTGCCATTACCAGCCCTACCAATCAGGTTGAAGGGGCGATTCAAGGCGTGACGCTTAATCTTCAAGAAGAGGGTGATAGCACCGTGGCAGTCGAGCAGAATACACGCGCTGTTCGTGAAGCGATTACGGGCTTTGTCGATGCCTATAACGAGCTTAAGGGCACCATCGGCGAGCTGACCAGTTTCAATGCGGAAACCGGCGTGGCAGGCGAGCTGAACGGCGACAATACGGTGCGCACTGTGGAGTCACGCATGCGCAGCATATTAAGTGGCGGTATCGAAGGTGAGTTCTCGATGCTTAGTGATATTGGTATTTCGCTACAGCGGGACGGCACGCTTTCTATTGATGAAAGCGAGCTGGATAACGCCATTGTCAATAACCAGGATGCGCTGTCGACGTTCTTCGCCGGTGACGCCGACGATTCAGGTATGGCTGGCCAGTTAAATCAAGGCCTAGACCAGTTATTGGGTACTAACGGAGCAGTGAAGGGAGCCATTACCGGGGCGGAAAATCGTGTGGAGTCCCTAGTGGAGCGCTACACCCGAACAGAACAAACCATTGAGCAGACCATTTCACGCTACCGTACCCAGTTCGGCCAGTTAGATAGCATGATTGCCCAGATGAACCAAACCAGCAGCTATCTAACCCAGCAGTTTGATGCCCTCGATGCTCAGCTTGGGCGTAAATAACCGCTAAAGTGATTGGGTGGTTACTGAACGCCTACGCTAACGCCTGCTTCCTGCAGGCGTTTTCATTAGAACATTCTCATTTCTAGTAAAAAAGTATGAAAAGCGGCGAAAGCGCGAAAAGGCGCTAAAGTTGTGCGCTTTTCTGCCGATAGCAGTGCTATTAAATAAACGGGCGTGCGCATGCGCGCCTGGGTCTTGTGGTTTAGCCTTTTGCACTGAGGAATACCCCCGCATGGCGACGATAACCTCTCTTGGCGTTGGTTCCGGCCTTGATCTCACTGGTTTGCTTGATCAGCTTCAAGCGGCTGAGCGGGGCAAACTCGCGCCAATTACGCTTCAAAAGAAACAGCAGCAGGCGAAAATTTCTGCTTTCGGTCAACTTCAAACGTCGCTGAACTCGTTTCAAGATGCGGTCGCCAAAATCAATGACCCCAAGCTCTACCAAAGCCTTTCCGCCAATGTGCGTGGCGATGCCATTAAAGCGACTGCCGCCGCTGATGCGCTGCCGGGCAGCTACCGGGTAGAGGTCAGCCAATTGGCCACTTCTGGCACGCTGGCCTCGAATCGCGTGGGAGAGCGGGACGCAGCCATGGATCTACAAGGGGCAACTGTGCTGCAGCTAACCTTTGGCGATGGCGAGAGCGTCGCTATCAACATCGCAGAAGGCAGTAGCCTTGCGGATATTCGTGATGCCATTAACGCTGATAAAGATGCAGGTGTTAACGCCACGATTATCAACGATGGCACGGGCTACCGGCTGGCACTGAGTTCTAAAACGACCGGCGCAGACGCTTCTGTTGAAAATTTTAGTTTTGTTGATGCCGGTGGCACCGTAGTGCCTGGCCCCTTTGCCGAAGATGCGGCAACGAAGCGCTCAGGGGAGAATGCCGCGCTTACGGTTAATGGCATTGCGATTAGCAGTGCGGAAAACAGTATTGAAGGTGCGATTCAGGGGGTAACGCTTAACCTTACTGAGCTTGATATCGTGGACGGAGAAACGGCTTCCAGTACCATTAATATTGAGCGCGACACGCTAAAGCAGCGCGAAGCGATTAATGGCTTTGTAAAAGCGTTTAATGACTTAAAAGGCACTATTGGCAAACTCACCAGCTTTACCGGCGATAGCGAAACCGCTGGCGAGCTATTGGGCGATAACACCGTGCGCACCATCGAATCCCGGCTGCGCAGTGTATTAACCGGTGGCGTAGAAGGCGGTGAGTTATCGACGCTTAATCAGCTAGGCATCACTCTGCAACGAGATGGCAAGCTCAAGGTCGATGAGGAGACGTTAGATGACTTGGTTGCCAATAACCCCCAGGCCCTCAATGACTTTTTTGCCGGTGAAAACGAGGGCGACGGCATGGCGGGTAGGCTAAACACCACTATCGAACAGATGCTGGGCAACAACGGCGTGGTCAAACTGGCGATTAGTGGTGCGGAAAACCGTGTTAAAAGCTTGGATGACCGTTTCGAACGTATGGAAAAAACCATTGAAGGCACCATCTCCCGCTACCGCACCCAGTTCGGCCAGCTAGATGCGATGATTGCCCAGATGAATAGTATGAGTTCCTACCTCACCCAGCAATTCGACGCCCTGGATAATCAGCTAGGTCGTAAGAAATAACCAGCGAAGCGAGGCACCCGCAATGGGCGGCGCAAGCCGCCCTTTTGTTGCCCGCGGAAAAGTAAGCCTCTCACCCTACAGTTACCAAACATTACATCTTTTTTTACTAACCGCCCTAAAGATTCCTCTCGCCGTGCCGTTAATTCTAATAACGGCGCACAAAGTGGCCGAATAGCAGGCCTTCCGGCCAGTGTTCATGCAAGGAGAATCACACCATGTCAGTGATCAATACCAACATTACTTCCATGATTGGCCAGTCCAACCTGTCCAAATCACAAAATGCCCTGACCACGTCTATGGAGCGTCTGAGCTCTGGTCTGCGTATCAACAGCGCTAAAGACGACGCAGCTGGCCAAGCCATCGCCAACCGTATGAGCAGCCAGATTACTGGTTTATCACAGGCTCAGCGTAATGCCAACGACGGTATCTCGATTTCACAAACAGCTGAAGGTGCTCTGAATCAGGTCAATGACAACTTACAGCGTGTTCGTGAACTGACAGTTCAGGCGCAAAACGGAACTAATAGTCAAGAAGATTTAAACTCAATTCAAGCTGAGATAGACCAGCGTTTGACAGAAGTAAATCGTATCGCTGAGGAAACTGACTTCAACGGCACGAAAGTACTGGAAAAAGATCAAAAGATCTCTATTCAGGTTGGTGCTGATGATGGTCAAACCATCGAAGTAGATTTGAAAGAAATTAATGCTGCTACGCTCGGGTTAGATAGTTTTAATGTTAATGGTGCGCAAGGAACTGTAGCTGCAGCAGCAACTGCTAACTTCGAAACTGCTTATGGCGATTCCACTTCAATCGCAGACTCAGATGTTAATGATTTTGGTGACGATTTGGCAACTAGTTTAGGTATTGCTACTGGTTCAGTTACCGCTGATACAGCTAATGCCTATGTCGATGAAAATGGTAACTGGTATGCTCAAGTCCAGGTGAGTGCTGCGACTGAAGCTGAGTCAAGAACGTTGGCGGCTCAAGGTATCAATATTGCTAGTGGCTCATCTGTAACTTTCAATGTTGCGCTTGATCCTCAAGATGCCGACGTTACAACAGACACTACAGCAAGCTTTACTGTAGATGGGGCTGACCTAACCGCAGCCAGCCTTTTGACTGGAGCTAGTAATAACCCCTTGGAGCAGCTTGATGCTGCTTTGTCAGATGTTGATGTATTGAGGTCTGACCTTGGTGCTATTCAAAACCGCTTTGAATCTGCTATTACTAATTTGAATACGAATGAAACAAATCTTTCAGCTGCGCGTTCGCGTATCGAAGATGCTGATTATGCGACTGAAGTTGCTGATATGACTCGTGCTCAAATTCTTCAGCAGGCTGGAACCTCGGTATTAGCGCAGGCTAACCAAATCCCTCAGAACGTTCTCTCACTGTTAGGCTAATATTAATTAGCGATTAGTGAGATTTTGTACTACATAAGGCTGCCATATGGCAGCCTTTTTATTTTAGAGTGAGAGATAGCCGTGATGAAAAAATCTCAGGTGCATAGCGCTAATAAGCAGCTGAAAAATGTTGAAAAAATGGCTAGAAAAAATCCAAATAATGCTAGTTATAGACTGAAACTTGGTGTTTTACTCACGGACCAAAGATTGTTTGAAAGTGCGAAAAAAGAGCTTGAAGAAGCAATTGAGTTAAAAGAAGATAATTATGAGGCCTATTCTGTATTGGGTAAGGTGTTATACAACTTAGGCGACTATGTTGGGGCAATAAATAAATTACAAAAATCGCTAGAGATAAAGCCTGGTTTTCATAAATCAGAACATTACCTTTCTTATCTTCTTTATAAAAGTAATAATCCGAAAGAAGCTCTGTGTCATATTGAAGAAGCATGTAGGCAACAGCCACGTCATGCAGGTTATCTGATAACCTATGGTAATATTTTAGAAGCATTACACCGCTACGAAGAGGCTGTAGAGAAGTTAAGTGCTTCCTTAGCTATCGAGCCTGACAAATATTATGCCTGGAATAATTTGGGAAATCTTTTTAAGCAGCTAGGTAAAATGGAAGATTCACTATACTATTATGATCAAGCATTTAAGGTGAATCCGAAGTCGGATGTTTCTTTTTCAAATAAAATAACGGCACTTCACTATATTCCTAATATCTCTCTCGATAAAATTGTAGAAGAGTGCAAAGTTTGGGATGATTATTTCAGTAGTGAAAGATTTGAGTGCCCAAAAATTAGTGAAACTGAAAAAGATAGAAAATTAAGAATTGGTATGATATCTGACGGTTTTCGTCGACATCCCGTTGGATACATGATCACATCTACCATTGAAGAGTTAAAAAAATATAATTTTGAGCTTTTCTTTTATACGACAAACTACGACTCTGATTCGATAACAGAGCGACTAAAAAAAACAGCGAAAAAATGGCAAGTGATATCACAGTTAGGTATAGAGCAAACAGCAAATTTGATTAAAAGTGATAAAGTTGATATTTTGATTGACTTGGCTGGACATAATTCTGGGAATCGCATGATGGCGATTGCTAAAAAACCATCTCCTATTGTAGTGAAGTGGGTTGGTGGTTTGATTAATACAACAGGTGTTAAAGCTATTGATTATTTGATTAGTGATTCAGTTGAAACCCCTTGCTTGGTTGATGACTACTATACAGAAAAACTTATTCGAATGCCTGATGATTACATTTGTTATGATCCACCAGTTTATGCGCCTAATATTGCATCATTACCTGCTTTAGGAAATGGGTATATAACATTTGGGTGTTTTAATAATCCAACGAAGATAAACTCAGAAATAGTGGCTTGTTGGTCTAAAATACTGCTAGCGATTCCAAATTCGCGCTTTTTTTTAAAAGGAATGCAGTTTAGTAGCGAAAGCTTACAAATTCGTGTGCAAACACTTTTTGAAGGAAATGGTGTAGATAAGGAAAGGATTATAATTGAAGGGCCTTCTGCCCATCAACAATTATTGGAAAGCTATAACAAAGTAGATATTGCTTTAGATCCATGGCCTTACTCAGGTGGGTTAACTACTTGTGAAGCGTTACTGATGGGAGTGCCAGTTATTAGCTTGCCTGGGCCAACCTTTGCTGGACGGCACTCGGCAACTCATCTAGTCAATGTTGGCATGCCTGAGTTAGTCGTTAATAATTGGCGTGAGTATCACGAACGTGTCATTGAGCTTGCCAGCGACTTAGATAGCCTGAGTGCTATTCGTTCCCAGCTGCGGGATGTACTGCTACAGTCACCAGTTTGTGACGCCCCGCGTTTTGCCAATCACTTTACCTTGGCGATGCGTGCCATTTGGCAACGCCATTGTGAAGGAAAGCAGCCTGCCGCTTTAACGTTCGGTAAAACTGGGCAGGCACAGTTTGTGGATGAAGAAACACCTGTTGATATTGTCTATGCAGAAAGTATGGACTCTGAGGCGGCTGTGTTTAACTGGTCGCTATCTAGCAAGATTATAGCGCTGGATAATGGTTCAAAATTAGTTGTTGATAAAGGCATTGATACCCTTAGGCAACTAAATTCATTTGGCATAGTGACCTTCGATCCAGCAAGCCAAGTAACAAATCCCGAGCGGTTTGAAGGCAGCAATGATGTGCAAGTTTTTACCCATGCTGTTTTAGGCGATGGCAATCAAGCAACGCTTTATTCGTGCTTAGATCCAACAATGAGCAGCATCTTGGAACCGCTGCCCATCGGAGAGCAACACGGTGTTAGCCCGGCGGGTACTAAGGTGCTTGCCAAGCTGCCGATCAATACTATTGCGTTAGATGCCATCGAAGGGCCCCCTCTGTCAGCCTAGTTGTCCGGTTGGCGATATCGCCTAAACTCAGTCCAGAGGGAGCGGTATGGAATTCATGTGCCACGTTATTCTGAAGAGCGTAAAGCCGCCATCCTGAAAAAGTTATTGCCGCCCCACAATCGCAGTGTGGCGTCGGTAGCAACGGAAGAAGGCATCTCCAACGCGACGCTGTATAGTTGGTTAAAACAGTGTCGAGAAAAAGGAGTGCCTGTGCCGGGTTACACCCAAGGCGACAACGAATGGTCACCTGACGCCAAGCTAGCCGTTGTCATCGAAACCGCGACGATGTCAGAAACAGAGCTTGGCGCTTACTGTCGTGAAAAAGGCCTTTATCCCGAGCAAATCCAGCAATGGAAAGCCGCTTGTCTCGAAGGAGCTGGTCGGCAAGAAGAGCAGGCAAAAGCAGCGCAGAAACAGCGCAAAGAAGACCGAAAGACCATCAAGCAGCTCAAAGCGGAAGTACGGCGCAAAGACAAGGTGCTGGCAGAAACAACGTCGTTGCTGGTGCTTTCAAAAAAGCTCGAAGCCTTGTACGGCGAGGATCCGGACAGCGGCGAGGACGACTAACGCCTCTAAAGGAACGTGCAAGGCTCATCGCGCTATTTGACGAAGCGGTTATGGGTGGCGCGTCCCGTTATCAAGCGGCTGCCGTGATCGGCATAAGCGAACGCACACTGAAGCGGTGGCGATCTGAGCGCGGCGCTATTGTCGAGGATCAGCGTCCACATGCAGGGCAACACAGGCAGCCGCATCAGCTGACGCATGAGGAAGAGCAAGCCATTTTGAACACGTGCCATCGCCCCGAGTATCAGAGCTTGCCGCCGTCTCAAATCGTTCCTTTATTGGCCGACGAAGGCGTCTATCTGGCCTCCGAATCGTCGTTTTATCGGGTCTTGAAAAAGCATCATCAGCAGCACCATCGTGGCCGTATGAAACCACGTCGTTCAGTCCCCGAGCCGACTAGCTTTACGGCTACAGGGCCAAACCAGGTCTGGAGCTGGGACATCAGTTATTGTGCCTCCGTTGTGCGAGGTCAGCACTGGTATCTTTACCTGATCATGGATATCTACAGCCGCAAAATCATTGCTTGGGAAGTCCACGACACGGAATCGGGCGAGTTGGCTAAACAGCTTTTGGAACGTGCCTTGCTGCGAGAAGGTTGCTGGCATCAGCCGCCAGTACTGCACTCTGATAACGGAGCACCGATGACCTCCTATACGCTCAAAGCGAGGCTAACAGAGCTGGGCATGTTGATGTCTTACAGTCGGCCGAGAGTAAGCAATGATAACCCTTACTCGGAAGCGCTGTTCCGTACCGTCAAATACTGTCCAGCGTGGCCCACCAAGGGCTTCGCATCGCTGGGCGCGGTACGAGAATGGATGCTAGCGTTCGAGCGGGCTTACAACGAACAGCACCTGCACAGTGGCATCCAGTATGTCACGCCAGCGGACCGTCATCGCGGCGTAGACCAAGAGCGCCTGGAACGCCGGAACGCGGTATACCAACGTGCGAAGCAGCGACATCCGCAACGCTGGTCGGGCCACACTCGAAACTGGGAAGTCACCGGCCCAGTCTCGCTTAACCCGGGAAAAATGCACGAAATCGAGCGTAATCAACAGGCTGCTTAAGCGCAGCCATTTGGACAACTGGGTTGAAAATCACCGAGGGCTTGAAAGCTTGGATTGGTTAATTCTTGATCATCTAAGCGATTCCACTGCAATTCTTGAAAATGGCGAAAAAGCCCTTAAGGATACGCTTATTATTCAAGTGCGTATTGCCTTTCAGCCGACGCACCAACGCCAATCTAACCTCGCGGAAGTGCAGCATTGGATGAGTCGCCACGGCTTCCGTTTCTACCGCTTTAACAATGAGCAACACCGCAGCCATCTGCCAGAAAGCGTACCTGACAAGCAGCGCCAAGCCACTGAACTAACAAGTGCTGATGCGGTTTTCCTGCCCAGCCATGAACGTATGGCTAACTTAAGTAATAATCAGCGCATCAAGCTTGCTTTTCTGTTACATACTATTTACGGCATCCGCGATATGAGTTACGAACTCTTGGTCGGTGTAGATAAAGAAGAGGCGGAAGAGTATTTAATTTCAGAAGGAATGGTGAAAGCCCTGGTAAATGAGTTTGATAATGATAACGTGGTAACGCCTAAGCAAGCATCTGAGTTGCCCGTAGTTAATCAAGCAGTAGCAGACAATATTTCTCAAGATATTGACGCATTATTAAAGCGTCATATTGAATTACAGAGCGATAATACTACCCAAGATGCGGCTAGTAGTAATGTTGCATCTCAGTCCTCCGAGTTTGAAAAGCCACGTACAAAGAATAAGTCTACAAGCTTGTGGGAACTCGACGAGCCAATCAGCGTGGTAGATGTTGGTGCCAATCCTATCGATGGGACGCCTCCTTATGCAGAAATGCTCAAACAGGGGCTAGTAACGTTGGTTGGTTTCGAGCCACAGAAAGAAGCATTGCAAAAATTGCAAACTATGAAAGGGGCTAATGAGACATATTTACCACATGCTGTCGGTACTGGCGAGCATGCCAAGCTTTACATTTGTCAAGCCTCGGGCATGACCTCAACGTTAAAGCCGAACACCCTTGTGCTTAACCACTTTCAAGGGTATCCGATCTGGGGCAAAGTGAAGTCGATCGAGGAAATTGAGACCGTACGATTAGATGATATTGACCAAATAGAAAAAATAGACTGGTTGAAAATTGATATCCAAGGCGGTGAGCTTAACGTTTTCAGAAACGGCGAAAAAAAGCTGAAAGATACCTTGGTGATTCAGACAGAGGTTAACTTTATTCAGCTCTATGAAAATCAACCGCTCTTTGCTGAGATTGATCAATGGATGAGGGCGCATGGATTTATGCTGCATACGCTTTTGGAGCAAAGAAAACGAATTTACGCACCGATGAAAATCAATGGCGGGATTCATCAGGGTATAAATCAGCTAACTACTGCTGACGCAGTATATGTCAGAGATATTAATGCTTTGCAGGAGACTTCTGTAGAGCAGCGTAAAAAATTGGCGATTATTTTGAGCAAAGCATACGGAAGCTTCGATTTAGCTTACCGCTTATTGATGAATGAAGAGGGTTGTAGTGAAAAGAGCTTTTTCAATAAAGTTGTCGGAAAAAAAATTAACGCTATTTCAGTGGATTAAAAAATGACACAGGAAACGCAGTTCCTGAGCTTGCTAAGAACCGCAAGTAAAAGTGATTTGCAGATTTTGGCAAAACTTTTAAGCCCATATTTGGCCGAAATAGAGCTTCGCCAGACAAAAGTATGGGGAGATCGTAGTCGTCTGCACCTAGATAATATTACGATTCCTTTGAATGACCTTTTGCTTAATACACGTTCAGGTCATATTACAATCGAAAAAGATTGCTTTTTTGGTCATCGTTGCATGTTGCTGACGGGAACGCATGATTACGAAAAAACCGGCTTAGAAAGATTAACAGCTGTCCCTGATAGCGGCCGAGATATTCACATCAAACAGGGGGTGTGGCTAGGTTCTGGTGTCACTGTGCTTGGGCCTGCCGTGATAGGGGAAAATGCTGTTGTCGCAGCGGGCAGTTTAGTTGTTGGTGATGTTCCGCCTAACACTATTATGTCGGGTCATCCTGCTAAAATTATTAAAAAAATTGATGGAAGTGATGCCTAATGAAAGCATGGGCTTCCTCATTTTTTTAAACGTTGAATGGTAGTAGTCGAGCAATGTTTACAATCAATTTGGGAGACCGGAGCCTTTTAATAGCGCGAACACGCCATCATCACTATAGCACCACCAGTTGCCCCTAAATTCCAAAAAGAACTAAAGAATAGGTTTATTATTTCTTTTTTGCTGGTATCTTGGCCTCATTGCACTGGTAGATGTTCGACTAACGTCGCAACCAGTGCCCACGTTTAAAGTAGGGCGCTTAGGTGCCCTAGAGGGGAAAATGAATATGGCGAATGTGAGCCGTTGGAAAAAAGCCGTTGCCGTTCTTTCGCTTAGCGTTGTGGGTGGTGTGCTGTCTGCCGCTGCTTACGCGGATACGCTGCGCGTCGGCATGTCTGGGGGGTATTTCCCCTTTACATACGTTGAGCGTGATGAGCTTAAAGGCTTTGAAGTGGATGTCATGAACGCCGTTGGTGATGTGACTGGCGATGAGATTGAATTCGTGACAGCGAGTTTCTCTGGCTTGGCGGGCATGTTGGAATCGGGGCGCATTGATACCATTGCTAACCAAATTACCATCACCGATGAGCGCAAAGCGAAGTACGCCTTCACCGCACCGTATGTTTACGATGGTGCCCAGGTCGTTGTGCGGGCAGGTAATGACACTATTCAAGGTGTTGAAGATTTATCCGGCAAAAGCGTTGCGGTCAATCTAGGCTCTAACTATGAGCAGCTGCTGCGTGAACAGCCTAATGCTGATGAGATCGATATCCGTACCTACGAATCCAACGTCGAGCAGGATGTGGCGCTTGGCCGTATCGATGCATTTGTGATGGATCGCGTTAGCGCCAGCCAAGTGATCAGCGAGCGCGGCTTGCCGCTTGCATTGGCCGGCCAGCCGTTCACCATCATAGAAAACGCGCTGCCGTTTCGTGATGATGAAGAGGGCCGTGCGCAGCGTGACCGCGTAGATGCCGCCCTGGAAGAGCTGCGTGAAAACGGTACATTAGGTGAAATATCGCAAAAATGGTTCGATACTGATATCACCCAGCCATAATCGCGGCGTTTACCTTTAGACGACCAGCAACTGATTGCGGCCGTGGCACTGCCACGGCCGTTTCGCTTATAGCGACGTTGCGAAACTGACCTTGGAATAACCATGCTGAATGTGGAGTATATGTGGGACCTGTTGCCGGTCCTACTGAGCTATTTACCGTTAACGCTGCAAATGGCGAGCATCGCCATGCTGTTTGCGCTGATCATTGCCTGCCTGTTGGCGGTCATTCGGGTATCGCGAGTGCCGGTGTTGAACGGCGCGGCGCTGCTGTTTATCTCGTTTTTTCGCGGAACGCCGCTGTTAGTACAGCTATTTTTGTTTTATTACGGCTTGCCTCAGTTGATTAACGCGCTGATTTCCATCAACGGAGTGACTGCTGCGGTGCTTGGCTTAACGCTGCACTTTTCGGCCTACATGGCGGAATCCATTCGCGCGGCAATTGTCGGTATTGACCGTAGCCAAACTGAAGCGGCGCTGTCCATCGGCATGACCCAGTCTCAATTGATGCGGCGGATTATTCTGCCTCAAGCCACCCGCGTGGCAACGCCAACGCTGATGAACTACTTCATCGATATGATTAAAGCGACTTCCCTGGCGTTTACCCTGGGTGTCACCGAAATGATGGGCGCTACCCAAAAAGAGGCTTCTGGAAGCTTTCTCTATCTGGAAGCATTTCTGCTGGTGGCGATTATTTACTGGGTGGTGGTGGAAGCGCTTTCCTGGGGCCAGCGCCGTCTGGAAACGTATCTGAATAAGGCGTACCAGCGATGATCACCCTCGAATCTGTCAGTAAGCGTTTTGGCCAGCAGCCAGTATTTACCGACGTTGATTTGCACCTGGAACAGGGTGAAATCATCGTCATTATTGGCCCCTCGGGTACTGGTAAATCAACCCTGCTGCGCTGTATTAACTTTCTAGAACGCCCAGAAGCGGGACACATCACGGTAGGCGATTTAAGAGTCGATGCCCGGCGTGCTAGTCGTGCCGATATTCTGGCGCTACGCCGACGAACCGCTTTCGTATTTCAGAACTATGGGCTGTTTGCTAACAAGACGGCGTTAGAAAATATCAGCGAAGGCATGATTGTCGTAGATAAGCTGCCTAAGGCTCAGGCGCACGCTCGGGCAAGGGAGATTTTAGAGCGCATTGGCTTGGCCGATAAGGCAGATGCTTATCCAGCATCACTTTCCGGTGGCCAACAGCAGCGGGTAGGCATTGGGCGTGCGATGGCCGCGAATGCCGATGTGATCCTATTTGACGAGCCAACCTCATCGCTGGATCCGCAATGGGTGGAAGAGGTGCTGAGCTTAATGAAACAGCTCGCCGCCGAGCAGCAAACCATGATTGTGGTGACCCACGAAATGCAGTTCGCCAGAGACGTCGCCGACCGGGTGGTGTTTATGGATGAAGGGCAAATTGTCGAGCAAGGGCCGCCCGAAGCGCTGTTCACCAATCCTCAAGATGAGCGGACGCGGCGTTTTCTGCGCAAAATTCTGGCGCCAACGGGGCAGGTATTGCCATAACGGGTCAGTGGCAATCCGTGCGGGAAAAGCATTGACAAGCGCTAGCAAGCCCGCTTAACGCGTGATAGACTATGCCATCCTCTCAGACAAGACCCGTGGACGGGCAGATTTTGAACTGCTCGTTACATCATTTGGCAGTATTTTAATTGCTTCCAAATCAATTGGTTATTGTGGAAAGATTCTGACGGAAATGTCGTGGTGAAAGCCGACCGACAAACACATAGTTAATCCGTTGCCGTTTATTGGCAACCTTTATTCTCCAAGGAGATACCTGTGGCGAACAGCAAGCAAGCACGCAAGCGCGCCCGCCAGGCCGAGACTCGTCGCGTCCTGAAAGCCAGCCAGCGCAGCATGGTCCGCACCTACATCAAGCGTGTGATCAAAGCGATCAGCACCGGCGATCATGGCAAAGCGATGGAAGAGTTCCGGGCAATGCAGCCGGTTGTCGACCGCATCGCTGATAAAGACGTTCTTTCTAAGAAGAAAGCTGCACGTCTGAAAAGCCGCTTGAACAAGCGCATTAAGGCTCTGGCGGCGTAAGCCGGCAGGCGCCATAAAAAAAACCGGCTGCGGCCGGTTTTTTTGTGTCTATACGTCGCGTTGCCCGCGGCGACTTTGGGTCTCTTGTTTTAGTCGCTATGGATTGAGTGATGACCGCCAACACGCCACCGCAAGCAAATATGTCGCCCCCGCGCCGCGGGTTGATGCGCTCTGGGTTAGTGGTCAGTGCCATGACCATGTTGTCGCGTGTGATGGGGTTGGTGCGCGATGTGGTGGTTGCCACCTTCTTGGGGGCAGGCAACGGCTCGGATGCGTTCTTCGTTGCGTTTAAAATCCCTAACTTTCTGCGCCGTTTGTTTGCCGAAGGGGCGTTTAACCAAGCCTTTGTGCCGGTGCTTTCAGAGTACTCAACCCAGCGCAGTAAGCAGGAAATTCGCGAGCTACTGAATGCGGTAGCGGGCAGTCTGACGGCTATTTTGGCGCTAATAACAGCGTTGGCGATGCTGGGCGCTCCGTGGTTGGTGTGGGTATTTGCCCCCGGCTTTGGGCGCGACCCCGAAAAGCTGGCCATGACAGCCGACATGCTACGTCTGACGTTTCCCTATTTGCTACTGATTTCGTTAACCGCTTTTTCGGGAAGCGTGCTGAATACCTGGAACCGCTTTGCGGTGCCCGCGTTCACCCCCGTGCTGCTGAATATTTCGCTGATTGGCGCGGCGCTACTGTTAATGCCGTTAATGGAAGAACCCGCCATGGCGCTGGCCTGGGGAGTGTTGATTGCGGGTGCTGCCCAGTTAGCATTTCAGGTGCCGTTTTTGCTGCGCCTTGGGTTGTTGCCGACCCCGTGGCCAAATTTTGCCCACGAAGGCGTGAAGCGCATCCTGAAGCTCATGGCTCCCGCGCTGTTTGGCGTATCGGTATCGCAAATTAACTTGCTGCTGGATACGGTACTGGCCTCGTTGTTAACGGCGGGCAGTGTGTCTTGGCTGTACTATTCGGATAGGTTGGTCGAACTTCCGCTTGGGGTCTTCGGTGTGGCGATTGGCACGATTATTCTGCCGGCGCTTTCGAAGCGTCATGCGGAGCAGTCCACCGAACACTTTTCAGCGATGCTAGACTGGGCCATTCGCGTCGTGCTGCTGTTGGGAGTGCCCGCTGCGCTGGCACTGGCCGTGCTGGCAGAACCGTTTTTGATTACCTTGTTCCACTACGGGGCAATGACCGATACCGATATTCAAATGGCCGCCATGAGCCTACGCGCTTACGCCTTTGGATTGGTGGCGTTTATGCTGATCAAGGTGTTAGCACCGGGCTTCTTTGCCCGCCAGGATACGAAAACACCGGTCAAAGTGGGCATTATCGCCATGGTGGCTAACATGGTGTTTAACCTGCTGTTAATTTGGCCGCTTGCTCACGCAGGCTTGGCATTGGCAACCGCGCTGTCGGCATTTTTAAACGCTGGGCTGCTGGGGTATCTGCTCTATCGCCAGAAGGTGTTGATCTTTCAGCCGGGGTGGGGGCGCTACGCAGTCCAACTGGTGGGCGGTAGCGCGTTGATGAGTATTGCGCTTTACCTGGCTGCCCCCGACTGGCAGGAGTGGCTTGATTTTGAACTGTGGCAGCGTATTCGCTGGGTAGCAGGGTTAGTGGTGCTGGGTGGTGGGCTTTATTTTGCCTGGCTGACCGCGTTTGGCCTGCGGCTGCGTCACTTTAAGATGAATAGCTAATGCGCAAACAGGCAGCGTTAGGGTGATAAAGAAGGTGATGCCAGGGCGAACGTAATCTTCCCCTGCACCTGATCAACGCGTTGGTTATAATCAAACGCTTTTAGACGGCAAACGCTTTTAAAAAAGGCTTTTAAAAAAGAGGTGCCATGCACGTCATTCGAGGTCTGCACAATCTGACAGCGGCTCATCGGGGCTGCGTTGCTACCATCGGTAATTTTGATGGTGTGCATCGCGGCCATCAGGCGATCCTGCAGCAGTGCCGTGAGCATGCGGCGCGCTTGAAGGTGCCGTTGACCGTGGTGGTGTTTGAGCCTCAGCCGCGGGAGTTTTTTGCCGGTGATCAAGCGCCGCCGCGGCTTACCCGTCTGCGTGAAAAAGTTCGCTTGCTGCGTGATCATGGTGCCGAACAGGTGCTGTGCCTGCCTTTCAATGATGCCTTGCGCAGCCTGACCGGGCGCGAGTTTATCGATCAAGTGCTCATTGAGGGCTTGGGGGTGAAGCATCTGGTGGTGGGCGACGACTTCCGCTTTGGTTGCGACCGCCGTGGCGATTTCACCTTGCTTGAAACTGTCGGGCAGGTGGAAGGATTTGGTGTCGAACACACGCGTACCTTTAAAGTTGATGACGAACGGGTATCCAGTTCGCGCGTACGTACCTTGCTGGCCAGCGGTAACTTTGAGGTCGCTGCACGCCTGCTTGGCAGGTCGTATTCGCTGCATGGCCGTGTGGTACGCGACCAGCAGCTAGGGCGCACCATTGGTGTGCCCACCGCTAACCTGCCGCTGTTGCCTCAGCCATTAACGCTGCGCGGCGTGTTTGCTGTGGTGGCCGAGCTGGCTAATGGTCAGCGTTATCCCGCCGTGGCGAATGTTGGCTTTCGGCCAACGGTGGGATCTAAACGCCCCACGCTGGAAGTTCATCTGTTGGATTTTTCAGGCGACCTCTATGGTCAGCGACTGACGGTTTACCCCTGCGCGCGTTTGCGTGGGGAAGTGAAGTTTGATGACTTTGATGCGCTAAAAACGCAAATTGAACACGATCAAGCCAGAGCGCGCCGCTACTTTGCAGCAGCGGGTGCTGGCTGCATGAATTCTCTTCCGCTGGCCTCGGCCCCGCTTGGGCGTGAGACCGCTTCTTCTGATTTCTCTTCGGCGGATAACGCCGCCGATGCTAACGACGGCTGACCGGACTATGGATTATAAGCACACGCTAAACTTGCCAGAAACCGACTTTCCTATGCGCGGCATGCTGCCGAAGCAGGAGCCAGGGCGCGTTTCTAAATGGCAGGATATGAACCTATACCAGCGCCTGCGCGATGCCCGCGCGGGTGCGCCGCTGTTTGTTCTGCACGATGGCCCTCCCTACGCCAACGGCAGCATCCATATTGGTCACGCTCTCAATAAAATCCTTAAAGACATTATTGTTAAGTCGAAGAATCTGGCGGGTTTTGATGCCCCTTACGTGCCAGGCTGGGATTGCCACGGTCTGCCTATTGAGCACAAGGTAGAAACCACCCACGGCAAACATTTGGCCGCGGATAAAGCCCGCGAGCTGTGCCGTGAATATGCCGGTGCGCAGATTGAAACGCAGCTAGCTGACTTTGTTCGCCTGGGCATCATCGGTGACTGGGACCACCCCTACCGCACGATGGATTACGCTAATGAAGCAGGCGAAATCCGTGCCTTGGCGGAAATGGTGGATGCGGGCTATGTGTTCAAAGGCTTAAAGCCGGTTAACTGGTGCTTTGATTGTGGTTCGGCCTTGGCTGAAGCGGAAGTTGAATATGCCGATAAAAAATCCGACGCTATCGATGTCGCTTTCCCGGTAGAAGATGCCGACAAGCTAGCGGCGGCCTTTGGTCTAAGCGAATTGCCCAAGCCGGCGGCGGTGGTGATCTGGACCACCACGCCTTGGACAATCCCCGCTAACCAGGCGCTGAACGTTCACCCTGAGTTTACCTATGCGCTTGTGGATACCGGCGAACGCCTGCTGCTGCTCGCAGAAGAGCTGGTAGAAAGCTGTTTAGAGCGTTTTGAGCTGACGGGCAGCGTAATCGCTACCGCACAAGGTGCTGCGCTGGATCTGATCAATTTCCGTCATCCGTTCTATGACCGTCTCTCGCCGGTTTACCTAGCGGATTACGTTGAGTCCGACGTGGGTAGCACAGGCATCGTTCACTCAGCGCCTTCTTACGGTATGGATGACTTTATCACCTGCCGTGAGCATGGCATGAGCTTTGACGACATGCTTAACCCAGTGCAGGGGAACGGTGTCTACGCCGATGATCTGCCGTTCTTCGGCGGCCAGATGATCTGGAAAGCCAACCCGCATATCGTTGAGAAGCTGCGCGAGGTTAATGCGCTAATGGCGCACATGACTATCAAGCACAGCTATATGCACTGCTGGCGCCATAAGTCCCCGGTGATTTATCGTGCCACTGCCCAGTGGTTTGTGGGCATGGATATCAAAGGTAAAGACGGTAAAACGCTGCGTGAGCGGGCGTTGGAGGGCATCGAAGCCACCGAATTTACTCCCGCGTGGGGCAAGGCGCGTTTGCATAGCATGATCGCTAATCGTCCGGATTGGTGTATCTCTCGCCAGCGTAACTGGGGCGTGCCGATTCCGTTCTTCTTGCATAAGCAAACCGGCGAGCTGCACCCCAAAACGGTTGAGTTGATGGGAGAGGCGGCTAAGCGCGTCGAGCAAGAGGGTATCGAGGCGTGGTTTAAACTCGACCCCGCTGAGCTACTCGGTGCCGAAGCTGCTGAGTACGACAAAGTCACCGATACATTGGATGTCTGGTTTGACTCCGGCTCCACGCACCGTCATGTGCTGCGTGGCTCGCATCCTCATGGCCATGAAAGCGGCCCGCGTGCTGATTTGTACCTGGAAGGCTCGGACCAGCACCGTGGCTGGTTCCACTCGTCGCTGTTAACCGGTTCGGCGATTGATGGTCATGCGCCCTATCGTCAACTGCTAACCCATGGCTTTACCGTCGATTCACAGGGCCGTAAGCAGTCCAAATCGCTGGGCAATGTGGTCGCGCCGCAAAGTGTGATGGATAAGTTGGGCGCTGATATTTTGCGCCTTTGGGTCGCATCTACCGACTACTCCGGTGAAATGGCGGTGTCCGACGAAATCTTGAAGCGTACCGCCGATGTGTATCGTCGTATCCGCAACACTGCACGCTTTTTGCTTTCTAACTTGAACGGTTTTGATCCGGCTAACGATCAGGTGGCCTTTGGCGATATGCTGGCACTGGATCAGTGGGTGGTTGACCGTGCGGCACAGCTGCAAGGGCGTATCGAAAAAGCCTATGAAGAGTACCGTTTCCTGGATGTGTATCAGCAGGTACACGGTTTCTGCGCACGGGAATTAGGCGGCTTCTACCTGGATGTCATCAAAGATCGCCAGTACACCACTCAAACGGATTCACTCGCCCGCCGTAGCGCGCAAACCGCGCTTTATCATGTGGTTGAAGCGCTGAGCCGCTGGATTGCACCGATCTTGTCGTTTACCGCCGAGGAGATCTACGAGCATATTCCTGGCAAGCGTGGCGACAGCGTACTGCTGGAAACTTACTACACCAGGCTTGGCACCTTAGAGGATGGCGCTGAGCTGGGCCGTGCCTTCTGGGAGCAAGTGCTGGAAGTGAAGCATTCGGTGAATAAGTGCCTGGAAGACGCCCGTAATGCCAAAGTCATCAAAGGCAGCTTGGCGGCGGAAGTTACGCTTTACGTGAGCGATGAACTGAACGCTACGCTGTCCAAATTGGGCGACGAGCTGCGCTTCGTGATGCTCACCAGTGAAGTCCATCTAGCACCGCTAGCGGATGCTGCTAACGCAGAAAGCACCGAGCTTGAAGGCTTGAAAGTGGCGGTTAGCGGAAGCGAGCACCAGAAGTGCGAGCGCTGCTGGCACCATCGTGCTGATGTAGGCACCCATGCTGAGCATGCCGACCTGTGTGGTCGCTGTATCA
Organism: Halomonas sp. KG2; assembly: GCA_030440445.1. Taxonomy (NCBI): domain Bacteria; kingdom Pseudomonadati; phylum Pseudomonadota; class Gammaproteobacteria; order Oceanospirillales; family Halomonadaceae; genus Halomonas; species Halomonas sp. KG2. Next base: position 3,699,188 of record CP098528.1, on the reverse strand, counting down.
GCAATCTTCCAGAGGGCAGCGGCGAGATTCGTTACTATGCCTAGCACTGCGTCAACCACCAATGATCCACACCAGCGGCCGCCGATGCGGCGGCCGCTACGCTGGCTGTGGCTAGCGGTGGCGATCATCGTGTTAGATTTGCTGACCAAATATACCGCCAGCCATTTGTTGAATTATGCCCAGCCCGTTGAGGTGCTGCCGTTTTTCAACCTAACGCTACTGCACAATACTGGCGCTGCGTTCAGCTTTTTAGCGGACCATCCCGGCTGGCAGCGCTGGTTTTTTGCGCTGATTGCCATTGGTGCCAGCATTGGCTTAACCGTCTGGCTTTCCCGCGTTAAGGCTGACGAAAAACTGCTGGCCGTGGCGTTGCCACTGATTATTGGCGGTGCCCTGGGTAATCTGTATGACCGTTTAGTACATGGCTATGTGGTGGACTTTTTATCGTTCCATGCCGCTGGTTGGTACTATCCTGCCTTTAATGTGGCGGATATCGGTATTACGCTGGGGGCGGTGGGGTTAATTTGGGAGTCGATAATGGGTGATCGACGTCGTAAGAAAGCCGCGCTACAGCAGCGTGATTGAAAGCCATAGAGTGACGAGTGAGGAACCATGGACTACCTAATTGACGATGGTATGGAAATTACCCTGCACTTCACGCTGAAGCTGGAGGATGGCACGGTAGTCGATTCCACCAAAGAGAAAGCCCCGGCGACGTTCCAGTATGGCGACGGTAACTTGCCCCCTGGTTTCGAACACCCGATTAAAGGCATGGCCGCAGGCCAGAGCGGGTCGTTTCAAATCACGCCTGAGCACTCCTTTGGGCAGCATAACCCGCAAAATATTCAAACGCTGAAGCGCGCCGATTTCGGTGATGAAGCGCCAGAAATCGGTATGGTGATGTCATTTGCCGATAAAGCGGGAACGGAACTGCCCGGCGTGGTCAAAACCATAGACGGCGACCGTGTGGAAGTGGATTTTAACCATCCGCTAGCAGGTCGCACGTTGACGTTTGAAGTCGATGTGCTGAACGTAACGCCCATCACCAAACACTGATTTTAAGCACTCGTTTTCATTTAACCGGCGATGCAAGTTGCATCAAGGCGCTTTTATGCAGTCATCAGAGTCCTCTCAGCCAATACAGATCAAGCTGGCGAACCCGCGCGGTTTTTGTGCTGGCGTGGATCGCGCGATCGACATCGTCAACCGCGCGCTAGATGTCTTCGGCCCGCCCATTTACGTGCGCCACGAGGTGGTACATAACCGCTTTGTGGTGGAGACATTGCGTGAACGTGGCGCGGTGTTTGTTGAAGAGCTGCATGAAGTGCCTGACGACGTGATCGTGATTTTCTCGGCTCACGGTGTCTCCCGTGCCGTGCAACAAGAAGCCGAGCAGCGCGGTCTCAAAGTCTTCGATGCGACCTGCCCATTGGTCACCAAAGTGCATTTGGAAGTGTTGCGTTATGCTAAGCGCGGCCAAGAGTGCATTTTGATTGGTCACGAAGGCCATCCGGAAGTCGAAGGCACCATGGGGCGTTATGACACTTCCCATGGTGGCCAGATTTACCTGGTCGAAGATGAGCAGGACGTGGCCAAGTTAGCCGTCAACGACCCGTCAGCGCTGGCATTTGTGACCCAAACCACGCTTTCGATGGATGACACCGCTAAGGTAATTGATGCGCTGCGTGAGAAGTTCCCAGAGATTCAGGGGCCACGCAAAGATGATATCTGTTATGCCACTCAAAACCGCCAGGATGCGGTGCGTGAGCTAGCGGCAGATAGCGACTTGGTATTGGTCGTCGGCAGCCCCAATAGTTCCAACTCTAATCGCCTGCGCGAACTTTCCGAGCGGATGGGCACGCCTGCCTATTTGATCGATAATGCCGACCAAATTGCGCCAACGTGGCTGGAAGGTGTCAGCCGCATTGGTGTCACTGCCGGAGCCAGTGCGCCAGAAGTGCTGGTGAAAGGTGTTATCGACAAGCTGCAGACCTTTGGCGCAGAGGTGCCTGTTGAACTGCAGGGCCGCGAAGAGAATATTACCTTTTCTATGCCGAAAGAACTGCGTGAGCAAGTGATTGTAAGCGACTGATGCAAAGCATATCGGTTTGCGACATACTCAGGGTATGGGCTAACTGATACAGGAGCGCGTTCAGTGCCTTTGCCTTTTGCTAACCGTGCTGGGCGCCAGGAAGCTCGTCAGCACGGTTTTACGCTCATTGAAATGCTGATTGTCGTCGCTATCATCGGCATAGTGGCGGGCATTGCCTACCCCAGTTACACCCGCTATGTTGAGCGTTCACTACGCACAGATGCCCATGCTGGCCTGTTGCAGGCCGCCGCCGAGCTTGAGCGCTGTTACTCTCGCCAATACACGTATGCCGACTGCTCCTTTACTCCCTCTTCTCCCGATGGTAATTACACGATTACAGCCGATGACGGCAGTGAAGACAATGGCGGGTTTTTACTGACGGCGGCAACATCACAAACTGACGGTTGTCACAGCGATATTCAATTTAATGCGCGAGGTGAGCGCCTGCCTGAGGCGTGCTGGTAAATGGTTAGGCAAAATGGCTTTTCGCTAATTGAAGCGCTTATCGCGCTGGTGATTTTAGCGTTTGGGCTGATAGGTGTCGCCGCGATGCAGGTAACAGCACTGCAAAGCGCTAGTGCAGGCTACACGCAGTCGCTAGCGAACGTCGCAGCGGTAGATGCCCAAGAGCGGATATGGGCAGCGCTTTCCTCGTACCAAGACTGTGGCACGATTCCGTTAACCACTATTGAGTCCGCATGGCATAGCCATTGGTTTGCAGGCCAGCAAGCGGCGCTAGGCTATGCCCAGGGGCAACAGAGTCGTATTGAGCGCCAAGGCTGCCGGTTTGATGTGGTGGTGCGCCTGCGGACTGAGCCTAATGAGTCCGACGATATCTTCAACTACGTGTTCCAACTTCCCAATCAGCCGTAAAGGTAGGCCTGCCATGGATGTGCAGCGCGGTTTTACGTTAACAGAGCTACTGGTCGCCATGGTCATTGGGACGGTGGTGATTCTGGGTGCTGGACAGCTTTTCTTGAGCACCTTTCATACGTTTAAGCAGGTAGATCAATTGGGGCGTCATCAGGAAGCGCTTCTTTACGCGGCGACATCGATTACCGACACCCTACGCAGACACGGCGCTACCGACTCAAACGGAGCGCCTTTTTTTCGCCTGCAGTGCGTGGTGATTGAAGCTGACTGTCGCTGCACGGTTCAGGATATGCAGGAGGCTCAACCGCTGGTCACCTTTGATTATGACGCTGGCGCTAGCTGTGAGCGGGACGAACCGCTTGGAGCGCCCGCCAGCAATGGGGTTAGCGTAGTGTCACTGCCATTAGGTCGGCAAGGGGCCAATATCGATTTCCACGTTACCCATCGAGAGGCTGCTCTGCAGTCTGCGTTTTCGGCTAGTCCATGAACGGTGTGGAGTGTGCACAAGGAGGCGATATGCAGCTTAGACCGCAGGAGCAGGGCGCTGCGCTCGTTGTGGTGATGGCGCTACTAGCTAGCGCGTTGATTATTGGCGTTATCTGCGTTCAATCTGCGTTTGTGGATGAACGCTTAGCGAGTAATTACCGGGCATCGACGTTAGCGCAAATGCGCGCTGAAATAGCCGCCTCGCAAGCAGTGGCATCATTTAGTGAATTGGAGTGGGAAGGCAACGTGCTCACCATCAATAGCGATCAAACTCTCCGCTGGGAAGATGTCGTAGCGCACCCATTAACCACGCTGCTGGGCGATGACTGCGAACACAATAGTTGTTTATTTACGCCCGTTGAACGTGATAGCCAACCTTGGGTAGTGGCGTTAGGTGCGGTTGTTAGCGATGCCGATAGTGAAACATTACTAGCACAGAGCCTACCTGTGTTTATCAAAGTAGAAGAAGGAGAGGAAAGCCATCAGACACAGGCGACGGTGGTTTGGCATTAAGTGTACAATGACTTACCTTTTTTGACCTTTATCCAGCTGGATCCACACTATGAGTCAGACAGCCAAAACCCGCGTGCTGACCGGGATTACCACGACCGGAACGCCACACCTTGGTAACTATGTCGGGGCTATTAAGCCTGCCATTGAGGCAAGCCAAGACCCCAACGTACAGTCGTTTTACTTTCTTGCTGACTATCACGCGCTGATCAAATGCCAAGATCCGAAGCGTGTGCAAGAGTCGCGTCTGGAAATTGCCGCCACGTGGCTTGCGCTAGGGTTAGATACCGATAACGCCATTTTTTATCGTCAGTCGGATATCGCTGAAATTCCCGAATTAATGTGGATGCTGTCTTGTGTATGCGCCAAGGGGCTGATGAACCGCGCCCACGCATACAAAGCAGCGGTCGCTGAAAATGAAGAGGCCGGTGACCAAGACCCTGATAAAGGCGTCACCATGGGCTTGTTCGGTTACCCGGTGTTAATGGCCGCCGACATCTTAATGTTTAATGCCAATAAAGTGCCGGTAGGGCGCGACCAAATTCAGCACATTGAAATGGCGCGTGATATCGCCGGACGTTTCAATCACATGTTTAAAGGCCAGTATTTCACTCAGCCTGAAGCCGTTGTGGATGAAAAAGGCGAAGTGTTGAAGGGCTTAGACGGTCGTAAAATGTCTAAAAGCTATAACAATACGATCCCGCTTTTCTCCAGCGAGAAAAAGCTGCAGAAGCTGGTGCGCAAAATCAAAACCAACTCACTGGAACCCGGTGAGTCCAAAGATCCAGACACCTGCACGCTGTTCCAGATATTCTCAGCGTTTGCCAGCAATGAGGAAGCCGCTGCACTACGCGAGCAGTACGTGGCAGGCATTGGCTGGGGCGACGCTAAGAACCACGTGTTTGATTACTTGAATGCGCACTTAACCGCGCCCCGCGAGCGTTACATCGCGCTTATGGAAGACCCCGCGCATATTGAAGCGGTGCTGCAAAAAGGTGCCGATCGCGCCAGAGAAGAAGCCGCCGTCACCATGGATCGCTTACGTTCTGCGGTAGGTTTAGGACGCTTTGTTTAATATTCTTTAAAAGCATATGCACTGCTGGATAAAGAATTTTCAGCGTTCTACAGCTATCGTTAGTCTTATCTGTATTGTCCAACTCAGCCAAGCGCCTGTTTCTAACAGGCGCTTTTGGCGTTGTTAGAAGGTGAGCTATGTCGACGATTTCTGCAGTGGCACCTAGTCAGAACCGGGTGCCATTACTCTCAGCGGCAGCCATTGTGCTGGGCGCGGTGATTATCGGTGTCGTGTTTGGCGCCAATATTGGTCTATTAATGATTGTTGGCGGCTTGCTTGGGCTGGTGCTGTATCACGCGGCATTTGGCTTTACTGCTGCTTGGCGGGTATTTATCAACGAGCGGCGGGGGCGTGGTTTGCGCGCCCAAATGGTGATGCTGGCGATTGCGGTGGTGCTGTTTTTTCCGGCGTTAAGCGCTGGTTCACTGTTTGGCACCAGCGTGAGTGGTTTTGTTGCGCCGATTGGTATTTCGGTTGTGGTGGGGGCGTTTATCTTTGGTGTGGGCATGCAGTTAGGTGGCGGATGTGCCTCGGGCACGCTGTTTACTGCAGGTGGTGGTAATGCACGAATGTTAATTACGCTGCTGTTCTTTATTGTCGGGTCGGTGATTGGTTCGGCGCATTTTAGCTGGTGGCAGAGCCTGCCCGCGTTTCAGCCTGTGTCGCTGGTGAATGTGGCAGGTGCTGGCGGTGGTATCGCGATTAGCTTGGTGCTGTTTGCAGCGATTACTGCGTTTACTGTGATTATGGAAAAGCGTCGTCATGGCCACTTGGAGCAGGCGCCGCTGGTCGATAAGCCGGGCAGTCAGCGCTGGTTAACGGGGCCGTGGCCGTTGATTGCTGGCGCAGTAGCGCTAGCGCTACTTAATTTCGCAACATTGGCCCTTGCTGGTCGCCCTTGGGGCATTACCTCTGCGTTCGCGCTGTGGGGGGCGAAAGGGTTTGAGCTCGTTGGTGGTGATGTCAGTCAGTGGGGCTATTGGCAAGCGCCGGGTAATGCGGCGGCATTAGAGGCGAGTGTATGGAGTGACATTACGACGGTAATGAATGTTGGCATCATGTTGGGTGCGCTTGCCGCCGCGAGCCTAGCTGGGCGCTTTGCTCCCAACTTCCGCATCCCGTTTAAATCCCTATTAGCAGCTGTCATTGGTGGCGTCATGCTGGGGTATGGCGCGCGGCTGGCATTTGGTTGCAATATTGGCGCTTACTTCAGCGGCATTGCCTCTGGCAGCTTGCATGGCTGGCTATGGATGGTTGCGGCGTTCGCCGGCAACATGGTGGGCGTTAAGCTGCGGCCGTTCTTTTTTAGCGGTGTTGAAGGTCGCAAACCTGTTGCTAAAAGCTGCTAGTGGTTGACCAGCTTTAATGCTTTTTGAGAACGCCTTGGTAGCCACCAAGGCGTTTTTTTATTGCCATTATTTATGTCCCTCCCACCTTTGTCGTACTAGCATGTTACATTATGCGAAACGCCGCCAACGCCCAGCGTTGCTGCATTGCAATAGCAATCGACATAAAAAGAGAGTGCCTATGTCTACGAAGAGTAAACGCCCCCTGTACATTCCTTACGCCGGTCCTTCTTTGCTTGAAATGCCGCTATTGAACAAAGGCAGCGCGTTTACTCAAGAGGAGCGGCTAGCGTTTAACTTGATTGGTTTGTTGCCGCAAAAAGTGGAGACCATTGACGAGCAGTTGTCGAGGGCATATCGCCAGTATCAACAGTGTCATAGTGATTTAGAGAAGCATATTCATCTGCGTGCCATCCAAGACGACAATGAAACGCTTTACTTTCGCTTGGTCTCTCAGCATCTAGAAGAGATGCTACCGATTATTTATACCCCTACGGTTGGGCAGGCATGTCAGGAGTTCTCTAATATTTATCGCAATCACCGGGGGCTGTTCATCAGCTATCCGGATCGCGAGCATATGGACGATATCCTGCGCAGTGCCACCAAAGATAACGTTAAGGTGATTGTTGTCACCGATGGCGAGCGGATTTTAGGGCTGGGTGATCAGGGGATTGGTGGGATGGGTATTCCCATCGGTAAGCTGGCACTTTATACCGCTTGTGGTGGTATTAGCCCCGCCTACACGTTGCCGATTATGATTGATGTGGGCACTAATAATCAGGCATTGCTGGAAGACCCTATGTACATGGGCTGGCGTCATGAGCGGGTTAGCCAGGAAGAGTACGATGCGTTTATGGGGGAATTTATTGCCGCTGTAAAACGTCGCTGGCCGAACGTTCTGCTGCAGTTCGAAGACTTTGCCCAGGCCAATGCGGTGCCACTCTTAGAGCGCTACCGTGACGATTTGTGCTGCTTTAATGACGATGTGCAAGGTACCGCATCAGTGGTGGTTGGCACCTTAATGGCGGCGTGCCAGGCTCGCGATGAAACGATTGCCCAGCAGCGCGTAGTGTTTGTTGGTGGCGGTTCGGCAGGCTGTGGTATTGCTGAGCAGGTGGTCGTGGCCATGCAGGCAGAGGGTCTGACTGAGAGCGAAGCACGGGCGCGAATATTCATTGTCGACCGAGATGGGCTGATGACCACGGATCAGCCTTGGCAGCGGGATTTCCAGCGCCGTTTGGCCCACGATTCTGAGCTGGTGGCTAACTGGAATGGTCAGGGGCTTGAAGAGACCATTGCCCAAATGAAACCAACGATATTGATTGGTGTGTGCGGCAAGCGCGGTATTTTCACCGAACAAGTGGTGCGCACCATGCACGCGGGCTGCGAGCATCCGGTGATTATGCCGCTATCTAACCCTACTTCTCAGGCAGAAGCGATACCTGAAGATATGATTCGCTGGACCGACGGCCAAGCGCTAGTCGCGACTGGTAGCCCCTTTGCACCGGTGGTGTATAACGGCCGCACCTATCCAATTGCCCAGTGCAACAATGCCTATATTTTCCCCGGTATTGGGTTAGGCGTGATAGCCGCGAACGCTAATCGCGTGACAGATGAAATGTTGATGAGCGCCTCTCGGGCACTGGCGCGTGAAGCGCCGCTGGTTAAGGAGGGCAAGGGCGCACTGCTACCGCCGTTATCGCGGATTCGCGATATTAGTAAATCGATTGCCTTTGAAGTAGCTGCCCAGGCGCAACAAAACGGCGTGGCGCTTAAAACAAGCGGTACCGAACTACGTGAGCGTATTGAGAGAGCGTGCTGGTCGCCTGAGTATCGTGCTTATCGCCGCAGAGCTTTCTAAGCTTAATCACGAGAAACCAAACCAGAACGTAAAAAAAGCCCCCACCATGGTGGGGGCTATGCAAGCATTGGTAGGTTTTACCTCTAGGCTGCGCCGATCATTTTGCGCAACACGTAGTGAAGGATACCACCGTGGCGGTAGTAAGCCAGCTCATTGACGGTATCAATTCGGCACTTGGCATCAACGGTGCGCTCGCCATCGTCATTTTTGATGACAATTTTCACGCTGCCGCCTGGGCTTAAATCGCTTAAGCCAGCAATTGATATCTCTTCATCGCCAGTCAAACCCAGCGTTGCACGGCTTTCGCCTTCAGGGAACTGCAGCGGTACCACGCCCATGCCAATTAGGTTTGAGCGGTGTATACGTTCATAGGACTCGGCAATAACCGCGCGCACACCTAATAAGCGGGTGCCTTTTGCGGCCCAGTCCCGTGAAGAGCCGGTGCCATACTCTTTACCAGCAATCACCACTAGGGGAGTGCCTTCCTCCTTATATTTCATGGCGGCATCGTAAATCGCCATTTGCTCGCCGCTGGGAACGTGGCGGGTCTCACCCCCAACAACCCCATCCAGCATTTCATTTTTAATGCGCACGTTGGCAAAGGTGCCGCGCATCATCACTTCATGGTTACCTCGACGTGAGCCGTAGGAGTTGAAGTCGACGGGCTTAACGCCGTGCTCTTGCAGGTAACGACCCGCAGGGCTGTCGGGCTTGATAGAGCCCGCTGGGGAGATATGGTCGGTCGTCACCGAGTCGCCTAGCAGGGCTAACACACGAGCGTTTTCAACATCTTCAATGGCGTCCGGCTCACGCTCCATGCCTTCGAAAAACGGTGGGTGCTGAATGTAGGTCGATTCAGGCCACTGGTAAACTTTGCTTTCAGGAACGTTGATGGCTTTCCAGGTATCGTCGCCTTCAAATACCGCACCATACTCTTTGCGGAACATCTCAGTGTTGACCTGTTCAACGGCAGTGGCGATATCTGCTTGAGAAGGCCAGATGTCTTTGAGATAAACCGGGTTGCCTTCATCGTCCTGGCCAAGTGGATCGGACGTTAAGTTGCACTGCACGTTACCGGCTAACGCATAGGCGACCACCAAGGGCGGGGAGGCGAGCCAGTTTGTTTTGACTAGCGGATGAACGCGGCCTTCAAAGTTGCGGTTGCCTGAAAGCACCGATGCCACGGCAAGGTCGCCGCTGTTGATCGCTTTTTCGATCTCATCGGGCAGCGGGCCGGAGTTACCGATACACGTCGTGCAGCCATAACCCACCAAGTTAAAGCCTAGTGCATTCAGGTCATCGCTTAAGTTCGCGGCTGCTAAGTAATCGGTCACCACTTTTGAACCGGGAGCAAGCGAGGTTTTAACCCAAGGTTTCGTGGCGAGTCCCTTTTGGCGTGCATTACGTGCCAGCAGTCCGGCGGCCATCATGACGCTGGGGTTGGAGGTGTTGGTACATGAGGTGATAGCGGCAATTACCACGGCACCTGGATCGAGGCTGAAATCCTTGTCGTTAAGTTTAACGGCTTGGCTGGTGTCATGTTTAAAGCTACGCTCAGCCCCCACCGCTGTTTGGCCGCCTTCCGAGGAGAGCTTTCCTTTTGCGGTTGTGTCTGCGCTAGTGTCCTCTTGCATGAACTTGTCAAAGGCGGCGGCCATGTCTTTTAGCGCCACGCGGTCTTGGGGGCGTTTCGGGCCGGCAAGACTCGCTTCTACCTCGTCCATATTGAGGCTGAGAGAGTCGGTAAAGATCGGTTCATCGCCCGGTTCGCGCCATAACCCCTGTGCCTTGCTATAGGCCTCTACCAACGCAATTTGGCCATCTTCACGGCCGGTAAGACGCATGTAGTTGAGCGTTTCGTCGTCGACTGGGAAAAAGCCACAGGTCGCGCCATATTCCGGTGCCATATTGGCAATAGTGGCACGGTCAGCCAACGGCAAGTCTTTAAGGCCGTCACCGTAGAATTCAACAAACTTACCTACCACGCCTTTTTTACGCAGCATTTCAGTAACAGTAAGTACTAAATCGGTGGCGGTAATGCCTTCGCGTAGCTTGCCGCTAAGCTTGAAGCCAACGACTTCCGGAATCAGCATCGAGACCGGCTGGCCAAGCATGGCGGCTTCGGCTTCGATACCGCCGACGCCCCAGCCAAGTACGCCCAGGCCGTTGATCATAGTAGTGTGGGAGTCGGTACCGACTAAGGTGTCGGGGTAGGCAAACGTCTGGCCATCTTGCTCTTTTGTCCACACTGCGCGCCCCAGGTACTCTAAGTTAACCTGGTGGCAAATGCCGGTGCCGGGGGGTACAACGCTAAAGTTATCGAACGCTTGCTGGCCCCAACGCAGAAACTCGTAGCGCTCACGGTTGCGCTGCATTTCGATATCGACGTTTTCTTGAAACGCGGCAGCATTGCCGAATTTGTCGACCATCACCGAGTGGTCAATAACCAGATCAACAGGAGAAAGCGGGTTAATACGGGCGGGATCTTCGCCGAGCCTCTCAACGGCAGCGCGCATAGAGGCAAGATCTACAACCCCGGGCACGCCGGTGAAATCTTGCATGAGCACACGGGCGGGGCGGTAGCCTATTTCACGGCTTGATTTGCCCTCTTTTTGCCAGTCCACTAGCGCCTGAATGTCCTCTTGATCAACACTTTCGTCATCGCCAAAGCGCAGTTGGTTTTCGAGCAGAATTTTGAGCGTTTTGGGTAGCCGGTCAATGTTGCCGAGCGCGTCGGCGGCTTTTGGCAGGCTATAGTAATGATACTGCTGGTTGCCTACTTCTAGCGTGGTGAGCGTATCGGGTATCTTGCCCATTGGTCTCTCCTTTGATTGCTTGGCCTTAAACGAATGCTGATCACAATTTGCTGATCGCAATGCTTAGGCGCGACGGTCACTGCTTTGCTTTAATGTGGCTTATCCCCAGTATGGCTTATCTTGTTAATAGCACATGGGTGTTTCACCCCCGGCTTTCAAGGCGTCTTCGCCTAATAGCGAAGGCTAACCCTTGTAATTGCTTGTACTTGACGCCATTTCAGGCAGACTCTCTTGCAAACGATATCTGCTCAATTGTGACAAAGGTGGTGTCATGGAAACGCGTCATGAACGTTTAATTATTCTTGGTTCCGGCCCTGCAGGGTATACGGCAGCGGTGTACGCCGCCCGTGCTAACTTAAAACCGCTGCTGATTACCGGCTTGCAGGCAGGTGGCCAATTGACCACCACAACTGATGTCGATAACTGGCCCGGCGACGCACAAGGTGTTCAGGGGCCAGAGTTGATGGAGCGCATGAAGCAGCACGCTGAGCGTTTTAATACGGAAGTGTTGTTCGACCATATCAATGAGGTCAGCTTAGGTGAGAAGCCGTATACCTTAAAAGGGGACAGCGGAATTTACACCTGTGATGCGCTGATTATTGCCACCGGTGCTAGCGCACGCTATCTCGGCTTGCCAACCGAGCAGCAATTTATGGGGCAAGGGGTATCTGCGTGCGCTACCTGCGATGGCTTCTTTTATCGCAATCAAGAAGTGATCGTGGTGGGGGGCGGCAACACCGCTGTTGAGGAAGCGCTGTACCTCTCAAACATCGCCTCTAAGGTTACGTTGGTGCATCGTCGCGACACGCTGCGCGCCGAGAAAATCCTCCAGGACAAGCTGTTCGAGAAAGTCGAAGCAGGCAAAATTGCCCTTGAGTGGTTCTATGAAGTGGACGAGGTGCTGGGCGATAACTCCGGTGTAACTGGCGTGCGTGTTAAGTCGACTAAAGATGGTTCTACCAAAGAGATTCACGCGCCTGGCTTGTTCATCGCTATCGGTCATAGCCCTAATACGGGGATTTTTGAGGGCCAGTTGGCAATGAATGGCGGCTACATCAAGGTGACATCGGGCCTTGAAGGCAATGCTACCGCTACCAGCGTGCCAGGCGTCTTTGCCTGTGGTGATGTGATGGATCATATTTATCGTCAGGCGATTACTTCTGCAGGCAGTGGTTGCATGGCCGCGCTAGATGCTGAACGCTATCTGGATGGCATCGCCTGAGTTAGTCGTGGTTAAACGCCTGTCGCGATCAACAATCGGCGGGCGTTTCATCGATGCGCAGGCGACCCAGTCGGCTGAGCACGAGCACTTTTCCTGGAGCGCTTGCCGCACATATATAAAAACGCCCGTTGAAGCCGTTTGCGTGGCCAAGCGTGTTATAGCTCACACGCCGCCTGTTACGATTATAAGTGACGGTAGTTGCCTGCTCCTTAGGAAAGACACGAACGACATCGCTGCTGGTTATTTGATTTATCGCGTCCCCCTTGATGACCAGTAGCGCGTTACTCCAGTCACTGGTGCAGGTGTTTCTTTGCTGATTGGTTGGGCAAACCGTGGCCGTTTTACGCTGCGTAATCGCTGTGTTACGAGCCAGCGAAAAGGCAGACTGCAATCTGTTAATATCGGCGGTAACGGCAGTGCTTCGGCCAAGTGCTTGAAAATTTGGCACTCCCCAGGCGGCTAAGGCTGAAATAAGCAGAAGAGCAATAATAAGTTCGATCAGGGTAAAGCCTTGGATACGCGTGTGTGGAACGCCGTTATTGTTAGCTGGCATGGTGGCTCCAGGCGTGTGTTTTTCTACAGCCTACCTCGCGGTGATCGTTTTTTATGTAAGCCAAAGCGGACAAACGTTGTGAGCAATTTCTTAATTATTGGCGGTGGCGTGATCGGTATGATGACGGCACTGCAGCTAGCAGATGCTGGCCAGCAGGTTACTGTAGTGGAGCGCGGCATTTGCGGGCAGGAGTCTTCTTGGGCGGGTGGCGGCATTGTCTCGCCGCTTTACCCGTGGCGGTATGCGCCGCCAATCTCGCAGCTTTCGCGCTGGTCAGAGGGCGTGTATCCCACGCTGTCGCTACGCTTGTTGGAAGAAACCGGCATTGATCCTGAATATCGCCAAAAAGGGCTGCTCTATCTCAACGTTGACGATGCAGACACCGCGCTTGGTTGGGCGAGAGGTTTAGCCAAGCCGCTGGAGCGTGTTAGCGCTGAGTTTGTGCGTCAGAAGGAGCCCATGGTGGCATCCGCGCAGGAGAGTGCGTTGTGGATGCCGACACTTGGCAGTGTGCGCAACCCACGCCTTGGGCAGGCGTTGCGCGCTCGGCTGCTGGCAATGCCGAACGTTGTGCTTAATGAAGGCTGTGAGGTAAATAGTTTTATAACGCACGACCAACAGGTGTTGGGTGTTGCGACCGCGCAAGGGGAGCTGCGCGCTGAAAGGGTGGTGGTATGCGGTGGCGCCTGGACAGCCAAGCTGTTAGAAAGCTTAACGATTCGCCTGCCGGTACGCCCCGTCAAAGGCCAAATGATTGCTTATCAAGCGCCGCCAGGATTGGTGCAGCGCGTGGTATTGAAGGATGGTCGCTATATTATCCCGCGTAGTGATGGGTTGCTGTTGGTAGGCTCAACCTTAGAAGAAGCGGGTTTTGATAAAACGACCGATAGTGAAGCACTGGCGTCACTCAAACGGACCGCTGAAAGCATTGTGCCTGCGCTGTCAGATCAACCGGTTGCTTATCATTGGGCAGGGTTACGCCCAGGCTCGCCGGACGGTATTCCATTTATTGGGGCGCTGCCAGGGTGGTCTGATGTGTACGTCAATGCGGGCCATTACCGCAATGGGTTAGTGCTTGCACCGGCGTCTACCCATGTATTGGTTGATCAGCTATTAGGGCGTGAGCCACTTATCGACCCAGCACCCTTTCAGCCGACAGTAGATCGATTAATCACGGATTTGGCATAGCTGATGGCTGACACTGTCTATCGGTAGCGGCTTTAATCGCGGTTCTGCTTATCTTGTTGCTCTTGCAAAAAACGATCCCGATGAGCGCTTGAGCAAAACCACTGTTCGCTATCGCGTAGGGCTTCCTCTTCCGGAACATGGACATCGCACCAGCGGCAGCGCACCATTTGTCCGCCTTCATGGCGTTCGGGTTCACTCTGTTGGTGGGAAAGTTTGCGCTCTCGGTAGAGACCATAAAGTTTCAGGCCCACATAGAACAGCACGGCAAAAATAATCAGCCGAATGATCAAAAGGTTCATCCTCTATGACTCCCATGGTGGGATGTAATAATAGCTAGAGTAACATGAGCGCCGGCTAACCTTTGCCAGTTGGCAGCCCTTGCGGGACAATGTACTTAGGTGAGCGGCAACGTGTTCTAAAGATTCTCAAGAGATTTTAACGCCCATGCAAGACTTAACGCTGGTAATGGCCCAACTCGACCCTTTAGTGGGAGATATTCCCGGCAATGCTGCACGCGCCATTGAAGCGGTGCGCGAAGCAAGGATCGAGCATGGGGCGGATATTGTTGTCTTCCCAGAGCTTTTCTTGTCTGGTTATCCACCAGAAGATCTGCTACTTCGCCCATCGATGGAAGCTCGCTTGCGTGAAGCGCGGGCGAAGATGGCAGAAAAAATCGCCCGCGATGTGCTGGTGATTATTGGCTATCCGGGCGTTCGTGAAGGGAAGCGGTATAACCTGGCGGGTGTGCTGTATAACGGCCAATGGGAAGCGGAGTATGCCAAGCAGGCACTGCCGAACTATCAGGTGTTTGATGAGCAGCGCTACTTTACGCCGGGCACCAAACCGCTGGTTTACGAACACAAAGGCGCCAAGCTAGGGCTGCTGATTTGTGAAGACCTTTGGGAAGGCACTCCGGTCAATGCTGCCCGTGAAGCGGGCGCAGAAGTGCTGATCAGCTTAAACGCCTCGCCCTATCATCAGGATAAGCCCAGCGAGCGCTTGCGCCTGTTAGAGCAGCGTGCCCAGGATGTAAATCGCCCGATTGTGTATGTGAACACGATCGGTGGGCAGGACGAGCTGGTTTTCGACGGTGGCTCTAGCTGTGTAGACGCCCAAGGCGAACTCAAAGTGCTGGCGCCTTCTTGGCAAGCAGGCTTAATGCCCGTTCAACTGCTGCAAACGAGCGCTGATACGTGGGAACCCCAAGTAGGTGAAATTGAGCCAGAGGTTGAGCCTGAAGAGAGCCTTTACTGTGCCTTGGTGACAGGACTGCGCGACTACGTCAACAAAAGTGGTTTTCAAGGCGTTGTTCTGGGGCTTTCCGGTGGTATCGATTCTGCTCTTTCCTTAGCGATTGCCGTCGATGCGTTGGGCCCTCAGCGTGTGCAAGCAGTGATGATGCCTTATCACTATACGGCGGATATCTCGAAACAGGACGCTGCCGAACAGGCTGACATGCTGGGCGTTCATTATGACGTAATGCCTATCGAGCCGATGGTCGAAGCGTTTATGGGCACGTTGGCAGAAAGTTTCGCGGGCACCGAGCGGGATACTACGGAAGAGAACCTGCAGTCGCGCTGTCGCGGCGTTCTGCTGATGGCGATCTCCAATAAGAAAGGCCTGATGGTGCTTACGACCGGCAATAAAAGCGAAATGGCCGTGGGTTACGCCACGCTTTATGGCGACATGGTGGGTGGCTATAACGCCATCAAAGACGTCTATAAAACCTGGGTGTATCGCTTAGCCCGCTGGCGCAATACCCAATCGCCCGCTATTCCAGAGCGAGTGATTGAGCGTCCGCCCAGTGCGGAGCTGGCGCCCGACCAGCAAGATAGTGACTCATTGCCTGATTACGATGTGCTAGACGCCATTCTGGTGAGCTACATTGAAGGCGATATGAGTGCTGAGGCAATTATCGCCGCTGGGTTTGATGAGGAAGATGTTTATAAAGTAGTGAAGCTTGTTGATCGCTGCGAATATAAGCGCCGCCAAGCCCCGGTCGGAGTGCGGGTGACGCCCCGAGGGTTTGGGCGCGACCGGCGCTACCCGATTGTTAATGGTTGGCAGCCTGGCGATTAAGCATCAAAAACGCCCTAAATCGTGCTTCTGCATGATTTAGGGCGGTGTACACCTAGCTAATCCTGTGAGGCCATTGGACCAACCTGTTATTTTACAGGCGCTTATTCACAGGTGCTGGTTCATAAGTGCCTATTCATAAGTGCCTATTCATAAGTGCTTAGGCTTGAAACGACCATTGCTAAGCTGCTCATGGTTTGGCGCATTTTCGCGCAGCACGGTAAGCACTTCGTTGGCGCGATCGTCCATGCCAAGTCCTTGATAGCCTTCTACCATGGTTGCCAGCGCGTCACGCGTTGCGTTGGACTCCGGATAGTTTTCAATCACCCAGCGACCTCGTTCAACGGCGGCCAGGAAGGCACCGCGACGCAAGTAGTAATCGGCAACGTGCAGTTCATGACGTGCCAGCAACTCACGTAGATACACAATGCGTTGCTGGGCATCCGGGGCATATTCGCTTTGAGGGAAGCGCTGAATTAATTCGCGGAAGTCGTTGTAAGCATCCCGTGAAGCACCCAAGTCACGCTTAGAAATATCAATCAGGCGCAAGCGTTCAAGGCTAAATCGCCCTGCCTGCCAAGCGGAAAGGCCGCGCAGGTAGTAGGCGTAATCCACTTGAGGGTGATCTGGGTGCAAGCGAATAAAGCGGCTGGCAGCGGCGCGTGCCTCTTCCCAGTTGCTGTTTTCGTAGTAAGCGTAAATTAGCTCAAGCTGAGCTTGTTCGGCATGGGGGCCAAATGGGTAGCGGGTATCAAGCGCTTCCAGTCGCTCAATGGCAATTGGGAAACGGTTGCTATCCAGCGCTGTGCGGGCAAGTTCATAGAGCTCGCGTTCTTGCACACCTGAGAATTCATCCTCTTCTTCAGGTGTGGTGTCGTTACTGGCACAGCCTGCCAAAAGGGCAAGGCTTAAGGCTAGAACGCCAAAGCGGTTGGCAGCGGAAAAAGCGCGCATCATCATCCTCGTTGCAAACAAGCCTCAATCACCGAAAAGCGACGATGGCCATAAGTAGAAATGGTAGAATAGGTCGCAGTTCGCCCACTATAAATCACCTAGACGCAAAACGCAGGCTTAGCGACACTCTAATGCCGTGTGAAGAGTTAAAAAGCATTATAGGGTAGCCGCGGAGTTTGCGTCTTAAAGAGGTTGTTCATGTCTCGTATTGTTGAAGCCACGCAGCGAGTACCCGCGACATTAGCTGGCGCGCGTTTAGACCAAGCCGCCGCTGAGTTGTTCAGCGATTATTCCCGCGAGCGTTTGAAAGCGTGGATCAACGCCGGTGAGCTCACCGTCGACGGCGCTAAAGTAAAACCGAAGGCCAAGCTTCACGGCCACGAAACATTAGCGCTAAAAGCGACTATTGAAGACGATACTCGTTTTGAGCCCCAAGATATTCCGCTTGATATCGTTTATGAAGACGACGCGGTGATAGTCATCAACAAGGCCGCGGGCATGGTGGTTCATCCCGCCGCGGGCAACCCTGATGGCACGTTGTTGAATGCGTTGCTCCATCATCATCCTGCCCTGGCAGAAGTGCCCCGGGCGGGCATAGTCCATCGCCTGGATAAAGACACCACTGGTCTAATGATGGTGGCGAAAACATTGCCCGCTCAAACGACGCTGGTTGAGCAGTTGCAGGCGCGCAGCGTTTCTCGTCAATATGATGCAGTGGTGATTGGCAAGCCCGTGTCGGGCAGCACTATCGATGCGCCCATTGGTCGACACCCAAAAGACCGCAAGCGCCAAGCGGTCACGGCTTCCGGAAAACCGGCAGTGACTCACTTTCGGGTAGTTGAGCGCTTTCGCGCGCATACCCATGTGCGTTGCCAGTTGGAAACCGGGCGTACCCATCAAATTCGCGTTCATATGGCTCATGCCCGCTACCCATTGATTGGCGATCCGCTCTATAGTGGCCGTGCTAAGCTGCCGCCGGGTGCTGCCGCGCCGTTAAAAGAGATTTTGCGTGAATTTCCGCGTCAGGCACTGCATGCTCGGAAGCTCAGCTTTGTGCATCCGGTGAGTGGTGAAACGCTTACTTTTCATGCTGACTTGCCCGATGATCTACTGATGTTGTTGGATTACCTGCGCGAAGATAGTGAGACCATGAGATGAGCGATGCGATTGATCTAAAGCCCACGCTGCTGTTACCTGATTGGCCAGCTCCCGCAAATGTGCGGGCGTTTGTGACCACTCGGGAAACAGGGCCGAGCCAGGATGATTTTGCCGCTTTCAATCCAGCGAGCCACGTCGGCGATAATGCTGATCATGTCGCGCTATGTCGGCGTTTGTTGCACAAAGAAATCGGCGATGATCGACCGCTGCTGTGGCTTAACCAAACCCACGGCGCACGCGTTCAGCAGGCGTATCAAGACGATACACCGGAAGCAGACGCCTCGGTTGCCAACAGCAACGACTATGCCTGTGTGGTGCTAACCGCAGACTGCTTGCCGGTGATGTTCTGCAATCGCCAAGGGACACAGGTAGCCGTTGCCCATGCTGGCTGGCGCGGGCTGGCGGGTGGCGTGTTGGAAGCGACCGTCGCCGCGATGAACTGCGATTCTGACGACATTTTGGTGTGGTTAGGCCCGGCTATTTCGAATGCCCAGTTTGAAGTAGGGCCCGAAGTCTATGGTGCCTTTGTTGCGGTACACCCGGAGACCGCCGAAGCGTTTGATCACAGCCCTTATCGTCTTGGTCACTATATGGCGGATCTTTATCGCTTGGCGCGCTTTCGTTTAGAAGCGCTGGGGATCCATCACATCAGTGGCGGCCACTTCTGCACTGCCTGCGAGTCGCGTTTTTACTCCTACCGCCGAGACAATGGCAACACTGGACGCATGGCAAGTGTGATCTGGATCAATTAAGTAGTGTTATTCCTTCGCGCTTGTTATGCACAGCTCTTGAAATATGTGGAACTGACTCCATTAAACTTGTCAAGCTAAACGTTTTTAGTACGTCAACGTTTCTAGCATATTAAAGACAAGTTATTGGGAAACACCGTGGGTCCAAACGCACGGCACCCCCAGGAGGAACTCCATGCGATTCGATAAATTTACTGCCAAATTACAGGCCGCTATTTCTGAGGCGCAATCCCTTGCGGTTGGGCACGGCCATAATCAGCTTGATCCCGCGCACTTATTGCTTGCGTTACTCGATACCAAAGACACTGGCATCAAAGCCCTGGTTGAAAAAGCTGGGGGCAGCAGCTCGCGCCTGCGCGACGGTTTGCAGAAGCAGCTAGATGACTTACCTAAGGTAAGCCAATTCGACGGTGACGTTCAGCCATCCCGCGACTTCATTAAATTATTCAATCTAACTGACCGGGAAGCGCAGAAGCGTGGCGACCAGTTCATTGCCAGTGAATTAGTACTTCTGGCTGCACTGGAAATGAACAGTGCGATCACCAAACTGATGAAAGAGGCAGGGCTCAGCCGCAAAGCCTTGGAAGCCGCAATCAATAGTTTACGCGGTGGTGCTAAGGTCGACGACCCGAATGCCGAAGATCAGCGTGAAGCACTTAGCAAATACACCATGGACCTAACCCAGCGTGCCTTAGACGGCAAGCTGGACCCCGTAATTGGCCGTGATGATGAAATTCGCCGCACGATTCAGGTGCTGCAGCGTCGTACCAAAAATAATCCGGTACTGATCGGTGAGCCAGGGGTGGGTAAAACCGCCATTGTCGAAGGGCTGGCCCAGCGCATTGTGAATGGCGAAGTGCCTGAAGGCTTGAAAGAGAAGCGTGTCCTTTCCTTGGATATGGGCTCGCTGCTGGCGGGTGCCAAATTCCGTGGTGAATTTGAAGAGCGTCTGAAAGCGGTGCTCAAAGAGCTTTCCCAGGAAGAAGGCCGGGTCATCCTGTTTATTGATGAGCTGCACACCATGGTGGGCGCAGGTAAGGCTGAAGGCGCGATGGATGCAGGCAACATGCTTAAGCCTGCGCTGGCGCGTGGCGAGCTGCACTGTGTGGGCGCGACCACCCTGGATGAGTACCGCAAATACATTGAAAAAGACGCCGCGCTGGAACGTCGCTTCCAGAAGGTGTTGGTCGATGAGCCCTCTGAAGAGGACACGGTGGCTATTCTGCGTGGCTTAAAAGAGCGCTATGAAGTCCACCACGGCGTGGATATTACCGACTCGGCGATTATCGCCGCGGCTAAGCTCTCTACCCGCTATATCACTGATAGGCAGTTGCCCGACAAAGCCATTGACCTGATTGATGAGGCAGCGTCACGTATCCGCATGGAGCTGGACTCTAAGCCTGAAGAGATGGATAGGCTGGATCGTCGCCTAATCCAGCTGAAAATGGAGCGCGAAGCGCTTAAGAAAGAGACCGATGAGGCCACTAAGAAACGCCTTGAGGCGCTGAACAACCAGATTCATGAGCTGGAGCGCGAATACGCTGACTTGGATGAAATCTGGAAAGCTGAAAAAGCCAGTATTCAAGGCGCAGCCCAATTTAAAGCAGAGCTTGAGCAGGCGCGCATTGACCTTGAACAAGCGCGTCGCCAGGGCGACCTAGGTCGTATGTCCGAGATTCAGTACGGCAAAATTCCGGCGCTTGAGAAGAAAATCAGCGAAGCGGGTGAAGGCGAAGCTGATATTGCCAGCCACCAGCTGCTGCGCTCAAACGTTACCGAAGAAGAGATTGCCGAGGTGGTTTCTCGCTGGACAGGCATACCGGTCTCCAAAATGCTGGAAGGCGAGCGAGACAAGCTGCTGCGTATGGAAGAAGCGCTACATGAGCGAGTGATTGGCCAGCATGAAGCGGTAGAGGCCGTGGCTAACGCCGTTCGCCGCTCGCGGGCAGGGCTGTCTGACCCCAATCGACCCAACGGCTCGTTCCTGTTCCTCGGCCCAACCGGGGTGGGTAAAACAGAGCTATGTAAGTCGCTGGCTAACTTCTTGTTCGATACTGAAGAGGCGATGGTGCGTATCGACATGTCGGAGTTTATGGAGAAGCACTCCGTGGCTCGCTTGATTGGTGCGCCTCCTGGCTATGTAGGTTATGAAGAGGGTGGTTACTTAACTGAGGCGGTGCGTCGTAAGCCCTACTCGGTGCTGTTACTAGACGAAGTGGAAAAGGCGCATCCGGATGTGTTCAATATCCTGCTGCAAGTGCTGGAGGATGGTCGTCTAACTGATGGGCAAGGTCGCACAGTCGATTTCCGTAACACGGTAATCGTGATGACTTCTAACATGGGCTCGGACATCATCCAGCGCATGGGGGGAGATGATAGCGACTACGAAGTCATGAAAAATGCAGTGATGGAAGTGGTGGGTAACCATTTCCGCCCTGAATTGATTAACCGCATTGATGAGGTGGTGGTGTTCCACGCCCTTGGCCAAGAGCAAATTCAGGCGATTGCCGGTATTCAGTTAGCGCGTTTGAAAGCTCGCTTGGCTGAGCATGACCTGAGCCTGGAAATTAGCGATGACGCCATGGCTCAGCTGGCGGTGGTCGGTTTCGACCCGGTGTATGGCGCAAGGCCGCTGAAGCGGGCGATCCAAAGCCGCATCGAGAACCCATTGGCTCAAGACCTGCTGGCGGGCAAGTACGCCCCTGGCGACACTATTCATATCAGTGCGAGTGAAGGCAAGCTGGTATTTGAGTAAGGTGGGTAATTAAAACGCCTACGTTCTCAACGCGTCTGCGCAGTGATCCTCAGCAAGCCTGCGCAATGAAATATGGCAAAAGCCTCGTTAGCTCTGCTAGCGGGGCTTTTTTAATGGCTAACTGCGACGTTTGTTGCGTTTGTCCTGATCGGAGGTTGACAGGCTGAGGGCGCTAATGGAATCTTGTGTGTTCCTGATTTGCGGGCGCGGAACCAACGGGCAACCCCTAATCCCCGCGCGAAGGGTAGGCGAAAGCCTTTACCCGCCGAAGGACTTCCGGGCTTGGGCTAACCGTCCGACCTGGCCAACGCCCCGACACGGCAAACCGTCGTGTAAGGTAGCTACTGGCGTATTTGATGATATACCGGTGCTTCCGATGAGAGTGCAGGCCCTAACCGGGCCATATGCCAGGGTTTGGCATCAGGTGCCGGCATGGGCCGGCAGCGGCATACCGCCGCACTCGACACCGCAGGATGTCCTGCGGATCGCACTCGAGACCTCCAGGGGAGAAACACAGTGGAACTGCTTTCCGGCGCAGATATGATCGCCCGCTTCTTGCAGGATGAGGGCGTTGAGTACATTTATGGTTATCCCGGCGGCGCGGCGCTGCACATTTACGATGCGCTGTTCCGCCAGGACAAGGTGAAGCACATTCTCGTGCGTCACGAACAGGCTGCAACTCACGCAGCAGATGGCTATGCCCGTGCGGCGGGTAAGCCAGGCGTGGTGCTAGTCACCTCCGGTCCTGGTGCTACCAATGCGGTTACCGGCATTGCGACTGCCTATATGGATTCGATTCCAATGGTCGTGCTGTGCGGTCAGGTCATGAGCCACCTGATTGGTGACGATGCCTTCCAGGAAACCGATATTGTGGGTGTGACTCGCCCCATCGTGAAGCACAGCTTCTCAATTCGGCATCCGTCTGAGATTCCAGAAGTGCTGAAAAAAGCCTTCTATCTCGCGGCGACTGGTCGCCCGGGTCCGGTCGTGGTCGATATTCCTAAAGATATGACGGCACCGACCGAGCGCTATGAGTACGTCTACCCGAAAAAGGTCAAGATGCGCTCCTATAACCCGGTTACCCGGGGGCATACGGGTCAAATTAAAAAAGCCGTTGAGATGATGCTGAAAGCCAAACGTCCGGTGTTCTATACCGGCGGTGGCGTGGTAACTGGCAAGGCAAGCGAAGGGTTGACCGATTTGGTCAAACAGCTCGGCTTCCCCATTACCACAACGCTGATGGGCATTGGCGCCTATCCGCAAAGTGATCGGCAGTGCCTGGGCTGGTTAGGGATGCACGGCTCGTATGAGTCCAATATGGCCATGCACCATGCGGATTTGATTATCGCTATTGGCGCGCGTTTTGATGACCGAGTGACCAACAACACATCGAAGTTCTGCCCCACGGCAAAAATCATTCACGTGGATGTGGACCCAAGTTCGGTATCTAAAACCGTACGCGCAGATGTGCCCATCGTTGGACCAGCGTCTAGCGTTATTAATGAAATGATCAGCCTGGTTCAAGGTCAGTCAATTTCGCAGCCTGAAGCGCTAACCGAGTGGTGGCAAAAGATTGACGGCTGGCGCGCCGAGCGTGAAGGCAAGCTATATGAGCCTTCTAAGCCAGGCGAAGTGTTGAAGCCGCAGGAAGTTATCGAAGCGCTATGCCGTGTTACTCGCGGTGAAGCCTACGTGACGACGGATGTTGGCCAGCACCAGATGTTTGCTGCTCAGTACTACAAGTTTGATAAGCCTAACCGTCTGATCACCTCGGGTGGCTTGGGCACCATGGGCTTTGGCTTCCCGGCTGCCATGGGTATCAAACAGAACTTCCCTGACGACGACGTCGTGTGTGTGACTGGGGAAGGCAGCTTCCAGATGATGATGCAGGAGCTCTCTACCTGTAAGCAGTACGGCGTGGGCGTCAAAATTGTAAACCTCAACAATGCATCGCTGGGCATGGTTAGGCAGTGGCAGGATTTGAACTACAAGTCCCGTCATGCGCACTCCTATATGGAGTCGCTGCCAGACTTTCACATGCTAATTGAGGCTTACGGATTTACCGCAATCACCGTGAATACCCTTGATGAGTTGGAACCGGCGCTAGAGCGCGCCTTTGCCGACAAGCATGAGCTGGTGTTCCTGGATGTGAAGGTTGATCCCTTTGAGCACGTCTATCCGATGCAGGTGCCGTTGGGTGCCATGCGTGACATGCTGCTGTCTAAAACGGAGCGTACCTGATGCGTCATATCATCTCGATTCTGATGGAAAACGAACCGGGTGCGCTGTCACGTGTGGTCGGGCTGTTCTCCCAGCGTAACTTCAACATTGAAACGCTGAACGTTGCACCGACCGAAGACCCGTCGCTGTCACGCCTGACGGTGACCACCGTGGGTGATGACCGAGTGATTGAGCAAATCACCAAGCATCTTAATAAGCTGATTGATGTGGTGAAGCTGGTCGACCTGACGGAAGGTAACCACATTGAGCGTGAGCTGATGTTGGTGAAAGTAAAAGCGTTAGGCGCTGCCCGCGATGAAGTGAAGCGTACGGTGGATATTTTCCGGGCGCAGATCGTCGACGTAACGCCAAGCCTTTATACCGTTCAGATTACCGGTGACGCCGCTAAGTTGGATGCATTTCTACAGGCCATGGCGCCGGTAGGCATTCTCGAAGTGGCGCGTACTGGGGTGTCCGGTATCGCTCGCGGCGATAAAGTTCTATCGTTGTAAACGCGGCATGCTAGCTGAGTAAGTCGTTGGAAAAGCCGTCCTTATCAGGGCGGCTTTTTTTGTATTCATATAAGCACGCGTTAACGTGGCGTCACCGTCGCCCAAAACGCGTCAATCATCGGATTTTTGAGGCGTCGGTTAAGCACGCAAACTCCGACATCGTAGTGGGGGAGCTCGGGTTTTACGCTGAGCACTTGCACACGTTCGGACAGCGGGCTGTTATCTAGTACGATTTTAGGTACCACTCCCACGCCAAATCCCAGCCCCACCATGCTCACGATCGCTTCATGCCCAGCTACTTGGGCATAAATGCGCGGCGTAATGCCCATCGCTTTAAACCACGTATTGGCGTACTCCCTTGAAAGCCCAGCCTCTGAAAGAATCATCGGGACATCACGCCACTGCTCGGCTGTTGAGCTTTCCGGCTGACTTGGCAGCCAGTCATGGGCTTCTGTAGGTGCAATAAATAGCAGCGGTGAGCGGGTAAGCGATTTAAAGGCCAGGGCGCTGGGGGGAATCCGTGGGCGGGGGGTGATGGCCATATCGTCTGCGCCTTCCAGCACCCGCGACATGGCATCGGCGGGGTCACCGGTATGCAGCTTTAATTCGATGCCGGGGTGCCGAGTACGCACATCACTCAGTAGTTCGTAGAGAAAGCTATAGCTGGCGGTTACCGAGCAGTAAATGCTTATTTCGCCGCTCAGCTGTGCCACCGTGGCGGCCAGTGTTCGCTTCTGCATTTCCCATTGCTCTAAGGTCTCTTTTGCATAGCGCTGAAACGCTAAGCCTTGAGGGGTTAGCGTGACATGGCGATTGTCGCGCTCAAATAGTTGCGTGCCTAGCTCGCCTTCAACCTGCTGAATTGAGCGGCTTAGGGTGGATGGACTGATATGACAAAGCTCGCTGGCGCGGCCAAAGTGCAGCGTCTCGGCCAGCGTTACCACATGCTTTAATAAGCGAAAATCCATAGGAAGCCCACTGTTAAAATCGATGTTTCATAATTAGAAATAGTATGTTGCAAATATAGCGTTTTACGCAATGGTGGCGGTGGCGTAGAGTGATCTCAACGCCAAAGCCCAGTGCTGCAAAAGACGGCACGGGTGGCCATCAACGCTGATACGACCTATATAAATTATTCCTATATAACGATCATTTTTTGATCAAGTTCGATTTTTGGAGCCTCGCTATGCACGTTTATTACGATAAAGATTGTGATCTGTCCCTCATTCAAGCCAAGAAAGTCACTATTGTTGGTTATGGCTCGCAAGGCCATGCCCATGCGAATAACTTGAAAGAGTCTGGCGTCGACGTCACAGTTGCTCTGCGCAAAGGTTCTTCCTCTGCCGCCAAAGCAGAAGCCGCAGGCCTGAAAGTGGCAAGCGTTCCAGAAGCGTGCAAAACCGCAGACGTTGTCATGATTTTGGCGCCGGATGAGAATCAAAAAGCGATCTACGAGCAAGAAGTAGAGCCGAACTTGAAAGAGGGCGCGACCTTGGCCTTCGCTCATGGCTTTAACATCCACTACAACCAAATCGAGCCGCGCAAAGATCTAGATGTCATCATGATCGCGCCGAAAGCGCCAGGTCACACGGTTCGTTCTGAGTTTGTTAAAGGTGGCGGCATTCCTGACTTGATCGCTATCCACCAGGATGCGTCTGGTAATGCCAAAGAGTTGGCGCTTTCTTACGCGGCAGGCGTCGGTGGCGGCCGTAGCGGTATCATCGAAACTACCTTCAAAGATGAGACCGAAACGGATCTGTTTGGCGAACAAGCAGTTCTGTGTGGCGGCGCAGTTGAACTGGTCAAAGCTGGCTTTGAAACGCTGACTGAAGCAGGTTATGCGCCAGAAATGGCTTACTTCGAGTGTCTGCATGAGCTTAAGCTGATTGTTGACCTGATGTACGAAGGCGGCATCGCCAACATGAACTACTCCATCTCCAACAATGCGGAGTACGGTGAGTACGTGACTGGCCCTGAAGTGATTAACGATGAGTCTCGTGCCGCAATGCGCAATGCACTCAAGCGTATCCAGACGGGTGAGTATGCCAAAATGTTCATCCAGGAAGGTAACACTAACTACCCGTCGATGACGGCACGTCGTCGCTTGAATGCTGAGCACGAAATCGAGCAAGTAGGCGCTAAGCTACGTGGCATGATGCCGTGGATTGCTGCCAACCAGTTGGTTGATAAGTCGAAAAACTAAGCGGTTAGCGTGCTGGTACGCTAGTTAGAGCCTCGGGGCGCGCATTGTCGCGCCCCGAGGCGTTTGGCGTTGCATACTGCAATTGACTGGCTGAGTTAGCGTCACCGTGTAGAATGAAAAGGGATCACTGTTCTTGTGACTTCACTTCAAACGGATGATATTTATGACCCAGGATGCTCGCGATCAAGAGCGTAAACAGGCCCCGCAGTCAGTGTCTCAAGAAGGCCAGAAAACAGAAGCTAATGGTGCTGGAGAACAAGAAGACGCTAGTCACGAAAAGGTAAGTAATGGCAGCGCAAGTTATGACAACGTAAGTAATGAAGACCTTGCTAGCGTTTTTTTGCGCGAAACCGAGGTGGTTGAAGAAGCGGTTGAAGACGGTAAGAAGATTCGCCGAAAAGGCATTTACTTATTACCTAACTTGTTTACTACGTCTGCGCTGTTTTCAGGGTTCTTCGCAGTGGTAGCTGGCATTAACGGAGAATTCACTTCGGCAGCAGTGGCAATTTTTATCGCCATGGTGCTTGATGGGCTTGATGGCCGTGTTGCCCGTATGACCAATACTCAAAGCGAGTTTGGCGCCGAGTACGATAGCCTTTCCGACATGATCTCGTTCGGTATGGCGCCTGCATTGGTGGCCTTTACCTGGATTTTACAAGACATCGGTAAAACTGGTTGGGTCGTGGCATTTCTTTATGTGGCTTGTGCTGCACTGCGCCTGGCGCGCTTTAATGTGCAGATTGGTAGTGTTGATAAGAAATGGTTTATCGGCTTGCCAAGCCCATCCGCTGCCGCTTTAGTGGCTGCAAGTGTATGGACCTTCCATAGTTTTGATGCAGATGCGGTAGGTTTTAAGCTGCTAATGCTGTTTGTAGTGGGGGCTGCGGGGGTGCTTATGGTTAGCAATATTCGTTATTACAGCTTTAAAGACCTCGATTTCAAAAAGCCTGTGCCTTTTGTTGTGCTGCTAGCGGTAGTGCTAGGGTTCGTCATGATCTCAGTGGAACCATCTGTAATGCTGCTACTGCTTTTTGGTGCTTATGTGTGCTCAGGCCCTGTATTAGCCGTTATGCGCAAGGCCAAGCCTAAAAGCTAAAGTTTATTCACATTTTCTCAAAAAACCACTTGCCAAGACGGCAGCGAATCCGTAAAGTACGCATCCGCTGCCGGGGACGCACAGCGTTACCAGCGGTGATTGAAGGTGAAAACCTTCGGTTTGTCAGAGAGTTAGAAGAACTCAGCAGCAATACGCTGTGATGTTTTCCAACCCTTTTTGAAACGAGCCACGCCAGAAAGCATCGTTATCTCGCTTTCTTCGCTCACTCGCTTCATTCACTCAAAACAGTGATTGACAAACACCAGGAAATGCGTAGAATACGCCTTCCTCGCTGAGGCAAGCTAGTTTATCGGTTAGCCAGTTACTTCTTCGGAAGTTCAGCAGCGAAAACAGCTCTTTAACAATTTGATCAGGTAATTCATGTGGGCGCTTGCCGATGAGGGTGATAAATCACCAAATATCAAGGCAAGCGGTCATGAAAACGAAAGTTTGAATGAATTCGTTTGAACCTTGAGCCAAGTTTGATGCGCTTTTTGTTGTTCGTAAACATTACGTTTTCGGGTGACGAGTAAGCATCACAATGATTTTAAACTGAAGAGTTTGATCATGGCTCAGATTGAACGCTGGCGGCAGGCCTAACACATGCAAGTCGAGCGGTAACAGGGGTAGCTTGCTACCCGCTGACGAGCGGCGGACGGGTGAGTAATGCATAGGAATCTGCCCGATAGTGGGGGATAACCTGGGGAAACCCAGGCTAATACCGCATACGTCCTACG
Source organism: Halomonas sp. KG2 (assembly GCA_030440445.1). Classification (NCBI taxonomy): domain Bacteria; kingdom Pseudomonadati; phylum Pseudomonadota; class Gammaproteobacteria; order Oceanospirillales; family Halomonadaceae; genus Halomonas; species Halomonas sp. KG2. The sequence continues at coordinate 3,670,706 of CP098528.1, read as the reverse complement.
GGAGAAAGGGGGCTTCGGCTCCCGCTATTGGATGAGCCTATGTCGGATTAGCTAGTTGGTGAGGTAATGGCTCACCAAGGCAACGATCCGTAGCTGGTCTGAGAGGATGATCAGCCACATCGGGACTGAGACACGGCCCGAACTCCTACGGGAGGCAGCAGTGGGGAATATTGGACAATGGGCGAAAGCCTGATCCAGCCATGCCGCGTGTGTGAAGAAGGCCCTCGGGTTGTAAAGCACTTTCAGCGAGGAAGAACGCCTAGTGGTTAATACCCATTAGGAAAGACATCACTCGCAGAAGAAGCACCGGCTAACTCCGTGCCAGCAGCCGCGGTAATACGGAGGGTGCAAGCGTTAATCGGAATTACTGGGCGTAAAGCGCGCGTAGGTGGCTTGATAAGCCGGTTGTGAAAGCCCCGGGCTCAACCTGGGAACGGCATCCGGAACTGTCAAGCTAGAGTGCAGGAGAGGAAGGTAGAATTCCCGGTGTAGCGGTGAAATGCGTAGAGATCGGGAGGAATACCAGTGGCGAAGGCGGCCTTCTGGACTGACACTGACACTGAGGTGCGAAAGCGTGGGTAGCAAACAGGATTAGATACCCTGGTAGTCCACGCCGTAAACGATGTCGACCAGCCGTTGGGTGCCTAGCGCACTTTGTGGCGAAGTTAACGCGATAAGTCGACCGCCTGGGGAGTACGGCCGCAAGGTTAAAACTCAAATGAATTGACGGGGGCCCGCACAAGCGGTGGAGCATGTGGTTTAATTCGATGCAACGCGAAGAACCTTACCTACTCTTGACATCCTGCGAACTTGTGAGAGATCACTTGGTGCCTTCGGGAACGCAGAGACAGGTGCTGCATGGCTGTCGTCAGCTCGTGTTGTGAAATGTTGGGTTAAGTCCCGTAACGAGCGCAACCCTTGTCCTTATTTGCCAGCGGGTAATGCCGGGAACTCTAAGGAGACTGCCGGTGACAAACCGGAGGAAGGTGGGGACGACGTCAAGTCATCATGGCCCTTACGAGTAGGGCTACACACGTGCTACAATGGCCGGTACAAAGGGTTGCGAGCTCGCGAGAGTCAGCTAATCCCGAAAAGCCGGTCTCAGTCCGGATCGGAGTCTGCAACTCGACTCCGTGAAGTCGGAATCGCTAGTAATCGTGAATCAGAATGTCACGGTGAATACGTTCCCGGGCCTTGTACACACCGCCCGTCACACCATGGGAGTGGACTGCACCAGAAGTGGTTAGCTTAACCTTCGGGAAAGCGATCACCACGGTGTGGTTCATGACTGGGGTGAAGTCGTAACAAGGTAGCCGTAGGGGAACCTGCGGCTGGATCACCTCCTTAAACGATGCATCACTCCTCGCGGTAAGCGCTCACAATGAATTACCTGATCAGAATGCTGTTGATACGCAGTGATAAGCGTTTTCTTCATATTGAAAGAAGAGAAAAGACCTTTTTTAAGATCTTATTTAAAAGACCTTTCTTTTCCTTTTAATGTGAAAAAAGCACTCGCTTATCACTGCGCATAGCAGTCGCTCTTTAACAATGTATATCATGCTGACATAAACGTTTTAAAACGTTTATACGTAATTGTTTTGTGATACGTCTCAAGCGTATCCGGCAATCGTTATCATTGCGAGACACCAGACTCCTTCGGGTTATAGGGTCAAGCAATGAAGCGCACACGGTGGATGCCTAGGCAGCCAGAGGCGATGAAAGACGTGGAAGCCTGCGATAAGGCTCGGCGAGGTGGCAAACAACCTGTGACCCGGGCATTTCTGAATGGGGAAACCCACTCATCATAAGATGAGTATCTTGCGCTGAATATATAGGCGTAAGAGGCGAACCAGGGGAACTGAAACATCTAAGTACCCTGAGGAAAAGAAATCAACCGAGATTCCCCTAGTAGCGGCGAGCGAACGGGGACCAGCCCTTAAGCATGTGACTGATTAGGCGAATGCGCTGGGAAGCGCGGCCATAGTGGGTGATAGCCCCGTAGTCGAAAATCTGATCATGTGAAATCGAGTAGGTCGGGGCACGAGAAACCTTGACTGAAGACGGGGGGACCATCCTCCAAGGCTAAATACTCCTGGCTGACCGATAGTGAACCAGTACCGTGAGGGAAAGGCGAAAAGAACCCCGGAGAGGGGAGTGAAATAGATCCTGAAACCGTGTGCGTACAAGCAGTAGGAGCAGACTTGTTCTGTGACTGCGTACCTTTTGTATAATGGGTCAGCGACTTATATTCAGTGGCGAGGTTAACCGTTTAGGGGAGCCGTAGGGAAACCGAGTCTTAACTGGGCGACACAGTCGCTGGATATAGACCCGAAACCGAGCGATCTATCCATGAGCAGGTTGAAGATTGAGTAACATCAATTGGAGGACCGAACCAGGATCTGTTGAAAAAGATTTGGATGACTTGTGGATCGGAGTGAAAGGCTAATCAAGCTCGGAGATAGCTGGTTCTCCTCGAAAGCTATTTAGGTAGCGCCTCACGTATCACCGCCGGGGGTAGAGCACTGTTTCGGCTAGGGGGTCATCCCGACTTACCAACCCGAGGCAAACTCCGAATACCGGTGAGTGCAAGCGTGGGAGACACACGGCGGGTGCTAACGTCCGTCGTGAAAAGGGAAACAACCCAGACCGTCAGCTAAGGTCCCGAAATCCTGGTTAAGTGGGAAACGATGTGGGAAGGCTCAGACAGCTAGGAGGTTGGCTTAGAAGCAGCCATCCTTTAAAGAAAGCGTAATAGCTCACTAGTCGAGTCGGCCTGCGCGGAAGATGTAACGGGGCTAAACCAGGTACCGAAGCTACGGGTTCACACTATGTGTGAGCGGTAGAGGAGCGTCGTGTAAGCCAATGAAGGTGGATTGAGAAGTCTGCTGGAGGTATCACGAGTGCGAATGCTGACATGAGTAACGATAAAGGGAGTGAAAAACTCCCTCGCCGGAAGACCAAGGGTTTCTGTTCGACGCTAATCGGAGCAGAGTGAGTCGGCCCCTAAGGCGAGGCCGAAAGGCGTAGTCGATGGGAAACAGGTCAATATTCCTGTACCGGACATGATTGCGATGGGGGGACGGAGAAGGCTAGGTGAGCCAGGCGTTGGTTGTCCTGGTGAAAGTGAGTAGGCTTGGGTCTTAGGTAAATCCGGGACCCTTTAAGGCCGAGACACGAAACGAACTGACTACGGTCAGGAAGTCATTGATGCCACGCTTCCAGGAAAAGCCTCTAAGCTTCAGATCATGTGCGACCGTACCCCAAACCGACACAGGTGGTCAGGGTGAGAATCCCAAGGCGCTTGAGAGAACTCGGGTGAAGGAACTAGGCAAAATGGTGCCGTAACTTCGGGAGAAGGCACGCCGGCGTAGGGTGACGAGACTTGCTCTCTAAGCCCGAACCGGTCGAAGATACCAGGTGGCTGCAACTGTTTAGTAAAAACACAGCACTCTGCTAACGCGCAAGCGGACGTATAGGGTGTGACGCCTGCCCGGTGCCGGAAGGTTAAATGATGGTGTTAGGATTCGTCCGAAGCTCTTGATTGAAGCCCCGGTAAACGGCGGCCGTAACTATAACGGTCCTAAGGTAGCGAAATTCCTTGTCGGGTAAGTTCCGACCTGCACGAATGGCGTAATGATGGCCACGCTGTCTCCACCCGAGACTCAGTGAAATTGAAATCGCCGTGAAGATGCGGTGTACCCGCGGCTAGACGGAAAGACCCCGTGAACCTTTACTATAGCTTCACACTGGACGCTGATGTTGCCTGTGTAGGATAGCTGGGAGGCTTTGAATCTCGGACGCCAGTTCGAGGGGAGCCAACCTTGAAATACCAGCCTGGCATCATTGGCGTTCTCACTCAGGTCCGTTATCCGGATCGAGGACAGTGTGTGGTGGGTAGTTTGACTGGGGCGGTCTCCTCCCAAAGAGTAACGGAGGAGCACGAAGGTACCCTCAGCACGGTCGGACATCGTGCAGTGAGTGCAAGAGCATAAGGGTGCTTGACTGCGAGACAGACACGTCGAGCAGGTGCGAAAGCAGGTTCTAGTGATCCGGTGGTTCTGTATGGAAGGGCCATCGCTCAACGGATAAAAGGTACTCCGGGGATAACAGGCTGATACCGCCCAAGAGTTCACATCGACGGCGGTGTTTGGCACCTCGATGTCGGCTCATCACATCCTGGGGCTGAAGTCGGTCCCAAGGGTATGGCTGTTCGCCATTTAAAGTGGTACGCGAGCTGGGTTTAGAACGTCGTGAGACAGTTCGGTCCCTATCTGCCGTGGGCGTTGGATGTTTGAGAAGGGCTGCTCCTAGTACGAGAGGACCGGAGTGGACGCACCTCTGGTGTTCCGGTTGTCACGCCAGTGGCATTGCCGGGTAGCTATGTGCGGACGGGATAACCGCTGAAAGCATCTAAGCGGGAAGCCCCCTTCAAGATGAGACATCCCTGAGGCCTAGAGCCTCCTGAAGGGCCCAGCGAGACCAGCTGGTTGATAGGCACGGTGTGGAAGCGCTGCAAGGCGTTGAGCTAACGTGTACTAATGGCCCGTGAGGCTTGACCCTATAACACCCAAGGGGTCTGGTCGCAGTGATAACGAAAACCGGATACGCGCTTCCTGTCGGTGACAGGAGACGAGAGACGCCACAAAACAGATCAGCATGATATGCATTACAAGTTACGCCTGACGACCATAGCACGCGTGAACCACCTGATCCCATGCCGAACTCAGAAGTGAAACCGCTTAGCGCCGATGGTAGTGTGGGGTCTCCCCATGCGAGAGTAGGTCATCGTCAGGCACTTATTGAACAAAGAACCCAGCCAACCGGCTGGGTTTTTTGTTTGCGCGGAAGAAAAAAGCACCCTCTGCCCCCTATCACAAAGCGGCCACCTGCCGAAGCGTTTACCGCACTGTCATTCCCGAGTGGGGTTATCGGGAATCCACCTTGGCCTTGACCTTGACCTGCAGCCCGAAACCCCAGCTCAACATGGATTCCCGCTAAGAGCCTGCGGGAATGACAAGGGCAGGGCCTGCGGGAATGACAACAAGGGCGGCGTGGAGGGCTGGGGGGGCGTCATCGTCAGGCACTTATTAACAAAAACCCCAGCTTCAACTGAAGCTGGGGTTTTTGTTGGTGCTATTGGTTATGGACTGTCTGAAAAATCCCTCAGAGCCTCGTGCACTGAGGATTTTTATGCATGGAACGGTGAAAATTAGCGGCAGATTGCTTCCAGTGCCTCTATTAAACTATCCATTTCATCATCTGTGCCGATGGTGATGCGCAAGAAGTTGTTGAGCGCGTCAGTATTAAAGTGACGTACCAAAACTCCTCGCTCGCGGAGGCCTGCAAACAGCTGAGCACCTTCAATGTTAGGGTGTTGAGCAAGCACGAAGTTGGCTTTTGATGGCAGTACTTCAAAGCCTAGCTGCTCAAGACGCTGACGTGTGCGCTCTCGAGTCGTGATCACATTATTTCGGCAGGCGTTAAAATGTTCTTCATCCTTAAGGGCTTCAATGCCGATGAGGCTCGCTAGACTATCGACGGGATAGGAGTTAAACGAGTCTTTGACCCGCTGAAGGCCATCAATCAGCTCAGGGGAGCCAATGGCATAGCCCAAGCGCAACCCAGCCAAGCTACGTGATTTAGAGAACGTTCCCGTGACGAGCAGATTAGGGTAGCGCTTAACTAAGGCGACAGCGCTTTCTGCGCCGAAATCAACATAAGCCTCATCAATTAATACAACCCGGTTTGTCACGCGCTTAAGCAGAGCCTCAATGGTTTCGAGGGAGTGCGCGTGTCCAGTCGGCGCGTTTGGGTTGGCAAAAATAACGCCGCTGCGCTCTGAGGTGCTCGCCAGGGCATCAATATCAACTTCCCACTGGGCATTTAGTGGGTGTTTGCGAAGCGTGACGCCATAAAGATTGGCGTAAACAGGATAGAAGCTATAGGTGATTGAGGGGACATCCAGCGGTGCGTCATGGCAGAAGAAAGCCTGAAACGCAAACGCTAGCACTTCATCGGACCCATTGCCGACGAAGGTCTCGGCGACGCTAACCCCATAGCTTTCTGCCAGCGCTGTACGCAGGGCATGAGAGGTAGGGTCAGGATACAGGCGCAAATGATCGGTGGCATAATTGCGCAGCGCCTTGCTCACCCCTGGCGCAGGTGGGTAAGGGTTTTCATTAGTGTTGAGTTTAATAACCTGTTCACGGGGCTGCTCACCTGGCACATAGGGGGTAAGCTCCCGAACAGCTGGACTCCAGTATTGGCTCATGCGGGTAACCTGATTATCCTAATGTTAATACCCCATGGTCACCCGGTGGCCGCCCAAGCGCAAGCATTCAAGTCAGTAAGGGGGTGGGCGTCGCACCTTGTAGCGGTTATGCTGTCATAAGCGCGCGAAAGAAATGTATGTCCAACACGATAAGGAGACACTCAATGCAATTTAGGAGTTTGCTAGCCGGCTCGGCTATGTTGGCACTGCTGGCGGGCTGTGCAGCTGGCCCGACTGGCCAGGGTGAAGATGCAGGAATGACTGCTTCTCAAGTCAATTACCAAGGTACGCTGCCTTGCCGCAACTGCGATGGTATCGACTTGGATGTGACGATGATAGGCGAAGAAATGAGTGCTCCTGAAGAACGGACGTTCACGTTAAACGCCACGTATCGTAATCATCCACAAACACCACCAGACGAAAACTACGCAGGTAACTGGGAAGTGTTGACAGGCACGCCGTCTGATCCAGATGCTACTGTCTATGAATTAACGCCGAATGGCGATGGTCAGATTTACTACTTCCAGCGTATCAGTGAGCGCACGTTGGAGCTGATTGACCCAGAGCGTCGTCGTTTCGAGAACGGCGAAATGCTGCAGTTACAGCGTCAATAAAGTGTGAAGCGACGCTCAAAGGCGGCCATTGGCCGCCTTTTGCATTTCTAGCGATCTGATGCATAAATCTCAGTGGCGACATCAAGATATCTACAGGAGCAACATGGCGGTGGCGAAAGCGAAAAGTGCCTTTGTATGTACCGAGTGCGGTGCAGAGTATCGAAAGTGGCAAGGCCAGTGCTCCAGCTGCCAGGAGTGGAACACGCTAAGTGAGATTCGTTTGGCCAGTGCGCGACCTGGAGGTGGTGCTGCGACGGGACGGGCGGGCTATGCTGGAGACCTGTCGAGAGATGTAGTGGATCTTGGCAATGTGGATCTCAGTGAGGTTCCTCGCCTTACCTCGACCTTTGCCGAGTTTGACCGTGTGCTGGGTGGTGGCTTAGTGCCGGGTTCTGCTGTGTTACTGGGGGGGAATCCAGGCGCTGGTAAATCTACACTGCTTCTACAAACTGCCTGCAAGCTCGCTCAGCAGCGGCGTATTCTATATGTCACTGGGGAGGAGTCGCTTTCCCAAGTCGCCATGCGCGCCCACCGCTTACAGCTGCCTACTAATGGCTTGAAAATGTTGGCCGAGACCAGCGTGGAAACCATCTTGGCGGTGTCTGAACGAGAGAAGCCAGAGATTCTGGTGATTGACTCCATCCAGACCATGCATCTGGAAGATATCAGCTCTGCGCCGGGTGGCGTTGCCCAGGTGCGGGAATCTGCGGCAGCGCTGACACGCTTCGCTAAGCAAACGAACACGGTTCTTTTGCTGGTTGGACATGTGACCAAAGATGGCACGCTGGCGGGCCCTAAAGTGCTGGAGCACATGATTGATGCTTCGTTGCTATTAGAGGGCGGAGCTGATTCTCGATTTAGAACGCTCCGCGGCCAGAAAAACCGCTTCGGCGCGGTGAATGAGCTGGGTGTGTTTGCAATGCTCGAGCAAGGTTTGAAAGAGGTTAAAAACCCCAGCGCGATTTTCCTCTCACGCCAAGAAGAGCAGGCACCTGGTAGCTTGGTCATGGTGGTGTGGGAAGGCACTCGGCCAATTCTAGTGGAAGTGCAGGCATTGGTGGATGAGTCCGCCCTGGGTAATCCTCGTCGGGTTGCCGTGGGCGTCGATCAAAACCGGCTTGCCATGCTGCTAGCCGTGTTAAATCGCCACGGTGGTCTATTTACCGGTGATCAAGATGTCTTCCTTAACGTAGTGGGTGGGGTGAAAGTGCTCGAAACCAGTGCTGACTTAGCGGTGCTGTTAGCCGTGGTGTCCAGTCTACAAAATCGCGCACTGCCAAAAGAGCTAGTGGTGTTTGGCGAAGTGGGGCTTTCAGGAGAAATTCGGCCGGTGCCCAGTGGGCAAGAACGCATTGCCGAAGCGGCTAAGCACGGTTTTCTAAGAGCAATTGTTCCGCGCGGCAACGCACCTAAGCAGGCTCCGAAGGGAATGGAGGTTATCCCTGTCGATAAATTGAGCGATGCCCTGGAAGCGCTGTAGCGTAAGCTATGCTAAGGAAAAGCATTAAGACTAAGGAGAGGTGCCATGAGTGCAATTCGGTTAACCCAATATAGTCACGGAGCGGGTTGCGGCTGCAAAATTGCACCAGATGTGCTGGATGGGATTCTTGCTAAAGCGGGGCCCGCCGCGGGCCATAAGCGGCTCATTGTCGGTAACAAAGGACGCGAAGACGCAGCGGTGTATGATTTGGGTGATGGCCGCGGCATGATTGCGACCACCGATTTCTTTATGCCGATTGTTGATGACCCCTTTGATTTTGGTCGTATTGCTGCCACTAACGCGATTAGCGATGTGTATGCCATGGGTGGCACGCCGGTTATGGCATTAGGGATTTTAGGTTGGCCGCTGGATAAACTCAGCGCAGAAATCGCGGGAGATGTTGTTGCCGGTGCCCAGGCTGTTTGTCGTGAGCTAGGGGTAGCGTTAGCGGGCGGTCACTCGATCGACGCTCCTGAGCCGATGTTTGGTTTGGCGGTCAACGGGTTAGTCGATTTAGCGCAGTTAAAGCTCAACAGCCAAGCAAAGTCTGGTGACCTGTTATTTCTAACCAAACCACTTGGCGTAGGGCTACTAACCACAGCCGAAAAACGTGGTTTGTTAGAGGCTGGGCACCACGGCCTTGCCCGTGAAACGATGCTCAAGCCCAACCATATCGGTGTTGAGTTAGCTAAGGTGAAGGGCGTTAACGCTATGACGGATGTCACCGGGTTTGGCCTTGCTGGGCACTTAGCTGAAATGTGCAGCGCAAGCGGTGTGATGGCGCAGATCGATTTTCGCCGCTTACCCCGTTTAGCCGAAGCCGAAGCTTACCGTCGGCAGGGCGCTGTCCCCGGAGGTTCGCTGCGCAACCGCGAAGCCCTTGGTAAAGCGTTGCCAGTGATGGACGACGCTCACTGGCAATGGCTGTGTGATCCTCAGACGTCAGGCGGTTTGCTGGTCAGTGTCGACCCTGCCTGGGAAGATGATGTAGAGCGTATTGGTCGTGAGCACAGCCTTACCTTGGTACCGTTTGGTACCATGAAGGCAGCTCAAGGCGACGTTTTGATTGAGGTCATTGGATGACGCTAGCCACTGTTCCGGCATCATTGAACTTAATCGCGCAAACAACACCGCTGATTGATGTGCGCGCCCCGGTTGAATTTGTGCAAGGCAGTTTGCCTGGCGCGGTTAACTTACCGTTAATGGTTGATGATGAGCGCCATCAAGTTGGTATTGCTTATAAACAGCACGGACAGCAGGCGGCAATCGGTTTAGGTGAACGTTTAGTCAGCGGTGACACTAAGCGAGCACGCGTTGACGGGTGGCTGGAGTACGTAGCGCGTCAACCAGACGCCATTATCTACTGTTTTCGCGGAGGGCTTCGTTCGCAAATTGCACAGCAATGGCTTGCTGATGGAGGCATCAATCGGCCGCGCATTGACGATGGCTGGAAAGCGATGCGGCAACGGCTATGTCAGCGCATCGATGAGGCTGCCAGCCAGCCGATGCTGGTCGTGGCGGGGCTGACGGGTTGCGCGAAAACGACGCTAATTAATCAATTGAGTAACGGCATTGATCTGGAGGCGTTTGCCAACCATAAAGGATCGGCTTTTGGGAGGCAGCCAGAAGAGCCGACAACACAAATTGATTTTGAGCATGCCTTAGCCAAGCGCTTAATTGGGCTGACGGGAAGCTTAGTGGTAGAAGATGAGTCGCGGCAAATCGGTAACGCCAATATTCCGCTTACCTTTTGGCATGCTCTGCAACGTGCGCCGCGAATACGCATTGAGATGCCCTTGGATTGGCGTTTAGAGCAGTTGCGTCGCGACTATATTGAAGCACTTGAACAGCGCTACACTGCCCGTTACGGCCAGCAAGAGGGCTGGCAACGTATGCGACTCCAATTAGCCAATGCCCTGGAGCGTTTGGCGAAACGCTTAGGCAATGCCCGATTGCAGCGTCTACAGCGATTACAAGGTATGGCTTTTGATGCCCATGCACTAGGGAATATTCAAGCCCACGAAGCATGGCTTGCGCCACTGTTGACCGAATATTACGACCCACTTTATCGCTATCATCTTGAAAAGCAGCGAGATAACCGTCCTGTGGAACTGCATGTTGGCGATTGGGAAAGCTGCTTAGAAGCCGCTAGGCAGTGGAGCGCTTAGCGGCGTTGTATTCATCTATAGCTTATGCCGCTTTCAGCCATTGGGTCATCACGCGGTCTAGCAGTGGGGCTAACTGATGAAAGCGTCCAGCATCTTCTAGGATCTGTTCACTGGTTTGTATAAAACGTCCTGCTGAGGCAGTTTTTGGCTGTGGCCACTCATCGGCATTGAGCAGTGGTGATACGCTGGAAGCCGTCGCTTCGAAATGACACAGTAAACCGACGACACGCCCGGCGTCCCACGAAAAACCTTGCAGTGGTGCTGCTGCACTGCCGCCTAGCGGTAGTGCGCTTTCCGGTAAGCTAAACACGAGGCGGTGCCTCATAAATGCCTCAAATTGTTCGGGTAGGTCAAAGGTGCTTTCTGGGGCAAGTGTTATTTGGTGCCAGCCAATTTCAGGGTAGGTGCCTGGTGCAATAACGGCATCCAGCGCCTCCGCTATCCACAGTGCGCCCAAGCCAATACCCAATAATGGTTTCTGCCCATCCAGATAGCGGTTAATCAGCTTGCGTTCGGCTTTAAACCAATCGGGCGGATCATTTACTAGACGTTCAGGGCCATCCAGTATAATTAGCGCGTCGCACTCACCTGGTCGTGGGGTTAGCTCGCCCGCATAAAGATGAAAAACGGTGTAACTATGGCCCATACTTTCAAGCCAGTCAGTTAGACGAGCGGGGCCATGGTCAGGGCCGTGCTGTAGCAGATGGATATGCATGGTAATCTCCTCGCCGGCCGATGTTAATAACGCGATAGGGATCTCCTGCCGCGTTTGTGCGACGATAACGTATCGCGTTCATTTCACCAATATTGTGACCCAGGAAATCAGCATGGTGGCTAAACCCCTAGGATTTTACCAGCGGCTTCAACAGTTGCCGTTGCCCGCTCAGCAAGCGTTTATGGCAGCTTTGTGTGAACGTCTGCTACCTAACTACGCGCTTTATCAACAAACCACGGGGTTAGGTGACGAGCATACACTGCAGACTGTACTGAGCCTGGTGTGGGAGCGTCTGAGCGTTTCGAATGCGAGCATTGACTTTGCTCGGCAAGCGGAAAAACTGGCTGAGTGCGAACCTCCTGAAGATGATGAGAGCTTTGGCGCGCGCCGAGCGTTAGATGCTGTTGTGTCTGTATCCGCGCTGCTGGATACGCTGCTAGGGGAGTCGCCTGAAGCCGTGTTAGATGTCAGTCGCACCTCGCGAGCGGGCGTTCGCGCTTTTATCGAGCTAACGGAAGGTGAAGAAGATGCCCAGGCGCTTGCGCTGATCATTCGCGACCATCCCTTGATGGCCGACGAAAATGATTTCCAGGACGCTGTTTTGGACGCCGTGAGCGAGCCAATTAATAAAACCTCCCTAAAAGAAATTCGTCAGCTAGGGCGTAATAACGGCATTAGTAATCTTGGTTTAACCTTAGACGAGGGCGAGGAGTAACGGTCGAAGCTGGTTAAAACCGCAGGCCCGCCGTGACCATCATGCCGGCGGTGCCGAAGATGATAAGGTCTGATTCTACACGCCCCCATTGCACGCCAATGCTGGGTAGCAGTGCAGGCGCCGTGCCTAAATGGTTAAAGGGAATCTTGTCGCGATATTCACCTTTATAGCCGTGTAGTAACCCGCCAGTTAGCTTAGCGCGTACGTTGATCTCTTCGGCAAATTGCCAAAGAGGGAATTCACGCCCAGCATAAAAATACCAGGTTGGTTGATCAAATGAGTTTTTAAACCATGCTGCCCCTGCTAACCAGCGGTCTGGATTATGTAGTTCAACGCTTGCCAGTTTTTGCTGATTGGTATGGTCAGGGTCAGGATCGAAGTGGCGCGTTAGCAAACTGGTTTGCACCAGTGTGTGATCGAGTTCTAAGGAAGGAGGCCAATCTGGCAAAGAAAAGGCTGAGACAGTAGTGCTCAGCCAAATCCCAGCTATCCCTCCTGCCCATTGATAATAACGAGGCATGTCACTGCTCCTGAGAGAAGGGCTTTTTGCTAAGTGGTTTCGCTACTAGGAGGTTTTGTTAAAGGCGCATTTCGATGCCACGTTCCGCCATGTAGCGTTTTGCTTCTGGTATCGTATATTCACCAAAGTGGAAGATGCTTGCTGCCAATACCGCATCGGCACCACCTTTGAGTACGCCGTCTACTAAGTGATCCAAGTTTCCTACGCCGCCAGAAGCAATCACCGGCACGCTGACGGCTTCAGAAATAGCGTGGGTAACCCCCAGATCAAAACCCACTTTAGTGCCGTCGCGATCCATACTGGTTAGCAATAACTCGCCAGCACCAAACTCTACCATCTTTTTGGCCCACTCGATGGCATCCAGTCCCGTTGGTCGACGCCCACCGTGAGTGAATATTTCCCAGCGATGAGGCTCGCCTTCTTTAGACACCTTCTTAGCGTCAATCGCCACCACAATACATTGGCTGCCAAAGCGCTCGGCGGCTTCGCGAACAAACTCAGGGTTGGTCACCGCGGCGGTATTGATGGAGACTTTATCAGCCCCTGCATTCAGCATCGTGCGAATATCATCGCAGCTGCGGATGCCTCCCCCCACGGTGAGGGGAATAAACACTTCACCGGCAATGCGCTCTACCATGTCGACCGTTGTGTCACGGTTTTCATGGCTGGCGGTAATGTCGAGGAAGGTGATTTCATCAGCACCCTGCTGGTTATAGCGCTGGGCGATTTCGACCGGGTCGCCTGCATCACGGATGCCTACAAAGTTAACGCCTTTCACCACACGTCCGGCATCGACATCTAAGCAAGGGATAATACGTTTCGCTAAACTCATTTGTCGCCTCCGCTAAGCTGATCGCTCAAGCGCTGAGCTTCTGCCACATCGAGGCTGCCTTCATAGATCGCGCGGCCGGTAATCGCGCCTAAAATGCCGCTGTCAGCGACATCACACAGCGCACGAATGTCGTCTAAATTGGTGACGCCGCCGGAAGCAATCACCGGTAAGCCGCCTTCGCGGGCTAGCGCAGCCGTGGCTTCTACATTGACGCCTTGCATCATGCCATCGCGGGCAATGTCGGTATAGACAATGCTGGAAACGCCGTCATTGGCAAAGCGCTTGGCGAGTTCGGTCGCCTTTAAAGTAGATACTTCCGCCCAGCCATCGGTGGCCACATAGCCATCTTTAGCATCCAGGCCAACAATAATGTGGCCTGGGAACGCACGGCACATTTCACCCACGAAGTTCGGCTCTTTAACCGCTTTGGTGCCAATAATGACGTAAGAAACCCCGGCATTTAAATAATGCTCAATGGTTTCCGCTGAGCGGATACCGCCGCCAATTTGGATGGGCAGCTTAGGGTAGGCGCGCGCAATTGCGGTGACTGCCTCGCCGTTCATCGGCTTGCCTTCAAAAGCGCCGTTTAGGTCAACCAAGTGCAGGCGGCGAGCACCCGCTTCTACCCAGCGAGCGGCCATGGCAACAGGGTCATCGCCGTAGGACGTTGAATCTTCCATGCGGCCTTGCTTCAAGCGCACACACTGGCCGTCTTTGAGATCAATCGCGGGAATTACCAACATTGTGAAACCTCTCAGGGCGTCCAGGTGACAAAATTTTCTAGCAGGCGAAGGCCCGCGCGGGAGCTTTTTTCAGGATGGAACTGCACAGCGAAGGTGGCGTCACGGCCAATCGCTACATGGGCGCAAACCTTGCCGTACTGGGTAGTACCAAACACTTGAGCGTCGTCAGTCGCATTGACGTAGTAGCTGTGCACAAAATAGAAGTGTTCGTTATCGTCAATGCCTGACCATAGCGGGTGATCGTGATGTTGCGCCACAAGGTTCCAGCCCATGTGCGGGACTTTCAAGCGCTGTTCGTAATCATCGCGCATATTGGCCGGAAAACGATCAACGCTGCCATGGAAAAAGCCCAGGCAATCTACGCCACCGTTCTCTTCGCTACGTTCCATCAGCATTTGCTGGCCCACGCAAATACCCAATAGTGGTTTAGCTTGGCGGGTAAGGATGTCATCGACTAAGCCGCGTAGCTCGGTACGTTCCAGCTCGCCTACACAGTCCCGAATTGCCCCCTGGCCCGGGAGTACTAGGCGCGTTGCACCTAAAATACGTCGAGGGTCGCGAGTAATAATCACATTTTCGTGGGTGACGTGCTCAAGCGCTTTTGCCACAGAGTGCAGGTTGCCCATTCCATAATCGATTACCGCGATGGTCATAAAGCGCTCCTTGTTATCGTTGGCGAGCTACCACTCGCTGCAATACCCGGCATTATAGGCTGCCTTTGGTAGACGGCATTTGTCCCGCCATACGCGGGTCTTCTGCCACCGCCATGCGCAGCGCGCGGCCAAATGCTTTAAATATAGTCTCAGCCTGATGGTGAGCATTAAAGCCTTTTACATTGTCAATATGCAGGGTGACGCGCGCATGGTTGACGAAGCCTTGGAAAAATTCCCAAAACAGCTGGGTATCCATACGGCCAATGGTATCGCGGGTGAAGTCGACATTCATATAGAGACCTGGACGGCCGGAGAAGTCGATAACCACACGGGACAACGCTTCATCAAGAGGAACGTAAGCATGCCCGTAGCGATAGATGCCGCGTTTATCGCCGATCGCTTGGTGAAATGCTTGGCCTAGGGTAATGCCTAGATCTTCAACTGTATGGTGATCATCGATGTGCAGATCGCCTTTTGCGTCAATGTCGAGATCCACCATCCCATGACGAGCCACTTGATCAAGCATATGGTCAAGAAACGGAACGCCGGTGTCGCTGCGGAGACGGCCTTCGCCATCAAGGTTGACGCTGACCGTAATCTGCGTTTCGTTGGTGTCACGGCTTACCGTGGCAATACGCGCTGACATGTTGCATCTCCTGCGCTGATGCGCACTCTGAGGGGGTATTGGTGGATCGTCGGGTAATGTTAACACCGCTAGATCAAAGCATAACCTGTGCCAAAAGCGACCATTATAGTGAATCGGCACCCCCATCCGCTACAATGCGCGAAAGGTAGCCGCCTTTGCTGGCGGTAGAATAGCAGCCTTGCTGCTTTGGCAAAGAGGATTTCACCATGCCGGTGACATTGCATTACGTCGACCAGGCCCGTTGGGAAGCTGAGGAACAGGTGCGTATTGACCTAATACGCATTTATGAAGATGCGCCCCAAGAGCGAATGCCTACACCAACGGTCACCCCTTTTATTGAACAGCATTTAAAAGGGCAGCACTTTTTTGCCTGCGCACATTTTAACGATCGACTGCTCGGTGCGGTGGCGATAAAAGAGGCAGTTGACCGCGCATGGTTGCTCTCCGAGCTGTGCGTGCGTAAACCCACTCGACGGCGTGGCGTAGGCACGCGACTGATGGCACTGTTAGGGGAGCAGGCAAAACAAGAAGGGCGTGTGCTGCGCATTGAAACGTCGTCGTTGCCGTTAGCCGATCGAGTACTGCTCTCAAAGCTTGGTTATCGCCCCGTAGCCCCTGAATCGTCCGCACCGTCGGATGATGCCATCACCAGTGATTTTGTTGAGCTAGACCCACAAGGAAAAGGGCAATGAATCATCTACTACGTATTTTGCTGGCTGCGGTAGGTATTTTAGCAATCGTTGCCGTTGCCGCAGTGGTGTATGTCACCACTTTTCTTGATCCAGAAGATTTCAAGCCTCGGCTAACCGCGGTGGTAGAAGAACAAACTGGCCTGAATCTAGCCTTGGAAGGCCCAATTACATGGTCATTTTATCCGCGTATAGGGGTTAGTGTTGAGCAAGCAAAAGCGTGGCTGCCAGAGCAAGCTCAGGACGAGAGTGCGTTTGCCGCCATTGAGCGAGCTGAAGTTAGCGTCGCCTTTGCCCCTTTATTACGCGGCGAAATCGCGGTTGACGGCTTAACCCTAGATGGCATGCGCTTAAACCTTGAAAAGGATGGACAGGGCGAAGGTAATTGGCAGCCGCTACTAGAGCGCCTCGCAGAGCAAGGTAACGAAACAGCGGAAACGGTACTGGCGCCTGCAAGCGCTGGCCCCAACGCAGATGCTGGCAATTTGTCGGTAGTGCTGAATATTGCCAGTGTAGAAGTGAAAAATGCTGATATTCGTTTTCGTGATGAGCAAAGCCAAGCGCTTTGGCGTGTTCAGTCGCTCAATATTTCAGGCGCCAACGTCAATCCGTTACGCTCCTTCCCTTTAAAAACCATGTTCACATTAACTAAGCATAATCGCTTAGATGCTGAGGTGTTGGAGCGTACGCCCGACCTGAGCAGCGAAGTGAATCTCGACACTCGTCTTCGTTTAGGTTTGAAAGATGAACAGTTGGTTTTTGAAAATATCCAGTTGACGACCCGTACGCGACGCGCTGGCGAAAGTGATCCGCAGCAGCTTAGTTTGAAAGCAGCTGAAATAGTTGCCCGAATGGGGGAGCAACAACTTACGATTCGCGAGGGTGTCGTTGACGCGGGCTTACGTCACCCAAACAATTGGCAGGGTAGCCTCGCGCTTTCGTTGGCATTTGGTTTGGAAAGTGACTGGGCGGCGCAAACTGCTCAGTTTAAAGATGCTCAGTTAACCGGGCCGGATGGGCTGAGAGTCAGTGGCCATCTCAATGTCGAAAAGTTTTTAGACTCTCCTCAGTACAGCGGCCAACTCACCGCAGCGCCTTTTACATTGCGGCCTTGGTTATCTCGCGCAGGCATTACTCTCAATACGGCCAATGAAAGTGCCCTGAGAGATGTGGCGATGACTAGCCCAATTGAAGGCGATATGACGAGTATTGATCTACCGCGTCTTTCCTTAGTAGTGGACGACAGCACCTTTACAGGTAATATTTCCGCCGCGCTGGACGGTACTCGGCTCGCCTTTAATCTGGAAGGCGACCAACTGAATATTGATCATTATCTGCCTGGTCCGGAAACCGCCCAACAAGCTAGCCGAGGCTTACTGCGCAAAGCCTTGGCCCAAACCGATGGGGCACTATTGCCTCAGGAATGGCTGAGCACGCTATCGCTAGAGGGAGACTTAAGCGTCGACCAGCTTGTGCTGGCTGGATTAACGTTCGATGACACTTCGCTAAGCTTGCGCGGAGAGAATGGAGTGCACCAACTGACAGCCTTTGAGTCACGTTTTTATGAGGGCGAGCTTAATTCGACAGGCCGTCTAGATGCGACAGCAAACGTGCTGGAATGGCAGATTTCTCCACGTGTCAGTGATGTTCAGGTCGCACCTCTCATTGAAACCTTTAGTGAAGAGGAATCACCGTTACGAGGCCGCTTTAACTTGGAAGGTGCACTGACGACTCAAGGCAATCGCCGTGACGTGCTCATCAATAATCTTAACGGCGAGCTAAGTGCACAACTGAACGATGGCGCTATTCTGCAAACGAATATCTCTCAGCAAATGTGCGAGATAGTGGCGCAGCTAGAGGGCGAAGGCACGCTGCGCGAATGGGAGCCTGATACGCGTTTTGAACGGTTTGACGCGACCTTCCAAGTGCGTAATGGTGTAGTAAACAGCGATGATTTGCTTATCACCCTTCCTGGCATTGATGTACAGGGTGAAGGCGAATTCAATCTCAATACACTGAATTTTACGACTGAAGCAAATGCTAGGTTGGTCGACACAGCAGATGCCGCCTGTAACGTGAACCCGCGTTTAGAGCAGTTGCCACTTCCCGTTCGCTGTGAAGGCCATGTGGGCGACGACAAAACCCAGTGGTGCCGATTTGATCGTTCGGCTTTCCAAGCAGCGGTGATAGACCTGCTACGTAATGAAGCAGGCGGCCGCCTTGAAGAAGAACTTGAGGAGCGGCTGGGCGATTCGCTTGATCAAATTGATGAACGCCTAGGAGAAGGCGCTGGTCAGGAACTGCGTGAGGGAATCCGTCGTCTATTTAACTGAGCATTCATGCACGTTTTGAAGCGATACAATCAGTGTGCGCCGGCCTTACCGCCGGCGCTTTTTTGCGTGTTAGTTAGCCACATAATAGCAAGGCCAACTGACGGCTAATTGCAGGGTGCCGTTTTACTGTTTAAGGAAATCCTATGGCCGACATGTTTACACCGTGCCTCGCGGCGGAAGAGTTTCAACGCCGCTTACTTACCTGGTTCGATCAGTATGGCCGGCATGACCTGCCTTGGCAGTCGCCCCGAAGTGCCTACCGGGTATGGGTATCTGAAATTATGCTCCAGCAAACCCAAGTCGCGACGGTTATTCCCTACTTTAAACGCTTTATGACGCGCTTTCCCACGTTAGAAGCACTGGCCAACGCACCTCAGGACGACGTGCTGCATCTCTGGACCGGGCTGGGTTACTACGCCCGTGCTCGTAATTTGCATAAAGCGGCCCAAGTGGCGTTAGCGTCCCATGGGGGAGAGTTGCCAACGGACAGTGTCGAAGCGTTAATGGCGCTGCCAGGTATCGGCCGTTCCACGGCTGGCGCGATCATCGCGCAAAGCGCTGGTCAGCAGGCCACGATTTTAGATGGCAATGTAAAACGATCACTGACTCGCTTGCATGCCATTGCTGGCTGGCCAGGCAAGCCAGCAGTAGAGCGTTCACTATGGACACTGGCTGAGTATTTTACGCCCAATACCCGTCTTGCCGACTATACCCAGGCCATTATGGATTTCGGCGCCACACTCTGTAAACGCAGCAAACCTGATTGCTTGATCTGTCCGTTTAACGACGTATGCCGTACCTACGCCCAAGGTGAGCCGCAACGCTTTCCTGAATCCAAACCTAAAAAAGCCTTGCCTACGCGTGAAACCATTATGCTGATGCTACGAGACAGGCAAGGGCGGGTGTGGTTAGAGCAACGGCCACCCAGCGGCCTGTGGGGAGGCCTATGGAGCCTGCCTCAATTTGAGCAACATAGTGAACTGAACGATTGGCTGGCTGATCATGTGACGTCCCCCGAACGCCATGCGCCACTGCCCAGCTTTACGCATACGTTTAGTCATTTTCGGCTATTGATTACGCCTCAGCCGGTCAGTTGCGATAGGCTGAACGGCGTAAGAGAAGAGGGCGTGTGGTATGACGTTGACGAACCGCCCACGCTTGGCTTGGCTGCGCCGGTTAAATCGCTGCTGAGCCAGCTGGCGCCTTTTTCCTTAGATCCAACGCCAGGGCCGTCACGCTAACCTCACACGCGCTATTACTTTTATATTCGCAGCGTTATTCAAAAAGGAGTACACCATGAGCACCACCGTTTTCTGCCGCAAGTACCAACAAGAGCTGCCCGCTCTGCCATTTCCACCACTGCCAGGTAAGCAGGGGCAAGAGATTCAAGCCACCGTGTCTAAGCAGGCCTGGGAAGAGTGGCAGTCGTTGCAAACGCGCTTGATTAATGAAAAGCACCTCAACATGTTAGAGCCCGAGGCACGCGCCTATTTGATGGATCAAATGCAGCGTTTTCTAAATAACGAAGCTACGGATCAAGCGGAAGGTTACGTGCCGCCTACCCAGGCTTAAGCGTTTAGGAAGCAAGGCTGTAAGGAGTGAAACTCGGTGCAGCCCACGGATGGCGTGGCTTTTGCGCGTTTTGAGCCCTGAAAAGAAGTGCCCTAAGCACGTGACTAGAAAGAAAGTTTCACGAAAGTGTTGACGAAAAGCTGAGTTTTTAGTTTAATACGCACCGTTGGCAGCGGCCAGATAGCTCAGTTGGTAGAGCAGGGGATTGAAAATCCCCGTGTCGGCGGTTCGATTCCGTCTCTGGCCACCAAACGTTGGGGTATCGCCAAGTGGTAAGGCACCGGTTTTTGGTATCGGCATCCCCAGGTTCGAATCCTGGTACCCCAGCCATTGCCAACAAGATTTCTTGTTGATTGCAAAGCTTAACAGTGAAGCAATCATATTCTCAAGAAAGCGCGAAGCGCCGACATAGCTCAGTTGGTAGAGCAACTGACTTGTAATCAGTAGGTCCCGGGTTCGACTCCTGGTGTCGGCACCACTTAAAGTGGTTAAAATCAGAGCGTTAGAGAATTAGATCAAGCCGTCCGAAAGGGCGGCTTTTTCGTATGTGTTTATAAAGTGTCTACAGCGTGGGCGCTTTCACAGCTGAACCTTGCAAGTTGGGTGACCAAGCTGCCATTGCAGAAAGATGGTCATCGTCCACCTCTATACTATAGAGAAAACCGACTATCCCCAGTCCATTTCCCCCATAGCTACCTTAGCGCCAATCTGAAGTGCAACACTTAGCTTTGCATTTGGGTAGCGACGGGTCATTGCTTCAATGAGTTCATCGCTGTTATTCGCTTTGGCGAGCTCTTCTTCAAATGCTAATAGGTACTCACGTGTATATTGAATCGCGGAAGCATCAATCGCTGCGTCAGGTTGCATGTGGCCGGGTATAACGACCCTAGGAGAGCGTGCTGCCATTTCATCAAGCGCTTGTACCCAAGCCGCTCGCTGTTCAGCAGTAGGGGTGTCTGCTGTCCACACATGCAGGTCTGAGAATACCAGCACACCACCAAAAACAGCATCCAGGGAGGGAGCCCAGAGGTAGCGACGATTGGGCAGACCCTCTACGTTAACAATCTGAATGTCTTGACCATCGACTTGCAATGCTTGGCCATCAAACGTCTCGGGCATAACGATTTCATCAAGTGATTGTGGTCCGTTTTCTTGGAGCTGGGGTGACCATGTAGAGATTTTTTTCTCTACATTTCCCTTGATGGCATCAATTGTGGCGGGGGCAGCGATAACTCGAGCATCGGGAAATGCTGCTTGTATCGCGCCAAGGCCAAAATAGTAATCAGGATCGCTTTGGCTAATATAGACGGTGGTTAGCTGCTTACCGCTCTGTTGGATTGCCTCGGCAATTGCACGACCATCAGATAAGGTAAAGCTACTGTCAATTAATACTGCCTCTGTTGCTCCCGTCACCAATACGGGCGCCCGGAAAAAGCCATTTTCTCCCGCAGGAAAATGCCGCCAACTTAATTGGTCATCAGACGCGAGGCTCTTTTTTATGCCGCTTAGGTTACCAGTACTTATAGCCATGGATAATCCCAAGACAGTTAACGACTTTAAAAACATACGACGAGTAGCCATTTTTTCTTCCTTCTGCAATTTCATTTAGAGAGCCAATTGATTAAGTTGACGCGTTACAGGGCGCGTATCTGTTGGGCTAGCGCACTGGGGTTGGCATACAACTCATTCGTGGAAAGAACCTTTAGGTTTTCACTCGACTGAGCGATGAACGTGGGCACTCCTCGAACGTTAAGCTTCTGCATTAGCGCTTGAGCCTGTGAAATTCGAGAACGATTGGAATGGATAAGTGTTTCACTGGCACCTGTCATTAGCTCGGCCGCTTGCGTCAGCTCAAGTCTTTGTAGAATTTCAACCAACGTGACTTGAGATGTCACGTCACGACCCTGTACGTAGCGTGCGTATTGGATTGATTTTAAGGCCTCGAACTCATCGGCGGGTGCGGTAAGCGATACTGCCGTTAGCGCTAGTGTAGCGGCACTACTATCAAACCGTTGATGATGATCGCTTAACACCTGAGCGCGATATAGTTGAGTGAATAATTGCCCTGTTAGGCGCTCAATCCGCTGATCGTTACTCCAGGCATAGGCCGCGAATTCCTGATCCATTTGCCTTCCGCCACCGCCTGAGAAAAGGCCGCTGGGTAACAGAACCACGTTTATATCGTCTGCCGCGATCACGTCCGAAACAGATGATGTTGCGCCATAGCACCAGCCACACAAAGGATCGAATAGGTAATACAAAGTGTTATTCATCGTCGAGTCTCTCTATACATGATGGACTCGCATGCTAAAGAGATTGTATTGACGGATAAATACATACGAAGCATATTATGTGTATGGAAAAAGCATACAGTCGAAGTGGAAGTAAGCTAGGCGGATTTAATAACTTGCGGCGTTTAACTTACTTTGCGGCAGTGGTTGAAACGGGGTCTTTTACGGCCGCCGCTGAGCGTCTGGGTATCACCAAGGCGGTGGTTAGCCAGCAGGTGGCGCGCCTTGAACAAGAATTTAGAACCTCTCTTCTCACGCGTACGACGCGATCGGTACAAGTTACCTCCGCTGGAAAAGTGTTTTACCAACGCTGTGCCTTGATTCTCCGTGAAGCTGAAGATGCTTTTGATGAGTTAGGCGAAATAGCCCAGGAGCCAACAGGCACATTACGATTGACGGCCCCTTTCGATTACGGTGTCACCTTTGTGGTGCCGGCGATTGCTGCATATACCCAGCAATATCCCGATTGCCGGGTCGATGCCACGCTGCGGGATCAAAAAGTCGATCTGATGGCTGAGGATATCGAACTGGCTATCCGTGTTGGTTGGCTAACAGAGACAAGCGTGCAAGCAAGGAAAATAGGCTCTTTTCAGCAATTGCTCGTTGCATCGCCAAGCCTTGAAAAAGAGGTGGCGCAGCTCTCTCAGCCGGAAGAGTTATTGAAATTCCCGTTCATTGCTAATAAAGCGCTGCCCCATCCATTGCAGTGGGAATTTTCACTCAGTAAGGGGGAGCGCAGAACCATCCACGTGCGCGCCTCAATTTTTCTTGATGCGACACTCGCGGTACGCGAAGCGTTGTACGCTGGTGCGGGAATCTCGGTATTGCCGGATTATGTCATTGCAGGCGACATAGCCGCCGGGCGCCTTATACATATTTTGCCCCAGTGGCGTCTGCCCTCCGGCGGCATACATGTCGTTTTCCCATTCGCACGTTTTCGTCCTGCGAAAGTGCGTGCGTTTGTCGACATACTTGCGCGTAGAGAGCAGCAGCGACAACAAGAGGGTGCTTTTCATTAAGTGAGCTTGCCTGCTAACCGATGGCTAATAAAGATGCACGGCCTCAAATACTGCCACTGGTTTGCCATTGGCGTTTTTAAGTGACAGGGAACCACCGTCTACTTGCCAAGTGTCTACATTGTTAAGTACGCTTAGCATTGTCTGCTCGTTACGCATTTGTGTGTCGGGGCAGGCCATCATCGTGGTGCCAACTTGTTCAAATGCTATCTGCTGACCATCAACACGGTAACTGCCAATCAAGGTATTGCAGCCAGTTGAGCCAGCTAGTCGTGTATTTTCTTCATGGAGCACAAGATGAGGCTCGCGAAAGTTCTCAGCGGTGATGATGGGTTGCCCTTCAAGCGTGACCAGTTTCCAGTAGGTATTGGTTAGCGTTTCGTCAGGCTTGGCTGCTTGATGAGGCGCTGAATGTGATTGGCACCCGCTCGCTAGCAGGATAATAAGAGTGGATGCGATAAGGGATAATTTTTTCATAAAGCGTTTCTCTAGGTTTGCGTCATAAAATAATAATCGGATTGATAATGTTTTGCTACCTTAGCCTCTGTCCGATACTTTGTTAACAACCTGAGTCTATTCCTGTTTTAATGTTTTATATGAATAGTAAGCCTCATGTTTTATGTGCCCTTGCTTGATTGTCTCTTTTTCCTAACCTACTGGCTTAATGAGACCATGAGAGGCGGCATGCGATGTGAGGATAATACGATGACAAAAATATGATTTATTTTATTGGCACTTCTAATGAGGCGACCAAATTCACTATGCCATTTACCCTGTGTAAGGGTGTTTGAACAGAAAAGTTATTCGTGAAAATAGAAGTGATATCAGCTGTTTGAACTTTAAGAAGATGATAAGAGATGCCGATTTTATAGCGATTATATTTATGGATATGTTTTTCTGTAATGGTCTTTTAAAATCGTTACTAGGTCTTGTTTGAGAGCGATTAAAAAAATTTCATAACACACGTTATAAAATGAAGATGTGGCGGTTGCAAGAGCTAAGTATTTAGCTACCCTATTGGCTGTGTTATGTGCAAGCGGAAGCCGCTACATGTTTTATCGGTCTGAAATTTAATCATACAAGGAGTGGATTAGATGACAGTCAGCAACAATTCTCTCAAAACGATTACTGTCTACAAGCAATATAATGAAATGTTGGATATGCCGTCGGCGCGACGTACCGCGGTGAAAGATGAGTACCCAACGCGCCTAGCAGCAGCTCCAGCTTCGCTAACTCAGCCGCGTCGCGATGCGGTGGTTAAAGGTCGGAATTTATCAGGGCCGCTATCCTCAGAGCAGCTTGATGAGTTTGAACGCAAAGGTTTTTTGTTTATTCCAAGCCTTATTTCAGGTGAAGAGCTGGAAGCACTTCGCCATGAAATGAAATTATTGATGAGTAATAATGCTTATCGCGATCAAGAATTCAGCGTTACTGAACCAGAAAGCCATGATATTCGTTCGCTGTTTGCCGTGCATAGGCTTTCTGAACGATTAGGTCAATTGGCCAGTGACGAACGCTTAGCGGGTGCAGCCCGGCAGATCATTGGCGCTAATCCATACGTGCATCAGTCACGGATTAACTATAAGCCAGGTTTTGCAGGTAAAGGGTTTAATTGGCACTCGGATTTCGAGACGTGGCACGCGGAAGATGGCATGCCGAATATGCATGCTGTTAGCGCTTCACTGATCTTGACCGACAACCATGAATTTAATGGCCCGCTTATGCTGATTCCAGGCTCCCATTTAGAATTTGTGCCCTGTTTGGGGGAAACACCGAAGGATAACCACAAAAGCTCGCTTAAAGCACAGGAGATTGGTGTGCCCAGCCAAGAAGCGCTGACTCAGTTAGTAGCAAAATATGGTATTGAAGCGCCAAAAGGTAAAGCAGGGGGCTTACTACTATTTGATTGCAACACGTTGCATGCGTCTAATGCCAATTTGTCGCCTGACCCCCGCAGCAACGTGTTCTTTGTCTTTAATCGTCCGGATAATCGCTGTGTTGCACCGTTTGCTGCTCCCAAACAGCGTCCTCGCTTTTTGGCGCATGGGCCTGATGATCGCTGGCTGCCCGACGCATAATCTAACGTGTCACTAGTGATATGTATGAAATGCTGTAGAAGAGGGTGTGGTACATACGCATAGCTAAGGTAGACTGTTGCGCCTGTCGTTGCGAATGCGGCACGCATAATGAGAAGGAGAGGACCCGCCATGCGTTTTGTTCCCCAGTTTACCGATGGTCAGGAGTTTCCCCACACGTTGGGCAAAATCGTCTGCGTTGGCCGCAACTATGCCGACCATGCCAAAGAACTGGATAATCCGGTTCCCAGTGAGCCTCTGTTATTCATGAAGCCCGCCACCAGTGTGGTGGACTTGACTAAACCTCTTGATCCGCCGTTTTCACGAGGTGATATACATTACGAAGTCGAACTTGCGCTTTTGGTGGGGGAGACCCTGACTCACGCGACCCAAGATGAAGCAGAGCGTGCCATTGTGGGCATTGGCCTGGCGATAGATTTAACGCTGCGAGATGTACAAACCCAGTTGAAAGAGAAGGGGCACCCGTGGGAAATAGCAAAAGCATTTGATGGTGCTTGCCCACTATCGCCGTTTTTGCCGCTAAGCCGCGTCCCCAATTGGAACGCGCTGGTGTTCACCCTTGAGATTGATGGTGAAGAGCGTCAACACGGAGAAGGCGCCGATATGATCTTCGCGATCCCGACGTTGGTGGCGGAGATGAGTCGTCACTTCACGCTAGAGCCGGGCGACGTTATTTTGACAGGTACACCTGCGGGCGTCGGCGAATTGCCCCGTGGAGCTTCGCTGCGTTTAACGTTGACCGGTGGGCTAGAAATCACCACTAGCGTAGTAGAGTAGTTGGATGGCGATGACGCCAAAACCAACAATAAGTAAGCGTTAGCCGTTATGCGAAAAGCCACTGACGATGTCAGTGGCTTTTTCGTTGGCCTATCCTAAAAGCGCTATTCTATAAGCACTATTCTATAAGCTCTATTCTAAATAGGTGTAGCCATCCAGGCCTTCGCTCAGGCTAGCGGCAAACTTTGCCTGCTCTTGGGTCGAAAAGCCGCTAGTGATCAATTGCTCGGTGAGCTTTTGCTTAAGCACTCGAGCATCAAAATTGACGTAGGCTAAAACATCGGCCACCGTATCGCCTGCCTGTAGGTTAGAAAGCACCCACTCGCCATCGTCACCCAATGCGGCATCGACTGAGTCGGTATCGCCGAACAGATTGTGCAAGTCGCCGAGAATTTCTTGATAGGCACCTACCAGGAAGAAGCCTAGCCAACGCTCGTCGTCGCTTGCCCACTCGGGCAGCGGTAGTGTGCTTTCCACGCCCTGGCCATCCACGTAGCTATCAATGCGGCCATCTGAATCGCAGGTAATATCCTGAATGACTGCGCGACGAGTGGGGGGCTGGTCTAGCCCGCTCAATGGCAGAACAGGGAATATCTGTTCGATCCCCCAGACATCAGGCACTGACTGGAATAATGAGAAGTTGACGAACAGCTTGTCGGCTAGCTTTTCGGCCAGTTCGTCCATGATTTCCCGGTGTGCGCGATTACGGGTATCGAGCTGGCCGCGTAGGCGAGCACAGGCTGCCATATAAAGCCGTTCACCTTCGGCACGGGCATTGATATCACTTAAGCCCATTACGAAGCGGTCTTGCAGCTCACTAACCGCTTGCAGAAGGTCATGCCAAGCTTCCACCAAGACACGGGGCTCCTGGCTTTCGGCTAACTGCTCAAAAACCCGCCATAGGGCTTCCACCTGGAGGTCTTCCTGAGAAGAGCGCTCTGGAGGCGAATCATTAACGCGCTCTTCGCCAATCACGTTGGTGATCAACACGGCATGATGAGCCGTTAGCGCACGGCCTGACTCACTGATCAGATGAGGCTGGGGAAGGTCAGCCTCCTGACACAGCTGCGCAAAGGCGCTAACGACGTTACGTGCATACTCCTGCATGGAGTAGTTGGCTGAGCAGTAGCTACGTGAGCGAGTACCTTCGTAGTCGATGCCTAGACCGCCACCCACATCGACGGTATCAATCGGTGCCCCTAGGCTCACCAGGTTTTGGTAAAAACGGGCGCATTCCCGCAGACCGCGCTGAATGTCGCGAATATTGGCAATTTGCGAGCCGAGATGAAAGTGCACTAACTGTAGGCTCTCTAACGCATTTTGAGCGCGTAAGGTCGCGACTACGTCAAGAATTTGGCTGGCAGTCAGACCAAACTTCGACTTCTCTCCACCAGTGTTTTGCCATTTACCTTTACCCACTGAAGCAAGCCGAGCCCGCAAACCAATACGCGGGGTGACTTCCAACTCACGCGCCTCTTCTAATATAAGCTCCAGCTCAGAGAGCTTTTCCACAACCAGATAAACGCGATGCCCCAGCTTTTCACCCAGCAGCGCTAGGCGAACGTACTCGCGGTCTTTATAACCATTGCAGACGATAAGCGAGGAGCCGCCATCAGACAGCGCCAGCACTGCCAGCAGCTCCGGTTTACTGCCTGCTTCTAAGCCTACGCGACCATTGCCCCGCTCGGAGGTGGCGAGGATCTCTTCCACCACGCGGCGCTGCTGATTCACTTTGATCGGATAAACGGCTGTGTAGCCGCCCTGATAGTCGATGTCCTGCATCGCGACATCAAACGCACCGCACAGCTGTTCTACGCGGTCGTGCAGAATATCGCTAAACCTTACCAGTACCGGCAACCGCAGACCTGCAGTCTGCAACTGACGCACAAGCCCACTAAGCGGCAATGCTGGGCCTTCTGCGTCGCTACCTAGCGGACGAACCAAGGCTTGCCCGTGGTCGTCCACATCAAAGTAGCCACTGCCCCATTGGTCAATATTCCATGTGCGTCGGGCGCGTAAGGCCTGGGCGCTGGTGGTCACCGATTCGATCATCAAGAAACCTCTGGGAGCGGTAGTGCACCAAATGCAATGCGCGCTTTTAAAATGGTTCGGAAACGCTCAGGGTCATGAGGCGTTAGGTCATGGGCAGGTGGGTCAACATAGACGACCAGCAGGCGCGATAGCCAATATCGCAACGCCGTCATGCGCAACATGGCTGGCCATAATTCACGTTCATCAGCGGTGAGAGGGCGACGTGCTTGGTAAGCGCTCAGAATGGCTTCATAACGCTCAGCATTCAGCGTGCCATCCTCATTGGTTGCCCAGTCGTTAATGACGATGGCGAGATCAAACAGCAAATCGCCGGTACAGCCGTTATAAAAATCGATAATACCGCCTAGTTGGTCGCCCTCAAACAGCGTGTTATCACGGAATAAGTCGCCGTGAAGCGCTCCTTGCGGTAGCTCGCCATGTTGGCTAAAGGCACCTTCGAAGTCATCGACTTCATTTTTCATCAGCGTTTGGTCGTCAGGGCTAATATAGGTTAGCACCTTGTGATGCACCGCTCGCAGCCAGTGAAGGTCGCGCGGGTTTGGCCGATGGCCAGGAAAACGCTGGGAGACAACATGCAAGTGCCCCAACGTATTGCCCAGCGCTTGGCATTGGGCAAGGTTAGGGGCGCTAGGATGCTTGCCTGGTAGGCGTGGAAACAGTAAAGCAGGCTTACCTGCCAAACTGTGTAGCGCAATCCCTTCGCGGTCGTGAATAGTACCGGGCACCGGCAAACGGTGCTCATCCAGGTAATCCAACAACTCGACAAAAAACGGCAGCTCTTCATGTTCACCCTGTTCAAACAGGGTTAACACCAGCTCACGACGATCGGTGGTCACAAAAAACGTCGAGTTTTCTGTGCCACCGGCAACGCCTTGTAGCGAAACGAAGCTGCCTACATCAAACTTTTCCAAAAACGCGGCGACCTGAACGTCGCTCAGCGGAGTAAATACAGCCATGAGAATCTCGCCCAGGTTGCTAAGCCCATTATTGTAGCGGCTTGCAGGGTCAGTTGGCAGCGTTGTGTGAGTTTGAAATGCGTTATTCGTAGCGGTTGTTTCTGCAGCCATTGCCGTGAACGCGTATCATAGCTAATAGACTTCTTACTGTGTTGCTAACAATGGAATTGGTTATGGCCCGTGCCCCAATCGTGCTTGTCGATGGCTCATCGTACCTATATCGCGCTTTTCACGCGCTGCCACCGTTAACGACCTCCAACGGCCAGCCTACGGGAGCCGTGAAAGGCGTATTAAATATGCTCAAGCGGTTGATCAAAGACTACCCGGAAAGCCCAATGGCGGTGGTGTTTGATGCGCCAGGAAAAACCTTTCGCGATGAGATGTACAGTGACTACAAAGCTCATCGGCCGCCCATGCCGGATGACCTGCGCAGCCAAATTAAGCCGCTGCACGCTTGTGTAAGAGCGCTAGGCTTACCGCTGCTGTGCATTGAAGGTGTCGAAGCCGACGATGTGATTGGTACCCTGGCCCATCATGCCACCCAGGCTGGCCGTGATGCGGTGATCTCGACTGGCGATAAAGATATGGCGCAGTTGGTGAATGACCACATCACACTGGTCAATACCATGAAAGAAGAAACCCTCGATGAAACGGGCGTCAAAGAGAAGTTTGGTCTACCACCCTCACTGATCATTGATTTTTTGGCATTGATGGGTGACAAGGTTGATAACATTCCCGGCGTACCGGGGGTGGGTGAAAAGACTGCCATTGGCCTGTTGCAAGGCATGGAAGGTGGCTTAGAGACAATTTATGGTGATCTTGAGCGCGTCAAGACACTTAGTTTCCGTGGTGCGAAAACGTTACCGAAGAAGCTGGAAGAGCACCGTGAACAGGCCTTTCTCTCTTATCAGTTAGCAACTATTAAAACTGACTGCGAACTGCCCGTGGGGCTGGATGACTTGGATATTGCGCATCCCGACCGTGAGGCGCTGGTAGAGCTCTATAAAGAAATGGAGTTCAAGCAGTGGTTGGCTGAGCTACTGGCAGGTAGCGACGAAGGCGTCGATGATGTAAAGGGGAGCGAGCCTGCGCCTGATAACGCTGCTAATGACGTGACTGATAGCGCCGCGGCTTCTAGCCAGCGGCATGACCATGTCATCGTTGAGCAAGCTGAGTTTGATGCGTGGCTAGCGCGACTGAAAAAAGCCGAGCGCTTTTGCTTCGACTTAGAAACGACCAGCCTGAATTATATGGACGCCGATATTGTAGGCGTTGGCTTGGCACTGGAAGCTGGTGAAGCTGCCTATATTCCACTGGCCCATGACTACCTGGATGCGCCCGCTCAGCTGGATCGTCAACAGGTCCTGCAAGCATTAAAGCCGCTGCTGGAAAATCCTGAAAAAACCAAAATTGGTCAGAACCTTAAGTACGATATTTCCGTGCTGGCAAACTATGATATTCGCGTGGTGGGGCCGCTGGCCGACACCATGCTAGCCTCGTACGTGTTGAATTCCACCGCCACGCGTCACGACATGGATTCGCTGGCACTAAAGTATTTGGGCGAAAAAACCATCTCTTTCGAAGAGATCGCTGGAAAGGGGGCCAAGCAGCTCACGTTTAACCAGATCGCCCTAGAGCAAGCGGTTCCTTATGCCTGTGAAGATGTGGATATCACGCTGCGGCTGCAAGAAATACTGCGCCCTCAAGTGGAACGGGAAGGGCGTTTAGCGGACGTGCTGGATCATCTTGAGCTGCCGCTGATTAACGTCTTGTCGCGGATTGAACGCAATGGCGTCGCACTGGATGCCGAACGTCTACACGAGCAAAGCCAGCAGCTAGAGCGCCGTATTCGTGAGCTTGAAAGCGAAGCCTTCGAGTTAGCAGGTCGTGAATTTAATCTCGGTTCGCCCAAACAGCTAGGGCAGATTTTGTTCGAAGAGCAGAAAATTCCGGTGATCAAGAAAACTCCCAAAGGCGCCCCTTCGACCGCAGAGGCGGTGCTAGAGGAGTTGGCGCTGGATTACCCCTTGCCCAAGGTGATTATGCAGCACCGGGGACTGGCGAAGCTAAAATCCACCTATACCGATAAGCTGCCGCGCTTGCTCAATAAAACCACTGGGCGGGTGCATACTAGCTATCACCAAGCGGTAACGGCGACAGGGCGGCTGTCGTCGTCGGACCCGAATTTACAGAACATCCCTATTCGTACCGAAGAGGGACGCAAAATTCGTCAGGCATTTATTGCCCGCCCAGGCTATCGCATTGTGGCGGCAGACTACTCGCAAATTGAACTGCGTATTATGGCGCACCTCTCAGAAGATAAAGGGCTTTTGGAGGCGTTTGCGGAAGGGCGCGATATCCACACAGCGACCGCTGCCGAAGTATTTGGTACTGCGCTTGAAAAGGTCTCTGCCGACCAGCGGCGCAGCGCTAAAGCGATCAACTTTGGCCTAATTTACGGCATGAGCGCTTGGGGCTTATCACGCCAGCTGCATATTGATCGTAATCAGGCGCAAACCTACATCGACCGCTATTTTGACCGTTATCCTGGCGTTGCTCGCTATATGGATCGTATTCGCACCCAGGCCGCAGAAGATGGCTTTGTGGAAACCGTGCTAGGGCGGCGGCTGTACCTGCCAGAGATCCACTCGCAAAACCGCAATCGCCGTCAGGGTGCTGAACGCACCGCCATTAACGCGCCTATGCAGGGCACGGCAGCGGATATCATCAAGCAGGCGATGATCGATGTCGATGCATGGCTTGCTGAAGGCGATTTTGACGCCCTCATGGTTATGCAGGTGCATGATGAACTGGTGTTTGAGGTGGCCGAAGGGCAAGTTGAGGCGTTTATTGAGCAAGTTCAGGCGCGTATGCAGGCCGCTGCCACGCTTAGCGTGCCGCTGATTGTTGAAGCCGAAAGTGGCGCCAACTGGGATGAAGCCCACTAGCATGAAGCCCGCTAGGCTAAGCGAGGCTTAAACGACGTTACGGGGTCGTTACCGGCAACCCAATAAAAAACACCTGCAGCTGAGCTGCAGGTGTTTTTTTAGTTAGGCTTGCGGCTCCTGAGTCCTAAGAGCCGTAGAGCTTAACGCCAGCTTACGCGATCGAAAATACGAATCGCTTCTGGGTTATTTTCACCCAAGATGCTGATGTTGATATCGTCTTTGGCGAAATCACCCCAAGATTCAAGTACTGGGTTTTTCTTGATGCCTTCCACGACAGGGAACTCGTAGTTACGGTCAGCCAGTACTTCCTGAGCTTCGTCAGAGGCTAAGAACTCCAGGAAACGAATGCCGTTTTCTGGGTTTTGCGCGTTAGCCACTAAGCCAGCGCCGCCAACGTTAATGTGGGTGCCACGGTCATCCTGGTTGGGGAAAATTACCCCCACTTTGCGTGCGGCTTCGCGGTCGGCATCTTCATCGGAATGCAGCATGCGAACATAGTAATAGTGGTTTGCAACCGCTAAGTCACACTCACCGCTGGCAACGCCAAGAATCTGATCGGTATCGCCACCTTCTGGGTCGCGTGCCATATTATTCACAACACCTTGGGCCCACTCTTCTGCACCTTCTGCGCCGTGGTGCTCAATCATTGACGCTAGCAGCGACTGGTTATAAATGTTGTTGGAAGAGCGAATGCATACTTGGCCTTCAAACTGCGGATCGGCCAGGTCTTCATAAGAGGTGATTTGGCTGGGGTCAAAGTTCTCACGGTTGTAGAAAATAACCCGTGCGCGCTGGCTAAAGCCAAACCACAAACCTTCAGGGTGGCGCATTGATTCTGGCAGGCGCTCGTTAAGCACGTCAGAGTCTACGCTTTGAAAAAGACCGTCCTGCTCGGCGCGCCATAGGCGGCCTGCGTCAACGGTAAGCATTACGTCAGCAGGGCTAGCGATGCCTTCACGCTGCATGCGCTCCATCAACTGGTCGGAGTCGCCTTCCAGTACATTAACTTCGATGCCGGTCTCGTCAGTGAACGCTTTGTAGAGAATCTCATCAGAGTCGTAATGGCGGGCGGAGTAAATGTTGACCTCGTTAGCGAGCGCGCTACCTGCAAAAGCAGAACCTGCCATGATGGCAGCTACGGTAGCCGTAAGACGTGCTTTTTTCATAACAAATACCCTGAATGTTTATGATAATAAGTTGCATTAGCGACGTGACGTATTGAAACGCTTCTCTTGGTTGGCGTCAAGTTAAATGCTAATGAAACGCATCTGCTGTTTAGTAAGAAACGTGCATCTCTACTCAATAGAAAATAGAATGCAAATAACTTTCAACCGTGTTCGCAGCGGCATGCGTTTATCATGTCGCGGGTGGACGAGACAATGGTGAAATAATGACGGCAACTGTGTCACTTTCCGATGTGTCGGCGCCTGCATCAGCACTGTCGCTTCGTGGTATTCAGCACACGTTTGCGGCTAATAAAGTGGTGAAAGGCATTGATCTTGATATCGCCCCAGGCGAGGTTGTGTGTTTGCTGGGCCCTTCTGGTTGCGGCAAAACCACACTGCTTCGGATTGCTGCGGGCTTAGAGGTCGTGCAGGAAGGCTCGGTTAGTCTTGATGGTCTATCCATTGCGGCACCCGGCAAGCGTCATGTGCCACCAGAAAAGCGCAATGTTGGTCTCGCTTTCCAAGACTCAGCCTTGTTCCCACACCTTAGCGTACTGGAAAATGTTACCTTCGGTCTGAAAAATTTGCCCTCTAGCCAGCGCCGGGAGCGTGCGCTGGAACTGCTGGCTCAACTTGGCATGGCCGACTACGCTGAGAGCTATCCACACATGTTGTCAGGTGGGCAGCAGCAGCGCGTTGCGCTGGCGCGAGCGCTGGCACCCACGCCTAAATTAATGTTGTTGGATGAACCCTTTTCGAGTCTGGATGCGCGGCTACGTGATCGCATCCGAGACGATACGCTGCATGTGTTGAAAAAACTCGGTTCAGCGACCCTGCTAGTAACCCACGACCCTGAAGAAGCCATGTTTATGGCAGACCGTATCGCGCTAATGCGGGATGGCGAAATTGTGCAGACCGGCACCCCCCGTGAGCTTTATTGTGCGCCAGTGGCTCCCTTTGTGGTGACGTTTTTTGGTGAAGTGAATGAGTTAAGTGGTGTGGTGAAGGGGGGCTTTGTCGCTACGCCAGTTGGGCTGGTAGATGCCAGCTGGTTGCCAGAAGGCAGTAATGTTCAGGTGATGATACGCCCCGAAGCATTGCGCATCAAAGAGCGTGACTTGCCCGTCGAGTCGCATAGCCACAGCCATGTGGTCATGGCTAAGCTGCTAGGGCGTTCCAGCCTTATTCACTTATGTGCGCATGGAGAAGATGGTCAGGAAGCCCACCTTCACGCCCGTGTGCCAGGCGTGTTTTTACCCCAGGAGGGCCAGCCGATTGATATCGATTTGGACCACTCCCAGGTATTTATCTTTCCGCGTTAATTTTCGCTGTTCAGCGCTTGCTCGCATCCACTACTCAGCCTGGCTACCCGGGCGCGCCCGGCGCATTGCCAAGCTGAGTAAAATCACCGGTAAGATGCCGACGACCACAATGGTCAGAGAGGCTGTTGACGCTTCAGCTAAGCGTTCATCTGAGGCGAGGCTGTGAGCGCGTACTGCCAGCGTGTCAAAGTTGAAGGGGCGCAGGATGATCGTGGCAGGCAACTCTTTCATCACATCGACAAATACCAGAATCCCGGCTGCTAGGAGACTGCTACGCATCAGCGGCGTATGAATATGGCGTAGCGTGCCACCAGCGGTTTGGCCCAAGGTGCGCGATGCGGCATCCATGCTGGGGGTTACTTTGCCAAGGCTCGCTTCTACCGCATTAAACGAGACGGCCAGAAAGCGTACGACATAAGCGTAAATCAAAATAAACGCTGAACCGCTAAATACCAGGCCAATGATTTTTCCGTAGTGTTCGTGAAGCCACATGTTCAGCGAGTTATCCAGCCAGGCAAACGGAATCAGGATGCCCACGGCAACCACCGAGCCAGGAATGGCATAGCCCATTGCGGCGATGCGTGTGAAAAACCGTGCACTTGGTGAATTATTGAGCCTAACCCCGTAGCTCAGGAGTACGGCTAACCCTACTGCAATCAATGCGGCAACGGTCGCGAGGCTCAGGCTATTCATAGCAAAGCCAATAAACCGTGTGCCAAACAAGCTATCGCCCGTTTCAATGGCCATATTGAGCAAAATACCGCTGGGCAGTAAAAAGCCGATAACAATGGGCAGCAAACACACCAGGGTAGCCCCGAGTGCATACCAGCCACGCAGCTGATATTCCGGTAGTTGCTGATAGCGGTTAGTGGTGTGGAAGTAGCGCCGTTTACCCCGCGAATAGCGCTCTAGAAGAACCAATACAATGACGAAGGTCAGCAGGCAAGCGGCTAGCTGAGCGGCAGCGACGGGTTCTCCTAAGCCAAACCATGTGCGATAGATCCCCGTGGTAAACGTGTCTACTCCAAAAAACTGCACTGCGCCAAATTCGTTAAGTGTCTCCATCAGTACCAGTGAAACGCCACCTACTAATGCTGGGCGGGCGAGGGGCAACGCCACGCTGGCAAACAAGCGCCAGGGGCCACGTCCTAAGGTACGGCCTACATCTAATACACATACCGACTGCTCAAGAAAAGAAGCCCTAGCTAACAGATACACATACGGGTAAAGCACAAAGGTAATCAGGGTTGCCGCGCCGCCTAGTGAGCGCACATTGGGGAAATAGTAATCGCCTACTCGCCAGTCAAACCATTCACGCAATATGCTTTGTAGCGGTCCCGCTACTTGGAAAAAGTCTGTATAGGCGTAGGCAATGACATACGTTGGTACCGCCAGGGGTAACAGCAGCGCCCATTCAAATATGCGCTTGCCTGGAAAACGGCACATTACCACCAGCCACGCCGTCCCGGCGCCTGTAATCAGAGTGCCAATGCCAACCCATAGCACCAGCCAGAAAGTATTAGAGAGATAACGTGGTAATACAGTGCTTGCAAGGTGCTGCCAAACGCCTTCTGTCGGCACAAAAATATGGCTGAGGACCACAATAATAGGCAGGGCGACAACAAGGGCGATCAAAAAAAGCGCGATTGACCAAGGGTTGAGCGATAGTGAAATGCGTGACGCAAAACCTGAAAGCAGAGCCGATGGTGAGCGGCGAGCTGGCGTAGACACGTCGTTGTCTCCTTGGATGAGGGGCAGCTTGGCTCGTCAATGCGAAAAAATAGCGGCTGCAAATAGTATCACTTGCGTTAGGCGGCTGCAGCCAACATTGTGGCTATCAAAAAAATCCCCCCGCAAGGCGGGGGGACGTTGTGCGTTTGGCATCAGTCGCTTGGTATCACTGGTAGCCCACCAGCACACTAGGTAGCCCCGTAATCAAACTAGGGAAAATAGCCATTAGTATGCAGGCGAAAAGGATGATGGCCACAAATGGCACGACGGCTTTATATAAGTCGACGATTTCGACCCCTGGTGGAGCCACCCCTTTCAAATAGAACAGTGCATAGCCAAAGGGCGGCGTTAAGAAGGAGGTTTGTAACACCACCGCCACCATGACGACGAACCACAGTACATCCACGCCCATCTGCGAAATGATTGGCAGCATGATAGGGAAGCTAAGCAACACAATGCCAGTCCAATCAAGGAACATGCCGAGAATGAATACCAGGAACAGCATTAATAGCAGAGCACCAACGGTGCCACCCGGCATGGCCAGGACAAAGTCACTGATCACGGTCATCCCGCCACCAATCGAGAATACCCCAGTGAATGCCGTGGCCCCGACGAGCACTAACATCACCATCGTCGTGGTTTTGCCAGCTTCAATCAGCGTGTTGTAACAGGTTGATAGTTTGCGGTCGCCGAAGATTAAAAACAGCAGGAAAGCGATAAAAACACCAATAGCGGATGCCTCAGTCGCCGTCGCTACACCGGTAAACAGTGCCCCCAGTACGCCGAGAATTAACGACATTGGCGGGACAACATACTTGCCCAGCATGATCAGTAGCTGTTTTGTGCTGACTTCAGCGCGCTCTTCTGCAGGTACTTTAGGGCCGTAGCTAGGTTTGAGCCAGCAGATTACCAGCACGTACAAGGCGTACATCACCCCCAGTATCAGGCCGGGTACTAACGCACCAGCAAAGAGTGCACCTACGGAGACAGGCGAGTAGCTTGCCATCAAAATCAGCATAATGCTGGGGGGAATCAAAATGCCCAGACAGCCGCTAGCCATGATGACGCCAGCACTTAGCTCTTTGTTATAGCCATACTTAAGCATAGGTACTAAGGCAATCATGCCCATAACGGCAATCGACGCGCCGACAATGCCAGTGGTCGCTGCCAGTAAGACAGAGACAACCACCACGGTCAGCGCTAATCCACCGCGAAGGTTCGCCAGTAGTAAGCGCATGGCATCAAACATTTTTTCGGTGACGCCTGAGTCATTAAGGAAGCGCGCCATTAGAATAAACAGTGGTATCGCCACGAGTACATAGTTGTCCATAGCGTTGCCATAGACGTTGTTAATGATGATACCCAGGGTATTAATGCCCGGCCCTAGATAAGCACCGATGACCGCCATGCCCCCCAATACAAAAGCAAGCGGGTGACCCATAAACAGGCCAACTAAAAGGCCGCCAAACATCACCAGCGTCAGTAGTTCTGCACTCATGCGGACGTCTCCTCACGCAGCTGCATAATGGCGCGCAGAACGATAGCAATCGCCTGCAACAAAATAAGCACAGCAGCGACTACGATAACGCCTTTCACCGGATACACCGGGATTGAGACCATTCCGTAGGTCGTTTCGCCACGACTGAACGAGCGCTCGAAAAAACGCCAACCGTAGGTCAATAACAGCCAGATGAAGGGCACAAAGAATATCAAGTAGCCGAGCAGGTCTAGTACGGCCTGCTTTTTACGTGATAGCAGGCGTTTAATAACGTCGACTTCCACGTGGGCATGGTGGCGCAATCCATAGGCGGCCATCAGCATAAAGTGGGCGCCGAACAGCATTTTGGTGACATCAAACGCCCAGTCGCTAGGGCGGCCAAAGAAGAAGCGCGACACAATGTCGTAAAGCACTATTAGAGTAATGATGGCAATTAACGGTGCAATGATGCGGCCCAGCAGCTCGTTAATTGCATCGATCGCCTTGGCAATCGCGTTCATGGAAGGTCTCCGCAGCTAAGCAATAACCGCCCCAGCAGCGCAGGGGCGGCACTTAAACGTCTTATAGGCAGGCTTCGATCTCTTCCAATGAGGGCAGGTTATCCATCGTGCGGCTCATGTTGAATGGTGCAGTAACATCACGCCATGTAGCGTACTCTTGTAGATAGGTAATCATGGAGTGATAGACCTTCGCGTGGTCGGGATTTTCACAAGCGCCACGTACGATGACATCGTTGGTGATTTCCTGGATACGCGCCAAGTCTTCTTCTGAGAACTGGTTAATGGTGACGCCCGCATCAATAAACTTCTGGGTTGCTTCGGTAGATTCACGCTCCGACCAGGAAAGTGACCAAGCCATAGTGGCTTCAGCAGCTATTTTAAGCTTAGTCTGGGTTTCTTCAGACAGGGCATCCCAAGCGTCTTTGTTAATCATAACGCCGAAAACGCTTGCCGACTGGTGCCAACCAGGTGTCGCCCAGTAGTCAGCAACTTCAGCAAAACCGGCCTTAAAATCAACGCCTGGAGTCGAGAACTCACCGGCATCAATTACGCCGCGTTCAATCGCTTGATACACTTCACCACCGGCCAGAGTGACCTGGGAGCCGCCTAGCTCTTCGAGTACACGGCCCTGGTCGCGTCCCGATAGACGCAAACGCTTACCTTCAAGATCTGCGATGCTCTCAATCGGTGTGCGGCCCATGAAACCAGATTCGTTGTTGGTAATGCCGTAGGGCAAATACACCATGTTGTACTGGCCATAGATTTCTTGATAGAGCTCAAAACCGCCCCATTGTTGAATCCAGTTCAAGTAATCCACGCCGTTAAACAGGCTGGTCGTGGTGGCCAGAGGAGAGAACGCTGGGTTCAAACCGGCCCAGTAGCCTGGCCAATCGCCAGAAGCTTGGATAGCACCGGTTTCGGTAGCGTCGAACACTTCAGTGCCAGGCATTAGCGTGCCGCCTGCACGGAAGTTAATTTGTACTTCGTCACCTGCAAGCTGGTTGACAAGCTCTACCCAGTGCTGATCAACCTTAATCAGGTCAAGGTTTTCGGGCCAGGTGGTCGTCATTGTCCACTGCTCTTGCGCTTGAGCAGTAGAGGTGAGTGCGGCGAAAGCGACACCAGCGGCGAGGCTGGTTAGTGCGAATTTAGTCATCTTTTTCATTGTATGTTTCCTGGTACTTTGGCGGTTGGCGTTATTAGTGTTTATTACCTGAAAGCAGGAAAGTGCAGTGAGTATGGCTTACGTTTACGTAAGGTAAACGCCGCTAGGCTGCATCGCTAAGCTAGCACACTCCCCCCGCTGCAGCGCAATATCAGTAACTCAAGGAATTTAACGTCGTATAAGATGTTTCTTTGAAAAATTTAGCTCATTAAAAACAATTATTTGTATATTTTTTAGTAACTTTCTTAACCTTAGGGTTAGTTCTAAGAGCGTTGAAAATTACGCTGATCTACAACCAAAGTTGTAAACAAGAGACAATCTCAGGAGTTGCTATGCGAGCAGGCTGCCGCATTGACACACCCAGCGCTGTTATTAAGCAGGCATCCGCCTTGGTTCATCATGCCACCCGCTTGCAGCGCCGCCGTTGGCGGGCACTGGTATGGCTATATGGGGCGCCTGATAAGGCCCGCCAGCAGGCGCAACTGTTGTGGGAAGCGCAAACGTGGCAAGCACCGCTGTGGGTGGGTGCTGAGCACGAGACGCTAGTGGCGCCGTGTTTACCAGCCAGTAAAGCTCGCACACGGCTAGGTGCGGAGCATCAGCTAATCGTCCTAGACGCTAGTGGTAGCCAAGGGTTAGATCCAGATGCGCTCGGCGCATTAGCAGGTACCGTCAGTGCTGGTGGGTTATTGGTCATTATCACGCCAGACAATTGGGGCGAACAGCCTGATCCTGATTATGCTCGCTTTGCTGATTACCCGTGGCGTTGGGATTCGCTGAGTGCCCATTACCTTAAACGGTTAGCGTTTCAACTGACGGGTGAGAGCGCTATTGTTCGCTGGAAGGTAGACGGTAGCCTCACGCTGCCCGGGCTGTCTACTCGAGACTCGCGAGCGGCTCCATTTGACGACGCAGACTGTTTGACGGCTGACCAGGTTCGTGCAGTGAATGCGCTAGTAAAACTAAAGCGTCGTCGGCCATTGGTTATTACCGCGGATCGTGGGCGGGGTAAAAGCGCCGCATTGGGGATTGCTTGTGCTCGTCTGCTACAAAAAAGCGTAACGCAACTGGTGGTGACGGCGCCTCGACTCAGTTCAGTGGAAAGCTTGTTTGCGCGCGTAGTAGCGCTATGTCCGGAAGGTCAACGCCTCAGCCCAGCGCGGTTTGAACTGCCGAGCGGTAGCTCGCTGTGTTTCCTTGCGCCTGATGCACTTAACGAGCAGGTTGATCAGGCAAGAGTCGGCGGTAGCGGCAGCTATTTACTCGTCGACGAGGCAGCGGCAATTCCTGCGGCAATGTTAGCTCACTGGCTTGCTGCATTTCCGCGTATCGCGTTTGCAACTACTGTGCATGGCTATGAAGGCTCAGGGCGCGGTTTTGCACTACGCTTTCGCGAGGTGCTAAATCGAACAGCCCCCCAATGGCGAGAGTTAACGTTAGATGCCCCTGTTCGCTGGTCAGTGGGAGATCCTTTAGAAGCGACTATTCAAGCGTTGCTACTGCTCAACGCTCCGTTGCCTGAGGCACATGCCAGTACTCATTGTCAGAATGCCTCTATGCCGTTGACTCAGGCGCAGTTAGCCAAGCAGCGAGAGTTGTTAGCGAAACTGTTTGGCTTGCTGGTGCAGTCCCACTATCGCACCACGCCTAGTGACTTACGCCAACTGTTAGATGGCCCTGGTACCGCCATTCGCACAATCATCGCGTCACAAGAGCCTCAGGCCGTTTTGGTGACCCGTGAAGAGGGCGGCTTTAATGCCGCACTTGCTGATCAAGTGGCGCGTGGTGAGCGACGCCCTCAAGGCCATTTACTGGCCCAGTCGTTGGCGGCTCACAGTGGCAGCCGTGAGGCGTTAACCTCTCGCTGGCGGCGAGTGGCACGCATTGCTACTCATCCAGAGCGGCGGCGTGAAGGATTAGGACGCCGGTTGTTAGAAGAGGATATAGCTAACGCTCGTCAGCAGGGTATCGCGCTTTACGGGGCTACCTTTGGTGCCGAAGCATCGTTGCTGCGTTTTTGGCTGGCGCTCGGGTTTACGCCTGTTCGTTTAGGCATCACCCGAGAAGCGGCTACCGGCGAGTACGCCATTATGGTGGCGCGCGCGCTGACCAGCGAAGGGCAAGCCGTGCTAGCGTCGCTGCGTGATACCTTTGCGGCCTCGTTGATAACGCTATTGGCCTTTGAATTAGCGACACTGCCCGCACCCATCGTCGCGTTACTGCTGCCGTCCTTGCCTCGTTTGCCGCTTAGCAACGCTGAGATTCAGGCGGTGGACGATGTGGCGTATGCGCACCGCGACCCTGCCTTGGCAAGGACGTCGCTCCAGGCGCTGGCCAGAGAGGCTAGCCATTGGCCGTTAGAGCAAGAGGCGCACATAGCCCACCAGCAGTTAATTACCTGGGCCTTCCAAAACCAGCCGTTAGCAAAGGCGCACGGTGAGTCAGTGCGACTGATTCGTCGCGCGACTCAACAAATTATTGAACAGCGCACGCTTTTCCCCAGTAGCCCGGAGGGGTAAAGTAAACTGGTTATCGATAATGAAGAGTTTCCATGAACGCACATCTAGAAGCCCTCGAGCCACGTTTAGTGTGGCAGCACTTTCGCACACTATGTAATACGCCGCGTCCCTCTGGTCATGAGGCCGCGCTGGTGGCGACGCTGGAGGCCTGGGCCGATTCCCAGGGGCTATCCCACGACCGTGATGAGTTTGGCAACTTGCGCATTTGTAAGCCAGCCACGCCCGGCTGTGAAAGCGCACCAGGCATCGTGCTGCAGGGCCATCTAGATATGGTGGCGCAAGCTAACGCAGGCCATGACCACGATTTTACCCGTGACCCCATTCAGACGTATGAAAAAGACGGTTGGCTATTTGCTGATGGCACCACACTGGGTGCTGATAATGGCCTTGGTGTCGCCGCTATTCTGGCCGTATTGGAAGACCCTGCGCTTACTCATGGCCCGTTAGAAGCACTGTTTACGCTAGAGGAAGAGACCTCTATGGGGGGCGCGCTCAATCTTGCTGAAAATTGGCTGGAAGGGTCATTGCTGCTTAATTTAGACAGTGAAGATCGCGGCCAAGTCTATATCGGCTGCGCGGGAGGCGCTGATGTAGTAGTGAATGCGCAGCTCCCCAGCACGGCGATGCAAGACCATGAGCAGGTGATTTCGCTGGCGCTGACGGGGCTAAAAGGCGGTCACTCGGGGATGGATATTGATAAACCCCTGGGCAATGCGAACCGTTTGCTAGTCCGCGTGCTGTGGGCATTGGAATCCTTTGGTGCGCGACTGGTTAATTACCATGGCGGCACACTGCGTAATGCCATCCCCCGTGAGGCGTTTGCGCAAATTGCCCTGCCTGCGGATGAGCTTGACGCCGCGCTGGCGATGGTGGAAACGCTTGCTGATACGCTAAAAGCTGAATTGGGCAGTGGCGATAGCAATATGGCGCTTACTGCTGAGCGCGTGGAGCTGGCTGACGCTGAACCACTAACGCGGGATGCCAGTGCGATGCTGCTGGCTGCACTGCATGCGGCCCCCTGTGGGGTCGAACGCATGAGCGCTGATGTGCCAGGGGTAGTGGAAACTTCGAACAATTTAGGTGTATTAAGCGTCGAAAACGGACGTTTCCATCTTTGTGCACTGGTGCGTTCACTGCATGATAGTGCCACGGGCGCGATGGCGGGACGTTTTCAGGCGCTATTTGGTCTGATGGGCGCTAGAGTGAAAGTGGAAAATGGCTATCCAGGTTGGGTGCCTAATCCACAAAGCCCCTTGCTTGCTACCTTTAATGCCCGGCATGCTGCGTTAATGGGCCGTGAACCCGAGGTCAAGGTGATTCATGCAGGCCTTGAATGTGGCATTCTGGGAAGTAAGTACCCACAGTTAGACATGATTTCGTTTGGCCCGCTGATTCGTGGTGCGCATTCGCCAGCCGAGCGAGTGGAAATTGCCTCGGTGGCGGAGTTCTGGGAGATGCTGCGCGATTTCATTGAAACCTTGGCGAACTCTCGTTAGACAAATCGCCATAAAAAACGGCACCCGTATAGGGTGCCGTTTTTGTTAGTGTCTAACCCTCTGCCTACGTTAGCCGTCAGCGAGGTAAGCCTCGCGTTATTTGCTCAGGTAAGCGTTGAGCATCCATACGGTTTTTTCCTGCTCGCGAATATAGTCGCCGGCTTGTGCTGCGGTACCTTCATCGTCAGCGTCCGAGGCAATTGCCAGCAATTCCCGCTGTAATTCAATCAGTGTTTGATAACCTGTGAGTACGCCTTTCACGCAGGTTTGACCATCATGAACGTCTTTGTCTTCTTCAATGCGCGAAATCTTCACATAGTCGCTATACGCATGAATAGGCTTGTGGCCTAACGTCAAAATACGTTCTGCCACTTCATCTACTTTGGTAAGCAAGTCGGTATAAAACTCTTCAAATTTCGCGTGTAGCTCAAAGAAGTCGTTACCTCGTACGTTCCAGTGGTAGCCACGAACGTTCATATAGAAAATCTGATAATTGGCCAGCAGATGATTAAGTTTCTCGGCAAGTTGGCTTGCGCTGCCTTCGTGTAAGCCAATGCTATTTGTATCACTCATGTAGTGCTCCTCCATGGTTGCAACCGCTCTGAAAACAGTACGGTCATCAAATCGTTCGATTTAGCTTAAGACGCTTAGCGAGCGTTGCAAAACAAGTTTTTTGCATCGCGGCAATAGCGTCATAACATTACCTTGGCGGTGAGCTGGCGACGGCTGACTCATCGCTTACGCAACATAG
This sequence comes from Halomonas sp. KG2, assembly GCA_030440445.1. Classification (NCBI taxonomy): domain Bacteria; kingdom Pseudomonadati; phylum Pseudomonadota; class Gammaproteobacteria; order Oceanospirillales; family Halomonadaceae; genus Halomonas; species Halomonas sp. KG2. Next base: position 3,626,471 of record CP098528.1, on the reverse strand, counting down.
TACAGGTCTGATATGCCGTCGAATGTATGCCTAATAAAAGAGATGTAGGCGCCTAGCGTGTTTTTCAAGGGGGCATATTTCCACGCGTTGGCTGGCTGACCCGTTTATCGAGCGAGCCAAAGCCTTGCAATGCTCTCACAGCGGTCAGCGAGTAGCTCTGCGGTGCGTGGTAAAGCATCCTCAAGTGTCATCGGGCCGTCGGCAAGGGCAAACGCAGCGGTAACGCCTTCTTCTAGGCAGGCCTGCCACCCTTCACCCAGGCTACCGGCCAGTACGATGACCGGCTTGCCGTGGCGTTTGGCGGTACGGGCAACGCCAATAGGCGTTTTACCCGAAAGGCTTTGGCCATCTAGGCGACCTTCTCCGGTAATCACTACGTCAATATCAGGAAGCAGGCTAGGTAGCTTGGCCTGCTGCATAATCATCTCAATGCCGGGCGTGGGGGTGGCGTTCAGAAAGCTGCGAGCGGCAAATCCCATACCACCCGCAGCCCCCGCGCCGGCTAATTCTTTTTCATCGCGACCCAGCACCTGGGCACTTAGCTCGGCAAAGTGGCCGATCGCGCGATCAAGCGTGGCAACATCGTCAGGTGATGCGCCTTTTTGCGGGCCAAAGACAGCGCTCGCTCCACGTGACCCTAGCAGCGGGTTATCTACATCCACGGCGGCTTCAACTTCTAAGCTGTTTAAACGAGGGTCTAGCGTGGAAAGGTCTAACGTTGCAAGCTGCTGGAGTGCTGCGCCACCGGGGGGAAGCGAGTTGCCGTGCTTATCTAATAGCTTGGCTCCCAGGGCTTGGAGCATGCCTGCGCCTGCGTCATTGGTGGCACTGCCACCTAAAAAGAGCAGCGCCTTTGTGGCACCAGCATCAAGCGCCGCATGAAATAACTCTCCGACGCCGTAAGTGGTGGTATGCAGGGCATTACGTTGATGAGGGGATAGATGCTGCAGCCCACTGGCTTCTGCTAGTTCGATAAACGCGGTACGCTGCTCGCTAAGCCAGCCCCAGGATGCTTGACGCGGCCGCCCCAGGGCATCTTGTACTGTTAGTTGACGTCGCTCGGCATGGGTGGCGGCTATAAGCGCATCCAAGCTGCCTTCGCCGCCATCAGCAAGCGGGCAAAGGTGGATCGTGGCGGTTGGCGAAGCCCGTTGAATACCGTCTGCCATGGCGCTTGCTGCTTGTTCAGCGCTAAGCGCATCTTTAAAACTATCGGGGCAAAGCAGAACATTCATCGCACAACCTCCCTAACGCGTTGTCATAATTGTTTATCGTGGTTTTTTATCATTTATCTTAATGAATAGCTGCTGGCGAGCTTAGCGCGGCGTTCGATGACACACCAGCCGCATCTGAGATGAGAGGATCACTCATGAAGGCAATACTACCGATTAGCATGACGTGCTTGTTGATACTGACAGGCTGCCAAGCAGTGCCAGAGCGTCTTCCTCAAGCGGAGCCAGCCCCTTCTGCAGCCTGCTACTTTCCCACTGGGCCGTCTGGTCAAACGGCACCGCCATTGGAGGTGGTGACGCAAAGTATTGACGTATTGGAAGCATGGGGGTTTGAGCTTGAAGCTACCGACACCGATTTAGGTTTGGTGACCGCTAGTCGGCAGCGAGATTTGATTGGCTACTACGACCCTTATGATAACGACTTTGGGTATGGGCGAAACATGCGGGTCTTTGGTGGCTTTGGTTTGGGGCGTGGTGGTTCCAGCATTGGTCTGGGGATTGGTAGTGGATTTGGAGGCGGTTTCCGCCATCAACCTGTTGAAATAGAGCGGGTGTCGCTACTGGCACGTGATGGGCATATTCGGCTTTCCCGAGATATTCGGCGCTTTGACCACTTAGGGGATCTGCGTGAATCTTACAGCGCTAGCAATGATGATTTTTGTCAACGTTTCCAAACTGCGTTTGAGCAAGCAGCAGCTACCCCGAGGGCGTTATGAAATCACTACGTAAGCACTTTTTAACGGCCACCGCAGTACTCATGATCCTTATGCTGGCAGGTTGTGCCTCTACGCAGCCACTAGAGCCGCGAGAACTACGTTACAGCGCTTCCCCAGAGCAAACGTTCCGCGAAGCCATTGAGTTAATGATGGAGCAAGGCTATGTCGTTCGGCACGCTGATTTAGCGCTAGGGCGCGCAGATGCAACGCTAGCCCGCTGGCCAGAGTATCGCTTGCAACTGCAGGTAAGTGAGGTGCCTGGTGGCAGCCGTGTCAGCCTGTCGGCGTTGCGTGGGAATCAGCCGCTGCCACCGTATGTATTAGATCCCTGGCTGGTTGAGCTGCAACATAAATTAGGAGAGCTGCCGTGACAGGCGTATTCCCCCCGCTAGGTAGCTCACTGAATAAATTCCGCAGATACTGGATAGCGTTGGTAATAGGCGTTTGTAGCACGCTAAACAGCAGCCTTGTGTTGGCCCACCCCCATGGATGGATTGATCTCAGCGTTAGGGTGATAACAAACGATGAGGGGGTCGCAACAGGGCTTCATCAAACATGGCGAATGGATCCTTTTTACAGTTTGGTGGTGTTCGAAGAGTTACAGCAGGTTCAAGGCAGCAACCTGCAGGAAGGACTTGACCAGCTAGGCAGCGACATCCGCGATAACCTGTCGCAGCAGCACTACTTTACGGAGGTTCGTGTGAATGGCGAACCGCAAGCGCTGGGTGAGGTATCTGAATACACGGCGTTGGAGCGCAATGGTCGCTTAACCTTTATGTTTATTCTGCCGTTAGCAACGCCTCAGCCATTGGCCGGGCGAATGCTGGAGTACCAGGTCTTTGATCCAACCTACTATATCGAAGTGGTGCACGAAGAAGAGGACGGAGCACCCTCTGAGCAGGCGCTGATTCTCTATGGTGAGCCTGACTGCCGTTTAAGCGTGCTGCCTGCTGATCCTGATCCCGAGCTTGTTATGCAAGCCGCGCTGTTAGATGTGGATGAAACGGGGGAGCCAGGATTGGGTCGCCATTTTGCAGAAACGGGGCGGATTGAATGCGACTAGCGGAAAACCTGGAAGGTCGTGTATAAAGTGTTACTTTATAACTTTCCGGTGGAGGGGCAATGCCATTAACGCGGCAACAACTGTTATGGGGAGCGCTTACCGTGTCGGCGGCGCTGCTGTTGGTCTTCATCGTACAGGCTAATTTGCAGGGGGTAAGCCTTCAATTGCTGGCTTGGCAGCGAGATTTACATCGCACCCTGACACTTGCTATTACCGAACTCTCTCGTACGCCTTCTAGCAACACTTGGCTAACGCTGCTAGGGGTAAGTTTTGCTTATGGCGTTTTTCATGCTGCGGGGCCTGGGCATGGCAAAGCGGTATTAGCGACGTATTTAGCGTCTCACGGAGGTGCTACCCGTCGCGCCTTGGGGCTCTCTTTTGCGGCAGCTCTGCTGCAGGGGATAACGGCGATTGCCATGGTGGCAGTGCTCGTACATGGGCTAGGCTGGGTGACCCGTCAGGCGATGGGCAGCGTGGTTTGGGTAGAGCAAGCCAGCTTTATATTAGTGGCACTGTTAGGTGGCTGGTTATGCTGGCGAGCGATAAAACAATTGCGCCACGCTTACTCAGGCCACGCTAGTGATGCTGTTGGTCACAGTCACAGTCACAGTCATGACCATTCCCACTGCTGCGGTGGAGCTCATCATATTGAGCCACAGCAAGCGCTTGATTGGCGCACAGCGCTGATGACTGTTGGTGCGATTGGGATGCGTCCGTGCACTGGGGCAGTGCTTATGCTGGGGGCTGCTAGCCTGCTTGGGCAGTTTTACGTCGGTGTCGCTTCGGTACTTGCCATGTCGCTTGGTACTGGTATTACCGTTTCTGTACTGGCGCTGGCAAGCATCGTGGCTCGTGGCTGGGCGGCTAAGCGGTTGCAGCAACAGAGCAGCCGACAGGTGGTCGAGAAAGCGGCTGGTTGGGCGGCGCTTGCCGGCGGTGCTCTCATTGTTGTACTAGGCGTATCACTTTCTATGGCTGGCGCCGCCCAGCCTGCCAGTAGTCCATTACTTAGTGAGCCACCATCCAGACAGGGCTCTTTGCTGGGGAATTAAGTTAAAGCTTTAACCCTTCAATTTGGGCCAGCAACTGTTCGCGGCGACTGCCCTGTAGGGCTAGCTCATAAGGCTCTGGGCTACCATTTCCCCATACCGGCGCTGGCCAACAGGCATCATCTATATAGCGCACTACCAAATGAATATGCAGCTGGCTGACCACATTACCTAAGGTGGCAATATTGAGCTTATCGCCGTGAAATGTCTCCTTCATCACGGTCCCCAACGCGATCGTTTCACGCCACAGCTGGGCTTGTTCATCCTGGCTCAGTTCAAATACTTCGCTGACTGAGCCGCTCCTGGGGACCAAAATTACCCAAGGGTAGCGCGCATCGTTCATTAGCAGCGCCCGACAAAGGGGAAGGTCGGCGAGCGGCAAAGTATCCGCTTCCAGCCGTGGGTCAAGTTCGAACATTTTCAAGTAAGTACTCCTTTACATAATAAAAATCATCATAGCAGCTGCGGATACACCTTGCTCTTTACCCAAGGACTTACCAAGAGGCTTTCCAAGGGCTTGGGAAGGAGAGGCCAAAACAGGCGAAATCATTAAAATCTGTTACTCTAAAAACACTCCCATACGGCAAGGCTGCCGTCGGAGCATCCCGATGTTGAATGATTTGTTAAGGAGAACACAGATGAAAAAATTATTAAGTATTAGCTTTATTCTGTTGATGACGGCGGGCGCTCTAGCGGGCTGCAATACCATTGCAGGTGCAGGAAAAGACGTTCAAGAGGGTGGCCAGGCGGTTCAGGATGCGGCGAGTTAATACGCTTTATTTCCACTGCTTCTTGGCGTGAATGAGCGGGTTAGGCATAGTTGTCTAGCCCGTTTTGCATTCAGGGTAGTTATTTGCCAACACAAGGAAGCACCACAATGAATCATCCATTCCGCTGTGCGAAGAAAAAATTGGCCAGCCTCACGGTATTACTCGCATCGGTGTTACCAGTCTCGGTGTTATTGGCGGCATGCGCAGGCTCACCCGATAATGTCTCTGCTCCAGAGCCTCCAGCTGTTGGTCAGCCTTCTGCCGAAATGCGCACCACATGCGATGCTGAAGCGGTTCAGTACGCCATTGGCACGTCTTTTGATGAAGCTAATGTACCCGCTCTACAAAGTGAGAGTGGTGCCAAGCAGGTTAGGGTGCTCAGGCCTAGCAGCGCCGCCACCATGGATTATCGCGAAGACCGCTTAAATATTCTTCTTGAAATTAATGACACGATTGAAGCGCTGCGCTGCGGCTAGCGTAAGATCAGTACGACGCAGGCGGCCGTTAATAGTCCCATAGTGATATTAAATACCCGCCATGCTTGGTCACTTTTGATCCACTGTCCAATCGCGCTGCCAAACGCTGCCCACAGGGCAATGCACGGCAGCGCGACCAACTCCGCAAAGCCTGCTAACACCAGTGCGTTTACCACCGGTTGGCCATTTTCGGGCAGAAACCCAGCCATCAACGCCAACCCCATTACCCACGCTTTGGGGTTGGCGAATTGAAACATCGCGGCTTGGAAAAAGGTTAACGGCACTCCGTGTTGAGTTCCGTTGAGATTCGGCGGTGGTGCAGTGGCTATCTTCCAGGCTAAATACAACAAATAGGCGCTACCCACCCAGCGGAGTGTCGTTTGCACCATAGGAAAGCGTTCAAACAATACGCCTAGCCCCAGCGCGATACCGGAAAACAGCAGAAAACAGCCGCCTAAAATGCCCCACATATGAGGCATGGTTCTGCGAAAACCAAAATTCGCCCCAGAGGCGGTCAACATAATATTGTTTGGCCCAGGGGTAAGCGTCATCGACATCATATAAAGCGCAGCCGGGCCAAGCAGTAGCCATTCGTTATTCATTTTTGTATCCATACAATTTTGTGGTTTAAATTGTTTTTTGATCGCTTTTGTAAGCATAATGGCGGGTAAATCTACGTCAAAGGTTTTATTGTCACCATGACAATTTGGGTGCCTTCACTTGAGTGTTTTTCTGGGCCACGCTATCGCGCGATTGCTCAATCTATTGGCGCAGCCATCTCGGCCGGCGAACTTGCCCCAGGCGAACGTTTACCACCTCAGCGGCGCTTAGCGGATGCGTTGGGGGTAACCGTAGGCACTGTTACCCGGGGGTATGCTGAGGCAGAGCACCATGGCTGGGTAACCGCTCGAGTAGGCAGCGGAACCTTTGTCAAACAACCTGCACCAAGAACCGTTTTTGATATGGCATGGCGTCAGAATGATGACAGCGATGTCATTGATTTAAGCTTAAGCTTGCCGCCGCCTCATCCGCTTCGTTTGCAGGCGTTCAGTGCTGCATTAAAGGCTATGAGCGAATCGCCTTCTGCAGTAACGCGAGGAGTTTCCTATCTTGATGCGAGGGGAGCCGAAGGCCACCGCGAGAGGTTGGCAGGGTGGCTAGCGCAGCTAGGTATGTCGCTGGATGCGGATGAGCTACTGATTACTCAGGGAGGACAGCATGGCATTAGTCTGGTGCTGAGTACGTTGCTGCGCCCTGGCGAACTGATGGCGACCGATGCCTTGACCTATCCAGGTGCCATTAGCGCTGCCCAGCAAGCACACCTAAAAATGGTCGGCATTGCCTTTGACGAATCGGGGATGTGTATGGAGGCGCTGGAGGCCCAGTGCGCCCGCCAGCCACCCAGGTTAATCTATGTGACACCCGATCAGAATAACCCTACCGGGGCTTGCCTCAGCGAGGAGCGGCGAGAGCAATTGGTGGCACTTGCCAGACGCTATGACAGCTGGCTACTGGAAGATGGTGTGCAGTATTTACCTGCTGAGCAGCGCGGCACACCGCTGTATCAGTTAGCACCAGAACGAACGCTATTTGTCTTCAGTACCGCAAAGGTATTAGCGGGTGGGCTGCGTATCGGAGTCTTGCGGACGCCTAATAAGCTGCTTGAACGCCTAGCCGCTGGGTTAAGAGCGCAGAGTTGGATGGTGCCGCCGCTGATGGTTGATATTGCCTGTTATTGGATCGCTCAGCCCGAGGCAGCTTCGTTGCTTGCATGGCAAACCGAGGAGCTGGCCGCGCGACAGCAAATAGTGACAGAGGTGCTTTCCGATTACACGCTGGGTCGAAGCCACAATGGCAGCAATGTCTGGCTTACGCTGCCGGAAGGGAGCCGTGCCATCGAGCTGTGTGAACGCTTGCAGCTGCAAGGCGTTAAAGTTTCAAATGCGGAGCCTTTTTGTGTGGGAAGTACGCCTGCGCCCCAGGCCATTAGGATCTGTATTGGCGCTGCTGCTGACAGGCAGACATTAACCCAGGCGCTGAACGTTATTAAGCAGTGCTTGGCTCAGCCACCGTTGGCGACCGTTACCGTATAGCAGGGCTATTCATAGTCCTGCTATTGGTAACCAAGCTACTCATAACGGTCCTTCCATCCTTGATGGCGTACCTGCTCTTTGAGCATTTCGAGAATGTCGTAAAGCACTTGTTCGGTGACATGCGCGCTTGTTTCATCCACAGTTAGCCAGCTGTTGAAGCCCGTTTCTGCTGTACGCTCAACCAGTTGGCGAAACTCTGTTGAGTGAATGCCCTGAGCGAGTTCATCCACTAGCCGCTGGGCAACTCCGCTAAGTGACGCCTGCATAGCGTTTGAAGCCGTGTACCCCATGGGAAGGCGGTGTAGTTTTTGAATTTCTGGGCTTTCCCGCAGTGTTCGGCTAACTAAGTCATCAATCGCCGCCATGATAGCGATGCGGTTTTGTTGATAGGCTTGTCCCACCGTTGTTTCTAACCGCTGAGCAATTTCATGAATGAGCTGAGCCTTGCGAGGGAGGATAACGCGATCAATAACCCGCTCTGTAAGTGAATCGCTAGCGATAACTTGCTCTTGCACATTGCCTAGTAAGCGCAGTGCAATGCGGTCGGAAAGTTCTTCCAACAGGATGTCGTAATACTTGGCCAAAAAGCGGTAGCTGGACCAGCGGGTTACATCAATCAAGCGCAGCCGGTGCAGTCGGTTTAAGAGTGACACGACACGCAGTACGCGCAATAAGCGGAACCCGCTAAGGGGGATGCAGCCAAGTACGTCGTACCAGTTAACAAACGGGTAGAAAAACCAGCGGTGATAGCGCCGTTCGGCAATTGCTACCGTCCAGCCCAGCAGTACATCCGCTATAAAAATACCCACGAAAAATAAGTCGATGGTAATAAAACGGCTGTGGATCACTGTGTCGTAAAAAGCGTGAAAGCCGGGTGTGAGGCTGGCAATGGTGTCGTTAATTGGCCCAATCAGAAATAACGAGTCAAACAGTAACAGGCTAAGGTTGATGATAACCGCGGCGAGAATAAAAAAATCCCAGCCGATATGCGCATACTCAACGCTTTTAGGTAGGTGTGGGTAGCGCTCCCTAGCGGGCATGAGGGCTCCTTGCTCTGAAGGTGTAGGTTAGCGTTAAGAGTGCTGCTGATGGTGGTTTTTATGAGTTAGCAACTCTTCTTGCTCTGCTTGCTTACGCAGTTTTTTGCGTAGCGCGGCTTTTTCGAATCTCAACTTCTGTAGCGACGTTTCCAACGCTAGCGGTGGCACTAACGCGGGCTTTCCGTCTGAATCTACTGCCACCATGGTGAGATAACAGCTATTGGTGTGACGAATCAGCTTCTCACGAATATCTTCGGCCACTACCTTAACCCCGATCTCCATAGAAGAGCGCCCCACATGATTGACGCTGGCAAGAAAGGTCACCAGCTCGCCGACGTGAATTGGCTGTTTAAACAACACCTGATCGACGGAAAGCGTGACGACATAGTGGCCCGAATAACGGCTGGCGCAAGCATAGGCCACTTCATCGAGTTTTTTAAGAATAGCACCACCGTGTACTTTGCCACTGAAGTTCGCCATATCGGGTGTCATAAGAACCGTCATAGAGAGTTCATGCTGGCCGGGTAGGGCGCTATGTTCAACCTGGGTGTCAGACATAAATAAAAACCTTCAGAGATTAAAATGCCCGCCCCAGAGGGCGGGCGCTATGCAGGTCGCAAGTGTTGTCAGGCTAGTGCCCTAACACTATCGCTACATTAGTGCTAGAGCCATACTAGGCCAACAGAAATGATAATGCCGGTAACAAATAGCTGGATAAGACAGAAGCCCATTATGTCTTTCGCTTTCAGGCCTGCGATAGCCAGAACCGGCAATGCCCAGAAAGGCTGCAATAAGTTCGTCCAGGCATCGCCCCAGGCCACTGCCATGGCAATACGTGGAATATCAGCACCCAGCGCTTCTGCGGCAGGTAGCATGACTGGGGCTTGAACAGCCCATTGGCCACCGCCGGAAGGCACGAACAGGTTCACGATGCCAGCACTTAGGAAGGACCAGAATGGCAGCGACGTAGCGGTGGCGAAAGAGACTAACCACTCAGACATGCTCTGAGCCAATCCCGACTGCACCATTATGGCCATAATGCCCGCGTAGAAGGGGAACTGAATGACGATGCCAGCGCCGCCTTTTATGGCTTCGTTCAAACTGTTGAGCAGGTTGCGCGGTGTACGATGCAGCACAATAGCTAAGAATAAGAACAGGAAATTAACCACGTTCAGGTTCAAGCCACCGCTACGGAGTAGAAAGTGGTCGAGCAGGAACAGCAGCCCTGGAACGCCCACTAGCAGGGCGAGAGGCATACTGTTTTCGAGCTTTTCGGCTGGGCGGGTAATACGGCCTTGCTGCTCGGGCTCGTCGTTTAGCAGCTTGGGATCCACATAAACGCTGTCCTTTTCGTCCGGCAGCATGAAGCGGTTAACCAGCGGTACGGCGATAAACAGACAAATAACAATCGCAAGGTTAAAGAAGGCAAAAATGGTTGAGCCGGTACCGATAACGCCGATTTGATCAGCGGAGAAGTGGCCTTCAGTAGCAATGGTCAACGGAATGGAACCCGCAAGACCGCCATGCCATACCACGAAGCCTGAGTAAGCACTGGCAACTAGAAGCCGATAGTCCACTCGTACCAAGCGAGCGAGCTCTTTGGCAAAAAGCGCCCCAACCACCAAGCCAAACCCCCAGTTAATCCAACTAGCCGCGAGCGAAACGAGCGTGACTAAAATGATCGCGCCACCAGGGCTTTTCGCAGTGCTAGCGATTTTCTGCAGAATGCGTTTGACCGGTGGTGAGCTTGCCAGCATAAAGCCCGTGACGAGTACCAGCAGCATTTGCATTGAGAAGGTGAGTAGCCCCCAAAAACCATCTCCCCACATGCGCAGCACGGCAAGCGGTGTTTGGCGCTCAACGGCGATGGCAGCCACGGAGGCAATTAACGTGAGGAGCAGAACAAAGATATAGGGGTCTGGCAAATAGCGCTCTACCAGCTTAACTGCCGGTTTTGATATGAGTTTTAACATGAGTGCTCTCTTTATTCGTTATTAAGATATGCGTGGCTAATATACGGCGGTACAGCGTATTTTTCATCCATTGTTAGCGGCTTGATTAAGTGCTTGCTCAACGACTGGCTTAGAGAATCATTCTTACGATAGACCAGTTGGCAACAGCTAAGCGTGGTGGGCTTCAACGGTGGGAGGGCACGATGAGTTTAGCGTTGTGGATTTCAGTACTATGGGCTTTAGCCCTGAGGGCACCAGTGGCGCTGACGGTAGCGGTAGTAGTAGGCGATCAGTACCACCGAGCGTGTGAGCATAAAGAGCGTAAAGGCTAACCACAGGCCATGGTTACCAAGCCCTTGGGATAGCCACCAAGTTGGTAGGTAAACTGCTAGACCAATAAAAATGCTGTTGCGCATTTCGCGCACAGCGGTGGTGCCGATAAAAACGCCATCTAATAAGTAGCTCCATACGGCTATCAATGGCATTACGATCATCCACGGTAGATAACTAGCGGCGGTGGCACGAACCTCTGTCAGCCCTGTCAGCATGGCAACTAGATAATTTCCACCCAATGCGAAGGCAAAGGTGGCTACAGCGGCTGTCCAGAACGAGAACTGTGCTGTCGCCCGAACTATCGCTGCAAACGCCTGCCAGTCACGCCGCCCATACGCGCGGCCTACCAGCGATTCTGCCGCGTGGGCGAAGCCATCAAGTGCGTAGCTAGTGAGCATAATAAATTGCAGTAGCACAGCATTAGCGGCTAACACCGTGTCGCCCTGACGTGCCCCTTGAGCGGTAAAAAAGGCCATTGCAAACAGTAACCCTAAAGTACGCACAAACAGATTGGCGTTAACATTAACCAGGGCTGAGTAGGCTGACACTACCAAAAGTCGCTGCCGTTGAAAGCAGCCTTCCAAGTGGCCAAGCTGGCGCAGTACTAAATAGCTGCCAAAGGTTAGCGCACTGTAATCGGCAATCACGCTGGCCAGGGCGACGCCGCCGCTGGTCATCCCTAGCCCTACGACAAACCAAAGATCGAGCACGATATTGACGCTGTTGGTCAGCACTAAAATCATCAGCGTAACGCGGGCGTTTTGTTGGCCCAAAAACCAGCCGAGGATGGCGTAGTTCGCCAGCACTGCCGGGGCTGACCAGAGGCGTATTTCGGCATACTCGCGTGCCAGTGGTGTCGCCGCTTCACTGCCGTCTAATAGCCACAAGCCGAGCGAAATCAGCGGCGAGCCAAAGATAATCAGTAGCGCGCCGATAACGGCCGCCATAATAAGTGACTGACCCAGCAAATTGCGCACATCGCTATGTGCTTCGCGGCCGATTGCCTGGGCAACCAACCCCGTGGTGCCCATGCGTAAAAAGCCAAATCCCCAATAGAGGAAACTAAACAGCGTCGCCCCGAGGGTCACGGCAGCCAGATAGCGAGAATCGGGCAGGTGCCCGACCACCGCGGTATCGACCAGCCCTAGTAAGGGAACTGTTATATTCGAAAGAATGATTGGCCAGGCAAGAGTCCAAATACGCACGTTTCAGTGGGCCTAAGCAGCAGTAATGATGCGGTACTTCTCCATGAGTTTCTCGTGGGTTTCGGGACGCTCTGGGTCGAGAGGGATGCAGTCCACTGGGCACACTTGCTGGCACTGTGGCTCGTCAAAGTGACCGACACATTCCGTGCATAAGTTGGGGTCAATAACGTAAATCTCTTCGCCAGGAGAGATGGCGTCATTGGGGCATTCAGGTTCGCAGACGTCGCAGTTAATGCATTCGTCGGTGATCATCAGGGCCATGGGCGTACCTCACGAATGGCTTTTCGCCCAGGTAGTTATATACCTGAGCGTTTTACTCAACAATATCGATCGCTAGATAGTGTAGTGCTTACGCAGTGCCTCTGCGACCTGCGGGTGAACGAGCGGTGAAATATCGCCGCCCAGTTTGGCGATTTCTCGCACGATGGTCGACGAAATATAGGAGTTTTCCACCGCTGGGGTGAGAAATACGCTCTCAAGCTCAGGGTTTTGCGCCCGATTCATATTGGCCAGCTGTAGCTCGTACTCGAAATCCGAGACAGCCCGCAGGCCACGTAGAATAATGGTGGCACCCTGTTCATGCATCATAGTGGTCAGAAGTGTTGAAAAGCCGATGACCTCTACGTTCGGCAGTGAAGCACACACCGTTTTGGCCAGCGCGATACGGGTATCTAACTCAAGACTAGGCTGCTTGCCGGGGCTCGCCGCGACGGCAATGACCACCTTATCGAACATCCGTGCGCCGCGTTCGATAAGATCAAAATGGCCGTTGGTGATAGGGTCAAAGGTCCCGGGATAGACGGCAACATTCACACGCTGATCGTTCATTCGGGTGTCTCCTGCTCGTCAAGCTGACCAAAAGGGTTATCCGCCGTTAGCGAAACGGCGTGATCATAGCCCGGGATATGAATGCGGTCGGCGTGGATCTCAAGCTCGGGGCCTTCTAGAACGGCTTCACCAAACTGATAACGAGGCGCATAGTGCCCATGATCAGCGTCTGCTAAATAAGCGGCGGCATTCTCGCGCACAGCTTCCCGACGTGTTTTCCAAGCGCTGATGGCAGCGCTGCCGTGGCGTTGAGTGAGCAATCGTTCGGTGACCTGAGGGGAGAGCACAACGCCAGTAGCGTTATTACCACCGAACCCTTTTGCATTAATAAACGCCGCATCGGCGCTAAATGCCACTGGGGTAGTGGAAAAACGTAGCCGCTTAGCGTACACATCGTCCGCGACCGCGTCTAAGGTAGGAATACCTGGCAGTAACCCATGGGCAAAGCTGCCCAAAGCGTTTACCAATTGATCGCCTGCCGCAGACCCTTGGGAGTGGCCGATAAACGCTTTAATAGCGACCACTGGCCAGTTATCGATGCCATTTGCGCGGGCAATTTCATCGAAAACATGGGATTCGGTAGTACGGTTTTTAGGGGTGCTGGTGCCATGGGCATGCAGGAAGGTACGCTCTTTTAGCGCTTTCTCACCTAGCATATCTTTTACCAAAGCGGCTGCCTTGCCCAGGGTGATGTAGTTACCAATGCCGGGTGCGGAAATAGAGCGCTTAAAGCCATCAGCGTTAACGAATACATCAGGCACTGAACCTAGAATATCCGCCCCTAACTCAAGCGCTAACGCATCGTCCATTAACAGTACGAACTGACTTGCTTCCGCCATGGTGAAGCCACAGTTACGTGCAAACGGGCGACAGGCGCGCTGGTAGTCAGCGTCGGTAAGTAGCGCTAAAGAATCCAGTGCTTTCAGGCTGGCATCATCGGCCAGTGCGCCCATCGCGCGGAAGCCTTCGATGATTTCGGGGGTAATCGGCGCATCTGCGGTGCCTACCATAACGACCCGGCAGCGCCCTGTGCGAATATCATCAATACCTAGGCGCAGGTTATATAAAAAGCTTGCGCAGGCACCTAAGGCAGCACCCGTACTCCCCACACTGCCTAATACGTAGGCATTGAGGAAGTCAGCGGGCATTTGCCCGTAGCCCAGCGGCATTTGCTTAGACGTGGCACGTTGGCCACTCACCAAGCTCTTTAGTAAGCCGCCCCAGCCTTGGTCATCTAATTGGCCAATAGAGTTGCCCGCATATACAGCGATATGGTCAGGGTCAAGCCGCTGGCGAATTGTTTCCCAAGCGAGCCCGCTGGCACCTAGGCAGTCACTAGCACTAAAGACTGCCATCGACAGCCCGCGCGGATGATGCACGCTACGGTAAAGGCTAGCGGGGTCGAAGCCACTCGGCAGTTGGGCGGCTGCACGCACCTTGGGCTCTAAGGCGTCAGGCAGCAGAGCACTAAAGTTGCCCGCGGGCACGGTGACGGCGACTACCTTCGCGTCGATGTCCTCCACCTGCCATCCTTCAGGCAGCTGTTCGGGCAGCTGACGGCGGCGCAATGTAAAACGCACCGGTTCAGACAGCGTCATTTCTGCCCGTCGGTTGGCTGGCAAGCCCGGGGCGAGAAAGCGTGGATCCTCGTTGCGCCGAATCAATGTGTGGTTAAGCACATGATCGCGCAAGGTTTGAGCAGGGGAGTCAATGGGCTGGCCGGCGCTATCATGCCAGCCGTTAGCGGAATGCTCGGCAAGGCGCATAAGCGCTGCCAAGCCTTCCAGTGTTTGGCGCTGCTGGTCAGCTGGAAGAGCATCAAGCACGGTGCGGCGGAAGGCCTGGTGGCCCGAGGTTCTGCCGGCGGGATTGATGCCGCCCATGCCGACAATCACCGGTAAGTGTGACAAGCCGGGTTCCTCGTGGTGCGGTGGTTTTTAGTAACAGCTATTGTCAGAGGCATAGCAAAAAAGTGCTGCTCATCTGCGCTTAATAATACTCTCGAACGTGATCATAGCACCGGGCGTGCAACGGCGTCATGCCGCGTGCGCGGTAGACTGATAGAATCACGTTTTTTTTAAGCAGGGAATGGCATGCAGCATACTTCACGACCCGTGGTTTCCAACCAACCTGGCCCGCATCACGATGTGGCGCGCCGGGTAGCACGTGCCTTGGAAAACCCACTGCGAAAGCCAATCGCTGCGCATACACAACAAGCTTTTGAAGACGCGCATACGTGGCTTCAAAAGCAGCAAGCGCCGTTAATCCTCGATGCCGGCTGCGGTGTAGGGCTTTCGACACGCCGTTTGGCAGAACAGTTTCCGGCGCACGCGGTGATCGGCGTTGATCGAAGCGAAGATCGGTTAAGCCGAGACCATGGTGAATTGCCTGCTAATGCACTGTTGGTGCGGGCTGACCTTGTCGATTTCTGGCGACTAGCTGAACAGGCAAAGTGGGCACCCGAGCGGCATTTTCTGCTTTACCCCAATCCTTATCCAAAAGCTGCGCATTTAAAAATGCGCTGGCATGGGCATCCTGTTTTCCCCACACTGCTAGCCCTTGGAGGGCGTTTAGAAGTGCGCTCCAATTGGCAGTTGTATGTTGAAGAGTTTGCTCTGGCAACCGCCCTAGTAACGGGAAAGCAGGCAACGATTGCCGCGTTGGCTCCCAACGGCAGCTATCTAACGCCATTTGAAGCAAAGTATGATCAAAGCGGCCAAACGCTTTGGCAGTTGAAGATTGAATTGGAGCGGGCATGACGTTTGTATATCTAGTGCTAGCGATTGTTGCCGAGGTTATCGCTACTAGCGCCCTCAAGTCGTCAATGGGATTCACACGACCGCTTCCAAGCATCATGGTCGTCGTGGGCTACGGTGTGGCATTTTATCTGTTGAGCTTGGTGTTGCGGACATTGCCGGTCGGTATTGCTTATGCCATCTGGGCAGGTCTGGGAATCGTGTTGGTCACGCTGGTTGGCATTGTAGTTTTCGGTGAGAAACCTGATTTACCTGCCGTTATCGGCATTAGTTTGATCGTGGCTGGGGTAGTCATACTTCAAGTCTTTTCAAAAATGAACGTGCATTGAGGAAAGTAAGCGTGACGTGCTCAGATACTAGGTTTTCAAATAGTAAGTGTTCAGAAGTTAACTATTCTGCGGTGACATTCTCAGCGTTTAATCATGCGGTTAAATCATCCCTACGCCGCTGGCATCGGGCATTGATGACAAGTGTGGTAGGTGCCGCCATGTGCGCAAGCCCTGCACTGTATGCCGACTTCAGCCAGCTTGGTCAGTTAGAAAGCAAAGGCTTCTCAATTAGTGCTGAAGCACGCTTACTGGATGCGGATACCGGCAGTAATACATTGCTGGGGAGTCTGAATCCTGAGCGTCAGCTGTCGCCAGCGTCTGTCACCAAAGCCTATATGTCTGCTGCGGCGCTCAATCGTTTTGGGCCCCAGCATCGCTTTACCAGCCAGCTTGTCAGCACAGGTAATGTGGAAAATGGTGTATTGCGTGGCGACTTGGTATTTGAAGGTGGGGGCGATCCAGGCCTCACAACTGAAGACCTTTGGCGGTTAGTGCAACGTCTGCAACTGGCGGGTGTGCGCGAAGTGGATGGCGCACTGGTGGTCAGTCAGTGGCGCTTTGGCCCTGTTGAGTGTATTACCACGGACCGCTGTAATGCGCGTACCCGAGTCACCAATGCTTATAGTGCGCCGCTCACCTCGGCAGGCGTCAACTTTGGTAGCTGGTGCGCCAATATAGCCCCTGCTGCGGCAGCGGGAGAGCCTGCCCGCGTGGGGTTATGCGATAGCCAAGCGCCGTTAATTACTATAGATAACCAAGTTATTACGCGCCCGGCTAATAGTGGCACCGACATCAGTGCAGAGCGGATTACCGATGAGCGCGGTGATGTTCTGCATCTTACCGGGCAAATTTCAACCAATGCCGCGGCTCGTGATGTTTACCGTGGCGCTGGCGATGCGGCAGAGAAAACGGCGCAAGTATTGTTAAGCATGCTAAATCAGGCGGGCGTCAGTGTGCGAGATCCCTGGCGGGTTAGCTCAACGCGTCCGCCCAGCAGTGCACAGCGTTTGGCAGCCGTTGACAGCAAGCCGCTGCAGGAGCTGCTGCTGCGTACAATGAACTACTCCAATAATTACATGGCTGATGTGCTGGCGCTGAACCTGGTGGAAACACCACAAGCGCAACTGCGCCAAGCGGGGGAAGCGATAGAAGCCTATGTGAACAGCTTGTCGGGCCACGGTCCGTTAACGTTACACAGCGGCAGCGGGCTGACGACGGATAACCGTACCTCCGCTCACGGCGTCAATGTGATGTTGGAGGATATGTTTCGCCAGAGCGCCTTGTTCCCCAGTTTTGTCGCCTCTTTCCAGTCGCCTGCCAATGGGGTCATGCGCTTTATTCGCCGTGGTTCTCCAACGTTTCAAAATAACGTCATGTTGAAAACAGGCACTCTCAATCAGCCGTTTGCTGTTCGCGCCGCGGCGGGCTATTTCCGTACCGCCCAGGGGCGCTGGGGCGTTTTCAGTGTGCTGGTTAACGGTACTGGCAGTACGCCTTATCTTAGCTGGCCCGAGGTGTTAGATCCGCTGTCGCTGGATTTAGATGCGATGATATTGGCTAATTAATCTTAATTTTACCGGCGAGGCAATAGGCATGAAGCCAGGACATACGGGGTTAACCCATTTAATGCACTCAACGCGCTATTCATGGAAAGGGCTAAAAGCCGCTTTTAGAAATGAAGCTGCGTTTCGCCAAGAAGTGGGTATTACAGCGGTGTTGCTGCCGCTGGCTTGGTGGATTGGAGAAGGGCCCATTAGCTGGTTGCTGCTGGTTGGCAGCCTGTGCCTTGTGCTGATTGTAGAACTGCTTAATAGTGCTATAGAGAACGTTGTTGATCGTATTGGCACCGAGCATCACGAGCTTTCAGGGCGTGCTAAAGATATTGGCTCGGCGGCGGTTATGCTGTCATTGATCATGGCAGGCTTAACCTGGGGGCTGTTAGGCTGGCAAAAATTGGTGGGCTAAATTGCTTTTATTCAGCTCATGCAGCGATCCGCTTCATCAACAAACATAATAGACGCTTGGCAAAGAGGTGGTTATGCAGTTAGACGACGCGTTTTTCCCCAACGTTGGGCTGCCAACAGCGCTTAAGCCCGCCGCTCAGCGCGCCTGGCAGCGATTAAGTGAAGCGCTTAGCCAAGCTGATAATATTGCCTCAATGACCCAGCAGTCGTTGCCTTCCAGTAGTTGGGAGGCACTTTCTGATGCGCGTCGTGAAGCGTTAGCCAACGTCGTAACTGTCTCAAGCTTTGCTCTAGATACCTTGGCACGCTTTCCGCACTGGCTGATTGATTTAGATGTGGCTGGCGAGCTGGATGCGACAGCAAGTAAGGAGTCACAAGCGAGTTGGCTAGATGATGCGCTAGAAAATGCTGATGATGAGGAGGCAATGCATCGCGCTATTCGCCGTTTTCGCCGTGCTCGCATGCTCGGGATTGTGTGGCGCGATCTTAATCGTCCTGATGACTACACCATGTGGGACACTGCTCAGGCAGTTTCGTGGCTGGCGGAAGTCTGTCTTGAAGCCGCGCTAAGCTGGCTTGAGCGTTTTTACGCCCCGCGCTGGGGATTGCCTGCGGCTCGCAGAGATGGCTCGTCCCAGCGGTTGGTGGTGCTGGGTATGGGTAAACTCGGCGCGGGTGAGCTGAATCTTTCCTCAGATATTGACCTGATCTTCGCCTTCCCTGAAAAAGGTGAAACCGAAGGCGGGCGTAAGCCCCTTGAGCACCAAGAGTACTTCACCAAACTAGGTCAGAAACTGATCGCCGCTTTAGATGCCATGACGGCCGACGGTTTCGTATTTCGCGTTGACATGCGGCTGCGTCCACTGGGTGATGGTGGCCCCCTGGTGGGCAGTTTCTCGATGCTCTCCAGTTACTATCAGGATCAGGGCCGTGAGTGGGAGCGTTATGCCATGCTCAAAGCGCGTCCCGTCGCAGGAGATATAGATGGTGGGCATGAATTGCTCGCAAGTCTCAGGCCGTTTGTTTACCGCCGCTACCTGGATTTTGGTGCGATTGAGTCGCTGCGTGAGCTCAAGGCGATGATCAATCGCGAGGTAAAGCGCAAAGGCATGCAAAGCAATATCAAGCTAGGGCCCGGTGGAATCCGGGAGGTTGAGTTCGTTGTCCAGGCATTTCAGTTGATTCGCGGTGGACGTGATACCGAGCTTCAAGTGACTTCACTCAAGACCGCCCTTCAACGACTGCCTGAACTGGGGCTGTTGCCCCAAGCGGTCGTCGATGAGTTGCTACCCGACTATGCGTATCTTCGTGACATGGAACACGCTATTCAGGCGCTAGAAGATCGTCAAACCCAAACGCTACCCGTTGATGATGAAGATCGAGAGCGGATCGCCTTTGCCTTGGGGCATGACGATTGGCCTGGACTCATCGCGCGGCTGGAGGAAGTGCGCGAACGCGTTCGTCAGCACTTTGATGCGGTGATCGCCGACCCCGAAGAGGATAGCGATGCAGAGAGTAGCGACGATAACCTTGGCCTGTCTCAGTGGCGGTTACTGTGGCGCGGCGAGCTAGAGCAGGAAGAAGCGGAAGCACTGCTAACTGATGCTGGTTTTATAGAACCAGAGAAAGCACTTAAACGGCTGCAGAGTCTTTACCATTCCCGCCAAGTGCAAAGCATGCAGCGTATCGGCTTTGAACGGCTAGATGCGCTGATGCCGCTACTGCTGGTTGCCGTTGCTGAAAGTGAGTTGCCGGATAACGCGCTTAGTGGTGTCCAGCCGCTGATCGAGTCGGTGCTTAGGCGAACCGCTTACCTTGCGCTGTTGCGTGAAAACCCCCAGGCGCTTGAGCACCTAATGAAGCTGTGCTCGGCCAGCCACTGGATTGCAGAGCAACTTGCACGTTACCCGATACTGCTTGATGAGCTACTAACGCCGGATACGCTTTACACTCCCGCTGATAAATCACGACTTGCCGATGAGTTACGCCAGACCTTAAGCAGGCTGCCAGAAGATGATGATGAGGCGCAGTTGGAAGCGCTTCGCGTGTTTAAGCATGCGCAGATGCTTCACGTTGCAGCGTCGGATATCGCTGGAACACGCCACTTGATGAAAGTGAGCGACTACTTAACGTATATCGCTGAAGTCATTCTAGATGCCGTGCTAGCGATGGCCTGGAAACATGTCACGCGTAAACATGGTGTGCCAGAAGGCCTCAATACACGAGAGCCAGCGTTTTTGATTGTGGGATACGGCAAGCTGGGGGGCATCGAACTTGGTTATGGCTCTGATTTGGACTTGGTGTTCCTCCATGATAACGACGGAAAAGGCACTACCGATGGTGCCAGACCCATCGATACAGCGGTCTTTTTTACCCGCCTAGGCCAGCGCATCATCCACCTTTTAACCGCAGTAACGCCTGCCGGCAGCCTTTACGAGGTTGATATGCGCCTTCGGCCTTCAGGCAATGCGGGCCTATTGGTGACCTCTTTAGATGCTTTTGCGGATTATCAACGCCAAAACGCCTGGACCTGGGAGCACCAGGCACTAGTACGCGCGCGCGTTGTCGCCGGTAGTAACGCGCTGGCGAGTAAATTTGATGCGATCCGTGGTGAGATGCTGTGTCGCGAGCGTGACCCGCAAGCCTTAAGAGATGACGTTGTCAGCATGCGTCATAAAATGCGTGATCACCTTGGCTCTAAAGGGCAGCCAGGTAGTGCGGACGGGGAGGTGTTCAGTCTAAAGCACGATGTGGGTGGCATGGTCGATATTGAGTTTCTTTGCCAATACGCGGTGCTATCACTCGCTCATGACACGCCTGCATTAATCACGTATAGCGATAATATCCGCATTTTAGAAACCCTCGCCAAAAGTGGTCATATTAGCGAGTCAGAAGCGGAGCAGTTGCGGGAAGCGTACCTCGCTTATCGTAGCCGTACCCATCGTGCGGCGTTAACCGGTGAAAAAACTGTCGTTGATGCACAGGCATTCAAAGCCCACCGCGATGTGGTTATTGCACTTTGGCAGCGTTTTCTTGAACCCTGATTGGCGAGATGAGCGTTTTTAAGTAGCATCGATAGGGAAGATAGCCTGATAACAATAAGGAAAAGCTCCCTATGCATGCAACCGTTTGTCTCTGCGCCCGCCGCTCGGCGGAGGGCGTATGATCGGTCATATTCTCGCAACGCTGTTACCCGTGTTCTTAATTGCTGGCTGTGGTGCGGTTTACGGGCGTTATCGAAACCCTGATATTCGCAGCCTTAACACGCTCAATATGGAGCTATTTGTTCCATTACTGGTATTTGCCGTGTTGGCTGATCGCCAAGCGCCGTTGGCAGACTATGCGTGGCTTGCCACTGCGGCGGTGGCTGTCGTGCTAGGGTCTGGTCTTGTGCTTTGGCCGGTTGCTAAATGGCTGTCTCTGGACATAAAAGTGTTCTTACCGCCGATGATGTTCAATAACTCTGGCAATATGGGGGTACCGCTATTGGTGCTCGCCTTTGGACCAGAAGCCCTACCGGCTGCAGTGGTCGTGTTTATTGTTGAAATGTTGCTGCATTTCTCAGTAGGTCTTTATATGTTGGACCCGCGCACGTCACTTTGGCGACTATTACGAATGCCCATCGTAGCGGCGAGCCTAGCAGGGCTAGTCATAAACGTTGGAAATGTACCGTTGCCGAGCTGGCTGTTAGAAGCAATGCACATGTTAGGGGGAATCTGTATTCCACTGATGCTCTTTGCATTAGGTGTTCGATTGCTGGAAATTGATTTTAATGACTGGCGAACGGGCTTGTTGGGCGCGCTCCTCTGCCCACTTTCTGGCTTAGTGATCGCACTACCGCTCATGTGGTTACTACCATTGAATCCGCTACAGACAGCTGTGCTACTGGTATTTGCAGCACTGCCGCCAGCGGTATTGAATTACTTAGTGGCCGAGCAGTATAAACTGGCGCCGCAGAAGGTCGCTTCGTTGGTGCTCATCGGCAATTTAGGGAGCTTAATCGTTATGCCACTGACGTTGGCAGCAGCGTTCGCCTGGGTTCAAGCGCCGCTTTAACAGCGGCGGTAGTCTGCAACTGATTAAGGCCGGTGGTGGTCGTCTTTAACTTCGTAACTACCTTCTATTGCGTCGTGCTGGCTCGTAGAGGTGTCGCTGTAAGCATAACCGCCACCAACATCCTGAGCGTTGTCAGCGCGCATCTGCTCCATGCGTTTTTTCATTTTATGGCGGACAAAGGGCATCATTGCCCAGCCAATGAGCAGGAAAAAAAGTCCGAGTACGACACCCACGATCATCAGTGCACCAAACGCTAACCACGTCAGTAACAGTTTAATGCTGCCCACCAGGCCGGTTGGCTGGGTCTGGGCTGCCCGAGCACGCCACTGGTTAGCAGCTTGCCACGCGGCATTGCGTTGATCACGATTCATTTGCGGCATGAAAGCCTCCATCGTTCATATGCGTTTCATTGGAACACAGGCTGGGTATCAAGTTCCTGGTCTGGGTCAACATTTCTTTATGACTACCGTAAAGAAATTTTATACGAATATGTTAGCTTAAAGACCATGCCGTTTAATGTTTAGTACAAGATATAGGTTTCAAAAAGCCTGTATTTATCGGTACATTTTACGCTGTTATACACAATGCTCATTTAACAGGATGGTTATATGGCAAATCATGGCGGTAAGTCGGTATTTGTCGCTTCTGCAGTGATTATATTCGGCTTGGTTGTTATTGGCGCTGCATTCCCAGAAGGCTTTGGTAATGCAGCCCAAGCGGCGCTCACCTCAATTACGGAACTGTTCGGCTGGTTCTACTTATTTTCAGTGTTTGGCTTTGTAATTTTTCTGGTTGGCTTAGCATTGAGTAAGTATGGAAAAGTGCGCCTTGGCCCTCAAGACAGTACGCCCAGCTACAGTTTTTTCTCGTGGATTAGCATGCTGCTGGCGGCTGGGTTCGGCGTTGGGCTGGTGTTCTACGGTATGGCGGAACCAATGACGCACTATATCAACCCGCCTTATGGTGACGTGCCTGCTGAAACAGACGCTGCTGCGCGCTATGCAATCCAATACAGCTACTTTAACTGGGGCGTCCATCAGTGGGCAGCATTTTCTGTTGTGGGCTTGATTATTGCCTACTTTCAATTTCGCAAAGGGCAAGCAGGGCTGGTGTCTTCAGTGCTCTCTTCGGTGACGGCTAAACATCCCCGGGTGCGCCCCTACGCATCCTGGCTGGATATTTTTGCCGTGGTCGCCACCGTTATGGGGGTTGCCACCTCGCTTGGCTTAGGTGTGCTGCAAATGAACGGTGGCCTTAATGCGGTGTTTGGTTTGCCGGAAAATGGCTTTTGGCAGTTTATCATTCTGTTTGTCATGTTCTGTGCTTACATGGCATCGACATGGTCAGGTTTGGATAAAGGCATTAAACGGTTATCGAACTTAAACAT
Organism: Halomonas sp. KG2; assembly: GCA_030440445.1. Classification (NCBI taxonomy): domain Bacteria; kingdom Pseudomonadati; phylum Pseudomonadota; class Gammaproteobacteria; order Oceanospirillales; family Halomonadaceae; genus Halomonas; species Halomonas sp. KG2. Next base: position 3,603,222 of record CP098528.1, on the reverse strand, counting down.
GATTTTATGTATTGGCTTGATGCTGTATGTATTAATCACCGGCCCTACTATTGCTATTTTAGAGACCATTACCCTGGGACTTGGCGATTACCTGCAAAACTTTATCGGTATGAGCCTACGTATTTCGCCCTACAGCGATAATCAATGGGCGAGTAGCTGGACCATTTTTTATTGGGCATGGGTCATTGCCTGGTCGCCGTTTGTGGGTACCTTTGTGGCGCGTGTTTCCCGTGGCCGCACGATCAAAGAGTATGTCTTTGGTGTGTTGTTTGTACCACCACTATTAGCCTGTTTATGGATAGGTATTTTTGGCGGTGCCGCGCTTAATTTGGAAATGTCGAGCAGTGATGCTGGATTGGCTGCCGCCACTGAAGCCAATATTACTGTGGCGTTGTTCGAGATGTTCGAGCTAATGCCCTTTACCGGTGCATTATCGGTCGTCGCCATGTTACTTATCTTCATTTTCCTGGTGACGTCGGCAGATTCTGCTTCCTACATCGTGGCGCAAATGACCGACAATGGCTCCATCAATCCGCCACTTTATAAGCGTATTATTTGGGGTGTCTTGATCGCCGCCATTTGTTTAACACTGATTGTGGCGGGTGGACTTTCTGGCCTGCAGTCAGCGGCGGTGCTTTCGGCATTACCGTTTACCTTTATTTTGTATATGATGATTGTAGTGTTGGTTCGTGAGCTGCGTGCTGACCGCAAGGCGATGTTAACGCAGTTATATCGTCGCCACGGGGAAACGCCGGTTGGTGCTGATGCATTTGAAGCTGAGCAGTTAGGCGAAGAAGAACGCTTACGCCGTGCTCCAAGTGTCGTCAATCGCCGCATTAATAGTTAAATTATTCGCTGATTTATGGGGAATGCACACATGGATAAGGCGTGCTGATGGCCCGGCAAGGACGCCACGGTGCCACGCGAAAACAGCCCAAAAGGGAGGTTGTTGATCGCTGGTTGGATCGCCTCGTCACTGTTGCTGTTATAACTGCGATGGTGGTGGGTATTGCCGCCGTGGTAGCGCACTGGTTGCTATGAACCAGAATGCCAAGGATGGCAAAAGTAACAATGTTCAGCGTATCACGCTCGGCTATGCCGAGCGTTTGCTTTTTTAAGGCCCCGTCCGCGGTTAAGCCGCTTTACTGAATAATCACTTGCCCTATTATCGTCATGAATTAGCTGTCGTTAATAGGGTAATGACGCTACTACACACTTTTTTGAGAGAGCCTGCATGCTGACTGCTAACCCCGCCAAGGTTGCTCCCACCTACGCATCGCGACGTGAAATATTTGGTTGGGCAATGTTTGACTTTGCCAACCAGGCTTACACCTTGCTCATCATCACGGTCGTGTTTGGAGAATTGTTCACGACGGTAATCGTCGGTGATCGAGGCGATGGCTTTCGTCTAGCCAATTTTTTGTGGAGTCTCGCGCTCGCGTTGAGCTATCTAATGGTCGTGTTAACTGCCCCGCTCTGCGGTGCCGTGATGGATTATCGAGCAGAAAAAAAGCGCTTTTTATTAATCAGTTATCTCGCCACTGTGGCGACAACTGCCATGCTCTACTTTGTCGAGCCTGGTTACGTAGTCGCGGGACTGCTATTAATTATACTTTCAAACTATGCTTACTCGATGGGCGAGTCGTTTATTGCCGCTTTTTTACCGGAGCTAGGCCCCCCTGATGCGCTGGGTAAAATTTCTGGGTTTGGCTGGGCGCTTGGCTATATTGGTGGCCTTTTTGCCGCTGGTTTTACGCTGATGGTGCTAGGGGAGGCGACCGCCGATAACTTTGAGCGCATACGTTGGGTAGGTCCTTTTGCAGCTGGCTTTTTCTTAGTAGCCGCGCTTCCCACCTTCCTATGGATGAAAGAGCGGGGAGTGCCTCAACCCCATGCTGTTTCCTATCAACGTATTGCGTTACAGCGTGTTCGCTCAACATTTACTGAGCTGCGCTACTTTAAAGACTTAACTGTCTTTTTGGTGTCGCTGTTATTCTCAATGGCAGGTGTCTACATCATTATTGCGTTTGCTTTTATTTATGGCGCTCAGGTGATTGGTTGGGATGAGAGCGTGCGCAATATTATGTTTATTATTGTTCAAATAACGGCAGCGGCAGGCGCACTGGGATTTGGTTTTTTACAGGATAAATTGGGCGCCAAGCGCACGTATCAAATGACACTGGCGTTGTGGGTCATCGCTATTTTATCAATATGGGCGACGCCAGAGCTGACCGACTGGGTGAACAGCCATTACGCCGTGCAGTGGCAGGCACAGTACGTTTTTCTGGTGGTCGGTTGTCTGGCGGGGCTTAGTCTGGGGTCTAGCCAATCAGCTAGCCGGGCGCTGGTCGGCGTATTTTCACCACTGGAGAAGTCTGCTGAATTTTTTGGCTTCTGGGGGCTCGCTAATAAATTGGCCGGCGTGTTCGGCATTGTCATGCTGGGCATTTTGCAAACGTTAATTGGTTTGCAAGCGTCTATCCTATTATGTGTAGCACTGTTTGTTATCGCGATGTTGATATGCGCTGGCGTGAATGAGCAGCGTGGACGTGAGGCTGCACTTGCCTGGAAAAGGAGCGCTTAGTCTGGAGGTGGCGTATGAAAACCCTCGCTATGCAACGAGGTGGTATCGTCACAATGCTACTCTTTTGGGTGCTGCTATTGGCTGCTGGCACATGGCTATTAGATGGTGGTTTCGAGAAGGTAATGACGCCGAATGCCCATGTGATGTACGCCTCCGCCGATGACGGACCTGTCAATTTGACGCGTAATCGTGCTGGCCATTTTGAAGCTCCTGGGAAAATTAACGGGAAGCCGGTGACCTTTCTATTAGATACGGGGGCGACTTATGTTGCAGTACCGCGCAATTTAGCTAGCGAGTTGGGGCTAAAGCCGGGACGCAGTGCTTGGTTTAATACCGCGAATGGTCGCGCAGAGGGCTCGCTGACACAGCTAGATGAGGTTGTGTTGGGCAACATACGTATGAATGGCGTGCAAGGGTCTATAAGCCCTGGTATGGAAAACGATACCGTACTACTTGGCATGAGTTTTCTTAATTTATTGGTGATTGAAATACGTGGCGGAGAAATGGTGCTGAGCCTGCCTACGGAGTGAATGTTACTTGTCTGCATCGAAACGGTGTGCTTAGCTGGAAATTCATGGAAGCAAACCCGCTAAGGAGCAGTTATGGGCATTGAGGTAGGTGGATTACTAGGGCTTATCTGGCTCATCATTATTGTATGGGCCATTGTTAAAGTTGCTAAGAGTTCAGCAGGTGGGCTGGCAAAGCTGTTATGGATCTTGGCGCTATTATTTTTCCCGTTGGTTGGACTGATCGCGTGGTTTCTATTTGGCCCCAAAGGGTAGCGAACAACACGCTATTTCTAAAAAATAAAAAGCGGGCCACCTCCGTGGTCTGCCTTTTTAGTAACCTAGCGATCAGACTACCTAACGGATCGTGAAGCGGCTTATCACGCAAGCCGTTTTAGTCACTTGGTGGCGCTTTATAATGCCCAGGAATCGTCAGCTTCTCTCCATTAGGCAAATCGCGCACTTGAGTGGGTACGTAAACGCGCTTGATAACACTTTTTGTTTTGCTGTTTCCCATAATGTCCTCCTTCTGCCAGATTATCGACAGTTAGCAACGCCACATTAGCGTTTGGCGGTGTAAGAATCAAGGTGTCTAGCAGGCGAACCATTACATAGGTTATGGGGAAAGAAGTAAGGGGGCAGGCGTTTGAACGGTTTTGAGGTATCCTGGAAGATATTGCAACCTGCGGTTACATAGGGTGAGCGGGTGATAACACAAACTGCCTAAGCGGAGTGAATATAAAGGATGGTAGACCACTTGGAACAGCAATTTCAGGCGCTTGGGGCTCAAGACGCCGCCACACTTGGCTATCCCGATCAAGATCACGTGTTGATTATTGAAGATGACCAGCGCTTGGCAGAGCTGACCCGCGAATATCTGGAGGCAAATGGCTTTCAAGTGACGCTAGAGGCGGATGGTGCAAAAGGCGTGGATCGTATTTTAACACTTCAGCCTGACTTGGTGATTTTGGACTTAATGTTACCGGGCGAGGATGGTTTGGCTATCTGCCGTCGTGTTAGGCCCAACTTTGCTGGTCCTATCATGATGCTAACGGCCCGCACGGATGATCTTGACCAGGTGCTGGGTTTGGAAATGGGGGCCGATGACTATGTGCCAAAACCGGTTCAACCCCGTGTACTCCTAGCGCGTATGCGTGCGTTACTGCGTCGTGCCGATGCACCAGCGCCGGGTGGTGAGATGCGCCTGCGCTTTGAAAATCTAGAGATAGATAACGCAACGCGTGAAGCCTGGCTTTCCGGCGAGCGTATTGATCTCACCAGCGCGGAGTTTGATCTACTGTGGCTGTTGGCGAGCAACGCAGGGCGTGTATTAACCCGAGAAGAAATTTTTAATGAGCTGCGTGGCATTAAATACGATGGTCAGGATCGTTCAATTGACGTGCGGGTTTCGCGTATTCGTCCCAAAGTAGGCGACGACCCTAACCAACCGCACCGGATCAAAACAGTGCGAAGCAAAGGCTATCTTTTTGTCAAAGACAGTTAACTAACAGAGGTTAACCGCATGCGGCGAGTGCTGGGCCACGGTTCTTTTTTAAGGTTTTATCTTCTGTTGGGGCTAGCACTATGCGTGGTATTTTTTATTGCATTGGGCGGGCGTTCTTTTATCGAGCAGATTCGTCGTGAAGATTATCGTGAACAGCTCGCCGCATTGCCGATGTCGTTAATGACGCAGCAGTTAGCGTCAAGTCCGGTAGCTGAAAGAGAAACCATGCTTGCCCGCTTTTCGGAACGGCTGGGTATGCAGCTCTCACTTAAGCGTATTGAGAGTGTGGGGCTTAACTACTTTGAACAAGCTCGCGTTGAGCGAGGCACGGTATTAGTTGCTGAAGACCCCTGGCGGTTACGGCAACGCATACCCAGCGATGAGTGGATGCTGGAAGCAACGTTTGCCGCCTGGAGCGAGCGTCAGTGGCAGGGCAGCATGATACTGCTCGGAGAGTGGCTTGCTAGCATGCCACATGAGGCGAGGGCCGACGCCATCGCTTCGCTAGACACGGGTGGCTGGCCACTTGTCCTGCTTTCAACGCCGCCCTCAGATCTTACTCCAGAACAGCAGTTTCAACTCTCTCAGGGAGGCGTGCTGACGCGGCTGGTGTCGGATAAGCTCTCGCTGATGCTGCTTTACCGGGTGCCTGGTGATAATCAGTGGTTGCAAGCGGGACCGACCTCTCGTGGTGATACGCTGCCGGTCAATTTGCACTTACCTTTGTTGGTAGGCTTGATGGTAGTGCTTAGCCTGATTATTTACTTAATTATGCGCAGTATTGAATCGCGTATGGCGCGTTTAGAGCTTGCTGCGACTAGAATCGCTAGCGGGCGCTTAGAAACCCGGGTGAAAGTGGAAAGCGGAGACTTTTTAGGCCGCCTGGGCATGGCATTCAATGGGATGGCGAATCAAGTTCAGAGCTTGCTAAGAGGCCAGCAAGAGATGATTCGTGCGGTCTCTCATGAATTACGCACGCCGGTGGCCCGTATACGATTCGCGGTGCAAATGGTCGAAGATATGACCGACCAACCTGCGATTCGCCGTCAGCTTCAGGGGATTGATGCTGATATTTCCGAACTAGACGAATTGGTAGACGAAATTCTCACCTATGCTCGCTTGGGGGGGGAATCGAACAATGGCGTTGAATTAGAAATGGCGTTGGTTGAGTGCCGGGCAATGGCTGAGCGAGTTATCGACACGCTGTCGCCGTTGCACCAAAGCCTATCGTTAACGCTGGATGGTAGTGCTGAAGTTGAGTTGTACGCCGAACCTCGCTATTTACAACGAGCGCTGCAGAACCTTGTCAGCAATGCCTGTCGCTATGGCAAGTCGCAAGTAGTGATTCGTCTATGGGATGAGCCTCACCTTGTACGTATTGATATTGAGGATGATGGGCCCGGCATACCACCCGAAGCGCGTAGCGATATCTTCAAGCCGTTTGCCAGACTTGACGATAGTCGAGCCCGTAGCTCTGGGGGCTACGGGCTAGGTTTATCCATTGTGCAAAAAATTATCGCAGGCCATGGCGGTAGCGTCACTGTTGATACCAGCCCTACACTGGGCGGCGCGCGCTTTACGCTGCTGATTCCTCGTCGCGAGTTGCCGGTTTAATGCCTGACAGCACCGCAAATGACGTCTCTTTAGCGGTGCGCAAAAAATCCTGCATCCAAGGCGCTTCTATATTTTCCTCCCGAATGGCAGCATAAAGTGTGCTCCAAATGCCGTTCTCACCCAGTTTTACGGCGCTAACGTAATCCCGCTCTAAATACTCGGTGAGTGCCCAGTTGGGTAGCGCGCAGACGCCTCTACCGCTGGCAACAAGCTGCATCATCATGATGGTGAGCTCTGCGGTGCGAATTTCCTGTGGTCGTACATTGGCGGGAGACAAAAACTGGGTAAACACATCTAGCCGGGAGTGCTCGACTGGGTAGGTGATTAGCGTCTCCTCGGCTAACGCTTGTGGTTCGATAAATGGCCGGCCGGCAAAGGCATGCTGTCGAGCAACCGCCAGCAGTCCCTCATAACGAAACAGCGGTACGTAGTGAACCCCTTCTAGTGGCTGGGGGTCAGCGGTAATCACCAAGTCTAACTGCTCTCTAGCAAGAGCAGGGAGCGGGTCGAAGTGGTGACCACTGGGGATATCAATTTCCACCTCTGGCCAATGGTCGCGAAAATAATCCACCGTTGGCATCAGCCACTGGAAACAGCTGTGGCACTCGATCGCCATGTGTAATCGCCCCTGTTCGGTACCTGCCAAGCGAGCTAAGTCGCGCTCAGTTTTACGCACCTCAGGCAAAATCTCATCCGCCAGGGCCAATAGGCGAAGACCCGCCCGGGTGAATTCTACTGGGCGCGTTTTACGTACAAACAGCGCGCTGTCAACGCGACCTTCCAAGTCTTTTAACTGATGGGAAAGTGCCGACTGCGTTAGGTGAACCCGCTCAGCAGCCTCCACTAAAGAACCGGTTTCCCGGAGGGCAAGCAGCGTGCGCAGGTGGCGTAATTCAATCATTGTGAGTATTTTTCATGATTAGTATTAAAAACTTTAGTTTGATTCATCTTTGTGGGGTGAGCAGACTGTGCGAAATCATTCACGTTGAAAGGTTTCATCATGACAGTTTCTCATATTCTCGGCTATCCCCGAATTGGCGCTCAGCGCGAACTTAAAAAAGCCACCGAAGCCTATTGGAAAGGAGACATCTCACGGGGAGACCTTGAAGCAACAGGGCAGGCGCTCAGGCTTTCTCATTGGCAGACCCAGCAAAACGCGGGCCTCGACTTTATCAGTGTTGGCGATTTTGCATTTTACGACCAGGTACTTAATGTTTCCGTCATGCTGGGAGCGGTGCCCGCGCGTTTTAACGCCCAACACGAAGTTAGCGCAGGCAACGTTGATTTGGATACCGCGTTTCGCATGGCCCGTGGCCGTGCCCCTAGCGGCACACCTGCAGCTGCTTGCGAAATGACCAAGTACTTTGATACCAACTACCACTACTTAGTACCTGAACTGCATGAGGGGCAGACGTTTACGCTAGCGTCTGAGCGCTTATTTAATGAAGTAGATGAAGCTTTACAGGCAGGCTTTACGCCTAAAGTGACGCTAACCGGCCCGCTTACTTGGCTATGGCTAGGCAAGGCTAAAGGTAGTGAATTTGACCGGCTGAACCTGCTAGATAGTGTATTAGATGTGTATAGCGAAATTCTGGCACGCCTAGCCACCCAAGGTATTGAGTGGGTGCAGCTTGACGAGCCTGCTTTGGTGCAAGATCTGCCGTTGGCGTGGCAGCAAGCGTATGAGCGTGCCTATCATCGCCTGCAGTCGGCGCCGCTGAAGCTACTCGTTGCCACTTACTTTGGTGCGCTGGGTGATAACCTTTCGCTAACCACTCGCCTGCCAGTGGCTGGTTTGCATATTGATGCTGTGCGTGCGCAGGGCCAGGTAGAGAGCGTGATTGATCGTTTAAGCCCTCATCAAGTGCTCTCAATTGGCTTAGTCGATGGCCGTAATATTTGGCGTGCTGATTTGGCAGCCCTACGTGAGCGTTTGCTGCCCTTAAAAGTGCGTTTAGGGCAGCGGTTATGGCTGGCGCCCAGCTGTTCGTTGCTGCACGTGCCGGTAGACTTGTCCCAAGAAACCGAGCTAGATAGCGAGCTGGTCGGCTGGCTAGCATTTGCCCGGCAAAAACTGGATGAAGTGGTGACCCTCGCTCGGCTCATTGATAACCGAACAACGTCCATTGATGAGCAGCGGGTGAGCGAGGCAACATATGCTTTGGATAAGCGTCGGGAATCAACCCGAATTCATCAACCTGCTGTCAGCTCACGTCTAGCAGCAATAACGGCTCAAGATAGCCAACGCCAATCACCTTATGCTGCCCGTGCAGCAGCACAGCGCAGAGCGCTTGCGTTACCGCTGTTTCCCACCACCACCATTGGTTCTTTTCCGCAAACAGATGAGATACGCGCTGCTCGTCGGGTATTTAAAGCCGGTGAACTGAGCCAAACGGATTATGAAGCCCGCATGCGTGAAGAAATTGCCTTTGTCGTAGAACGCCAGCAAGCACTAGGGCTTGATGTGCCTGTCCATGGTGAGGCTGAACGTAATGACATGGTGGAGTACTTTGGTGAACAGTTAGAAGGCTTTGCCTTTACGCGCTTCGGCTGGGTACAAAGTTATGGCTCTCGTTGTGTGAAACCACCGATTATTTTTGGTGATGTCACCCGCCAAGTGCCGATGACGGTGAAGTGGAGCGAATATGCCCAATCGCTCACGGATAAGCCCATGAAAGGCATGCTGACAGGACCTGTGACGATTTTGCAGTGGTCGTTTGTGCGTGATGATCAACCTCGCGCAACTACCTGCCGCCAGATCGCCCTGGCGCTGCGTGACGAAGTATTGGATTTGGAAAAAGCCGGTATTCGGATCATTCAAATTGACGAGCCTGCGCTACGTGAAGGCTTACCGCTGCGCCAGCACGAGTGGCAAGACTATTTAGATTGGGCGGTAGAAAGCTTCCAGCTAAGCGCCGCTGGCGTGAAGGATAGCACCCAAATCCATACCCATATGTGCTATTCGGAGTTTAACGACATCATTGGTGCCATCGCTGCGCTAGACGCGGATGTGATTACTATTGAAACCTCACGTTCCGATATGGAGTTGCTGGACGCTTTCCAGGATTTTGCATACCCGAACGAAATTGGGCCAGGGGTTTATGATATCCACACACCCAATATTCCGGATGTTGCGTGGATGGTGGCGCTGATGGAAAAAGCGCTAGAGAAAATCCCTGCCGAGCGGCTATGGGTGAACCCAGATTGTGGTCTAAAAACCCGTGGTTGGGCTGAAGTGGAGCCTGCATTGGCGAATATGGTGGAAGCGGCCAATCAACTGCGTCAGCGTTATGCGTAATTAGCTGATCACCCGCTAGATAAGTAAGTAGGGGTGGTAAAAGTTAATTCTGAACATAGGTACTTCTGAACATAGGTACTTCTAAATATAGGTACTTCTGAACACAGCTACTTATCATTTAAGCCCCGCTGCAGCAGGCAGCGGGGCTTACTGTTTCTCTAGCGGTGATAGCTAGCTTTTTGAGGCGTAGGCATAGAGCAGTGTTTCCTGGGCGCTGATCGGGTCGCCATTGCCAGGGCTCTGCAGTTGATAGCTACCGTCGCTTTGTAGTAGCCAGCTTTGGCAGTTATCTACCAGATAGGTTTCCAGATCTTTACGTACTCGGGTGGCCAGCTTTTTATCCAATAGCGGGAAACAGGTTTCTACGCGATGGAACATATTGCGTGACATAAAATCAGCGCTTGAACACCACGTTTCTGGCTTGCCGTCATTGTGGAAGTGGAAAACACGGGTATGTTCTAAAAAGCGCCCAATAATCGACCGAACGCGGATATTCTCTGAAACACCCTCGATACCAGGTTTCAAACAGCACATGCCACGAATGATCAGGTCGCACTCTACGCCTGCTTGCGAGGCGCGATAAAGCGCTTTGATAAGTTTGGGCTCTGTTAACGAATTGCACTTAATAATGATATGCCCACGCTTACCTTTAAGCGCCACCTGAGCTTCACGGTCAATCATTTCGACTAAGCGCTCGTGAAGCGTAAAGGGGGCGTGAAGCAGGGTGTCGATCTTGCGCGCGCGGCCCATGCCAGAAAGCTGCTGGAACACCTTATGCACGTCCGCGCATAGCGCTGTATTGGCAGTCAGCAGACTATAATCGGTATATAGTTTCGCGGTTTTAGAGTGGTAGTTGCCGGTGCCTAAATGTGCGTAGTGGCGCAGCTCGCCCTTCTCACGCCGCACGATATGCAGCATTTTGGCGTGGGTTTTATAGGCCATGATGCCGTAAATCACGATGGCGCCGGCTTCTTGAAGGCGTGATGCTAACTGAAGATTGTCGGCCTCATCGAAACGCGCCCGCAGCTCGATAACAACGGTGACTTCTTTGCCTTGGCTGGCGGCATCGACCAGAGCACTCACTATCGTTGAGTCTGCGCCTGTACGGTACAGCGTCTGCTTGATTGCCAGTACGTCCGGATCGCGTGCAGCCTCGCGCAGTAAATCTTCGATAGGTGAAAAGGACTGGAACGGGTGGTGAAGCAGAATATCGCTTTTGGCAATAGCGCTAAACAGGCTGCCACCTTTTAATGCTTTTGGCACGCTAGGTGAGTAAGGGCGGTAGAGTAGCTCTGGTCGGTCGACATCGCCGAGAACCGCCATCATGCGGGTCAAATTTACCGGCCCTTGAACACGGTATAAATCGCTGCTTTCTAGCTCAAACTGGCGCAGCAAGAAACTGATCAAGTCATCTGGACAATTATCAGCGACTTCAAGGCGAACACCGCTGCCATAGCGGCGGGCTAATAGCTCGCCACGTAGCGCTGAGGCCAAGTCTGAGACCTCTTCTGGGTCGACGGTCATATCGGCATTGCGGGTCAGCCGGAACTGATAACAACCGCGCACACGCATGCCGGGGAAGAGTTCCTCTGCATGTGCGTGAATCATCGACGATAAGAAAATATACTCGGAGAAGCCTTCTGCACATAGCGCTTTAGGCAGCGCCATCAAACGAGGCAGTGAGCGGGGTGCTGGCAGTATTGCCATACCGCCAGCCCGGCCAAAGGCGTCCTTTCCCTCTAGCTCAACAATGAAGTTGAGGCTTTTATTAACCAAACGCGGGAACGGGTGGGAAGGATCTAAGCCAATGGGGCTGATGACCGGCATGATCTCGTTATCAAAAAAATCTTTCACCCAGGCTTTTTGCTCGTCGGTCCACTGATCGCGACGACGAAAGCGTAATCCCTGAGCTTCCAGCGCGGGCAGCAGTGTTTCGTTCAATATTTGATATTGGCGGGCAATTTGCTGATGCGCGATATCCGAAATTTCTGCCAACACAGCCTTGGGTAAGCGGCCATCAGCGGCGGTGGTATCGTCGCCTAGTGCCATTTGGTGTTTAAGCCCAGCGACTCTTATCTCAAAAAACTCATCCATGTTGGATGAAAAGATCAGCAGAAACATCAGCCGGTTAAGTAGCGGATGCGCATCGTCCAGGGCTTGTTCAAGCACCCGGATATTGAATTGCAGATGAGAAAGCTCGCGATTGAAGTAGAGCTGCGGATCGTCAAGATCCGCCTCCAAATGAGACTCTTTCGCGTGAACTCCGGTGGGGGTACGATTGATGCGCAATGGCAAAGCTTCTCCCTCGCCACTTACTGTCTCGTTTGCAGCGTTCGTTGACTCGCTAGAAAATACTGGCGTGGAATCTGCTGATTGATCGTCCATGGTTGCCCCCCCGGTGGTGGTTCATACTCATCATAGCGTGATAATTGCTGTTGATAGGAGTATGCCGGGAAAAGATGACAAACTAGTGTCACTGGTTTGTCATCTTTACGGACTGATCTACTAAACTAACGCTGCAATAAGCGTGCTGCTTCTAACGCAAAATAGGTTAAAATTCCATCAGCTCCTGCGCGCTTGAAGCACATCAGTGACTCAAGAATCACCGGTTCGGCCTCAAGCCAGCCGTTATCGAAAGCAGCGCGATGCATGGCGTATTCACCGCTGACTTGGTAGGCAAATGTCGGTACTTGGAGTTCGCTTTTTACACGGCGTACGATATCCAAGTAAGGCATACCGGGTTTCACCATCACCATATCGGCGCCTTCGGCGATATCCATAGCCACTTCATGCAGCGCTTCATCGCTATTGGCAGGATCCATCTGATAGGTGCGTTTATCTGCTTTGCCAAGGTTAGTGGCAGACCCGACTGCATCACGGAAGGGGCCGTAATACTTAGAGGCATACTTAGCGCTATACGCCATAATACGCACATTATGCAGGTGTTCTTGCTCTAACACTTGGCGGATGGCGCCGATGCGGCCATCCATCATATCGGAGGGGGCTACGACATCGGCGCCTGCTTCGGCGTGAGAGAGCGCTTGTTTGAGCAGCGTATCCACTGTGCGGTCATTTTGCACATAGCCGTGCTCATCAAGAATGCCGTCCTGCCCGTGGCTAGTATAGGGGTCAAGGGCGACATCGGTAATAATGCCAAGCTCTGGTAGTGCTTCTTTTAGCGCCCGCACACTACGCTGGACAAGACCATTCGAGTTGTAAGCCTCTTCTGCTAACTCGCTTTTTTGCTCAGCGCCGACAACGGGGAAGAGAGCTAAGGCAGGAATACCCAGCGCGTAGGCCTCACGTGCCTGCTCTATCAGCAGGTCGATGGAAAGACGCTCAACACCGGGCATTGAGGCAATTGCTTCGCGTTGATTTTCGCCTTCCAGTACAAAAACCGGCAAAATCAAATCACTGGGTGTTAGCGTCGACTCCTGCATTAAGCGACGGGAGAAATCGTCGCGACGCATACGGCGAAGTCGGGTAGCAGGGAAGTGACGGGGAGCAGAGGTGTTCAACGGCTTTCTCCAAACAATCGCATAGTCAATCGAATAGTAGGTGCCTTAAAAGGCCTAACGTGAGTATATCAGTCCTGCACTGCAGCGAAAGCAGGCTTGTGGTAGCTGGCTTGTAGTGGCTTTATAGACTGACTAAAGTGAGCCACTCAGCGACGCTAAGTGGCGACGATTTAACAGCGATAATAAGCGCTACGATAAGGAGATAAGCATGACCAAACAGGTAGCAATCGTATTAGCAGGCTGCGGCGTTTTTGATGGTTCTGAAATCTATGAAACAACGCTAACGCTGCTGCGCCTTGATCAGTTGGGGATTGGCTATCGCTGCTTTGCGCCAGATGTCGCTCAGCATCATGTGATTAACCACTTAACCCAAGAGCCTGTTGAGGGTGAGCAGCGCAATGTGTTGCAGGAGTCTGCGCGCCTTGCCCGGGGTGATATTAGCCCGATTACTGAGCTAGATGCTGACGACTTTGATGCGGTCATTGTTCCTGGTGGCTTTGGTGTCGCTAAAAACCTGTCTGATTTTGCCGACAAGGGCGACAGTATGCAGGTACTTGAGAGCGTAAAAGAGGCGCTGGTAGGCTTTAAGGAAGAGGCAAAACCCATTGGCCTGATGTGTATTTCTCCTGTTTTGGTCCCGCGCCTACTTGGCGAAGGGGTGGCCGTGACCATTGGTCATGATCCGAGTGTTTCTGGCGCCATTAGTGCGATGGGTGGCCTGCACCGCAGCTGTGGCGTAGAAGACATTGTGGTGGATCATGAGCACCGGGTGGTAACGACGCCTGCTTATATGCTGGCGACCCGTATCAGTGAGGCCGCAACAGGTATCTTTAAGTTGGTAGACCGCATTGATGAAATGATGGGCTAATATTTTCTAGGTAATCGGCTATTCGTATGAAGCGTAAAAAGCCTCTGTCATGTTTCCATGACAGAGGCTTTTTTTGAGCAGTGGATCGTCTTTAATAGTGCTTTTAGGTCTCTTGTTCCTCAGCGTCATCCGCCTTTGCCTTACGGCGTACCAACCGGCCAAACAGTAGGCCCACCTCATAAAGTAGATACATCGGTATCGCTAACAGGCTTTGAGAAATAATGTCGGGAGGGGTAAGCAGCATGCCCACCACAAAGCAGCCTAAAATAATGTAGGGGCGCTTTTTAGAAAGGCTTTCGACCGTGGTCGCACCAGACAGGATCAACAGAAATGTTGCGATGGGGATTTCAAACGCAACACCAAAGGCGAAAAACAGCTTCAGTACAAAGTTCAGATACTGATTAATATCGGTCATTACCGCCACGTTTTCCGGCCCGGTCTGGGTGAAAAACTCAAAGAGCAGCGGGAAAACCACGTAATAAGCGAAGGCCGCCCCAGCGTAAAATAGCGCTATGCTGGAGACCAGAATGGGTATCGCCAGCGCTTTTTCGTTATCGTAAAGCCCAGGTGCTACAAACGCCCATGCTTGGTGCAGTACGAAGGGGATAGCGATAAAAACGGCGACTACCAGGGTTAGTTTGAAGGGCGCCAAGAAGGGCGAGGCTACCTCGGTGGCGATCATCTGTGAGCCTTCTGGCAACAGGGCCATTAATGGCTCAGCCACAAAGCTGTAGATGTCATTAGCAAAGGCATAAAGGCCAAGAAATACGACTAATACAACCACGACCGCTTTCATAAGCCGCGAGCGTAGTTCAATCAGGTGCTCAATAAGAGGCGCTTGGCCTTGGTCTTTACGTGGCTCCTGGGAATCGCCAGACATGCTCATTGGTGATTACTATCCTTTGTAAGATCTGCCTTTGTAAGATCCGCCTTTGTAAGATCCGCTTTTTTAATATCGGCATTTTCCACATCCGCTTGCTTAGCATTATTGCTAGGCTCACTCTTGCCGCTAGGATTCACCGCGCGCAGTTCATCGGTAGCACGTTGATGAGACGTTGAGGAAGAGGCTGCTGGCGTGTCTTCGCGTACTGTTTGCAGGGCATCATCTAGCCGAGCACTCGCGTTGGCAACCCGCTGCTCGGTCTCGTTTTGGGTCGCTTGTGTCGAAGTGCTGGAAGAAGAGGGGGCGTCGGCAATGCTCTCAACATCCTGCTTGGCTTTTTTGAGACTGTCATCGAGCTTTTTCTGTTGCTCGTTGAGTTTTTGACGCAACTCCTCTGCTTCCAACTGAGCGCTGATTTCGCGCTGCATACCGGATACCGTACGCTTGATTTTGCCAATCCACATGCCTGCTGTGCGAGCCGCTCTAGGCAGGCGCTCTGGGCCAAGCACCAGAAGCCCGACGATACCAATCAGCATCAGTTCAAGAAAGCCGATATCCAGCATGGGTTATTTGCGCTCTTCGTTACGTTCTGTGGGGCGTTCTTCGGCGGCACGCTTCTCTTCTGCTTGAACATCATAGGTGTTACCAGCCTCTTCGTGGCTTACTTTCGCCTGAGGTTGGTCAGCATCTTTTTTGTCGCCGTCTTTCTCTTCTTCGTTAATGGCCTTCTTAAAGCCTTTGACTGCACCGCCTAAGTCGGTGCCCACATTACGCAGTTTCTTGGTGCCGAAAATTAGGATGATAATGCCCAGAACAATCAGCAACTGCCAAATACTGATACCACCTAACATATGCATTTCCTCATCAGTGCAGGTTAACGTTGTGTGCGGGACGCTTTTTCGTCATGACCAGAAATACCAAACCGCCGTGCTAGCTCATCTAAAACGCGCTGATGATCCAGTTCAAGGTGCGACAGCATCACCAAACTATGAAACCACAGGTCGGCGGTTTCAGCGATCACAGCTTGATGCGCTTGTTCGCCGCCGTGCTCGGCATCTTTAGCAGCCAAAATTGTTTCGGTCGCCTCTTCGCCGACTTTTTCGAGTATCTTGTTCAAACCCTTATGATGCAAGGAGGCAACATAAGAATCTTCTGCACAAGCATGTCGACGCTGCTTTAAGACCTCCGCGAGTGCATCTAGCACTTGCGTCGTCTGGGTAGAATCAGTCATAGGCATCCTTTTATCAATCATCACAGCGCTTTCGCCAAAGATCAGTGCTTTCGCCAAGGGCGACACTGAGACGCTTTATCTTACTGCCAGAATGTTTCATTGCCATAGCAGCAGCAACAAACCTACTCCCGCAGCGGCTAAGACAGGCCACTCTTGAGCCGATGCCCAGCTGCTCAGCGGCTGCCAAGCCAGGGCAATAGCAAGCAAAATAAGGCCGATACGCAGTCGGTAATGACGCTTATGCTGGCGCGTCAGTTGCTGCTGAACGTCACTAATTGAGGTTACTTGCTGATGACGCTGGCGGTGTTCATGCTCCATTCGACTCAGTGCCTGATGCGCTAGCGCGGGTAGCTCAGGCAACTGATGAGAAAGCTCCGGCGCTTGGCGTTTGAGCGACTCCCAAAGGCCGCCGATACCCGCGCGCTGTTTCATCCACTTTTCTAGATATGGTTTCGCAGTGCTCCACAGGTCCAGGTCAGGATAAAGCTGACGACCCAGCCCTTCGATGTTAAGCAGCGTTTTTTGCAACAATACTAACTGTGGCTGTACTTCCATATTAAAACGTCGTGCTGTTTGAAACAGTCCTAACAGCACCTGCCCAAACGAAATATCTTTTAGCGGCTTTTCAAGAATGGGCTCGCATACGGTACGAATAGCGGCTGCGAACTCGTTAGCGCGGGTGTTTTCGCCCACCCAGCCGGACTCAATATGTAACGCTGCTACTTCGTAATAATCTTGATGGAAAAAGGCTAGTAGATTGCGCGCTAGGTAGTCTTGATCTTCTCGAGTAAGGCTCCCCACGATGCCGCAGTCGATGGCGATATACTGTGGATCTTCAGGATCATCGCAGTTAACAAAGATATTGCCGGGGTGCATATCGGCATGGAAGAAGTTATCTCGGAAGACCTGGGTGAAGAAGATTTCTACGCCGCGTTCAGCCAGCTTCTTAAGGTTGGTTCCACGCGCAATAAGGGTATCTAAATCAGCCACTGGTACGCCGCGAATGCGCTCCTGGACCATGACATGGCGGCGGGTGTATGACCAATAGATTGTCGGCACAAACAGCAGCGGTGAGTCTTTGAAGTTACGCTTAAGTTGCGATGTGTTTGCCGCTTCTTTGTAGAGATCAAGCTCGTCAAATAAGGTGGCTTCGTAATCACGAATCACTTCTACGGGGCGTAAGCGTTTTGCGTCAGGCACTTTACCCAGCAACTTAGCGATTTGATACATCAGCGCCATATCTTGGCGCATAATGCGCTCGATGCCGGGGCGAATAATTTTGACGACGACATCTTCACCGCTATGCAGCGTTGCCGCATGCACCTGGGCAATCGATGCTGACGCTAAAGGCACTCGGTCAAAGGCGGCAAATGCCTCTACAAGCGACATTTCAAGCTCTTTTTCGACCCGTGCAGCGGCTAGTTCGCCGGGGAAGGGCGGCACTTGGTCTTGCAGCCGTTTTAATTCATCGGCGATGTCTTCGGGCAATAGGTCTCGACGGGTCGAGAGCATTTGGCCAAATTTAATAAAAATCGGCCCCAGCGCTTCCAAGGCCAGGCGCAGTCGCTCGCCGCGACTGCGCTGCCCGACAGGAAACAGTTTTAGAGGCGAAAGCGTCATTAAGGCACGTAGCCAGAACGGTAGCCGCTCAACGGGTATCAACGTATCCAAGCGATGGCGAGCCACTATCCAAGAGATCTTCAATAACCGCAGGCTCATCAGTGCGGCTCCTCGAGGTGTGGCTGCTTGTTTGGCGACTGGCTGGCCGTCAACTGTGTCAAACGCTTATGCAGGCGATTGAGCTTGGCTTCCAGGCGGTCGGTGGAGATCTCTAGTTCGGTCAAATGATCGCGGAGCACATCGCGCTGTTGGCGGCCGGGGAGTATGCGGGCTTCTTCAAATACGTATTCAGAAACGTCTTGCAGCAGCTCATCTTTCGCTCTTAGCCCCCAGCGCGCGGCGCGTCGGACACCTTCGGCCAGTGAATGAGCGGGCATATCTCCCAGCCAGCGAGCTAGCTCGCCTTCCCAGTCGATATCCAGATCAAAGAGTAGGTCTCGGGTGGCTTCCAGAAGGTGGATGCGGCCACGCACAGAAAGCTTGCCATCAAACATCAACCGCTCAATGGAGGAGCCACTTAACCACTCAGAGAGTGTTTCAGGAGTGAGTTCGACGATGGCATCGACGTCAGTTTCGTCTAAATCATCGCCACGCAGCAGATCAATACCTGCATGGTGGTAGTGCAGCACCAGCTGAAGGTGAGGCTTTTCAAGCCTTACCAGTAGTCGACTTCCTGCTAACGCGGACAAACGCGCAGGCGCAGCCGGATCACGGGCAAGCAAGGCGTTCAACGTGCGTTCACATCCGGCCAGCAACAGGGTCGGGGTGACTAGCATGCTGACCTCATTGTCGGTGAGTTCATAATTTAATGCCGCGGTGAAGGGCAACGATGCCGCCGGTCAGGTTGGTATATTCAACCCGATCAAGCCCTGCCGTTTCCATCATGCCTTTCAGGGTTTCCTGGTCGGGATGCATGCGAATAGATTCGGCGAGGTAGCGATAACTCTCACCGTCCCCGGCTACTAGTTCGCCCATTTTAGGCAGCAGGCGGAAGGAGTACTCATCGTAGGCTTTCGACAGCAGCGCACTATTTGGCTTTGAAAACTCCAGCACTAGCAACCGTCCGCCGGGCTTTAGCACGCGTGTCATAGAGCGCAGTGCAGCGTCTTTGTCGGTGACGTTGCGCAGTCCGAAGGCAATCGTAATGCAGTCAAAACTGTTGTCCGGAAATGGCAGGCACTCGGCGTTGGCTTGTACAAACTCAACGTTGCCTCCGACGCCATTATCCATCAGTTTGTCGCGGCCAACGTTGAGCATGGAGGCGTTAATGTCAGCCAATACCACTTTGCCACGCGGGCCAACCAGACGAGAGAATTTGAGCGTTAAATCGCCAGTGCCGCCAGCAATATCCAGCACGTGGTGCCCAGGACGAACGCCTGCGCGCTCAATAGCAAGGCGTTTCCAGACGCGATGGATGCCCATAGACATCAGGTCATTCATGATGTCATAGCGCGCAGCTACCGAATGAAAGACATCGGCAACACGAGACGCTTTTTCGTCAACTGCGACTTCCTGATAACCAAAATGGGTGGTGCGTTTTTCAGTGGGGCTCATGGGGCTCTAGCTCCCGAGTTCGAGGCGGTAATAGTCGACCAAAAGGTCGTCGCAATAAATGGTTAGCGACATTGTAGCCTTCTCACCCCCAACTTGTCTGCGCTTCAACTGAGGTGAAGCGTCACAGCTGTTTGAATTGGATGCTGGCCGGTTCGCGGGAGGCGCCGGCCTCTTCAAGGCGTTGTAGGTAGTTTTGCCAGTAATCTGTTTGGTGCTGAGCTAAGTCGTAAAGATAGTTCCAGCTGTAAAGGCCGCTGTCGTGGCCGTCGTCAAAATGCAATTTCAGAGCGTAATTGCCGGCTTGGGTAATGTTTTGCAGGCCGACATCTTTTTTACCCACTTGCAGCACGGCAGTATCGCCGCCGTGGCCACGCACTTCGGCTGAAGGTGAGTAAACCCGTAAAAACTCGACAGGCAGCCGAAAGCTTTCACCCGTGGCGTAGCCAAGTTCTAGCTCGCGAGCCTGCTTATGGTAGTGAACCCGCGTTGGGGTGGGGGCATTCGTAGAAGTAGGGGCATTCATGGCTGACGTCACCTTTTACGATATTGAGCTAAAGCGGATTGACCGACTATTTGCGCCTTAGCAAATGCGTGAAGGCAAGCGCCACGGCTAACGTTTGATCGACAGGACGTCGATCAAGCACGAGCAACATGGATTTGTTCTCGTGCGTAACGTTAGACGCAGCGCAGCCTGGACAGCAGCATTTGCGTGCGTAAAAAGCGGGCAAGCTGCTGCGGGCTATACCGATATAAGCGCGTTTACAAAATATAGCGCGATAGGTCTTCGTCTACTGCTAGCTCACCCAGTTGGGCATTGACGTAATCGGCATCGATGACCAGCGGGCTATCCATGTCGCCGCCTTTAAATGAGGCTTCTTCGAGCAGCCGTTCCAGCACTGTATGTAGACGGCGAGCGCCAATATTCTCGGTGCCTTCGTTCACCTGCCAGGATATCTCGGCAATACGCTCGATACCGTCTGGAGTGAACTCGATATCCAGCCCTTCGGTAGCCAGCAGTGCTTGATACTGCTTGGTGAGCGAGGCGGAGGGCTCGGTGAGAATCCGCTGGAAATCGCCGGGGGTCAGCGCATCCAGCTCAACACGGATCGGCAAGCGTCCTTGTAGCTCTGGAATAAGGTCCGAGGGACGCGATAGGTGGAAGGCACCCGAGGCAATGAACAGGATATGATCGGTTTTGACCATGCCGTATTTGGTTGAAACGGTAGAGCCTTCGATTAACGGCAGCAGGTCACGCTGAACGCCTTCACGGGAGACTTCGCCACCGCTAGACTGGCCGCTACCCTTGGCAACTTTGTCGATCTCATCCAAGAAGACAATCCCATGCTGCTCAACGGCTTCGACGGCGCGGGCTTTGATCTCTTCTTCATTGACCAGCTTGCCCGCTTCTTCATCGCGCAGCAGAACCAGTGCCTCTTTCACCGTTACACGGCGCTGCTCACGCTTTTGTTGGCCCATGTTGGAGAACAGGCTCTGTAGCTGGTTGGTCATCTCCTCCATGCCTGGCGGCGTCATTATGTCGATGCCTTGCCCATGGGAAGAGATTTCGATATCGATCTCTTTATCATCCAACTGACCTTCCCGAAGCTTTTTGCGGAAGGTTTGACGCGTACCGTTATCTTCCCGAGGCTTATCTTCCTGACCGCGGGGTGGTGGCAGCAGTGCATCTAGAACGCGGTCTTCAGCGGCATCTTCAGCGCGATGGCCGACTTCTTCCTTCGCGTGTTCACGCACCATTTTGATGGCGGCTTCCATCAAGTCGCGAATAATCGACTCAACGTCCCGGCCTACATAGCCCACTTCGGTAAATTTAGTGGCCTCGACCTTGATGAAGGGCGCTCTGGCTAGCTTGGCGAGGCGGCGAGCAATTTCAGTTTTACCCACGCCGGTAGGGCCAATCATCAGAATATTCTTTGGAGTCACTTCCGGGCGCAACTCATCGTCTAGTTGCATGCGACGCCAGCGGTTACGCAGGGCAATGGCCACGGCGCGCTTGGCATCTTGTTGACCAATGATGTATTGATCCAGGGCGTGGACGATTTCGCGGGGTGTCATCTGAGTCATAAAAAGGGCCTCAACGGTCGTTGATGTTCAGCTCTTCGAGCGTCACGTGGTGATTGGTAAATACGCAGATGTCGCCGGCGATTTCGAGAGACTTTTCAGTGATTTCACGAGCAGAAAGCTCGGTGTTTTCCAATAGTGCGCGGGCACTTGCCTGGGCAAAGTTGCCGCCAGAGCCAATAGCAATAATGCCGCGTTCAGGCTCAACCACATCACCGTTACCGGTAATAATCAGCGAGGCACTGTGGTCCGCCACGGCCAGTAGCGCTTCCAGGCGGCGCAGCGCTCGATCGGTGCGCCAATCTTTGGCCAACTCAACCGCTGCTTTGGTGAGGTGTCCTTGGTATTTTTCTAACTGCGCTTCAAAACGCTCAAACAGGGTGAAGGCATCGGCGGTGCCGCCAGCAAAACCAGCGAGTACTTTGCCACGATACAGGCGGCGTACTTTACTCGCATTGCCTTTCATTACGGTGTTGCCCAGTGATACTTGGCCGTCGCCTGCAAGGGCAACCTGATTACCGCGGCGTACGGATACAATAGTGGTCATGGAGATAACTCCTTGGGGGAGACACATGCTCCCGATGACTGATCGGCCATTTTAAAAGACCGTATAAAAAGCGATTCACAACAAAATGCGGGCGGCTGATAAAAAATCAACCGCCCGCTAAATAAAGCTGTTAGATAAACTGTTTTTTTAACGGGGCTTATGACGGTGAAAGCCTGCCTAGCCCGTTGGTTAACGTAGTCTGTGGTTAGACTAGTTCTGCAGTTGGATCAGCAGTGGCTCAATGCCTTGTGTGGCCATTAAGTCTTGGGCGCGGTTAAGCTCACGAGTATCTTCGTAAGGGCCTACTTGAACACGGTGCCAAGTATCGCCATTAGCCTTTACTTCGCTAACTTGGGCCAGCAGGCTTAAGTTGCGCAGACGGCCACGCAACTGCTCGGCATCGCTTAGCTCCCGAAACGACGCGGCCTGTAGCATGTAGCGGTTAGGCGTGTTGCTGGCAGGCGCTTGCTGGGCAGCGGCCACTTGCTCTTCAGGGCGCATATTAGCTGCAATAACCTGAGCAATAGGGTCATCGTTCTGACGCGCACTTGCGTTGCTTGTCGTTGTTTCGTTGCTTGTCGTTGTTTGGTTAGTTGTCGCGTTGTTACTTGCCGTCGTTTGTTCCTGCTGTGCTGCTGCTTCAGGGCGGTTCACGGTTGATGGCAGTGACACGCCTGGAGCAATGACTTCTGTGTCTGGCAGCAGCGTGTAGAACTCAAACGTTGGCATTGATGGCTCAGCGACGGTTTCTGTTTGACGCGCAGCGCTGCGCTCATCGCTGTCAGCAGGCTTAGGCAAGACAGTCGCTTGGGGCGTGTCTTCCTGCTCTTGCCAAGGAGCGGTGCCATGTTGATGCTGTGCTAGGAAGAAGCCTGCCGCTAAACCTGCTATCCCCCAAAGCCAGCCAGGAATTTTGAATCCGCCACCTGAGCTTTTGCTGGCTTTGCGCTGAGAGGTTGCGCCTCGGCGGGCGGGCTTCTCTTTTGGGCTGGCCATCGCTTACATCTCCTCTGGGGCGCTAACCCCCATAAGATCAAGGCCGTTGCGAAGCACCTGCTTGGTTGCTAGGCCAAGAGCTAAGCGTGTGTTGCGCAGGGTATCGTCTTCGACCATGACTTTAACGGCGTTGTAGCAGGTGTGGAAATCACCCGAAAGATCCAATAGATACTGAGCAACCTGCTGGGGCTCGCGATTTTTAGCGGCGTTTTCAACCACTTCTGGGTAGCGTGCCAAGCGATTAAGCACGGCCTTTTCCTGGTCGCTATCGAGCAGTGCGAGGTTAGCTAGAGCGACGCTGTGGTTGAATGGCTGGTCTGCATCTTCGGCTTTGCGCAGCATGCTGGATACCCGCGCATGGGCGTATTGAATGTAATACACCGGATTATCGTTCGACTGCGAGCGCGCCAAGTCGATATCAAAGGTAAGCTGCGAATCCGCCCGGCGTGCGGCCAGGAAGAAGCGGGTAGCATCACGGCCAACTTCATCAATCAGGTCGCGCACGGTGACATAGCTACCAGCACGTTTGGAAAGTTTTACCTCTACACCTGAGCGGGTCACCATCACCATTTGATGCAGAACGTAGTCGGGCCAGCCTTTGGGAATGCCGACCTCCAGTGCCTGCAAGCCAGCACGAACACGGGTAACCGTGGAGTGGTGGTCAGCACCTTGCTCATTAATCACGGTTTTAAAGCCGCGTTGCCACTTATTCAGGTGGTAGGCCACATCCGGTAAGAAGTAGGTATAGCCACCTTCCCGTTTGCGCATCACGCGGTCTTTGTCATCGCCAAAGTCAGTGGTGCGCAGCCACATGGCACCGTCTTCTTCGTACGTATGGCCATTCGCAACGAGCTTCTCAACGGTCGCGTCTACTTTGCCGTCTTGATAAAGCGATGACTCAAGGAAGTAGACGTCAAACTCAACGCCAAACGCTTTCAGGTCTAAATCCTGTTCTCGGCGTAGCCAAGCGACAGCGAAGGCCTGAATGGCATCTAGGTCATTAGCATCTGCTTTAGCGGTGACTTCACGGTCATCGGCTGCCACCGTTTTGCCTGCCATGTAGTCATTGGCCACATCAACGATGTACTCGCCGCGGTAGCCGTCTTCTGGCCAGCTGGGGTCATCTGGCCCAAGGCCCTTGGCGCGAGCTTGAACAGAAAGCGCCAGATTTTTGATCTGGGCGCCGGCATCGTTGTAATAAAATTCGCGCGTCACATCGTAGCCGGTGGCTTCTAACAGGCGGCAAATACAGTCGCCTATTGCTGCGCCACGGCCATGGCCAACATGAAGAGGTCCTGTCGGGTTGGCAGAAACAAACTCCACCTGGACTTTCTCGCCCTTGCCAATCAGGCTGCGGCCAAAGGCATCGCCGCTATCGAGCACCTGAGCAACAATTTGAGCGGCCGCATCTGTGGCAGCAAAAAAATTAATAAAGCCGGGGCCAGCAATCTCGGTTTTTTGAATGGCATCGCTCGCAGGGAGGGCGGCGACCAGTAGGTCGGCTAGCTCGCGCGGCTTCTTTGCTGCGGGCTTCGCCAGCATAAGGGCTAGGTTGGTGGCGTAGTCGCCGTGTGCTTTATCTTTAGTGGGGTCAACTTTAATCGTCGGCTGTAGATCGTCGGGCAGCACGCCTTGGTGCTTAAGCGCGTCAATCGCGCCTTCTAGCAAAGTAACAATTGTGTCTTTCATTTAAATATCCGAATGTCGTCAGTGGCGGCGTGTGCATGCGCTCATGTTAGGCAGCGGCAAAGCGGTCATTATCGGCAATTGGCGCGCAGTTTCAAAGCCGTATTACGTTACAGGGCGAGCCAATGGCCCACGATATGTCTATCTCTACGCGAGACTCTACGCGAGAGTTTGCGGGTCAATGTCGATTGACCATCGGACTTTGCGCGCCTCACGATTGGCTTCTAACCACTGTACCAGCCAGTTAGCAGCGGTATGGCGCTGGCTACGTTTGTCTGCTGCCAGCATGATGTGCACATGATAACGGTTTTGGCGGCGCTCCATGGGAGCTGGAACGGGGCCTAGGCAGCGCACCGGTAGTTTTACCATTGTTAACCATTGGTGAAGTGCTTGAGCAGCCTGCTGGCCCAAAGCAGTGGCAGCTTCTTCATGGGGGCTTTCAATGCGTAGCAATGCCATAAAGCAAAAAGGCGGCAGCATAGCGAGGCGGCGCTCTTCCAAAAGGCTGCGGGCGAGTGCGCCATAACCGTGCTCCGCAAGTTGGCCCAAGTGCGGGTCATCTGGGTGCAGCGTTTGTACCAGAACCCGCCCTGGATGAGCGGCACGCCCAGCGCGACCGGCGACCTGCTCCAGCAACTGCGCGCTGTGTTCCAGCGCGCGAAAATCAGCAGCGTAAAGTCCACCGTCGGCATTAACGACGACGACCAGCGTGACATGGGGCAGGTGATGGCCTTTCGCCAGCATTTGGGTGCCGACGAGCAAGCATGGCTCGCCTCGTTGGATCTCTTTGAGTATCTGCTCAAAACTCTCTTTTTTACGCGTACTGTCGCGGTCGATACGGTGAACGGTGACGTTTGGGAACAATCCCTGCAGCGTCTCTTCCGTTCGTTCGGTGCCGCTGCCCAGGGCGCGCAGGTCGCCGCTGCCACACTCGGGGCAAGCGTCTGGTAGCGCGCGCCGACTATCGCAATGGTGGCAGGCCAAAAGGGCAGGCTGGCGGTGCAGCGTCATGCGCGAGTCGCACTGTCCGCACTCGGCGATCCACCCACAGCTATGGCAAGCCAGCGTTGGTGCGAATCCCCGTCGGTTAATAAAAACCAGCGCCTGCTTGCCTGACGCTAAGGTGTTTTTGATAGCGGTGATGGCGCCGGGCAGAAGCCCCCCCTGGCGTCGCTGATGACGTAGGTCAATCAATTCAAGCTTGGCTGGTGGGTGTCGGCTGGGACGTTGGGTGAGGCGCAGATGGCGATAGTGGCCGGAAAGCGCTTGCTGCAAACTCTCAAAAGAAGGCGTGGCGCTGCCTAACAGCAGGGGGATGTTGTGGTAATGAGCCCTGGCAACGGCTAAGTCCCGGGCGTGGTAGCGAAGCCCGTCGTGCTGTTTATAGGAGCCATCATGCTCTTCGTCGACGATAATGGCCCCTGGGCTTTTGAGTGGCGTAAAAATAGCCGAACGGGTGCCGATAATGACTAGCGCGCGGCCATTGGCAGCGGCTTCCCATACATCCAGGCGCTCCAGGTCGGTCAGCCCCGAGTGTAGCGCCACTACCGGTACCCTAAAGCGACTCTTAAAGCGCGCCAGGGTTTGAGGCGTGAGGCCTATTTCAGGCACCAACACCAGAGACTGCTTGCCCTTAGCGGCGAGGGCTTCAATTAGCTGAAGGTAGATTTCGGTTTTACCGCTTCCGGTTACGCCTTCAAGTAAGCAAGGATGGTAGCTATCGAGCTTTTCATGCAATACGGCAAGTGCCGAGGCCTGCTCTCTGTTCAGCGGCAGTGATGGTGAGGCCAGCAGGTTGCCACCAGCGGAAGGTGTTGCGGTTAGCGTGGTTTCCTGGGCACGGGCGAAGCCCTTTTTTTGCAAGGCTAGCAGCTGTTCACGGGTGAAGCCATGAGCAGTGATTGCTCGACCAGCCAGCCCATGTGGATGCTGACGCAGCAGGGCATACAGCTCGGCTTGTTTCGGTGCTCGCTGAAGCGGCAGGTCGTCCCCAGGTGATAGCGGCAGCCACAGGGTCTGCGTTCGCCCTCCCATTGGGTGGCCCTGGCGCAGCCGAGCGGGCATGGCCAGCTGCATTGTGTCGCCTAAACTGTGCTGATAATAACGCGCAGCAAAATGGCATAGCCACTGCCAGTCGTTGGGCAGGGGGGCGTCATCGAGCACTTCGCTAATAGCGCGTAGCTTCCCGTGAGGCAGTTCGCTGCCATTGGCAAGTTCTGCCACCACGCCGACCACTTCTCTGCGGCCAAAGGGGACGCGTACTCTAAGGCCTATCTGCCAGCCACAAGCGGGTGGTTGGCATGTTGGTAAGTAGTCAAATAAACGCCGCAGCGGTGATGGTAGAGCGACTTTTAGCACTTGAAAAGGTGCTGAGGACTCGCCTTGAGGGCGTGCCTGGTTAGAAACAGAATCGGACAATTGGCCTCCGGCGTTTAGTTTGCTAGAATGCGCGGCCGCTCTGAATCTATAGGATGGAGCGGTTAACCGGTTAGCAGTTTTTTCAAACCCGTATGCGGTGCCTGGCAACGGATCAGGTGGCGGCATACAGCTCATGAGGCTCAAGATGAAACAAGGTATCCACCCGAATTACAACACGGTCACCGCTAGCTGTTCTTGCGGTGCAAGCTTCCAGGTTGGTTCTACCTCTGGTCAGGACTTCTCTCTGGACGTGTGCTCCAACTGCCACCCGTTCTACACTGGTAAGCAGAAGCAAGCGACCACTGGTGGCCGTGTAGAACGCTTTAACAAGCGTTTCGGCGCTGCCGTTAAGCGCGGCTAATCCTAACGGATTTGCGCTGCTGCAAACACACAATGTGTTTGCAATATAAGCCCACGCTACGGCGTGGGCTTTTTATTCTCAGAGGCACGCTTTTTCCATTTTCCTTTCCCTTCCTTGCCTGATAGGCCTTTTGAAGGCTTATTCTACCTAGTAATGATGCATCCATGGATGCTTCTAGCAGATGCTTTAAATAGATACTTTTCCACAACCGCTTCTGCATAGATAGGCCTGTGGAAAAAACTGGTTTTTTATAATTTTTAATGGAATTTATTTTCATAAATGCCGCATTGCATCAATAAGCAAACCTTTATGGCTATCGCGTTCATTTATAAGTTGCAGCAAATGGTGTTGAAAAGTTACGAACATGTTGGAAACGGGGTTGAAACAACTGTTTTTCTGCAAAGTTTACTACGTGCTTGAGGCGCATGGGTTTTTTCTATATTCTGGAGTGACTTTTCTACTTTAGGCTGATTGGACCTTGACCATGATGGATGCAAATAAGCAAGCGGCTTTGGATTATCACGCTAAACCGATTCCCGGTAAGCTATCTGTGGAGTTAACCAAACCCACAGCTACCGCGCGTGATCTGGCGCTGGCGTATAGCCCTGGCGTTGCTGAGCCGGTTCGCGAAATCGCCCGTGAGGCGGAAAACGCGTATCGCTACACTGGTAAAGGGAATCTGGTCGCTGTCATTTCTGACGGAACTGCCATTCTAGGTCTTGGTAACCTTGGTCCGCTGGCCAGTAAGCCGGTTATGGAAGGTAAGGGCGTACTGTTTAAGTGCTTTGCAGGCATTAACTCAGTCGATATTGAAGTGGATGCTGAAAGCCCTCAGGCGTTTATCGATACGGTGGCGCGCATTGCGGATACCTGGGGTGGTATTAACCTGGAAGATATCAAAGCACCCGAATGCTTTGAAATCGAAAAAGCCTTGATTGATCGCTGCAGTATTCCAGTATTTCACGATGATCAGCATGGTACGGCCATTGTGACCGCTGCCGGTATGCTTAATGCGCTGGATATTGCCAATAAGCGTATTGAAGATGTGAAGATTGTCTGCATGGGCGCGGGGGCAGCAGCGATTGCCTGCATGCGTTTGCTAGTGTCTTGTGGCGCGAGTAAAAAGAATTTGGTGATGCTTGATCGTCGCGGTGTTATTCACGCTGATCGCGATGGCATTAACGAGTATAAAGCTGAATTCGCCCGCCATACCAATATGCGCACGCTAGACGATGCCATCGACGGTGCTGATGTGTTTATTGGTCTTTCAGGCCCAGGGCTGCTTTCTGCCGAGCAAGTGAAAAAAATGGCCGCAGACCCGGTTATTTTCGCCTGTACTAACCCAGATCCGGAAATTCACCCGGCTGTGGCCCGCGAGGCACGTCCTGATGTGATCATGGCCACAGGTCGTTCGGATTTCCCGAATCAGGTAAATAACGTATTGGGTTTCCCGTTTATTTTCCGAGGTGCTTTGGATGTTCGGGCGACACGCATTAATGAAGCCATGAAGCTGGCTGCTGTCCACGCCCTGAAGGATCTAGCTCGAGAGCCGGTACCCCAAGAAGTGTTAGACGCCTACGAGCGCACCGAGATGAGTTTTGGGCGTGAGTACATTATTCCGACACCGGTCGATATTCGCCTGCTAGAGCGAGTTTCTTCGGCGGTGGCTCAGGCAGCCGTAGACTCAGGTGTGGCGCGTAAGCCTTATCCCGCGCACTATCCGCTCAAAACAATTAATGACGTTTACGGTGCGTAAACTTTATAGCGCACGTTGATGTATCCTCCGACGCCCGCTGATAGCGGGCGTCGGTGTTTTTGCGAACCGGTGCGCTTTAGTGCTGTTGCGGGTAACGCACCAGTCCTTCTTGAGCGGTAGAGGCCACTAAGCGACCATCGCGTTGGTAAATATGACCGCGCGCTAAACCACGGGCACCGCCAGCCCAGGGAGAGTCAATCACGTAGAGTAACCAGTCATCCAGACGGGGGTCTTCGTGTAGCCACAGGGCATGGTCCAGGCTGGCGATGCGCAGTTTGGGATCGGTAAACTTGATGCCGTGGGGAACCAGTCCGGTCGTTAGCAGGTTGAAGTCCGATGCGTAGGAAAGCAGATGGCGATGCAGGGCTGGGTCATCGGGCAGCGTTCCGCCCGCTAGGCGAAACCATAGGCACTGACCTGCAGGCGATGCATTGTCTGGATTGCCTTTTAAATGCAGAAACTCGATAGGATGACCTGGGAAACGCGCATGCTTTACATCTCCACTTTCGATTAACGCTTCTGGCGTAGGCACGTGGGGCATGGTGCGCTGGTGGCTAATGCTCTCTTCGGCGCTTTGAAACGAAGCGCTACAGAAGAAAATCGGGCGCCCTTTTTGAATAGCGGTAACGCGCCGAGTAGTAAAGCTACCACCATCGCGAATCGTGTCTACTTGGTAGACGACAGGGCGGTGAGGGTCGCCGGGACGCAGAAAATAGCCATGCTGTGAGTGTGGGCGGCGATCATCGGGCACGGTGCGGGCCGCCGCTGCTAATGCTTGGCCTAATACCTGGCCGCCGTAGAGCTGTGGGAAGCCGAGGTCTTGGCTTTGGCCACGAAATAGCGTCTCTTCAAGTGTTTCCAGCTCTAGTAAGCTTACCAGTAACTTCAGCGCATCGTTCATTCTCGGTATCCTTAGTGCTGTCCGTTTGGCCGCTAATGTTTGCCAGGGTATCTTTGCGGCTATGGCACAATTAAAACGATCGTTTTGCTACCTTAGCGGAGTTTGTCTTGATACGCAGCGACGAATTTTACATGCACCGAGCGCTTGACCAAGCACACCTTGCCTTTAAAGAGGGTGAGGTGCCGGTGGGGGCCGTAGTGGTGGATGCTTTGGGTACCATTATAGGAGCAGGGCGAAACTCACCGGTAGCGAGTTGCGACCCTAGCGGTCACGCGGAAATTGGCGCGCTGAGAGCGGCGGGGCAGCAGGTAGGTAACTACCGCTTAGAGGGCTGCACACTATTTGTGACGCTTGAGCCATGCATGATGTGTGCGGGTGCCATGGTCCATGCCCGATTAGCACGCTTGGTTTATGGTGCGGCAGAGCCGCGCACGGGGATGGTCGAATCAAAAGCTAACCTGCTTGCTCAGCCGTGGTTCAATCATCAAGTAGCCGTCACTAGTGGCGTGCTGGCAACGCCGGCAAAAAAATTGCTAAAACAGTTTTTTGCTACGAAACGTTAGCCCGCTACTATCGTCAACGAGTGGCGGTATTGTGGGTAGCAGTCAATCATTGCTCCACGGGTGGAATAATATCAAAGAGTAACAGAGGCTCATCGCTAACCAGCGTTTGTCCCAATTGGAAAAACTGCTGGCGACTGCGTTCGACGTACTCAATCATCTCGTAGTAGCGGCGAATGTTGCGTACATAGATCACCGGCTCACCGCCGCGTGCATAGCCATGGCGAGTTTGGCTGTGCCATTCCCGTTGCTGAAGTAAGGGCAGCGCTGCACGGACATCTTGCCAGCTGTCTGGGTTGCCGCCGCGCATTTCGGCGATCTTGCGGGCATCGTATAGGTGTCCAAGTCCCACGTTATAGGCCGCCATCGCCATGTAGAGCCGGTCATTGCCGACAATGCTCTCTGGCAGACGATCTTTAATGCTGCGTAAATAGCGGGCGCCACCATCAATGCTCTGGGCAGGATTAGTGCGGTCAGCGACGCCCATCTCGCTGGCGGTTGGGTTGGTGAGCATCATTAGGCCGCGCACCCCGGTGGGAGACACTGCGTTAGGGTCCCAGTGAGATTCCTGATAGCCCACGGCAGCCAGCAGTTTCCAATCAAACCCCGTGTCTCGAGCAGCCTTTTTGAAAAGCTCGCTATAGGTTGGCAGGCGTTCATCAAGATGGGCTAAAAATGTGCGTGTTCCCACG
Organism: Halomonas sp. KG2; assembly: GCA_030440445.1. NCBI lineage: Bacteria > Pseudomonadati > Pseudomonadota > Gammaproteobacteria > Oceanospirillales > Halomonadaceae > Halomonas > Halomonas sp. KG2. Next base: position 3,572,046 of record CP098528.1, on the reverse strand, counting down.
TACTCCAAATAATCATCATGGCCAAAATAGCGGCTGACGAGCTGCTCCAGCGTGCCATTTTCCTGCAGTTCTTGGAGGAACTGATTGGCAGTTTCCAATAGCCCCAGTCCGCGCCCGCTGGGCACCGCCCAGGCTAATGATAGCGGCTCTCCTAGCAAGAAACCGCGCTCGACGTTAGGAAAAAAAAAGCCGATTGAGACGAAACTGATGATCAAAAATAATTGCGGCATCCAGCGTGCCGTTTTCCACCCGCGCCAGCAGTTCTGCTACTTCAAGCTCGTGAGACTCTTTCCAGCTTAAGCTTGGGTAGTCGCGCTGAAGGGCGAGGAGTGATTGGCTGGTGCCTGCTTCGCTAAGCGTGCCTAATTCCAAACCAACTAAATTTTTTGGCTCGTTTATGCCGTTCAAGCCACGACGATAAACCACCAGTGGCTGCATCTGAATAATTGAGCGGGTGTAATGAATGCCGGGTGAATCTGGCAGCAAGGGGAGCGCCGCAGCACCTAGGTCTCCTTGTTCTCGTACGGCTGGCAGCACGCTTTCAGGATGGTGGCTTGCATTGAGATTTAAGCTAACCCCCAAATAGTCAGCAAACCGATGCATCAGCTCATATTCAAAGCCAGTGGGGCCTTGGCGGCCTTCATAGTAAGTGGTTGGTGTGTTACGGGTATGAATAGTAATAAATTCTTTCGCGATGATCTGGGCGAGGTGCTCACCTTGCGGTACCGGCGTGGTGGCGCGCGGAATTAACGCTAAGAAAAGCGTAACAATGACTGCAAAATAAGCGCGATAACGCGTTATAAAATGTCGGCAAATCAACGTCAGCATGGCGTCTTGTCGGCATGAAACAAGCTGTCACGATACCCAGCCTGAGAGATGCTGTCACCTTGTTGATTTCGTGTGGCCGCCGCTTTCCAGTATCATAGTGAGATTGCCGCGCTGCGGCCCACTGATTTCCCGCACGAACTCTTCCTGCTTTAGAGGCTCCCAGATATGCTCGAACTGCGAGGCGCACCTGCCCTTTCTGCCTTCCGCCATGAACGGCTGTTAACGGTGTTGCGTGAACGTGTTCCCGAGGTGGAGGCGTTGTCCGCCCATTACGTCCACTTCATAGACCACCGCGAGACACTGGATGATGCTGCCCAGGAGTGTTTGGCCAAGCTGCTTGATTATGGCAGCCACGCAAGCCAAGACATTCCTGAAAACGCCCAGCGCTTCCTGGTTGTGCCGCGTTTAGGCACCCAGTCGCCATGGTCTTCTAAAGCAACTGATATTGCTCATAACTGTGGGCTGCACCAGATTGATCGCATCGAACGTGGTGTCGATTATCGGGTAGCGCTGCGCAGTGAGCCTAGCGCTGAACAGTTAGACGCGATCAGCGCGTTACTGCACGACCGTATGACGGAGAACGTGCTGGCTGACGTTGCTGATGCGGTCAAACTGTTTGCTCATCATACCCCTGCGCCACTGGGCAGTGTCGATATCTTGGAAGGCGGCCACGAAGCGTTGGCAACAGCCAACCGAGAATTAGGGCTGGCGCTTGCCGACGATGAAATCGACTATCTAGTGGCTGCGTTTATTGAGCTTGGTCGCAACCCTAGCGATGTCGAGCTGATGATGTTTGCCCAGGCGAACTCGGAGCACTGCCGCCACAAAATCTTCAACGCGGACTGGGTTATTGATGGTGAAGCCCAGAGCCATTCGCTGTTTAAGATGATTAAGAACACCTTTGCGACCTCGCCGGATAACGTACTCTCGGCTTATAGCGATAACGCGGCGGTGATCAAGGGTAGCCAGGGAGGGCGCTTCTTCCCCACGCCACTGACTGGCGCTGAGGGGGAGCGGGCCAGCTACGACGCCCACCAAGAGCCCATCCACATTCTGATGAAGGTGGAAACCCACAACCATCCTACAGCGATTGCACCATTCCCTGGCGCGGCGACCGGTTCTGGCGGTGAAATTCGTGATGAGGGGGCGACCGGTATCGGCGGCAAGCCGAAGGCCGGCCTGTCGGGCTTTACCGTATCCAACCTGCGTATCCCCGAGTTCGTACAGCCCTGGGAAGCGTTTGACTACGGCAAGCCAGAGCGCATGCAGTCAGCGCTGCAAATTATGCTGGACGGCCCCATCGGTGGTGCGGCGTTTAACAATGAATTTGGCCGACCTAATCTGACGGGCTACTTCCGTACCTATGAGCAGGATACGCTGAGCGACGATGGTATCGAGCGTCGCGGCTTCCACAAGCCGATTATGCTGGCCGGTGGTTATGGCAACATTCGTGCTCACCATGTGCAGAAAGGGGAGATCCCCGTTGGTGGCAAGCTCATCGTGATGGGTGGCCCGGCCATGCTGATCGGTCTGGGTGGTGGTGCAGCGTCTAGCATGGCATCAGGCGAGTCCAGCGCGGACTTGGATTTTGCCTCGGTGCAGCGGGAAAACCCGGAAATTGAGCGTCGCGCCCAGGAGGTCATCGACCGCTGTTGGGCGCTGGGCGATAAAAACCCGATTCGCTTTATTCACGATGTAGGTGCAGGCGGGCTTTCCAACGCCTTACCGGAGCTGGTCAAAGACGGTAATCGCGGTGGCCTGTTCAACCTGCGTGCAGTGCCTAATGCTGAACCGGGTATGAGCCCGCTGGAAATTTGGTGTAACGAAGCCCAAGAGCGTTATGTGCTGGCCGTTGCCCCTGATGACTTAGCTACCTTTGACGCACTGTGCAAACGCGAACGCTGCCCCTATGCGGTGGTCGGCGAGGCCATGGAGCATCATCACCTGGAAGTTCGTGACGGCCATTTTGATACCAAGCCGGTCGATCTCCCGATGAGCGTGTTGTTTGGCAAGCCGCCGAAGATGACGCGCTCGTTTGAACGTCAAACCCCTGAGCTATCTGGCGTTATGCTCGACAACCTGGATCTACGCGAAGCGATGGATCGGGTGTTGCGCCTGCCAACCGTGGCATCGAAGAGCTTTTTGATTACCATTGGCGACCGTTCAATTACCGGCCAAGTCGCCCGCGATCAGATGGTTGGCCCTTGGCAGGTACCGGTGGCCGATGTGGCCGTGACCACTGCTAGCTTCGACACCCACGCTGGTGAAGCTATGGCGATGGGCGAGCGTCCGCCAGTGGCACTGATTAATCCTGCTGCTAGTGCTCGCTTAGCGGTTGCCGAAGCGATTACTAACTTAGCCGCGGCGCCCATTGCCAAACTGTCGGATATTAAGCTTTCAGCGAACTGGATGAGCGCTGCCGACCATCCCGGTGAAAATCAGGCGCTCTATGATGCTGTACATGCCGTCGGTATGGAGCTGTGTCCGGCACTCGGCATTGCCATTCCGGTGGGTAAGGATTCCATGTCAATGCGCACTGCTTGGCAGGAAGGCAATGAGGCTGACGAAAAGAGCATCACATCGCCGCTTTCGCTGGTGGTGACGGGGTTTGCGCCAGTGACCGATGCGTTGGCGACGCTGACACCGCAAATCAATCTAGAGCAGGATGAATCTGACCTGATTCTGATCGACTTGGGTAATGGCCAAAACCGCTTAGGTGGTTCTGCGCTGGCGCAAGTTTATGGTCAAGTCGGTAATGACTGTCCTGATGTTGATGACCCAGAAGACCTGAAAGCATTTTTCGAGGTCATTCAGGGGCTCAACCGCGATGGCAAACTGTTGGCCTATCACGACCGTAGTGATGGTGGCCTGCTGGTCACGCTATTGGAAATGGCCTTTGCTGCCCATGCAGGCCTTGAGATTAAGCTGGACTGGCTGATTGATGAGCCGGTGGAAGCGTTCAATGCGCTGTTCTCTGAAGAGCTGGGTGCGGTCATTCAGGTGAGCCGTGAGCACACTGAAGAAGTGCTCACCCAGTTTGCAGTGGCGGGTATCGAAACCTGCGGTGTTATTGCGCGTCCCCGTTATGACGACCAGGTGCGGGTAACGCTGTTTGAAGAGCCGCTGCTGGAAACCACACGCCAGCTGACCCAGCGCACCTGGGCGGAAACCAGCTACCGCATGCAGGCACTGCGTGATAACCCCGAATGCGCCAAGAATGAATTCGATAGCCTGCTGGATGTTCGTGACCCTGGCCTAAGTGCCGCGCCTAGCTTTGATATCAACGATGATATCAGCGCGCCGTTTATCAACACGGCCAAGCCTGCTGTTGCTGTACTGCGCGAGCAAGGCGTTAATGGTCAGGTCGAGATGGCCTGGGCGTTCCATAAAGCGGGCTTCGACGCAGTGGATGTGCACATGAGTGACATCCTGGAAGGGCGTGTTTCGCTTGATGAGTTCAAAGGCTTAGTCGCCTGCGGTGGTTTCTCTTACGGCGACGTGCTGGGCGCTGGCGGCGGTTGGGCAAAGTCGGTGTTGTTCAATGAGCGTGCCCGTGAGCAGTTTGCCAACTTCTTCACCCGTGATGACAGCTTCTCGTTGGGCGTGTGCAATGGTTGTCAGATGCTCTCGCAGCTAAAGACACTGATTCCGGGGGCTGAAAGCTGGCCTGCGTTTGAGCGTAACGAATCTGAGCAGTTCGAAGCACGTGTAGCGATGGTGCGGGTAGAGAAAAGCCCGTCGATTCTGCTGGCGGGTATGGAAGGCTCTAAGTTACCGATTGCTGTGGCCCACGGCGAAGGACGTGCTGAGTTCCGTGATACCGCGCATCTGCGCAGTATGCAGTCCAGCAGCCAGATAGCGCTGCGTTATATCGACAACTACGGTCAAGTAACAACCCGCTACCCAGCTAATCCTAACGGCTCGCCGTCAGGAATCACCGGCCTAACCACACCGGATGGCCGTGTGACCATTATGATGCCTCACCCAGAGCGGGTGACTCGCGCGGTCACCAACTCCTGGCGTCCGGCCGAATGGACTGAGGATGGCGCTTGGCTGCGTTTATTCCGTAACGCCCGTGTATGGCTGGGCTGATACGCCTTGCCATGCTAAAGAAAAGCGGCCTGCGGGCCGCTTTTTTTCCTGTGGTGGAGAAGTGATCTTGGTGGTAGTTGCGATAGAATGAAACGTTCGTTTGAAAATACTTCGTCTTCGCGCCACACTCAGTTCACAAGCGCGTTTATCACATCATAAGCGCACTACTTCACAAGCTCAGCTATCGCCCATCGATGGCGAGCCAAAGGAATCTTCTGGGAGCCCGAATGCATCAAATCCTCAATGAACGTGTGACTCTGACCTTCGCTGACCACGTGGCTGAGGTCATGTTGTCACGACCTGACCACCACAATGGCCTGGATTGGGCCATGATTGATGGTCTGTTGGCAGCCCAACAGTGCCTGACCCAGCTCGCTGGGCTGCGTGCGGTGGTCTTGAGTGGCGATGGTGACAGCTTTTGCGCGGGGCTCGATATGGCGTCGATCATGAGCGAGGCGGAACGGCTGCCCACCCTGCTGGCGCCCGACGAAGCGGGTATCAATCCGGTTCAGCGCTTGGCTCTAGGCTGGCGCGAGGCGGGCGTTCCCGTGGTAGTTGCTCTGCACGGGCATGTTTACGGCGGCGGCTTGCAGATAGCCTTGGGCGCCGATATTCGTATTCTCCACCCCCGCGCACGTCTGGCGCTGTTGGAGATTGATTGGGGCATCATTCCCGATATGGCCATTAGCGTGACGGGCGTGGGGCTGCGCCAGGATGTACTTCAGGAGCTGGCGATCAGTGGGCGCAAGGTGTCCGGGGAGGAGGCCTATCAGTTGGGCTTGGGCAGCCGCCTGAGCGATACGCCCCTGGAAGCCGCCCGGGAAACCGCTGCGCTTATTGCTTCGCGCTCACCTCGTGCCGTCGCTGCGGCTCGTGAGCTGTTTGCACGCAGCCCGGATTTAGCCCCTCGTGATCGACTAGCCCTCGAAGCGCATTTGCAGCAGCAGCTTTTAGCCGGTGCCGAGCAGCGTGAGGCGGTGAGTGCACGAATGGAGCGTCGCGCCCCGCGTTTCGACTGACATGCCTCAATTCAGCCCTTCCAGCGATCCCATTTCTGGTTCACCACCCCGTTTACGCCCCTACCAAACGGAGGCCGTAAAGCGCGTGGTGGGCCACTTCCGTGCCAGCAGCGCGCCTGCAGTGGTGGTATTACCCACTGGGAGCGGTAAGTCGTTAGTGATTGCTGAGCTGGCTAGGCTAGCCCGTGGCCGTGTGCTGGTGCTGGCCCACGTGCGTGAGCTGGTTGAGCAAAATCATGCCAAGTACCAAGCCTACGGGCTTCAGGCAGATATTTTCAGCGCAGGTCTTAAGCGTAAAGAAGCCAGCCGACAAGTGGTATTTGGTTCGGTACAGTCGGTGGTGCGTAATCTGGAGCGCTTCAGTGACGCCAGTTTTACGTTATTGGTGATTGATGAGTGCCACCGAGTATCGCTGGAAAAAGATGCTAGCTATCGCCAAGTGATTGAGCATCTTCGGCGTCAGAATCCGCAGCTAAAAATTCTCGGCTTAACCGCTACGCCGTTTCGGTTGGGGCAGGGGTTTATCTACCACCGCCATCACCACGGCATGGTGCGCGGTGATGAAGCGTGCTTCTTTGCCGACTGCGTCTTTGAACAGCCGCTGCGATTGATGGTGAAGCAAGGTTTTTTGGCAGCGCCAAAACGGCTGGATATGGCCATTGAAGGCTACGATTTTTCTGCCTTGGCCCCTGCGCCCAGTGGGCTGTTTCGTGAGGAAGAGCTCAATCGCGTTGTTGCCGGTAGCCGTGCTACGCCAAGGATTATTCAGCAGGTGGTTGAGTACGCTGAAGAACGTCAAGGGGTGATGATTTTTGCCGCAACGGTCGCTCATGCTGAAGAAATCATCAGCTACTTACCTGCGGACCAAGCGGCGTTGATTACCGGCGCGACGGCCTCCCAAGAGCGCGCCTCTCTGATTGAGGCGTTCAAGGCGCGTGAGCTTAAGTTTCTAGTTAATGTGGCCGTGCTAACCACAGGATTCGATGCGCCCCATGTGGATTTAATCGCTATTCTGCGGCCCACGGAATCGGTGAGCCTTTACCAGCAGATTGTTGGTCGAGGGCTGCGTTTATCGCCGGATAAAACCAACTGCCTAGTGTTGGATTTCGCTGGTAATCCCTGGGACCTTTATGCGCCAGAAGTCGGCGAGCCAAAACCAGACAGCGACAGCGAACCGGTCCAGGTTGAGTGCCCGGCGTGTGGCCATGCCAATCTGTTCTGGGGTAAGCGTGATGGAGAACTGGTGATTGAGCATTTTGGCCGCCGCTGCCAGGGGCTGGTAGACAATCCCAATCCGCCCGCTAAGCCGGGCAAGGGCAGGCAGGGCACCGATCAAAAACAGTGTGATTTTCGCTTTCGCTTTAAAGTTTGTGAGCAGTGTGGCGCTGAGAATGATATTGCCGCCCGCCGATGTCATGGTTGCGAGCAACTGCTGGTGGATGCCGACGATAAGCTCAAAGACGCACTCAAATTAAAAGATGCCAAAGTGCTGCGAGTCAGCGGTATGCAGTTAGAGGCCACGACCAATGGGCGGGGGCTACCACGCCTAAAAGTGACCTATCACGATGAAGATGGCGCGAGCTTGGCAGAGTGGTTTGCGCTGGAAACGCCTGCTCAGCGGCGGGCATTTTATGCTGTTTTTTTACGTAACCACCTGCGTGCCCCAGGCGCTAAGTGGCAGCCTGCTTCGCCGACCGAAGTGGTCGAAGAGCAGCGCCGCCTGCGCCATCCCGATTTTGTTGTGGGGCGTAAAGTCGGGCGGCACTGGAAGCTTCGCGATAAGCTGTTTGACTACCAAGGGCGTTATCGCAAGGCGGCTGAGGCAGGCTAGCGATAATGCCTCGATAGGTGACACGCTGTTACACTGGCGAGCATAGCCATTTAACTAACCATGGGCGCTCAACTAACCATGGATGTTTAACTAAAAAGGAACACGCCCCGCGTGAGCGAGACGCCAAACGCCCCCGTTGATCACGAACTTATTGAGCCAACTGCCGAACCGGTAGCGGAAGCGCTTGGGCGTCTGTTTGATGAGCCCATCATGCAGTTGCCGGAGGATCTCTATATACCGCCAGAGGCGCTACGCGTGTTTCTAGAGGCCTTCGAAGGGCCGCTTGATCTGCTGCTCTATCTTATTCGCCGTCAGAACCTGGATATTTTGACGATCAATGTGGCAACCATCACTCATCAATACATTGAGTATGTGGAACTGATGAAAGCCATGGAGATTGAGCTGGCCGGAGAGTACTTGTTAATGGCGGCTATGCTGGCGGAAATTAAATCCCGCACACTACTGCCGCGCCCACCGAAGGCAGAAGGCGAAGAGGAAGAAGATCCCAGGGCTGAGTTGATTCGCCGTCTGCAAGAGTATGAGCGCTTAAAGGAAGCCGCTGAAACGTTGGACACGCTGCCTCGGGTAGGGCGTGACTGGTTTAGTGTACAGGCGGGTCTGCCCCCGTTAGAGGCGCGGGTAATTCATCCCGATGTAGGGTTAGATGAGCTGCTTGGGGCGCTGTCGGATATTCTGAAACGCGCTGAGCTGGCGCAAGCCCACCAAATCAGCCGCGAGGTACTCTCTACCCGCGAACGCATGCTGAAAATTATGGAGCAGTTAAGTCACGACGGGGACCATCAGCGCTATACCCCGTTTGAAGCGTTGTTTACGCTGGAAGAGGGGCGTGCTGGAGTCGTTGTTACGTTTATGGCCATTTTAGAATTAGCCAAAGAAGCCATGATCGAAATTGTACAGAACGCGCCACTGTCGCCCATTCATGTGCGTGCGCGGCGTGCGGCCCTCACGGATGGAGAAGAAGAGAGCGCATTTGAAGAGGCTGACTCAGGCGATGACGTCTCAGAGTCTGCGTTTGAAGAGTACGCGTTTGAGGAGTCAGCATTTGAGCCTGACGAGGAGTCGCCGTGAGAGACACCACGTTAGACGATATTATTGAAGCGGCATTACTTGCCGCTGGCGAGCCGCTTTCTCTAGAGCGGCTTGAAACGCTGTTTTTAGAAGACGAGTGTCCGTCTAAAAAAGCACTGCGCGATACGTTGTCCCGCCTTGTCCTGCGCCATGAAGAAGGAGCGCTGGAGCTAGTAGAGACCGCGTCAGGATTTCAGCTGCGTATTCGCCCACGACTCTCTCATTGGGTGTCGCGCCTATGGGATGAGCGGCCACAGCGATACTCCCGGGCATTGTTGGAAACATTGGCGCTGATTGCTTATCGACAGCCGGTGACGCGGGGTGATATCGAAGACGTGCGCGGTGTAAGTGTTAGCAGCTCTATTATCCGTACGCTAATGGAGCGGGGATGGATTCGCGTGGTAGGCCATCGAGATGTGCCTGGGCGACCAGCCGTTTATGCCACCACCCGCAGCTTTTTAGATGATTTTGGCTTGAAAACCTTGGATGCATTGCCGCCGATGCATGAATTGGTCAATGCCGATGATAGCGATACGGTTATTGAGCAAGATGAAGCACAACCAGCACTGGACGAAACGCCAGAAACCGTGCAGGATGCGCCACCCCAGAGTGAAGAGATAGCTTCAGCTGAGACTGCTGCAGCAGAGATAGCTGATAAACACGCCGAGACGGCGTTAACCCAGCCGCTGAGTTTTGCCGATTTAGAGGCGCGCTTAGCGGCACGTGCGCAGCGTAACGATGATGATGCGCGCACGCAGACTAACGATGTGAGGTCAGACGACCATGAGTCAGAGTAATAACACCACGCCCCCCGCCAGTGAAAAGCTGCAAAAAGTACTGGCCCGGGCAGGGCTGGGGTCACGCCGTGAAATGGAAACTGCCATTTCCGACGGCCGGGTAAAGGTTAATAGCCAGGTAGCCAAGTTAGGCGACCGAGTAGAAGCCCGCGACAAGGTCAGTTTTGATGATCGCCCTGTGTCGCTGCGCCCCGAAGAGGAAGTGCCCCGCCGTGTGATTATGTACAACAAGCCGGAAGGAGAGTTGTGCACGCGCAAAGACCCAGAAGGGCGTCGCACGGTGTTTGAGCGTCTCCCGCGTCTGAAAGGCGAGCGCTGGGTTGCCATTGGCCGTTTGGATATTAACACGAGCGGCTTGTTGCTATTCACCACAGACGGCGAGCTTGCAAACCGGCTAATGCACCCTTCGACCCAGGTAGAGCGTGAGTACGCGGTTCGCGTGATGGGTGAAGTCAAGCGCGAGCATATTGTCGCCATGGTTGATGGCGTCATGTTAGAAGATGGTCCTGCGCGCTTTACTGACGTACAAGAGTTTGGTGGCGAAGGCATTAATACCTGGTTCCACGTGGTGATTTTAGAAGGTCGTAACCGTGAAGTACGCCGCCTGTGGGAATCTCAGGGGCTAACGGTTAGCCGTCTGAAGCGGGTGCGCTACGGCAACATCTTCCTTGATAAGCGCGCTAAAGCAGGCGAGTGGGTTGAGCTCTCCCAGGATGAGGTCGACGACCTAGCCACATTAGCAAACTTGGAAACTCGCAAGGTGCCAGCACTAACACCCGACGAGAAAAACCGCTGGAGCCGTGATAAGCACAAACGCCGTCCGGTTCAAGCTATGCGCAAGCCTAAGCGTCGCGAATAACTGCTCCCCTTGGCTGTTCTGAGCAGCAAGTCGGCAGAAAAGTAAAGCATCACATTTGGCTTTTCTACCGTGCTTAGTTCAGCCGGGCTTTGATGCTTTGTGTGTATGCTGCTTTCAAGGAGTCTCGCTTTCCAACCAGGCAACGATTTTATGCATGCCTGTGCTGTTCGAGCCTTTTACGAGTACACCGTCGCCATTGTTGAAGGTATCTGCCAGCACTGTTTTTAATGCCTCAATAGACGCCACGTGGGCGCCTTGCTGCGCAGTAGGCAAACGCTCCCAAAATGTTCGGTAATGGGGGCCAACGACATACAGTGTGTCGATTTTAGCGCGCTCGACAGCCTCTAAAAGTGCTGTGTGGTAGTGTTCGGCTGATGGTCCCAGGTCTTCCATTTGCCCCAGAATGGCAATTCGTTGTCCTTCAACAGTGAGGTGTCCCAGTCGATCCAGTGCTGCGGCCATTGAGCCTGGATTGGCATTGTAGGCATCATTGATTAGTGTGAACTGGCGACCCTTAAAACGAATCAGTTTTTCCTCTCCACGGCCGGGCAGTGGGCGGAATGTTTTTAAGCGTTCTAGTATTGGTGCTAACGGATAGTCCAATGCCGTCGTGACGGCTATTACGGCAAGGCTGTTCAAGGCCATATGGTGGCCAGCTGCTCCAATTTTCATGTTCTCCTGTGGGCCGCCGTAACGTGACAATGTGGCAACCTGCGTTACGTTGTCATAGCTAATCAGTCGTATGTCACTCTGCTCGTGTTCGCCAAACAATATGACGCGTTGCTTGTTCTTAATCGCGGCCGAGTAGACCATTTCAAACTCGAGCATATCTCGGTTGATGACAGCAACCCCACCCGGTGACATCCCCTCGAAAATAGCGCTTTTGACGCGAGCAATATCAGCCACTGTGTGTGAGCTACCTATATGCGCCGGATGGACGTTCAGGAAAACAGCAACATGCGGCCGTGCCATTCTGGAACTGGTCGGCATTCTGCCGACTGCCATTTCTAGTACTAGGTGTGGCAAATCCCATCCAGCTGAAGATAGGTTCCAGGCAACGCCATGCGGTAAATTTGCATTGTGTGCACTAGCATAAACGTCACCTCGGGTTGCTAGAGCATGTGCCAGCATGGCCACGGCCGTCGTTTTACCCGAACTTCCAGTCACTCCAACAACAACACCGCTCATCTGATTTCGAGCATAGCGGCCAAGGGCTAAGATTGCCTCCCCGATGTTGTCGACCTCAAGTATTGGGAGTTCGTTGCTTTCTAGCGCCAGCGTGGATGATGAGGATGAGCTCACCATGATACCTGCTGGTGTTGGTAAGGTGCTCACGCGACTTGGCAGAACGCCGACCTTCTCATCCTCGCCTCTCACAACCACAAGGTCGCCACCACAAACGCTCGGAGCGAAATACTTAACTCCCTTTGCGAAGAACCAGTCGTGTGTAGGCCGTCGAAGCCAGCGCCCCCCTGTGGCTGCTTCTATGTGATGGGCATTCCAGGCGCGGTCGTTGACCACGGGGGAGGGGGCGCAGGGCGCTTTTAGATAGTGGGTCAAGAACGCAACATACCCCGACAAATAGTGCTCCACATCATCGATACGTACACGGAAGCTGTGGTGACGAATAAAAAAGCTACCCATGATGCGCTGCGGGTTCTGAAAGTAGATAGCAAATTCTGGCCAGAAAAAACCATTGAGCAGGTAGTGTGCCCGTGCTTCTAATGCGCGGTAGAACTTCTTAAGATCAACTTGCTCCAGCAGATGTTGATGCTGCTTGCTAGTTTCCAGGCGTGTAATCATTTTGTGAGCTGCCATCATCAATTCAAGCAGCGTTGGGAAAGTCGTAATACGTCCCATCACAAAATTAAGATGCCCTGAAACGTTTTTGATACCAAATTGGTAGTAACGCTCTTCTGGTCGGTAAAGCGTTAATTCATTGACGCAGTAACTAAGCCAGTGGTCGTGAGTTTTCCAGTGGTCTTTTTCGATAAAATACTCAAAAGCGCTTACAACGGTGTTTAGCCAGCGTTCGTCTTTAGTAAGGCCGTATAGGCGCATTAGGCCGAAAGCGGCCTCGCCATCGTAGTATATGATGCGAAACTCTTCTTTTATGCTGAGATCGTCGGCATTTAAAACGTGATTGAACTGGCCAGTGGCCTGGTGCTGCATGTGCTGTATGCCGAGCGCTAGCTGCTCCATAAGCGGCAAGTATTGCTGGTCATTAGTAAGCTCTGTGTACTTAACAAGGGCAAGCAAACACACCGCGTTGCCGCCGAGCTTTATTTCGTTGTTGCTGTCTTGTAAGTAAGCGAGGGTTTCTCCAGAAGGTAAGGTATATTGGCGAATTAATTGGCTCGTTAAGTGCTCCATAGAGCGGTCTATTGCAGACTTTAACTCGCTACTTTGGGTGACTTCCCATGCTTCAAGCATTGAGTACGTGGTGCTGGTGTGGCGGAGTGTATTGTAGGCGTTGATTTCTCTGTCGAAGCAGGGGTGAATGCCATAAATAAAGCGGCCTTTTGCATCGACCTGCTCTGCCAGGAATTGGCTGGATTGCTGAATTAATGAGGTAACCTGAGCAGGGTCTAGCTGCTCGATAATTCGCCGCCCGGTATTGCGACCTTCTTGACCGCCGCTATAGCCGTGAAGCAGTTCATGCGGTTTGTCGGGTTGCACTAAAATGGCTTGGGTGGTGAACAGCAGGGCTTGATCTTGGAGGGCTGGTAATGAGAAGTGCTTACCGTAGCGCTTCACACCATAGCTGAGAAAATTTTTCTTGTTCAGTGCGGCTTTTGGCTGATTGCCACCTAGGTACAGCATGGCGTTTGCGTTGAGTTCTTGCTCAAGAAAGGCGTAGCGGAAGTTGGTATCTAGACAGACGCCATAGCGGAAATAGTTGCGCTTTACGCTTTGCATCTCTTTTAGGCAGTCGGCCCATGGCATGGCCCGCGTTCCGGTTACCCAGTCAATACGTAGCCAGCGTACCTTAGGCGACTCTTTAAATTTTCGTTGTTGCCAGTCGGCGAGCTTTTTCCACACCTCGGCTAGATGCTTACCTGAAAACTGCACCACGGTTGCTCGTTGCAAGCCATCCGTGAATGATAAAAATAGGGTAAGTGATTTGTTTACTGATAAATGGGCTTTCGACAGCTCTGCTTCCAGTGGCGCTTTTGCCTGCACAATTAACTCTGAGAGTTTTTTTGTGGGGTGCTGCTTGATCAGGCTGCGTACCTGAGGCTGTTTGGCCTTTGGTTGGGCACTACGTGCGGCGGTAGGCTTTTTCACTGTTGGTTGCTGGCGCATGCTGTGCTTCTCTTTGTTAACGTCGCGAAAACACATGGGTATGGTGCGTTAACGCTTTATGTTTGGCTTAAATATCACATTTTAATTAGTGCGTGTCATTAGCGCCGGAGAGTAGCAACCCATGCTTTTTCTGGGTTAATTAGAAGTTTTGCTAATCAGCTTTAAAAGAACTTGCCAAGCGTAGGGGTGGTCTGTATTATATGCATCCGTTCGAGGGGGTCGTTAGCTCAGTTGGTAGAGCAGTTGACTTTTAATCAATTGGTCGTAGGTTCGAATCCTACACGACCCACCATTCGAACCAGTTTATAGCGCCAAGTGGTCAACTAGGTGCGTAGCAAAATTTGGGTCGTTAGCTCAGTTGGTAGAGCAGTTGACTTTTAATCAATTGGTCGTAGGTTCGAATCCTACACGACCCACCAAATTTAACGCCCCTGGTAGCTTGCTGCCAGGGGCGTTTTGCTATTCGGTGATGAAGCGTCCTAACGCACACTTTATGCTTGCAGCGGGCAACGATTTAACACCACAATAGTCTTAGTTATAGCTACCAATGATGTCTCGGTAGCGCTGCCCGCACTAATGGCGGGCAGAGCGATGAGTCACCGCGAGAGACGCAGCGACTCGTCGCATCGAGTGCGGCGTTTGCGGAGTGCACGCGCCGTGACCGGTGTTTAACAGGGGGATTCCCTGTTCGTCACAGTGGTAGACACGATGACTATTATGACTACTCAAGCTGAGCTTGACGCTCCGCTCCCCAGCCCGTACTGCCCCACCCGCATTCCTGCGGAAGATGAGGCGCGGGTAGCCGAAATCAAGCAGTTGCTAAAAGCACACAATGCGGTGCTCGTCGCCCATTACTACACCGATGATGCCATTCAACAGCTGGCTGAAGAGACCGGTGGCTGTGTTGCTGACTCCCTTGAAATGGCGCGCTTTGGTGCGCGGCACGATGCAACAACGCTGGTGGTTGCAGGTGTACGCTTCATGGGGGAAACAGCGAAAATTCTATCCCCAGAAAAACGCGTTTTAATGCCCACCCTGGAAGCGACCTGTTCGCTGGATATTGGTTGCCCTGCTGACGAGTTTAGCGCTTTTTGTGATGCGCATCCGGATCGTACCGTTGTGGTATACGCCAATACCTCGGCTGCTGTAAAAGCGCGCGCTGACTGGGTCGTCACCTCTTCGATTGCCGTCGACGTTATTGAGCACCTTCAAGCCAAAGGTGAAAAAATACTGTGGGCGCCGGATAAGCACTTAGGTGGCTATATCCAGAAAAAAACCGGTGCAGATATGCTGATGTGGGACGGTGCCTGTATCGTTCACGAAGAGTTCAAGGCAAAGGGGATTGAAGATCTTAAGCGTCTTTATCCTGAAGCCGCTGTACTGGTGCACCCAGAGTCGCCCGATGCCGTGGTCAAACTGGCCGATGTGGCAGGTTCAACCTCTCAGTTGATCAAAGCCGCGCAAACGTTGCCCAATGACAAACTGATCGTTGCTACTGATCGCGGTATTTTCTTTAAAATGCAGCAGGCGGTGCCCGATAAAACGCTATTTGAGGCGCCCACAGCAGGTAACGGTGCGACCTGTCGTAGCTGCGCACATTGCCCGTGGATGGCGATGAATGCTCTGGATAACTTGGCGGGTGCGTTGCGTGACGGTAGCGGTGAGATTTTTGTTGATGACACGCTGCGGTGGCAGGCGTTAAAACCATTAGAGCGAATGCTGAACTTTAATGCCTAGTGTATAAACTCTCCATGGCAGCAAGGCGACAGCCCGAATGCGATAAGCATGCGGGCTGTTTTTTTGAAACATCAAAACTTCTCTAGTGCCTCGCGGTATTCAATGAACGCTTCCCTACGTTGTTCGATACGCGCCAGTGCCTGTTGATCATTCTCTTGCTGTGCGGCATCTTTGGCGATGCTCAACTGACGAATGCCGCGGTCAATTCTGCCTGTTAGCTGTAAGTGTTCTGCTCGCGCTAAGTGTCCCCAGCCGTCATAGCCGCTTCGTCCGGCTGCTTCGGCAAGAAGATTGAACCCTTGAGGGGTTTCAGGGTGCTGAGCAGTAATATCACGTAATAACTCATAAGCTGCTTGAGGATCGCGCTGGAGCTGGGCTTCGGCTAACACCAATTGAGCAGGTAAGTAGTTGGGCATGATGCGCAGCAGGCGCTGGCTACGCGTAATAGCCTCCTCATAGCGTTGTGCTTCTAGCGCAACGGTGGCGGCAGAAGCCGGTAGCATGCCATAGTCAGGTAGCTCGCGGGCCAATTGGTCAAGGGTTTGCAGTGCGTTGTCTGTTTGGCCATTGCGGGCTGCCATTAGCGCTGATAGGTAGCGTTGCGCTTGTTCTTCGCTATCCTCTTGAGCAAGTCGTGACGCAGCTTGTTGCGGTGTGTTGTGGTAAATGCTCAAAAGTGCGCGGGCGCGCATCATGTCGTATAACGTGTCGCTGGTATAGGCGTCGGCAATATTTAGCTGTGATGCGCGTGCTTGAGCATCACTTAGTCGGCTATCGCTCACCGGGTGGGTAAGTAAGAACTCTGGTGGTGTGCCGCCCTGGAGTCGTGCCATCCGTTGCATGGCACTGAACATACGTACCATCGCATCTGGGTTGTATCCAGCACTTGCCATTGCCTGCAGGCCAACCCGGTCGGCTTCTTGCTCAAAGCGTCGTGAATAGGACAATTGGTCTTGAATGAGCGCCGCTTGGGAACCCATAGCAGCGGCCATGCCCGCATCGCCGCCACCGCTGGCGGCAATGAGCATGCCTGCCAGCATGGCGGCCATTGCAGGCAGCTGTGTTTGCTCCGCACGTGCACTGCCCCTGGCGTAGTGTCGTTGAGATAGGTGGCCCAGCTCGTGGGCGATAACCGACACAAAGGCTCCCTCATCTTCAGCAAAGGCGAATAGCCCTGAATTGATACCTATGACCCCGCCAGGGACTGCGAAAGCATTGAGAGAGCCGTTATCAACCATCACGGTCGTTGTGCGAAGGTTGCCAAGCTGGCTGTGGGGAGCAAGGCGTGCAACTAGACTATCTAGGTAGTCATTTGCAATAAGGTCTTGCCACTGTGGTGCTTGGGCACGAAATTGACGAAGCCAAGCGCGCCCCAGGCGATACTCTTCGTTACTGACAGAGGTTGAAGCGCCACCTAGGCTTGGGAGCTGATAATCGTCGAAGCCAAAGCTGGGTGGGCTAACACTGGCGACACTCAGCATGAACGCTAGCGCGTAGGCTCGGCGAGAAAGTGTGAATCGAAGGTGCAGCATGGCATCCTCATGGTGTTCCTGATATTCAAGTAATATACGCAGCAAACAGCGGTGTGACATTGATTCAGGCAGGTAAGTGCCGTTAAATCAAATTCTCAGCGACCGTTTTAAAGAAATAGTTTATGTAACAATGCCGTATTCAAGTAAGTATTTTGATCAAGTAGGTATTTTGGGGGAGAGGGTATGTCCGAGCACACAGAGTCCAGGTCAAACGCTAGCATTAAGCCCGATACGGTGCTGGATGCTACCGGGTTGCACTGCCCGCTGCCATTATTAAAAGCCAAACAGGCATTGGCTGGGCTGGCCCCTGGTCAATTGCTTGAAGTAAGAGCAACGGATGCTGGTTCGTGGCGTGATATGGCATCTTTCACCGAGCTTAGTGATCATGTGTTAGAAGCGCGCGAGCAGCATGGCGATATGTACTATTTTTGGATACGCAAAGCAGGGATGTCTCACTCATGACCATGCGCACTATTCTGAAAAGTTGGATTGATCGCTACTTTTCAGACGAAGAGGCGTTAATTCTTCTCTTGGTATTGGTAGCTGGTTTTGCGGCCATTATTTGGTTTGGCAGGATGCTGGCGCCGTTCTTCACCGCGCTGGTGATCGCTTTTTTACTGCAGGGCGTAGTGAGTGCCTTGACGCGGCGCGGTGTACCTCATTTGCTAGCGGTCATTGTTGTGTTTGTGGCGTTTGTTAGCGTGTTGCTAACAATGGCCTTTATTTTGATGCCGCTGATATGGAATCAACTTGTCGGGCTTGTTCAGGAGACGCCGCGTATGTTTGCTAGCGGCCAAGGGTGGTTAGACGAACTTCAGGCCCGTTATCCTAATTTAATCACTCCCGATCAAATGCAGAGCTGGATAGGCGTTGCCAGTCGGGAAATTAGCCAGCTAGGACAGCGTGCATTAACGCTGTCACTGGCATCGCTCGGCAATATTATGTCGTTGATTATTTACTTAGTGTTAGTGCCGATACTGGTATTCTTCATGCTAAAGGATCGCCAGTCTTTGGTAGGTTTTACGCTGTCGTTGCTACCGCAAAAGCGTACGCTGTTAACGCGTATTTGGCATGAGATGGATCGTCAGATTGCTAATTACATACGCGGCAAATCGATAGAGATTATTATCGTTGGTACGGTTGCTTTTTTTACCTTCGCTTTCTTTGGCTTACCTTACACCGCCTTGTTAGCAGTGCTGGTGGGATTTTCTGTTCTGGTGCCATACATTGGAGCGGCGGTAGTCACCATCCCAGTGGCAGCCGTTGCCGGGTTTCATTTTGGGATCAGTGAGCAGTTTGCTTATGTGGTTGTCGCTTACGGCGTTATTCAAGCGCTTGATGGGAATGTGCTTGCACCGGTGTTGTTTTCAGAAACGAATAATATTCACCCGGTTTCCATTATTGTCGCGGTGCTGTTTTTTGGTGGTATCTGGGGGTTCTGGGGCGTTTTCTTTGCGATTCCCCTGGCCACCCTACTAAAAGCACTGGTTTATGCATGGCCAAGAGGAATAGCCGAGAGAGAAGGTGAAAAGCAGCTTCCATTGGCTGAACATTAGCAGGCGCCACCTGACCGTAGTACGTGAAGCGCGAACGGAAAAATTGCCTGCGAATCAGTCGCGGCACCGCTTCGCGCTGTACCCGCCCAGGATGCGGTGCTCCTGGTTTTGTTAGTTGGCGTGAAGCGCTTCTGCTGCTGTTAGTACGTCATCAACATGCCCTGGTACCTTAACGCCGCGCCACTCTTGAACAAGCTTACCCTCGCTGTCGATTAGGAAGGTACTGCGCTCAATGCCAAGATGCTCTTTGCCGTACATCTTTTTAAGTTTGATAACATCAAAAATCTGGCATACGGTTTCGTCCTTATCGGAGATAAGCTCGAAGTTAAAATCTTGCTTGGCTTTGAAGTTCTCCTGAGCACGGATACCATCTCTAGAAACGCCGATAATAACCGTATTGGCAGCATCGAATCGTGGCTTGCGGTCTCTAAAGTCTCCGCCTTCGGTAGTGCACCCCGGGGTGCTGGCCTTTGGATAAAAATAGATAACCACCTGCTTGCCACGCAGCTTAGACAGCGTCACCGTCGTATCGCTAGTGGCTGGGGCAGAAAAGTCAGGTACCGGGTGATTGAGTTTTACAGACATGAAGAGCTCCTTTAATGAGAGGGTTTACTTAGTTGATTACACGAAAGTAACGCTATTATGTCAAAGCGAATAGGCGCCCAGTAATGAGCAGGTGAGAAAACTCTCAGCGCTTTGCGCTGTACAGGTTCGAGCCGCCTGAGTACCATTTGCTGTCTGTCGCCTCCCTTGGGACGACAGCAAAGTGTTCAAAGCATAAAATGGCAGTAGGTTAAATCGCCCCGATAGTGCTCGTTCTAGTGGTCAAAGCTCTTGTGGACAGTCTCTTGTGGGCAGTCTCTTGTGGACAGGCTCTTATAAATAGAGCCCTTATGGTCGAAGCTTCTCGATTTTCAATGAACATCGTCAGTAGCTTAATTTTATAATTTGGCAGGTGAGGAAAAAACGGATGATCACAGGCAGCATTGTCGCCCTGGCGACGCCGATGAAAGTCAATGGCGACATCGACTGGGAGGCGCTTCGTCGCCTGGTGAACTTCCACCTCGATAATGGCACTGATGCCATTGTCGCAGCGGGCACCACGGGCGAACCTACTACCATGACGTTTGCTGAGCACTTTGATGTGATCCGCAGCGTGGTAGAAGAGGTGAATGGTCGTATTCCGGTGATCGCCGGCACGGGAGCGAACGCCACATCAGAGGCGGTTGAGTTAGCTCGCTACGCTAGCGAAGTTGGCGCAGATTACTGTCTATCGGTTTGCCCCTACTATAACAAACCGACTCAGGAAGGCCTTTACCAACATTTCAAAGCGGTGGCTGAAGGAAGCAAACTGCCGGTAATTCTTTATAACGTTCCCGGCCGTACCTGCTCTGATCTGTACAATGAAACGGTAGTACGCCTAGCCGAGGTGAAGAATATTATCGGTTTGAAAGATGCTACCGGGAACCTTGAGCGCGCAGAGGATCTAATTACCCGCTTGAAGGGCAGCGACTTTATGCTCTACTCCGGCGACGATGCCACCGCCTGTGACTTTATGTTGATGGGTGGCCACGGCGATATCTCGGTGACTGCGAACGTAGCGCCCAAAGCGATGCATGAACTCTGCGCTGCAGCCGTAGCTGGTGATTCGGATAAGGCTCACCAAATTAATACGCGTTTGATGCCGTTACACACCAATTTAGGCATTGAAGCGAATCCGATTCCGGTTAAATGGGCACTGCATCGCATGGGATATATGGACGCAGGGATTCGTTTGCCGTTGACCTGGCTGTCGGAAAAGTACCACGCCACTGTCAGTGAAGCGCTGCAGCTGGCGGGCGTCGTAGAGGAGTAATTCGACGTAACCCCTTTGCTACTCGGCGTACGTTGATGCGCCGAGTACTCGACCTGTTGACTGTAAAGGTGGCTTGATGAGCCCTGTTCTTGAAAAACGTTTGCTTGAAAAACGTGCGCTTAAATGGATACCGCTGGCTCTCGCAACGGCTGTCACGCTTGCTGGATGCGCGCGCGACGATGGTTACTATCACGACCGTAATTTGGATTATACTGAAGCTACCCCAGCGCCCCCCTTAGTACTGCCAGAAACCCGCAATCCACAGCGTTACCGTGATGCCATGCCGGTGCCCCAGGTAGCGGTGCAAGGTAGCCGTATTGATGAGGCGGCCGAGATTGCTCCCCCCCAGACGCTGACAATTGGCAGTGGTTTAGAACCTGAATTTGTAGAGCGTCGTCAGGTCGGTGATCAGACTTGGTTGGTGGTCGCGGCAGATACGGGAACTGTCTGGCCTCAGTTAGAAGCGTTCGCGAATAGTCGCCAGCTAGGTGTTCAGCAAAGCGATGCGAATCAAGGTGTCATAGTGACCTCTCAAGCCACGTTGAAGCTACAAAGCGCGCTCAGGGCGGGCAGTAGTGAGGTGCGCTGTGAGCAAGCAGGGCAAAGTGTGACTGTGTGTCTTGATGCCCTAGAGCAGTACTTAGGCGCACGCAGTGCCACTGCTAGCGCATCTTCTTGGACTGCACAACGACTCGCACAAGATCAGACGCTGCAAATGCGCCAGCAGGGCGACGCGTGGGAAGTTGTGATCCCTCAATCCATTGATCGTGTTTGGGCAGAGCTGGACCACTATCTTGAGCTCGACTTTAGTGTCGAAGGGCAGCGCGACCTATTAGCCACTTCTGCTGAAAACTATGAATTCCTGGTTGAGTACATGACCGAGACTGAGCGAGGTCGCAACCCGCTACAAATTGTCTTCAGTCCCGATGTGCGTCGCATGTCGCAGCAAATTCGTCTAGCTCTTCAGCCTGATGGTGATAAGACCATTCTGCGTGCGATTAATGCCAGTGAGCGTAGTTTAACTGCTGACGATCAGCGCGAGCTGCTTGAGCGAGTCTCCGGCTACCTACGTTAATTTTTAATTTTGAAACCCTTCGGAGCCCCTATGGAAAAGCGCCAAGAACTCTACGCTGGTAAAGCGAAATCCGTTTATACCACCGACGACCCTGACTTGTTGGTACTGCACTTTCGTGATGATACCAGTGCTTTCGATGGCAAAAAGAAAGAGTCACTGGCCCGCAAAGGCAAAGTGAACAACATCTTCAATGCTTTCATTATGCAGCGCCTGGAAGAGGCAGGGATTCCTACCCATTTTGAGAAGCAGCTTTCTGATACTGAAAGCCTAGTCAAAAAAATGGAGATGATTCCTGTTGAATGCGTCGTGCGCAACATTGCAGCAGGTGGCCTAGTTAAGCGCCTGGGTGTGGAAGAGGGCATCAGTTTGAATCCGCCCACCTTTGAATTGTTCTTAAAGAACGATGAAAAGGGAGACCCCATGATTAACGAGTCGCTAGCAGAAACCTTTGGCTGGGCAACCCCCGAACAGCTGGCGAAAATGAAGTCACTTACTTTTAAAGTGAACCATGTGCTTAAGCAGCTGTTTGCCGAAGGCGACATGTTGCTAGTCGATTACAAGCTTGAGTTTGGAGTCTTCAAAGGCGATGTAGTCCTTGGCGATGAGTTCTCCCCGGATGGATGTCGTTTATGGGATGCCAATACGCGAGAAAAGCTTGATAAAGATCGCTTTCGCCAGGGGTTAGGTGGTGTCATTGAAGCGTATGAAGAAGTAGCACGACGGATTGGTATTCATATTGATTAATGCCGTAGCATATATGTAATAAATGTTTGTGCTGATATGCTCGCATAGTAAAAACCCGCTTAGGATACTGCTTCCGAAGCGGGTTTTTCTATTAAACTCTGATAGTGTGCTTTAGTCGTCTGAAGACTCTGCAGTTAGTTCATCAAGTGCCTGTAACCGATAGCCATAGCCATAAACTGAAACAAGGTTCCAACCAAATTCCGACGTTAGACTAAGCTTTTTGCGCACTCGGTGAATATGAACGTCTAGCGTACGAGTGCCAGGCGGATCACTTTTACCCCATACATATTCATATAGGTAGGAGCGTGAAAGCGGACTTCCTAACTGGTTTAGTAGAAGAAAGGCTAACCGAAACTCCTGCCTCGTCAACGATACTTCTTCTCCGTCCACGTAGGCTGTTTCACGATTGGTATTGAGCTTAATGCGGCCAAACTCTAATGTTTGCTGCTGAGCAACACTTGGCGTGCGGAGCGAGTGGCGACGAGTTGACGCATGGGCCCTTGCGGCCAATTCGCGCGGCCTAAAAGGCTTGCTGATGAAGTCATCAGCCCCCGCGTTCAAGGCTTGAATAATATCGGCTTCTTCTTGTCTCAGGGTCACCATTAGGACAGCAGGAATAATCTGTAGGTAGGTTTTCATCCAATTGAGCAGCGCAATACCAGTGCCGTCGGGCAAGTGCCAATCTAGTATGACTAAATCGAACGTATTGCGGCTAGCGGTATGAATAAATGCCTTACTGGTTTCGAATGAGTAGATGTTCGCCTCTATACCTCGCTCGGCAAAGCCATCCATAAGCGCTGTTTCAATGCGCTCTGATACCACCTTCTCATCTTCTACTACTGCAATGCGCATAGGCTGTATCCAAGTCAGGTCTCGTCAGTGAAAGTGAGCAGTATAGGTTACAAATCTGTTCCTAGATCTCAAAAGCATCAAGGCAGCATAGTTAGATACTTGCTCTGAAATATGAGCTTTGCAAGTAGAAAAGCTCGTTAAGTGCCTGCCCAGTAGTGTTTAGTATCCCCGGACTCTTCCTCTATTGATGCTGCCGCAGCGGTATGACCAACGCTGAGCGTGATCAAAATACGTGGCAGGTCAGCTACTTCCCAGAATACGCATGTCGGCCGAAATGTAAATTGATGAGTTCAGTTGAGGTGTAAATTTTAATTAGTATTAATTTTTATTATGTCTGGGCTGTTTTTTGTGGATGTATTAGTAAGTGCTTACTCTTCATTTGGCTAAGAGCAGGAGATTCTTAGCTGGCATGTATTTTTCTACCTTAGAGCCCATTAAAAGAGACTAAAAAAACTCACTGACTAGGCTGTTAATATTGATTAATAATATGGAGAAGAGTAGTTCCCTGTGCTAGCTTCAATGTTAAGAAGTGTTTCAAGCGCGGGTATGGCTTCCATAGACTATATAAAAATATTCCGAAAAGTCTTGTGAATCTGCGAGCGAAAACTCGTTTTAGAAGCCTAGCTAGCAGAGTGAGCCCAATTATGTGCCCCCCTTACCTGTCGCCCAAGAAACTAGCAAAAACTAGTCACAATAATCCCTGACAATTTTAATGGGAGCATGGGAATGAATAACGTATTTCGCTTAGTTTGGAATCGATCTCTTGGGCGCCTGGTAGTAGCTTCAGAAGTAGCACGTAGTTGTAGTAAGTCGGGGGCTAGTCACCAAATTGGACGGGTGGCCGAACCTATAACAATTCAATCACCTGTCAAATATTTTCTTCGGCCGGTTACATTAGGTGTCGTGTTCGCATTCGCGGCAATGCTTTCTCCACTGGGAAGCCACGATGCTGAAGCAAGGAAATTTGCTTCAGACGGTGGTAGCTGTGTGTCTGGAGCGGCAGGCTCAGTGGTTGGTAGGATAGCGACCCCAAACACCAGCGCAGACCCCATAGATGGAAGTGGTACTTACTCGCTTGTTGCAGGTTGTGATGCCAGTGGTAATAACCAGTTGGCAGCTACTGTCTATGGTGCTTTTAGTCAGGTCACAGGAACTGGCGGAGCGGTGTTTGGCTTTAATTCCAGTGCGGCTCAGTGGGCGACGGCAATAGGGTTAGAAAGCCGCGCTACTGGCGTGGGTGGCACAGCATTAGGTTTTGGAAGCCAAGCAACGGCTAGGAATTCTATTGCCATAGGAAGTGCTGGCGGTACTGACAATAACAACCCACTTTCTGTTGCAAACTCAACCACGGCGTCGGGCGCGCACTCTATTGCCATTGGTGCGGATAACGTGCGCGGAGCGCAGGCCTCCGGAACCAATAGTATCGCATTGGGAGGGCGGGCCACGGCTAGTGAACTTGCTACGGTAGCAATTGGTGAACGTGCGGAGGCGACCGTAAGTCACGCAATTGCGATAGGCCAGCTAACTCTAGCGACAGGCTTTGGTGCCACTGCTGTGGGTGTTGATGCTGACGCGCTACAGCAGAACACCACGGCGTTGGGACGGCGAGCCTGGGCCAATGCTAATGCCGGTACGGCCGTAGGGCTTGGCAGTCGGGTGGAAGCGGGTGCCACGCGTGGTGTTGCGATTGGTGGTGCCACTGATGAAACCTCTAATGCGACGGTGGATGCATCGGGTACCCTTGTCACTGCGGTCGACGGTATTGCAATTGGTGCGGGGGCGATAACTCAAGGCGAGCGCGCTATGTCCTTTGGACGTGAGGCGACGGCTAGTGGAGAGGACGCCATCGCCATGGGCACCGGTGCCACGGCCAGTGGCGTCCAGTCTATTGCTATTGGTACCGGCAACACCGTGTCTGGCGACAACTCTGGCGCTTTTGGTGACCCGAATATTATCAATGGCGCCGGCTCCTACGCGGTGGGTAACGATAACGAGATTGACGCCGACGAGGCCGGCACTTTTGGCAACCGTAATGTGCTGGCGGCGACTGCCAACGGCAGCCGCATTATCGGTAATGATAATAACATTGATGTCGCCGATGCCTTTGTGATCGGCAACGGCGCAGACGTCACCGTGGCCGAGGGCGTGGCGCTGGGTAATGGTTCCATCGCCGATACCGGTGCGGGCGTGGCAGGTTACAACCCGACTACCGGCGCCGCCGATGGGCTGGACGCGGGGATCGCCGCGACCCAGAGCACCACCGGGGCGGTGGCCGTGGGTGATGCCGCAGGCGGCGTTTATCGCCAGGTTACCGGCGTAGCCGCAGGTACCGAGGACTCTGACGCGGTCAACGTCGCTCAGCTCAAGGCCAGCGAAACACACTATTACAGCGTCAACTCCACTGTGACCGGTGCTGGATCAAACTTTGACAATGACGGTGCGACCGGGGCGAATGCCCTGGCGGCAGGCGTAAAGGCCAGCGCTGCAGGGGCATCCGCCGTGGCCGTTGGCAATACGGCCACTGCAGGTACAACGCGGGACATTGCTATTGGTAACGCGGCCGAGACGGGGGTCATTGCCGGTGCGACAGGGAACCAAGCTGACAATGTGGCCATCGGTTCGGGAGCGCAGGCGCTTGGCGGCACCGCCATTGCCATTGGTGAAGGGGCAACGGCGACGGGCACCAGTACAGCAAGTGTCAACTCGGTCATCGCCATTGGTCGTCGAGCAACGGCCAGGGATGTCGCTGCCCTTGCCCTAGGCTCCAACGCAAGCACCGGGTGGGGTCAAGCTATGCCGCGGCTATCGGCCCCACTGCGACGGTTGGCGACAATGCAGCTAGCTCAATCGCCATCGGCAGCAGCTCGAAAGTGGCAGATGGTGCCTCCTCTTCCACGGCAATCGGTCGCAACACCATGGTCAATGCGTCGACCTCCGTGGCCGTCGGGTCGGACGCGACAGTGGCGACTGGTGCCTACTCTTCCACGGCACTCGGTCGCAACGCTACGGTCAATTCGAATCGCTCAGTGGCCATCGGGCAGGACACGGACGTGGCGATTAACGCCAATTTTGGAACGGCCATCGGTAGTGCCGCCAAGGTGCTTGAAGGCGCTGTGTCGGGCATGGCGTTTGGCACCAATGCGCAAGTCTTGGCCACAGGTGATGTCGCCATAGGGCGCGGTGCCAGCGTAGATGGAACGTCCGATGGCGGTCCTTCTATTGGCTTAGGCGCGGATGTCGCGATTAATGGATCAGCCGACGCCACAGCAATCGGCTCGAAGGCAACAATAGGGACAGGTGTCAGCGATTCCAGTGGTGCCACGGCGATTGGTTCCGGGACTGTCGTGGGCGATCAGTCGCGCAATGCTACGGCTATTGGCAGGCTTTCCAGCATAGGTGACAGTGCGTGGGATAGCGTGGCGTTGGGGACTGCAGCCACTGTTGGAGATAGCGCTGCTGGATCCGTTTCTATCGGCGTTAATGCGACGAATGCTACAGGGGCTTTTAGCTCGGTTGCCCTGGGTATTGGTACCAGTAACGATGCATCTCATGCAATCGCCATTGGTAGCTATGCCACTACTAGTGCGAGTGATGCAATTGCCATTGGCTCTGACACCGAAGCAGCCAAAAATTCCATCGCTTTGGGGCATGACGCTAAAGCCACGGGGAACCAATCGATCAGCATTGGTACTGGCAACGAGGTCAGTGGTGACGGCTCCGGCGCGATCGGCGACCCGAGCATCATCACTGGCGCAGGCTCCTATTCGCTGGGTAACGACAACACCATTGATGCCGACGAAGCTGGCACCTTCGGCAACGACAATATCCTGGCTGCGACGGCTACCGGCAGCCGCATCATCGGTAATGGCAACGATATTGATGTGGCCGATGCCTTTGTAATCGGCAATGGAGCAGACGTCACCGTTGCTGAAGGCGTGGCGCTTGGTAATGGCGCGATTGCCAGTACCGGTGCAGGCATTCAAGGCTATAACCCGCTCACCGGCGCTGCCGATGGCACCGATGCGGCGATTGCCGCGACGCAAAGCACCACCGGTGCAGTGGCCGTGGGTGACGCAGGCAATGGCGTCTATCGTCAAATCACCGGCGTGGCGGCTGGTAGTCAAAATAGCGACGCCGTCAACGTCGCCCAACTGAAGGCCGCCGAGACGCACTACTACAGCGTCAACGACGGTGGCGTGGTGGGCGGCAACTACAACAACGATGGTGCCGCTGGCGCCAACAGCATTGCCGCGGGCGTGGGTGCAAGAACCGGCGCGGCAGCGGGCGGTAGCCTGGCGATGGGCACGAACGCGCAGGCCGATTTTGTAAATGACATAGCATTAGGGACCGGTGCCCATGCGACCGGCGACACAACGGGGACTGGGCCAGCGACCGCATTTGGTCACAGTGCGACAGCCTCCAAACCCGCTGACACAGCGTTCGGCACCCTGGCCACGGCGTCGGGTGGCCAATCCCTTGCACTTGGTTACGGCGCCACTTCTTCAGGGCTTTCCAGTACTGCATTCGGCACCCAGGCAGAGGCGACCGCGAAAGGCAGCCTTGCGCTGGGAGGCTTCACGTTTTCCAACGGCGAGTTTTCCACCGCGATCGGCGGTGCCACTGCCGGTGCCGACGAATCCGTCGTGATCGGTGAACTGGCGAGCAGCACAGCGGCCGCCATCGACGGCGTCGCACTGGGCGCGGGCGCCGAAGTGTCGGCGGAGAACAGCGTGGCATTGGGCGCCGGCAGTGTGGCCGACGGCAGCACGTTGAGTACAGCGGCTTACCAACCGCTTGATGTTGACGGTAACCCGGCTACCGTTGCAGCACCCACCGCAGATAGCGAAGTCTCAGTTGGTAGCGCAGGTAATGAGCGCCGCATCATTAATGTGGCTGCAGGGGCAGAAGATACCGATGCGGTCAACGTGAGTCAGTTGAAAGCAGTGAATGATGTTGCCAGCGCTGGCTGGAATGTCCAGACCAACGGTGATACAGCGACGAATGTGGCTCCCGGCGATACCGTTCAGTTTATCGATGGCAAGAACATCGATATCACCCGCAGCGGTACCGATATCACCGTCGCCACCGCCGACAGTGTGGCCTTTGATGATGTGACCATTACCGGTGGTCCAACGCTGACCGGTGGTGGAATCAATATGAATAACACCACCATCAGTAACCTGGCTGATGGCGTGGACGCGCAAGACGCTGTTAACGTTAGCCAATTGGAAAGCGCAGCGGCGGCCTCAAAAACTGCAGTCACCGGCGGCACCAATATTGCCAGTGTGGATCAAACCACCGGCGCGGACGGCCAGGATATCTACGAAATAAACGCTGATGGAGCCTCAGTGAGTGCCGGTTCCGGTGCGGTGGATGTTATCGCCGCTGCCCCAGATGCGGATAACGTCACCGACTACGCGGTGGATCTCAGCCAAGCCAGCAAAGACAGCCTAGACCTCGCCGACTCGGCACTGCAAACCGTGGTCACCCAGATCGACGGTGTGGATGTTAAAACCCTCGACCAGAACGATAACGTCGCTAACTTTATCAGCGGCCAGAACATTGAGCTGAGCAATGACGGCGGTGCGATTGAAATTGCCACTAGCACAGACCTGACGGCGGATAGCCTGACTATCAACAATGGACCAATACTCAATGACAGTGGCATTGATATGGGCGGGGACACCATCACCAACGTTGGCGCGCCAGTAAACGGCGGTGATGCGGTTAATCTCGACTACTTCGATGAAAACCGCTCCCGCTATTACAGTGTTAACGATAATGGCACCCAGCAAGGTAACTACGACAATGATGGTGCAACTGGCATTAATGCACTGGCAGCGGGTACTAATGCGTTAGCGCAAGGCAATGCCTCTGTTGCCGTCGGTGATGGCGCAGAAGCAACAGCTGTTCGCGATATTGCAATGGGCGAAGGAGCGGGTGCGAATGCAGGAACCGGTGGGCGCGATAATATCGCGGTCGGAGGCCTAGCAGGGCAGGGCCGTGGCAATAACAGCAGTTTCAATGTGGCCACTGGTTACAGATCTGGTGAGAATGTTACCGGAAACGCTAATATCGCGTACGGCCGTACATCAGGCCAGAATGTAACAGGTTCTGAGAACCTTGCTTTCGGTACAGGCGCTGGCCGTAACGTCACGGGCACGGATAACGTCGGAATCGGCCAGGATGCCGGGGAAGGCGTGAATGGAATCAATAACCTCGGTATTGGCCGACAGGCTGGCCGGACGGTAGCGGGTAGCCAGAATATTGGTGTTGGTGGATTGGCCGGTGCAGGAGTCACTGGTTTCAATAACGTTGGCGTTGGGGTATACGCAGGAGGTAGCACTAACGGTGATTTCAATGCTGCTGTAGGCGAGCGAGCCGGTCGGATTGTGACGGGAAGTCATAACGCGGCCTTGGGGCACTACGCGGGTAACCGATTGATCGGTAGCGATAACGTAGCTATTGGCCATCATGCAGGCACTCTGGTTCATGTCGATCCCGCGCTTAGAGTGGAAGCGGATCGTACGGTATCTATTGGTAACCAGGCGTTGGCCTCGGCTGATGATGCTGTTGCGATTGGCACAAGCGCGCAGGCTTCGGGCGAACGCAGCATTGCGGTTGGCTATGACGCTATCGCCACCGGCTCTGTTGCTATGGGCGCATCTTCACGCGCAGGCAATGGCGGCGCGGCCTTTGGTGATGGTGCCATTGCAACGTATAACGGTGGTGTTAATGATCCGGCAATTGTGGCAGGCGCAGCGCTAGGGGAAAACGCGAGTGCTGATGTGTCAGGAGCCACCGCGTTAGGTACAGAGGCTACGGTGACTCATGAAGGCAGTGTAGCGCTGGGGCAAGGTTCTATCGCCGATGGCAGTACGTTAGGCACGGCGGCTTACCAACCGTTGGATGTTAACGGCAACCCAGCTACCGTTGCAGCACCCACCGCAGATAGCGAAGTCTCAGTTGGTAGCGCAGATAATGAGCGCCGCATCATTAATGTGGCTGCAGGTGCAGAAGATACAGACGCGGTCAACGTCAGTCAGTTGAAGGCAGTGAATGATGTTGCCAGCGCTGGCTGGAATGTCCAGACCAACGGTGACACGGCTACCAACGTGGCTCCCGGCGATACCGTTCAGTTTATCGATGGCAAGAACATCGATATCACCCGCAGCGGTACCGATATCACCGTCGCCACCGCCGACAGTGTGGCCTTTGATGATGTGACCATTACCGGTGGTCCAACGCTGACCGGTGGCGGTATTGATATGAACAACACCACCATCAGTAACCTGGCTGATGGCGTGAATGATCAGGATGCTGTGAACCTCAGTCAGTTGGAAAACGCTGCGGCTGCCTCAAAAACCGAAGTCACCGCAGGTACCAACGTGGCTAGTGTTGACCAAACCACCGGCGCTGATGGCCAAGACATCTACACCGTTAATGCCGACGGCGCCTCGGTGAGTGCCGGTTCTGGTGCGGTGGATGTGACCGCCGCTGCCTCGGATGCGGATAACGTCACCGACTACGCAGTGGATCTCAGCCAAGCCAGCAAAGACAGCCTGACGCTGGCCGACTCTGCGCTGCAAACCGTGGTCACTCAGATCGACGGCACTGAGGTGAAAACCCTCGACCAGAACGACAATGTCGCCAACTTTGTGACCGGCGATAACATCGTGCTCAGTGATGAGGCGGGTGGTATCAAGATTGCCACCGCGGATGACGTTACCTTTACCAGCATCAACAGCGACAGCCTCGCGATCACCGGCGGCCCGACCCTGACCGGTGGTGGCATTGATATGAACAACACCACCATCAGTAATCTGGCTGATGGCGTGGACGCGCAAGACGCTGTCAACGTTAGCCAATTGGAAAACGCTGCGGCGGCCTCAAAAACCGAAGTCATCGCAGGTACCAACGTTACCAGTGTTGGCCAAACCACCGGCGCTGATGGTCAAGGCATCTACACCGTTAATGCCGACGGCGCTTCAGTGAGTGCCGGTTCCGGCGCGGTGGATGTTATCGCCGCTGCCCCAGATGCGGATAACGTCACCGACTACGCGGTGGATCTCAGCCAAGCCAGCAAAGACAGCCTAGACCTTGCCGACTCGGCGCTGCAAACCGTGGTCACCCAGATCGACGGTGTGGACGTTAAAACCCTCGACCAGAACGACAACACCGCCAACTTCGTCACCGGCGACAATATTGTGCTCAGTGATGAAGCGGGCGGTATCAAAATCGCCACTAGCGCAGACCTGACGGCAGATAGCCTGACGATCAATAATGGCCCGACGCTCAATGACAACGGCATTGATATGGGCGGTGATACGATTACCAACCTCGGTGATCCGGTGAACGGCGGCGATGCGATCAATCTTGATTACTTCGACGAGAACCGTGCGCACTACTACAGCGTGAATGACGGCGGCATCATCGGCGGCAACTACAATAATGATGGTGCCACCGGCCTGAACGCGATTGCCTCCGGCGTTGACGCCACCGCTAGCGGTGACGGTGCGGTGGCCATGGGCTTTGGTGCCAGTGCGCCGATTAATGACAGTCTCGCGTTGGGCAGTGGCTCGGTGGTTGACCGCGCGCTGGCTCCAGACTCCGGCTTTATCCCAGCAGGGTCCGCCACCATTGAGTTCAACACCACCGACAAAGAACTGCTCGGTGCGATCTCGGTGGGTGACAACGACTCTTACCGCCAGATCACCAACGTCGCCGACGGTACGGAAGCACAAGACGCCGTGACGGTGCGCCAGTTACAAGGAGCGGTTGGCTCTGTGATTGATAGCGGCACCAAGTATTTCCGTGCCAACTCCACCGAGCCTGATTCGCTGGCAGTAGGTAACGACAGTATTGCGGTTGGCCCAACAACGGTCACTAACGGCGACAACGGCATAGGCATGGGTAACGGCGCGATTGTCGGGCAAATGGCCCCAGGTGGCACTGCGATTGGTCACAATGCCGAAGTCATGCTCTCTGATGGTATAGCGTTCGGTACCAATGCCCTCTCTGAAGCCCAGCAGGGCATTGCCCTGGGCGCAGGCGCGACGGTTAGCCACGATCAAAGTGTCGCCCTGGGTAGCAACAGCAGCACTGAGGACGCGGTCGCCACCAGTGGCGTCACTATTGCCGGTGATAGCTATACCTTCGCTGGCACCACACCGGATAGCACGGTGAGTATTGGCAGTGCAGGCAACGAGCGCACGCTGACCAATGTGGCCGCAGGTCGCGTGAGCGAGACGAGTACCGATGCCATCAATGGCAGCCAACTATTTGCCTCTAACCAAGCGATAGAAGAGGTCAGTGCGATTGCCAACACGGGTTGGAATGTTCAAACCAACGGTGATACAGCGACCAACGTTGCCCCAGGCGATACGGTTCAGTTCCTAGATGGCAAAAATGTTGATATCACCCGCAACGGCACGGATATCACTGTTGCCACGGCTGATAGTGTGGCCTTTGATGGCGTGGCCATCACCGGTGGTCCGACGTTGAACGGAGGCGGCATTGATATGAACAACACTACCATCAGCAACCTTGCCGATGGTGTGGATGCTCAAGATGCCGTTAACCTTAGCCAACTGCAAAATAGCGCGGCAGCGTCGAAGACAGAGGTTGCGGGTGGCTCTAACGTGGCGAGTGTTGACCAAACCACTGGCGCTGATGGCCAAGCTATCTACACCGTTAATGCGGACGGCGCTTCAGTGAGTGCCGGTTCCAGCGCGGTAGATGTTACCGCCGCTGCCCCGGATGCGGATAACGTCACCGACTACGCGGTGGATCTCAGCCAAGCCAGCAAAGACAGCCTGACACTGGCCGACTCTGCACTCCAAACTGTGGTTACCCAGATCGACGGTACCGAGGTCAAAACTCTCGACCAGAACGATAACGTCGCCAACTTTATCAGCGGTAACAATATCGAACTGAGTGATGATAATGGCGCGATTGAAATCGCCACTAGCGCAGACCTGACGGCGGATAGCCTGACCATCAACAATGGTGGTCCGACGCTCAATGACAATGGCATTGATATGAACGATAACCGCATCACCAATGTTGGAGAGGCGGTCGACGGTGGTGATGCCATCAATCTGGATTACTTCGATGCAAACCGTACCCGCTACTACAGCGTGAATGACGGCGGCACCATCGGTGGCAACTACAACAACGATGGTGCAACGGGACTGAACGCGATTGCCAGTGGTGTTAATGCCACTGCTAGCGGCGAAGGCGCCGTGGCCTTGGGCTTTGGAGCGAATGCACCGATTCGCGATAGTCTGGCATTGGGCAGTGGCTCGGTGGTTGACCGCGCGCTGGCACCGGACTCCGGTTTTATCCCAGCAGGGTCCGCCACCATTGAGTTCAACACCACCGACAAAGAGCTGCTTGGTGCAATCTCGGTGGGTGATGATGACTCCTATCGCCAGATCACCAACGTTGCCGACGGTACGGAAGCACAAGATGCGGTGACGGTTCGTCAGTTGCAAGGTGCGGTGGGCTCGGTGGTTGAGACGGGCATCAAGTACTTCCGTGCCAACTCCGATGACCCTGACGCCATCGCAGCGGGAGACGACAGCCTTGCCGTTGGGCCTAATACAGTCACCAATGGTGACAATGGCCTCGGCATGGGTAACGGCGCGATTGTCGGGCAAATGGCCCCAGGTGGAACTGCGATTGGTCATAATGCCGAAGTCATGCTCTCTGATGGTATAGCGTTCGGTACCAATGCCCTCTCTGAAGCCCAGCAGGGCATTGCCCTGGGTGCAGGCGCGAGGGTGAGCCACGATCAAAGTGTCGCCCTGGGCAGCAACAGCAGCACTGAGGACGCGGTCGCCACCAGTGGCGTCACGATTGCCGGTAATAGCTACACCTTCGCTGGCACCACACCCGATAGCACGGTCAGCATTGGTAGCGAGGGCAATGAGCGCACGTTGACCAATGTGGCCGCAGGCCGCGTGAGCGAGACCAGCACCGATGCCATCAATGGCAGCCAACTGTTTGCCTCTAACCAAGCGATAGAAGAGGTCAGTGCGATTGCCAACACGGGTTGGAATGTTCAAACCAACGGTGATACAGCGACCAACGTTGCCCCAGGCGATACGGTTCAGTTCCTAGATGGCAAAAATGTTGATATCACCCGCAACGGCACGGATATCACTGTTGCCACGGCTGATAGTGTGGCCTTTGATGGCGTGGCCATCACCGGTGGTCCGACGTTGAACGGAGGCGGCATTGATATGAACAACACTACCATCAGCAACCTTGCCGATGGTGTGGATGCTCAAGATGCCGTTAACCTTAGCCAACTGCAAAATAGCGCGGCAGCGTCGAAGACAGAGGTTGCGGGTGGCTCTAACGTGGCGAGTGTTGACCAAACCACTGGCGCTGATGGCCAAGCTATCTACACCGTTAATGCGGACGGCGCTTCAGTGAGTGCCGGTTCCAGCGCGGTAGATGTTACCGCCGCTGCCCCGGATGCGGATAACGTCACCGACTACGCGGTGGATCTCAGCCAAGCCAGCAAAGACAGCCTGACGCTGGCTGATTCCGCGCTCCAAACGGTGGTCACTCAGATTGATGGCACCGACGTTAAAACCCTCGACCAGAACGATAACGTCGCCAACTTTATCAGCGGCCAGAATATTGAGCTGAGCAACGACGGCGGTGCGATAGAAATCGCCACTAGCGCAGACCTGACGGCAGACAGTCTGACGATCAATAACGGCCCAACGCTTAATGGTAACGGCATTGATATGGGCGGCAACACCATCACCAGCCTGGGCGACCCAGTGAATGATGGCGATGCACTCAACCTTCACTACTTCAATGAAAACCGCGTTCGCTACTTTAGCGTGAACGATAACGGTGTCATCGGCGGTAACTTCAATAACGACGGTGCCACCGGCTTGAATGCAATGGCGAGCGGTGTAGGTGCTACTGCAATTGGCGAAGGTGCCGTGGCCATGGGCTTTGGGGCAAATGCTCAAGTACGCGGCAGTCTAGCGATTGGTAGCGGCTCAATTTCTGACCGTGCCTTAGCCCCAGAATCAGGTTTTATCACTGCGGGTTCAGCAACCATTGAGTACAACACTACCGACAAAGAACTGCTTGGCGCGATTTCCGTCGGGGACAGCGACTCTTATCGACAGATTATTAATGTTGCTGATGGCACGGAAGCGCAAGATGCCGTCACGGTTCGCCAACTACAGGGGGCAATAGGCTCTGTCGTTGATACCGGCACTAAGTACTTCCACGCCAACTCTACGGCGCCAGACTCACTTGCGGTAGGTAACGACAGTATTGCGGTTGGCCCAACCACGGTCACTAACGGTGATAACGGCATTGGTATGGGGAACGGCGCGATTGTCGGTCAAATGGCCCCTGGTGGCACCGCCATTGGCAATAATGCCGAGGTATTGCTCTCCGACGGAATCGCATTCGGCACTAATGCCCTCTCCGAAGCCCAGCAGGGCATTGCCCTGGGTGCAGGCGCGACGGTGAGCCACGATCAAAGTGTGGCGTTAGGCAGCAATAGCACCACAGATGAGCCGGTTGCAACCCAGGGCATGACGCTGATTGGCAACGACTACGCATTTGCAGGCACCACGCCGGACAGCACCGTGAGTATTGGCAGTGCGGGCAACGAACGTACGCTGACCAATGTGGCGGCTGGTCGTGTGAGTGAAACCAGCACGGATGCCGTCAACGGCAGCCAACTGTTTGCCTCTAACCAAGCCATTGAAGAAGTAAGTACTGCCGTCAATGCCGGCTGGAACGTCACCGACGGTACCAATGCCGCCAATATCGGCCCTAATGGCGAGGTAACGTTCACTGGGGATAGCAATCTCACCGTCGCGCAGACTGGCATCGATGATGCAGGCGAAGTGGAAATCACCCTGAATCGTGACCTTGATCTCGATAGTGTGACGGCTGGCAACAGCCAACTCACCAACACCGGTCTAAGCGTAGACGATGGTAGCGGCAACCTCACCACCGTCACTAACGATGGCCTCACCATTGCTGGTGGACCCAGCATTACCGCGAGTGGTGGTATTGATGCCAATAACCAAGTCATCAGCAATGTAGGCACGCCAGTGGATGACGGTGATGCGCTTAACCTCCAATATTTCAATGAAAACCGTGCCCGTTACTACAGTGTGAACGACGGCGGCACTGTCGGTGGCAACTTTAATAACGATGGTGCCACGGGGTTGAATGCCATCGCTAGTGGCGTAGATGCTAGCGCCAGTGGTGAAGGTGCCGTGGCCATGGGATTTGGTGCTAACGCGCCGATTACAGATAGCTTGGCACTGGGTAGTGGCTCGATTTCTGACCGTGCTTTAGCGCCAGAATCAGGATTTATTCCTGTGGGTTCGGCAACCATTGAGTACAACACCACCGACAAAGAATTACTTGGTTCGATTTCCGTCGGGGACAGCGACTCTTACCGTCAGATTATTAATGTTGCCGATGGTACTGAAGCGCAAGACGCTGTCACCGTGCGCCAGCTTCAGGGAGCGATAGGCTCCGTGGTGGCTACAGGCACTAAGTATTTCCACGCCAACTCTACAGCGCCCGACTCACTTGCAGCAGGTAACGATAGCATTGCCGTTGGCCCGACCACCGTCACAAACGGTGATAACGGCATTGGCATTGGTAACGGCGCGATTGTCGGTCAAATGGCTCCAGGCGGCACTGCCATTGGCGATAGTGCCGAAGTACTGCTGTCAGACGGAATAGCGTTTGGTAGCAATGCCCGCTCCGAAGCCCAGCAGGGTATCGCTCTTGGCGCAGGTGCGATGGTTAGCCACGATCAAAGTGTGGCGTTAGGCAGTAACAGTGCTACAGATGAATCGGTTGCGACCCAGGGTATTACACTGATCGGCAATGATTACTCGTTTGCAGGCACTACGCCGATGAGCACTGTCAGTGTTGGTAGTGTGGGTAATGAGCGTACGATCACTAATGTGGCAGCAGGGCGAGTAAGTGCTACCAGCACCGATGCCATCAATGGCAGCCAATTGTTTGCTTCTAATCAGGCTATCGAAGAGGTGAGTGCCGCGGCGAACGCTGGATGGAACCTGAGCGTTGAAGATGGCGACGCTAGCAATGTGGCCCCAACGGGTGAAGTTAACCTCTTAAGTGATGACGGTAACATACTCATCACCCAGGCCACGGTTAATGATCGTGAAGAAGTCGCTTTTGGTCTATCCGATGATGTATCAGTTGCTAATAGCCTTACCGTCGGACAAGACGGGCCAGTCATTAGTAGTGAGGGCATCACCAACTTAGCCGAAGGCGATGTCTCAGCCGATAGCAAGGATGCCATCAACGGCTCTCAACTTTACGCCACGAATCAGTGGATCGAAGTGCTAGAAAACAGCGTTACCAACGTGGTGGGTGACGGAAGCGATGAGTACATCACCAACAACGGTCGTGGTATTCGCTACGTGCGCACCAACGACAGTGGCTTAGCAGTCAGCGATGCCTTTGCCCAAGGAGAAGGCTCCACCGCCGTGGGCTACGAAGCCGTTGCCTCGGTAGATCGCGCTCTGGCGATGGGGTACGACGCGATTGCTTCGCACCAAGGGAGTGTCGCGTTAGGGGAAGGGGCTCGCACTGCAGAAGCGGTTGGCACCGCATCGGTTGAAATTGCAGGCCAAACGTACCAGTTTGCGGGTGTTTCCCCAGTAGCCACCGTCAGCGTTGGCAGCGTCGGTGCTGAGCGAACGGTGACGAACGTCGCAGCAGGCCGAATTTCGGCTGAGAGCACTGATGCCATTAACGGCAGCCAGTTGTATGCCACCAACCAGGCAGTCGGTGAGCTAGACAACCGCGTCACCAATGTCGAAGGCGATATCACTAATATCACCAACGACTTGGCGGATCTGGATGACCGCGCGGTGCAATATGACCGCAACGACGATGGCAGTGTTAACTATGACACCATTACCTTGGAAGGCGATGGCGGCACGAAGATCACCAATGTTGCTCCCGGTGATATTGCACAAAACAGCTCGGATGCGGTGAACGGCGGCCAGCTATGGGATGTGCAGAACCAAATCACCAACATTGAACAAGGGGGCTCCAAGTACTTCCGCGCCAACAGCGATGGGCCCGCCGCAGACCCACAAGGTGCTGACAGCATCGCCATGGGGCCAGGCAGTGTCGCGGCAGGCGATCGTAGCGTGGCTTCGGGAGCCGGTGCGCAAGCCAAAGCGGAAGGCAGCGTTGCCCTCGGTGCGGACTCTGTTGCCGACCGTGAAGGCATGAACGGTGAGCGTGAGCGTTTCTCCAACGAATCCGTTGCTTCCACACAGGGTGCCGTTTCAGTGGGTAGTGAAGGAAATGAGCGTCAGATCACCAACGTAGCAGGCGGTACCCAAGACACCGACGCGGTTAACGTTCGTCAGTTGGATGCTGTTCAGCGCGGCGCGGTGAACTACGACCGTGATGAAGATGGCAATGTTGACTACAGCACCATCACGCTGAAAGGCGCAGAAGGCACCACCATCACCAATGTGGCGCCAGGTATTAATGCCAACGATGCTGCCAACGTGGGGCAGTTGAACGAGCTGGGGCGTCGCTTTGAGAACGAGATTGTCAACGTGCATGGCCGTATCGACGATGTTGAACGCAACGCTAATGCAGGTTCTGCCAGTGCGATTGCTGCTTCCACGGTGCCGCAAGCGTGGATGCCCGGTAAGAGCATGATTGGTGTGGGGGCAGGCACCTACGGTGGCGAATCGGCGGTCTCGGTAGGTGTCTCTCGCCTTTCTGACAATGGCCGCTGGGTGATTCAAGGCAAGGTGACGGGTGACTCGCAAAGCAACTTCGGCGCAGGTATTGGCGCTGGCTGGCACTGGTAAAGGAGAACGACGTGAACAATCTTAGTAACAGCATGATGACCAAGGCGGCCCTCGGGGCCGCCAGTATCGCCGCCGTTCTCGTGTTAGCAGGCTGTGCTAGCCCGCCTAACAGTGACCGTACAGAGTTGCGTGAAGCGGGTGATGGCTTTCCGGCGCTAGCGGGCAACTGGTATGACGGTGGCAAGTTTGTGGAGCCGGATAGCGTGCTTCGTATTGCAGAAGGGCAAAGCAAAGACCAAGTACGGCAACTGATCGGCAATCCCCATTACGCGGAAGGATTCTTTGGCGTTCGAGAGTGGAACTACGTATTCAACCTGTACACGGGCAATGGCAATGAGTACATCACCTGCCAATACCAAGTGCACTATGATGATGAGATGGCGTTAGAAAGCACGCGTTGGCGCGACGCGCAATGTCCGGCGTTATTGGTGCCAATCGAAGTAGAAGAAATAGCCGCTGAGCCGCGTGAAGAGAAATTAACGTTATCAGGCGATGTGCTATTTGATTTTGATAGTGACCAACTCTCGTTAGAGGGGCGACGCGCTTTGGAACGGGTGTCAGATATGGTGCTTGATGCCTACTCATCACCAAGTGTACTCGTTGTTGGCTACACGGATCGATTTGGTGAGGAGCAGTATAATCTTAGCTTGTCTCAGTCACGTGCGGAGGCAGTTGGCAGTTATCTAGTCTCACAGGGAATAGAGCGACGTAACTTAACGCTGCTAGGAAGAGGAGAGGCCGACCCTATCGTTGATTGCCCAGGTCAAGTGGCTACACCAAGCGTGAAGGAGTGCTTGAGGCCTAATCGCAGAGTGGAGATGACGCTGCAATAAGCACTCTAGTCAGTCAATAACAGCTCGACCCCAATGCCCACGATGTTCACGCTTTAATAAGCATGCGCATCGTGGGCTTTTATATGGCTATAAAAGTCGCTTTTTAATTGAGATGACGAAAGTGTTTAAGATTGTTTCTTAGTGCTGTAAGTCTGGCTGCCTACTCCTGAGTTCAACTAATAAGTGTTTTGTGAGAGGGGGTTTGTATGAACAATTGTAAATAGTGTGAGGTTCTCTAGGTAAAATTAGTTAACGATTGCTGAATATCAACCTGGCTGCGAATGTTATTTCATCATAATGAATTTTAATGAATAGCTATTTTTTCGGCTTTAATAGCGTGGCTTGTTAAATTCCGGTGTATTTTTTTTCATTATTTTCAAGGCGTTGATAGCCATGTTTTTGACTGTCTGCGAGAAAGTGGAAAGAGTGGTTATGAACGATCTGTATAGTGAATATTTTGTTAAAAATAATGATTATTAAATTAGGTAAATAGATCTCTAAGTCTGGGTTGTTTTTACATCTATGTGAATGTTAACAATCTTAAACCCATATTGAGATTGTGATTATCTAAGTAAGAGAATGTATCCACTAAAAGGAACCTTGAACAAAATCGCTAACGTCTGCGCTTTAGGGCAGCGGCTGGCGGTTATTCGAATTGGTCGTTTGTCTGTAGCTGCGTTGCGAATGCTCCGGTTGTTTAGTGGCATTCAGCGGTTGCTGAGTCGGAAAAGTGTTGCGCTGGGTTAGGTGTTGCTTCTGAGCATCAACATTGTACCGAGATGGCCAAGGTCAAGGTAAAGGTAACTGAGCGAGGCAACAGCACCTCCTCACCGAATAATTAGTGGAGTTCTAAATAATGAATAACGTGTTTCGACTAATTTGGAACCGGGCCCTTGGTCGGCTGGTAGTCGTCTCGGAAGCAGCGCGTAGTCGTGATAAAGCCGCCACGCGAAAAGGAGTGGTTGGCCAACTGCCCGCGCCAGAAATCGCCTTCTCAGGCGTGCCCGCTCTGCTGCGTCCTGCTGTTGTTGCCGTCGCGCTGGCCGTTGGCTCGCTGGTGCTGGTTATGCCAAGCGGACAGGCCCATGAAGGTTTTGGCGGGGACGATTGTAATGGCGACATTACACGGCTTGCGCTCGGGTATAGCTCAAAAGCTTGTGCAGATCATGCGACGGCTATTGGGGTAGCTACCAATGCATCAGCGTTATCGGCTACCGCGATTGGAGTAAAGGCGGCAGCGAGCGGAGAGTCGAGCCTTGCGATTGGGATTTTATCGACGGCAAAAGGGGGCTTTTCCGCGGCCGTTGGAAGCGGGGCTGTTTCGGATGGCGATTTTTCCTCGGCGTTCGGCAACGATGCGCAATCGGCCGGCTACGCTTCTGTAGCCTTTGGTACGTCGACACGAAGCACTGGCCATAATTCCACTGCGATTGGCCGGCGTGCCAAGGGGCTAGGGCGTGACTCTACGGCCATTGGGGTGGGTGCCCAGGCAGAAGCTGGTGCGTTGAGGGGCCTGTCTATTGGGAACGCACTTGATACCGGAACGATTGGTGGTACGGTCTCGAATGGTACGGTTGATGCTTCGGGAACACGCGTAACGGCAACCGATGGCATCGCGATCGGTTCTGGTACGCGCAGTGACGCTGAGAGAAGCACGGCGATCGGCTATGCCGCTCAAACATCAGGGAAAGACAGTATCGCCTTTGGTACTGAGGCAGAAGCCAAGGGTGATTATGGTATTGCGCAAGGCGCGCAGGCAACCGCTTCCGGACAGTCCGCAGTGGCCGTTGGCGATACGGCCACTGCAGGTACAACGCGGGACATTGCCATTGGTAACTCGGCCGAGACGGGGGTCATTGCTGGCGCGACAGGGAACCAAGCTGACAACGTGGCCATCGGTACGGGAGCGCAGGCGTTTGGTGGCACCTCCATTGCCATTGGTGAAGATGCAACGGCGACAGGTACCAGTACAGTAGCTGTAAACTCGGTCATCGCTATTGGTCGTCAGGCAAAGGCTAACGAGACAGCTGCCCTTGCCTTAGGCTCCCATGCAAGCACGGGGATGGGGTCAAGCTATGCCGCAGCTATCGGCCCCAATGCGAAGGTCGGCGACAATGCAAACAGCTCAATCGCCATCGGCAGCAGCTCGAAAGTGGCGAATAAGGCCACTTTTTCCACGGCAATTGGTAGTAGTGCCACGGTTAATGCGTGGGGCTCAGTGGCCGTCGGGCAGGGCGCGACAGTGGAAAGTGGTGCCACCTCTGCCACGGCAGTCGGTCGCAACGCCAAGGTGCTTGAAGGTGCCGTGTCGGGCATGGCCATCGGCCATGATGCGCAAGTCCTGGCCAAAGGTGATGTCGCCATGGGACGCGGTGCTAGCGTGGATGGAACATCCGATGGAGGTCCTTCTATTGGCTTAGGCGCGGATGTCGCGATTAATGGCTCAGCCAACGCCACAGCGATCGGCTCGAATGCAACAATAGGGACAGTGGCAAGTGTCGAGGACTCCGATGGTGCCACGGCGATCGGCTCTGCGGCTGTCGTGGGCGATAAATCGCGCAATGCTACGGCCATTGGCAGGAATTCCAGCATAGGTGACAGTGCGTGGGATAGCGTCGCGTTGGGGTCTGCGGCCACTGTTGGAGAGGGCGCTCCAGGAGCAGTGTCCATCGGCAGATCAGCGAAGAATGAGGCTGGGGCTTATGACTCGATTGCCTTGGGTACTTCCGCCACTAACTTATCAACTATCGAATCAAAGGCAAACAGTTCAATTGCCATTGGCTCTAGGGCTAAAACCAGTGCGAGTAATGCGGTGGCAATGGGCTCTGACGCGGAAGCAGCCAAAAACGCTATCGCCCTGGGGCATGACGCTAAAGCCACGGGCAGCCAATCGATCAGTATTGGTACTAAAAACGTGGTAGATGGCGATAATTCAGGCGCGATTGGTGATCCGAGTTATGTGAGTGGGAGTGGCACCTATACCCTAGGTAACAACAACGGCACTGCAGCTGCGCCAATTTCTGCTGATAATGCTGGCATCTTCGGCAATAACAACCTGATGAGTGCTTCCGCCACAGGCAGCCGCATCATCGGCAACGGCAATGATGTCGATGTCGCCAATGCCTTCGTGATCGGTAACGGCGCGGATGTCACCGTTGCCGAGGGCGTGGCGCTGGGTAATGGTTCCATCGCCGATACCGGTGCGGGTGTGGCAGGTTACAACCCGACTACCAGCGCCGCCGATGGTATGGATGCGGCGATTGCTGCCACCGAGAGCACTACCGGGGCGGTGGCCGTGGGTGACGGAACCAATGTGTTCCGTCAAATCACCGGCGTGGCCGCGGGCACGGCGGATAGCGATGCGGTCAACGTTAGCCAGTTGAAAGCAGTGAATGATGTTGCCAGCGCTGGCTGGAACGTCCAGACCAACGGTGATACAGCGACGAATGTGGCACCTAACGCTACCGTCCAGTTCATCGATGGCAAGAACATCGATATCACGCGCTTTGGCACTGACATCACGGTTGCCACTGCAGACAATGTTGACTTCACCAACGTCAATGTCTCCAATAATTTGGACGTTGATGGTGACACCTACCTGGGTGACAACTTCTCGGTCGTCAACAACGAAGCGTTCTACGACGGTGCCATCACTGAAAACACCCACATCGTCAACAAAGAGTATGTGGATGGTGGCATTGGTGACCTTGCGGACACCCCGATCACCTTCGGCGGCGACACTGGTACCACAGAGCGTAAGCTAGGTGACCAGTTGGATATCGTCACCAGCAACGCCAACCTCAGCACGGAAGTGACCGACGACGAGACCCTTGTTATTGCCATGAGCGATGACCTGAACGTCAACAGCGTCACCACCAACACGCTAGATGTTGCCAACAACGCCACCATCGGCGGCACGCTGAACGTGACTGGCCAAACCACCTTGACTGGCGGCTTGGACATGGCAGGCAACAAGATCACCAACGTTGGGCCAGGTACGGATGGCACCGACGCAGTGAACGTTGACCAGTTGACCGACGTTAGTGATGTGGCCAACAAAGGCTGGAACGTCCAGACCAACGGTGACACAGCTACCAATGTGGCACCGGGCGATACCGTGCAGTTCGAAAATGGCCAGAACATCGCCATTACTCGCAACGGCACTGATATCACCGTGGCGACGACGGATATCGTTGACTTCACCGAAGTGAATGTCTCTGGCGATACCAATATTGGTGGCAACACTACCATCGCGGGCGACACGATTGTTCAAGGCGACACCTACCTGGGTGACAACTTCAAGGTCGTTAATAACGAAGCGTTCTACGACGGAGCCATCACTGAGAACACCCACATCGTCAACAAAGAGTATGTGGATGGTGGCATTGGTGACCTTGCGGACACCCCGATCACCTTCGGCGGCGATACTGGTACGACCGATCGTAAGCTAGGTGACCAGTTGGATATCGTCACCAGCAACGCCAACCTCAGCACGGAAGTGACCGACGACGAGACCCTTGTTATTGCCATGAGCGATGACCTGAACGTCAACAGCGTCACCACCAACACGCTAGATGTTGCCAACAACGCCACCATCGGCGGCACGCTGAACGTGACTGGCCAAACCACCTTGACTGGCGGCTTGGACATGGCAGGCAACAAGATCACCAACGTTGGGCCAGGTACGGATGGCACCGACGCAGTGAACGTTGACCAGTTGACCGACGTTAGTGATGTGGCCAACAAAGGCTGGGATCTCACCGCTAACGGCGAAGCCGTCGGCGAGAACATTGCCCCAGGCGAAACGGCGGACTTCAGTCAGGGCAAGAACATTGCCATTACCCGCACGGGTAACAGCATTGAAGTAGCCACGGCAGACGATGTTGACTTTACCAATGTGAATGTGACCAACCAGCTGGATGTGGCGGGCGATACCAATATTGGTGGCAACACTACCATCGCGGGCGACACGATTGTTCAAGGCGACACCTACCTGGGTGACAGTTTCAAGGTCGTTAATAACGAAGCGTTCTACGACGGAGCCATCACTGAGAACACCCACATCGTCAACAAAGAGTATGTGGATGGTGGCATTG
This sequence comes from Halomonas sp. KG2, assembly GCA_030440445.1. NCBI lineage: Bacteria > Pseudomonadati > Pseudomonadota > Gammaproteobacteria > Oceanospirillales > Halomonadaceae > Halomonas > Halomonas sp. KG2. The sequence continues at coordinate 3,527,067 of CP098528.1, read as the reverse complement.
GTGACCTTGCGGACACCCCGATCACCTTCGGTGGCGACACCGGCACGACGGATCGTAAGCTGGGTGACGCGCTAAACATTGTCACCAGCAACGCCAACCTCAGCACGGAAGTGACCGACGACGAGACCCTTGTTATTGCCATGAGCGATGACCTGGACGTCAACAGCGTCACCACCAACACGCTAGATGTTGCCAACAACGCCACCATCGGCGGCACGCTGAACGTGACTGGCCAAACCACCTTGACTGGCGGCTTGGACATGGCAGGCAACAAGATCACCAACGTTGGGCCAGGTACGGATGGCACCGACGCAGTGAACGTTGACCAGTTGACCGACGTTAGTGATGTGGCCAACAAAGGCTGGAACGTCCAGACCAACGGTGACACGACCACCAATGTGGCACCGGGTGACACCGTGCAGTTCGAAAATGGCCAGAACATCGCCATTACTCGCAACGGCACTGATATCACCGTGGCGACGACGGATATCGTTGACTTCACCGAAGTGAATGTCACTGAAAACCTCACGGTGGCAGGTGAAACCCAACTGGGCGACAACTTCGTCGTCAACAACGACGGTAACGTCACCTACACCGGTGAGATCACCGAAGGCGACCACATCACCAACAAGACCTACGTCGACGGTCTGGGCGACGACCTCGTTGCCGAAGGCCTCAACTTCGCGGGTAACGACGGTGAAGTGATCCACAAAGACCTGGGTGAGCAGCTCAACATCGTCGGCGGCATGACCGACCTGACGGCAGACGCCGCTTCAGCTGAAAACCTACGTACGGTTCAGAACGCCGACGGCGATCTTGAAGTCCAGCTGTCCAAGAACCTGACGAACTTGGAAAGCGTCGAGTCGACCACGGTGAACGTCACCGAAGAGCTGACGGTTGCGGATAACACCACCATCAACGAAGGCGGTATCACCACCAACAACGTCGATATCACTGAAAACCTCACGGTGGCCGGTGAGACCCAACTAGGCGACCACTTCGTCGTCAACAACGAAGGTAATGTCACCTACACCGGCGACATCACCGAAGGCGACCACATCACCAACAAGACCTACGTCGATGGTCTGGGCGACGACTTGATCGCCGAAGGCCTCAACTTCGCGGGTAACGACGGTGAGGTGATCCACAAAGACCTGGGTGAGCAGCTCGACATCGTTGGCGGCATGACCGACCTGGATGAAGACGCCGCCTCGGCCGAGAACCTGCGTACGGTTCAGAACGCCGACGGCGCGCTTGAAATCCAGCTGTCTAAGAACCTGACGAACCTGGAAAGCGTCGAGTCGACCACGGTGAACGTCACCGAAGAGCTGACGGTTGCGGATAACACCACCATCAACGAAGGCGGTATCACCACCAACAACGTCGATATCACTGAAAACCTCACGGTGGCAGGTGAGACCCAACTGGGCGACAACTTCGTCGTCAACAACGACGGTAACGTCACCTACACCGGCGAGATCACCGAAGGCGACCACATCACCAACAAGACCTACGTCGACGGTCTGGGCGACGACCTCGTTGCCGAAGGCCTGAACTTCGCGGGTAACGACGGTGAAGTGATCCACAAAGACCTGGGTGAGCAGCTCAACATCGTCGGCGGCATGACCGACCTGACGGCAGACGCCGCTTCAGCTGAAAACCTACGTACGGTTCAGAACGCCGACGGCGATCTTGAAGTCCAGCTGTCCAAGAACCTGACGAACCTGGAAAGCGTCGAGTCGACCACGGTGAACGTCACCGAAGAGCTGACGGTTGCGGATAACACCACCATCAACGAAGGCGGTATCACCACCAACAACGTCGATATCACTGAAAACCTCACGGTGGCAGGTGAGACCCAACTGGGCGACAACTTCGTCGTCAACAACGACGGTAACGTCACCTACACCGGCGACATCACCGAAGGCGACCACATCACCAACAAGACCTACGTCGATGGTCTGGGCGACGACTTGATCGCCGAAGGCCTCAACTTCGCGGGTAACGACGGTGAGGTGATCCACAAAGACCTGGGTGAGCAGCTCGACATCGTTGGCGGCATGACCGACCTGGATGAAGACGCCGCCTCGGCCGAGAACCTGCGTACGGTTCAGAACGCCGACGGCGCGCTTGAAATCCAGCTATCTAAGAACCTGACGAACCTGGAAAGCGTCGAATCGACCACGGTGAACGTTACCGAAGAACTGACGGTGGCCAACAACACCACCATCAATGAAGGCGGACTCACCACCAACAACGTCGATATCACTGAAAACCTCACGGTGGCAGGTGAGACCAAGTTGGGTGACAACTTCGTCGTCAACAACGAAGGTAACGTCACCTACACCGGCGACATCACCGAAGGCGACCACATCACCAACAAGACCTACGTTGATGGTCTGGGTGAAGACCTGGTTGCCGAAGGCCTCAACTTCGCGGGTAACGACGGTGAAGTGATCCACAAAGACCTGGGTGAGCAGCTCGACATCGTTGGCGGCATGACCGACCTGACGGCAGACGCCGCCTCAGCTGAAAACCTACGTACGGTTCAGAACGCCGACGGCGCGCTTGAAATCCAGCTGTCCAAGAACCTGACGAACCTGGAAAGCGTCGAATCGACCACGGTGAACGTTACCGAAGAACTGACGGTGGCCAACAACACCACCATCAATGAAGGCGGACTCACCACCAACAACGTCGATATCACTGAAAACCTCACGGTGGCAGGTGAGACCCAACTGGGCGACCACTTCGTCGTCAACAACGACGGTAACGTCACCTACACCGGTGAGATCACCGAAGGCGACCACATCACCAACAAGACCTACGTCGACGGTCTGGGCGACGACCTCGTTGCCGAAGGCCTCAACTTCGCGGGTAACGACGGTGAAGTGATCCACAAAGACCTGGGTGAGCAGCTCAACATCGTCGGCGGCATGACCGACCTGACGGCAGACGCCGCTTCAGCTGAAAACCTGCGTACGGTTCAGAACGCCGACGGCGCGCTTGAAATCCAGCTGTCTAAGAACCTGACGAACCTGGAAAGCGTCGAGTCGACCACGGTGAACGTCACCGAAGAGCTGACGGTTGCGGATAACACCACCATCAACGAAGGCGGTATCACCACCAACAACGTCGATATCACTGAAAACCTCACGGTGGCCGGTGAGACCCAACTAGGCGACCACTTCGTCGTCAACAACGAAGGTAATGTCACCTACACCGGCGACATCACCGAAGGCGACCACATCACCAACAAGACCTACGTCGATGGTCTGGGCGACGACTTGATCGCCGAAGGCCTCAACTTCGCGGGTAACGACGGTGAAGTGATCCACAAAGACCTGGGTGAGCAACTCGACATCGTTGGCGGCATGACCGACCTGGATGAAGACGCCGCCTCGGCCGAAAACCTGCGCACCGTTCGCAACGAGAATGGCGAGCTTGAAATCCAGCTGTCTAAGAACCTGACGAACCTGGAAAGCGTCGAATCGACCACGGTGAACGTTACCGAAGAACTGACGGTGGCCAACAACACCACCATCAATGAAGGCGGACTCACCACCAACAACGTCGATATCACTGAAAACCTCACGGTGGCAGGTGAGACTAAGCTGGGTGATAACTTCGTCGTCAACAACGAAGGTAATGTCACCTACACCGGCGACATCACCGAAGGCGACCACATCACCAACAAGACCTACGTGGATGGTCTGGGCGACGACTTGATCGCCGAAGGCCTCAACTTCGCGGGTAACGACGGTGAAGTGATCCACAAAGACCTGGGTGAGCAGCTCGACATCGTTGGCGGCATGACCGACCTGGATGAAGACGCCGCCTCGGCCGAGAACCTGCGTACGGTTCAGAACGCCGACGGCGATCTTGAAGTCCAGCTGTCCAAGAACCTGACGAACCTGGAAAGCGTCGAGTCGACCACGGTGAACGTCACCGAAGAGCTGACGGTTGCGGATAACACCACCATCAACGAAGGCGGTATCACCACCAACAACGTCGATATCACTGAAAACCTCACGGTGGCAGGTGAGACTAAGCTGGGCGACAACTTCGTCGTTAACAACGAAGGTAATGTCACCTACACCGGCGAGATCACCGAAGGTGACCACATCACCAACAAGACCTACGTCGACGGTCTGGGCGACGACCTCGTTGCCGAAGGCCTCAACTTCGCGGGTAACGACGGTGAAGTGATCCACAAAGACCTGGGTGAGCAGCTCAACATCGTCGGCGGCATGACCGACCTGACGGCAGACGCCGCCTCGGCCGAGAACCTACGTACGGTTCAGAACGCCGACGGCGATCTTGAAGTCCAGCTGTCCAAGAACCTGACGAACCTGGAAAGCGTCGAGTCGACCACGGTGAACGTCACCGAAGAGCTGACGGTTGCGGATAACACCACCATCAACGAAGGCGGTATCACCACCAACAACGTCGATATCACTGAAAACCTCACGGTGGCAGGTGAGACTAAGCTGGGCGACAACTTCGTCGTTAACAACGAAGGTAATGTCACCTACACCGGCGAGATCACCGAAGGTGACCACATCACCAACAAGACCTACGTCGACGGTCTGGGTGACGACCTCGTTGCCGAAGGCCTCAACTTCGCGGGTAACGACGGTGAAGTGATCCACAAAGACCTGGGTGAGCAGCTCAACATCGTCGGCGGCATGACCGACCTGACGGCAGACGCCGCCTCGGCCGAGAACCTACGTACGGTTCAGAACGCCGACGGCGATCTTGAAGTCCAGCTGTCCAAGAACCTGACGAACCTGGAAAGCGTCGAGTCGACCACGGTGAACGTCACCGAAGAGCTGACGGTTGCGGATAACACCACCATCAACGAAGGCGGTATCACCACCAACAACATGACGGTTAACGAGAACCTGACGGTTGAAGGTGATACGCATCTGAATGAGAACCTGTATGTCGATGGCAGCACTACCATCAACGAAAACCTGACGGTAGAAGGCGATACCCACCTGGGTGATCACTTCTCCATCGTTAACAATGAAGCGTACTACGATGGCCCGATCACCGAAGGCGATCACATCACCAACAAAACGTACGTTGACAACAGCGTAACTGAGTTGGGCGATACGCCACTGACATTTGGTGCCAACGAAGGTGAAGATACCGAGCGCCGTCTGGGCGACCGTCTCGATATCGTGGGCGAAGCCGATGATGAAGGTCACAGCAACATCATCACCAAGGTGACCGATGAAGAAACGCTGGAACTGGCGCTGAATGCCGACTTGAACGTCGACAACAGCATCACCGTAGGCGACACCTTCATTGACGGTGACAGCATTACCACCAACAACATGACGGTTAATGAGAACCTGACGGTTGAAGGTGATACGCATCTGAATGAGAACCTGTATGTCGATGGCAGCACCACCATCAACGAAAACCTGACGGTAGAAGGCGATACCCACCTGGGTGATCACTTCTCCATCGTTAACAATGAAGCGCACTACGATGGCTCGATCACCGAAGGCGACCACATCACCAACAAAACGTACGTTGATAACAGCGTAACTGAGTTGGGCGATACGCCGCTGACGTTTGGTGCCAACGAAGGTGAAGACACCGAGCGCCGTCTGGGCGACCGTCTTGATATCGTGGGCGAAGCCGATGATGAAGGTCACAGCAACATCATCACCAAGGTGACCGATGAAGAAACGCTGGAACTAGCGCTGAATGCCGACTTGAACGTCGACAACAGCATCACAGTGGGCGAGACCTTCATTGACGGTGACAGCATCACCACCAATAACATGACGGTGAACGAGAACCTGACCGTGGCAGGTGAAACCCGCCTGGGCGACAACTTCTTCGTTAACAACGAAGGTAACGTCACCTACACCGGCGACATCACCGAAGGCGACCACATCACCAACAAGAGCTACGTTGACAACAGCGTGACCGAGTTGGGTGATACGCCGCTAACGTTTGCGGGTGATAGTGGCGAGTCGTTTGAGCGTCGCTTGGGTGAAACGGCCAACGTGAAAGGCGGTGCTGAAGGTGGCTTGACCGAAGGCAACATAGGAGTTGTAGCCGATGGTGAAGACACGCTGAACATTCAGCTAGCTGAAAACATTGACCTGGGTGAAGACGGCAGCCTGACGATCAACGAAACGCTGATCGACGGCGACCAAGTCATCACCAACAACATGACGGTGAACGAGAACCTGACGGTTGAAGGCGACACGTTCCTGAACGAGAACCTGACCGTTGCTGGTAACACCACCATCAACGAAAACCTGACGGTTGAAGGTGACACCTACCTGGGTGATAGCTTCTCCGTGGTCAACAACGAAGCGCATTACGACGGTCCGATCACCGACGAGACGCACATCACCAACAAGCAGTACGTGGATAACTCGGTTAGCGAAGTTGCCGATACGCCACTGACGTTTGGTGCCAACGAAGGTGAAGACACCGAGCGCCGTCTGGGCGACCGCCTCGATATCGTGGGCGAAGCCGATGATGAAGGTCACAGCAACATCATCACCAAGGTGACCGATGAAGAAACGCTGGAACTAGCGCTGAATGCCGACTTGAACGTCGACAACAGCATTACGGTTGGCGAGACCTTCATTGACGGTGACAGCATCACCACCAACAACATGACGGTTAATGAGAACCTGACGGTTGAAGGTGACACGTTCCTGAACGAGAACCTGTATGTCGATGGCAGCACCACCATCAACGAAAACCTGACGGTAGAAGGCGATACCCACCTAGGTGATCACTTCTCCATCGTTAACAATGAAGCGTACTACGATGGCCCGATCACCGAAGGCGACCACATCACCAACAAGAGCTACGTTGACAACAGCGTGACCGAGTTGGGTGATACGCCACTGACGTTTGGTGCCAACGAAGGTGAAGACACCGAGCGCCGCCTGGGTGATCGTCTAGACATCGTGGGCGAAGCCGATGATGAAGGTCACAGCAACATCATCACCAAGGTGACCGATGACGAGACGCTGGAACTGGCGCTGAATGCCGACTTGAACGTCGACAACAGCATCACAGTGGGCGAGACCTTCATTGATGGTGACAGCGTCACCACCAACAACATGACGGTGAACGAGAACCTGACCGTGGCAGGTGAAACCCGCCTGGGCGACAACTTCTTCGTTAACAACGAAGGTAACGTCACCTACACCGGCGACATCACCGAAGGCGACCACATCACCAACAAGAACTACGTTGACAACAGCGTGACCGAGTTGGGTGATACGCCGCTAACGTTTGCGGGTGATAGTGGCGAGTCGTTTGAGCGTCGCTTGGGTGAAACGGCCAACGTGAAAGGCGGTGCTGAAGGTGGCTTGACCGAAGGCAACATTGGAGTTGTAGCCGATGGTGAAGACACGCTGAACATTCAACTGGCTGAAAACATTGACCTGGGTGAAGACGGCAGCCTGACGATCAACGAAACGCTGATCGACGGCGACCAAGTCATCACCAACAACATGACGGTGAACGAGAACCTGACGGTTGAAGGCGACACGTTCCTGAACGAGAACCTGACCGTTGCTGGTAACACCACCATCAACGAAAACCTGACGGTTGAAGGTGACACCTACCTGGGTGATAGCTTCTCCGTGGTCAACAACGAAGCGCATTACGACGGTCCGATCACCGACGAGACGCACATCACCAACAAGCAGTACGTGGATAACTCGGTTAGCGAAGTTGCCGATACGCCACTGACGTTTGGTGCCAACGAAGGTGAAGACACCGAGCGCCGTCTGGGCGACCGTCTCGATATCGTGGGCGAAGCCGATGATGAAGGTCACAGCAACATCATCACCAAGTTGAGCGATGACGAGACGCTGAAACTGGCGCTGAATGCCGACTTGAACGTCGACAACAGCATTACGGTTGGCGAGACCTTCATTGACGGTGACAGCATCACCACCAACAACATGACGGTTAACGAGAACCTGACCGTGGTAGGTGAAACCCGCCTGGGCGACAACTTCTTCGTTAACAACGAAGGTAACGTTACCTACACCGGCGAGATCACCGAAGGCGATCACATCACCAACAAGAGCTACGTTGATAACTCGGTTGGCGAAGTTGCCGATACGCCGCTGACGTTTGGTGCTAACGAAGGTGAGGACACTGAGCGCCGTCTGGGTGATCGTCTAGATATCGTGGGCGAGGCTGATGAAGAAGGTAACAGCAACATCATCACCAAGCTAAGCGATGACGAGACGCTGGAACTGGCGCTGAATGATGATCTTAAAATCGTCAGTTCCATTACCGTAGGTGAGGATGGCCCGACTATTAGCGGTGACGGCATCGACATGGGTGATAACAAAATCACCAATGTGGCTGATGGTGACGTATCCGCAGATAGTAAAGATGCGATCAACGGCTCTCAGCTGTATCAGCTGGAAAGCATCGTGACGAACGTGACTGGCGATATCAGTAATGAATACGTTACTGAAAATGGCTTAGGCATTCGCTACGTGCGCACCAATGATAGTGGCTTAGCAGTGAGCGATGCCTTTGCCCAAGGAGAAGGTTCCACCGCCGTGGGTTATGAGGCCATTGCCTCAGCAGATCGCGCTCTGGCGTTAGGTTACGACGCGATTGCTTCGCACCAAGGCAGCGTTGCGCTAGGGGAAGGTGCTCGTACTGCAGAAGCGGTTAGCACCGCATCGGTTGAAATTGCAGGCCAAACGTACCAGTTTGCGGGTGTCTCCCCAGTAGCCACCGTTAGCGTTGGTAGCGTCGGCGCTGAGCGAACGGTGACCAACGTCGCAGCAGGCCGAATTTCGGCTGAGAGCACCGATGCGATTAACGGCAGCCAGTTGTATGCCACCAACCAAGCGGTCGGTGAGCTAGACAACCGCGTCACCACTGTTGAAGGCGATATCAGTAATATCACCAACGACCTGGCGGACTTGGATGACCGCGCAGTGAAATATGACCGCAACGACGACGGCAGTGTTGATTACAACACCATTACCTTGGAAGGCGATGGCGGCACGAAGATCACTAACGTTGCTCCCGGTGATATTGCACAAAACAGCTCGGATGCGGTGAACGGTAGTCAGCTTTGGGATGTGCAGAACCAAATCACCAACATTGAACAAGGGGGCTCCAAATACTTCCGCGCCAACAGCGACGGCCCCGCCGCAGACCCACAAGGTGCTGACAGCATCGCCATGGGCTCAGACAGTGTTGCGGCAGGCGATCGTAGTGTGGCTTCGGGAGCCGGTGCACAAGCCAAAGCGGAAGGCAGCGTTGCCCTCGGTGCGGACTCTGTTGCCGACCGTGAAGGCATGAACGGTGAGCGTGAGCGTTTCTCCAATGAGTCGGTGGCATCGACGCAAGGAGCCGTGTCGGTGGGTAGCGAAGGTAACGAACGCCAGATCACCAATGTGGCGGGCGGTACACGAGATACCGATGCCGTTAACGTCCGCCAGTTGGATGCTGTTCAGCGCGGCGCGGTGAACTACGACCGTGATGAAGATGGCAATGTTGACTACAGCACCATCACACTGAAAGGCGCAGAAGGCACCACCATCACCAACGTAGCGCCGGGGGTTAATGAGACCGATGCGGTTAACGTAGGGCAGATGAACGAGCTGGGACGTCGTTTTGAAAACGAGATCGTCAACGTGCATGGCCGTATCGACAGCGTCGAACGCAACGCTAATGCGGGTTCTGCCAGTGCGATTGCTGCTTCCACGGTGCCGCAAGCGTGGATGCCCGGTAAGAGCATGATTGGTGTAGGGGCAGGCACCTACGGTGGCGAATCGGCGGTCTCGGTAGGTGTCTCTCGCCTTTCTGACAATGGCCGCTGGGTGATTCAAGGCAAGGTAACGGGTGACTCGCAAAGCAACTTCGGCGCAGGTATTGGCGCTGGCTGGCACTGGTAAAGGAGAACGACGTGAACAATCTTAGTAACAGAATGATGACCAAGGCGGCCCTCGGGGCCGCCAGTATCGCCGCCGTTCTCGTGTTAGCAGGCTGTGCTAGCCCGCCTAACAACGACCGTACGGAGTTGCGTGAAGCGGGTGATGGCTTTCCAGCACTAGCGGGTAACTGGTATGACGGCGGCAAGTTTGTCGATCCTGAAAACATTTTACGCATTCAGGAAAGCCAGACGAAGGATCAAGTACGCCAGCTAATCGGCAACCCCCATTACTCGGAAGGGTTCTTTGGTGTGCGGGAGTGGAACTACGTGTTCAACTTGTACACGGGTAACGGCAATGAGTACATCACCTGCCAATACCAAGTGCACTATGATGATGAGATGGCATTAGAGAGCACGCGTTGGCGGGATGCACAGTGTCCGGCGTTACTGGTGCCAATCGAAGTAGAAGAAATTGCCGCTGAACCGCGTGAAGAGAAACTAACACTATCAGGCGATGTGTTATTTGATTTTGATAGCGACACGTTAACATTAGAGGGGCGTCGTGCTGTTGATCTAGTGACTCAAACAATCACAAGTGACTTTGTAAACCCGAGCGTAATGATCATCGGTTATACAGATCGATTTGGTAATGAGGCTTATAATTTAGCATTATCCAACTCTCGTGCTGAGACTGTGGGAACCCGTATGGCTAATCAGGGAGTTCGTCGCTCAAGCATTATGACGGTTGGGCGTGGTATGGCGGATCCTGTTGTTGAGTGCCCAGGAAGAAGTGCAACGCCAGGTGTGACTGAGTGTTTGAGGCCGAATAGACGTGTAGAAATCACGGTTACAGAGACGGCTCGTTAGTTGCTTATGTAGCTAACTAGTACTAAAGATAACTACTAACGGTAGGGATATAGTGTTATCCCTGCCTTTTAACAACTGAAAATTAGGAACTGAAATAATGAAGTATGTTGGCTATCTCACGACGTTCGTAGCAGCAGTTGCGGCGGCAGTTGTTCTATCTGTATTCAGTATGGGGGTAATGGCGGAGCAGCAAGAGGAACCCGCTAAGAAGTCTGTGGATCAAGGCTCGGTATGTGTCGCAGTAAGTGACGAGCAAGCGCTAGGGTGCCCCGAAGGTGGTATATTTTTAGCACGTTTGGTCGTCAATGAAAGTGACTTGCAAAACCCACTATTACTTGAAAACCGTGTGCTTAATACCATGGCTCTTTTCTGCGATACAAACTTTGAAATTCAACATACACGCACTGGTGTACTTTGTGTGCTGACCCATGAGCGTGTCGGTACGCCAGCTGAAGCTGTTAACGCTATTGAAGCAGTTGAAGAAGAAGCGGTCGAAGAAGACTCCTAATTGAGCACTTAGATAATTGCTCTTATTATTTTATGATAATTTACATTAACTGAGAGGTAGTTCCTTATGAGCAAACCGCGCACGTCAAGTTCAGTAAAAAGCAGAGCAGTTAGTAAAAGTGAAGCCAACCAAAGCGATAAAAACGTAACTGCTAATGAGAGTGAATCAGCGGTTGCCGTTGGTGAACAAGCAGCACAGCCAACTGTCACGATAGATGGTAAAGAGTACACGCTTGAAAGCCTGGGACAGCAGGGGCGCGAACAAATTCAGAACCTGCGAGTAACTGATCAAGAACTACAGCGTTTACAAGATCAACTGGCTATTACGCAAACGGCCCGCAATACTTATGCCCGTATTTTGGCAGAAGTGACGCAGTCGATAACGCCAGTGAAGTAATCTCGTAAGTGGTGAGATTGCTCAATTTTATTGAATGCCCGGTAGACGAGAGTCTATCGGGCTTTTGTGAAGGAAGGCCTGAATATGAGGATACTACCCTGGTTGAGCCTTGTTTTTGTCGGGGTTAGCACGCTAGCCAGTGCGGATTATGAGGCAGGGCTTGACGAATACCAGCGTGGTCATTATGCCTCCGCTATTCATGAGTGGCGTACGGCAGCAGAACGAGGCAACTCGGACTCTCAGTTTGCACTGGGAATGATGTTCGAACGCGGCCAAGGAGTAAGTGCCAGCTTAGATGAAGCCTACAAATGGTACCGACTTGCGGCGGATAATGGGCTCACAGATGCTCAGGTTAGGCTGGCTGAGCTTTATCTTCTTGAACGTCTTGATGGCGACCCAGGATCAGCCGCGCAATGGTTTGAGCGGGCTGCCGAGGCGGGCAATGCTGCAGCGCAATTTCAACTAGGTTTATTGTATTTGGAAGGTGAGGGCGTTGATGAAAATGCTGAGCTTGCAGCGAGATGGTTTGAGTTGGCTGCTGAGCAGGGACATGTGGCAGCTCAGAACAATATCGGAAGCCTTTACGAAACAGGTCGTGGAGTAGAGCAAAGCTATACCCGCGCGTTTGAGTGGTATGAACGTGCTGCGAAGCAAAATGATCCGTTCGCACAAAATAATTTAGGTGCGATGCACGCTAGGGGGCATGGGGTTGAACGTAACCATGCTTGGGCTGTTTTTTGGTTTGTTATGGCTGCTCAAGGGGGCAATGGTTTGGCGCAAGAAAATATTAATGCCAGCCTGCCTAATCTTGAAGAAAAGCAAATTGCCGGAAGCCGCGTTAATATCCGCGCGGGAGCAAGTACTGATTTTGAACGTATTGCGTCATTGACAAAAGGCACCACTGTTTACGTGCTAGGGAGCATGGATGGATGGAGTCAAGTCTACTTCGAACAGGGCAATGCACCCGCTTTAGGTTGGATATCCAATACACTAATTGAGTGATCTTTTTAATCCTGAATTCAGGATAGAAATTAATGCTGTTTGAAAGAAATACATTACCAAGCGTACCTATGCGCATTGAAGATGGTGGCGTTATGAATATAAGAAGCAGCGGGAGTCGTCTGAAAGCTCAGTCACTATTACAACATCTTTTAGGCGTTGTATTCGGAGGTGTGTTTTTACTGAATTGGGGGCTTGCCTATGCATCTGATACACACCATCAAGTGATGCCAGGCGATACACTTTGGGATATCTCCGAATATTATTATGGTACTCCTGACGAGTGGCCTACTTTGCAGCAAGTGAATGCGATAGCTGATCCCTTCAAACTTCAGCCTGATACCATGGTGGACCTCAGTGCTCTCGACCCTTTTCCCTTGTCAGTTCTATACCGTTCGGGAGATGCATGGATAGTCGAAGAGAACGGTGAAAATCTTTTAGAGAGTGGAGACCTTATTAAGGTCGACTCCGTTATTCAAACTGGCCCAGGTTCTTCCTTGACCGTTCAGATGCGTGACGGGGCTAGGGCGGTGGTACCTTCTAATTCACGCATTGTGTTAAAGCGTGAAGGGGAGAGAGGCATCACGTTTCAATTAGAGCATGGAGAGATAGAGTCTTATGTGCCTACAAATCGCATGCGCAGACGAGCATACAATATAGAAACAACTGCGGGCGTCCTAGGTGTGCGCGGTACTCACTTTCGGGCAAGCTATACAGACGAAGCACTGCTAACGTCGGTTTATGAGGGAAATGTTGCTGCTCAACATCGGGTGGATACTGCCGAAGCCTCAATAAATGAGGGAGAGGGTGCACGTGTTGATGAAGCAGGTGGTATCCAAGTAGTACAGCTATTACCTCCACCAGAGGGAGTGGCTATCAATTCGCTTTCAAATGAAGCCATACAAGTAGATATTTTATCGCCTATGCAGGGGCAGGCTTTCAGAGCGCAAATAGCAAGTGATCCAAACTTTTTAACGATAATACGTGATCAGCGATCTCAGAGCAGCCAGATACAGTTCGACCCACTTCCTCCAGGGTTCTACCATTTACGCATATCCGCTATAGATGAGCTAGGTATTGAAGGTGAGAGCACTATTTTCGTTATTCATCACCATGGTGATCGAGTATCCGTTAAACAGGAGGAAGATGCGTGGATATTCGAGTGGTTCCATAAAGCACAAACAAACTATCGCTTGCAACTAGCTGCTGATCACGAATTTACGCGAGTTTTATTGGATTATGAACCTCAAAATAATGGTCCTTTAAGAGTAAGCCGTTTGCCAGGTAACGAGATATTCTGGCGTGTTGTCAGCTTAGGTGAACGTACAGATATGGCTGTTGTTCTCGATGCTGGAACACTAAGGAGCCTCTGATTAACGTTATGAGCGCAGGCCAGACAAGGAAAAAATCAACGAAAAAGCGCAGTTTACGGGGTGTAAATGAGCATTTTGATCGGACTCGCGCACGAGATGATTTTTAACGCAGTATGGACAAGCGCAATAGTTAATCAGAGGTTTCCTAAATGACTCAGGGAAGTAACCTTTCTAGAGCATTGCACCGGCGGTTTGTGATGACATGGTGTGCAATGGGTAGCTTGTTACTGCCCATTGCTTTCTTTCTTTATAGTTTGTCTCCCTTACTGTCTGATAATTTTTTTTACGATGCTTGGCTTTCCAGGCAATCAGAGCCTCCCTCTGACGATATTTTAGTTGTAGCGATCGATGAACCCAGTTTACAAGCATTGGGGCGTTGGCCTTGGTCTAGAGATGTTCACACACAGCTGATTGATCAGTTGAACGCTGCGGGCGTGCAATCGATTGTTTTGGACATCCTTTTAGTTGAGCCAAGTCGGCTACCTGAAGAGGATCGGCAGCTTGCCAATGCGATGGATCGCCATGGCCGCACTTATCTACCTATGGCACTACTTTCTGAATCGCTGCTGGACGGTAGGACACGAGATGTCTTAATCCCCCCCTCTCCATTATTATCTGCCGCCAAAGGCGTTGGGCATATCAATGTGATGCTTGATGCTGATGGAGTAGCTCGGTCAGTGGAGCTGTTGATTGAGCGCGGTGATGATGTCTGGCCACAGCTAATGACCCTTCTTGTGGATCCAGAAAAAAAGGGAGGGAGTGATATATCATCAAACTGGCCAACTGAGGCGATAAGAATACCATTTCGTGGTCCATCTGGCTCATATCCGACCGTTTCTTACCATGATGTATTAATGGGGTATGTACCCGCTTCTTTGCTCCGAGGTCGCACTGTCTTAGTGGGCATGACTGCTCTTGGTTTGGGCGATCGTTACAATGTGTCGTTATTGTCTTCAGGTTTAATGCCAGGTGTTGAGGTGCATGCTCACTTACTCGATGCCCTACGAAATGAAACTTATATACGCGAAGTGGATAGTTGGCTAGGGGCATTTTTAGCAAGCTTACCTATTGTTATTTTAATTCTACTGGCATGGTGGCTAAGGTTTCGCTATTTGCTATTAGTGGTGCTGTCGCTCGGTACTGGTGTGTTATTCGCTTCTTTAGTAGCGCTGAATTTTAGGTGGTGGTGGCCTCCTTTTGCGAGCTTAATAGCGTTGGGGATCGCCATCATTGCAATTGTTTGGCAAAGCCAGGCAGCCTTACTGTCTTGGTTTAAGCGCGAGCTGGAATTGTTATATCAAGAACCATCTATCTTGCCCTTTAGGCAGCCTGATGATATTCGAGGTGAGGGTGGGAAGCTTTATCAGCAGTCTCAAGCACTTGAATTTGCGCTAGATAGAATTGTAGAAGGGCGGCGATTCATATTAGATGCAATGCACTCATTACCGCTCCCCATCTTCATACTAAATAAGAAGGGAGAGGTTCTACAGGCAAATAAAAAAGCATTGGCGATTTGTTGGGAGGAAGGAGAGCATGCCATCGATCACATTGATGCTTTGCCATCCTTCCTAACCTTTGAAGAGAAACACGGTTTTTCGACTATATGGCCACCCCAGCCAGCTGACACGAGTAACGTCAACGGCATTCAAATAGGTGGATTATGTACTGACAGGGATGGGCGAACGTACCGACTGGAGATGGGAGAGTTATCTACAACGACGAATAGTGCGGCTGGGGGCTGGTTAGTATGGCTGGTTGACCTGACAAGTGAAGTAGAAGCTGAAGCACAGAGGTCTAGTATGCTTAGTTTCTTATCACATGATATGAAAGCTCCTCAGGCAAGAGCGCTAGCATTTCTAGAAGCCCAAAAAAATCCAGCCTCGGCCGCATCGCAAGCTAATTTCTATAGCTATTTGGAACAATGCCTCACGATGGGACTTGGGATGATTAACGACTTTATTAATTTAACGCGAGCCAAGTCATTTGATTTGAAAAAAGAGTTTGTGCTTTTTGAAGATGTTGTTATGGAAGTGCTAGATCAAGTTTACCCACTTGCGAAAGTAAAAGATATTAAAATGGTGAGAAAGCTCAAAGATGAAGACGGCGCCCCGATGATGGGCGACAAAAACTATCTTGCAAGAGCCGTCTTTAACTTAATTGAAAATGCCGTTAAGTATACGCCTTCTGGAGGCGAAGTTAATGTTTTTGTGTATCGACAGGATAGGTGGATTGTGCTGCAGGTTTCTGACAATGGCGTTGGTATTGAGTCTGATGAGATTAACGATATTTTTGACGACTTTACTCGCAGTGATAAAGATGGAATGGCGGATGGGCATGGTCTAGGGCTAGCATTAGTGAAAACGGTAGCAGCTAAGCATGGCGGCGAAATTTATTGTGAAAGTGAGTTTGGTAAAGGCAGTCAATTTACAATGAAGCTACCTTTTTGTGAGTTGTGAGTTGTGAGTTGTGAGTTGTGAGTTGTGAGTTGTGAGTTGACAATTGTTAGTTGTTTTTTTGAATGTTGATTATATAAACGACATTGCCTAGCTCAGGCATCTGTTGTACTTGAAAACGAATATTGACATCTCTTAACTGCATGCCATATTCCCGTTCTAGTTGATCCTGATGGTAAGCGGGTCGTGGGTCTTGGCCTAATACTTGGGTAATGAGCCGCCTTAAGTCACTAGCATCTGCGCGTTCAGCGAGCGCTGTTTCGGCCGCTGAGGAGAATTCTACGGGGTAAAAAGGTGGCGGTGCAGAGGCATAGCCTGAGCGTGCATTCGGAACGGCTTCAGTCCAAGGCAGGTAAGGTTTGATATCCGCTACGGGCGTGCCTGTCATTAAATCTGCTCCTTTGAGCAGTAGGCGTACACCATGGTGCGTATCAATTCCCACTAGCTCAACAAGTGATAGCCCTAAACGATTAGGCCGGTGTGTGCTGCGACTCGCGAATACCCCTATTTTTTTATTGCCACCCAGTCGGGGAGGGCGTACAAGGGGAACCCACTCTTCGGGGCTGCGGTGAAATATAAAGCTGATCCATAAGTGGCTAAATGCTTCAAGTCCACGAACGCTTAACGGTGTGTTGAAGGGGGGCGTTAATACCAGTGTCGCTTTCGCTGCCGTCGCTAGTCCTGGTTGGCGAGGAATGCCAAACTTATCAGGGTAGTCGCTTTCAATATAACCTATAGGGTTGATGGTAAATGGCTCAGTTATGGATATATCGTGCATGACACACCTTACGTGTAGATAAAAACGAAGTATAAAACAGCCAAGCATCGAGTTGGGATGCAATGAAACGTTAAGGTGCGATAATTAAATAGTGGAGTTGTATACATGCTAAGTACCAACGTGACAAGCACCAACGTGACAAGTGCTAACGTGAGCCAAACACCTTCTACGCCTACTCCAAGAATTATCTATCGTGAAGGGTTTACCCGTGACGCAGCTGACCAAGCAGAGGTGTTTTATCACGCCGTGATGCAGAGTGCCGCTTCCCACTATGGTGTAGACGAACGCCGAGCTTGGGCGAATGCTCTGCCACGCGAGGCAAGCGCCTGGGCGGCCAGACAAACGCTTTATACTACGCTGGTCGCCAGCTGTGATGGGCGATGCGTAGGTTTTTTAGAGCTGGATATTGCGGCCAAACGCATAGAGACACTTTATGTGTGGCCTTCACTGACTGGACGTGGGATCGGTACCACACTGTTGATACACGCTGAACGTATGTTGCTTGAGCAGGGCGTATCGAGTGTAGAAATTGAAGCAAGCTCAGTGCTTTATGAACGCTTGATTCGCCGAGGTTTTAGCAACCTCGGCGAGCAGTGGGTAGAGCGCAGTGGCGAGCTTTTGAAACGCTATCGCTTAGTCAAAAAGCTTAACGCTGTCGAAACCTGAGTACATCAAATGTCGAAGGTGTGGGTAATACGCATCGATAAATCGATCGATTTTAGGTCTTTGGTAAGTGCGCCGCTGGAAATACAGTCAACACCAGTATCGGCAATTGCCTTTAATGTGGCTGCGCCGACATTGCCAGAGGCCTCAAGTGTTGCCCGCCCACCATTTATTTCGACGGCTACATGTAAGTCTTCTAAGGCGAAATTATCGAGCATGATAATGTCTGCCTTTGCGGCCAGTGCCTGATCAAGCTCCTCAAACGTTTCCACCTCTACCTCTACTGGCAGGTCACTTGCCAGTTTACGAGCTTGCTCAACGGCTGCCTTAATACCGCCACAAGCAGTAATATGATTCTCTTTAATTAAGAAAGCATCCCACAATCCTATACGATGATTATGTCCACCGCCGCAGGTTACGGCGTACTTTTGGGCGAGGCGCATTCCAGGCAACGTTTTACGCGTATCTAGTAAACGGACATTAGTGCCTTCAATTAAATCAACATAATGTCGTGTTGAGGTAGCTGTGGCAGACAATGTTTGCAGCATATTTAGGGCCGCTCGTTCACCGGTCAGTAGGCTGCGAGCAGGCCCTTCTAGCTCTAAAAAACACTGATCTGCTTGAAGAGAGTCGCCGTCTGCTGCCTGCCAACGTAGCGTAACGCGGTTATCTAACCGTCGAAAAATCTCATCTACCCAAGCAACACCACAAAGTACTGCGGGTTCACGCGTAATGATGCTGGCGGTTGCCCATTGGTTCTCAGGGATTAGCTGCGCTGTAATATCGCCAGGGCCAATATCCTCAGCTAGTAAGCGGGCTGCGCTAGCGCGTATCTCTTCGGCAAGAGCGTTTTCATAATGCATGGCGGTGAGTTCTCTAGGCGTTATTGAGTGTGTTGGGCATTATAGTGAAAGAGAATGCCAACGTAGAGAAGAGTGTATCTGTTATGAAAAGTACAGCCTTTGATGGGCAGTGGCCAAGCGCTAGACAAATGGCATCACCCAACTGCGATCAGCGCCCCAATAGTGAGGTCTCGCTACTGCTTATTCATGCGATTAGTTTGCCGCCCGGTCAGTTTAGTGGTGATGCCATTGAGGCACTGTTTACTAACCAGCTAAATTCAGCAGAGCACCCCTTTTTTGCTGAGATTGCACATCTTAGGGTATCAGCTCACTTTCTGATTCGTCGCGATGGCGAGTGCTTACAGTTTGTTGATACAGATCATCGCGCCTGGCATGCCGGGCGCTCATGCTGGCTGGATCCGTATCAAAAGGCGTGGCGAACAGCCTTAAATGACTTTTCAGTGGGTATTGAGCTGGAGGGTGACGACGTGACCCCTTTTACCAAAGCGCAATATCAAAGGTTAGTAGCGGTAACTCAGTGGCTAATAGCGCGCTACCCACAGCTGGATAAGTCACGCATTACCGGTCATGCTCACGTGGCTCCACTGCGTAAAACTGATCCAGGGCCAGCCTTTGACTGGGCTTATTATTATCAACAGTTAGATGCTTAGCGCTGGGTTAATAAATTTGTAAAAGAACGTTGGAAATTTAATTAAGTACTTCACTCGTAAGTAAATAAAACGGTAGTTTGGCTACATTTTTGAGCGTTTGGTAGATTCGTCTAAAGTCTTACTATTTTTTTATGTTGCGGTGCAATAGTCTGTTTTCGATAGCCTTTTAGGGCTTGCTGGAATTGGCAGAGTGACGACTTTGCGGTATCTTCTCATATACAAAAGGCTAACTTTTACGACAATTGTGTAGCTTTACTACATCGAAAAGTACGTAGCTTGTTGAATGTAGAAAGAAAACATCTACACGGCGCTTAGGCGTCGGCGTTTTATCGGCCTGTGGTGGCTAAACACCGCAGCCGCCCCAGGCCCTAAGGGTTGGCGGGGCTCATTGTCATTTATCGTCATTCGGAGAGACCTCTATGAGTCTGGAGACAAGAGAAGATCTCGATCCGCTCGAAACCACGGAGTGGCTGGAATCCCTGGAATCAGTACTGGATCGTGAGGGCGAAGATCGTGCCCGCTACCTGATGACCCGCTTGGCGGATCGCCTGCGCCGGGACGGGATGAAGGTACCCTTCTCGGTGACAACCCCGCACCGGAATACGATCCCTGTGCATCGCGAAGCACCGATGCCCGGCGATCTGTTTATGGAGCGCCGCATTCGGTCGTTGATTCGTTACAACGCCATTGCCCAGGTCATCCGTAATAACCGCGCCAACCCCGGGCTGGGCGGCCACATTGCCAGCTTTATGTCGTCGGCCACGCTGTACGATGTTGGCTTTAACCACTTCTTCCGCGCCCCCAAAGGCGATTTTGAAGGCGACCTGATTTACATCCAGGGCCACGTTGCCCCGGGGATTTACGCGCGTTCCTACTTGGAAGGCCGTTTATCAGAAGAGCAGATGGACAAATTCCGTCGCGAAGTCGACGGCGATGGCCTCTCTTCCTACCCGCACCCGTGGCTGATGCCGGACTACTGGCAGTTCCCCACGGTGTCCATGGGCCTTGGCCCGATTCAGGCCATCTATCAAGCCCACGTGATGAAGTACCTGCATCACCGTGAGCTGAAAGACATGTACGACCGTAAGATCTGGTGCTTCATGGGTGACGGCGAGTGTGATGAGCCGGAGTCACTGGGCGCGATCTCCCTAGCGGGGCGTGAAAACCTCGATAACCTGATCTTCGTTATCAACTGCAACCTGCAGCGCTTGGACGGTCCGGTGCGCGGCAACTCCCGCGTCATGGACGAGTTCGAAGGCGTATTCCGTGGTGCCGGCTGGAACGTCATCAAGGTGGTCTGGGGGCGTCACTGGGATCCGCTGTTCGAGAAGGACAAGAAAGGCATCCTGCAAAAGCGCATGGATGAAGCGGTCGACGGTGAGTACCAGAACTACAAGGCCAACGGTGGCTCGTACACCCGTGAGCACTTCTTCGGTAAGTACCCCGAAACCGAAGCGATGGTCAACGACCTGTCTGATGAAGACATCTGGAAGCTCAACCGCGGTGGTCACGATCCGTTCAAGGTCTACGCGGCCTACCACGAAGCGGTCAACCAGACCAACGGTAAGCCCACGGTCATTCTGGCGCATACCGTCAAAGGCTACGGCATGGGCAGCGGCGATGGCGAAGCCGCCAACGAGTCCCACCAGGTCAAGAGCATGGAGTACGAGGCGTTGCGTAAATTCCGCGACCGCTTCGGCATTCCGCTCACCGACGAGCAGCTTAAAGATGTGCCCTATTACAAGCCGGAAGAAGACTCTCCCGAGCTGAAATACATGCACCTGCAGCGGGAACGCTTAAACGGCTACCTGCCGAGCCGCCGCAGTGACTTTGAGGCGCTGGAGATCCCCAGCCTGGACGACAAAACCTTTGCCTCGCAAATGGTCGGTTCCAAAGGGCGCGAAGTCTCGACCACCATGGCGTTCGTGCGCGTGCTGAACGGCCTGGTGAAGGATAAGAAGCTCGGCAAACATGTCGTCCCGATTATTCCTGACGAAGCGCGTACCTTCGGCATGGAAGGCATGTTCCGTCAGCTCGGCATCTACACCTCGGAAGGTCAGAAGTATGAGCCGGTCGATAAAGGCCAGATCATGTTCTACCGCGAGGATCAGAAAGGCCAGATTCTCGAAGAAGGGATTAGTGAAGCCGGTGCCATGTCCGCATGGATTGCCGCCGCGACGTCCTACAGCAACAACAACGTCACCCTGCTGCCGTTCTACGTCTACTACTCGATGTTCGGCTTCCAGCGCATTGGTGACTTGGCCTGGGCCGCCGGTGACCTGCAAGCCCGCGGCTTTATGGTCGGCGGCACCGCCGGGCGTACCACGCTCAACGGTGAAGGTCTGCAGCACCAGGATGGCCACAGCTTGATTCAAGCCTCCACCATCCCCAACTGCCGCAGCTACGACCCGACCTATGCCCACGAAGTGGCGGTCATCCTCCAGGATGGTCTGAAGCGCATGTTCTCCGACAAAGAGAACTGCTTCTACTACCTGACGGTGATGAACGAAAACTACGAGCACCCCGCGCTTGAGAACGTGCCTACCGACGATATCGTCAAAGGCATGTACCTGCTCAACGAAACCCAGGGCGATAAAGGCCGCGTGCAACTGCTGGGCTCCGGCACCATCCTGCGCGAAGTCGAAGCGGCTGCCGAGCTGTTGGCCAACGACTGGGGCATTGGTGCGGATATCTGGAGTGTGACCAGCTTTAACGAGCTGCGCCGCGAAGCGCTGCTGCTGGAGCGTGAAGGCTTCCTGAACCCGGACGCTGAGGCCAACAAGCCCCACGTGACGAAGTGCCTGGAAGGCCGTGACGGCCCGGTGATTGCCTCCACCGACTACATGAAGCTCTACGCCGACCAGGTGCGTGCCTGGGTGCCGAGCGAGTACACCGTGCTGGGCACGGACGGCTTTGGCCGTTCCGACACCCGCGAGAAGCTGCGCTACTTCTTTGAAGTAGACCGCTACTTCGTCACCGTGGCGGCGCTACGCGCGCTGGCAGACCGTGGTGAGCTTGATCGCAAGCACGTCGGCGAGGCGCTGAAGAAGTATGGCATTGATGCCAGCAAGCCAAACCCGCTGACCAGCTAAACCGCTGCCCGGCGGGCAGAAGCCCGCCGGCTCGATCCGATTTGGAAGGAGCGCGACCTTGAGTAGCGAAATCATCAAAGTTCCCGATATCGGTGGCGATACCGATGTCGAAATCATCGAGATTGCGGTGTCAGAAGGCGACGTCATTGAAGCGGAAGACACCCTAATCACCCTGGAATCCGACAAAGCCAGCATGGACGTCCCGGCCCCGAAAGGCGGCAAGGTGCTCAAAGTGCTGGTCAAAGAAGGCGATACTGTCTCCGAAGGCGACGACATCGTTGAGCTGGAGGTTGAAGGCGGCACAGACGGTGGCGAAGAGACGTCAGCCCCCGCGTCTGACAGCCAGCCCAACGACGCGCCAGCGAAACAAGACAAACCAACGCAGGAAGCAGCCCCCGCACCGGCAGCGAAGAAAGCCAGCGGCGGCAAGCAAACCGTTGACATCAAGGTGCCTGACCTGGGCGGTTCCGACAGCGTTGAAATCATCGAAGTCGCCGTCAGCGCCGGTGATGAGGTCAACGCCGAAGACACCCTAATCACCCTGGAGTCGGATAAAGCCTCCATGGACGTGCCCAGCCCGCACGGTGGTAAGATCGTTGCGCTCACGGTAAAAGAAGGCGATACCGTCTCGGAAGGCGACGTGATCGGCCAGATGGAAATCGCTGGCGAAGGCGGTGATGCATCGGCTGAAGAAGATGCACCGCAGCAAGCCGCTAGCCAAGCCAGCAGCGAGCCGGAAGCAGCGGCTGAAGAGCCGGTCGTTGAAGAAGATAGCGGTAGCGGTGAGCCTGAGCGCAAAGAGATTCGTGTACCTGACTTGTCGGGTTCTTCTGACGTGCCGATTATCGAAATTGGTGTGGCGGCAGGTGATGAGGTCAACGAAGAAGACCCGTTGATCACTCTGGAATCTGATAAAGCGTCGATGGACGTGCCGAGCCCTTACAAAGGCAAGCTCTTAGAGCTTACTGTGAAAGAGGGTGACACCGTCTCTGAAGGCGATGTGATTGGCTATATAGAAGTAGCCGGTGCCAAGAAGGCAGCCCCTAAAAAAGCGGCGCCGGAGAAAGCTCAGTCCTCTAGTGCCAGTCAGTCAAGTGCGAAGCCTGCCGCTTCACCAGAAGGCACGCCTAGCCCTGAAGCGCAGATGGCCTCTCATAAGCCCCGCGATGGGAAACTGGTACACGCAGGCCCCGCAGTACGCATGCTGGCACGTGAGCTCGGCGTAGACCTCGGTCTTGTTAAGCCTAGTGGCCCGAAAGATCGGGTGCTGAAAGAAGATGTGCAGGCCTACGTGAAACAGGCCATTGCCAACCAAGGTAAAGCACAAACAGCGGCTGCCCCTGCGGCGAGTGGTGGTGCTGGCATTCCCGCGATACCGGAAGTTGACTTCAGTCAGTTTGGCGACGTAGAAGAGAAGCCGATGGGTCGCCTGCTGAAAATGGGCGCGACCAATCTGCACCGCAGCTGGCTTAACGTGCCTCACGTGACGCAGTTCGACGAGGCCGACATTACCGAGCTTGAAAGCTTCCGTAAGGCCATGAAAGCCGAGGCTGAAGCCCAGGGCGCCAAGCTGACACCGTTGCCGTTTATGGTCAAAGCCTGTGCCTTTGCACTGCGTAAATTCCCCCAGTTCAACGTCAGCCTGAAAGGCGACGGCGAAACGCTGGTATGGAAAAACTACGTGCATATTGGGATTGCCGTGGATACGCCGGATGGCCTGATGGTGCCGGTGGTGCGTAACGCTGATAAGAAATCCTTGATCGAGATAGCCAAGGAGATGGCGGAGCTAGGCAAGAAAGCGCAAACCAAGAAGCTTAAGCGTGATGAGATGACCGGTGGCTGCTTCACCATTTCGAGCCTTGGCTCGATTGGTGGCACCGCGTTCACACCGATCGTTAATGCGCCGGAAGTGGCGATCCTGGGGGTATCGAAAGCGCAGATGAAGCCGGTATGGGATGGCAGCGCCTTCCAACCGCGCTTAATGATGCCGCTCTCGCTCTCCTATGATCACCGGGCGATTAACGGTGCGGATGCTGCCCGCTTTACGGCCTTTCTGGCCGATGTGCTGACGGATATTCGCCGATTGCTGCTGTAATCGTCTCGCAGTAAGCCACAAGCGGCGCCCAATAGGGCGCCGCTTGTGTTTAAAACAGTTCAGTAGGTCTGCAAAGAAGGGGTGACCAAAGTACAAGAAATTGCCACCTGACTGTTTTTGCTTAAGAAAATGTTAAAAAAATGCGTTATCAGGCTTTTGGGGAGTTGTGTCATCCGAACGGCACGGTTATTGTCAGTCCATTATTCAAAAATTATTCATATCTAACGACTAACATTCAAGGAGCAGTGCCATGCGTTTAATCCTGTTGGGTGCCCCCGGCGCGGGGAAGGGGACTCAGGCTCAGTTTATCTGTGAGCAATTTAAGATCCCTCAAATTTCCACCGGGGATATGCTGCGCGCGGCCATCAAGGACGGTACCGAATTGGGGCTCAAAGTAAAAGAGATTATGAATAGCGGCGGTTTGGTGTCCGACGATGTCATTATCGATCTTGTTAAAGAGCGTATTAGCCAACCCGACTGTGAAAATGGTTTCTTGTTCGATGGTTTTCCGCGCACCATCCCGCAAGCCGATGCGATGAAAGAGGCTGGCGTTAAGCTGGACCACGTGTTGGAAATTGCCGTACCAGACGAAGAAATTGTTAGCCGTCTTGCGGGGCGTCGTGTGCATCCGGCATCTGGGCGTGTTTACCATGTCGACCATAATCCGCCCAAAGAGCCGGGTAAAGATGATGTGACTGGGGAAGCGCTGATTCAGCGTGAAGATGATCAAGAATCTACCGTGCGCAACCGTCTGTCGGTTTATCACGACCAAACCGCACCGTTGGTAGACTATTATCAGCAGTGGGCGAAAGAAGACCCTGAGGCCGCGCCGCAGTATCATCGCGTAGAAGGCGTAGGCAGCGTGGCTGACATTACTCGGCAAGTGAAAGAAGCGCTTTGCTAAGTAGCACATGCTAGTGAATGTCACGATGGCCCGCAGGTTACCTGCGGGCCATCGTCGTTGAGGCCGCGTAAAGGTATAATGACGGTCTATTTTATGGAGTGCAGAATCGATGTCATCGTTATACCTTCTCGCACTGGACGCATCTTCTAGTGCCTGCTCTGCGGCTTTATTGCGCCAGCAGGGTAGCCAGCGTGAATGCTTGGCGCGTTTCGAGATGACGCCAAGGGCCCATACCCGGCGCTTAATGCCGATGGTGGATGACATTCTCGCTGAGGCCAATATTTCTACGCAGCAGCTAGATGCGGTTGCGTTTGGGCGTGGCCCTGGCTCATTCACCGGCTTGCGCATCGCTGCCGGTGCAGCGCAAGGCTTGGCGTTTGGGCTGGATCGTCCATTGTTGGGTATTTCCACCTTGGAAGCGCTCGCGCTTCAGGCCCATCGCCGCTACCATTTTCGTCATGTAGTGACCGCGTTAGATGCCCGTATGGGCGAAATCTATGCGGCTACTTGGCACTGTTTAAATGACACGCTTAGCTTGCAAAGTGACGAAGTAGTCGTGGCGCCTGCTAACTTTTGTTTGCCTGCGGAGGAGACCGACTGGGTAGGCGTGGGCTCGGGGTTTACGCTGTGGGATGACTTTGCGTTAAGCCTACAAGCCAACATGTCTCAGCACCTCACTGATCTTGAGCCACGGGCCGAAGAGATGGCATGGCTCGCCGCTCGTGATTTGGAAGCGGGGTTGGGTCAGGCAGCCCATGAAGCACAGCCAGTTTATTTGCGCAACGACGTGGCCTGGAAAAAGCCAGCATGAGCCACATGGCAAGCCCAGAGACGCTTGTGCTGCCTTCGGGGTTAGCACTTAGTTACGTTGATGGCCAATTGGCACTGTCAGGTGATGAGCGCCAATACGGAAAACCGCTTAGCGTGGATTTTGCCGCTGGAAAGGCAGCCCATCGCCGTCAGTTTGGTGGTGGTCGCGGGCAGTTAGTGGCAAAAGCCTGTGGGCTTGCTAAAGGCATCACACCTAACGTCGTGGATGCCACGGCTGGTTTGGGTCGGGATGCATTTGTACTGGCAAGCCTGGGCGCAAATGTCTTATTAATTGAACGTGTCGCGGCGATTGCCGCGCTGCTTCAGGATGGCCTCGCGCGTGCCGCAAGAACAGAGTCGACAGCAGAGATTGCCTTGCGTATGACGCTCCGCCATGGTGATGCCGCTGAGCAGTTGGCTGCCCTTGTGGAAAGCGCGGCCTTTGATCCTGAGGTTGTTCATCTTGATCCGATGTTTCCGCACCGTGAAAAGTCGGCGTTGGTCAAAAAAGAGATGCGCGTGTTTCGAGAGCTGGCGGGAGATGACGATGATGCACCGCGCTTATTAGAAGCTGCGCTGGATGTAGCGACGCATCGAGTAGTGGTCAAGCGCCCCCGTAAAGCACCCCCTATCGGCGGTCCCGCGCCGCAGCATACGCTGGAAGGTAAAACGAGCCGGTACGATTTGTACGTCCATCGTTCGCTAACTCGTCGCTGAGCCGTTTCATCAAGAGAAGGAGTCTCTATGCAGCACGTGTGGCGTGAAGGCAACCGCACGACTCTGTTGCCGGAAGCAACGCGATTTTTGCCAGCTATGTTTGATGCGGTTAGTCAAGCGGAGTACTACGTGCTGGTGGAGCTCTACTTGATGGAGTCAGGTAAGTTAGCCAGCCAGATGAGTAATGCGTTGATCGACGCTGCTGAGCGCGGTGTAAAGGTGTATTTGCTGCTCGATGGTTATGGCTCTATGGGATTGGAGCACCGTGACCGCACACGCCTAGAGCAAGCAGGTGTCGCATTACGGTTCTTTAATCCCATCGGTTTTCACTCGCTGGCTCGCAACTTAAGCCGTGACCACCGTAAAATTGTTGTCGTGGATGGAGAGATTGCGTTTACCGGCGGATTTGGCGCGGTGGATGAGTTTCTGGAAGCATGGTACGAAATTGCGGTGCGCATCGAAGGCCCGGTGGTTGCTGATTGGGAAGGGCTTTTTCGCCGCTTATGGCGCTCCCGGTTAACACGGCAAGAAGGTGGTGGGCGGGCTAGCGCGGCGTTGCCGCCACAGCGGACAGCCGTACATTATGCTGATGGCATACGCGGCCGAGTGATGTCAGCGAGGGGTTATCGTTACCAAGCTATTCGCCACTCGCTCCATGCGCGGGTAAATCAGGCAAACAAGCGGCTTTGGCTATGTACACCTTATTTTGTGCCGACCTTCACGCTGCGCCGACGCCTGATTCGGGCAGCACGGCGTGGCGTGGATGTTTGTTTACTATTACCGGGCAGTAAACATGACCACCCAGGCGTGCGCTATGCAGGACAACGGTTTTACCAAGCGTTGTTAAAAGCCGGCGTGCGGATTTTTGAGTTCCAGCCCACGTTTATTCATGCCAAGTTTGTGTTAGCCGATGACTGGGTCAGTCTTGGCTCATGTAACTTCGACCATTGGAATCTGCACTGGAACCTTGAAGCTAATCAAGAAGTAGAAAACCAAGCCTTCGCCAAACAAGTTCAATCGCTGTTTGAGCGTAACTTTACCGCCAGTCAAGAAGTCGATGCTGCCGCCTGGGCCGCACGGTCCTGGCGGCAGCGAGCCCGAGAGTGGGTCTATGGCGTAGTGGATGGTATTGTCACCCGCCTTAAATAATGTGCGGCTAACAATCGGCTATCGACGCTTTTTACCTTTGGCCGGGGTTTTCTTGCGTGGCTTAGGTTTCGGCGTTTCGGGGGGCACGCGGTAGTGAAGATAAAGGTCCAGGACTAATTCTGGCAATTGGGCAACAAAGGTTTCCTGACTGGCCTGATCTTGGGCCATCTCAGCCATTTCTGGCTCATCATCGAATAAACCTGAGAGCGACATAAAGGGCAGCAGTAGCGTGGCGGCAGCCTCTTCGTCATCTTGAAACCATGCGCTTTCGTCGCTAAAGACACCTTCCATAAACCCCGCGCACCAGTCGCCGATAGGCGTTTCTTCAGCGGGGATGCCATCGAGCGTTAGCTCGAAGGGTAGCTCTGGTAAACCACCTTGTTCAAGCACTGCGACGGCGTTGTCACGTAGCAGTGTTAACAGTTGGATAATCTCGTCTCGCTCGGCATCATCCCGATAACTTGGCTCTCCCTGAAACAGCTCAGCTAGCCATTGACTGGTGGGTAATTCGCTAGGGGCAACTGCCAGCGCCACTAAAAAGCCATGGGCAGAGATAAGATCCAGCGCATCTTCGCCGACCTGCTCTGAGTCGAGAAAGTCATCCAATCGATCAAGTTGCTCGTCATCAAGTAGCGGCTGAGGTGGGGTGGTATTGGGCGACGTTGCTGCGGGAACGTTATTGCGCTCTGCCATAAGGGGCCTCATCATAAAAATCGTCTTTGAGAAAAAGATGTTGATCGGCAACACTCGTTGGCAACATCGTTACTGGTTAGTTTATCACTAATGAAGACTTTACCACTGCCCCCATGGCCTGCTGAAAAACTTGCAACACTCTCTTCAGAGGCGCTCATGCACGCCGTGCGAGACAGAACTGATGAAGCGTTAAGACGCTGCCAAGAAGTCTATCCTGCACTGCCAGCGCCAAAGGTGTGGTTCGACCTAAAAGGTGCCTCAGCAGGGCAGGCGCATCTAGGGCGTGGCGGGCTGCGTTTTAATCCTGTTTTACTGAGCAATAATCGGCAGGCGTTTTTTGACGAGGTGATTCCCCATGAAATGGCGCATTGGTTAGTCTTTCATTTAGCCAATGGCACGCGGCTCAAACCGCATGGTCGAGAATGGCAAGCCGTCATGCGAGACCTGTTTGGCCTTGAGCCTAAGGTGACTCATCGCTTTGATGTTCAGGATGCCCAGTCTCGGCCATATTATTATCAATGTGGCTGTCAAACGCATTGTTTCACAGCCAGGCGTCATTCTTTAGTGGTAAAGGGGCGTCGCTATCGCTGCCGCCATTGTGATCAGACCTTGGTCTACAGTGCTTTTAGAAAACCTTGAAAGTGCTTTAACTTATTGTTTTTAATATTTAAAATGTTAATACCAATGTCTAAAGGGAAGCCGGCGTTGGGAGGTTTATGCTAGGTAAATATTAAGCGCGTCGGTGCGACTAATAATAATACCGACACCATTTTCTAGAGAGTGCAATTTCACGGACAGAGGCAACTTCATGAGCGAGCATAAAAACGTCTATCCAGTGCGCGATAGTATCGCTGCCAGTGCATGGGCTGATAAAGATAAATATGCGGCAATGTATCAGCAGTCCATGGACGACCCGGAAAGTTTCTGGGCTGAGCAAGCAAAGCGTCTGGATTGGATCAAGACGCCAACCAAGATTAAAAACACCTCCTTCGCACGCGATAATGTTGATATTCGCTGGTTTGAAGATGGTGAGCTAAACGTTAGCGCCAACTGTCTAGATCGCCACTTGGAGAAGCGTGGCGACCAAACGGCGATTATCTGGGAAGGGGATAACCCTAACGATTCAAAACACATTACTTACCGCGAGCTTTATGAGCGCACTAACCAGCTGGCCAACGGCCTGAAGTCGCTGGGAGTTAACAAAGGCGATACAGTGACGCTGTATATGCCGATGATTCCCGAGGCGGCCATGGCCATGTTGGCATGTGCCCGTATTGGTGCTGTGCACTCTGTTGTGTTTGGCGGCTTTTCGCCGGATGCCGTCGCTCAGCGGGTAATTGGTGCTGATTCTAAACTGGTGATCACAGCTGATGAGTCGGTGCGTGGTGGTAAACACGTCCCCCTTAAGGAGAACGTCGATTCGGCGCTGACGCGCGATGGCACCGATGTATGTAAAAACGTATTGGTGGTGAAGCGTACAGGCGGTGATATTGATTGGCAGGAAGGTCGTGACATTTGGTTTGACGAGCTGGTGGATAAGCAGTCTACCGAATGCCCAGTTGAGGCCATGAATGCCGAAGATCCACTGTTTATTCTCTATACCTCTGGGTCAACTGGTGCGCCTAAGGGCTTAAAGCATACCACTGGCGGCTACCTGACCTACGCCGCGATGACCCATCAGTATGTTTTCGACTATCAAGAAGGTGAAATTTACTGGTGTACAGCGGACGTAGGCTGGGTGACGGGCCACAGCTATATCGTGTACGGACCGCTTGCCAATGGTGCAACCACGCTAATGTTTGAAGGCGTACCGAGCTACCCAAGCCATGGCCGCATGGGCGAAATTGTCGATAAGCATCAGGTCAATATCCTCTATACCGCGCCTACCGCTGTCCGTGCCTTAATGGCGCATGGTGATAACGTGATGGACTCTAGCAAACGTGATTCATTGCGCTTGCTGGGTTCTGTGGGCGAACCTATCAACCCAGAAGCCTGGGAGTGGTTCTATCGCGTTATTGGCAATGAGCAGTGTCCTATTGTGGATACTTGGTGGCAAACCGAAACGGGCGGCATTATGATCGCGCCACTTCCCGGTGCTACAGATCTAAAGCCTGGTTCTGCGACAACGCCCTTCTTTGGTGTGAACCCCGCGCTGGTGGATAATGAAGGCCATAAATTGGAAGGCGAGACGGAAGGCAATCTAGTCATTCTCGACTCCTGGCCGGGCCAAGCGCGCTCCATTTGGGGCGACCACGAACGCTTTGTACAAACCTACTTCTCTACTTACGACGGCATGTATTTTACTGGGGATGGCTGTCGTCGGGATGAGGATGGCTATTACTGGATTACAGGGCGGGTTGACGACGTGCTTAACGTCTCAGGCCACCGTATGGGCACTGCTGAAATAGAGTCGTCTCTGGTTGCTCACTCGGCAGTGGCAGAAGCCGCCGTCGTTGGCTTCCCGCACGATATTAAGGGCCAGGGCATCTATATCTATGTAACGCTCAATGATGATGTTGAGCCCACGGATGAACTCAAGAAAGAGCTGACTCAATGGGTACGTAAAGATATTGGCCCGATTGCATCGCCAGATGTAATTCAGTGGGCGCCAGGGCTGCCAAAAACACGTTCTGGTAAAATTATGCGGCGCATTTTACGTAAAATTGCAGCTAATGAGTGTGACGGCCTGGGCGATACCAGCACGCTGGCTGATCCGTCGGTGGTGGACGAACTCATCGAGCATCGTGCCAACCAGTAATGCTCTTTGCCCCCAGTTATCTTTCTAATGGGGGCACTTTTAAATGACGGATGTCATTCATTTGCTATGTTAAATAAGGCAAACTGGACAGATCCGTTGCAGTGCCGGCCATGGAGCCGGCACTGTTATTTCTGTTTGGATGACGTATCTATGACAAATAGTGCATGTGATGCTTGGGAATGACGAAGCCCATGGGGTACCATGCTTCAACCGTATGAGCCTAGCGTCGCGGCGGTAGTCAACCCCGCTGCTCGAGGAACCGGAGGAATATCCATGGCAGTAGCCCATAAGTTTATCGTCGCAGACGACCATCCGCTGTTTCGTGCAGCGCTCACTCAGGCGTTGCGCCAGTTAGCCCCCCAGGCTGAGATTGTCGAAGCCGACACCATGGAAGCCACCACTGAGGTCGTTAATCGACATCCTGATGCTGATTTGATTTTGCTAGACCTCCATATGCCAGGAGCGCATGGCTTCTCAGGTTTGATTCAATTGCGTGGCCAGATGCCCGATATTCCGGTGGCGGTTGTTTCAGGCAGTGACGAGCCCTATGTAGTACGTCGTGCCATCGATTACGGCGCGTCAGGCTTTATTCCTAAATCTTCCTCGCTACAGTTGATTGCTGAAGCAGTGGGGGAAATTCTGCAGGGGGAAGTTTGGCTGCCAGAAGCGTTGGCGAACGTCTTAGATGAAACCAGCGAAGAAGAGTCGCGTTTTGCGGAGGCAATTGCCTCACTGACGCCGCAGCAGTTTCGTGTGCTCAATATGCTGACGGAAGGTTTGTTGAATAAACAGATCGCCTATGAGCTTAGCGTCTCAGAAGCCACTATTAAGGCCCACGTGACGGCTATTCTGCGCAAGCTGGGAGTGCACTCGCGCACCCAGGCTGTTATTGCTGCTCAGAAACTTGAAGTGGAACCGCCAAAAGTTTCTTCTTGAAGGGTAAGTTGGATTCCCGATAACCCCCTTCGGGAATGACGGTGTGGTGCGTCTATCTCGCGGCTCCGTCATTCCCGCGTTCCTCACCACTGTGTCATTCCCGCATGCTTTTAGCGGGAATCCATTTTGAAGCAGGCTCCTAGGCATCAGCGAGAAAGGTCAAAGTGGATTCCCGATAACCCCCTTCGGGAATGACAGTGTGATGCATCAATCCGCCGTATCATTACGTTTTCCCTCCTGCTCGGCTAGCCTGAAGGGTACGAGTTAAAAGCGCGCGTAGCGCGGCGGGTTTGACCGGCTTAAGCAGCAGTTGATAACCCGCACGCTTGATCTCCTCGGCCACCGCTTCCGTACGGTCGGCGGTAATCACAATGCCCGGTACGGCTCCCTCAAAGCGCTCGCTGAGTGCTTCGAGTGCCATCAAGCCCGTGACTTCGTTGTCCAGGTGATAGTCGGCCAAAATAGCGTCGGGGTCGCCGTCCATGTTGCGCAGAATCGATTTTGCGCCGCCAATGCTGGTCGCCGTAAATACTTCACATCCCCAGCCGCTCAGCATGGCCGTCATGCCCTCTAAAATGAGCGTTTCGTTATCGATACACACAATGCGGGTACCCGCTAACTTATTACCGCTACGGCGGTTTTGAGGTTCCTGGTCCGCTAAAGTCACTTCAAGGGCGGCAACAATGGGAACGCTGACGCAGAATGCAGTCCCCACCCCTACCCAGGATCGAACCTTAATTGGGTGGTCAAGTACACGGCTCATACGATCGGCGATTGAGAGGCCTAAGCCGAGCCCTTTCTCACTCTCTTTATGGCGTGAAACTTGATCCAACCGGCGGAACTCTTGGAAAATTTC
The DNA here is from genome assembly GCA_030440445.1 of Halomonas sp. KG2. Lineage (NCBI taxonomy): Bacteria > Pseudomonadati > Pseudomonadota > Gammaproteobacteria > Oceanospirillales > Halomonadaceae > Halomonas > Halomonas sp. KG2. Next base: position 3,493,603 of record CP098528.1, on the reverse strand, counting down.
CGTTAGCTTAGATTCAGGAATACCTGGCCCGCTATCCCATACCTCTATGGAAAGCCGTCCCGCTTGGCGGCGGCAGCCTAGAAGTACACGACCTTCTTGGGTATAGCGAATCGCGTTGGATAGAAAGTTTTGTACAATCCGGCGAAGCATCTGCGGATCGGAATCTACCCATTGTTGCGTCGGTACGACGACAAGATCCAGCCCACGGTCATCGGCCATCACTTCAAATTCGGCACGCAATGGGCGAATAATATCTGCGAGTGCAAAATGGCTGCGTCGCGGTGTAAGCGCACCCGCATCAAGCTTTGAAATATCTAGCAGAGTGCCAAGCAGCTCTTCAGCGGCTTGAAGTGAGTTATCAATATGGCTGATGGTGCGCTGGGTGTCGCTAGCGGTGACGTTCTGCATTAATGCAGAGGTAAACAGCCGGGCTGCGTTCAGCGGCTGGAGCAAGTCATGACTAGCGGCAGCCAAAAAGCGCGTTTTGGAAGCGTTAGCATCTTCAGCTAACTGTTTCGCTTGGCGCAGCGCTTGCTCTGCTTCAGCGCGCACACGGTTCTCTTGGCGCAGCGCCGCGTTGGCCTCGGAAAGTGCTTGCGTGCGCTCGCGAACGCGCTCTTCCAGGGTTTCGTTGGTCACTTTTAAGGCGATTTCGGCTTGGCGGCGCTCGGTAATATCTTGATAAAGCGCGAAGAAGCCTAAAATCGATTGGCTATCACCAAAGTGGGGCGTATAGGTGACCAGCATATAGCGCATGGCATCATTAACGCGCATTGAGACTTCAAAACTAACGCGTTCGCCTGCCAGTGTTCGTTGAACCCACGGCATGCGCTCTTCGGCTTTTTTAACCGGTAATACGTCTTCGTAGCGGCGCCCAATCACGGCATTACGATCTATGTCGAAAGCTTGTTCGTAGGCGCGGTTGGTAAATAGATAACGGCACTCTTTATCAAAGTAGGCAATCAGCGCTGGCACATTATCGGTGTAGATACGGATGTTGTTTTCAGAGCGGATCAGCGCCTCTTCGATGCGCTTCTGCTGAGTAATATCTTGATAGGTATAGACAAAACCACCACCAGGCATCGGGTTGCCTTGGACTTCCAATACGCTGCCATCTTGGCGATAGCGCACATAGCGGTGAGGCTGGCCGTCGCGAATGTTGTCGAGCAGCAGTTGGACGTGCTCTTCCGGGTCTCCTGGGCCATATTCGCCGCTGTGCGCGTTGTAGCGAAAAATACGATCTATGGGGGCGCCGACCCGTATCAAGTGATCAGGGAAGCGGAACAGCTCTAAATAGCGCTGGTTCCACACCACCAAGCGCAAATTCTGGTCAACCACGCTAATACCCTGGTTGATGTTTTCAATGGTGGCTTGCAGTAGTGCGCGGTTGAACTCTAAGACTTGAGAGGCTTCATCAACGATTGAAATGACATCTGAAATGCCGATGCCGCGCCCCTGAAGCGCCGAGTTAACGACTATGCGTGCTGACGATGCGCCTAACACTGACGCAAGAAAGCGCTCAGTAAATTGGATGACGTCGATAGACGCCCGTGAACTATCTTCCATGGGTTTTCCCGCGCGGCGTGCGTAATCCTCAAATGCACGATCCACTTGGTCTGCCCCAAGAAAACGCTCACACAGCACTTTAAGGTCACCGACAGTGGTGGCACCTGTCCATGGGCGGTTTACGGATGTTTGACGAGTTTCTACGCTATCGACAAACAGCGATGCCTGAATACGCTCGACGACCCGCTGAGAAGTCACCTGTGACACAAAGATATAGCAGAACAAGTTGATGCCCAGCGACAGCATGACTCCGTGGGTAAATGGATCGCTGAGGTTTAAGCCAAAGAGGGTTGTCGGCGATAGCCAATTAAGCCCTAAGGGGCCGCCCGCCAGCCATGCTTGAGGCAGTACTCCGGCATTGATCATAGCCGGCATTAACAAGCTGTATGCCCAAATCGCAAAGCCTGCGTTCATGCCAACAATAACGCCGAGGCGGTTACCGCGCTTCCAATACAGCCCGCCGATGAGTGCGGGGGCAAACTGAGCGGCGGCCGCAAAGGACAGCATGCCAATTGAGGCCAACGAGGTGAATTCGGCAATGAGCTGATAGAAGCCGTAAGCCATTGCCAATACAGCAACAATCGTCAGGCGGCGCGCGCGGAGTACTAAGCGGCCATAGTCACGAGCTTTTGTGTCGAACCAACGCAACCTAAATAGTGCTGGGATCACAATTTCATTAGAAATCATGATGGATACTGCCACTGCCGCCACAATAACCATGCCTGTCGCGGCAGAAAATCCGCCAATAAAGGTGAGCAGGGTCAGCCACTGCTGGCCAGACGCCATCGAAAGAGCAAGTACGTAAGTATCAGGCTCAACCCCGCTTTCCGAAAACAGCAGTAGACCGGCTGCCGCCAAAGGCACCACAAAAAAGGCGACTGCGAGTAGGTAAAGAGGAAATAGCCAGCGTGCTTTCGTTGCATCATCTGGGTGGGTGTTTTCCACTACTGCCACATGAAACTGGCGAGGCAGGCAAAGTATGGCGAGCATGGCGAGCAGCGTTTGCGCCCAGAAGCTTTGGCCAAAATCTTGATTGGCTAGTTGGCGCTGCAACTCCAGTTGGCTTTCAGCGTGGCCCATTAGTTCGCCTAGGCCATCAAACATGCCCCAGGTAACAAAAGCGCCAAGGACGACAAACGCTAGCAGTTTTACAAGAGACTCAAATGCTACCGCATGAATCAGCCCTTCGTGATGCTCTGTCGCGTCCGTATGGCGAGTGCCAAAAAGGATAGCGAAGATTGCCATGACAATAGCGACATAAAACGCTGTGTCGCCAAACAGCGGCGTATGGGTCATATCCGCTGCGTCGGTGAGAACGCTAAAGGTGGTAGACACCGCTTTTAACTGCAGGGCAATGTAGGGCAGGGTGCCAATGAGGGCAACTAAACTAGCAAACGCTGCAAGGGATTGGGTTTTGCCGTAGCGGGAAGCAATAAAGTCAGCGATTGACGTGACGTTTTGGTGCTTGGCAACACGAATCATTTTTGCCAGAACAGGCCAAAACAGTAAAAACGTTAAGATTGGCCCGACAAAGATACTGGCGAATGACCAGCCAGCCGTGGCTGCTTGCCCCACTGCGCCGTAAAACGTCCACGAGGTGCAGTAAATGGCCAATGCCAAACTGTAGATGATTGGCCGTCGGCGGCTGGCGCCGTGAGTCCGTGCACGGCGATCACCGAACCAGGCAATTCCAAACAGCACCGCAATGTAAAGCAGTGATACCGCGACCAGCAGACCGCCATGAAACATGTCGTCTCCCCACGTTGAAGGCTTCGCCTAGCGACGATCTAATATCAAATAACGATCATCTAAATAAAGCCCCTATTCTAGGCGAAGGAGGGGCATCACGTCTGCTGGTCGGCGGCAAGTTGGCAAACGGTTGTTAACAAAGGCGCGGTTTCCCTCAGTGTGCGGCGCTCGTTTAATTCAGCGTCGCCCGTCTCTGGATTCAGGGGGACTATCTCGCGGTGAGCGCAGTTCAACACATAAGGCTGAGTAGTCAGTATATCGGTATGGCGGCGTTCGAATTGATAGAGAATAAATTCGGCAATTAACTCATCGTCAATGTGACGAGCGCGCACATTGTCGCTATCAACGATGCTGAATTTAGTCGTCATCGGAAACACAAAGGTCCATGGTCGCCACACGGCGCTAGACGTATCGCTGGAAATGACGATGGCAGTTTCAGGTAGTTGAGAGCGCTTGTGTTCAAACCAGCTGTATTCGGTTGAGACCTGATACCCCAGCATACCCAGGCCACCAAAAACGGGCACAATCCATTTAGGCAGCCGTTTACGGCTAAGCGTCCTAAGTAATAGGCCTATCCCTGCGGCGGCAAGCCCTGCAAATACAGCGGCAACAAGATGCCAGATCATAAAATATCCTTTCTAAATGACATCGGGCTCCCCTAAGGAAGCCCGATGAGAAGTATCGATTCCGAATCTAATGGCAGTGTGCCAAAGAGGAGGATTCGATTATGACTTAGTGGTCGACCGCGACACCAGCACCTTTCGGGTAGCGAACGCTTTCTACCAGGTCTTGAATCTCCTGCGGAGGCTCTTCCGTTGCGCTAGAGACAGTAAACGCAACCGCAAAGTTAATCATCGCGCCTATTGCACCGAAGGAGAGTGGTGAAATGCCCAAGATCCAGTTGTCTGGCGTGTTAGCCAGCATGTTGGTGCCGGGAACGAAGAACCAACCGAGATAGGTGAAGATATAGAGCAAGGTGCAGATCAGACCTGCCAGCATGCCGCAAATCGCGCCTTTGCTGTTCATGCGCTTGGAGAAAATGCCCATCATCAGCGCTGGGAACAGTGAGGCACCAGCGATACCAAAGGCAAGTGCAACCGTCTGCGCTGCGAACCCGGGTGGATTAAGCCCAAGGTAGGTAGCCAGAAGAATCGCGCCGCCCATTGAAATACGTGCTGCCAGCATTTCACCCTTCTCAGAGATCTTCGGATTGATCATTGTTTTGATCAAATCGTGACTAATGGCTGACGAGATGGCCAATAGTAGACCCGCCGCTGTTGAAAGAGCCGCAGCGATACCGCCTGCTGCAATAAGGCCGATAACCCAGCCCGGCAAGTTGGCAATTTCAGGGTTAGCTAGTACGAGAATGTCGTTATTAACGGTTAGCTCGTTACCTTCCCAGCCACGATCAGAAAAGTCGACAGCATCGTTGTACATTTGGATGCGGCCGTCGTTATTGAGATCGTTAAAAGTAATAAGCCCAGTTTCTTCCCAAGTGCGCACCCACTCAGGGCGGTCTGCGTAGAGAATCGGATTGAGGGCGGCTTCTTCGTAGTTCTCTACCTGCCCCGCCATCTCTGGATAGACGGTGGTAGCCAAGTTCAAGCGTGCCATGGAGCCAACCGCGGGGGCGGTGAGATACAGCAGGGCAATAAACACGAGTGCCCAACCAGCGGACCAGCGTGCATCAGCAACTTTCGGCACAGTGAAAAAGCGAATAATAACGTGGGGTAAACCAGCAGTACCCACCATTAGCGACAGAGTAAACAGCACCATGTTCAGCTTATTATCGACGTCGGCGGTATAGTCGCGGAAACCAAGCGCAGTAACGACTTCATCCAACTTGGTCAGCAGCGGAATGCCAGACTCCGTATGGGTACTGAACATACCGAACATCGGAATTGGGTTGCCGGTTAGTTGCATGGCAATGAACACCGCCGGAATAGTGTAGGCGATGATAAGTACCACGTACTGAGCAACCTGCGTGTAGGTAATACCTTTCATGCCGCCAAAAACGGCGTACAGGAACACAATCAGCGCTGCGATCCAGATACCCCAGGTGTTACTGACTTCCAAGAAGCGCGAGAAAGCAACGCCAGCACCGGTCATTTGGCCGATAACGTAAGTAACAGAGGCAACGATCAAACACACAATCGCGACGAAGCGCGCAGTGTTGCTATAGAAGCGGTCACCAATAAAGTCGGGCACTGTAAACTTGCCAAACTTACGCAGGTAAGGCGCTAGCAGCATTGCCAGGATAACGTAACCACCTGTCCAGCCCATCAAGAAGGTGGAGTTAGCGTACCCGCCAGATGCTAGCAGGCCGGCCATTGAAATAAACGATGCAGCTGACATCCAGTCAGCGGCAGTCGCCATACCGTTGGTGATAGGGTGAACGCCGCCACCGGCAACGTAGAAGTCTTTGGTCGACCCGGCTCGAGCCCATATCGCAATCCCGATATAGAGCGCAAACGACGCGCCGACAAATAATAGGTTAATGGCAAACTGGCTCATACTGGCTTACTCCCCAAGGCCGAATTTTGCATCGAGTTTGTTCATTCTCCAGGCATAGAAGAAGATCAGTACGATGAAGGTGAGGATGGAGCCCTGTTGAGCGAACCAAAAGCCCAAGTCAGTCCCACCAACGGGAATGCCCGCTAGCAGCGGACGAAAGAGGATGGCACATCCATAAGAAACGAACGCCCAAACGGCCAAGCATCCAAAGATTAATCGGACGTTGGCTTTCCAGTATTCAGCAGCGTTGGATTTGTCATCTGCCATTGTGGTGCTCTCCAGTTGTGATTTTTAGGGTTGGAAAGTTAACTCAGGATAGCGTGTGATCCATTAGGGCAATCCTTCATAGAAAACCGCTCTTTTAGTTGTCTGCGATGATTTAGTGCGATTAGACGCATATCATCTTGTTGGTTAAGTTGCTCTGCTGGTTAATGGTTTGGCAAGGTTTTCTTCAGTGCCTTGATAAGTGTTTAACAAGTGCCACGTGAACATCCTGTATAGCCCGTTGTTAATAGTGGGCAATAATTGCAAAAAATAAATCCCAGACTTTGGTATCAATGAGCTTTCAGTACGTATTGTGATGTTTATTTTTGAAAATAAACACCTGTTTTTGAAGTTTTTTTAGCTTTTTTATCTAGGTGATAGGACGATGGTCTATGGGTCGCTTAAAAGCAATGTTTGCTACTTTTAATAGGTGGTATATTAAATGGCCAAGTTTGCTAGTTCGTGTCGCTACTTTGGTCGCTAAACAAACGTCTTTGCGACGTTAGCGGTATAGCAAAAGGTATAATAAAGGCGCTGGTTAAAAAGCAATCAAACCTTAAGCCATTGTGTTCTTCATCGCGATTAACTGGGGTCACTCATGATTGACGTTGATCTTTCCCAATTGCCCTTCACATTAATTGATGATGAAGGGCGTGACCACGTTCGTCGTGGTATGGACATCGCCTATTTTGATCGTGATGAAATTATTATCGAGATGGGGCAAGCGGGTGAATCAGTATTTTTGATTCACAAGGGCGAAGTTGCTGAACTGGATCCTACCCTGCCAGCGTCCAGTGCACGGATTGGGCACTACACGGCTGGTGATCTGTTTGGCGCCATTAGTATTCTGAATGGCAAAAGCCGCTATCGCTTCCAAGCTGAGCAAGAGTGCTTGTGCTATGTGATGCCCAAGGCGCTATTTATAAAACTATGCCGTCATCATCCTGACTTCGAAAATTTCTTCAAACAGTCGCTATCTCACAAAGCGCGGTTAATGACTGAAAAGCGTGCCGAAGGCGGCGTGACCATGGCCGGTTTTATGTTGGCTAAAGTCAGCGAATGTATGCGTGAACCTCTTATCATGGATGCATCGACAGATATTGCCAGCGCGGTGCGTCAGCTCAACGATAGTCATGCAGATAGCTTGCTAGTCAAAACCCAGGGCGAGTTTGGCATTGTCACTAAAACCGATTTGCTCAATGGTGTCGTGCTGAATAACTATGAACATACAGCGCCCGTTGAGGATGTTGCCCATTTCTCGTTGGTGACCGTTACCCCCCATCAATACTTATTTGAAGCGCTCGTGCTGATGACGCGGCATAAAGTAACGCGGGTGGTGGTTATGGAACAGGGCGCCCTGAAAGGGGTGGTGGAGCTAACGGATGTACTTAGCTATTTTTCGAGCCGTAGCTATGTCGTTAGTCTGCAGGTGGAGCAGGCAAATAGCTTAGAAGCATTGGCGGCTGCCAGCCAACGCACGCCAGAATTGGTGAATGCGCTTATGGCGCAAGGGGTCAAACTACGTTTTGCCATGGACCTACTGGCCGCGTTGAATGGCCGAATCATCAATAAAGCGTGGTCATTTGTTATTCCTGAGCAGTATCACTCCCAAAGTTGCCTAATGGTGATGGGGAGCGAAGGGCGCGGCGAACAAATTCTTAAAACAGATCAAGATAATGGCCTGATTTTAGCCGATGACAGCCAATGGCCTTCGCTTGCCGAAGACATGAATGTGCTTACTCAAACGCTGATTCAGCTCGGCTATCCACCATGCCCAGGTAATATCATGGTGTCTAATCCTGAATGGGTTGGCACTGTGTCGCAATGGAAAAACAACATTGCTAAGTGGGTGAGTGCAAGAGATGGCGATAGTCTAATGAAGCTGGCGATTTTACTGGATGCCCATGGTGTGGCTGGTAATCCGCAATTGCTAGACAGTGTGCGTGCGGAGCTGTTTGAACGCTGCTCACGGGATGAGCTATTGCTGTCCTACTTTGCGCGCGCTGCACTGCGTTTCTCAACACCGCTAACGCTATTTGGCTCCTTAAAAAAGCCCCAGCATGGGATCGATATTAAAAAAGGCGGTATTTTCCCCATTGTTCATGGGGTGCGCACAATGGCCCTCGAGCGACGCATTAATGCTACTTCCACCTTAGATCGCTTGGACGCTTTAGCAGAAGATGGTCGTCTTGATCGCCGTTTTGCTGACGACCTGGGCGAGGCGTTGGCGCTGTTTACCGAACTACGTTTAAAGCAGCAATTGCAGACAGCAGAAGCATCGACTCAGCAGCGTAGCAACCGTGTGGTGGTGCAAGAACTCTCGTCCCTTGAGCGTGACCTGTTGCGTGAGGCGCTGCATATCGTAAAAGATTTTAAACAGCGGCTCTCCCATCGTTATCATTTGGAGTATTCGTGAGCGGAATGCGCTTGTTAGACCGGCATATGTCACTGCTCAGTGGCTCGCTGCGTACATTAATGCAGCGCGAAAGCGACCGCCGACGCTGGGCAGATTCCCCCTACGCATGGCTGTTTCAGCCCTACATGGGGGAAGAAATGGTGGCGCTTGCCTGCCAGGTTAGCCCAGGCCAAGCGCCGGTGGTCAGCGTCGCTGCTGTTGTCTTAAGCCCAGGGAGAGTGCAGACCAGCCGAGCCTGGGTGGCTACCCTGGCAGAAGAGCAGAACAGCAACGTCCCCGCGCTGCGGCGACATCATCAGCTGTATGCGACGGACATGGTGCTGGCGCCTAACGCTGAGCATCTTGGGGCGCTAGCTGAATTCATTGGTAATCGGCCGCTAATTGGTTGGCAGTTAGGCCGCTCGGTGGAACACCTAAATCTTTTGTTTAAAGCAGGGTTGGGATTTGGTTTGCCCAATGCCCAGGTCGATGTTGGTAAGCTACACTATCGCCAACTGCGTCGCTTACATCCGCAGTGTGAGACGAACGGCCGCCTAACCGAAGCGCTCGCTCGTTGGCAAATGCCCGCTCTTCAATGGATGGGAGTGCTGGGGGATGCAACCGCAAGCGCGCTTTTATATCTGCGTTTGCAGCGCGAGATCGCCCAGCAGGGATAGTCGTTACTATCCTCACGGGATGAATCCACGGGTTTATCTTGGGTGGACGTGGTGAGTCTTGTTAGAATGCCCGCTGCTTCTTCTACCATCGGCAGTGCCTACACCATGCTACAACCTGACTATTTTGACCCCGCAGCGCCTGATACTGTTTCTGTTGACAGCCCTGCTGTTAATAGCGCACAGACACCATCCGAGCATCACGCCGCTAAACAAAAGCGTGAATTTAATAAGCTACAAAAGCGCTTACGGCGAGAGGTTGGCAACGCCATCATTGATTATCAAATGATTGGTGAAGGTGACAAAGTGATGGTGTGCCTGTCTGGCGGCAAAGATAGCTATACGATGCTGGAGATACTGCTTAACCTGCAGCGCAACGCGCCGGTTAACTTCTCTCTGGTCGCCGTCAATATGGATCAAAAACAGCCAGGCTTCCCGGAGCATGTGCTGCCCCAGTACCTAGATAAAGTGGGGGTTGAATACCACATTCTAGAGCGTGACACCTACTCGGTGGTGAAAGAGAAAACCCCAGAAGGAAAAACGACCTGCGCGCTCTGCTCACGACTAAGACGTGGCTCTCTTTATGGGTTTGCCGAGGAAATTGGGGCAACGAAAATTGCCTTAGGGCATCATCGTGAAGATATTTTAGAAACGTTATTTCTTAACATGTTCTTTGGTGGCACTTTGAAAGCAATGCCTCCCAAGCTTTTATCTGACGATGGCAAGAATATTGTCATTCGCCCCCTTGCCTACTGCAAAGAGGCTGATATTGCAGAGTTTTCTCGGCTAATGGAATTCCCCATTATCCCCTGCAACTTATGTGGCTCTCAGCCCAATCTCCAGCGTCAAGTCGTCAAAGATATGTTGGCTGAGTGGGATAAAAAACATCCAGGACGCCTAGAAAGCATGTTTAAAGCGGTGACCAATGTAGCGCCTTCCCAGCTAGCAGACCGCCGTTTATTTGACTTTGCTGGCCTTGAAGCCAAACAAGCGGCGTTGATGGAAGGGCGTATTCAGGCGCTTAGCGTGGACTAGCCGACTGTTCTTCCTCTTCAGCTAGCGTGATGAGGCGCCGCATATCTAAAATATTAACCTCGCGCCCTGAAACAGCCACCACCTCTTGCTGTTGAAAGCGGCTAAGAATACGGCTGACCGTTTCTACCGCCAAGCCTAAGTAATTGCCGATGTCGGCGCGGGACATGGAGAGTCTGAAGCTATAAGGCGAGTATCCACGTCGGCGAAAACGGTCTGAAAGGGTGACTAAAAAGCTGGCTAGTCGTTGATCGGCCGTCTTGCGCGATAGCAAGCGCATCATGCGCCGGTCATCTCGCAATTCTTTGCTCATGCTCCGATAAAGCTGGCCACGTAGTTCGGGCAGTTCTTCGGAAAGCAGGTCCAAACGGTCAAATGGGATCTCACATACCGTTGTGGTTTCCAGTGCAATGACGCTACCGGGGTAGTGCTCTTCGTCAATTCCATCTAATCCTACTAGTTCGCTGGGAAGGTAGAAATTTGTCAGCTGATCATTGCCGTTCCCTTCGCTGGTCACCTGTTTCAGGCTGCCTGAGCGGACGGCATACACACTGGTGAAGTGATCACCCTGGCGAAACAGGGGCTCGCCTTTTTTGAGCGGTGCGCGGCGGCGAATGATGGCATCAAACTGGCTCATGTCCTCAAGCTCTAAGGCGAGCGGTAGACACAACGAGCTTAGGCTACAGGTCTGACAGCGCGCCTCTTGCAGCAGTGAGCGTCGTTGGCTGGCGGGGTGTGGCATATCATTCTCCCTTTCTCGTTAGCCATCATAGGCCCAGAGGCAAGACGTCTCAAGAAGCTTATACAATCTTAGAGTAGCGCTGAGTAGGCTGATCAGCTAGGCGAGCATCAAAGGCCATCGCCAAATGGCGAATCAGCAGCCGTCCAGTGGGGGTGGCGCTAATAACTTGCTGATGGCGAGTGATTAAGCCGTCTTGCTCAGCTGTCTTCAATTGCTCAATTGCGGTGGAGAAATAGTCATTAGCATCGATGTGCCAACGCTTTCCAACTGCCGCTAGATCAATGTGCATGTCGCACATTAGCCGTTCAATCACGTCTCTTCGTATTAGGTCGTCCTTATTTAACCTTAATCCTTTGACGGTTGCCAGCTTACCTTGATCTAAGGCTGCTTCATATTGGTCAAGCTGAGTCGGGTTTTGTGCGTAAACGTCGTCAACCCGTGATATAGCGGATACGCCTAAGCCAACTAAATCGCACTGTGCATGGCTAGAGTAGCCCTGGAAATTGCGTTGTAAGGTGCCGTTGCGCTGTGCAATCGCCAGGCTATCGTCAGGTCGTGCAAAGTGATCCATGCCAATATGCACATAGCCTGCGTTAGTCAGCATTTCTATGGTGGTATGCAAAATAGCCAGCTTTTCATCAGCGCTGGGGAGGTCCGTTTCGTTAATGCGTCGTTGTGGCGCAAAGCGGGTGGGCATGTGCGCATAATTAAATACGGACAGCCGTGCCGGGTTGAGTTCGATGACTTGACTTAGCGTCTCAGCAAAGCTTTTTTCGGTTTGAAATGGCAGCCCATAAATTAAATCAAGATTGAGTGAGCGAAAACCAAGACGGTGTGCTTCTTCCATCAACGTTTCGGTGAGTACCCGGGGTTGTACTCGGTTGATGGCTTTTTGTACCTGCAGATTTAAATCCTGCACGCCAAGGCTTAGTCGATTAAAGCCGAGAGACTGTAGATGGCGCAACGTAAATACATCTGCTTCACGAGGATCTATTTCAATAGCGTAATCGCGATCGGCTGAGCTAGATAAACCAAAACGGGCATCTAGGCGGTCAATTAGGTCCCCCATCTGTGCCAAGGTTAGAAATGTGGGCGTACCACCACCCCAGTGTAACTGTTGCACCGGGCGTGAAGTGTCTAAATGGCGGGCAGTGAGCACCATTTCTCGATCTAGCCGAGAAAGGTAAGGTTCTGCAAGGGCGGTATTCTTCGTTGCGATTTTATTGCAAGCGCAGTAGAAGCAAATTTTTCGACAAAAGGGTACATGTACATACAGTGATAGCGGGCGGTGGCTCTCGTTACTGCGCGCTAGCGCCTGAGTAAAGTCATCGGCACTAAACTGCTCATGAAACGCTAGAGCTGTCGGGTAGGACGTGTAACGTGGGCCACTTTTGTCATAGCGACGCAGCAGCGTTTCATTCCAGGCATTAGCCCCAGACACATCAGTGTTGGTAGGTGAGAAGGCAGCAGTGGCATGAACGGGCATGGCGAGCGCTCCGAAGTGAGAAGTAAACAAAAGGAGTGACTGAGCGCCGTCGCTCAGTGTTCTCTCGGCATGCTACGTCGGTGTCACTTGGAATGCGTTGAGCTATATCAAACTATAGGAGGGTCTGACTAATGCGCTGTTAGAGGAATAAGCGTCCATAGCTGCCAAAGGGCGAAACTTATAATCGACAGTGCGGCGACGCTGCGAGTGGCAGGGTGGCGAATTAAATGGCTTAACTGCTGTGCTGCAAGTCCTGTTGCCAGCAGAGCAGGGAGTGTACCCAGGCCAAAAGCCCCCATTAGAAGCGCGCCATCGAGTGGGTCTGCAATCGCTAAGCTCCAGGCTAGCATGGAGTAAACCAGCCCACAGGGCAGCCAGCCCCACAGTGTCCCTAGGGCGAAGGCTTGAGGAAGATGGACGACAGGCATCAGGCGTCTTCCCACTGGCTCAATATATCGCCAAAGGTGCCTTCCCACCGCTTCTACTTTCAGCAGTCCTTTCCACCAGTTGGCGATATAGAGCGCCATTAAGATGAGCATCAATGCGGCGAAAGCCTGCAATGCAACACGTGCAGACGGAGAAAGTGAGATAAGTGTGCCAAGTGCAGCAACAATGGCACCCGCCACCATATAGCTGAGAATGCGTCCGGCGTTATAGCTAATCAGCAGCCCACCCATGCGGGCAGGGTGTCGCATGCTAGGCGGTACGGCAAAGGTCAGCGCGCTCATAATGCCGCCACACATGCCGATACAGTGGGCGCCGCCCATTAAGCCAAATACAAACGCGGCTAGCAGGGGCGGTAAATCAAGTCCCGTCGGATTCATGCGGGCGGCTCTTGGTTATCTTGAGAAGAAGAGCCGCTTTTTTTACGTGCGGCACGCTGCTCGGGAGTCAGGTCATTCTCATCATCGTCGAATAGAATGCGGTGGGCTGGGCCTTCCAAATCGTCAAACTGGTCGTGCTTCACGGCCCAGAAAAACGCCCACACCGCGAGGCCCAGAAGAGTGAGTGAAAGTGGAATCAGTAAGTATAAAATCGTCATGCCGTCACCGGTGTTGATAGGGCAATCTGAGGGGCGGGCGGGGTACGCCAGCGAGTAAGACGCAGCGCGTTACCTACCACAATCAGGGAGCTTAGCGACATGCCAATCGCAGCGAGCCAGGGGGGGATTAACCCCATTGCTGCTAAAGGCAGTGCCGAAAAGTTGTAGCAAACCGACCACATCATATTTTGGCGCATAATTCGGCGTGTGGCGCAGGAAATATCAATCGCCTCAAAAATACGCATTAGGCGTGGACTGAGCAATATCGCGTCGGCGCGGGTACGGGCGAGGTCTGTGGCGCCATTCATAGCAATGGCAACGTCAGCGCCAGCTAATACCGGCACATCATTGATACCGTCACCGATCATCACGACACGCTCACCGCTGGCTTGTAACTCACGTAGTCGTGCCAGCTTGCCCTCAGGCGATTTGCCAGCGTGCCACGTGGTAATATTGAGCTGTTCTGCCAAGCTCTCTACCGCTTCTTGCGTGTCACCAGAAAGTAGTTCTACTTCCAATCCACGGGCTTGAAGTGCGGCAACGGTTTGAGCCGCATCTTCACGAATGCCATCGTGTAGCTTGAACCAGGCACGTGGTGCGCTGTTTTCACTGAGTAAAAGCCACTGGCCGGTGCTTGGTGGAGGCAGTGTGGTTGTCGTCGCAAAATCAGGTTTGCCTAATCGCCATGTTGCGCCGTTTAAAGTGCCTTCTAGCCCGCTTCCAGTCACACTTTTGATGTTGCGTGCCTGCAGAGTGGCATCTCTAAATGGGCGAAAAGCTCTGGCTATGGGGTGTTCAGAGTGTGCCTCTAGCGCCGCCGCGATGGCTTGGGCATGCTCTTCACTGAGCGTCGTATCGCTGTGGGCGAGATGCTGTTGGTCAATAGGGTGCGTTTGGGTCAGCTGCATTTCGCCGCGGGTCAGCGTACCGGTCTTATCAAAGATCACGCGGGTGACGTTGGAGAGTGATTCGATCGCGTCAGCACGTGTAATTAGTACGCCTCGCTGGCGCAATTGGCCATGCCCTGCTGTCAGCGCAGTGGGGGTGGCCAGCGCCAGTGCACAAGGGCAAGTGACTACTAATACCGAGAGTAGTACCCATAGCACACGAGATGGATCAATAAACCACCATGCTACGGTGACACACGCGGTAACGATCAGCAGTCGTAATACAAACAGGTGCGCCATACGCGCCGCCATCTGGGCAAGTCGTGGGCGACTTGCAAAGGCGCGATCGGTTAAATCGACAATACCGGCCACTCTGGCGCTATTGCCAGCATGGGTTACCTTTATGATGAGCGGGTTTTCCATGTTTTGGCTGCCACCCACCACGCTTTCGCCTACCCGTCGAGTCACTGGCAAATACTCGCCGGTCAGCATCGACTCATCAAGGCTGGATTCGCCGTCTTCGATAATGCCGTCAGCGGGAACGCCATGACCGGGCTTGATGAGCACGCGGTCGCCTTCTTTAAGTTCACTGGCAGGCAGAATGCGTTCACTGCCATCCGCTTCAAGGCGAATAGCAGACACTGGCAAAACGCCGCTCAGCGCATTGCCGCTGTGGCCGCTGCGCCGCCTGGCCCTACCTTCTACATAACGGCCAAATAGCAAGAAGAAGGTAAACATGGCGACCGAGTCGAAATAAACATCGCCAACGTTAAACAGCACTGCATAACTGCTCGCCAAATAGGCGCCGCCAATGGCTAGCGAGACCGGCACATCCATGCCAAGAACGCCGGTTTTCAGATCACGCAATGCGTTACGGAAAAAAGGCTGCGCTGAGAAAAATACCACGGGCGTGGCTAGGGCAAACGATAGCCAGTGAAACAGAGCGTAAAAGTCTTCGCTAAGCTCACCTGGCCCCGATACATAAATGGGAATGGAGAACATCATGACCTGCATCATCCCGACAGCCGCGACAATCAGGCGGCGCACATTCATGCGTTCTTCATGTTGTAAGCGCGTTTGGGCTTGATCAGGTTCATAGGGCTGCGCATCGTAGCCAATGGCCGCTAGTTCAGCGAACAGCTGTGAGAGGTTGATGACGGCGGGGTCCCAGCTCACACGTAGGCGATGATGGGTAAGGTTGACCGCGCTAGAAGTAACGCCATCAAGTGCATTCAAACGGTGTTCAATGAGCCAGGCGCAGGCTGCACAGGTGATGCCGTCTATTGCTAGTGTGGCTCGTACTTGTCCTTCGTCACCCTCTGGGTGAACAAACTGCGCTTGCAGCCCTGGGTCATCAAATACCGACCAGGTTTCTGCTTTGGCAGCTTGGCGCTCGTCAGGGCGCTCTGGCATTTCTGTGCGATAGCGATAATAGCTCTCCAACCCGCCATCAACGATGGCGTGGGCGACGGCTTCGCAACCTGGGCAGCATAGTGGTTTGGATGTGTCGTCAATGTTAATTCGCCACGGTGCCCCTTCGGGCACCGGGTTGCCGCAGTGGTAGCAGCTAAGGGCGGTCGTGGTCATTCGTTCTCCGAGCGCCCGCCAGGTAGTAGTGCAATCGTGTTTTCGTCAGGAAAGCGTGCTTCTCCGATAAGGCGCCATTCTGATTCATCGCCTTGCTCTGGCTGTAGCTGTAGATACCAGCGATAGCGCAGATTGTCAGGTCCTTGAGTGATGTAGCGGCCTTCGCGCACATGCTCTAGTACAAACGACTGGTCACGATCGTCTTCGGTGGGAAAGATAAGATCTAGATAGAGCTTATCTGGGCGAGCATCACCCGCAAGATCAACAACAATATCGCTGGTCAGCGGATCAATGCGTAACTCGGCACTTAAATTTAAAGCGCGCGCTTGCTCTTGCTTGGCGAATACCATGTTAATTGCTTTGCCGTGCTCGTAGTAATCTTCTTGTACCACCATACCGTCGTAGCTTTTGATCGACATAACCGCAAAGGTCGTGCTGACAATAATGGAGGAGAACAGCAAGCCTAACAAAAACCATGGCCAGAACTGTTTGTACCAAGGCGTAATCGTAGGGTCTGACATAACGCATTTATCTCCTGGCGTTACCTAAGAAGCGGGCTTCACGCTCCTGACGGATTTGCTCATCTTGTTGTGCTTGTAGCACAAAAGTAATGGGGTGGCTGGGCTGGCTTAGATCTTGAGGGTTTGCAAGTACGGTGACTACCTGAATGCGAGATTCGCCTGCTGGCACGCTAATCGACGCGCTATCTAGCGTTAAGCTGGGTAGGCCTAACACACTGATTTGGTAAGTGTGTGGCTGGTTATCAAGGTTACGCACTGTAAGGCTGTAAACATTGCTGATTTGCCCTTCTCGGGTCATTTGATACAGCTGTGTGCGCTCACGCTCGGCGTCGAAACTAAGTGGTATGCGGTCGTTAACCGCCCAGGCAAACGCAACGACCATAATAATCAGCGCGGCAAAGTAGCCCAGCAGTCGAGGCCGTAAGATGTGGCTTTTCTTGCCTTCTAGCGCATTTTCCGTTGTGTAGCGAATAAGCCCTTTGGGGTAGCCCATTTTGTCCATGACGCTGTCACAGGCATCAATGCAGGCTGCACAGGTAATGCACTCGTACTGGAGCCCATCACGAATATCAATACCTGTTGGGCAAACCTGAACGCATAGCTCGCAGTCTATACAGTCGCCAAAGCCGGCTTCTCTCGCCTGAGTATGGCTAAGCGACTTCTTCCGCCGACCTCTTGGCTCGCCGCGTGCTTCGTCGTACGACACGATCAGCGTGTCGCGATCAAACATGACTGATTGGAAGCGCGCGTAGGGGCACATGTAAATACACACCTGCTCGCGCAGCCAGCCTGCATTTAAATAGGTAAATACTAAAAAGAAGCCAACCCAAAAATAGGACCAGCCATGGGCTTCTAGCGTAGGCAGTTCCGTTACTAGCGTGCGGATGGGGGTGAAGTAACCCACAAAAGTAATGCCAGTAGCCAAAGAAATCAGTAACCAAGCGGAATGTTTAGCTCCTTTCCGCCACGCTTTGTCAGCATTCATTGGCTGCTTGTCGAGCTTAATACGGTGGTTTCTAGATCCCTCTATGCGGTGCTCAAGCCAAATAAATAAGAATGTCCAGACGCTTTGTGGGCAGGTATAGCCGCACCAAACGCGTCCAGCAAAAACAGTAATAAAAAATAGTCCAAAGGCACAGATAATAAGCAGCCACGAAAGTAATACGAACTCTTGGGGATAAAATGTGGCAGCAAAAATATGAAACTCTCGGCCTGGAAGGTCAAACCAGATGGCAGGGCGGTCGCCCCAGTTCAGCCATGGAAGCAGGAAGAAGCCGAGCATAAGCGCCCAGTTGGCGCTGCGCCTTACTTTCTGGAAGAGCCCTTTAATTTCGCGCACATAAATATGTCGGCGCTTGGCATACATGCTCTGAGTTGTACTTTCCCCAGGGGTATGGTGCCCAACGGGCGGCGGCGTAATATCTTGGCTAGGTATTTTTTCCATGGCGATGATCGCAGCTCACTAAGGCGGGAATGGGCGGCAGCATGGATATCGTGGCGTTAAACCTGCGACGCTAGATAACACAACTGTATGCCGTGTCGCTAAATAGTAGTGTAACGGATAGCAAGGGTGTCTGGATGGGCGGTGGATGAAGAAAGGGTGCGGTATGAAACCGCACCCTCGTGCTACTACCTACAAGCGGTTGCTACTAACTAAGCGATTAGTCGTTGAAGCGTAGGCTGTAGACATAAGCGGCTACTAGATGAACACGCTCTTCACCGATATAAGCCGCTTGTGCTGGCATGTGGCCGTTGCGACCATTGCGCAGTGTTTGGCGGACAGAATCAGCAACGCTTTGTCCCGGTGCCAAATAGAGCCATACATCATCAGTCAGGTTGGGTGCGCCAAGCGCGGTATTTCCCGTTCCACTGGGTGTATGACATGCCGCGCACGCTGCTAGGAAAGTGCTTTCGCCACTGGCGGCACGGTCTGCATCATGCTCTTCGCCAGACATTGAGAGAACGTACTGAGTGAGGTTCTCAATGTTGTTCTCGCCAAGCTGCTGCCAGGCAGGCATTAATCCATTACGGCCATTATTCAACGTCGTCATGATGTTTTCCGGCTCACCGCCATACAGCCAGTCGTCATCGGTGAGGTTCGGGAAGCCGTAACCACCTTGGGCGTTAGAGCCGTGACATACCGCACAGTTGTTCAGGAAAACACGCTCTGCTACCCGCATTGCTTCAGCGTCTTTTGCCAATTCAGGAATAGGTATTTCCTGATACTGAGCAAAAATCGGTGTGAAGCGCTCTTCGGCATCAGCAACTTCTTCTTCCCACTGGCCTTCTTGGGACCAGCCCAAAATGCCTGCATAGTTACCTAGGCCTGGGTAAAGTACTAAGTAGCCCAGGGCAAAAATAACGGTGAGGATAAACAGCTTGAACCACCACTGGGGTAGTGCGTTGTCGTACTCTTCGATCCCATCAGCCGCGTGGCCAGTGGTTTCGATATTGCCATCAGCATCAGGTGTTTTATCGGTACGGCGGTTGGATAATAAGATCCAAACGCTCAGAGCGATAGTGCCCAGTGTGACGACAATGATCCAGGCGCTCCAGAAACTGGATAGGGAGTCACCCCATAAATTATTCATGTATTTTTATCTCCCCTGTCGTGGCGGGAATCCACTTCGTGCTCAGACGAAGCATGCTTGTCACGGGTCGGTTGCTTATCATCGTCATCGGCGAAAGGCAGGTTAGCTGCTTCGTCGAAGTCTGGTTTGCGTCGCTTGGAATAAGCCCATAAACAGATGCCAATAAAAGCGACAATCAATATCAGCGTGATAAGGCCGCGGAAAGTTCCCGTATCCATAACTTAACGAGTGCCCTCAAGCACGGTGCCTAACTGCTGCAAGTAGGCCACCAGTGCAGTAATTTCCTGAGTGCCGCGAACGTCTTCTGTCGCAGTGGCGATATCTTCATCGGTATATGGCACGCCTAACTGACGCAGGGTGCGCATTTTTGCCGGTGTCGATTCGCCATCCAAGGTGTTTTCAAACAGCCAAGGATATTCAGGCATGACTGACTCGGGTACCACATCTCGTGGGTTATAGAGGTGGGCACGGTGCCAATCATCACTATAGCGCCCACCTACGCGAGCAAGATCCGGCCCGGTGCGCTTGGAACCCCAAAGGAAGTTGTGTTCGTAAACCTGTTCGCCTGCCACGTTATAGTGGCCATAGCGTTCGGTTTCTGCCCTGAAGGGGCGAACCATCTGGGAGTGGCAGCCTACGCAGCCCTCGCGGCGGTATATGTCGCGCCCTTCCAGTTCCAGTGCGGTGAGAGGCTCGAGGCCCTCAACTGGCTCAGTTGTTTGCTTTTGAAAGAACAGCGGTACGACTTCGGCCAGGCCACCAAAGCTGATCGCAACCAGGATCAACACGGCGAGCAGGCCAACGTTCTTTTCAACAATCTCGTGTTTCATTGGTCTCAACTTCCCCGTTTTAAGCGGCTTGTGGCGCTGAATGGCTAATCGTTTCGCGACGTTTTACGGTCATGTAAACGTTGAATGCCATAATTAGCATGCCTGTTACCCAGAAGAGGCCGCCAATCATACGCACAAAGTAGCCGGGGCCACTGGCTTCGACAGACTCTACAAAGGTGTACATCAGCGTGCCGTCAGCATTAATCGCGCGCCACATTAGGCCTTGCATGATGCCGTTGACCCACATAGCGGCGATATACAACACAGTACCAATGGTGGCTAACCAGAAATGCACCGCAATCAGATTGACGGAGTACATCTCAGTACGCCCGAAGACCCGCGGGATCAGGTGGTACATAGAGCCAATGGTAATCATCGCTACCCAACCTAGTGCACCAGCATGCACGTGACCAATGGTCCAGTCGGTGTAATGCGACAGCGCGTTGACGGTCTTGATGGCCATCATTGGCCCTTCAAACGTCGACATGCCGTAGAACGACAGCGCTACCACCAGGAAGCGAAGTGTTGGATCGGTGCGCAGTTTATGCCAAGCGCCAGACAGGGTCATCATGCCGTTGATCATACCGCCCCAGGAAGGTGCAAGCAGAATGATAGACATAATCATACCCAGCGACTGTGCCCAGTTAGGCAGCGCTGTGTAGTGAAGGTGGTGGGGGCCTGCCCACATATAAATCATAATCAACGCCCAGAAATGGACGATGGAGAGACGGTAGGAATAGACCGGGCGTTCGGCCTGTTTTGGCACGAAGTAGTACATCATGCCCAGGAAGCCTGCCGTAAGGAAGAAACCGACCGCATTGTGGCCATACCACCACTGCACCATCGCATCTACCGCACCCGCATAAATCGAGGTGGAGTACATGGGGGTGACCGGAATAGCCGCATTATTAACGATGTGCAGCACCGCGACGGTCAAAATAAACGCTGCAAAGAACCAGTTCGCCACGTAAATATGGGAAGTGGTGCGCTTTTTAATCGTCATTAAGAAAACGATAGCGTAGCTAATCCAAACGACCGCAATCAAAATATTGATTGGCCATTCGAGCTCTGCATACTCTTTTGTAGTGGTATAGCCTAGCGGCAATGACACGACAGCCGAGAGAATAACCGCTTGCCATCCCCAGAAGGTGAACGCTGCGAGCTTGTCAGAGAACAGGCGAGTCTGACAGGTACGCTGTACGACATAGTAAGACGTCGCAAATAGCGCTGAGCCACCGAAGGCGAAGATAACAGCGTTAGTGTGTAACGGACGAAGGCGCCCGAAGCTTGTCCAAGGTAAGCCAAGGTTCAGTTGCGGCCAAACTAGCTGGGAGGCAAGGATAACGCCAAGCGTCATACCTACAATGCCCCACACAACGGTCATGATCGCGAACTGCCGAACTACCTTGTAGTTGTAGGTCGGGTGTTCCAGTGCTGTGCTCATTTCATGTTCCCATCGAACGCGGTTAGGGGGTAACCCGTAGCATTTTGCATTAGCATTTTGCCCGGGTGCGGCCACCCGCTTGATGATGCAGGTCAAGATCCGATAGAGATTCTATCGCAGCCGCGCCTTAAGCTGAACACGCCAATAGAAGTAACACTGAATTATTAGTAGTTAATCGTGTCTTATTACGCTGGTTCTGGTTTCGTCGATATACACCCAGCCGCTTTAAACGATGCGTTAGTTAATCCCAGCGTACAGCGGTTAATAGTGATTGGGCACGGCCCGCTTTCAGTTTTTGGGTCGCCCAAGGTGGGCCGAATACTACTTGCTCATGGCGCTGGGGCGGGTCATTGCTCTGTGTTTATGCGGCAATTTGCCGCGACGTTAGCAGCGCAAGGCATGCAGGTACTGGCAATTGATTTTCCCTACATGCAGCAGATTAACGAGCAGGGTAAACGCCGTCCGCCACCCCCCCATCAAGCAAACGGTGGCTAACTTTGCCTCATGGTACGCGCTACTGACGCCTTTGAGCGATCAGCCCTTGTGGGTGGGCGGTAAATCGATGGGTGGGCGTGTCGCCACTTTATTTGCCAGTGAAATGCTCGCCAATGACGTGCATGGTCCTGGCGTTATTGTCGCAGGCTATCCTTTCCATCCACCTAGAAAACCAGACAAAACCCGTTTGGAACATTTTCCCGCTATTCGTTGCCCCGTGCAGATTCTCCAGGGGGAACGAGATCCCTTTGGCAATGTAGATGAGGTTTCAGGCTATAACCTGCCTAATAATATTAACGTTGCTTGGCTTGCTGATGGCGATCATGATTTTAAACCTAGACGTGTTTCTGGATTAAATCAGCAAGTTTTGATTGACGAAGCGGCCATACTTGCGGCATCCTTCGTCCGCGCTCACCAAGCACGGTATGTGTGAGGAGTGGCAATACGCTGGTTTGAATCGAAAATTTGAACGCACCGTGTTGACATCTCACTAAGTTCCTGTAGAATGCAGCGCCACGTGACCAGCGGGTGGTTAGCTCAGTTGGGAGAGCACCAGCCTTACAAGCTGGGGGTCACTGGTTCGAACCCAGTACCACCCACCATTTATTTGGTCGTTTGGAAACGTGAAGCAGTAGCAATTGATGCATTAAGTGGACCGGTAGTTCAGTTGGTTAGAATGCCGGCCTGTCACGCCGGAGGTCGCGAGTTCGAGTCTCGTCCGGTCCGCCATCATCAGTTATTACCGCATAAAAGTTGTCGCTATTCGGACCGGTAGTTCAGTTGGTTAGAATGCCGGCCTGTCACGCCGGAGGTCGCGAGTTCGAGTCTCGTCCGGTCCGCCACGATAACTTATCAAGTTGTACAATTTAAAGCATTATTGCTTTAAAAGCCCTGGGTGGTTAGCTCAGTTGGGAGAGCACCAGCCTTACAAGCTGGGGGTCACTGGTTCGAACCCAGTACCACCCACCATTTAACTGAATGTTTTTAAGCGCCTCTGAACCGCTTTTAAATAGCTAGTTTTATGGTTAGAAATAAGTGCCTTAAAGTGGACCGGTAGTTCAGTCGGTTAGAATGCCGGCCTGTCACGCCGGAGGTCGCGAGTTCGAGTCTCGTCCGGTCCGCCATTTAAGCACTCATCGACTAAAACGTTTAGTCGAACGAATTCCAAAAAGCCCAGATCAATGATCTGGGCTTTTTATTGCGTGTAATTTAGTACCTTGGGCCCATTCTCTAGCGCCATACCGTGCAGCCATGAAGCTGCACGGTAGTATCAGGCGATAGCGCTTACCCCCGCCTTGGCGATCTGTACGTCTTGGTCAGGCTTCACACCTGAGATGCCGACAGCACCCACGACGTTGCCATCTACGATAATCGGAACACCACCTGACAGCAAACCTTGCAGTGGCGCAGAAACAAATGCCGTGCGCCCACCGTTAATCATTTCTTCAAAGACTTGGGTCTCTTTACGGCCTAGTGCTGCACTGCGCGCTTTATGTGTTGCCACATCGGCACTGAAGGGCGCGGCACCGTCTAAGCGGCGCAGAGCGAGTAGATGCCCGCCATCATCCGTTACGGCAATGGTGACTGGCCAGCCGTTGTTATCGGCTTCTTTTTGAGCGGCATCTAGTACCTGAATGACATCGGCTTGGCCGAGAACAGCTTTGCTTTGCATCAAACTTTCCTTTTGATCAAGGGGAGTAAAGTGCCGCGCTATTGTTTGCTTGTAAAAGCTTGTTAGCGCGGCAAAGTGAATCAGTGTTTATACCAGGGCAGCATCCACCACTTCCACCCAATGCCGTACCGGGGTGCGATTGGCACTAGCAAGGTGGGTTTGGCAGCCAATATTGGCAGTGACGATAACCTCTGGATTGCTAGCTTCCAGCGCATTGAGCTTGTTATCGCGCAGCTGTGTGGCAAGCGCTGGCTGGGTAACCGAGTAGGTGCCAGCTGAGCCACAGCATAGATGCGCATCTTTTACCGGCGTTAGCGAAAACCCCAGCTTGCTGAGCACGCCTTCAACCGCACCATTGAGCTTCTGGGCGTGCTGCAGTGTGCAAGGGCAGTGAAACGCGAGACGTTGGTGCTCTTTCAGCTCGAGTTTCTCTACTGGCTCTTCGCGCAGTATTTCGACAATATCTTTCGCCAGTGCGCTGACTTTTTGCGCTTTCTGGGCATAGGCCGGGTCATCTTTGAGCATGTCGCCATACTCTTTGACAAAAGCGCCGCAGCCGCTGGCCGTTTGAACAATGGCTTCCGCCCCTTGTTCGATCTGTGGCCACCAAGCATCGATATTGGCACGCATACGAGCGCGACCATCGTCCTGGGCATTCAGGTGAAAATCAATGGCCCCACAACAACCTGCTTCGTTGATGGGCGTCACGCTAATCCCAAGTCGGTCTAGCAGTCGAGCGGTCGCTGCATTGGTGTTCGGCGATAGACCAGGTTGAACGCATCCTTCTAATATTAGCACCTTGCGAGAATGGCGTTGGTTATCCGGGCGTTGGCCTGCGTCGACTGGTGCAGGTGGCATCTTACTGCGTAACTTGCCAGGCACCAGGGGTTTGAAGGTTTGCCCTAAGGACAGAAGTGCTTTGAAGCGCTTAGGGTCTACCAGCATCTTACGCAGCGCATAGCGTTGGGCGCGTTCGGCCATGGAACGAGGAACCCGGCGGTCAATTTCTGCACGACCGATATCCAAAAGTTTGTGATATTCCACACCTGAAGGGCAGGTGGTTTCACAATTGCGACAGGTCAAGCAGCGGTCTAAATGCAGGCGTGTCTCTTCGGTGACCTGATCATTATCATCGCGGCTTTCCAGCAGCTCTTTCATTAAATAGATGCGCCCGCGTGGTCCGTCCCGCTCGTCGCCTAGCAGTTGATAGGTGGGGCAGGTGGCATTACAAAAGCCGCAGTGTACGCAGGTGCGCAGAATGCGCTCGGCCTCCTGAATATGCGGTTTTTGGCGATCAGCATCGGTAAAGTGCGTCTGCATGTCTACTCTCCTGATTAAAACGCCGCATAAAGACGGCCTGGGTTGAAAATGCCGTAGGCATCCAACTCGGCCTTCAGGTTGCGATGATACTTTTCGACCACGGGGTTGAGCGGAGTGAACGGTGACTCTGCTCCGCCTTGGGCGTAGGGGGTAAAGCAAGTAGCATGACCACCTGCCTGCTGGCAAGCCGTGCGCAACGTATCAACTGCCGCGCTGGTTTTTATCCACCGCTGGCTGCCACCCCAGTCATAGAAGATATCGCTTTGGGGGATATCCAAGGCTAGCGGCGGCGTATTGGGGGGTAATGATAAGCGCCACAGCGCTTGCCCTTCATTCAGACTGAAAAAAGGATGCTGATGGTCGCGCAGTTGCTGCCAGAAATCGCTGGAAAGTGATTCGCCACCCAAGCGTTCCTTGGTCGCATTAACGGAACTTGCGCCGCCTTCTAAACGAATAAATAGCTCGCCTGCGTGCCATCCGGCTGCGGTAATGGGCAGCGGCTGTCGCCCTAGTTCGGCGAGCTTACCCAAGGCATCTTCAAGACTCATGCTTAGGCGTAGGCTGTGAGTGGCAGTAGGAATAGGCAGGACTTTAAATGAGATATCCGCTAGCACGCCTAGCGTCCCCTGAGCACCTGCCATTAAGCGTGAGAGGTCGTATCCGGCGACGTTTTTCATGACTTCACCGCCAAAACGCAACAGCTTGCCTTCTTGGGTGATCACGCGTGTGCCCAAGACAAAATCTCTCGCTGCGCCAGCCCATGGGCGGCGTGGGCCGGACATGCCGGTGGCAACGGCACCGCCAATGGTGCTGGCATCGCTGAACGCGGGTGGTTCAAAGGCCAGCATTTGATTTTCTTCGGCTAGAGCTGCGTTGAGTGCGCTTAACCGTGTACCGGCACGAACAGTAATCACAAGCTCTACCGGGTCATAAGAGACAATGCCGCTATGGGGCGAAATGTTTAAGGCGTTGCCTTCTACCGCTCGGCCGTAAAAAGCGCGGGTATCGCCACCTACTATGCGCAGTGGCGTGCGGTTGGCATAGGCGCTGCGCACCTGTTCACACAGGTCGTCAGCGATATCTTGATCGGCAGCATGTATCGCTAGTTCAGTCATGGTGATTCCTAATCATTATTCTTCCTAGTGGTTAGTCGACTAGGAGTCGCATCAGAAGCGTGGTAGTTCCGGATGCGGTAGTTCGTTGTTGTGCACATGCATCGCGCCAAACTCAGCACAGCGCGCCAGGGTAGGAATATTTTTCCCTGGGTTGAGTAAGCGCTGTGGGTCAAAAGCAGCTTTCAAGGCATGGAATACCGTTAGTTCATCGGCTTGAAACTGACTGCACATCTGATTGATTTTTTCGCGGCCGACACCATGTTCGCCAGTGATGGAGCCGCCCGCCGCGACGCATAGCTCGAGAATTTTTCCGCCGACGTCCTCTGCAAGAGCCAGCTCTCCCTCTTTATTGGCATCAAATAGAATCAGCGGGTGCATATTGCCGTCACCGGCATGGAAGACGTTGGCAATCGCCAAGCCACTCTCTTCCGACAGGGCGGCAATACCTTTGAGGACGCGAGGGAGTTCGCGGCGAGGGATGGTGCCATCCATACAGTAGTAGTCAGGCGACATGCGCCCCACCGCGGGGAAGGCATTTTTTCGCCCTGCCCAGAATTTGGCCCGCTCAGCCTCATCGCGAGCCTGTTGAATGTCGGTCGCCCCCGCTTTTTCTAAGACTCGGCGAACGGTTTGGCAATCGTCGTCCACATCGGCTTCAACGCCATCTAGCTCACACAGAAGAATGGCTTCTGCTTCAACGGGGTAACCTGCCTTGATGAAATCTTCAGCAGCCTTGATTGCCAGCTTATCCATCATTTCTAACCCGCCAGGAATGATCCCCGCGGCAATAATATCGCCAACAGCACGGCCCGCTTTCTCTACGTCGTCAAAGCTGGCCATGAGTACCTTGGCGGTTTCAGGTTTGGGCAGCAGCTTTACGGTGATTTCAGTGACCACACCCAACATGCCTTCAGAGCCATTCATCAGCGCGAGGAGGTCAAAGCCAGGTGCATCCAGGGCTTCGGATCCCAGAGTCATACGCTCGCCTTCAATCGTCATGACATCAACACGCATCACGTTATGAACGGTGAGACCATACTTGAGGCAGTGCACGCCACCCGCATTTTCCGCCACGTTGCCACCAATCGAGCAAGCAATCTGTGACGATGGGTCGGGTGCATAATAAAGCCCGTAAGGGGCAGCAGCTTCAGAAATAGCTAAGTTGCGCACGCCTGGCTGTACACGTGCAATGCGAGCATCTGGGTCAACATTAATAATCGTGTTGAAGCGCGACATCACTAGCAGGACGCCTCGTTCAAGCGGTAAAGCACCGCCTGAAAGCCCCGTGCCTGCACCACGAGTAACGACCGGAACACCCAGGGCATGGCAGCGTTTTAGAAGGCCTTCTACCTGTTCCAGAGTTTCGGGTAATGCAACCAGCATCGGCATGATGCGATAAGCGGCAAGGCCGTCGCACTCAAAGGGATGTAAGTCCTCTTCACGGTGCAGCAGCGT
Source organism: Halomonas sp. KG2 (assembly GCA_030440445.1). Taxonomy (NCBI): domain Bacteria; kingdom Pseudomonadati; phylum Pseudomonadota; class Gammaproteobacteria; order Oceanospirillales; family Halomonadaceae; genus Halomonas; species Halomonas sp. KG2. Next base: position 3,466,222 of record CP098528.1, on the reverse strand, counting down.
CAAAGATGGCACTGCGTTTTGCAGATCATCTAAAACATCTGCTTTATCGCGGTGAATGAATTCGCCGTCGAGGCGTTCATCGAAAAGAATGTTCATGTTAGCTCCTGTGGGTGAGGAGAGCAGAAAATTATCTAATCACTTTATGGAAAATCTTTCCATAAATAACTAATTCGGTGCTGGAAAACTTTTGCATACAGTGAAAATTCTAATAACGTGTTAATGATTTACTGTTTCTGCTGAGGTTGCCGGGTAGTAGTCCCTCGTGAAGAGGCTGCTGGGTTGCCCTTAGGCTACCCAGCAGGAATGACTCACTCTTGATTAACGTTTTCCCGTCACATCAGTGGATCGGTAATGCCAATCACATAGAAAGCAATAAGCGCAATGATCCCAGTAAAGATCAGATAGTAGATTGTGGGAATAATTGTTTTACGAATCGTTGTACCTTCGCGACCCAGTAGGCCAACCGTCGCTGATGCGGCGACAACATTGTGAATCGCAATCATGTTACCCGCTGCGGCACCAACGGCTTGCAGCGCGACCATCATCGCCGTAGACAACCCAAGTGTTTCGGCAACGCTAAACTGGAATTCCGCTAGCATCAGATTAGAAATGGTATTGGAACCGGCAATAAAGGCACCCATAGCCCCAACCGCAGGTGCAAAGAAGGGATAAATGCCCCCCACGCTGTTAGCTACCGCCTGGGCCATCATGACGGGCATTGACACAAGGTCAGCACCATTCACGCCAGAGTTAATCAGGATGCGTACCATGGGAACGGTGAAGATCAAGACAAAGCCAGCACCGAAGATGGTTTTAGTGGATTCAGACACGGCAGCGCTAATTTTCTGCGGGTTCATGCGGTGCAAGAAGTAGGTGACGATGACCACCGCGATAATAATGCCGCCTGGCAAATAAAGCGGCTGTACACCGCCGCTGACACCGGCTTCGCCTAGAATGTTGTTCCAGCTCAGGTTAACGGAGGTCAAGGCAGCTTTCAGCGGTTCAACGGTGCGTGAAGCAACCAAGAATACCGCGAGTAGGACGTAAGGAATCCAGCCCTTGAAGGTCGACATTGGCGCTTTACCAACAACGTCATCCAATTTGATCTGCAGGTTGCCGATCCATTCATCTGGCCAAGACGTTGATTCAGGAAAGTCCCAGGTGTCTTTCGGTAGCAAGAAGCCTTTGCGAGCAGCGGGTACTACAATCGCTAAGCCCACCATAGCACCAATCATTGATGGGAATTCTGGGCCTAAGAAAACGCCGACCAGCATGTAAGGTACGACGAACGAAATGCCAGTAAAGATTGCAAAGGGTGCAATGGATAGGCCTTCTTTCCAGGAGCGATTCGCACCGAAGAAGCGCACCATGATCAATACCAAAATCAGAGGCATCAATATGCCTACGATGCCGTGCGTGATGGCCACAGAGCTAGTAATTTGCTGGAAAAAAACGTCCCACGTAGAGCCGCTAGCTTCCAACTGGGCTGTGATGCCTGCGCGATCAAGCCCGCTACCGACACCCACTACAACTGGGGTGCCAACGGCGCCAAAAGAGACCGGAGTGGACTGAATCATCATGCCGACAACAACGGCTGCCAGTGCAGGGAAGCCAAGCGCTACCATGAGCGGTGCGGCTACTGCTGCAGGCGTACCAAAGCCAGAAGCCCCTTCAATGAAGCAGCCGAATAACCAAGCAACAATTAGCGCCTGAACGCGACGGTCAGGGCTAATGCCTGAAAAACCGTTACGAATCGCAGTGATGCCGCCAGAATGCTTAAGCGTATTTAGTAGCAAGATGGCGCCAAAAATTATCCACAAAAGGCCTGCTGTTTGAATCAGCCCTTGAATGGTAGACGCGGCAACGCGGCTAAACGACATATCCCAAGCGGTCAGACCAATGACGGCTGCGGTCAGGAAAACAATCGGCATCGCTATTTTTGCGGGTATTTTAAAACCAATGAGCAAAATACCGGCAAGCAGCAGCGGCAGAAATGCCAGAAGTGCAAGTGTAGTTTCATTCATTTTAGGAATGGCCCCTTGTTATTGATTTGGTGTGCTCGGCAGATGCCAGCGATCGTGGCAATGCTGGTTGGATCAGTGCTAAAGATACGGTTAGGTAGAAAAAATGGCTATATTGGATAATTGGTAAGACCAATTAAGGGTGGTTGTATGTATAGGCGTTGAACCACTCTTTTAAATTTAACGAATTGTTTTTATTTGCTTTTAAATTTCCACAATGCAGTAGGGATGCCTGCAACCCATTAGACTAATAGACAGTACAGTTTCCATCTAAAAAGGCAGTACAGGGCAAATGAATGGAGAAAAAGTCGCTCGCTTACTTAGCTGATACGAAGACCTTTGGGGAGGGTTCAGAACAAGTAAATCCCGTTACTTGCGTCCTTGGTAGCTTAAGCCCATTGTTGTCAGCGTGTGTTTGGTTTTAACCACGTTTCTAATTACAAGGAGGCCGTCACAGTGGCAATAACTCTTTATGACTTATGCGGACGCGATGAGCGCTTACGCTTTTCTCCCTATTGCTGGCGCGTTCGTATGGCACTGGCACACAAAGGGTTGGAATATACGACTGTTCCTTGGCGTTTTCTTGATAAAGAGGCACTTGCCTTTGCCGACTACGACAAAGTGCCGGTGTTAACCGATGGTGACACGGTTGTCACTGATAGCTTCGAAATCATGCGCTACTTAGATAAGGCCTATCCTGCCAATCCAGTATTGGGAGAAGGGGTGAGCTATCAGCGAGTCCACTTTTTTAAGCTTTTTGTTGAGCGTAGCGTGACCCCGGCACTTTTTCGCACGGTCGCGCTGGATTTATTAGCGGCCATACATCCTGACGACCGCGCCTACTTCAGAGAGACCCGCGAAGCCCGTTTTGGTATGCGTTTAGAGGACGTCAATAATCCAGAACAGGGGCGAGCACAGCTGAAAAAACTGTTGGCTCCTGTACGTGATCAGCTTCGGAGTAGCCCATTTTTAGATGGCGAAGCACCCAGTGGAGCAGATTACCTACTATTTGGCAGCATGATGTGGGCATATACAGTGTCACTTGAGCCATTAGTTGACACTAATGATCCGGTTGATGAGTGGTTTAAGCGTATGCTGGAGGTGCACGAGGCGGTCGCGGGTAAGTCCATTACTATTCGTGATCTATAATGTGTCAGGCGGCAATAATGCCGCCTGTATCCATCGTATGTACGAGGAAAGCCACACAAACGACTTATGTCGTATGTGTGAGAGGAGATGGCAATGATTGATCTGTATTACTGGACAACTCCCAATGGCCACAAAATCTCCATCATGCTTGAAGAAGCAAAACTTCTTTACCGGGTAAAACCTGTCAACATAGGGCGTGGCGAGCAGTTTGACCCTGAATTCTTAACCATTGCGCCGAATAATCGTATTCCCGCCATTGTGGATCATGCACCTCAAGACGGTGGTCAGCCCCTGGCACTGTTTGAGTCAGGGGCTATTTTGGAATACCTGGCTGATAAGTGCGGACAGTATCTGCCCGCTGAGGGGCGAGAGCGTTATGTCGTGCTGCAATGGCTTCATTGGCAAGTGGGCGGGTTGGGTCCGATGGCGGGTCAAAACCACCATTTTTGCCACTATGCGCCGCAAAAAATCGAATATGCTATCGGACGTTACGTGCGCGAGACGTATCGCTTGTACAGCGTGCTAGATCAACGACTATCTCAGCAGCATTATGTGGGTGGTGATCGTTACTCCATCGCTGATATGGCGATTTATCCATGGATTGTGCCATGGGAAAAGCAGTGCCAAACGTTAGAGGAGTTTCCTGACCTAGAGCGTTGGTTTGATGAAGTAGCACAGCGCCCCGCTGTCCGAAAAGCTTATTCTTTGATCGAAGACGTTAATCCACAGGCGGGGGGAGAAATAGATGAGCAGGCACGTAAATACTTGTTTGGCAATCGCTAAGTTGTCACTGATTGGTTGATGAGGTTGCCGCCTTCAATCGCTAGCAGCAATGTTATTTAAAAATAATGTTGCGCTGCACAAAAGGCACTGCTAGCTTTGTTGTTAGTAAAGGCAACCGCCTGATCATCGACCGCTTATCGATGCGTGTCGAATCGCTAGCTCACTTAAGGAGATTATGTGATGAACAAGGCCGCAGAGAAATCCACCCAGCAGTTTGAGTCTGTCTTTGTATCGCCAATGCGTTCTTATACCCTGGCAGCGCTTGATTATTATCAGCAAGTTGTCAGCGCGCAAATGGATGCAGCACGTGCATACTCTGATATGACGGTTGCTCAGGCACGCACATGGTTAGACGTTAAAGATGCCGACAGCTTTAAAAAAGCCATGGAAAGCCAGCAAAAAACAGCCTCTGACCTAATGGAACGTATGAAAGGAGACTCTGAAAAAGTCACCTCCATTAGCCAAAACTTTATGCAAGAGAGCCAGAAAATGGCGGAAGAGACCACTAAGAAAGCAGTGGAAACCGCTAAGCAGTAACCTATTTTTCATTAGGTAAATGATTGATAGTAAACGATCAAATGCTATTAATTGATCGATGAAATGCCGCACCGTCAGGTGCGGCATTTTTTGTATATATGCATTTTAATGCGTTGTAAGACGTTATTTCTGCAAGCAAAAAGGAGTGGCTGCATGCGGTGGGCTTTGCGTGGTGATATGTCCGTTACAACGGCTGTTCAGCCCGTACGTTCAGTCTGAAGCGGGCGATACGAATAATCTCTTTAATTGCTGTTTCACGCTCTTCAGCTAAACCATTGTGTAAGCGTGCTTCAAACGCCGCCAAAATGGCGTGGCGATCAAGCCCCTTCACCGCAATGACGAAAGGGAAGCCAAATTTTTCTTTGTAAGCAGCGTTAAGTTGTTCGAAGCGGGCAAACTCTTCAGGCGTACATTGATCTAGCCCAGCGCCTGCTTGCTCGCGTGTAGAGTCTTGGGTCAGCTCACCCGACATCGCCGCTTTGCCTGCTAAGTCAGGGTGGGCCTGAATAACAGCGATTTGCTGTTCAGGTGTTGCTCGCTGCAGCATAAGTCCCATCAGGTCAGCTAGCGCGTCAGGTGCGTCATGCGCATTGCTTAACCCTTCCTTCCAGGCTGCTTCCGCCACCCAGGGAGAGTGCTCATATACATCGCCGTAATGTTGGGTAAAGCTTTCTAAGCTGCATGTACTAGGAGCGGGCGAAAGGGTAAGTGATGTTGAGGTAGCCACTAAATTTCTCCAGTATGTTTAATCATGGGAATACTGTATACAATAAATGGTATCAACGGTACTCTTTGACCGATAGGTTAAGTCGGTCAACTGCTATCAACAGCAGTTACCAACAACTATTATCAACAACAGTCAACAACAACTGTGATTATTAAGGAGTTGCTATGGGACGGTTAACGACTCACGTACTCGATACCGCTAAAGGACAGCCCGGCCAGGGGATTACCATTGACGTGTTCCGCCTAGCAGGGACCACGCGCGAACACTTGGGCAGTGTGATTACCAACAGCGACGGTCGTTGTGATGCGCCTATCTTGGAGGGTGATGCCCTCACAGTAGGCGAGTACGAGCTGGTTTTCCACGCGGGTGACTACTTGCGCGCCCAAGGCATCGCTTCTCAAGAGCCGCGCTTTTTGGACGTGATTCCTTTACGTTTTGGCGTTGCAGATGCCAGCCAGCACTACCATGTGCCGTTACTGCTATCCCCTTATAGTTACTCTACCTACCGCGGTAGCTAGAGCTTGGCTATCTTTTCGCCGATTTTTGCCTAGCCTGACGTTCGCTCGCTGAGTTACCAGGTAAACCTGCTAGGACTTGTTTATGCAAGCATATATTATTGATTTTGCTAATTTATTATTACGTTGGTTGCACGTTATAGCCGCCATCGCCTGGATCGGTGAGTCGATCTATTTTGTCATGCTGGATAATGGCTTAAGAACGCCGAAAGCAGCCGAAGATCGTGAAAAAGGCGTATTTGGAGAGATGTGGGCCGTGCATGGCGGTGGTTTCTACCATAATCAAAAGTATGCTACTGCGCCTGCCAAGCTGCCGAATGATCTTCATTGGTCGTTCTGGAAAGCCTATACGACGTGGCTATCGGGTTTTGCCTTGTTCGTTATTCTCTATATGGCAAACCCGGGCTTCTATCTAGTTAACCCCAACAGCAACTGGGCGTGGGCGGCGAGTATGACAGGCTGGCAGGCCAATCTACTGGCGTTGGCCTTCTTGCTCGGCGGTTGGGTGGTTTATAACGAACTCTGTAAACGCATAAGCCCTAACATGGACCATGACGGTCTTCTCAGCGTTGCCGTTGCGGTGATGATGATAGTGGTCGCTTATTTAAGCACCCAGATGTTCACAGGGCGTGCTGCCTTCCTATTAACCGGGGCTGTGATGGCCACCGCCATGTCAGCCAACGTGTTCTTTTGGATTATTCCCGGCCAGCGCCGCATGGTGAAAGCCATGAAGGCAGGCGAAGCGCCTAATCCATTGGATGGTAAACGGGGCAAGCAGCGTTCGGTACATAACACCTACTTTACGTTGCCGGTAGTACTGTTGATGGTGAGTAATCACTACTCTTTCATCTACTCCCATGAGCTTTCCTGGGTGGTCATGGTACTGTTTATTTTTGCCGGTGCCCTTATTAGGCAATTCTTTGTATTAATGCACGCAGGAAAAACGCAGCCAGCCTATCCTGCCGTAGGGATAGGGCTTATTCTATTAGCGTTTTGGGTAGCCGCACCGAGCCCTAGTGCTAGTAATGCGAGCGCGTCAGGTGCGCCCAGCCAAGCCCAAATTTCAGGTTTAATTGATCAGCATTGTAGTCAGTGCCATGCTCGCAACCCTGAGCATGCCGGTTTTTCAGCGCCGCCTGCAGGCTACGCGTTTGATACTTGGGATGAAATCCTAGGACATCAAGCGCAAATTAAGCAAGTTGTCGCGAGTCGATATATGCCACTTGGCAACATCACCAACATGAGTGATGAAGAGCGCGATATTATTGCCGCGTGGGAGGAGTGATTAAAGGAGACCCTATGAGTGATGCGCAGGCGGCGTTAAAGCAAAGACCCGTAGAAAAAGAAGGCGAGGAGCGTCACGAGTCAATCTATCGCGCGGTTAGCGACGCCATTGTAGAGCAGCGGCTAAAACCGGGTGCTCGGCTGCGCGAAGACGCTTTGTCAGACGTCTTTGGTATCAGCCGTACCGGTATTCGTAAAATCTTGCAGCGCTTAGCATTAGAACAGTTGGTGACGCTCACGCCACGTCGGGGAGCCAGCGTAACACGGCCTACCGCTGAAGAGGCCAAGGATGTGTTCGACGCACGCCAGATGATTGAGTGTGGGCTAATGCCTGATGTAGCAAAGCGGATTGGAGAGAAAGAAGCCGCTGAACTACGGGAAATGGCTCGTCAAGAGCGTCAAGCGCTGCGTAATGGCCAACAGAGCATCGCTATCCGCCTGTCTGCTGATTTTCACGTGCGCCTTGCCCAGCTTTCGGGTAACGCAACGCTTGCGGAATTTGTTGAGCGTCTGTGCTCACGCTCGTCGTTGATTCTGGCGGTTTACGGTCATCGTGGCCACTTAGGCTGCGAATCCCACGATCACGATGATTTGATCGGCTATCTGGAAGCGGGCAATGGCGAGCGTGCGAAAGCGTTTATGAGCCGCCATCTCAAAGCGATTGAAGCCTCACTTTCGATGGTTGAAGAAGAAGAGAATGTGCCAGACCTGCAGCAGATTTTTGGTGGTTAAGCAGGTTAAGTAGTGAAATATAAGCATTGAAAAAGCCCAGGCCTAAAGGCCTGGGCTTTTTTGTGGAGGTAGGAAGTTTAATGCTGTGTGAGTGCTTACACCGCAGGTGCTGGGACGGCCTTAAACTGGCGCATTAAACCGTAATAGAACAGCCCACCTAATCCTGCGCCAATCAGCCAACCATAGCCGCCAAGGCTTTCGAACGCGGGCACGATGACCGTAGAGAGCGAGAATAACGCTGCACCGCCGAAAGCAATCAAGGCGCGGCTATTCCAGCCATTAACGTAGTAGTAGGCGCTGCTGGGCGCTGAGGAGAATAGCTCTTGCATATTGAGGTGTTGGCGTTTGATCAGGTAGTAATCCACCACAATGATGCCGTAAAACGGCGCTACTATGGCACCTAAGGCGTTAACGAAGCCGGGTACGCCGATTTGGCTGATCACTGAAATCCATAGCGCACCGACAAAGAAGGCAATCACTGCGGTAATCAGGCCACCCATTTTAAAACTGATTTTGCTGGGAAACAGGTTGGCCAAGTCGTAAGCCGGTGGAATAAAATTAGCGACCAAGTTGATGCCTACGGTGGCCGCGAAGAAGGTGAGGGCAGCCACAATGGTCAATGGTAGTGAATCAACACGCTCAACAATATCGGCGGGATTGGTCAGTGCATCCCCAAACAGTACCAATGTGCCAGCCGTAATGATTAACGCAATAAACGAGAAAAAGGCGACGTTTAGTGGCAAGCCCAGCAAGTTGCCAAGTTTCATTTGGCGCTCGGTTTTGACAAAACGCGTGAAATCGCCAAAGTTAATCACTACCGCTGCAAAGTAGGCCACCATGGTGCCAACAATTGCTAGAAACGCCCCAAGACTACTGCCACTTTGCTCGCCGCTACCGCTAAAAATAGTGCTCACTGCGGGTAGCAGTTCACTTCCGGCCTGGAACCATACAATGATCATCAGTACGACCATCACCACATAAACCAGCGGCCCTGCCCAGTTTAGAAAGTGTTTGATGCGCTCAATGCCCTGCCAGAAAATGGCGATTTGAAATAACCAGACAATCACGAAAGACAGCCAAGCGACCCCTGAAAGACCCAGAAAAGTGCTGCCATTGCCGGCCCCAAACAGGGCTGTGATGAGCAGCGCCACAGCCGTTGAGGCAAAGTAAGTCTGTACGCCGTACCAAAAAATACCAACGATTGCGCGTAACAACGCTGGCAGGTTAGCCCCCCGTACTCCCATGCTGGCGCGAACCATAACAGGAAAAGGGATGCCGTATTTGACGCTTGGTTTGCCGGTTAGGTTGACCAGGAACATGACAATGACACCGGCAAGAATGATGGCTGCCATCACTGCCCAGCCATTCAGGCCGTAGGACAGAAACAGCGATGCCGCCAGGGTGTAGCCAAACAGGCTTTGAATATCATTCGACCACACGTTGAAGATTTCAAACGCGCCCCAGTTACGGTCTTGGGGCTTTAAGGGCGCAAGGTCTTCATTGTAAAGAGTGGGATCAATTTGCTTTATATCGAGATCACTATTGGACGGCTGCTTATTCATGGTTAACGCTCTCTTGTCGGAAACGATTGCCTGCCACGCACCGTGAGCAGGCAAATACGCATCATGGTTACTGGGTAAAACGTTGGCAGACAGACCAATGCTTCATCAGTAGGTAATAGGTCAACCCGGCAGGAATAAGGCTGGCGTACCATGAGATCGAAGAGAATGTCAGCGCGGCCACAATGCCGACTACCGTAGCAATTAAGGCGGCTTTGTTGACGCCTTGATAGGGGCCAGAAGGGTCGTATAGTTTACTAATGTCCAGTGTGCGACGGCGGATGATGTAGTAATCGACGACGAGAATGGCAAAGATAGGCCCAAGAAACGCTGAGTACGTTTGTACGAATAGCTGCAGACCAGCCGCCGACTCAGGCTGAACAAGTTTCCATGGAAAGGTGGCAAATGCCAGTAGGCCTACAATAACGGTGGCGACCGGAAACTTAAGTTTGAATACGTCCATTAATACGTAGGTGGGTGGCACCACATTATTCAGTACGTTCGTGGTTACCTGTGCAAAGGCGATGAATAGCAGCGTGGTCATTAGCAGTGGCGTGTTGTCTACAGCGTTAGCAAATACCTGAATGGGGTCTGCTGTGCCTGTCGCCTCTGACACCATGTAGCCAATCAAGCCCATAAACAGCGTGCAGGGCAGAATCGACATGGCATAGATCGTCGTTAATAAGCTCTGGCGGGTGCCTTTCTTGTGCTCTCGTGAATAGTCGCTAACATTCAGCATCATGGTGCTATAAATGCCCAGAAACAGCATGGTAGCGCTCCAGAACGGCAAGCCCCAAGAGCCTTCCATGGTCAAAATGCTGGCCGACAGCTCATCGCCGTAGCGTTGCACCGTGGCGTAGAACATATACATCAGCGAAAGCAAAATAAAGACGCTGCCGATATTCTCAAGCCATTTAATCCCCTGAAAGCCCAGCACTGACAAACCAATCTGCAAAAATTGGAAGGTAATAAAGTAGAAAATCAGATTATCGAAACCGAACAGTGTGGCAGACACCATATTGAGCGCGCCTGCGCCAATCCAGCTTTGAAAGCCGTACCACACCACTGCTGGCACAGCCCTTACCAAGCCAGGAATTCGGGTGCCACTAAAGCCAAAGGCGCTACGCGCTTGCACCATAAAGGGAATGCCATATTTGTAGCCAGCTGCGCCATTAACTGCCAGCGCAATACCGATTACAAAGCAGCCAATCGCTATAGCGAGTGTTGCCTGTAGTAGGTTTAAGGTGCCCACCACGCTTGAGCCCATGGCAAAGGTACCAATTGAGACGCATCCACCAAACCAGGCTAAAAAGTAGGACGTTCGCCCCATGATTCGCGTGCTTTGCGGTGCTAGGCTTTCTGCGCCGATGGCTTTGTCAGCTATTGCGGTGTTCGCAACGGGTGGTTCTTCTGACGTAAGAGCAGGGTTGGAGTTGCTCATGTTTCCGTCCTCGCAAGATTGTCGGTGTTATTGGCAGCTTGAGCGCATTACGCGCCCAAGCGATGCTTGCGGCATGGCGTGCTAACGGGAGTACAGTTATTTTTGAAGTTATTGTTTTTAAGACCTGTTTTTAGGACTTGCTTTTAAGGCCAATCTTTTAAGTCATGGCTACTAACGTATTTTTTAGTGATATTTACCTTGGTGAGGGGAGGTGAAGGTCGGAGAGTGCAGAGAACTTGCCGGTAAATGCTTTCGGGCGCGGGTAGTCCAAGTCGCCATGTTTGCTGGTGTGGAGACCTAGGCTAACCAACGACTCGGCAAGCTTTAATGCGGCGCTAACGCCCTCTATCACCGGTAAGCCAACCTCGCGGGTGATTTCTTCAGTTAAGTTCGCCATCCCACCGCACCCTAAAACGATGGCACCAATGCCGTCTTCATCGCGGGCGCGGCAGCACTCTTCGACAATGCGGGTAAAGGCGGCATCAGGGTGATGTTCAAGATCGAGAACCGGAATTTCTGCAGCGCGTATGCGGCGACAGTGGTGGCGGAACCCATACTGCTCAAGCAAGTGTTCTGCAATAATGCCGGTACGCCCTAACGTCGTCACAATCGAGAAGCGGGTGCTGACCAGCGTGGCTAAATGAAAGGCGGCTTCCGCAATGCCGATGACGGGCGCGCGGGTTAACTCACGGGCTGCGAGTAAACCAGGATCGCCAAAGCAGGCCACCACGTAAGCATCGATGCCGCCTTCACGCTCTCCTTTAAGAACTTCTTCGGCAACGCCTACCGCGCTAATGGCCTCGTCAAAATGACTCTCGATGGACACCGGTCCCGCATCAGGCTGGGTGGCGGTAACCGTTGTCGATGCCGCTGCCTGCCGCTGGGCGGCTTGATGAATGGCAGCCGTCATTGAGGCTGTTGTGTTTGGATTGATAATGCGTATATGCATGTTGAATCGCTCGCTGGTAGACAAAATTGAGCATCTTGTATACGAAAATAGGGCGGTTTTGCGTGGATCGCAAGCCTTTTTATGCGCTTAAAGTACCGGCGTCGCTTGACCAAATGTTCAAGTTTCAACAGGTTAGCGACTTGGCTACTTTAAAATGCTAGCCATCTCAGCTAATTAAGCGGCTGTTGGATTGCGGTTGTTCTATAAAGTCGCTATTTTGTATACAATTATTTTCTGTATTGTAGATCTTTAATTTCAATAAAATGCTCTGCAACCAGCTATCTACAATCGTATAAAAGGAGCCGTTGAATGCCTCATTCATCTAATCGACCATCGAATGCTTACTCTCGCGACCTGGTGGGATATGGTCGCACCCCCCCTCATGCTAATTGGCCAGGCAAGGCGAAAATTGCTGTTCAGTTTGTGCTTAATTATGAAGAGGGCGGGGAGAACTGCGTCCTTCACGGCGACGCAGGGTCAGAGCAGTTCCTGTCGGAAATCATCGGCGCACCGGCTTACCCGGATCGCCACTTGAGCATGGAGTCTATCTACGAGTACGGCTCCCGCGCCGGGGTGTGGCGCATTCTGCGTGAATTTGAAAAGCGTGATTTGCCTCTTACGGTGTTTGGCGTTGCCATGGCGCTGGAGCGTAACCCTGATGTCGCCCAGGCATTTAAAGAGTTAGGTCACGAGATTGCCTGTCACGGCTACCGCTGGATTCACTATCAGGAAGTGCCCGAGCACGTTGAGCGAGAGCACTTGCAGAAAGCCATGGAGATTTTCCAGCGTCTTTACGGTGAGAAGCCACAAGGCTGGTACACCGGGCGCGATAGCCCCAACACCCGGCGCTTAGTGCTAGATGAAGGCGGTTTCCTTTATGATAGCGACTACTACGGCGACGACTTGCCTTTCTGGACGCAGGTGACCGATAGTCAGGGAAGTGACCACAACCACCTGATTGTGCCCTACACGCTGGACAGCAATGATATGCGCTTTGCCGCGCCGCAAGGTTTCAACACTGCGGATCACTTCTTTACCTACCTGCGCGATGCCTTTGATGTACTTTACGCAGAAGGGGAGGAGGCGCCCAAAATGCTTTCGGTGGGCATGCACTGCCGCTTATTGGGTCGCCCTGGACGTTTCCGCGCCCTACAGCGCTTCTTGGATTACATCGAAAGCCACGACCGTGTTTGGGTGGCCCGGCGGGTTGATATCGCTCGTCACTGGGCGGAACATCACCCTGCAACTCGTTAATTAAGCAGCTTAATAGGATGCTATGACGCCGCATATCGGACAGCGGATTACCGCCCAGTTTGACGCGCTAACTGCCCAGGAGCAGCGGGTGGCGAGCTTTATCCTCGATCACTTTGATGATCTGGCGGTGTATAGCGCCGCTGATTTGGCGCGTTTGACTGGGGTATCCAAATCGACGGTTAGCCGCCTATTCAAGCGGCTGGGGTTTGAAAGCTACCGCACCGTTAAAGACCACGCCCGCCAGCTACGTAACTTGGGCGTGCCTTTGGTGATCGACCCCAACGCCATGCAGGAAGAGGCCGGGGCGCCGTTTCAGCGCCATTTGCAGCGGGAGCAGGATAATCTACAGCGCTGCTTAAACGGCATTGTGGCGGATCAATTTGCGGCACTGGTAGAGCGGTTGGATAGCGCGCGTCATGTGGTCGTGATCGGCTTTCGTAACAGCTACCCGCTAGCGCTGCATTTCCGCCAGCAGTTGATTCAGGCGCGTACCCAGGTGCGGGTGGTTCCTCACCCAAATCAGTCGTTAGCGGAAGAGATTGTTGATCTCACCGAGCAAGACGTGGTGGTGTTGTTTGGTTTTCGCCGCCGCCCAGCGGCATTTGCTTCGCTAATTGATGCAATTGAGCGAACACCTGCCAAGGTGGCCTTACTGGCTGACCCCACCGCGATCAATTTTGCCTCACAGGTAACGTGGTTTTTTGAAGCTCCGCTGGAAAGTCTCTCCGCCTTCGATAGCTACGCCGCTGCCAATAGCCTGATCTGCCTGATTGCCAACGGCGTGTTGCACCGTCGCCTTGCAGAAGGGCGAGAGCGCATCAGCGCGATCAGCGATGTTTACGCTGAGCTTAGTGAGTTGGAAGCGCCCACCAGCGTGGACTGGGGCGCCCAGTAGGCTTTGCACGGAAACTGTCTGCGCTCGACAATACGGCGTTAAAAATAGCCTCGTGCGCGAGCCCGATCAAAATACTCACTTACAAACCCATCTCTGCCGTCAAACCCATCTCTGCCGTGCGCTAACCTGTCCACTGTGTTGCCTGAGCGAAAATAAGAAAGCTCAGGGCAATGACTATCCAGACGCAAAAAAGTGGGAAGAAGAATTTGACCCACTTTTGCCACGGCACACCCGCCAGCGCCAGGGTCGCCATAAAGTAGCCCGAGGTCGGGTAAAAGATATTACCGATACCGTCACCCAGTTGGAAGGCCAGCACCGCCGTTTGGCGGGTAACGCCGATGATATCGGAGAGCGGTGCCATCAGCGGCATGGTGACCAGCGCTTGACCGCTGCCGGAGGGGACAATGAAATTGAAGCCTAGCTGGGCGAAGAACATGCCAATCGCTGAGAGCAGGGTGGGCAGGCCTCCGACGAGGTTGCCAAGCCCAAACACCAGCGTGTCCATGATTTGGCCATCTTCCAGCATCACCGCAACACCCCGCGCGACGCCGGCGATCATGGCCCCAACTAGTACATCGCGGAAGCCCTGGTTGAAGCCAGCGCATATTTCGTCGGTATCGAGGCCTGCGATTAGGCCCACTACAATCCCCATGATGATAAATAGGCCTGCCATCTCCATCATGAACCAGCCTTGCTGCAGCACGCCATAGACGAGTACCGCGAAGAAGGCGAAGGTGGCAACGGCAGCCAGTTTCTGGCGAGCGGTGGCGATTAAGGCAGGGCTATTGTCAGCATGCTGGTAAAGCGTACGTTTTTCGGATTCGCTAGTGTCACTGCTCAGCAGGCTAAGCGAAGGAGTCTGGTGCACCATACGGGCATAACGCATAACGAAGAAAATGGCCGCGGCTAACATCACCACAAACGCCATGACGCGCAAGCCATAGCCGGAGTAGAGAGGAAGATCTGAGAGTTGCTGCCCGAGGCCAGTGTTGATTGGGTTGAGTACCCCTGTCGTGAAACCGACGGTGGTGGCACAAAGTGCCACTGCCGCTGCAGTGACTGAATCGAAACGTAAGGCAATCATTAGCGGCAAGATAACCGGCACATAGACCAGCGCCAACTCCTGGGTACCGATAACCGTCGCGATCAGTGCAAATACCGTCATTAATACGGGGATAGTGAGTAAGCTCTGTCGTGCAAAGCGACGCGTCAGCTTATCAACGCCTATTTCAATAATACCGGTGTGCCTTAGCACCATGAACATACCGCCAATCATGAAGGTGAAAAAGACGACTTCACCGGCACTCATCAAGCCATTCGGAATCGCCAGCATAAAGTCGATGATTCCAATCGGTGAGGAGGCGATCTGTTCATAAGAGGTCGGGTCAATAGTGATACGTCCGTTCGGTCCAGGAACACGCTCGAACTGCCCGGCAGGCACGAAATGCGTCGCTATTGCTGCTAAGCCGATAAAGATGAACAGAACCACGTAAATATCAGGGATCCGACACCAGCTTTTTTTAGCCGCAGGGCTATCAGAGGAAGACGAAGAGGGGGGCGTTGGGACATGTTATGCCTCGCGTTATAAGACCGCCATAGATGACGGCTATTGTTATTAATACTTACCTGGAGCAACGACATGGTCCGTGGGAGCAACGAGCAGGTCGACCAAAGTTGCTGTATATGGGCATATCCGTATAGTTTTAGAGTTATGAAACGAAAGTTGCTAAATAATTTACTCTTGGGAGAATTGTTTCACAAGTATTTCGTTAAATCGCTTTATTGTGGCTCGTTAATCTTGTATACAATGTGAGAGTATTGTGTCTTCACTAAGTCATATAGGTTCCAAAATGCCAGCTAACTACTACGCCCCTACGGGGGGGCATCCGCCACAAACACAGCTAACCGCTGACCGTGCCGTGTTCACAGAAGCGTATGCGTTGATTCCCAAAGGCGTGATGCGCGATATCGTCACCAGCAACTTGCCTTTCTGGGAAGGCACACGCTTATGGGTGCTGGCGCGTCCGCTTTCAGGCTTTGCTGAAACGTTCTCTCAATACATTATGGAAGTACAGCCTGAGGGCGGCAGTGAAAAGCCGGAGCTAGACCCCCAGGCCGAAGGCGTACTGTTCATTGTGGAAGGTGAGTTAACGCTTACTCTGGCGGGTGAGCGTCACACCATGCGCCCCGGTGGCTATGCGTTTCTTCCCCCAGGTAGCCACTGGCAAGTGCGCAATGAGTCATCTGCGCCCGTACGTTTTCACTGGGTGCGTAAAGCGTATCAGTTTGTGGAGGGGCTAGACGTACCGAAGGCTTTTGTCACCAATGAGCAAGACATTGCTCCCCTCGAAATGCCGGGAACCGAAGGTCGCTGGGCAACCACGCGCTTTGTTGATCCTGCTGATGTGCGCCATGACATGCACGTCAATATCGTGACTTTTCAGCCAGGTGGCGTGATTCCTTTTGATGAAACTCACGTGATGGAGCATGGGCTTTATGTGTTGGAAGGGAAGGCGGTGTATCACCTTAACCAGCAGTGGGTTGAGGTAGAGGCTGGCGACTTTATGTGGCTTCGCGCATTCTGCCCTCAAGCGTGTTACGCCGGCGGCCCAGGGCCATTCCGCTACTTACTGTACAAAGACGTCAACCGCCACGCCGCACTCAAGCTCTAGCATTGAGCTCAGGCGGTTAAGTTCTGGTATATAAGTTCTGGTATATAAGTTCCGGCGTTGGCTGCTTCGCTGTGTTGTTATCCGGAGAAGCAGCCTATTTTAGGATTTTATAATGATTAAATTGATAGCCGAACCGCTAACAGCCGAGGCGTTTGCGCCTTTCGGCGATGTGATCGATGCCCGCACGTCGGCGTCGTTTCCCATTAATGCTGGTCGTACCCAGCGCCATCATGATCTGGCGAGCGTTGAGACATTAGGCGACAACGCCCATGCGCTGATTAATATCTTTGTCAGCCAGCCGATTACGTTACCGTTGGAATTAACCTTTTTAGAGCGCCACCCTCAGGGTAGCCAAGCCTTTATGCCTCTGCATCAAGAGCGCTTTATTGTGGTGGTAGCCCCTCCTGGTGACACCATTAACGCTGCAGATGTACGCGCGTTCGTTACTGATGGCCGTCAGGGCGTCAATTATCGGGCAGGCACTTGGCATGCTATTCAGTCGGTGCTTGAGCGTGAGGGCGAGTTTTTAGTGGTAGATAGGGGAGGTGATGGCAATAACTGCGATGAGTATTCGCTTGATATTACCGTTACTCTAGGCGAATAACTTGCGCTAACAGCCTACGGTTGTCATCTTGCTCAGGTTAGCTTTTGACTGAACGAGAAAAATAGAGCGCACATTGCGCGTAGGAGACCAGCATGTCACAAGCCCACCGTTTGCCAAAACTACTCAAAATGCTGCGTCACTACGACGATCCAGTCAGCGGTGCGGATCTGGCTGAAGCGCTAGGTATACCGCTGAGTGTTCTCTACAAAGATATTGCTGTGCTTAGAGCCGTTGGGGTCGAGATTGTTAGTGAACCAGGCCAAGGCTATGTGCTCCCGTCTAGCGCTCAATTACCTCCCCCAACGCTTTGCGAGCCAGCCGCCGAACGGTCTGACGAACTGGTTTTCTATACGCATCCCCTTTCGCGGGGAGGCATTGTGCACTGGATGCTTGAAGAGCTTGGTGTGCCTTATCGCTTAGTGGTCCTGGAGTACGGCTCCACAATGCATTCGCCAGACTATTTAGCCATCAACCCGATGGGCAAGGTACCAGCTATTCGCCACGGTGAGCGAGTGGTCACGGAGGCTGCCGCTATCTGTGCTTATCTTGCCGATGCCTTCCCCGAGGCGGGTTTGGCACCGCCGCTTTCAGCAAGAGGTGACTATTATCGCTGGTTATTCTTCGCTGCTGGGCCGCTAGAAGCCGCTGCCTCGCTTAATAGCTTGGGCTTCCAACCTAATGCAGAGCAGCGGATGCGGCTAGGTTCTGGCGACTTTGCGACGGTGATTGAGGCTCTGGCTGCGGCCGTCAATGGACGCCGCTACATCGCTGGTGATGCTTTTAGCGCCGCCGATGTTTATGTCGGTTCCCACATTGGATGGGGAATGCAGTTTGGAACTCTTCCACGCCGTCCTGAATTCGAACATTACTGGGCGGGGCTGCAAAACCGTCCTGCACGACAGCATTGCGAGCTGTTCATCCAGCAGGCGTTGACACAGTAGTTGCCCTGTAAAATGGTGACGCGCCAGAGGTAGTCGTCCCCACGCTGATGAACGCTTATTAAGTTTTTATTCTCATTCTATTAATAATTAGGAAAATTATGAACGCACTGCACTTCTCTTCGATCCGTCGTACTAAAATTGTCGCCACCCTGGGCCCCGCCAGCGACCGGGAAGGTGTCTTAGAAGCCATGTTAGCGGCGGGTGTTGATGTGGTGCGTTTAAATTTCTCGCATGGCACCGCGGATGATCATCGTCGACGCTTAATGCGCGTGCGCGAAATTGCCGCTCAGCTGGGCCGAAGTGTCGCGGCGCTGGGTGACCTTCAAGGCCCTAAAATTCGCATCGCGCGCTTCAAAGAGGGCGCTGTGGTTCTTCAAGAGGGCCAGCCGTTTATTCTCGATATGGCGCTTGATGGTGATGCGGGCGATGTGCACCAAGTGGGCTGCGACTACAAAACCTTGGCGCAAGATGTGACGGCTGGTGACCGCCTACTGCTAGATGATGGTCGTGTGGTACTGGATGTCACACGGGTAGATGGCCAACAGGTACACACTGACGTGGTTGTGGGCGGTAAGCTCTCCAACCATAAGGGTATTAACAAGCAGGGCGGTGGGCTTTCTGCTCCCGCGTTGACCGAGAAAGATAAAGTTGACCTAAAAACCGCTGTTGAGATTGGTGTCGACTACCTTGCTATCTCATTCCCTCGTCATGCGGAAGATATGTTAGAGGCGCGCCGTCTACTCGGTGAGGCAGGTAAAGATATAGGCTTAGTTGCCAAGGTGGAACGTGCTGAAGCCGTAGCGGATGAGGCAACCCTTGACGGCATTATTGAAGCATCAGAAGCGGTCATGGTGGCGCGTGGTGATTTAGGGGTCGAGATTGGCGATGCCAAGTTGGTCGGTGTGCAGAAGCGCATGATCAAGCGCGCGCGTTCGCTTAACCGCGCTGTGATTACTGCCACGCAAATGATGGAAAGCATGATTTCTGCGCCGCTGCCTACCCGCGCAGAGGTATTCGACGTTGCCAACGCAGTACTGGATGGCAGTGATGCAGTAATGCTTTCCGCCGAAACGGCTGCAGGCGATTACCCACTGGAAACCGTTGAGGCGATGGCACGAGTCTGCTTAGGCGCCGAGCGTGAGAAAACTGCCCAAGAGTCAGGACATCGTATTCATGAAGGCTTCTCACGGCCAGACGAAACCATTGCACTTTCGGCAATGTATGCTGCCAATCATATGAAAGGCGTTACAGCGATTGCCTGTATGACCTCCTCGGGTTATACGCCGCTAATTGCCTCGCGTATTCGTTCAGGCTTGCCTATTGTAGGGCTTGCTCACACCCCTATTGCTCAACGTCGTATGGCGCTTTATCGTGGTGTTGTATCACTGCCGTTTGATACCTCAGCAATGAGCGCCACAGAGTTGAATGACGAAGCACTGACGCTGTTGGTTAAGCAGGGTGTTGTTAAGCTTGGCGATCACGTGATACTGACTCGAGGTGATCATATGAACGCTCATGGCGGCACTAATACCATGAAGATCATGGCAATTACCGAACAGCATATTGAGCAAGCGCAGCGCTGATTGATGCGAATCCTGCTATTAACGTGTTTACTGTTTGTTACTGCGCCTGTGTTTGCAGGCGCACCTATCATTGCGGCTGCTTCTAATCTGCAGTTTGCGTTGGAAGAGGCTGCGGAACGCTTTACTCAGCAAACGGGTCATGCTCTGCGCCTCAATTTTGGTTCCTCCGGAAATTTTCGCCGCCAAATTGCTCAAGGGGCCCCCTTTGAGCTGTTTCTCTCGGCGAACGAAGCCTTTGTACAAGCGCTTTATCAAGAAGGCCACGTCGATAACGAGGGCGTTATTTACGCCCGTGGTCGGCTGGCGTGGGCGCAGCCTAAAGGAAAGTACCCACCCCCCGATGCACACACGCCGCTTGCTGGTGTTCATGAGGCGATTGCCGCACTTGAGGAGGGGCAGCGTCAGCGTATCGCGATTGCCAGCCCTGAACATGCGCCTTACGGAGTTGCTGCCCAAGAGGTATTGCAAAAGGCTGGGCTGTGGGAAACTACCGAGCCATTGCGTATTCAAGGTGAAAATGTGTCGCAAACGCTGCAGTTTGCCCTGTCGGATGATGCCCGCGGTGGGTTAGTGGCGTACTCTTTGGTGCTGGCTTCAACACTCAGCGAGCGAAGTGAGTTTGTGTTGATTCCCGAAGCGTGGCACACGCCGTTGCGCCAACGTATGGTACTTACGCCTCAGGCAGGAGAGGTGGCACAGGCTTTTTATGCATGGCTTCAGCAAGCAGACGCGCAGGCTATTTTCCAACACTACGGTTTTAATACAGATTGATGGACTGGACAGCGCTCTCGGTATCGCTGCGCTTAGCAGGCTTGACCTGCCTCTTTTTGCTGCCCGTTGGAGTGTGGCTAGGCCGTGCGTTGGCTACCGCACATTTTCGCGGCAAAGGGCTTTGCGAAGCGCTAGTGGCGTTGCCGTTAGTGTTGCCACCCACCGTGCTCGGCTTTTATTTGCTACAGCAATTTGGCCGCGACGCTCCTCTAGGAAGTGTTTGGGCTTCGTTAACAGGAAGTGGGCTCAACTTCACTTTTAGCGGTATCTTGCTAGCCTCATTAATTGCTAATTTACCTTTTGCGATTCAGCCTATTCAGCGGGCGTTTGAGAATGTGCCAACTAATCTGCGTGAAGCTGCCTGGTGCAGCGGGCTGAGCCCTTGGCAAACTTTTTTGCGCATTGAACTACCGCTGGTATGGCCAGGCATTCTTTCCGCTATCGCATTAACATTTGCCCATACATTGGGAGAGTTTGGGGTGATTTTAATGGTCGGTGGTGCCATTGATGGGGAAACTCGCACGCTAGCGATTGCTATTTATGATCGGGTACAGGCGTTCGATGAACAGGGGGCCGCACGTATGTCAGCGCTGCTGCTATTGGTGTCGTTAACAACCCTAGGTCTGGTCTACGGGCTTGCAGGCAGGCGCAGGTGGGTGCGTGGCTAAAGTGATCACTGGTAGCGGACTGGAGGTAATGGCCAAGCAGCGTAGTCCGATACCACTGGACGCGGCATTTAGCTGCCCAGCGGGCGAACTCCTAGCGCTGGTGGGCCCGTCCGGTAGTGGCAAAACCACGTTACTGCGTACTATCGCTGGCCTGTATCAACCAGAGCAGGGCCATGTGGCATGTTTGGGCAGCACTTGGTTAGCAACTGAACGGCGCTACTCGCTTACCCCCCAGCAGCGAAAAATCGGCATAGTGTTTCAAGATTATGCGCTGTTTCCCCATCTTACTGCGCTAGCGAATGTCCAGCTTGCCCTGGGACATCTTCCCCACTCTGAACGTCCGCTTCGTGCGAAGCAGTGGCTTGCCAATGTACGTTTGGAGGGGCTGGAAAAGCGCTTTCCCAGCGAACTTTCTGGCGGCCAGCGCCAACGCGTGGCGCTGGCACGCGCCTTAGCGCGTGAACCGCAGGTATTATTGCTAGATGAACCCTTCTCAGCTGTTGATCAGGTGACCCGACGCCGACTGCAGCGAGAACTGGCGCTGTTGCGTCAGCAAATATCGATTCCCATTATCTTGGTTACCCACGATTTAGAAGAAGCCACTGCGCTAGCAGATCAAATCTGCGTGCTGCATAACGGCGTGAGTCTTCAACAGGGGAGCCCCGAAGCACTATTTCGGCGGCCTGCCTCGCCGCTGGTGGCAAGGCTTTTAGATCGCCACAATATTTTCGAGGGTGAAGTGACCAGTGTTAATGGCCAGAAACGGCTGCAGTGGGGGGATCGATACTTAGAGGTTGCCGTAGGCCTCTCTGATCTGCCGCAGGGTGAGAGAGTGACGTGGTACTTACCGCCTTCCGATATTGTGCTGCATCGCCGTGGTCGACCTTCACAGGGTGAGCGTGAAAACCCAGTGGCCGCTACCGTGCATGAAATGGTCGTTCTTGGCGGTATCACCTCAATCTCGCTGCGTGTTTTGCATGGCGATATGCTACGTTTCGATATTGCCACCCATGCTGCTAGACGCAACCAGCTAGCGCTGGGGGAGCAGGTACATGTGTCGTTGCTTGCTGAAGGCATTCATATTATGTCGGGAAAACATGTTGCTATGTCGTCACGCCATATGTCCTCAAATAACCTGTCTTCAAATAACCAGTCTTCTACTAATATGTCCTCTCATCAAAAAAGGAACTTGTCATGACTGTTACTCGCCGTCAGCTACTGAAGACGTCTTTGGGAGTTTCACTAGCGGCGAGTTTACCGTTGCCGCTGTTGAGCGCTTGGGCTGATGAATCTCGCCAAGCCTCGACATTGCCGCTGGCGATTCACAGCCAGGAAGGCCCGCATCGATTAGACGTTGAAGTGGCCGAGACCGCCTCCCAGCGACAGCGCGGCTTAATGGAGCGCGAGCACCTGCCTGAAGCGCGTGGCATGTTATTTCGGTTTGAGAGCGAACAGCCCGCTGGCAACGCCTTTTGGATGTACCGCACGTTAATCCCGTTGGATATTGCTTTTATCAACGGAGAAGGGCGCATTGTGGCGATCAATACCATGCAACCCTGTGCGTCTGATACCCCTCGAGAGTGCCCCGCTTACCCAGCCGGTGCGTCTTACCATGCCGCGCTGGAGGTTAACGCAGGCTACTTCGCTGAGCGCGGTATCCAGGTGGGCGACTGCGTATCAGTCCCTGCTCTGGCAGGGTTTTGCCGCCCTGATGCATAGAGTGCCGATACCGGCGTACTACAGTGGCTTTGCTGGGCGACGCTTACCAACGTTGAGCACGATCAGGGCAATACCGGCTACCACAAGCCCCCCGCCTACCAGCTTATGAATACCTAGGCTGTCGCCCATCAACAGCGCGCCCAAGCCAACAGCAAGTACCGGTACCAGCAAGGTCATTGGCACCACGCGATTCACAGGATGGCGGCGTAGTAAGGCATACCAAATGCCGTAAGCAACAATTGATGACATTACCGCGGTGTAAGTCATCGCTCCCCACCCGCGCCAACTCGCTTGCTGAATGGCCTGCCACTGGCCAGTTTCAAATAGCCAAGACCCTAACGCGACCTGAGGAATCGCAAACAGCGCTACCCAACCCGCCAGTGCTAAGGGAGCGATAGGCGGACCACGCTTAATCAACAGTTGGGAAACTGCCCAGCCAAAGGCGCTTAACAAAAGAATCGTCAGCGGCAGTGGTGAGGGCAGCGTTGGCCCTCCAGCGAGCACAATAACGCCAGCGAAAGAGAACAGCAGCCCCGCGATGCGCTTTGCCCCCAGT
The DNA here is from genome assembly GCA_030440445.1 of Halomonas sp. KG2. Classification (NCBI taxonomy): domain Bacteria; kingdom Pseudomonadati; phylum Pseudomonadota; class Gammaproteobacteria; order Oceanospirillales; family Halomonadaceae; genus Halomonas; species Halomonas sp. KG2. The sequence goes on along the minus strand of CP098528.1, from coordinate 3,442,862 downwards.
TTTTCTTTAAGAAACACCACTGCCAGTAGCGTGGCAAAAGGCGTGCCCATCTGCACCAGCAGTGCGCCAGTGCCTGCTTCTGCTTGACCTAAACCGATAAACAGCAGCGCAAAATGTAGGCTGCCAAATGTGAAGGAGAGCAAGAGCAAAAAAGGCAGCTGAGCTCGAGCGACAGGGTAGAAAGGCACCAATAGAACAGCGACCAGCATAAAGCGCAGGGTCGTCATTAGTAGTGGCGGTAGCTCCGCCACGCCCACCTTTATGACAATGATATTCAGCGCCCAAATGGCGATGACAAATAGGCCTAACAACAGGTCGCGTAGTGGCACGTTGATATCCATGGCTAGATGAAAAAAGATGGTCATTATAGCAGCTCGGGTGACTGCAAAAATAATGCAAAACACTACGGTTCCACTGTGTTGTTGTAGTACGTCATACCAAAGTTTAAAGTTTCTTTTTAATAATATTTAAAACTTTATAATCAATGATTTACTCCTGAATTGACGTTTTAATAACGTTATCATCCACTCATCGAAGATCAATAAATCAGCCTTTTCTTGCATATATTTCGGTGATGCTCTAAAAAAATGTAACCGATTACATTTTTGGCGTCGGCACTTTTACAACGCATAACAAGCCAACAACAATGAGGTGGATATGGATACCCCGCTACGCCCAAAACGTTTGAGCCCACAGGCTCTGCTGGCTGCTAGCGCAGTGACGCTGTCAGTGCTGAGTATGCCTGGCGTTGCTCAAGCTCAACAAAGCAGCACAGCAGAATTACCCATTGCTGTTCAAATGTATACGCTGCGTGATTTTGGCAATTTGGAGGAGCAGTTAGCCGCCGTAAATCGGGCGGGAATCTCTGCCATTGAGACGGTCGGAACCCAGGAAGTATCAGCCGAAGAACTCAACGCTTTGTTAGAAGAGCACGCGCTTGAGGTGATCTCAAGTCATGTACAGCTAGACGATTTGCGCAATCGCTTAGATGAAACGGTGGCGTTTAATCAGGCGGTGGGTAATGACACCTTAACAGTGCCTTATCTAGCCGAGGACGCACGGCCTAGCGATGTCGAAGGCTGGCAGGCGCTGGGTGAAGAGTTAGGTGAAATTGCCGCTACGCTCGATGCCGAAGGTTTCCGGTTGGCGTACCACAACCATGATTTCGAGATGGAAGAGTATGACGGTAAAACCGCGTTAGAGCATCTGTTTGATGCGGCTGGATCTGATCTGCTGGCGGAATTGGATATCGCCTGGGTAGCGCGTGGTGGGTTTGACCCGGTTGAGTATGTCTCGCGTTTCGATGGGCAACTGTTTGCTGTACACGCCAAAGATAATGCTCCAGAAGGCACTGCTGAAGAAGAGGGCGGTTTCGCCACACTTGGGGAAGGTGTACTGGATTGGGATGCCATCTTGCCCGCCATCGAGGCCGCTGATGTTGAGTGGTACATCATCGAACACGATATGCCACTCGACTCAGAAGCGGTGATTACCGAGGGCAACAGCTTCTTGCAGGAAAAACTGACAGCGCTTCGAGAAGAGTAATGCACGCCTAGGCCATCTCATTTAGATGACGAACGCGAGGATGCTTTATGAAGCGCTACCTTCTTGATCGGCGTAGCCTGCTGCGCCATAGCGTTACCGGTGCTATTGGTCTGGCGGCGCTACCTCAGCTTGGATCTCGAGCCCTAGCTGACGATGCGCCTGCTCAGCAGGCACTTAAAGGCAATATCCATCATTCGGTCGCCCGTTGGACATTTGATTTTCTGTCTCTGGAAGAGCTTTGCCAGCTTTCAACCGAGCTGGGCATTACGGCGATTGATTTGGTGGGGCCAGAAGAGTGGCCTGTGCTTCAGCGGTATGGACTCGACTCCTCCATGTGTAATGGCGCTGAGTTGAGCCTTGAGGATGGCTGGGGCGATACCCGCTTTCACTCAGCGCTGATTGAGCGATACCTTCAACATATCGATCTGGTCAGCCAAGCGGGTTACACCAATCTCATCTGTTTTAGCGGCAATGCCCGAGGTATGAACCCTGAACAGGGTTTGCTAAATGCCGAAATGGGACTAAAGCAGATTCTTGCCCAGGCAGAGGCAAAAGGCGTGGTGCTACAGATGGAGCTGTTCAACAGCAAAATCGACCACCCCGATTACCTTTGCGACAACTCTGCATGGGGGATCGAGCTTTGCCGTCGCCTCGATTCGCCCAACTTCAAGCTGCTCTATGACATCTATCACATGCAGATTAGTGAAGGCGATGTCATTCGCACTATCCGTGAAAACCATCGCTTTTTCGGCCATTACCATACTGCCGGTGTGCCCGGGCGCCATGAAATAGACGACACCCAAGAACTTAACTACCCCGCAATTTGCCGCGCTATTCGAGATACCGGCTTTCAGGGCTATATCGCCCAAGAATTTCTCCCTGACCGTACTAGCCAACAGGCAAAAATAGAATCACTACAAGCGGCTATTCGGCGCTGCGATGTGTGATTCGACGCGAACAACAACACAATAAGGAAGATGACCATGCCAGATAATCACTACGATGCCATCGTGGTTGGCTCAGGCATTAGCGGCGGCTGGGCCGCTAAAGAACTTACAGAGAAAGGCTTGAAGGTTTTACTGCTTGAGCGTGGGCGCAACATTGAACACGTGAAGGATTACCACAATGCCCATAAAGAGGCGTGGGATTATCCCCACCGCAATGAGCCGACCCAGGAGATGATCGCTAAACACCCCGTGCTCAGGCGCGACTACCCCCTTAACGAAGCCACCATGGGCATGTGGGTGGATGAACAGGCCAATCCCTACGTGGAAGAGAAGCGCTTTGACTGGTTTCGCGGCTATCACGTAGGGGGGCGCTCACTGCTTTGGGGGCGGCAAAGCTATCGGCTCAGCCCTATGGACTTCGAGGCCAACCAGCGTGAAGGCATCGCCATTGATTGGCCGATTCGCTATGAAGATATCGCCCCGTGGTATGACTATGTGGAGCGCTTTGCCGGTATTGCAGGTACTCAGGAAGGGCTAGATATTCTTCCCGATGGCGAGTTTCTGCCGCCAATACCGCTTAACTGTGTGGAAAAAGATGCTGCCAAGCGTATTAAAGAAGCCTTTGGTGGGCAGCGCCATCTTATCCACAGCCGAGTCGCCAATATTACCCAGCCAAAGCCGGAACAAAATCGCGTCAATTGCCAATACCGCAATAAGTGCTGGCTGGGTTGTCCTTTTGGCGCCTATTTCAGTACCCAATCAGCTACTTTGCCGGCTGCAGTGGCTACTGGCAACTTGACCCTGCGGCCATTCTCGATTGTCAGCCAGGTGCTGTATGACAAAGACCGCCAGCGGGCGCGGGGCGTTGAGGTGATTGACGCTGAGACCCATGAAGTCCATGAGTACACCGCTGATGTCATCTTCCTCAATGCGTCTACGTTCAACACTACCTGGATTTTGATGAACTCCGCTACCGATGTCTGGGAAGGGGGCTTGGGCAGTAGCAGTGGCGAACTGGGTCACAACGTGATGGATCACCACTTCCGCTGCGGTGCCAGTGGCGAAGTGGAAGGCTATCTCGACAAATACTACTTCGGACGTCGTCCTGCGGGCTTTTACATTCCGCGCTTTCGCAACGTAGGCGATGAGCAGCGAAGCTACGTGCGCGGGTTTGGTTATCAAGGAGCGGCGAGCCGCGAGGGCTGGGACCGCGAAATTGCTGAGCTCAATATCGGCACTGATTTAAAGCAAGCACTTAGCCAGCCAGGCGGTTGGACGATCGGTATGACAGGCTTCGGCGAAATGCTGCCCGATCACGATAACCGCATCTCTCTTGACCACAGCGTTCGCGATAAATGGGGACTGCCGGTGCTATCGATCGACGTTGAGCTCAAGCAAAACGAGCGCAATATGCGTCGGGACATGGTTCAAGATGCGGTTGACTTACTTGAGGCCGCTGGCGTGAAGAACGTCAAAGGCGACGTAGGTGATTACGCGCCGGGCATGGGGATCCATGAAATGGGCACCGCGCGTATGGGCCGTGACCCGAAAACCTCAGTGCTCAATAGCCATAACCAAGTATGGGATGCGCCCAACGTTTTCGTTACCGATGGCGCCTGCATGACGTCATCCTCTTGCGTGAACCCTTCTCTGACCTATATGGCGCTTACCGCTCGGGCGGTGGACTATGCCGTGGAAGAGCTCAAGCGGGGGAATTTGTCATGAATCGTCGCGAATTACTCAAAATGATCGCCCTGACGACCGGTACCGCGATGATTGGAGGTAAATCCCTATTTGCCTTTAGCGATGCTGGCCAGTCAAACCATCCCTTTAGCAGCCGCGATGTAGAGCGACTGGACGAACTTGCCGAAACCATTCTGCCCAGAACCGATACCCCAGGCGCCAAAGATGCTGGTGTCGGGGAGTTTATGGCCCTGTTCGTTAGCGACTGCTATACGCCCTCAGAAAGAGAGGTGTTTTATTTTGGTTTAGCCCAGCTTGAGGCGCGTAGCCGAGCGGCCTATCAGCGCGATTTTATGGCGTTAAGTGGCGAACAGCGATTAGCGCTTATAACCGAGTTAGATCGCGAAGCGATGGCGCACGCCCAGCAACATGCTAGCAGAGAGCAGCCAACCCCTGCTGAAGCACTGACTGCAGAGACCCAGACCGCGCAAAATCAAACGGCGGAAACCCAGTCATCACAGGAGCACGCGGATAGCGATGAAGCGCTTCCACACTACTTCACTATGATGAAGCAGTTAACGCTGTTCGGCTTCTTCACCTCAGAAGTTGGCGCGACGGAAGTCTTGCGTTACGAAGCGGTGCCAGGCCGCTACGAGGGCTGCGCACCATACAACGGCGAACCTGCATGGGCCACATAATGGAAAGGAAAGCATCTATGACGACTCAACACATACATGGACTAAAGTTGCGTTCCTGTGCTCAGACACTTTGCCTATTGACCTGCGGCAGTCTGCTGGCATTCGACAGCGTGGCACAGGAAAGCGCCTCGAACGAGGCGCTGACACCCGAACAGCAATCCGCCAAAACTGAAGTCTGGGAGCCTGTGCCCCTTTCGGTTTCAGTGCCTGATACAGGCGTTCCCTCCGATGCCATCGTGCTATTCGATGGAACCGACTTAGGCGCGTGGGAGGCCGAAGAGGGCGGGCAGGCTGAATGGCACGTGGAAGACGGCGCCATGACGGTGAATCGCGGCGCGGGCGGTATACGTACACGTCAGGATTTCTGCGACGTGCAGCTCTACTTGGAGTGGCGATCACCGGCCGATATCGATGGCATGGATGGCCAAGATCGTGGCAATAGCGGCGTCTTCCTGCAGGAGCGTTATGAAGTTCAGGTGCTGGATTCCTACGATAACCCGACCTATCCCAACGGCCAGGCGGCTTCCATCTATAAACAGCATATCCCACTCGTCAATGCATCGCGCCCGCCCGGTGAGTGGCAGAGCTATAATATCCTCTACACTGCACCGCGTTTTAATGGTGAAGGCGCCCTTGAATCGCCTGCCTACATCACCGTGCTGCATAACGGTGTCGTGGTCCAGCACCATGCTGAAGTGCAAGGCACCACCGAGTGGATTGGCGAACCCAATTACGAAGAAGCCCACGGCTGCGCCCCCATTTACCTGCAAGATCACGATGCGGACGTCAGCTTTCGAAACGTTTGGGTAAGAGAGCTATAGACAGGCACCTATAAACACCCAAGGTGAGCAAGCCCAGTCTTGATGCTAAATAGCAGTGAGGCTGGGCTTTTACATTTTTGGAGTGGGTGTTAGTTGGCAATACTTGGGATTTACCTATTCACACCATCACACTCGATCGTTGTGTTTAGAGAGCAAAAAGCCGGGCGCTCTCAAAGCACCCGGCTGTTTTTATCCTCTATATCCTTACACGTTAGGCTTAGCCGTTACGCTTTTGTCGTTTTTAAAGGTGAGGTAGAACAACACCAGCACCGCGATAGCAAATACGGCTGGGAACATCCAGATGCCTTGCCAGTCGTGCGCGCCGTTGGTGGAGAAGTGATCGGTAATCTGACCCGCGACCCAGAAGCCTATCAGCATGCCTACCCCGTAAGTGGCCAGTGTGATCATGCCCTGGGCAGAGCTTTTGAATTTCTCCCCCGCACGGGCATCGGTGTAGATTTGGCCGGTCACGAAGAAGAAGTCGTAGCACACGCCATGCAATGCAATACCGATCAAGAGCATAAACACCATTTCATCGGCGTTACCGAACGCAAACAGCGCGTAGCGCAACGCCCAGGCGAGCATGCCGATTAGCAAGGTTTTCTTGATACCAAAGCGGTGAATAAAGACCGGTAGCAGCAGCATAAATAGCACTTCTGATACCTGACCCAGGGTCATTTTACCAGTTGGATTGGTCACGCCGATCTCGGCGAGGAAGGGGTTGGCGTTTTGGTAATAAAACGCCAGCGGAATACAAATCAGAATAGAGGCGATAAAGAAGATGGCGTAGTTGCGGTCTTTTAGCAGGGCCAGCGCATCTAGCCCTAGCACTTCTTTTAAGCCCACCGGGCCGTCTGCTTTAGGCGGCGTCGCGGGAAGGCTAAAGCTATACAGGCCAAGGGCTAAAGACGCGATGGCGCACATCAAGAAGGTGTTACGCAGCATACCGTCGGCGATGCCTTGCGAAGAGTCCCAGGCGAATAAGTAGCTGATCCCCAGACCGGCGATAATCCAGCCAATGGTTCCCCATACGCGGATTTTAGCGAACTCCTGGCCTGGGTCGCTCATTTGGCGGAAGGAGACTGAGTTAACCAGCGCCAGTGTCGGCATATAAATAATCATATACATCAACACCAACGGGTAAAACGTACTGAAGTCGCTGGCGACATACAGGCCGTACATTAACGCAGCGCCCGCCAAGTGCAGAACACCGAGAATGCGCTCGGCGTTGAAATAACGGTCAGCGATCAAGCCAATAATGAAAGGGGCAATAATCGCTCCCCAGGACTGGGTGGAGAATGCCATGCCAATCTGGCCACCGCTGGCGTTGAGGTTGTTGGCCAGGAAGGTGCCCAGGGTGACAAACCAGCCGCCCCAAATAAAGAACTGCAAAAACATCATGATGCTGAGTCGTGTGCGTATCATAGCCATGACGTGATCCTTTGTTGTGGTTGTGTGTTGGTGATTGCTGTCTTGATTTAAAACCGTCAATTAGCGGTGTGAAGGAAGGCCAAGAATTCGGCGGTTGCGTGAAGGGCTGGCGGTGACACCGGCAAAATCATCAAAAGCGCGACCGGCGGGTTGAATCAGATGTGCCTCGATAAAGGGAGCGCCCTCTGCAGCACCCTGGGCGGCGTCTTTAATGCAGCACTCCCACTCAAGCACCGCCCAGCCATCAAATCCGTACTGCGTCAGGCGGCTAAAAATCCCGTTGAAATCAATCTGCCCATCGCCTAATGAACGGAAGCGGCCGGGTCGTTCTACCCAGCCTTGGTAACCGCCATAAACGCCGCTGCGGCCATTGGGGTTAAATTCAGCGTCTTTAACGTGAAACATGCCGATACGCTCGTGGTAGCGGTCGATAAACTCGAGATAATCCAACTGCTGCAGCAGTAAGTGGCTGGGGTCATAAAGAATTTTCGCCCGTGGATGGTTGTCCACTGCCGCCAGGAACCGCTCGAAGGACGCGCCGTCGTGAAGATCCTCGCCAGGGTGAATTTCAAAGCACAGGTCAACGCCTGCCTCGTCAAAGGCATCCAGAATTGGCCGCCACCGCCGGGCCAGCTCGTTAAAACCTTCTTCGACTAGCCCATCAGGACGTTGGGGCCAGGGGTAAACAAAGGGCCATAGCAGCGCCCCGGAGAACGTCGCGTGGGCCGTTAAGCCAAGCCGTTGGCTGGCTTTGGCAGCCAGTTTTAGCTGCTCAATGGCCCACTCGGTACGCTCTTGCGGCTTGCCGTGTAGCTCAACAGGCGCGAAATCATCGAATAAGTCGTCGCAAGCGGGATGCACGGCGACCAGTTGGCCCTGTAAGTGGGTAGAGAGTTCGCCGATCACAACGCCAGCCTTTTCACAGCGGGCGTTTAGCTCATCGCAGTAAGCTTGGCTTTCAGCGGCCTTGTGCAAGTCGATAAAACGACTATCTACAGTGGGTAGCTGAATGGCTTGATAGCCCTGTTCGGCTGCCCAGCGAGCGATTGCGTCGAGGCTATCGAAAGGCGCCTCGTCGCCGATAAACTGGGCCAGGAAAATGGCGGGCCCGCGGATGCCTTTGTGAGTGTTTGGCATGATTAGGCTCCTGGTAGCTGAGTAGCAGGCAGTGGCGTCCATTTTTGTTCGCTTTTGGCGCTGGTGGTGACGGCCTCGATAAACGCCATGCCACGTAGCCCGGAGGCCATGCCGGGAACGCCCTCAACGTCGCCTTGCTCGCCTTGATGAATGGCGTGGGCAAAGTCGCGGTAAAGGTTGCCGAGTGCTTCCAGATACCCCTCAGGGTGACCGCCGGGCAGGCGCAAGCGCTGCAGCGCGCTGGGGGAAAGGTCGGGTTGGTCGATGCCCGCACGGAGGGTGCGCATCGGTGCTTGAAGTGGGCGGTAGAGCAGGCTGTTGGGCTCCATTTGGTGCCACTCAAGCGCCCCTTTATCACCGTAAATACGAATTTTGAGCGCGTTTTCTTCCCCGCTGCAGACTTGGCTGGCGATGAGGGTGCCGCTGGCGCCTTGATCGGTGCGCAGCAGCACATCGCCGTCATCGTCCAGTTGGCGGCCATCGGCGTGGCTGGCAAGTGAGGCGCATAGCTGGCTAACACGATGCCCGGAAATAAACTCGGCGAGGCCGAAAGCGTGGGTGCCAATGTCGGCCATGCAGCCGCTGATACCTGCTAGGGAAGGGTCGGTGCGCCACGCGGCCTGCTTATTACCCTGCTGCTCTAAACACTCGCCTAGCCAGCCCTGGGGATACTCCACATGAATTTTGCGAATGCTACCTATTTGGCCCTCGCTCACCATTTCCCGGGCTTGCCATACCATGGGGTAGCCTAAGTAGGTATGCGCCAAGCCATACAGGCAGCCGCTGGCATGCCAGCTTTCTGCTAAGCGCTGGGCTTCTTGGAGCGATACTGCTGCCGGTTTTTCACAGAACACATGAAAGCCTGCCTGCATGGCCGCTTCCGCGATCGGTACGTGAAGATGGTTAGGCGTTACGATCACCAATAACTGCATGCGCTGTTCGGCGGGAAGTTGCTGCTCGCTTTCCAGTAATTGCTGCCAGTCAGCGTAAACACGTTCTTCGGGTAGGTGGCACGCTTCGCCGGTCATCTGGTTGTTATCCGCCGAGCGGCTAAAGGCACCACATACCAGCTCGCAGGTGTCGTCGAGGCGAGCAGCTAGGCGGTGAACTTGACCGATAAACGCCCCTTGTCCGCCGCCGATCATGCCTAAGCGGATGCGGGGTTGATTGGGTCGCGGCATAGAGAGGCTCCTGCTTTAATAAAGCTTTTGATTTTTCAGGTGGCGCTTGTTCAGGTGGCGCTTGTTCAGGTGGCGCTTGTTCAGGTGGCGCTTGTTCAGGTTGCGCTAGTGCAGTCGACAATGTAACCGGTTACATTTGATTTGAAGTTAGGGCTTCACGCCATAAGCGTCAATGCGACAAAGGTCTATCGGTGCTTGAGAAGGGGTGGAAAATAGCGCGCTGAGTTTAACGCTGGAATACGTTAAGCTGACCATGAATAATGCCGCGCAGCTATCTGCTTACGGCGATTACCTAGTGATAAGGGAGGCCATGACCAATATACGTAAGGTCGCCGAGTTGGCGGGGGTGTCGGTCGCGACCGTATCACGCGCGTTAAAGTCGCCAGATATCGTCTCGCCTACCACCCGAGAAAAAGTGCTGAAGGCCGTTGATCAAGCGGGCTACAAACCCAATTTGATGGCGGTTCAGTTTCGCTCACAGCGCACTTATAACTTGGTGGTTTTAGTACCCACTATCGCAAATACCTTCTTTGCGCGGGTAATCAGCGGCATTCAGGAAGCGGCCCAGGAACGCGGCTACGGCGTTCTGCTGTGTAATACACTCGGTAATGAGGCGATGGAAATCCAATACGCCAGTTTAGTCAGTACCCGCCAGGCAGATGGCGTGATTCAACTGCGTGCTTTTAACCCTTTTTCTGAAAAGGCGTTTCCCGCTGGTGCGGTATTGCCCATGATCAATGCCTGCGAGGTGCTGGACGATGCTCCCTGTCCCACCGTCAAACTCGATAACCGAGCGGCAGCCCGTGAGGCCACCGAGCACTTGATCTCCCTGGGGCATCGTCGAATCGGCATGATTAAAGGGCCTCGGCGCAGCCCCTTGACCCGTGACCGTCAACAAGGCTACCAGGATGCGTTGATCGCGGCGGGCATTCCGTTAGATGAGAGCCTACTTTGTCCTGGCGATTTCACGCCACTTTCTGGCTATCAGGCGGCTGAAACGCTTATTGCTTTAGCGGAGCGCCCCTCCGCCATTTTTTGTGAAAGCGATGAAATGGCCATAGGTGCTATAAGCCGTATCAAAGAAGCGGGCCTACAGATTCCAAAGGATATTTCGGTGACAGGTTTTGATGATATTGCGTTTGCTTCCTATAGCGATCCTCCCTTGACCACGATTGCCCAACCAGCGGAAGCGTTCGGACGTGAAGCAGTTGCGATGTTGATCGAGGTGCTGGAAGGGAGGCAGGTAGACAATTTAGTTTTGCCCTACACCCTGGTATCAAGGAAAAGTACGGCAGAATGCTTACCTTAGACATCTTTCTTTCGCGCCTTAAGTGCATACAATAAGTTAGGCTCTTTGATGGGCCTCATAATGGGTATAAACGCAGGCTCTAAAACACGCACACCATAAAAATAGTTAAAAAAGGATCGACAATAATGACGCTGACACGCTCTATGGCTCGTTTAACGGTAGGTTTAGCTGGTGCGGCCTTACTCTCGGCTTCTTTCTCTGCACAAGCACGTGAACTCTCTGTTTCCACTGTTTTATCTGATGCTTTCCCGTGGGGGCAAGCGGCGGAAAAGTGGGCGGAGTTGGTGGAAGAGCGCAGTGGTGGAGAACTAACGCTGCGGGTTTACCCGAACTCTCAGTTGGTTTCCGGTGACCAAACTCGTGAGTTTTCGGCCATGCGTTCGGGGCTAATTGATGCTGCGGTAGGCTCGACGATTAACTGGTCGCCTCAGGTTCCTGAACTGAATTTATTCTCTTTACCATTCTTTATTCCCGATGAGGCTGCTGTGGATGCGGTTACTGGCGGCGAAGCCGGTGAGCTGGTCTTTGCAGCGATTGAGTCTCGCGGTGTTATGCCGCTGGCCTGGGGCGAAAATGGCTTCCGCCAAGTGTCAAACTCCCGTGGGCCGATTAGCCAGCCAGAGGATTTGGATGGTCTGAAAATCCGCGTGGTTGGCTCACCGCTGTTCCAGGATACCTTCTCTGCCCTTAACGCAGATCCGACGCAAATGAGTTGGACAGATGCTCAGCCAGCGTTAACCACTGGCGCGGTTGACGGGCAGGAAAATCCGCTTTCAGTATTTGATGTCGCGCGTATTGATCAGGTGGGCCAGGAGCACTTAACGCTCTGGAACTACATGAATGACCCGCTAATTTTTGCGGTTAACCAGCAGGTATGGCAATCGCTTGATGAAGAACAGCAAGTGCTGTTGCGTGAAACTGCCATTGAAGCGGGGGAGTGGGAAATCGCTATGACGCGTGAGGAAGAAAGCGAGCGTCTGGCGGCTATTCAAGAGCGTGGTGTTACGGTTACTGAGTTAACCGATGAACAGTACCAAGCCTTTGTTGAAGCCACGCAGTCCGTTTACGAAAAATGGGCGCCGCGCATTGGTGAAGACGTGGTTAACGCGGCTCGGTCGGCTATCGACGCACGTTAATGACTCCTTTGGTGTTATAACTGCCGGCCTACAGGGCCGGTAGTTTTTTCTGTTATGAGGCTGCCATGAAAGGCTTTCCCGATGCACGCCCTGAACGCTGGTTGGGCGCGCTGTCACTTATTATTATTTCGTTGATTAGTCTGGGAAATGTGGTCACACGTTACCTGACTGGCGGCTCATTCTCGTTTACCGAAGAATTTTCCGTATTTTTGCTGGTGGTGCTTACCTTCGCAGGGGCATCGGTGGCGCTTAGGCGAAACCGCCATATTCGTATTGGTTTTTTAGAACGGGCGTTACCAGGGCGCTGGCGCAGCGCCCTTATTCTATTTCAAGCTTTGTGCGGGTTAGTCGTTCTGGGCTTGATCACTTGGTATGGTGGAAAGCTAGCCTGGCAAGAGTACCAATGGGAATCGCTATCGCCGGGGTTAGGGCTGCCCCAGTGGTGGTACTTAGTGTGGCTTCCGATATTATCCTTTGCCATGGTATGGCGTCTCGTTCAGCAAACCCGAGATCGATTAAACGGAGGGCTGGATAATGACGCCTGATATTTGGATGATTCTTGCCTTTGCCGGATTTTTGATAGCGGGTGTGCCCGTGGCATTTTCGCTCGCGCTAGCTGGCTCGGTGGGTATTGTGGCTGGGCTTTCGCCAGATATGTTGGCAACGCTGGGTACCAATACCTATAACAGCATTGCCAAGTATCCTTTAATCGCGATACCGCTATTCATACTGACAGGGCTGATTTTTGAGCGCTCTGGTGTGGCGTTACGCTTGGTGCGCTTTGCTCAGGCACTTATTGGGCCTCGTCATGGCGGCCTGGCGTTGGTCGCGGTGCTGGTGTGCATGATTATGGGTGGCATGAGTGGCTCGGGCCCGGCGGATGCGGCGGCAGTGGCCATGGTAATGCTGCCAAGCATGACAAAAGCGGGCTATCCAAAGCCATTTTCCGCAACCCTTATTGCAGCATCGGCATCCACCGCTATCTTAATCCCTCCTTCCGTGGCGCTAATTCTTTACTCGATTGTTGTGCCCGGTGTTGATCTGCGCGCGCTATTTGCCGCAGGACTTTTTCCCGGCATTTTGGCAGGGCTAGCGCTGCTGGTGCCTGCGATGATCGTTGCTAAGCGTTACGGCTGGGAAGGAGCACCGGCAGCAGGCGCTGAAACCCTGACCGTGCGTACGACGTTTAGGCAGGCGTTGCCTGCTTTATTTGCTCCAGTGCTCATTTTAGGGGGGCTGCGCTCAGGCTTATTTACCCCGACAGAAGCCGCCGTCGTAGCGGTTGCCTATGGCACCATTGTGGGGCTGTTTTTGACGAAAGAGCTTTCGTTACGTGACTTATGGGAATTGCTAGGAGAGGCTGCGATTATTTCTGGAGTGGTGATGTTGATTATCGCTCTAGCGGGTATTTTTGCTTGGGCCGGAACAATGCTGGGGACTTTCCGCCATTTGGCAGAGTGGATTATTGGCTTAACAGACAACGGTATTTTGCTGTTGGTGCTGGTCATGCTAGCGGTATTGGTCGCTGGTATGCTGCTTGACGCTATTTCTATCTATCTCATCATGATGCCGGTGCTGATACCCGTTATGCAGCACTTTGAATGGAACCCCGTTTGGTTCGGCATTCTGCTAGCCATGAACATTGCTATTGGTCAATTTACCCCGCCGGTTGCGGTGAATTTAATGGTAACCACAGAGGTTGCCAAAATCCGTTTGGAAGAGACTTTGGGGTGGGCGTTGCTATTTGTTGTGGCGATGGGATGTGCGCTTGCTCTTGTGGCCATTTTTTCAAGTATTGCGCTGTGGTTGCCATCTGTACTTGGTTATAACGTCTAACACACCTATGCCTGACGTCATTCGTCATAAGATGTTCAATCCGCTATACGCTATGCGAATACGGCATGGCTATTAACGGTAACTAAACGTAATTCATCGGTAATCTAAGTTTGTTGTCTGAGCTGCTTGTGGTAGGCAATGTCGTCTATAGTCAGTGCATTGCCTCTAAGCATTAAGTTTATCTGTTAAACAGTAGGACTTAATTGCAAGCACTGGGATGTGTATGGGCGTTATATCGGTAATGACTTGCCGTGTATTTCGCCAAGTATGTTTTTTTTCGCTAAAGTAGTAAGGGTCGGCTGTATTAGTCGGCGTTGATAACAGATTGTCTTGAAAACGTTTTGGCAGAAAAACACCTGAGGGAACCGTTCAGCAGGTGGAGTTAAAGCGTATAACGCTCACAACATCAAGATAAAGAGGTGTGTCCATGAAACGCCATGTATTTTCCACTGCCGCCTTCTCTGGCGCGCTGATTGCGGCCGCTACGTTTGCATCACCGGCGGTTGCACAGGAACGCTTCATCACTATCGGTACCGGTGGCCAAACAGGTGTGTACTACGTAGTTGGTCAGTCGATTTGTCGATTGGTGAACCGTTTGGAAGACGCAGATATCAAATGTAATGCACCTTCCACTGGTGGCTCCGTGGCCAACATCAACGGTATCAAGTCCGGCGAATTGGACATGGGTGTCGCTCAGTCGGATGTTCAGTATCAAGCTTACAATGGTACTGGGAATTTTGAAGGTGAGGCCTATGAAGACCTGCGCGCGGTGTTCCGCGTTCACGGTGAGCCGCTGACTATCCTGGCTCGCGCTGATGCTGACATTAATTCCCTTGATGACTTGGAAGGTAAGCGCGTCAATATCGGCAACCCAGGCTCTGGGCAGCGCAACACCATGGAAGTGGTGATGGGCGCCAAAGGCTGGACCGAGGACTCTTTCTCGTTAGCGTCTCAACTCGATGCCGCCGAAATGGCTGCCGCGCTTGCTGACAACAACATCGACGCGATGGCCTATGTCGTGGGTCACCCCAATGGAGCCATCCAGGAAGCGACCACCACCGTTGATTCGCGTCTGGTGCCTCTCAACGATGAGACAGTTCAGGGCATTGTTGACGAGTTCCCGTACTACTCCATGTCGGTCATTCCAGGTGGATTGTACAAAGGTAATGACGAAGACGTCGAAACTTTCGGCGTCGCAGCAACCTTCGTGACCACTGCGGAAACCGACGAAGACATCATCTACCAGACCGTTAAGGCGGTATTCGATAACTTCGATCGCTTTAAGCGCCTGCACCCGGCCTTCGAGAACCTCGATCCCCAAGACATGGTGACCTCTGGTCTATCGGCGCCACTGCATGAAGGTGCCGCTCGTTACTACCGAGAGCAGGGCTGGATCGAGTAAGTTGGCCAAGCTGAGGTGATTTCGCCTCGATGAGGGAATGCGCGGCCACTTAGAGTGGCCGCGCATTCTGTTTGAGATGCTGTATGGCGTAATGCCAATGGAATCTTTCGTCACTACATACCAGGCAGGGTTAGCTTATGACTGAGGACAAGAACAGGAGCGCGGAATCCGCGGTTGACCTCGAGGATATGGTGGCTTCGAGTGATACTGGGGCTCGCAAGCCAGCGGGCACGCCGGGAAAACTATTGGTTAGCATCGCCGCGGCATGGTCGCTGTTCCAATTGTGGGTCGCCTCCCCATTGCCTTTCGTGGTCGGCTTCGGTGTCTTCAATGCCACCGAGGCTCGTTCCATTCACTTGGCATTCGCGCTATTTTTAGCCTATATGGCCTATCCGGCGCTAAAGCGCTCACCGCGCGACCGCATTCCCATTCAGGATTGGGTATTGGCCTCGGCGGCGGCCTTCTGTGGTGCCTATATGTTCATGTTTTATGAACAGTTGTCGCAACGACCGGGGGCACCGATTCTACAGGATGTGATCATTGGGGTGGCGGGGCTCCTGTTGCTGCTTGAGGCAACACGTCGAGCGCTTGGGCCACCGCTGATGATCATTGCCACGATCTTCATTATCTATTCCCTTGCCGGGCCCTACATGCCAGGCATTCTTTCCCACCGGGGTGTAAGTCTCTTCGGTCTGGTCAACCACCAGTGGCTGACTACCCAGGGGGTATTCGGTATCGCCCTTGGGGTATCGACTAGTTTCGTATTCCTATTTGTGCTGTTCGGAGCCTTACTCGATAAGGCGGGTGCCGGCAACTATTTCATCAAAGTGGCGTTCTCGTTGCTGGGTCACTACAAGGGTGGGCCGGCCAAGGCTGCGGTAGTGGCATCGGGCATGACTGGTCTGATCTCGGGCTCCTCGATCGCCAACGTGGTAACTACGGGTACCTTCACCGTACCGATGATGAAACGCGTCGGTTTTTCCGCCGAAAAGGCGGGTGCTGTCGAAGTCGCCTCCTCTGTTAACGGGCAGATCATGCCGCCCGTGATGGGCGCTGCGGCCTTCCTGATGGTCGAATATGTCGGTATCTCCTATGTGGAGGTCATCAAGCATGCGTTCCTACCTGCACTAATTTCCTACATCGCCTTAATCTATATCGTCCATCTCGAGGCCATGAAGGCTAACCTGCAGGGCCTGCCGACCAGCAATCCTCCCAAGCCGCTGGTGCGCAAGGTGATCGGCTTTTTGGGCGGTTTATTGTTGATGATGGTAACGGCGCTGGTGGTCTATTATGGCTTGGGGTGGTTAAAACCCGTTCTGGGCTCCGCTACGCCTTGGGCGGTGAGTGTGGGCCTGGTGGTGATCTACATCGCACTGCTTAAGGTGGCTGCAGGCTATCCGGAGCTCGAACTCGATGATCCGAATGAGCCGATCTACAAGCTGCCCCAGACTCGGCCGACAGTGATGGTTGGGCTGCAGTTCATTCTGCCAGTGATCGTATTGGTGTGGTGCCTGATGGTGGAGCGCTTGTCACCTGGGCTGTCGGCATTCTGGGCCACGGTGCTCATGGTGTTCATCATTCTGACCCAGCGGCCCATCACGGCAATCTTTCGCGGGCAGAGTGAGATGGCCGAGGATATTCGGGCGGGTGTCCTGGATCTGTGGAGTGGTCTGGTGACTGGTGCCCGCAACATGATCGGCATCGGCATCGCCACCGCGACAGCCGGCATCATCGTTGGCGCGGTTTCCCAGACCGGCGTGGGCTTGGTGCTGGCCGATGTGGTGGAAATCCTCTCTATGGGGAACCTGATGCTGATCCTGCTGCTCACCGCGGTGCTCAGTCTGATCCTCGGCATGGGGCTGCCCACCACCGCCAACTACATTGTGGTGTCGGCTCTTCTCGCCCCGGTGATCGTGCAGCTCGGTGAGCAGAACGGTTTGCTGGTGCCGTTGATCGCCGTTCACCTGTTCGTGTTCTATTTCGGCATTATGGCCGATGTGACACCCCCGGTGGGGCTCGCCTCCTTCGCGGCAGCGGCGGTCTCAGGGGGAGACCCGATACGGACCGGTTTCCAGGCCTTCTATTACAGCTTGCGGACCGCGGCGTTACCGTTTCTGTTCATCTTCAACACTGACCTGCTGCTGATCGACGTGAGCTTCCTGCAGGGTGTCGTTATCTTCATCATATCGACGATCGCGATGCTGATCTTTGCTGCCGGCTCCCAGGGCTTCATGATCGTGCGTAACCGCTGGTACGAATCGATCCTCATGCTGCTGGTCGCCTTCACGTTGTTCCGCCCGGGGTTCTGGATGGACATGATCCATGACCCCTATGAATCGGTGCCGCCGTCACAATTCGTCCAAACGCTGGGTGATGTCGACGAGGAGAGCACGCTACGGCTGCAGATCCGCGGTGAAGATGACTTTGGTGACCCGCTTACCACCTACATGATTCTGCCCGTACCTGAAGGGCAGACGGGTCAGGAGCGCCTGGAGAACTTGGGGCTTGAGCTACTGATCGAGGATGAGCGGGCCGTGGTCGATATGGTGGCCTTCGGCAGCACAGCGGCCGATCTTGGCCTGGATTTCGACCAGGAAATCATCGAGGTGCTGGCACCTGTGGATCGTTGGATCAAGGAGTTGATGTGGATTCCGGCGTTCCTGGTGTTCGGTTTGATCGTGGTTATGCAGCGTCGTCGTCGTAATAATACGTCAGCCACGGCTGCTGCATAAAGGAGGATGCCATGTACAGCAAGATCGTATTGCCGGTGGACCTGAACGAGGAAGCCTCTTGGTCAAAGGCGCTGCCTACGGCCATTACTCTGTGTCAAACTTTTGGAGCTTCACTGCATGTGGTAACAGTGCTCCCGGAGTTCACGATGCCCATGGTAGGGGCCTACTTTCCGAAGAACTTTTCTGAAAAAGCACATGCTGCGTTGAAAGAGGCGCAGCATAAGTTTATTCAGGAACATGTGCCTGAGGAGATTAAGACTCAGAGTGTGATTGTCGACGGCTCGCCATGGGAGGCCATCATTCAGGTAAGTAAAAAGCTAGATGCCGACCTGATTGTCATGGCATCTCACACCAAGCGTAAATTTGTAGACTACGTTCTGGGCCCTAATGCGGAACATGTGGTTCACCATGCCAAGATATCAGTGATGATCGTGCGCTGATCTCAGCACTCGTTGATTGTTAAGCGAACTCCAGGCCATTTGGCCTGGAGTTTTTGTTTGTGGCTATATATTAACGTTGGCTAACGCATCGAATAAATTGGCGTTAATAGCATGAAAGCAGGATTTTTTGTACGCAATGTCGCTAGACAGCCCCACCTTGTCATTGCTCAGCTACATTAAAGGTACGTTAAGCCATTAACCCATGGTTAACGAACTCATGCATGTGGCAACTTTTTCAGGGTATTGGGCAAGTTCGATCTCAACCTGAATGGGGTTTAAAGGCCACCGCTGCATTGGGGTAAATCTAAGGAGTCATGCTATGAATGCAGCTACAACAAAAACGCACGGCCGAGCAGATATGCCTAATGTAAAAATCACTATTAATAAGGTGGGAATGGATCGGCCGCGTGCATGGCTTGCCGCGGGGTTCGAGGACTTTCGTCGTGCAACTGCTATCAGTTTAACCTACGGTATGTTTTGGGTGGGATTAAGCATAGCGATTACAGCGGGTGCAATAACACTCGGCTATTGGTACTGGTTATTACCTATGATCGCTGGGTTTATGTTTGTTGGGCCACTGGTGGCGGTAGGCTCCTATGGCATTAGTCTTGCTCTTGAACGGGGAAGGGTTCCTAACCTTGGCGATGCCTTCGGCAGTTGGCGTCCGCACGCAGGCCAGTTGGCGATGATGGGCGTGATGATGATGATTTTCTTCCTCGCCTGGATTCGCCTTGCAACGCTGCTATTCGCGTTGTTCTTTGGCTTTGAAGTACCTAGTCCAGCAACCCTTTACACATCACTCCTTACTACGCCTGAAGGCTTGGGCATGATTGCAGTAGGTTCAGTGGCGGGCGGTATTCTCGCCTTCGGTGCGTTTGCGATTAGCTCAGTGGCTATCCCAACGCTAATGGATCAAGATCTTACTTTTATGGAGGGTATCGAAGCTAGCGTGCGCTGTGTTGCCAAAAATTTCCGTCCTATGCTGTTGTGGGCTGCTATTTTGACAGGCTGCGTGTTGATTGGTGTGCTTACGTTTTACATTGGCTTGGCACTCATTTTACCCGTTTTAGGCCATGCAACATGGCATGCTTATGAAGAATTGGTGCGCTTTGAACCAGTCGAAAAGCTTGAGACCTAACGGTCAGAAAGTCTTGAAATGTTGAGCCTCAAACGCGTTGCTAAGTAAAAACATACTTAACCTGACTATGTGAAAGAGATAGCGTAACCTTTGCGCTATCTCTTTTTTATCCAGAGTCCTGCCTGTCTTGATAGTTGACAGAAACGGGCCTGTTTTCAAGATATTGTGTCGTGAGGTAAGCGTTGTGAAAGCGTTTTTACTGGGAGGGATTATGCTGTTGCTCAGCATTCCCGTGACGGGTCATATGCGGACAGAGGCCTCCCTCGATATGCCCGAAGGGCCTGTTATTCTCACAGTCAACGGTGACATAACACATTTCAACGCAGCCCAGGGCGCACTCTTTGATCGTGATATGTTACAAGCTTTGCCACAGCACTCCTTTGAAACGGGCACGCCGTGGACTGAGGGCAGTAGTACTTATAGCGGACCGCTGATGCGCACATTACTAGAGCATGTTGGGTTGTCTGGTTCTGAAAATAGCTCTGGAAATAGTTCTGGAAATAGTTCTGGAAATAGCGTTTACGTCTCCGCTTTAAACGGGTTCGAAGCGGAAATACCGATCAGTGATTTTTATAAGTATGATGTGATCCTAGCATTAGAGCGGGACGGGCAAAGCATTCCCATCCGTGAGTACGGCCCTTTGTGGGTACTTTATCCTTTCAGCCAAGATGAGGCTCTTTTAAGTGAAAAAATGCGTTTTAGAGCTGTTTGGCAAGTTATGCAGATAAATGTCCGTTAGTCAGTCTATTTCTCGGGCTCCCCGCCTGCTGCGTTATCCGCGTCGCTTTAAAGTGGTTGCTATGATTACCGTCCTGCTGTTCGCGGCAGCTCTGGTAGTGGCAGCCTTAGCGGCTTGGCGACAGGATAATTTGACACAAAGTTTGAGAGAAGATACGGCCTGGGTGGTATATAAGCTTGATCGCGATGCGATTCAGCTATTCAACCACTTACTTGCGGTCACCCGTGGTCCGATTTCACCTTCCGATCAGGACAATTTAAACCTGCACTTCGAACTACTCTATAGTCGAATGACGCTGTTGCAAGAGGGCGAAGTGAGCCTGCTGTTAGATAATATCAGTATGGCAAAAGCGTTATTAGTTCAAATTCAGCAGCAGCTAGATACGCTAGATCCCATGTTTGAACCTCATGCATCTTTACCTCAGTTGCCGATTGCTGAGCTAGAGGAAGAGCTGTTGGTACTAACTCGACTGACAGAGCGATTTGTTATTGCTATTAATGGTTATCTAGCAGAGTCTGCTACTGAAGAGCGCGTGCTATTAAATATTTTATACAAGCTTTTAATGTCGTTATTGGTGGGAATGAGTTTCGCTGTATTGCTGGTAATTGTGTTTCTAGTGCGTGAAATGCGAGAAAGCGCCTCCGCTCGTCGTGAGCAAGAGCAACTTAGCCATCAACTAGAAATCACTGCCACGCAGGCACAGGCCGCGAATCACGCTAAATCTGACTTTTTAGCAATGGTTAGCCATGAAATTCGCACGCCGCTCAACGGCGTTATTGGTATGAGTGAGTTGCTGCGTGAACCATCTAGCCTTGCGCAAGTAGAAGACTATGCTCGTACGATTCATGACAGCGCTAATCAGTTGTTAGCGATGATCAATGAAATTCTTGATTTTTCAAAGATTGAAGCGGGGCACCTAACGCTTGAAACTGCGCCCACCGCCCTTAAACCACTAGTCGACAGCGTTATATCGCTTTTTGAGCCTCGCGCTAAGGAAAAAGGCCTGCAGTTAACGTTATATGTTGATCCTCTCGTCCCGGCATGGGTAATGATCGATGCCAGCCGATTGCGCCAGATTTTGCTTAACCTCATCACAAACGCTATTAAGTTTACTGACCATGGTAAAGTTAATATACGTATTTATTCCACGGTAAATAGCCTGTTATTTGAAGTTTGTGATACCGGTTGTGGCTTAAATGAGGAGCAACAGGCGTCACTGTTTGAGCCATTTCAACAAGCGGATGAGTCAGTTGCTCGTCGGTTTGGCGGTACTGGGTTAGGTTTGGCGATTTGTAAACGCTTAAGCGAAGCCATGCAAGGACGACTAGGGGTTCGCAGCACTCCTGGGCAGGGCAGCACATTTTGGTGCGAGTTGCCTCTTGTAGAAGCCAGCCCCGTCACCGCTCCATTGCCGCCCGAACCAACGCAGGATTTTACAGGCACATCCTTACTACTTGTGGAAGACAATGCCGTCAATCGTAAAGTTGCCATTGGGCTACTGTCGCGCCTTGGATGTGATGTCGTCTGTGCTGAGAATGGCCAAGATGCTCTGGACATGGTGCAGGCTCAGCAGGTGCACCTTATCTTTATGGATATCCAGCTACCGGATATCGATGGCATCACCGTGACCAAAAGGCTTCGCTCTCAAGGTGGCTGGCTGGCTAACGTGCCGATTGTGGCCATGACGGCTGGCGGCGTGGAAGATGTTCGCCAACGCTGCCTAGCAGCGGGAATGAACGATTACATTACCAAACCGTTATCCTTACTTGCCCTTAGCCATGTGCTGTCACTGCAGCTGTTTACGGCTTCGCGCCCAGACGCCTTATCGGCGTTGCCTTTAGATCAGGAGCAGCAAGAGTTACAGCCACTCCTTAACCGTGCAACACTAGAGTCCCTGGTTATGTCATTGGGAGCTGAAAGTGTTGAACAGGTCATCATGCTTTATTACCAGCAAGTGAGTGATTACTCTGCACAGTTGGCTGCTTACCTAAGCAACGCGGAATTTCTGACAACGGAGCAAGCCAAGCAAGTGGCGCGCTTAGCACATCAGCTGCGCGGCGAATCGCTCGGTGTTGGGGCAGAGCGTTTGGCCGCTGAGGCTAAACGGCTCGAAATAACTGCCAGTAACAGTGCGTCTTCACCGCAAGATTTTACTGAAACCATGAACCTGTTGAGGCAAACCGCTTCGCGAACTCATGCAGCGTTGGAGAAATGGCGCCGTGACGATAGCACCGAAGAATAGCGGTATTCAGATCGCTGCCAGCAACCAGCTAAATCCCTTCCAAGCCGCCGATGAACTGGCTCAGCAGCTAGGTCATGAGCACTTGGGGTTTGTGCTGTTTTTTTGCAGTGCAGAGTATCCGTTAGAGGAACTAGCAGCTGCCCTTGGTGGTGCGTTTGATAAGGTGCCGATGAGTGGTTGCACGACGGCGGGCGAGATTACACCGCAAGGCTATGACCGAGGCTCTGTGGTTGCGATAGGTTTTGATAGTCGCGTGTTTGCAATTGAAACCGCACTGGTAGACGACCTTGAACACTTTGACCTTAGCCGCGCACAACCGCTTGTCGATACCTTGCTGGAGCGTTGTCGACAGCAGGCGGTTGCACCGGTGAACGAGCATAGCTTTGCCCTCACGTTACTAGATGGTTTGTCCAGCCGTGAAGAACAGGTATTAGCAACCTTAGATGCTGCTCTTGGCCGTATTCCCAGCTTTGGCGGCTCGGCCGGTGATGATAATCACCTTACCCATACCCATGTTTATGCGAATGGGCATTTTCATACCCGCGCCGCCGTGGTGGTAATGCTTAACACGCGGCTTCCGTTTGAGGTGTTTTCTACCCATCATCTTGAACCGCTTGCCCATAAATTGGTGGTAACAGAGGCTGACCGGGAGCAGCGCCGAGTGCTAGAGCTCAACGGGTTACCTGCTGCTGACGTGTATGCAGCGTTAGTCGGCTGTTCTGTTGATGCGCTATCGCCATCCATTTTTGCCCAGCACCCGCTGGCAGTTTATATCGGCGGTCAACACTATATTCGTTCAATACAACGCGTGAATGAAGATGCTAGCCTAACGTTTTACTGTGCGGTAGAAACGGGCATTGTGCTCACCGCGATGCGGCCTGCGCCGTTACTCTTGGATCTAGAGGTGATGCTACAGCGCGTGCAACAACGCCTGGGGGCAACACCTTCGATTATAGGCTGTGATTGTTTCTTAAGGCGTATGGCGCTTGAGTCTTTGCAACAGCTGGATCAGGCGTCAGCGCTGCTTCGTCAGGCACGAGTGGTGGGGTTTAATACCTACGGCGAACATCATCATGGCATGCACGTAAATCAAACCTTTACGGGGGTGGCTTTTGGCGCTCTTCCAACTAGCGGCGGATAGCAATACTGCGGCGGATAATGCCACGCTGCGCGAGGAAAACCGCCGTTTGCGTAAGGTTTGCCAGGCACTGATGGAGCGTGTGGAGTCCGGAGCAAGCCCTAACAGCGCTCCCTATGCAGCGTTTGAGCGCTCGGTACTGCTAGCAGAGCAAGTACGCGAACGCACCGATGCACTTCACCGCACATTAGATGAACTTAGCCAAGTGAATGCACGGCTGCTGGCGGCGAATGCCGAAGCGGAGGCGGCCAACCTTTCTAAAACGAAATTTTTAGCGGCGGTTAGTCATGATCTGCTTCAACCGTTAAACGCCGCACGGTTATTCGCCAGTGCCTTAGAAACGCATGCGCTCCCCGAGGCCTCCCAGGCTTTAGTAGGCCACATAGGGCGTTCGTTAAAAGATGTCGAAGGGCTTTTAGGTACATTGGTGGATATCTCCCGCCTGGATGCTGGCGTGCTTCACGCGGATAAAGCACCGTTTGCGGTAAGCACACTGCTAGATGCCTTGGCCGAAGAGTATCGGCAAGTGGCCGCCGTACGTGGGCTGACGCTTCACTATGTGCCGTCGAGTGTGGTGGTCGAATCTGATCTAGCGCTGCTGGCGCGTGTCGTGCGCAACTTCCTCAGCAATGCTGTGCGCTATACCGAACATGGTCACTTACTGCTTGGCTGTCGACGACGCGCCAACGGTCTTGAAATTATGGTGGGCGATACTGGGCCGGGGATACCAGAGCCACAGCGTCAGGCGATTTTTCTAGAGTTTCGCCGCGCCAACCAGTCCCAAAGTGGCCACAGCCGAGGGCTTGGATTAGGACTGGCAATCGTAGATCGTATCAGCACTATGTTAGAGCACCCTGTGTCGCTGACTTCACAGCTTGGGCGTGGCTCGCTTTTTTCTGTGCTGGTCCCTTTCTCTGTGCCAGTACCTAATGCAGCCCCAAGCGCGGGCGCATCGCCCGTTGCGTACGCGCCAAAAGCGTTGCCTGGATCTGATCGTTGGCAGCACGATCCGCTACAAGGCTGTGTCATTTGGGTGATTGATGATGATCCCGCGATTATAGAAGGAATGCAGGCGTTGCTGGGCAGTTGGGGGTGTCGGGTGAGGGCAGCCGCTACGGTGAGTGCGCTGGAAGCAGCGAGTGACGGTGAGCGCCCGGCCGTACTCTTGGTGGATTATCACCTGGGTGACCACCGTGAAAATGGCATCGATCTGGCTGCAAGATTGCGTCGACGCTATCCAGGGTTAGCCACCGTGGTCATCACTGCTAACCATGAGGCAGCCCTGAAACGGGCCACCCGGGAAGCGGGTATGCACTGTTTGTTAAAGCCGCTTAAGCCTCTTCGCTTAAAGATGCTGCTGGGAACGCTCTTAGAGAATTCCACTTAACGGGAAGTCGGCGGCTAGGTGGAAGAGGTTCGTTTGGCAAGATAAGCGCCTAGCTCCTCTTCACCTGCGATAACGATGGCATGTACTCTACTTGTTGCACCTAGCTTGCGTAAAATAGCTGAGACATGCGTTTTAACGGTAGTTTCAGCGATGAACAGTTCTCGTGCGATTTGTTTATTGGACATCCCCTGAGCCATGCAAGCCAATACATCTAACTGCTTGTCGGTTAAGCGTATTAGCCGTTCGCGGGACACCTCCGACGAAGGCGTCAACGCTGATGACTCCATGCGCGGGGGCGGCTGGCGCATAATATCTGCAGGCAGATAAAGTTGCCCCTGAAGAATTTGGTTGAGTGCTGCTAACAGCTGCTCTCGGGGGGTTGATTTCGGAATATAGCCCACGGCACCTTGGGTAATGGCATCTAACACCAACTGGCGCTCCTGATGTGCCGAGACAATGGCGACGGGAAGCCATGGAAATCTTTCTCGAAGTATTGTCAGACCCTCTAGCCCATCGGCATCGGGCAGGCTTAAATCGAGCAACAGCAGATCAAGCTCATCGTGGGTGC
Organism: Halomonas sp. KG2; assembly: GCA_030440445.1. NCBI lineage: Bacteria > Pseudomonadati > Pseudomonadota > Gammaproteobacteria > Oceanospirillales > Halomonadaceae > Halomonas > Halomonas sp. KG2. The sequence continues at coordinate 3,417,352 of CP098528.1, read as the reverse complement.
CTATCGTGTGAATAGCCGCCGCCAAACTGTCCGACTCCAGCAGTTGAGTATCTGTTAAACCAGCGCTAATCACCGCGTGTAGTGCTTCGCGAAACAGCGGATGGTCATCTGCCACTAGCAACGAGTACATGGCGTCTCCTACCAAGGGATGAGGGTGCGTCCTGCCATCGGGCTATATCGTAAATGGCGTGTGTGGCTAACACTGGGTAGGCACCTTATTTAATAATCATAATACTCAGGAGCTTTACCATGATCTACGCCAACCCGGGTGATGCTGGTTCCGTTGTGTCCTTTGAAAAACGCTTTGGCAACTATATCGGCGGTGAGTTTGTTCCCCCGGTCAACGGCCAGTACTTTGATAATATCAGTCCTGTTAACGGCCAAGTATTCTGCGAAATTCCCCGCTCTAGCGCTGAAGACATTGAGAAAGCGCTAGATGCAGCTCACAAAGCAGCGCCTGCCTGGGGTAAAACCTCCGTTCAAGAGCGCAGTAACATCCTACTTAAGATTGCCGACCGCCTCGAGCAAAACCTTGAAATGCTGGCTGTCGCAGAAACGTGGGATAACGGAAAAGCGGTTCGTGAAACCCTGAATGCGGATATTCCGCTGGCTGTTGACCACTTCCGTTACTTTGCTGGCTGCCTGCGTTCACAAGAAGGTACGGCTGCGGATATCGATGCTAACACTGTTGCCTACCACTTCCATGAGCCGCTGGGCGTTGTTGGTCAAATTATTCCCTGGAACTTCCCGATTCTAATGGCTGCTTGGAAACTTGGCCCTGCCCTTGCCGCGGGTAACTGCGTCATACTGAAGCCAGCTGAGCAAACTCCTGCCTCGATATTGAAAGTTATGGAGGTGATTGGCGACCTGCTGCCCCCCGGCGTGCTAAACGTCGTTAATGGATTTGGCGCAGAAGCAGGCCAAGCACTCGCCACCAGCAAGCGTATTGCCAAAATTGCCTTTACCGGTTCGACGCCGGTTGGCTCGCATATTCTTAAATGTGCCGCAGAAAATATTATCCCCTCGACAGTGGAGCTGGGTGGTAAATCGCCCAATATCTATTTTGCTGACATCATGAACGCCGAGCCGACGTTTATTGATAAAGCCGTCGAAGGCTTAGTGCTGGCATTCTTCAACCAAGGCGAAGTATGTACCTGTCCTTCTCGTGCGTTGATTCAAGAGAGCATGTACGACGAGTTTATGGCCAAGGTGGTTGAGCGGACTAAAACCATCAAGCGCGGTAACCCGCTGGATACCGACGTGCAGGTTGGTGCTCAGGCGTCACAAGAGCAGTTCGATAAAATCATGTCGTACATGGACATCGCACGCGACGAAGGCGCCGAGTTCCTTGCTGGCGGTGATAAAGAGAGCCTGGATGACAGCATCAATGGCGGCTACTACATCCAGCCGACACTGCTCAAAGGCAACAACAAGATGCGCGTCTTCCAGGAAGAGATTTTTGGACCTGTGGTCGCTGTTACCACCTTCAAAGATGAAGAAGAAGCGCTCGCTATTGCCAACGATACCGAGTTCGGCCTGGGTGCTGGCGTATGGAGCCGTGACATCAACGTCGCCTTCCGTATGGGGCGTGGCATTCAAGCAGGTCGCGTATGGACCAACTGCTATCACCAGTACCCTGCCCATGCTGCGTTTGGCGGTTATAAGAAATCAGGCGTAGGTCGCGAAACCCATAAAGTGGCGCTTGAGCACTATCAGCAAACTAAGAACCTGCTAGTGAGTTACGATATTAACCCGCTAGGTTTCTTCTAATACGCTATTCTGCAGTGATCTCGCCCGGCCATTGCCGGGCGTTTTGCTACTCCCCTGACGCTTACTGTAACGATAAGAGCAACCACAAGTTGCCACATCGACAACCATCAGGAGTTGCATCATGGATAACACAATGCGGGCGGCAGTCGTACGTGAGTTCGGCCAGCCACTAGCGATAGAAGAAGTAAACGTGCCTCGTCCCAAGCGGGGAGAGGTGCTGATGAAGGTAGCGGCCTCTGGAGTTTGCCACACTGATTTACACGCAGCACACGGCGATTGGCCGGTAAAACCCTCGCCACCGTTTATTCCAGGGCACGAAGGCGTTGGGCATATTGTGGCGGTGGGTGACGGCGTTACCCATGTCAAAGAGGGCGATCGTATCGGTGTGCCTTGGCTGTACTCAGCCTGTGGTTACTGTGAACACTGTTTAGGCGGCTGGGAAACCCTGTGTGAATCTCAGCAAAATACCGGTTATTCGGTCAACGGCGGGTTTGCCGACTATACCTTGGCGGATGCGGGCTATGTAGGGCGTCTGCCGGACGCCGTTGATTTCATCGAAATAGCCCCGGTTCTGTGTGCCGGAGTAACGGTTTATAAAGGCTTGAAAATGACCGATACCCGCCCCGGCCAGTGGGTGGTTATTTCAGGCGTTGGTGGCCTGGGGCATATGGCGGTGCAGTACGCGAAAGCGATGGGGCTGAACGTCGCGGCTGTTGATATTGACGACGGTAAATTAGCCCTAGCCGAACGGCTAGGTGCCACGGTGACGGTTAACGCGATGAAAACCGACCCGGCGGCGTATCTGAAGAAAACCATTGGTGGTGCCCATGGGGCACTGGTCACAGCGGTATCGCCAAAGGCGTTTGATCAAGCGCAAAACATGCTGCGCCGTGGTGGCACTCTGGTGCTCAATGGCTTGCCGCCGGGTGACTTCCCACTGCCGATCTTCAGCACGGTGCTTAACGGTATTACCATTCGTGGCTCTATCGTGGGGACGCGCAGTGACCTTCAAGAAGCGCTGGATTTCGCCGCCGAAGGCAAAGTCAAAGCGACTGTGGCGACTGACACGCTAGACAATATCAACGACGTCTTCCAACGTATGATCGACGGCAAGATAGAAGGCCGTATTGTGCTGGATATGGCGAGCTGAGCGAGCAAGTGGGGGAGACGATAGCTCCCCCTTTTATTCCCTGCCGTCTATTCAATATCTACTGAATCTTTCTTTTCCAACCAGCGTTGTGCCATACGCTCGGCGTGGGCAAGATTGCTCACGACCGCTAATTTGCCCACTTCACGCTTAATGCCCGCGCGTTTAATTTTGAGTGCCAGGCGCGGCTGCAGCCCAACAAACATCACTCCTACGCCTTGTTCGCTCAGCTCACGACGCAACGTATCTAACGCCACCATGGCCGTGGTATCCAGACTGGGAACTTCGCGCACATCCAGAACGATAATTCGCACGCTGTGATCAATCACTCTTAGCGTGGCAATCGCCTTTTCAGCGGCACCGAAAAATAGTGGACCGTGAATTTTGTAAAGGGCGACTTCCGGTGGGAAGTGCGCGTCTTTATCGGGTGTGTCTAAGCGTTGAGTGTGGGTCAACTGGGCCATGCGGCGAATAAACAACGCGGCGGCCAAGCCAATACCGACAGCCACCGCAATCACCATGTCAAAAAGTACCGTTAGCCCAAAGCAGATCACCAGCACCCACACATCGCTAGCGGGGGCACTTTTCAGTGTATGCACAAAGTGTCGTGCCTCGCTCATATTCCAGGCGATGATAAATAGTAGCGCAGCCAGGGCCGCCATAGGCACATGTCCCAGAACGCCTGCCAGCGCGACTACCGCGAGTAGCACCACCAGCGAATGCACGACTGCGGCGATAGGTGAGAAGGCGCCGCTTTTGATGTTGGTCGCTGTGCGGGCAAGCGCTGCTGTGGCGGTAATGCCGCCAAAGAAGGGCACGATTAAGTTGCCCAGCCCCTGACCAATCAGTTCAGCATTAGGGTCATGTCGAGTGCGGGTTAGGCCATCTGCCACGACGGCGCAGAGCAGTGATTCAATGGCCGCCAGTAACGCGATGGCTAGCGCTGGGCCAAGCAGCGCTTGAATTAGCGCGAAGTTAATCTCAAGCGGTGCACCGTCAGCGCCAGGAAAGTGCCAGGGTGCAGCAACGCTAGGTGCAAAGGGTGGAATGCCGCTACCGCTTTCACCTTGGAACTCCCAGCTAAACCGTGAGGCAATCGTGTCGACTTCAACGCCACTCATTACTAGTAGTGCGGCAGCTAGGGTACCTACCGTCAAGCCAACTAGTGGCGCAGGTATCGGGGTATTCAATCTGGGCCAGATTAACAGCGTTGCCAAGGTAACAACTCCCACGCTGATTTCTGCGGGGGAAAGGCTGGGGAGCGCTTGGCCAATCAGCACTAGGTTATGCAGGGTACTATCGCCTAGCTCTACTCCGGCCAAGCCAAGAAAGTCAGGTAGTTGTAGGAGCGCAATGACTACCCCGATGCCCGCCGTAAAGCCGAGGATAACCGGGTAGGGCACGTACTGAATCAGACTGCCTAACCGAGAAAGCCCCAGTGCGACCAAAATGGCGCCCGCCATCAGTGTGGCAATCAGCAGTCCGCCCAGGCCATGGTTGGCGACAATAGGAAATAGAATTACCACAAAGGCAGCGGTGGGGCCGGAAATGTTAAAACGCGAGCCACCCGTCAAAGCGATCACTGCACCCGCGACAATCGCAGTATAAAGCCCGTGTTGGGGCGGCACGCCAGTAGCAATCGCCAACGCCATAGAAAGTGGGACGGCTACCACACCAATCGTCAGCCCCGCCATGACATCACGCTTCAATTTGGCAAGCGTGTACCCCTCGCGCCAAGCGCTGAGTAGTGCACTGCCCGGTACTGGAAAGGCGTACCCCGAAGGTCGATGAGCGCGGGCCATCAGGCAAGTCTCCTAATAAAGTTGAAAAACAAGCAAGTGGGAAAACAAGGTTTTACGTTACGCCTGCTCAGTGATTCTCACAATATGGCGTTAGTTGTGAGAAGCGTCATCAGGGCGTTTTTCGGGCATAAAAAAATCCCAGCACGTAGGCTGGGATTTCTCTTTTCACTTAAAGACTTACGCCGTTACATCTGGGAATCTTCGGGCGGTTCGCCGATGGTGCCTGGCATTGCTTGCACATGGCCCATCTGTTGACCTGCCAGAGTAAGGAAGTGTAGATGGCGTTCGTACTCTGCCACGAGATCACCAATCACTTGACCACGGGTATAGCCGTTCAGGTCTTTATCTTGACCGCCTTCAGCTAAGTACACGTCCAAGCGGACATAGAAGTCATCATCCGCAGGTATAAAGCTGGGTGTACGCATACGGTGCGGACATACTTGATAGACAAAGCTAGTGGCATCGCCCAGGTCAACCTGCAGCGTAAGATTGGGAAGCGACTCACCATCAAGATGCTCTTCGGTAACGTTGGCGGTTTGGCCACGGCTTTCAAGTTCTTGGGCAAATTGCGTCATCGCTGGGCGAATAGAGTGCTGAATGGTTGCTGCGGCACCCGCACGGTTAGAGGTATCCAGCGCACGATCCAGACGCTCGCGCCAGTCGCCGCCGGGTGCGCCACCGGCAATCATGCGACGTGCGTCGGCCTTGCTGCCTTCCAGTTTCAGGGCTTTATACATTCCCACCATGACTGCGAAAATCACCAATGAGAAAGGCAGGGCGGTAATCACCACGGCACTTTGCAGAGCGTTTAAGCCGCCAGCCATTAACAGGGCGATGGTGATTAAGCCAATCACTGCCGACCAGAAAATACGTAGACGGATCGGCGCATCGTGGTTAACGTCACTCAAAATAGACGTAAAGTTGGCCAGTACCAGCGCACCGGAGTCCGCAGAGGTAATAAAGAACACAATCCCTAGTACCGTTACTACGGCTGCAGTAAGGCCTGCGTAAGGGTAGTACTCAAGCAGTGTATAAAGCGTGGTTTGCGGAGTGTTGAGTGCCTGCTCACCCAGCTCGACCACACCTTGGTTGGCCACCAGCTCAATGCCGCTGTTACCGAACACCGACATCCATACCATCATAAAGGCCAGCGGAATAAACAACGCTCCAGCGACAAATTCGCGGATGGTACGGCCACGTGAAATACGTGCCAAGAAAAGACCGACAAACGGTGTCCAGGCAATCCACCAGCCCCAGAAGAAGATCGTCCACCACATTTTCCACTCTTGGGCGCCTTCGTCAGCAAACGCGTAGGTGTCAAAGCTGGCACCCACAAAGCCGGAAAGGTAGTCACCAGCGTTATTGACCACTTTATCTAGTAGGACCAGGGTATCGCCTGAAAAGAGTACAAATAGCATTAGGGCTAGCGCGAGCAGCATGTTGAACTCAGAAAGACGGCGAATGCCTTTCTCGACGCCAGTCACCACGGATATGGTTGCCAACACCACGACCAGGACGATCAAAATCACCTGCACGGTGAGGGTTTCGGGCACACCAAACATGTAGGTGAGGCCGTAATTGAGCTGCATCACCCCAATACCCAGACTAGTGGCGATACCGAACACGGTGGAGATTACGGCGGTGATGTCTACGGCGTTACCGATTGGCCCGTGGATACGCTTGCCCAAAATTGGGTAGAGCGCGCTACGAATCGCTAGTGGCAAGCGATGGCGGTAACTAAAGTAGGCCAGCGCCATACCCATCAGCACGTACAGCCCCCAGCCGGAAAGCCCCCAGTGCAGATAGGTTTGAACGACGGCCTGACGCATGGCCTCTTGGCTTTCAGGCGCTAGATCAGGTGGTGCCAGATAGTGGGCGACCGGTTCAGCCACGCTGAAAAACAGCAGGTCAATACCGATACCTGCAGCAAACAGCATGGCTGACCACGATAGCAGCGAAAACTCAGGTCGTGAGTGATCTGGGCCAAGGCGAATGCTGCCAAAGCGCGACATGCCAATAATCACCACAAATACCAGATAAGCCACAATCGCCAGCATGTAGTACCAGCCGAACGTTTTACTTACCCAGGCAAGCCCAGCATCGAAGAAAGCGCCAGCCTGTTCGGTAAACAGCATGGTAAGAACTAAGAAAAGGAGAATTCCCGCCACACTCCCGTGGAAAACCACGGGATTGAGGCGGTCGCGTGAGGGGAGGTTGAGGTTGTCTTTCGCCATGGAGGCGGACTCCTGTTGTTAAGACAAGAATTAAAAACAGCGTTATTTTTGAATGAACGTTCAAATAAAATACGCGGTTTAGGTGCTCACTTCAAGTCGACGGGAAGCTTTCAGACCCGCGGATAAAGCGCTTTTCAGGAGTATAGAAACAAAAATGCCCGGCTAGGCCGGGCGTTAGAACAGGGTTTGACGTTTAATAAACGCTTACTCTGCCGCACTTTCCTCTGCAGGTTCGCTGTGGTGTCCACGACGCTCATGATCGCGCTTGCCATGAGCTCTTTCCCCCTGGCGACGCTCGCTATGTTTCTCAGCATGCATCTCGCGCATGGCATCGCGCAGAGTTTGTTGCTCTTCTTCGGTTAGGATCTCGGCCACCTGGGCCTGGTGCTCTTCGCGCAGCGACAGCATGGCATCACGGTGTTCAGCGTGTGCTTCGTTTAAGGCAGTTTGCTGCTCTTCGCTTAAACCGGCGCGTTGATAAGCTTCTTGGCGGTACTCTTCCATGCGTTCCTGCATTGCTTCGCGGTCAATATCTGCACTGTTGTGGTGATCGGCATTGGCGCTGAAGGCTAAAGGCATAAGGGCAACGGCAAGTAGTGCAGGAGCAAATAATTGGCGAAGTGACATGTTCATAACAGACCTCGAAACGTTTTAAAAAGTGGCAGTTTATCGATGTCAGTATCTAGGGGCTTGGTGTAAAACGTTTGCACAAAGTGTGCAACAACCGTGACCTTATTTTAGCTTACACGGTCACAATCACTTGGGTGGGGGCTCACTGGATTTAACAACTGGACTTAAGAACTGGATTGAAGATCTGTGATTAAAAACTGTATTGAGGGGGCGTATTGAGGAATTTTACATGCTGGATTTACGTATTATGCGTCGATATCTGGGCGTAAGCGCGCTGACTCTCTTGATGAGTGGCTGCGGTGCAACGCATCAAGCCAGCCAGGGCCTACCTGCCATTGAGCAGGGGATGCTGAACACTCCGCAGACCTTTACTCGACTACCCGCCCAACGTTATACACCTGATGATTGGGCGCAAACATTGAGCGCCCAGGTACTATTGCCGAACGCATCAGACGCAGAGCGTCGACCAGCTGCACTCATTGTGCATGGCGGTGGCTGGCGCAACCGTGGACCAGACGACATGGAGGCGATTGCTGAGCAGTTAGCAGAGCAGGGTTATGTGACAGTGAATATTGAGCACCGCTTTGCTCCCGAGTACCGATTCCCTGAACAGCTACATGATTTGCAACAGGCGATGAGCTGGATTCACAGTAACGCTGAGCGTTGGCAAGTGGATACTGACCGCATCGTGGGCGTTGGCTTTTCTTCTGGCGCACATTTGATAAGCCTGCTTGCCTTGGCTGGCGATGAAGGCCCGCTTGGCGACCCTTATGGTGGCGAGCACACAAAGCTAGCAGCGGTGCTGGTTGGCGGTCTACCCAGTGACCTGCTGAAGTTTGATGACGGCCGCTTGGTGGTCGACTTTATTGGCGGCACCCGCGCCGAAAAACCAGAGGCCTATGCGCTGGCTTCACCTGCGCGGCAAATCACCCCTCAGGCACCACCGTTTTTTCTGTTTCATGGCAGTTGGGATCAGCTAGTGCCCGTTGATCATGCAACTGACTTCTATCAAGCACTCCAGGCCCAGGGCACTGAAAGCGAGCTTTACTTACAGCGTGGCTATGGGCATTTTGCCAGCTTTCTGCTGCGTGGTAGCGCTATTGACGCGGGAATCGCCTTTCTTAATCGGCAGGTAGTCAGTAAGGATTAGACTTTAGTTGCGTTCTGATGTTATGCAAGGTTGATGACAGTTTCGTGGAGTAGCGTTCTAGGCTCACAGAGAGATATCTGTGCGAAAACCAAACAAACCTATAAAAAGAGAGCCACGCTATGTTTAACACTTCCAGTGCTTCCTTATCGTTCGATATCAAATCGATATTGGTAGGGGCAACGGCCGCCATTGCCTCTCTATCAATGGCGCTTCCAGCTGTAGCTGACGACTTTCCCTCTCGACCGCTCAATATGGTGGTAGGTTTTGGCACTGGCGGAAGCGCGGATCGTATGACCCGCATGATGTCAGGGCCTATTTCCGAAGAGCTAGGTGTACCGGTACAAGTAACTAATCGCCCCGGTGCGGGCACTCAGGTTGCTTCTAATTACGTTCTTAACGTGCCTGATGATGGTTATACCGTCTATGCTTCGACGTTTGCTCCTTACTTAACTAACTCTATCCTTACTGGTGATGCAGAGTTTAGTGTCGACGACTTTTCTTATATCAACTTCCAGTGGTTTGATTTGGATCTAATCGCTGCAAATAAAGACAGCGGTTATGAAGACCTGCCAAGCCTGCTTGAAGCGATCCGCGAAGAAAAGGGACAAGTACGCGGTGCGGTGGTTCAAGGCTCTGCTGGTCACTTAATGGTGCGTTTGCTACTTGATGAAGCAGGTATTCCCCAAGATAACCTCAACTTGGTGACCTATAACAGCGGTGGCGAAGCCCGTTCAGCGGTAGCGGGTGGGCAGGTGGATTTTGTCTCTATTAGTGCCCAAGGCAGTGAGGGTATTCGTGAGTTTTTAACTCCGTTGGCGATCGTCAATGATGAGCGCATTGAACAGTGGGATGCGCTCCCGATCAATGAAGCGCTGGCACCGATGAACTTTGAAGTGCCCGTTCTTCAGGGCTCAATGCGCGGCTTTGCCGTGACCAGTGAGATGGAACGGCAGCATCCTGAGCGTTTTGAGAAGCTCTCCTCGGCTATTCAAAATGCGCTTGCCCGTAAAGATGTTCAAGAGCAGCTTGAGCGCAACGAAATGGGCGGCGTTTGGGTCGGCCCAGAGCGCTCCAACGAGCTGATGCGCGAAAACTATCAAGTGTTTGAAAAATACGCTCACCTGCTTAACTAATTTTCACGACCAGGTTTTTTACGACCCAGTTTTTCGAACAGCTTTTCCGAACTAATCCTTCCATGATAGCTGGCCCCTCACATTAATGAGGGGCCAGCATGGGGTTTTACCATGTCTGAATGTAAACGTGACTATGGGGACTTTATCGTTCTCATGGGGCTGGTTGGCTTTACACTATGGTATTTATTAGACGCCATTAGCGTATCCGCCACACCGCAAAACCTGCTGCTTATATTGCCACTTGCCGTTATCGTGTTAGCGATTATTGCACTTGAATTGATCCTGCGTATTAAACATGGCTCGCTGTTTCGCTCCTCTGAGGAAGAACCGCTGCATAAAACATTACCTGTTGTGGGGCTCTTCGCCGGCTATGTGCTGTCGCTTGAAGCGATAGGCTTTGATATTGCCACCGTAGCGTTTCTGGCGCTTTTCCTGATCCTTAAAGGGGAGCGCAATTGGCTGCTGGTAGGCGGCTATAGCATCGCTTTTGGGCTGAGTGTCGCGTTCTTTTTCTCGCAGATGCTGCCGTACCCGATGACACTGCTGCTGCTTCCAAGCTGAGGAGATACCATGATTGATTTTGGCGCAGTAGGGCAGAGTTTGGATCTGCTTTTTTCTAGTTTTGGCCCTTGGTTGGTAGTAGTGCCGGGTATCGTACTGGGGCTTATTTTTGGCGCAACGCCAGGCCTGCAGATATCAATGGCGATGGCTATTTTCCTGCCGATGACCATGTACATGGACTTTATTCAAGCCATGTTGTTTCTTACCGCTATTTTTACTGGTGGCTCATTTGGTGCCGGTATCCCAGCCATCTTGATGAATATTCCGGGCACCTCTTCGGCAATCGCGACCGCCTTTGATGGTTACCCCATGGCGCGGAAGGGGCAGCATAACCAGGCGTTAGGTGTCGCGTTAGCCTCCTCGGTGATTGGCGCGATGATGGGCTACGTGGTGCTGTTCTTTATGATACAGCCGCTTTCCTACATGGTGCTGAGGTTGGGGCCAGCAGAGATGTTTGTAGTGATTCTCTGGGGGATGACGCTGATTGCGAGCTTAAAAGGCGAACAGGTGCTTAAAGGCTTGATTGCAGGATTTGTCGGGCTGTTAGTGGGGACGATTGGATTTAGCGAAATTGGTTTAGCACGCGGGACGATGGGGCAGACTTACCTGTTGGATGGCGTCCCCGTCATTCCGGCCATGATGGGAATGTTTGCCGCCTCAGAGCTATTTAAGCTAGCTAATAAAGGCTTCATCGTTGAATCTGCCGATGCCCGTAAGGTCAAGGTGAGTGAGATCTTCGAAGGTTGCAGAATGGCAATGCGCTACCCCGTTGTGATGATCCGGGGTGGTCTTATTGGGGTGTTGGTAGGAGCGGTTCCTGGTGTAGGCTCATCCGTGTCTAACCTGCTCTCCTACATAGAAACTAAGCGCCGTGATCGGGATCCTGATTCATTTGGGAAGGGCAATCCGAAAGGGGTCGTGGCGTCTGAAGCGGCTAACAGCAGCTCCGAAGGGGGCTCGATGGCAACACTGCTGGCACTAGGGATTCCTGGCGGTGGCGCTACAGCGGTAATGTTAGCGGCGTTTGCTATGCATAATATCACTGGAGGCCCGCAGTTTATCCGCCAACAAACGGATGTGGTTTACGCGATTATCTTCGCTAACTTTGCCCAGGTGTTTCTGCTGGTGATCATCGGCTTACTGTTTATTCCTCTCTTGGCCAATATCGTCAAAGTGCCCATGCGCTACTTGATCCCTTCTGTGTTGGTGCTGGCGGTAATGGGGTCATTCGGGCTAACCGGCAATATGGCAGGGCCCGCGACGGTGCTGGTGTTTGCAGTGATCGGTTGGATATTTCGCCACTATGGCTACTCTGTACCCGCCGCCGTGATCGGCATGTTACTGGGCTCGCTGGCTGAAAAATCGTTACTTCACTCCTATCAAATTAGTGGTGGTGATATTACCTACGTTTTTGAGCGCCCAGTCACGTTAGCAATTTTTGCACTGTTGCTAATCTCGTTGTTCAGCCAGCCGCTCATGAAGCGGCTTAAAGCACGCCAAGCCGCCATTCAACAATGAATTGACATGTTGCAACGAATCGTATGACGGTGAACCGCTATCTCGCACTCACAATGTAGGGTGCGAGTAGCCAATGCCTCTGTCATGTAGAGAATGTCACAGAGACTTTAAACCCACCCTGTGGTCGGTTGCCCAGAGACAGTTGTGCCGAATGAGTGATCGCAATCTGCTCTACAATGGCCAGCCCCAGCCCGCTACCAGAAGAGTGTTTGTTGTGGCGGAAAAAGCGTTCGGTCAATTTGCAGATTTGTGCTTCATCTACGCCAGTCCCTTCATCGCTCACCGTTAATAGTACTTGGCCTACGTCAGCCGTTAGTGCAACGGTGATGACGCCTTGGTAAACATGCTCTCCACCTGCATGCAAGCTGGCATTCTCAATTAAATTGGTGACTAACCAGCGCAACAAAATAGGGTCACCAATGACATTAGGTATCGCTTGATGTTTTTCAAATGCGAGCTCTTGGCCTTGCTTATAGATAGTGGGGGCAGTCTGAGCGCAGGCTTCCTGACAAATCGCTACTAAATCGACGTTCTCCAAGTGAGATATATCAACCAACTCGCTGCGTGTTTTGGCATATTTCAGCAGTTGCTTCACGGTGTGGCTGGCATGTTCGGTGATGCGTTGAATCTCTTTTAGATTAGTCTGCGCTGGTGAGGGAAGGGGTGTTTTAAGCGATACCTCGGTTAAAGCGCGAATCTCTGAAATGGGCGTTCTAAGCTGATGCGAAACATCGGCATTGAGCTGTTGAGTGCTTTCAATGCTGCGCCGCATACGCTGCATCAAATGGTTAATACTCTGGATGAGCGGTAAGATCTCTTTGGGAGCGGCATCATCCAAGGGGTGCAAGTCATTGGGTGAGCGTTGTCGCAACGCCTGGCTTGCTGTATTGAGAGGCGCCAGACTTAGATGAATGGCTAATAGGGCAATGGAAATTGCCAGTAGGCCTGTTACGGCCATTAACCCTGAAAGCGTTACCATAAAGTCATTAGTGAGCGTGTGGCGCGCTTCTTTTGATTCGGCTACCACTATTTCAATGTCTACCGATTCACCACCTCGGTAAAAGGGCAGTGTAAGCGCCACGGCGCGTAATGCATTGCCGGCATAGTCTACGTCATAGAAAATGGGTTCTTGAGACGTTCTGGGAGGATCTGATAAACCGCTAAAGCCTGCAATCATGCCACCTTCAGACTCTTTAATGCGATAGAATATTTTCCCATCGCCTCTGCTGCCAAGTGTACTGATACTGAAATAGTGCATATTGATGCGCAGCTCACCATCCACCGTGTAAATTCGACGCTCCAACCGCTGGGCTGCGTTAAGTAGCAGGTCATCAAAGGTGGCATTAATTTGCCGAGATAACAGCAGGTGACTAGAGATCAATGCCAAGATCGCGAGGGCGGTGAAAGGTAGTCCAATCCATAAAAGCAGCCGACTGCGGATCGATTGGCGTTTATTCATGGTCAGGGGCTTTCACGCCTTTAGGTTCGCAGTCTTTAGCTTCCAGGTAATAGCCCAGACCGCGTACCGTTTTTAAGCCGAAATCGTAGCCAATTTTTTTACGAATCCGGGAGATGTACGTTTCTACTGCGGCGTAGCTAACCGACTCATCGGAGGTAGATAATCGGTCGATAATTTGATCCTTATTAACGAGGCGATTTTGGTTTATCAGCAGGTACTCCATGACTTCTAACTCTCGGCGGTGCAATAGCAAAGGTTTTCCATCTAGGCGCAGCTCCATGGCATCGGGGAGAAACTCTAAGCGCCCGCATTGTAGCGTTTCTCCACCAAAGTGTTTGGCACGTCGTACTAATGCCCGCGCCCGCGCTGCGACCTCTTCCAGTGAAAAAGGCTTGCATAAGTAGTCGTCTGCACCTACTTCAAGGCCATGTATGCGCTGATCAAGACTGTCTCTTGCTGAGATGATTAAGACAGGAATCGTATTCTGCTGATGACGTAGCTTGCGCAGTAGGGAGATGCCGTCCAGTTCAGGTAGGCCGAGATCCAACACCAACAGATCGTATCCACCTTGCTCAAGCATATGGAGTGCTTTTCTTCCATTGTCGGCGACATCAATGCTAAAGGCAGCCTCAAGTAGAGTGGCTGCAATAGAGTTAGCTAAATTAATGTTGTCTTCTACTACTAGCACTTTCATAAGCAATCCTGTTGTTACCCAGTGCGCTATCAATGGGGTCAGTGTCATTGATATTGAGACGCTCACAGCTCACTTCATCTTGAGCCCGTCCGAACATTGACAACCAAGACCATTCGCCTGGGTTGAGCACGAAGCCGTAGCTGAGTGTTAAGCCAGATATGATTTTGATATCACCCAGCCTGGCTTCATTTTGACCTGTGATGTCGTAGTCTTCACTGACAACTTCGTCTCCTGCGGTGAGTTTTTGCATGACTTCGTCGTCATAAATCACTAGCTGAATCGGCTCTGCTGAGCGAACTCCGATGCTAGAACCGCCAAAGTCACCCGCGGCGAAACGCATCGGTACAGATACGCAGTGGGCTTCATCTTGCTGTTGGGTAAGCGTTTCTCTGCTAATGAGCATGCCTCTTCCGGCAATACCTCGCAGCTGTAATAAAGTGCCTGTTTTTGGTGATTCAATGATTACCACGCCTTTTATGTCATCCGGCATCACTCGCTCATCTTGCTCCGTCGAGCCTGTGCTATTAGTAGCATGGCTGTAAGCTGGCAACGTTAAAAGCACTAACAGTGTGCACAATAGGGTAAATAAATGCGGCAGGTTATTAACACCTTTCATTGTCTTCTCCAACTTAAAGCGTATTACTATGCTGTGGATAATCCATATCGTTGATAGGTAGCTTGCTCGGCAAGGCTAGTAAGATGAGCAACATCACCATGCCGATGGCGGGAATCAAGACCACTGACAACCACCAAGCAGAACGCTGAGTGTCGTGCAGTCTTCGCACGGTTAAAGACAACAGGGGCAGAAAAATCGCTAGGCTGTAAATCGCTTCTATTTTCCATGTCGATTGATAGAAGGTTTCCGCTAAAACAAACGCCATCAATATAAGGCTGTTCACTAGGAAGAACATCCAAAAAGCTTCTCGTGATGCCCTTCCTGAAAATTGTGCGTAACGCTGCCAAGCATCAAAATACCAGTGCATACTTTTCTCCTATCCAGCGGCTGTTGATGCGTAAAAAGTACGTCTTAGTGAGCGTGCCTGCGTCCTCGATCAGGTTCGAGGACGTCCAGGAAAGGGATGTAGGACAAAATGACGAGCGTTAAGCAAAGATCAATAAACCCAACGGAACGGAAATGATCGCTATTCCATTGCCTTTTGTGGTGGCCCTGCTGTTGTCTATATTGGCGGTGTTGTTGTTTATGCGCCGTGAAGAATCCACGCCATCGGCGTTTGTTTTTATCGCCCTATGTGCGTTAACAACGACGGTGGTAGGTCTACGTTGGACATTTGATTGGCCGCTGTTGCGCTTATTACAGCCTATCTTGGCGTCCTGTATTCCTATTACGGCTTGGTACTGCTTTTCCAGTGCACATCAACGCTATAGGCTGCGAATCTGGCATGTAATACCCCCCGTATTGGTTACCTTAGGCTCCCTGACGTACCCATTCTGGCGTCCGCCTCTAGACCCTATGTTGACGCTTCTTTATGTGGGATACGGTACCGCGTTAATTCATGCTTCGTTTAAAACGTCACTCCCTCCCGAGCAAGTGCGCTTTTCCGATATCGACAAGGCGTTAAAAGCAGAACGCATGGCGGGTGTGATGCTTTTGATGTCGGCGTGTATTGATGGCGCGCTAGTCGTTGATTTTGAGTTTTTTGCGGGTGCTCATGCGCTGACTATTCTCACTATTGGCCATGCAGTGTTGCTGCCAATACTCGCCATTGCGGTGATTATGGTGAGCTTGAGCATCGCACCAAGGATTAACGAAATACCCTCTCAAGATGACAAAGAAGCGCCTGTAGAAGCGCCTAAAGACCAACCTCACAACCAGTTCAATGACGATGGGGGAGAGGGTCAGAATGCAGAAAACCTGAATGTAGAAAACCTGAATGTAGAAAACATAGTTCACAAGATAGACGTGTTGCTCACTACTCAAGAAGTGTTTCTCGATCCCGATCTGACCTTAGACCGGCTAGCGCGCAAAGCTTGCATCCCGGCGCGGCAGATATCTGCCGCGATCAACCAGGTTTATGGACGTAACGTTTCTCAAGTGGTTAACGAATACCGTATCGAACGGGCAAAAACATTATTAGCCACCACAGATAGCAGCATCACCCAGATTTACCTAGACTCGGGTTTTCAGACCAAATCTAACTTTAATCGAGAGTTTTCCAGGGTCACCGGCCAAACGCCCAGTGCGTTTCGGCGCGAAACAGCGGATAAGGGGATGGCCTAATGGGCGCCAATGAACGCTAGAATATCTTGATAGATGATGTGGTGAAGTTCCTGCCGTGAGCGGCCATCACCGTCTAGGCAGATAATGCCATCACCCGGCGTTTGCTCTTCGATTAGCTCAATCGCCCCCGGTTTGCACCGTTGCATAAAGCTGAAATGCGCCGCATCGGGATAAACAATGTACTTTTGCTTACGCGCTGGAATGTAGTGCGCCAGAAAGCCAGACTCCTCTGCTTGTGGTGAGTCACCTATATCTACGCCTGCGGCAAGGATGAGCGTAGGCGTCGTGAGTGATTGCAAACTCTGACGAGAAAAGCTGCGTGCCAACCCCAGGTCTAAGGAGACAACACGCTTGATTCGATCATCTCTCAGGCTGCCCGTGGGTTCGCCTGCTTGGGGGGTGTTTAAACCCAATTCTGGCATGAGGCCACAGACTCGCAGGTTCTCTTTGATTAAGCATTCTGATGTTAATTGGTCACGATCAAACTGCGCGCCTGCTAACAACATCACCGTCCAGCCGCCCAGTGAATGGCCGATGGCTGAAATGTTATGCGTATCGATATATGGCAGCAGGTAGGACTCTTTTAACAGCCAGTCCAATAAGCGCGACAGGTCGTGGGGTCGTTGCCACCACTGAGCGGCAGCTAGCGGGGAATGATCAAAGCTCGTGGTGCCAGGGTGATCAAGCGAGGCAACGATAAACCCCTCTTGCACCAGCTTGGTAGCTAGCCAGCTTTGATTACGCCAGTTGCCACGATAACCATGTGAGATTACAACCAACGGAAAGGTACCCGCTAACGGGGTGCCGCCTCGTATGGCATCTGTACCAAAAAACGCTGGATTGTCAGCCACCCTTTCAGTTAGAGAAGTCGTTTGGGATGGATACCAAACACTGGTTTCTAATGGGCGATCACTGTCTGCGTATAAGATAATTTGATCAAAGCCCACCGCCGACTGTGCAGATGCCTGGCCCGTCATACAAAGCATCAATAACATCAAACCCAGCAGTATTTTCATCGCACTGTTCCTCATAGTCATTACCAACTTCATCACTATGGGGAACACCAAGACACGCAACGACCTAAAACAGGATCAAGGACGAAACAGTGGGTCTAAAGCTCGCTAAACTACTTCTGGAATAGCTTCAACTAGCGAGGAGCGACGACTATCCCTCAGGCTGATATTTATATCCAACCCCGTAAACGGAGCGAATAATCTCTAGCTCAGGCAGTGCTTCATGGATTTTTTTGCGTAGCTTCTTGATGTGGCTGTCCACGGTACGCTCCGAGACAATGCGGTTATCCCGGTACATGTGATCCATTAGCTGCTCGCGACTGAAGATACGTCCCGGGGACTGCATCATGACGCGCAATAGTTGGAATTCTACGGCAGTGAGGCCAAGGTCGTGCCCATTGGCAAGCGCCTGCCAGCCCTCTTCATCGAGTGTCACTGGTGCTTGTGGGGTGGTGTCGGAGGCGTCATCGACTTGCGCCGCGGCTTGGCTGCGGCGTAATACAGCTTTTACGCGGGCAACCACTTCGCGGGGGCTAAAGGGTTTGCAAACATAGTCGTCTGCCCCTAGCTCCAAGCCCAGTAAACGATCAACTTCCTCGACTTTCGCGGTCACCATAATAATGGGTAAGTTAGGCCAGTGTTGACGGATTTCTCGACACAGCGTTAGTCCATCTTTACCAGGAAGCATGACATCTAGCAGTACTAATGCAGGAACGTGCTGGGTTAGCCAGGGCATAACGTCGTTGCCGTTGGCAATTATGGTCGGAGCAAAATTATTGTTTTCCAGATAGTCCGCCATTAAGCGGGCAATTTTAGGCTCGTCTTCAACAATGAGCAGTGAGGCGTCTTGGGGTGAACTATTCTCAGACATAGTCAGCTCGCTTAGATTAAGAGGCAATAAGTAGCGGAAAGCGCAGCGTCCATTTCAGGCCGCCTAGCTCAGAAACGCCAGGCGAAAGCGTTCCGCCATGGGCATTGACTAACGCGCTTGCAATAGAGAGCCCCAGCCCGCTGCCGCCACTTGCGCGGTTACGTGAGCCTTCCACGCGGTATAGGCGTTCAGTTAAGCGTGAAAGCTCGCTTTCAGGCACGCCTGGGGAACTGTCTTCCCAAGTAATCACAGCATGGTTAGTCTCGCAGGTTAATGAAACCCGTAGCTCTCCTGGTGGTTGTGTATAGGCGCAGCTGTTATCCAGCAGGTTATTCCAGAGCTGGCGTAAGCGTTGGGCATCCCCTTGTATCATGATATCGGAGGTAAGCTGGCTTGACAGGGTCAGGCCGCTCTCTTCTAGCCAGCGGTCGGCATCGGATAAACGGCCTTTCAAGCTTTCGCTAAGGTTCATCGGCGCTAGCTGAATATCTAATGCGCCTGCATCACTTTGCGAAAGCAGCCTCAAGTCAGTGACTAACCGTTCCAGTTGAGACACTTCTTGAGCCAGTGAGCTAAGATTTTCCTGGTTTAGCGGACGAATCCCATCCTGCATCGCTTCGATTTCACCACGTAGGACTGCCAACGGGGTACGTAGCTCGTGCGCTGTGTCTGATACCCATCGTGCTCTGGCGTCACGGCTAGCTTCTAGGGTGGCCGCCAATACGTTGAAATCGCGTGCCAAACTGGAAAGTTCATCTTTTCCGCGTTCTGGTAACCGAGTGTGATAATCACCTTCGGTTAAGCGCAGCGTTGCGCCTGCCAAAGCTCGGGTGCGTCGGCCTAGCCACCAGGAAAGCCCTCCTGCCAGTAACAGCGATGCTAAACCAAGAGAAACAACAATAAGTACCAAATTGCGCTGCTGGCGCTCTAAAAAGCGACTTTCCATACGCTCCATCATATCTTGCGGAGGACGAAATCCCAGCTCTCCAATCGCCTCATTGTTTCCGCTTGAGGTCACGTCGCTATACAGGGTGAGCCACCGCCAACCGTTTGAGCCGCGTGCGCTCTCAACAGGCGGGACGACGAATCGGCCATCGCTATTGCGTAAAGCGAAGTCCTGAGCTTCGCCGAGAGGAGAAGGGCGATCACGGTGTGCCTGGCCAAGCTCAAAGCGCACAATATAGGGCCAGCGTTCTGGCGATTGCTCCAACCACTCCCAACTGCCTTGGGTTTCCCAGCGAGTAATTAGCCCATCCGCCAGCAGCGTAGCGCGCCGCTCTTGGGCTTGATTGAGATATTCTAAAAAGCCGCGATCAATACTGTAAGTCACTGCTAGAAACACGCTTGCTGCAATGGCTACGTTGACGCTTAAAATAGCCACAAAAAGCTTTAGACCCAGTCGAGAAGGGCGCCACTGGCGTAGCGAAGCGAGCGGTTTCATTAGCTGGCTCCTTCATGGCTTGGTTGGGGTGGTTTGTTGAGTCGTTCGCGTAGGTTTTCTAAACCCAAATAGAGGCAGGGCACTACCAGTAACAAGATAACCGTGGCGAATAGCATGCCAAACCCTAGCGAAATGGCCATGGGTATCATAAAGCGCGCTTGGCGAGAGGTTTCTAGAATCATTGGCGCCAAGCCTAAAAACGTGGTGAGTGTGGTCATCATAATTGGCCGTAGGCGGCGAGTCGCCGCGGCGACAATCGCTTCGCGGGCATCCATGCCCTCACGACGTTTACGGTTAGCATAATCAATCAGTACCAGGGCATCGTTAATTACCACGCCCGAAAGTGCCAGCATACCGAGTAGGCTGATAATCGATAGTCCGAACCCCATTAGCATATGGCCTGCAACGGCCCCGACAATACCAAACGGAATAGCGGCCAGTACCAGCAGTGGCTGAAAGTAACTCCGGAAAGGAATAGCCAACAATGCATATAGCGCGGCCAGCATTAACCACATGGCGTTGCGAAGTGTGGCTAAATTGTCGGCGGTATCTTGCTGCCGACCGCCCATGCTCACTTCAAGCCCTGCCCAGGTATTGCTAAGCGTGGGGAAAACATCTTCCTGCAGCGTGGCGAGCACTTGGTTAATTGCTTGATCTCCTTCTGAGTCAGCGGTCACTGTAATGATTCGCCGACCATCGATACGTTGAAGACTGCTAGAAGCTTGGCTTAACGTAATGTCTGCAACGCGTGACAGCGGAACGCTTAGGCCGTCAGGCGTCTGGATCGGCAGCCGATAAAGCTCATTGAGGCTATCGCGATCTTGTTCCGGCAGGCGTACCTCAACGCTGACTTCTCGGCGGCCAATAAATTGTTCTATGGCTGTAGCACCCTGTAGCGGGCCGCGTAGCGCCTGGGCTAGATCGCTCCCCGTTAGCCCTAACGCGCGCCCTTCAGCAGACAGGCGCATTTCAAGCTGCGGTTTGCCGTCTCCCAGTCCGCTGTCGATATCGGTTAGCCCATATTCGGCCAGTTGTTCAGCCAACTGCGCAGCGGCCGCCTCTAACACTTGGGTGTTTGGGTGGGATAAACGCAGGCTCAGCGCTGCACCACTACCGGGGCCGCCGAAGTCTGACTCAAAGCGCACTGATTGCGCGCCGACTAAGTCGCCTGTTAAGTCGCGCCACTCCTGGGCAATTCGAGATGGAGGCCAGGCATCTAAGCTTTCTCTGGCGATATCCAGGCGCACTTGCAGGCTCTCACCATCCAGGCTGCTGCGGGTACTGCTAAAGCTGAGGGTTGCCTCGCGTTCGCTAAGTTGCTCGGCGGCATTGAGCAATTGCTGGCTCAGTTCGCGGCTAACGCTAATATTGCTGCCAATCGGCAGGGTAACGCTGGCTTGAACCTGGTCCGATTCCACCCTGGGCATAAGTGAAAAGCCAAGCCTACCGCTCATTGCCCAGGCAAGCGTGACACATAGCAAGGCGACGCCTAGGGATACTGTCAGCAGGCGTTGAGTAAGCGCGCGCTGTAAAAACGGTTCAAACTGATGGTAAGTAAAGTGATGCAAGCCCTTCTGCATGCGCATACGAACAGCTTCTATAGGGCGTTGCCATACGGGTGTCTGGCGGGGTTTGCTGGCGTGGGCGAGGTGGGCGGGTAGTATAAATAGAGCTTCCACCAGGGAAATAATAAAGACCGTGGTAACGACCACTGGAACGGTAGCAAAAATAAGCCCTAAAAAGCCGGGTAAAAACAGGAGTGGCAGGAACGCAACAATATTAGACAGAATCGCAAAGGTAAGCGGTGTGGCGATTTCTTGAGCACCTTTCACCGCGGCATCGCGCAGTGAATAGCCCTGTTCTCGGTGGCTGTAAATATTCTCACCAACCAGAATGGCATCATCCACGACGATGCCAAGGGCAATAATAAAGGCGAACATCGACATCATATTGAGTGAGACGCCAACCCATGGCAGAAACAGCATCGCACCCAAAAATGCCGTCGGGATGCCTAGTGTTACCCAGAAGGCCAATCGTGCCTCAAGAAACAGTGCCATAAGAATTAGCACCAGTGCCAAGCCCATCCAGGCGTTTTTTAGCAGTAGGTTCAGGCGGTCTTCATAGATTTCTGAGCTATCTCTGGAAACATCCAGGCGTATCCCGTTAGGTAGGTTATTGCGCAGCCGCTCCAGCTCACCGTAAACGGCTTGAGAGATACTCGTCGGCGTTTGATCGCCAATCTGATAGATATCCACCGATAAGCCTTGCTCGCCGTTGTAGAACTCCTCGCGATCGGTTTCAGCAAATCCTTCGCTTACGCGAGCAATATCGCCCAGCACAACGGGTGAACCTTGGGCAGTGGTGAGAATGGGGAGTGCGGCAAACTCATCCGCACTATTGCGGCGTCCCTGGTAGCGAATCAACCACTCGCCTTCGGCGGTAGTGAGCTGGCCACTGGCGAGGTCGAGCGCTTCTTCGGCAATTCGGCTGGCAAGCTGCTGATGGTCTAACCCAAAGCGCTCAATAGCTTCTTCATCCACAAGCACCTGGATTTCACGTTCCCGGTTGCCGGAGAGCTCTGCTCGGGAAATCCCGCTAGTGGCCTGTAGTTCTGCGCGTACATCCTCCGCGGCGTCATGGAGTGCCGCTAAGCTAACTGAGCCATACACTTGTAGGCTCATCACGCTACGAGAGCGACCAGCTAGGGTAAAGCGCGGTGGATCCGCAGCGTTAGGCAAGGTGGTGATGGCATTCACGGCTTGCTGGATGTCCTGGTAGGCTCGCATCACGTTAACGCCATCGATCAACGTGGCGCTGACCACGCCGCTACCTTCGCCAGCGCTGGCGGTTAATTCATCGATGCCCTCCACGTCAGCAATGGCAGCTTCAACCGGTAGTAACAAACTTTGCTCAACATCTTCCGGTGTGGCACCGGGGTAGCTGATGCTAACTTGGATGATTTCCGTTTCAAATTCCGGGAAAACCTCTTTCTTGATGGCCAAGGATGCCATTAAGCCGCCAACGATAAACAGCACCATCATCAGGTTAGGGGCAACGCCATGGTCGACCATCCAGGCGAGTGGGCCACGGCGAATCATGGGCTTTCCTCATCACTGGCTGGCGTATCGCCTCGCTGACGAATGCGGACTTGCTGGCCTTCACGAGGTTGCGCCAAGCCAGCAATAACCACCCGCTGTCCGGGGACTAAACCGCTGCGTACCAGCGCCGTTTCCTGACCGCGGTAGGCCAGGGTGACATGGGTGCTGCGTAGGCGATCTTCATCATCTACCCACCATACCTGCTCGCCGGGACGCAATGCGGCAGAAGGCAAGGCGATGAGCGGTTCCTGGGTTGTGCTATGAAAGGCAACACGCAGCACATCGCCAAGACGCAGCGCAGGGCCATCTTGCTCTAGCGACAGCGGGTCATTCACGGCGATCAAAAGCTGCGCCTGTAAGCCGTTCTCTTCCAGGTTTGGCAGAATAGAAATTAAGTTACCTTCTCTGCTTGCTCCTTCCGGCCAGCCTTGGCTGGTAAGCGTGACGCGGCTGCCTGGCGTTAGCCAACCCAAAATATCCCCCGGCAACGAAGCGCGAACCCAAAACTGTTCGACGCCGACCAAGCTGAGTACTTCAGTACCCTGGCTTAGCAGGGTTCCGGCGCCAACCAAGCGATCTTGCACCATGGCTCGCCAAGGGGCAGTTAACGTGGCACGCTCAAGATTAAGCGCCGCTTGGTCCCGCACCACGCGTGCTTGCGTTAATTGCGCTTGAGCTTGGCGTAGCTGTGGTTCACGGAGCACCAATGCACGGCGCTCAGCGCTGAGTTGGCGGCCAAAAGATTCATACTCACTTCGGGCGCGCTGTTGCTCCGCTTGCTCTAGCGCTAACTGCGCCTGCGCGTTGGCCAACTGCGCTTCAGCATCTTCGAGAATCAGCCGTAAATCGGCCTGATCGATATAAGCAACCGGCGCTCCTTGTTCGACGACCTGACCTGGTAGAACGCCTTCGCCAAAGCGTTCTAGCTGACCAGCCACCCGACTGGCTAACATGGTGGATTTCTCAGCTTCTACTCGACCAAAACCGTTAAGCATGGGCGCTTGCAGGCGCTCTTCAGTCGTCATGATATCCACTAAGGGTGGCGCTGCGGGTGGTGGCGGGCGGCGTTCAACGCGAGGCGGCTGGCTGATAATCCACCAAGCTAAGGTTAAGCCGCCAACGAAAACCAGTAGTGCTGCCAAGGCTCCGAAACCGATACGGCCTTGTTGAGAAGGTGCGTGAAAGTGAGGGGAGGTCATTACCGCGCGGCATCCGTTGGCTAAGGGCGAAAATTCCAGAGAAAATGGCGTATCATGCTAGCATCACCGATACGCAAGCAATGATTAGGTAAGTAATGTGCAAATAGTGTGCAACCCATTAAGCATCGCTGCATCGTGCGGTTTAACCGCCGACGGGCCTACAATACCTGTCATTATTATTTTGCAAAGCACTAAATTCACTGGTTAATGTGACGTCATGAAAAACACCGCCACTCGCGATAAGTTAATTGAAACCGGTGCCGAGCTGATTGCCCAGCAGGGCTACAATGCGACGGGTATTAATGCCGTCTTAAAAACCTGTGGTGTGCCTAAAGGATCGTTTTACCACTACTTTTCCAGCAAAGAAGATTTTGGGCTAGCGGTGATCGAGCGCTTTGCCAGTCAGTATGATGAACGCTTGGTAACACTGTTTGAAGACGTTTCGTTGCCGCCGCTAGAGCGCATACGGCGTTACTTCGCCACAGGGCGTGAGCATATGTTGGACTGCGACCACACCACTGGCTGCTTGATTGGTAACCTGGGTCAGGAGCTTTCGGGGCAGAGTGACACCTTCCGTGATGCACTTAACTTGGTGTTCCAGCGCTGGGAGAAGCGTTTAGCCGTCTGCCTGAAAGAAGCGCAAAATCAGAATGATATCGATAAGGCGATGGTTCCAGAAGCCCTGGCTAGTTTTATATTGTCGGGCTGGGAAGGCGCTATATTGCGCGCTAAAACGCTTAAGTCAGTCGCTCCTATGGAGCACTTTGAGTCGATTTTATTTGCCCATGTGCTGGCGCCATCAGCGTCCTGCGAAGCAAGCCGCTAGTGACGCGCGCGAAAATGGTGCTCTCCGCTAGCCACATCATTGCACACGGCTGCCAGCAGCGAATCATCTAGCGACGGGTCGTCCAGTGACAGCAGGCCGCACTGAGCCAACGCAGAGCGCAAACTTATCTGTTCATCTAAGCGCTGGTAGACCACTCGCACACAACAGGGCATACGCTCACTGTTATCAGCCACCCCCATTTTCAATCCGGTTAAGCGTGTGACTTGGCTTTGGTAGCTGGGAAACAGAATAGTTTGGGTGATTTCATGGCCATTGAGGGTCTCGTGGTCAACCAAAAATAGTCGGTCTGCAAGCTTAACGGCAGTTCCTACGTACCGGTTATGACAGGGCCGCTTTCCCAGAGCGACTTGCATACGCTCGGTGCGCTGGTACACCACACCTCCTTCTCTGGCTTCTAGGCACACCAACGTGCGCATCAAATGCCCTGGGCGCGACATTGAGTGGTAAAGCTCGAAGTAGCGACCTAGATAACGCTCCATACCTTCGCTACCCCGCTGAATCAACGCATTAGGCCAGGGGAGTGTGTTCGGTGAGCTATCTGCGTTGAGCTGTCCGGTTTGCACCAGCGCACGGAAGTCGTGGTGAGGCAGCGCGATATCTTCTGGCGTTACCCCAAAAAAGTGGCAAATACGCTGCAGCGCGGCGTGGCTTGGGTAATAGCGACCGCTGAGGTAGCGGTTGAATTGAGCGCGGTTAATGGATAAGCGGCGGCAAACGTCCGCAATAGACGGATAGTAGCTGCATAGCAGGCGTAAATTGGCCACAAAATCATCATGCATGGGAGCGGTTTCAGCGTTCTCAGTCGGCGACGGTGCGGCTAATGTGACGCTTCGCTCTTCATAGTGCAATAGCCACGTAACACGTCAATCAGGTCTGATTTTAATTAGAATCTTGCGAGGCCAGATGATGGACACCCGCAGTGCCGGTGTGGCGCCTTTTCATTGTTTGGAACCGCCACCGGCAGACTGTCGTGCCAGCGCAATGCGCTCACAGGTATTCCTACCCAGTTCATACGCCATCTTTATCAGTAATCGCTACTCGCAGTATAGGTAGGTGTGCAAAATCGGCATTGGTGTTTTGCAAGGAGTCGTTTGACGTGATATCCCGCTTAAACGACCGACTGACCCAGCATTCGGATGGCGATCAGTTGAAAATCGGTCTCAGGAATCTCCCTTAGTCCAAATCTGAAAGCCGCTCCCCAGTGCCGTTTATTGCTGATGAACTCGAGGTCGTCGATCAGTGGTCGGATTGGCACCTCTCGGCAAGGGCTGGAAATCGACATCGCGCCGATGGGGCACAAAGCCGTTTCCCATGTTATGTCGGTAGACATTGGTGCCTTTCAATCGGCCGATCGCGGTCAATGCTTGGCAGGGCTCACGGGCGTTAAAGTGAACCTTTGGTGAATACATCACCATCCAGTCTCCCGCGTTCATACGGCTGATCGGTCCTTTCTTTCCGTGACAGGCCTGAACAAAGCCGCCGTGCTCTCCTGTTTTTGCGTGGTCGCGCGAGGCGACTACGATCCAGTAGCGTGTTGTCATGTGATCACCCGGGCGTACCGTGCAGCGTCAATCGGTAGCCAAACGGGTCCACAAAACTGAAGGTTCGTCCAAATGGGCCATTAAAGGGGGGCTCAACAATCTCCAAACCGTAATCCCGTAGACGCTCGTGCAGACTGTCTGCCTGTTCGCACCCCAACCAAAGCGCTACGCCCCATCCCAGCCGAGGGCTGTCTGCTAGATTGATGTTGGGAGTACGAAGTGCAAAAGGGATGGGGAGGGTCTGGAATACCACTGCGTGCTCCGGCCCCTGGTCTGTGGGAATCAATCCTAGCTGTTCTGTGTAAAACTGTTTCGCTGCCTCCAGATTTTCGACCTGCAGGGCAATAAATTGTGGGCCGGTGACATGTGGCATTGGCTTTAAACTCCTGGTTATGCAAATATAAGGAAGCTGATACGATATCAGGTTCCTTATATTATGCAATCCCAGGAGTAGGCACTGTGGTCGAACACCGCATCGGTTACCTCATCAAGGGTGTGCAACAAGCTATCCGTCATCGCATGGACAACGAGTTGCGCCATCTCAATTTGTCGACGTCCCAATATGCGGCGCTAAGTGCATTGGAGCGGTCCGATCAAATGTCCAATGCCGAGATGGCCCGTGCCTGCTTCGTCACGCCCCAGACAATGCAGCAGTTGGTCAAAGGCCTTGAGTGCGAGGAATGGATAGAGCGATGTTCCCACCCTGAACACGGTCGTATTATTCAGACCCGACTGACAGCATCGGGCCGGGCCGTCCTCGACCAAGCTCACTGTCTGGTCGAGGCTATTGAAGAGATCATGATAGAAGGGTTATCCCAACCTGCACGAGAACGTCTGGCGGCCGATCTGAAACTATGCCTGAACAACCTAATTCAATAGGAGCCGAGTCGTTGGCTTCGCAAGTGTATGAGATACCATAAAGACACCCCGGCGAAAGCTTAAATATGAAGCTTCGCTCGGCCTTAACAATGGCTCTTAAAACCGTCTAGACAGTGCTGATAATCAGCGCTGCATTGACGCCACCGAAACCGAATCCGTTGCACAATACATGCTTAGTAACGTGCTTCTGATGAGTCGCCGTGACGAAGGTTAAATCCTGCATATCATCATCGCAGTGCTCAAGATTGATGGTGGGGGGAAGCTGCTGATTACTGACTGCCAATACAGAAAAAATACTCTCAATGCCCCCTGCTGCGCCTAATAGGTGCCCTGTGGCGGCTTTCGTTGCCGAAATAGGGATGTCAAGCAAGCGCTCACCGAATACATTACGCAATGAGGCGATTTCAGCTCGGTCGCCAACGGGCGTCGAGGTGGCGTGGGCATTGATATGATCAATAGCATC
The DNA here is from genome assembly GCA_030440445.1 of Halomonas sp. KG2. Classification (NCBI taxonomy): domain Bacteria; kingdom Pseudomonadati; phylum Pseudomonadota; class Gammaproteobacteria; order Oceanospirillales; family Halomonadaceae; genus Halomonas; species Halomonas sp. KG2. Next base: position 3,389,663 of record CP098528.1, on the reverse strand, counting down.
AGTAGAAAGGTTCGCCATGCCTAGCGCCGCTTGAATCGCGGCTGCAGCGCCGGCCCCATCCTTTGGGCCTGCCGTCAGGTGGTAGGCATCCGCGCTGGTGCCGTAGCCGCTAATGATCGCTAACGGCGTTGCGCCCCGCGCGACCGCATGCTCAAGTGTTTCGATCACCATAACGCCAGCGCCTTCTCCCATCACAAAACCGTTACGGGCTTTATCAAAGGGCCTGGACGCGCGTTCAGGGTTGTCTGCTTCCGTGGAAACGGCCTTTAGGGCGTTAAAACTGGCAAGTGACAGCGGGTCAATACACGCCTCGGCGCCGCCGACGAGGGCAACATCAGCTTCGCCGTTGCGTATTATGCGCATACCGTCGCCAATCGCCTGTAGGCCTGCTGCGCAAGCCGTCACTGGGCAGCCGAGAGGGCCTTGAAAGCCATAACGAATGGACAGGTTACCAGCAGCCAAATTGGCCAGAAAGGCGGGTACCGTGAAGGGGGAGAGTTTGCGATAGCCGCGCTCAGCAAGGGTTTTTTGAGCTTGTGTAATGGTCGGGAAGCCGCCAATGCCAGAGCCAATAATGGTGGCTGTTCTGCGTTTTTGGGCCTGCTCAACGGGGAACCAGTTGGCCTGCGATAGCGCCTCTTTGGCTGCCGCCAATGCGTAGAGGCTGAACAAGTCCATTTTGCGCTGCTCTTTGGGGTCGGCTATCTCATTCAGATCAATACCGCCGGTGGGGTCTTGGTCAATACTCGGCACCACTCCGGCAATTTTGATCGGGATATGACTTGTGTCAAAGCGGTCAATGGTGCTGATGCCAGACTGGCCGTTAATCAGCCGCTGCCAAGTCGTATTGACGCTGTTGCCTAGCGGGCTGACCATACCCATGCCGGTAATCACGATAGGTGAGTGCATAGCGACTCCTGAGTTATTGATAGGGTTACCCTAGCAATGGGCAGTATATGATCAAGATAATATTTAGCTGACGAGGTAGGTATGCCTTATCCCAAGAGCCATAAATCGAAAACCAAAGAGCGCATTTTGGCTTCGGCGACGGAGCTATTCAGCCGCTATGGGTTTCAAAAGGTCTCGATTGGCCAGATCATGAAGCTAGCCAAGATGACGCATGGCGCCTTTTATGCACATTTCGCTTCAAAAGAGGCCCTATACAATGAGTCTGTCCGCCTGACCATTGATAACAGCCGGGCGGCTAGACTGGTAAAAGGCCCGCTTTCGTTGCAGCACTTAACCGAGTTAGTCGCTAACTACTGCAATCTCCAAGAGCTGGAAGCTAAGCATAGGCCGGGGCCTGAAGCGGTACTGTTCAATGAAATAGGTAGTGAAAAAGCAGAAATTCGCACCCTGTTTGAAGCGTCATATATGAGTATGAAAAAGATGCTTGAAACGCGCTTGATCGCATTGAGTAAGCTGAAACAACTTCCTTTTGCCAATGACCGCAAAGCGATTGCTGATAAGTCCCGGGTCATATTGGCCTCTCTGGTAGGGGCCGTCGCGATTGCCAAAAGTTTGCCGGGGGAGGTGGAACGAAAGCAGGTGTTGTTAGCCACACAACGCCAGATTTTACTGATGCTCGGGGTCAGCGAAGCTGAGGCGGAGCGTATGATGCAAGCACAGTAGTTCGGCCATCTACTGAAGAGAGTCTCGATGTGTTGTTGAAGCGTTACCGCTCTTACGCGACGTTGAATGAGTGATTCGGGAGACTGCCCAAGACGAAGCGGGTAAAAAACTGGATAATGGCCGCCATCAGCCTATGGCCCCAAGACCTTCAGCACATTTATCTATCCGGATGCCCGCTCATGGAAATCAAAGTTAACTATCTCGACAACCTCCGCTTAGAGGCCAAGTTCGACGATTTTACGGTTATCTCCGACCAGCCGATTCGCTATAAGGGCGACGGCTCGGCACCTGGGCCGTTTGACTACTTCCTGGCGTCGTCTGCCATGTGTGCGGCCTACTTTGTAAAGGTTTACTGCAACGCCCGCGATATTCCTACCGAAAATATTCGCCTGTCACAGAACAACATCGTCGACCCGGAAGACCGCTATAAGCAGATCTTCAAAATCCAGGTCGAGTTGCCGGAAGATATTTCTGAAAAAGATCGCCAGGGCATTCTGCGCTCCATCGATCGCTGCACGGTTAAGAAGGTGGTTCAAACCGGTCCTGATTTCCAGATCGAGACGGTAGAAAACATCGACGAGGACGCCCAGGCACTGCTGATGGGAGCGCCGGAGGGCAGTGCTACTTATATTCCAGGCAAAGACCTGCCATTAGAACAAACCATCGCCAATATGAGCGCGATGCTGGCTGACCTGGGCATGAAGATCGAGATCGCCTCCTGGCGCAATATCGTGCCCCACGTTTGGTCACTGCATATTCGTGATGCGGCTTCACCGATGTGTTTCACTAATGGCAAAGGGGCTACCAAAGAGAGTGCCCTGTGTTCGGCGCTGGGCGAGTTTATTGAGCGCTTAAGCTGTAACTTCTTCTATAACGATCAGTACTTTGGTGAAGAGATTGCCAACAGTGATTTTGTTCACTACCCCAATGAAAAGTGGTTCAAACCGGGGCCGAACGATGAACTTCCCGCAGAAATTCTCGACGACCATTGTCGCGATATTTATAACCCTGAAGGTGAGCTGTGTGGCTCACATCTGATCGATACCAACTCGGGACGTGAAGACCGCGGTATCGTCTCGTTGCCCTTTGTGCGTCAGTCCGACGGCGAAACGGTCTACTTCCCCTCCAATCTGATCGAAAACCTGTTCCTCAGTAACGGTATGAGCGCGGGCAATACCCTGGTAGAAGCCCAGGTGCAGTGCCTGTCGGAAATTTTCGAGCGGGCGGTGAAGCGTGAAATCCTCGAGCAGGAGTTAGCTCTGCCGGATGTACCGCAGGACGTGCTAGCCAAGTATCCAAGTATCGTAGAAGGCATTAACGCCCTGGAAGCCCAAGGGTTCCCGGTGTTGGTCAAAGATGCCTCTATGGGCGGGCAGTTCCCGGTGATGTGCGTCACCTTAATGAACCCGCGTACCGGCGGCGTATTTGCTTCATTTGGCGCGCACCCGAGCTTTGAAGTGGCGCTGGAGCGCAGCCTAACTGAGCTTCTGCAGGGACGCAGCTTCGAAGGGTTAAACGATCTGCCGCTGCCGACGTTTAACTCGCAAACCGTTTCTGAACCCAACAACTTCGTTGAGCACTTTATCGACTCGGTGGGCGTCGTTTCCTGGCGTTTCTTTAGTGCCAAGCCCGATTTTGAATTCAGCGAATGGGATTTCTCTGGCAGCAATGAGGAAGAGGCCGCGACGCTGTTTGGCATTTTTGAGGAGCTGGGCGCTGAAGTGTACATGGCGGTCCACGAAGACCTGGGCGCACCAGTCTGTCGCATTCTAGTGCCGGGTTACTCAGAGGTGTATCCCATTGAAGACTTAATCTGGGATAACACCAATAAAGCGTTGGACTACCGGGAAGATATTCTCAATCTGCACCGCTTGGATGACGCCCAGCTTACCGATCTGGTTGAGCGGCTGGAAGAGAGCCAGATGGATGACCACGCCGATATCATCACGCTGATCGGTATCGAGTTTGATGAGAACACTGTGTGGGGGCAGCTAACGATTCTAGAGCTCAAGCTGCTGGTTTACCTCGCGCTGCAACGCCATGAAGAGGCACTGGACTGCGTGCAGATGTTCCTGCAGTACAACGATAATACCGTTGAGCGCGGTCTGTTTTATCAGGCGGTAAATGCGGTGCTGGAAATTGTGTTGGATGATGAACTGGAGCTTGAAGATTATCTGCATAACTTCCAGCGCATGTTCGGCGAAGCGACCATGGCGGCTGTCGTGGGGTCGGTAAGTGGCGAAGTACGCTTCCACGGCCTAACGCCGACTAACATGCAGTTAGAAGGCCTGGAGCGCCACCAGCGCTTGATCGAAAGCTATAAGAAGCTTCATGCGGCACGGGCGGCGAAAGCGGGCATTTAAGCATTCTCCAAACGCGCTGCTAGTTAACTGTTTTGCTGGTGTTACGGCGCCAGCAGAGCAGATCGCCATTTTGCCCGAACAAAAGGTCTAATCAGCAGAGTGGAACCAAGATTGGCGGCTGAGGAATTCGATTAACTCGTGGCGAAACAGCTTGGCCCTTGCTGAAAGGCTACGCCGATAGGGCCACACCAAGAAGATCTCTCGGTGGCGTCCCTGCCACTCAGGAAGTACTTGTATTAACTCTCCCGCTTGTAAGCTGTTCGCCACCATACTGGCGGGCATCAACGAGACGCCTGCTCCCGACGTTGTGAGGTTCAGCACAATATTCATATCGTTACTGATGTGGAAATGGCTCTTGTGACAAGCGTGCTGACTACCGTCTTGATGGAACAACAGCCAATCGCTAAACATTTTTGCTGCCACGCTGGGGCATGCTTGTAGCTCTTCTATCGTGCTGGGAATAGGGTGTTTCATCGTCGGTGATGCCACCAAAATCGGTTCTATATAGCCCAGGTGTTTTTGGATCAGCGTCGAATCTTTTTGTGGTCCAGAGCGAAGCGCAATATCCGCTTGGTGGTCGCGAATATCAACCACGTTGTTATCGAGTTCGATCGTCAGCGCAATCTCAGGGTAGCGATCAATAAAGTGACGCCAAAATGCATCCAGTGGCCCGCTGCCCAGGTTGACAGGTGCCATAACCTTCAATGGCCCGCTTAGGCTATACAGTGTTTGATCCAGGTCTGAAATTCGCTGATCCAGTGCGAGCACTAGCTCTTCACACTCGCGGAAGTAGGACTCGCCCTGAGGCGTCAACGTTAACCCCTTGGTTGAGCGATGGAGCAACTCTACGCCTAGTGTGGCTTCCAGTGCGCTTATGCGCCGCGACACGGTGGCAATGGTCATCTTCAACGTTGCCGCCGTAGCCGTGAGGCTGCGTTGGTAGGCGGCCACGATAAAGATATTCAGGTCATCAAGAGAGGGTTTTCGCATTTTGCAATTCTGTAAAATTGATTCTCATATATTGGCATATATTACCGTTATAGGTGTTTGTTAATCTGTCTGCACTCAAACATCACCCTTAGGTACTGCCATGAAACACAGAATTATCTTCGCTATTCTCATGTCGTTTACGCTATCGCTGATTATGTCTGCCTGGGTAACGTACGTGAATATCGGAACTCATGCTGATTTTGTTGGCATCTGGATGCACGCTTGGCTCCTTGCTTGGCCAGCTGCTGGGATCATTGCGTTTATCTGCGGCCCCTTTATTCATAAATTAGCCCACCGCATTGCCGAGAAAGTCTGACGGCTTGCCTGATGCACTCTGGTGCACCCGCTGATGCAGTGAGTGCACACAACTGCATCGCTGCGCCAAATTTAATTCTTCCCCATGCTTGGTAAAACGTTCTCCGCGGCGCGGTTTTAAGAAGCGCGAAATAAAACGACGCGAATTCCAACATAACGCTAATACAAGAACGCGGAGAAAATCACATGCTTGATATGCTCAATGAGCTCCTCTGGGGAAAGGTTCTGCTAGTGCTGCTAGTAGGCGTTGGCATCGGTTTTACCGTTGCTTCCCGCTTTGTGCAGTTTCGTTATTTCGGCCAAATGTTTCGCATCCTGGGGTCGGGGCAGGCCTTTAAGCGTAATAAACACGGCCACTTAAGTTCGTTTCAGGCACTTGTCCTATCAGTGGCAGGTCGCGTAGGTGGCGGTAATATTGCTGGCGTAGCGGTCGCGATTACGCTAGGTGGCCCAGGGGCTATTTTCTGGATGTGGCTGGTGGGCCTGATGGGTATGGCGACTAGCTTTTTAGAATGTACCCTCGCGCAGACCTACAAAGAAGCGGAAGGCGATGGCACTTATCGCGGTGGTCCGGCGTACTATATTGTTAAAGGGTTAGGTAAACAGTGGCGTTGGCTGGCAGCGTTTTACTCGGTGCTATTGCTGTTAACCTTTGGTTTTGCCTTTACCGCACTGCAATCTTATGCGGTAGCGACCTCGTTTGGCGACGCTTTCGGTGTGCCGGTGCTTTACAGTGGCATTGCCCTGGCCATGCTGGTAGGGCTGATTATTTTTGGTGGCATCAAACGTATTGCGCGCATCTCAGAGTTTCTGGTGCCTTTTATGGCGGTCAGCTATATCGCCATTGCGCTGCTGGTCATCGCCATGAACATTGGTGAAATTCCCGGCGTTATCACGCTAATCGTAAAAAGTGCTTTTGGCCTTGAACCGCTGATTGGTGGCGGTATTGGTGCGGCCATTATGATGGGTTTGAAGCGTGGTCTGTTTTCTAACGAAGCGGGTCTGGGCAGTGCGCCTAATGTGGCAGCGGTTGCTTACGTACCGCACCCGGCCAACCAAGGCATTGTGCAGGCGTTTTCGGTGTTTATCGATACCGTGATTATCTGCTCGGCCACGGCGTTTTTGATTCTGCTCAGCGGTGTGTACGACCCGACAGTCGGCGCTGGCGTTGAAGGTATCGCCCTGACCCAGGCGGCGCTAGCCGACCATGTAGGCGAATGGGGTCGCACCTTTGTTAGCCTCGCGCTGCTGCTGTTTGCGTTCAGTACTATTTTGTACAACTACTACCTAGGCGAGAACAGCCTCAACTTCTTTAGCCGCGATAACCAGAATCTGTTTAACGCTTTCCGTGTCGCCATTGTGTTGCTGGTGTGCTGGGGCGCGACCACAGATCTTGGCACTGTATTCGGCTTTGCCGATGTCACCATGGGGCTATTGGCAGTGGTCAACCTCGTGGCGCTGATTCTGTTGTTCAAGTGCGGCCTGCGCATCCTTAACGATTACGATAGCCAGCGCCGCCAGGGCATCAAACAGCCGATCTTCGATGCCAATCAGCACCCGGATCTTGAGCTAGACCCCAAAGCGTGGGAACTGGAGCCTGAAGAGGCCGAAGCGCTAAAGCAGCGCCTGGCAAGTGCGCCTGCTAAGTAAGCCCTCACATGCACTAACGCTATTCGATTAGGAGAGACTATGTCCCGCGTACTCGTGCTCTACACCGGCGGTACCATCGGTATGCAACCATCGCCACATGGGTATGTGCCTTGCGCGGGGCTGGCCGATCGTTTAACCGCACACTTGGCGCTGGCTGCCGGCAGGCTGCCATCGTTTGATGTGCTAGAAATGCAACCGCTGATTGATAGCGCTGAGCTAATGCCCGACGCCTGGAACCGTTTAGTGGCACAGTTAGAAAGCCACTGGCAAGCATACGATGGGTTTGTGGTGCTACACGGTACCGACACCATGGCGTATAGTGCCGCTGCGTTGTCGTTTATGCTCGGCGCGCTCAACAAGCCGGTGATCTTCACCGGCGCTCAAATTCCTTTGGGGGAGCCCCGTAGCGATGCACTGAATAATCTCGTCAGTGCACTGCAACTGGTGGCTCACTCCGCGACACCTTGTGAAGTGAGTCTGGTCTTTCACGATCGACTTCTGCGCGGTAATCGCGCGCGCAAGGTACGCACTCAGGGCTTAGATGCCTTTGACTCTCCCAATTTTCCCTGGCTTGCCGAGCTTGGCATTGCCATATCTTACCCTCAGTCCTCTGCGTTGCTGAGTGGACGGCCTGACTTTGCCCCCATTGAGGTAGATGATGAGACGGTTGCGATATTGCCACTCTATCCTGGTATGTCGCTGCGCCGCGCTAAGGCGCTGCTGGCCGATGAACGCTTAAAAGGCTTGATTCTGCATAGCTACGGCGTCGGTAACCCGCCCAGTTTTGAAGGCGAGCTGTTAACGGCGTTAACGGCTGCAAATGAACGAGGGGTCGCACTGCTTAACGTGACTCAGTGCGCCCAAGGGGAAGTCGTACAGGGTGCCTACGCCACCGGCGCGGCGCTGAACCAAGCCGGTGTGATTGCGGGAGGTGATATCACCCTAGAAGCCGCCGTTGCAAAGCTCACGGTGCTGTTAGGTCGTGGGATGAGCGGCCCTGCACTGCGCAGGGCACTTAGCGGCTCACTACGAGGCGAGTGCAGCTAACATCTTACCCTCTAGTGCTTTTTAACCTTCCAAATTCGCCACGTTAAGATCGCGATAATAAGCGCACTCAGTGGCGCTATTACAGAGGCGGCAAGGTTGGGTTCGATATCGACACCTAGCGCTCTTAAGCTTTCCAGCCCCAGTTTCATTAAGCTGAAAATGTAGTAGCTGATGACGATGATCGAGAGACCTTCAACGGCCTTTTGGATTTTTAGCTGGCTGCTCGCGCGGGCATCTAAGCTCTGCAAAATTTTGTAGTTTTGCCTCTCGATTTCAACCTGGGTGCGGGTACGCAACAAGTCGTTTAAGCGTGTGGCGCTGGTGGCCAGCGTTTCTACGCGGCGATTCATGGCATCGCAGTAACGCACGGCAGGCTCAAAACGCCGCAAAATAAACATGCCAAGCCGAGGATAATTACCGATACGCTCCTCGCGCAGCTCATTGATGCGTGCCAACACGATGCTGGCATAGGCATCGGTCGCGCTAAAGCGTTGGCGTGTTTGTACACCGCAGCGTTCGAGTTTTGCCGAGAGCAGTGTTAAGGCGTTGAGCAACGGTTCGGCAGGCGAGGTGTGCTGTTCGGCGTGTTGATGAGAGAGCGCAGACAGTTCCGTTTCATAGTGTTGTAGCTCACTGCTGAGTGCTTTGGCTTCCGGTAGCGCCAGCATCGCCATTATGCGGTAAGTCTCAATATCAAATAAGCGTCTCGCCATCCTGCCCAGTCGATAGCTATCCAGATTATCGTTAACCATTAGCAATCGGTTTCTTTGCTGATCATCCAGGTTGAAGTCGCTCCAAACCGTGGCATCTCCGCCGCCTACCTTTGAGCCCGCTGGCTGATCTAATCCATAGGCCTCCACGCTACCTGCCCATCGATTGGCCGTTTCCACGCGCAAGACGCTGGCACTGATTATTTTATCGGCAAAATCCGCAAGTAAACGGGCTAAAAAAGTAGGTGGTGTTGGCCATATGCGAGGGTTGCTGTTGTTGTCGTGCTTAATGGTCAGCGTAAAAAACTCGGTGTGTCGCTCCCACTTTATCAGGCAGCCCTGACAACTGACTATTTGTTGCACCTGATCGGGAGTGACAGTGACTTCTGTCAGCTCTGCTAGGCGATTAAGCAACCTAGTAACGTCATCGCCTTCAAGCGTAAAAGCATAGTGATGAAGACAAGCAGGCCCCTCAAAATAGATGGGAGGCCGCGCGTGAAGCTCGTTATGTAATGCCGTGTGTTGAGCATGCATGAAGCAAATTACCTGATCTATTGTTGTTACAAGTGTTGTTAAGAGCGTTGTGGCGAATGTTGTTACGAATAGCCAGCTTGATGGCTAACCTAGTTGCCAAGCGGCGTTAGCCAAAGAACCAGTAGCAGACGGCAATGGCAGTGATGATGCCCGCGGCGTCGGCGATGAGCGCGCAGCCCAGGCCATGGCGAATACGGGTAACGCCGACCGCGCCAAAATAGACCGCTAGCACGTAGAAGGTCGTTTCGGTGCTGCCTTGCAGGGTAGCGGCTAGCAGGCCAGGAAAGCTGTCGACACCAAAGGTGTTCATCGTCTCGATCATCATGGCCCGCGAGCCGCTACCAGAAAGGGGCTTTACAAAGGCGGTAGGCAGCGCATCGACAAAGCGAGTGTCCCAGCCAACCCCTTCCACTAACCAACGGATGCCACTTAGTCCTGCGTCCAGAACGCCGCTGGCACGCAGTACGCCAACCGCCACCAGCATGGCAATAAGATACGGCAGCAGGGTGACGGTAAAGCTGACACCTTCTTTTGCCCCTTCAATAAAGGCGTCATACACCCTGACACCACGCAGTGCGCCAACCACTAAAAACATCATGACAATAGTGAATAACGTTAGGTTACCCACCAGTGTTGAAGCAGCCGCCAATGCTTGGGCCGACATGCCCGCCAGCGTGGTAATTAATAACCCCAAGGCAAGCGCTGCAGCGACCAAATAAGCCAGCACCACGGGTTGCCAAAGTTTTAAGCGCTGTACGAGTGCAACCGCGAGTAGCCCTGCCAGGCTGGAGGCGCTGGTAGCCAGCAGAATCGGCAGAAAGACCAGGGTGGGCTCAGCCGCGCCTTGCTGAGCACGATAAATGAAGATCGTGACAGGTAGCAGCGTCAGTGATGATGTGTTGAGCACTAAAAACAGAATTTGTGCGTTGCTGGCGGTATCGCGGCTCGGGTTGAGACTCTGCAGCGATTGCATGGCTTTAATGCCAATCGGTGTGGCAGCGTTATCTAAGCCTAGAATGTTAGCCGCAAAGTTCATGCTAATTAGCCCCATGGCAGGGTGGCCCTGGGGCACTTCTGGCATTAGGCGGGAAAACAGTGGGTCAAGCACGCGGCCTAGTAAGCGAATCATGCCGGCCTTTTCGGCAATCGAAAGAAAGCCCAGCCAAAGCGTCATCGTGCCTAGTAGCACTAAAATAATATCCACGCTGACGCTTGCCATATCGAACAGCGACTGCACTAAGCGAGCAAAAACCTCGCTATCGCCACCGACTAACCACTGCCACAACGAGGCTGCAAACGCAGCAATGAAAAAGCTTAACCAAATTCCGTTTAGCATGGTGGGCAGGCATCCTGGGCAGTGAGGCAGTTGTATTTTTATAACGCTGCTTATCCTACCCAATGATTACCTGCAATCGCTAACCCGAAAGCGAAAGAAAAAACAGAATCAGTGGTGGAGAGAGTAGTGACAGGATAAATCCGCTGACCACGGCAATAGGGACACAGGCCACGCCGCCGTGCTGCTGGATCACCGGCAGGGTGAAGTCCATGGAGGTAGCGCCGCCATAGCCAATGGCTAGCGCGGCGTGGCGGTGGATAACGAGCGGAATCAGAATAAAGGCCAGCAGTTCGCGCGTAAGGTCGTTGAAAAACGCCACGCCGCCCATTAACGGGCCAAGTTGGTCGCCAATCAAAATAGCCGAAAGCGAATACCAGCCAAAGCCAGATGCCATGGCTAAGCCTTCATTCCAACTAAGCGAGAGAAGCGGGGCGGCTAACAAGCCAGCCAGCAGCGAGCTCAGCGCAAGGGTAACCGCGATGGCAAGCCCCAGGCGATTCAGCAAAATTTGTTTAAGTGGCATGCCGGAATTGCGTAGCTGGCAGCCAATCAGCATCAATAGTACGTACAGCACCCACTCTGCCAGCCAGTCGGCGGTGGTAAACAGCGTTTCCCCAATCATCGGGCCAATTAGCAAACCAAATGCCACGCCAGCGGCCACCACACCTACCAACATGAGTGAACCCTGCATAGCCGCCAGTTTGCTAGTAGGGGCGTTCTTCACCACTGGTGAATTACCGGCTTTCAACGCCACTTGGCGTGATAGCCACCACAGTGCACCCAAGTTGAGCACGGTAGTAATGCTAAACAGCAGCAGCGCGTTACCGCCTAACCTTGAAAGCTGGCTGCCCAGGTTTTCAAGGCCCGCAAGACTTACCCCCATCAATAATAGAATCAAATAAACCGAGCCATTAACGGCTCGGTTGATGAGGTTTAGCAAGCGGGTAGAGCGAACGCGTACTAAGTAGCCTAACAAGAGAGGCAATAAAACAATCAGTAATCCAGAAAGCATTTAAGGTGCGTTTCCCCCTGCGGGGTTGAATTGAGTCATGGTGAGATACGTCTGACGACGCCCCTCTTTTCGATATTCTGCCGAGAGGATTAGTCCTGGCCAATCTGGGTGGAAGCTAATGTGTAGGTATCGGTCGGGCTTTTCTTTATCAATCAGCGTGACGCGCGTGGCTTCGAACTCACCGGCGGGAACGGTAATGGTGTTGGGCTCGTTGATATTCTGTTGATCGACATAGTACTGGAAGTGTTCGTCACGTCCGCGGTGATCAACAAACTCGATATCACAGGGAGTGCTTACCATGCAGCCTTCATGACCTGCTCGTCGGGAAAGGTCGAATAGAGCGGCCTGACGATCAAGCGAGCTAATATCACTTTCGTTGAGCTGGTAACTGTCGCCGACACCCAGTAGCGAATAACTGCTGTTATAGAGCAAAGAGCGAGTCGAGGTATCGTCTATCGAAAAGCGGCTACGCTCCTCACCTCGGGCAATCGCGACAGCAAAATTCATATTGCTTAGCCAGTGGAGCCCCTCATTGCTGAGCGTATGGGTAATGGTTGCGCCGGGCCAGCCGCGTATTTCTAAACGGTATTGGGCCTGGAAGGGGTGTGGGGCCTGCAGAGTTTGCTCACCTTGTGGAGTATCTGCTGTTGCTAAGCCGCACAGGGAAAACAGGCAAGCGCCCAACATTGCGCTCGCAGACTTAGGGTGTCTGATGCCTCTTGTAACATAACGCAAAGGCCCTTCCTCCTTCTCGAGTGTTTTCCTAAGAGCCTTTAGCTAGCGCTTGGTTCCCCGTGCAGTATAGCGTGCGTATGGCTAAGCGTCAGTAGCCTGCTGCTGGACTAATCGTTGCTAACGATTCACCCGCTTCAAATGCCTTAATATACGCAATGACTTGATCAATGGCGTCATTGAGTGGTGTAGGTGCTGCCATATGAGGCGTTACTACCACGTTTGGATGCTGCCAAAGGGGGTGGTTGGTTGGAAGAGGCTCTTCACAGAAAACGTCTAGCAGGGCACCACGCAGATGTCCTGGCTTATTCGTTTCACCGAGCGCATCGAGTAACGCCTGTTCATCGATTAGGCTGCCGCGACCGGGGTTAATAACACTGGCACCTTCGGGTAATTTTGCTAGCCGTTCTGCGTTAAGAATACCTTCCGTAGCCGCGGTATCTGGCAAAATAGTGACTAAGCTCTGCACTTGGCCAAGCAGTTCATCAAGCCCTTCATCGCCATGCAGGCAGCATACGCCGCTAATCTGTTTAGCTGAGCGGCTCCAGCCAAGTACGGGGAACCCTGCTTGCGACAAGTGAGTGGCTACGTAACTGCCGATTGCGCCAAGGCCTAATACGCCAACTGGCCACTGTGTTTTTTCAGGCACGGCTTGGGGCTTCCAGGTAGCGCTCTGCTGTTGAGTGGCGTAGCTATCCATGCTGCGGTAGAAGTGCAGTACGCCATATAGCACGTAATCTGCCATGAGTTCGCCCATGCCAGCATCACGTAATTTCACGATAGGAACATCGCTTGGAAGGCCGGGTGTTTTCAGTAAGTAATCAACACCTGCTCCCAGGTTGATAATGCCTTTGAGCTGGTCTTGTTCCTGCAGTAAATGCTCTGGAGCTTTCCAAACGGCAAGGTAGTCAGCGTTTTTGCGTTCATCTTCAGGTGCGTCACTTGTCAATACAGTGGCCTGGGGCAACGCTTTTTCTAGAGCGGCTTGCCATTGGGCTGAATCATCAATATGGATGACTACTTTCATTTTTCCTCCTGACTACATGTTAACTATGGTTACGCTACCACGGCTTACCACAATTTTTGTCATAAAGGCTTTGACCGGCAACCAAGGGTCGGTGCTAGTATCGCCCTAAGACGACATTGGCAGGCCTACTGCGGGGGTGGCCAGGTCGATCCTGTGGCCCAGCGCGCCTAACTTACAATAGATAGCGCTGGTTCTTAGTGATCTTTGATGGCGAGTTGCCCGATGACTGAGGTTTCCCTGCCCTTCACACGTGAAGAGTACGCTAATCGGCTTTGGAAAGTGCGCGCTGAGATGGCGGGCCGTGGTATTGACGTTCTGATCGTCAGTGATCCTTCCAATATGGCATGGTTGACTGGCTACGACGGCTGGTCATTTTATGTTCATCAATGCGTATTGGTGGGCCTTGAAGGCGAACCTGTATGGTTTGGCCGCCGTATGGATGCCAACGGCGCGCTGCGCACCTGCTGGATAGACCCCGATAATATTACCTACTATCCGGATTACTATGTTCAAAATCCGGATATGCATCCAATGGAGTATCTTGCCCAATCGATCATGCCTGACCGTGGTTGGCATACCGGTGTGGTGGGCATGGAGATGGATAACTACTACTTCTCTGCTAAAGCCTATCAAAGCCTTTTGCGTGAGCTTCCCCATGCGCGCTTTATGGATGCCAACGCACTTGTGAATTGGTGCCGAGCGATTAAGTCGCCGCAAGAAATAGCTTATATGCGTGTGGCGGCAAAAATTGTTGAAGGGATGCACACGCGTATTTTGGAGGTTATTGAGCCCGGGCTGCCCAAAAGTAAGCTGGTGTCGGAAATTTACCGCGTCGGCATCGAAGGATTTATTGACGAGAATGGCAAAGTGTTTGGCGGCGATTACCCCGCCATTGTGCCGATGTTGCCAACCGGTAAAGACGCTGCTGCGCCGCACCTTACTTGGGACGACACGCCATTTCGTAAAGGTGAAGGCACGTTCTTCGAAATTGCTGGTGTCTTCAAGCGCTACCACGCGCCGATGTCGCGCACCGTATTTTTAGGTACGCCGCCAACCGACTTTATTCGTGCTGAATCTGCTTTGTTGGAAGGCATTGAGAGTGGCTTGGCCGTGGCTAAGCCGGGCAATCGTACGGCGGATATTGCCATGGCGCTGGGTGCGGCGATGGATAAATACGGTTTTGACCGTGGCGGCGCGCGCTGTGGTTATCCGATTGGTATCTCGTACCCGCCGGACTGGGGCGAGCGCACGATGAGCTTACGCCCCTCAGACGAAACTATTCTTCAGCCCGGAATGACATTTCACTTCATGCCTGGCCTCTGGGTAGAAGACTGGGGACTGGAAATTACCGAAAGCATTCTGATTACTGAAAATGGCTGTGAAACCCTGGCCAATTTTCCGCGCCAGCTGTTTGTTAAGTAGCTGTCTATACAATACAAGGGACATACAATGACGCTTCAACCGAACCAACTGCGGCCTAGCCCTATTTCCGCCACCGTTGATTTCGACGCCGATGGCGTACAGCACGGCTTTTTAAAACTGCCGATTTCCACCGATGAGTCTGCCTGGGGCGCGGTAATGATACCTATTACCGTGGTTAAAAATGGCGAAGGCCCCACGGCGTTATTAACGGGTGGGAATCATGGCGATGAATACGAAGGCATAACGTCGTTGTTGAAGCTTTCTTCCACGTTGAAAGCGGAAGAGGTGAGCGGGCGAGTCATTATCGTACCGTGTATGAACACGCCAGCAGTCATGGCTGGAAAGCGCACGTCGCCGATGGATAAAGGCAACTTGAATCGTAGTTTTCCAGGGGACCCAAACGGCACCGTAACGTCGCAAATCGCTGATTATTTTACCCGCGCGCTGGTTCCGATTAGTGATGTAGTGCTCGATTTGCACTCTGGTGGCCGTACGCTGGATATTTTGCCGTTCGGCGCTTCTCACGTTTTAGACGATAAGTCCCAACAGCAGGCGGCGTTGGAAGGCGCTAAAGCGTTCGGCGCTCCCTATGCGATGGTGATGTTTGAGCTAGATGCAGAAAAACTGTTCGATACGGCCTGTGAGCGCCAGGGCAAAGTGTTTGTGGCCACTGAGCTTGGCGGCGGCGGTACGTCCACGCCGCAAAGCATTGCGATTGCTGAGCGCGGTGTGCGCAATTTTTTGATCCATTACGGTTTGGTGCAAGGCACAGTAGAAATGCCCGAGGGTGGGCAAATGTACCTCGATATGCCAGATGCCAGCTGTTACGTGCAAAGCCAGCATTCTGGGGTGTTAGAGCTGCTAGTGGCGTTGGGTGATGAGGTGAAAAAAGGCCAAACCATTGCCTATGTTTACGATATGACCCGCAGCGGTACCGCTCCTGTGGCTTACAAAGCGGAACGTGACGGCATCTTAATGGCTCGCCGTGCGCCATCGTTAATCAATATGGGGGACACCCTGGCGGTGATTGCCGATGTTGTTGAACGCCTGGAGGCGTGACAACCCGCATGATGAAATTGGACCGTTATGATTTAAAAATTCTCGATATTCTCTCTCGGGATGGACGAATCACTAAGTCGAAGCTGGCGGAAGCCATCAACCTCTCGGTGAGTCCCTGCTGGGAGCGAGTTAAACGTCTGGAAAATGCGGGCGTTATCGAAGGATATACCGCGCGCATTAATGCCGATGTATTAGTGCCGCGCAACGCCGTATGGGTGCAGATCGAGCTCAAACAGCACAATGCTGAAAGCTTTTCCCGCTTTGAAGCATTAGTCATGCAAACGCCAGACGCCACAGAGTGCGTGGCGGTAGGTGGCGGTGTGGATTATCTGGTGAAGTTTGAAGTGTTTTCCATCGACAGTTATCAACGCTTGATCGATAGTTGGTTAGTCTCGGACGTGGGAATAGAGCGTTATTTCACCTATATCGTGACCAAATCGGTTAAGCGGACCGAGCCAGGTATTGGATCAAACGACTTTCTGTAATATTGGCCTGTGTAAATCGATCTATCTAAATCGAATTTAACAATTTATCCAGGTGTTTGATCAACGCTATTTCAGCGTTTCATTGGCTTAACATGAAAATTAATGCCACTCACCACTAGCTTAGTGAAAGACATCCATAGAAGTTAATTTACTAAGCGGAAACAGTCAGATCGCCTGACGCAGAGAGAAGCTAATGTCATATTTCACCATTGCCGGTGTTCAAATGCATGCCCTGCACCATGGCGACAATACCGAGGCTATGCGCCATCGGATCGATGCGCTAATGAATCGTTTTCCTCAGGTTCAAATGGTGCTGTTCAGCGAATTAATGCCGATGGGAGCTTCGCCGCTCCACGCTCAAACGTTGCCCAGCGATACCGAAGCATTTTTTTGCCAATTGGCTGCGCAACACCGCATCTGGTTAATTCCGGGATCAATGTTCGAGCAAGTCGGCGAGCATACTTACAATACCTTGGTAGTGATTAACCCTCTGGGCCAAGTTGTAACGCGTTATCGTAAGATGTTTCCGTTCCGGCCTTACGAAGCTGGCGTCGAGGGCGGCAGTGAATTTGTGGTCTTCGATGTGCCAACGATAGGCCGCTTTGGCGTTTCTATTTGTTATGACATGTGGTTTCCCGAAACGACTCGTACCCTGGCTTCAATGGGGGCCGAAGTCATTCTCCACCCCACGATGACGGATACCATTGACCGAGATATTGAGCTGTCAATTGCCCGCACCAATGCGGCGATCAACCAGTGTTACTTCTTCGATATCAATGGCGCTGGCGCGTTGGGGAATGGCCGCTCTATCGTCGTTGGCCCCTCTGGCGATGTGATCCATCAAGCGGGTATTGGTGAAGAAGTCATACCCATCGAAATTGACCTCAACCGCGTCCGCCGCGAGCGCGAAACAGGGTTGCGCGGTTTGGGCCAGCCACTGAAAAGTTTCCGTGACCGTGAAGTCGATTTTTCGCTATACCGTAGCGAAAACGGATCTTCCCCTTTCCTTGACACCTTAGGACCACTTGCTAAACCAGTACGTACCGACCAAGACATTTTTTAGGAGCCTATTTGGCTTGACCCATCATCACAAGAAGAATGGATTTCGCGCCAAGCTGGATGATCAATTTAGGCGAATATCGCGATATTTAGCGAAACTCCTAGGCAGCACTAGTTCAACACGGCCTTCAGTACGTGTCATACAAGGAGCGAAAACAATGAATAAAATAACGTCCATTGCAGATGTCCGTAGATATTTTCTAAACAATAAAGAGCCAGTTTACTTTATTTCTGCGACGAACTTCAATCTTCTGGGTATCGGTGATTGGGTCGGTAGCTTCCGTCACATTAACTATATTGACTGCTTTGAAGGCAAGCAGCGTAATGTCTTCGTGCCTAAACAGAAGTTTCCCCGCGACTTCGAGAGCATTGAGGATATTAATAACTATCTGCTTGAGCACAAAGAAGTCATTGATTTCATTCAATCACGAGCCAATGGCGAAAGCGCTGGGGTGGCAGCGTTTTTAATGTTCGATGAGCACACCGAAGAAATTTGTGAGCAGTTGGGCCTGCGGGTTGCCTTCCCTCCCGCCGAACTGCGCAAGCGGATGGATAATAAGATTGAGACGGTGCGTATTGGCAATAAAGCGGGCGTGCCCAGCGTGCCCAACGTGCTGGCCAGGGTAGGCAGTTATCAGGAGCTTCTAGAGGTCAGCGAGTCGCTCGGTAACGATTTAGTGGTACAGACCGCGTTTGGCGATTCTGGTCATACCACCTTCTTTATTGCCAGTGAAGAAGACTATTACAAGCATGCTGAAGAGATCGAAGCCGAACCCGAGGTCAAGATCATGAAGCGCATCAACTGTCGCGGCTCGGCGATAGAAGCTTGTGCCACGCGTTGCGGTACGGTCGTTGGCCCGTTGATGACAGAGCTTGTAGGCTTCAAATCCTTGACTCCTTATAAGGGCGGTTGGTGTGGCAACGAAATGTTCGCCGGCGCCTTTAGTCAGGAAGTGCGTGATTTAGCGCGCGAGTACACCTTTAAGTTTGGTGAGGCACTGCGCGAAGAGGGTTATCGAGGCTATTTTGAACTCGATTTCCTGATTGATATGGATACCCATGAAGTGTATCTGGGTGAACTTAACCCCCGTGTGACAGGAGCAAGCTCTCTGACGAATGTGGCGGCTTTTGCTCATTCTGATATTCCACTGTTCCTGTTTCACCTGCTTGAATTTTCGGATGTCGATTTTGACCTGGACATCAATGATATCAATGAGCGTTGGGCGCACCCTGAAAGTGTCGACAGCTGGAGCCAGCTGGTTATCAAGCATACCGATGAAAGCGTTGACCTGTTAACGGAAGCGCCTACTACCGGCGTATGGCGCATGAATGCTCAGGGCGAAATTGCTTATGATCATTATAGCTATCACCCCCACGCGGCAGAGAACGAGCATGAAGCCTTTTTTCTGCGCATTAGTGGCGCAGGAGACTTCCGGTATGAAGGGGCCGACCTGGGTATTTTGATCACCCGGGGGCGGTTAATGGATGATGACTTCCAACTGAATGAGCGTGCCAAGGCTTGGATAGACGGCATCCGTGGTCAGTACACCGGACAGGCGTTGCAAGACCCAGTGGTGGAGGAAGTTGCCGTCAGCCATGCTATCGGCGGTGGCAACTTCAAAATTCTTTAACCATGGACAGCAACTTTGTTGCAGGCCGAGCGCCTGGTGTGGAGCTGGACAAAGCCTTGACGTTTCGCACCGTGCATGAAGAGGTGGCGGGGCCAAAATGGCAGTCGTTGTTCCATTACCACTGGCCTGCCTATGAGCCCTGGTATCTGGCCGAAGGTGAGCGTGAGCGTCCCTCTTATCTGGAGTGTCATAACGCCTTACGCAAGCACATGCCCGAATTGCTGGCGACTTACCGCACGCTGTGTGAAGTAGCCGGTGGCGGGGATCTTTCGTCACGGCTACTGAGTTTGTATCGTCCGCCGCCGTATATTACCGGTTGCTCACAGGCGGTACTAGCAAGGCCGACGTCAACTGTGCTGGCACGCAACTATGATTACCCACCGGAGTTGTGCGAGGGCTCCATTCTCTACACCCGCTGGAATCAGCGCCGTGTTATCGCCATGTCTGATTGCCTGTGGGGCGTGCTAGACGGGATGAACGATTCTGGGCTTGCTGTTTCTCTGGCCTTTGGTGGGCGCAAGGTGGTGGGGGATGGCTTTGGTGCGCCGGTTATTCTTCGCTACATTCTCGAATTTTGCGATACCGTGCCCGAAGCTGCTGCGGTACTTGCGAGAGTGCCTACCCATATGGCCTACAACATTACCGTGGCAGATGCTTCAGGGCGTTATGTCACGGCGATGATTGCACCGGATCGCCGCGCCAGCATTCGGCGGGTGGCGGTGGCTACCAATCATCAAAAGAAAATCGAATGGTATGCCCATGCGCTGGCCTCTGAAACCTTGATTCGCGAGCGTCAGCTCTCGATTCTGGTGGATGACGACGCCACCACTGAAGAGCGACTAATTTCGGCTTTTTCCGCTCCCCCTTTGTTTCGCCATGACTATCGGCGTGGCCTGGGCACAGTGTATACCGCGGTATATCGCACTAAGGAAAGGCTTACCCAGTTTCGCTGGCCCGGTAGAGTATTAGATTTGAGCTTCGATGTGTTTCCTGAAGAGCAAATTACCGTGCGCTATGGCTCCCGCGGGCTGTCCGGCTGATTTAGTACTGTTGCTGAGGCAAGTGTCTTGTCCAGATAAATACCTAAAAAGGATGGGTGTCGTCATGCAAGAGAATAATCCAACCGAAACTTCCTACACCGCCCTGGGTTTTTATCACAAAATTTCCCAACTTCGTGCTGATACCTGGAATGAGCTTAAACGTGATTTGGGAATTTTGACGCGCCTTAAAGAAGAGGATCGCGCCAAAAACTTGATTAAAGCTATCGACATCAAGTTGACACGCTTAGAGATCATTGAGGACTACCACGCATTTCCATCTAAAGAGGATTTTCGCCACCTTTGGACGCTATTTAATCGCGGTGAATATGCGCTGTTGGATAAAGTCGTTAAGCGTTTGGTAAGGGCGTTGATCAGTGAGTCCTATCGTCGACGGCATGTAGATCTTTCTGAGACGGATGCGGGTGCTGAAGACATGGAGGCTTTGGACGCCCTTAATCAACTTCGCCGCGGGCACCCGGCTTCCAATAGCTCGGCGCAACCTTACTTTGAACTGCTGATCGTAGATAATCTTTCTAACCAGGAAGAAGATGTGGTGCGTGAAGCATTTCATAACATGCGCCGACCTGAAGATCGCTTTGTTTACGATGTTGTAACGGTAAAAAGCTTTGAAGATGCGTTGATTGCAATATTGGTGAATCCTAATATACAAGCATGTCTGATTCGCTACGAGTTTCCGTATAAGTCCAAGTATAACCTCAGTGCTTTGCGTAATTATCTGGAAGGTCTCTCAGAAAATGAGTTGGAGCACCATAGCGAAGCTGATCGCAGTATCCTGCTGAGTTCGATGATTCATGAGTTGCGCCCAGAAATTGATCAATTTCTGGTGACGAGTGGTGATGTTGAAGCTACGGCAAGCCGAGATATTAAGCACTTCAACCGTATCTTCTACCGCGAAACGGATTACATCGAGCAGCATCATACGATTCTACGCGCCATTGATAATCGCTATCGCACACCGTTTTTTGATGCTCTGCGTGAATATAGTAGAAAACCCACTGGGGTATTTCATGCCATGCCCATTTCCAGGGGCAAGTCGGTGACTCGATCCCACTGGGCAGGGCACATGATCGACTTCTACGGCATTAATATTTTTCTGGCAGAAACATCCGCAACATCGGGGGGGCTAGACTCGCTGTTGCAACCGTTTGGGCCAATCAAAAAGGCGCAAGAGTACGCTGCCCGCGCCTTTGGAGCTCGTCGTAGCTTCTTTGTGACTAATGGTACGTCCACTGCCAATAAGATTGTGGTGCAGGCGCTGATTAAGCCGCGAGACATTGTGTTGATCGATCGTGACTGTCACAAGTCGCATCATTACGGCATGGTGCTAGCTGGGGCACATGTCAGTTATTTAGACTCCTATCCGCTTGATGATTATTCCATGTACGGTGCGGTGCCGCTGCATGAAATCAAGAAAACGCTGCTGTCCTACAAGCGTTCCGGACAATTGCACAAAGTTAAGATGTTGTTGCTGACCAACTGCACCTTCGATGGCATCGTCTATAACGTGCGCTGGGTGATGGAAGAGTGCTTAGCGATTAAACCAGATCTGGTTTTTCTTTGGGATGAAGCATGGTTTGCCTTCGCTGGTTTTAACCCGACGTATCGGCCACGTACCGCTATGAACACGGCACGTACATTGCGGGATCGTTACCGCAGTGAGAGTTATCGGGAAGAGTATGCGGCTTGGAAAGCCGAGTTCGATAAGCTCGATCCAGAAGATGACGCTACATGGCTTGACCAGCGACTGATGCCCGACCCAGACGAGGTACGCATTCGCACCTATGCAACCCATTCAACCCATAAAACGCTGACCTCGTTACGCCAAGGCTCCATGATTCACGTGTGGGATCAGGATTTTCGCCAGAAAGTGGAGGCTTCTTTCCATGAAGCCTACATGACTCACACCTCTACCTCGCCCAATTATCAGATTGTGGCATCGCTGGATGTGGGAAGAATGCAGGCGGAAATGGAAGGTTTCGAACTGGTACATGCCCAGGTAGAGACAGCGCTTTCGCTTCGCGAACAGCTCTACACCCACCCATTACTGCAGAAATATTTCCGCGTATTAAAAAATAGCGACATGGTGCCTGAAGCCTACCGCGAGTCGGGTGTAGAGTCCTATTACGACCCGGTGACAGGGTGGAATAAGATGGAGGAAGCCTGGGCGCGAGACGAGTTTGTGGTTGACCCTACCCGTGTCACGATTGCCATCGGTAATACAGGCGTTGACGGTGATACCTTTAAAAATGAATACCTGATGAATAAGTACGGGGTTCAGATCAACAAGACTTCCCGCAACACCGTACTGTTTATGACCAATATCGGCACGACACGGGGCTCTATTGCCTACTTATTGGATGTGCTGATCAAGTTGGCGAAAGAGTTCGAATATCGCTTGGAAGACAGTAGCCGCCCTGAGCGCAAAATCATCGAGAATCAGGTGCATTCGCTGAATCATGATTTGCCGCCACTACCTGACTTCAGTCGTTTCCACGACGCCTTCCGGCCGAATCCTGATACGCCCCAGGGTGATATTCGTTGTGCTTACTTTCTGAGTTACGACGAAGAGAATACTGAGTACTTACGCTTCGATAATGGCAAGTTGCAGTCGCAAATGCGTGCTGGACGCGATGTTGTATCGGCAAGTTTTGTCATCCCTTATCCGCCAGGATTTCCGGTATTAGTGCCAGGACAGGTCATCAGCGAAGAAATTTTAGCCTTTCTGCAGGCGCTGGATGTCACTGAGATCCATGGCTATCGGCCGGAGTTAGGGCTAGTGGTGTTTACTGAGGAGGCTCTGATTAACCCCGCCGCAGGTTAAATGCAGCAGATTAAATAGAGGCGCTGCCAAAAAAAATCACTATAAAGCATGCTTTCACAAAAAAAGCGCCGGAATTATCCGGCGCTTTCAAAAACACTTCGTGCGGTATCTCCCTTACGCTAGACACACTGAAACAGCCCATCGAGACGTTGGGCTGTAGACCGATTTTTTAGCAACATTTTCTGTGCAACGGTTTGTCGCCAGCGATTGGCTTCACCGTCACTGGCTGCAACCTGGGGAGGTGCCCATGACCACACTATCGACCACGCTCACTAAGCGCTTGGAAGATCCGCGTCTGTTCCGTCAGTACGCCTACGTAGACGGTAAATGGACCCATGGTGACGGCGGCCGCGAAGAAGCGGTGTATGACCCGGCGACCAATGAAGCCATTGGCCACATTCCCTTGCTGGAAGCTGAGCAAATTACCGCTGCCGTAGATGCTGCTGAAACTGCCTTTGTACAGTGGCGTGCCCTACGCGCTGACGAGCGCTGCGAGCGCTTGCTGGCTTGGTACGATTTGATTCAAGCCAATCGTGAAGACCTAGCCACCATCATGACGTTGGAGCAGGGCAAGCCGCTGCCGGATGCCCGTGGCGAAGTAGAGTACGGTGCCAGTTTCGTGCGTTGGTTCGCTGAAGAGGGGAAACGCACCTACGGTGAAACCATTCCTAGCCATATTCCCAATGCATCACTGGGCACCATTAAAGAGCCGGTAGGCATTGCGGCGATGATTACGCCGTGGAACTTCCCGCTGGCCATGATTACCCGCAAGGCTGCAGCGGCGTTGGCCGCTGGATGTCCGGTGATCATCAAGCCTGCCAATGAAACGCCGTTCTCGGCGCTGGCGCTGGCGGAGCTTGCCGAGCGGGCAGGTATTCCGGAAGGTATTTTTAACGTCGTGCTGGGTGATCCTGCAGAAGTCTCTAAAATTTTGTGCAGCGAGCCGCGTATCCGAGCGCTCTCTTTCACGGGTTCTACCCGTGTTGGCCGCTTGTTGATTGAACAGAGCGCAAATACGGTTAAACGGCTATCGCTGGAGTTAGGTGGCAACGCGCCGTTTATCGTTGGTCCGGATATGGATCCCAAAGAGGCAGCCTATGCTGCAGTCTCGGCCAAGTTTCAAACGGCTGGGCAAGATTGCTTAGCCGCCAACCGCATTTTGGTTCACGAATCTATCCACGATGCGTTCGTTGAGCAATTTACCGAGCGCATGGCGGCACTTACCGTGGGTAACGGTTTGCATGGAGAGGTTGATTTGGGCCCGCTGATTCATCGCCAGGCAGTCGAAAAAGCAGCATCGATTGTTGATGATGCGATTTCCAAAGGTGCCACGATGATTGCTGGTGACCAGAGCCAAGCACCGGGCGATAACTTCTTTATGCCAGTGCTGTTGACCAACGTAACACCGCAAATGAAAGTCTGGCGTGAAGAGAACTTTGCCCCGGTGGCCGGTATTACCGCTTATAGTACCGATGACGAAGTTATTGAAATGGCCAATGACACCGAATACGGCTTAGCGGCCTATATCTATACCCATGATATTCGCCGCATCTGGAAGTTAATGCGGGCGTTGGAGTACGGCATGGTTAGCGTCAACTCCGTGAAAATGACTGGCCCACCGGTACCTTTTGGTGGCGTGAAACAGTCCGGCCTTGGACGTGAAGGCGGCGCTACCGGTATCGATGAGTATTTAGAAACGAAGTACTACTGCCTTGGGGCATTAGGTTCAGTATCGGGAAGTTGATGTTTAATCGGTTTTATTAATTTAAGCATCCTCCCCACACGGTGGGGAGGGACTGTATAGAGAGAACGTTATGAGCTTGCATCAGGATCTGATCGAACGCGACCGTAAAGTCACTTTTCACGCCTCTACGCACCTGCGCGACTTCGCCCACGGCGATTTGCCGGGTCGTGTTATCACTGGCGGTAAAGGTATTAATATCGTAGATAAAGATGGCCGTGAGTTTATCGACGGCTTTGCGGGCCTTTACTGCGTCAATATCGGCTATGGCCGCACTGAAGTTGCTGAAGCGATCTATAAGCAAGCGCTAGAGCTTTCTTATTACCACACCTATGTAGGCCACTCGAACGAGCCGCAGATTGAGCTTTCTGAGCGTATTCTGAAAATCGCTGGCATGAACATGTCCAAGGTGTATTACGGCATGTCAGGCTCTGATGCGAATGAAACACAGCTCAAAATAGTACGTTACTACAACAACGTGCTGGGGCGTCCGCAGAAGAAAAAAGTGATCTCGCGTATGCGTGGTTACCACGGTTCCGGCATCGCCTCTGGTTCGCTAACCGGTCTTAAAGCGTTCCACGACCATTTTGACCTGCCAATCGACACCATTCGCCACACTGAAGCGCCGCACTACTATCTGCGCGCGGCAGAACAGCACGGTATGACAGAACTTGAGTTTTCTGCCTACTGTGCCGAGAAATTAGAGGCAATGATTCTGGAAGAAGGCCCCGACACCGTCGCAGCATTTATCGGTGAGCCGGTGCTGGGTACCGGTGGTATCGTACCGCCGCCAGAAGGCTATTGGGATGCGATTCAAGCAGTGCTGAACAAGTATGACGTGCTATTGATAGCCGACGAAGTCGTGTGTGGCTTTGGCCGTACCGGCTCGGACTTCGGTAGCCACCACTACAACATGAAGCCTGATTTGGTCACCATTGCTAAAGGGCTAACCAGCGCGTACCAGCCGCTTTCTGGCGTGATTGTTGGCGACAAAGTATGGAAAGTGCTTGAGCAGGGTACTGGCGAGTTTGGTCCTATCGGTCATGGCTGGACCTATTCAGGTCACGCACTAGGCTGTGCCGCAGGCCTTGCCAATTTGGATATTATCGAGCGCGAAAACCTAGTGGGTAACTCTGCTGAAACTGGCGGCTACTTCCAGCAGCAGCTCAAGGCCACCTTTGAAGGTCACCCGTTGCTTGGCGACGTACGCGGTGTTGGCCTAATGGCCGCTCTAGAGTTCTCACCAGACGCCAAACAGCGCCTGCATTTCGACCCGGCGTTGAAAGTTGGCCCGCGTGTTGCAGCAGCGGCAATGGAAGAAAACCTGATCGCCCGTGCGATGCCTCAAGGCGATATTCTAGGCTTTGCACCGCCACTGACCATTAACCGTGGTGAAGTTGACGAAATGATTGGTCGCGCCAAGCGTGCCATTGATCGCGTGACGGATGAGCTGGTGCGTTCCGGTGATCTTAAAACTGGTGAGCAAGAAGCGGCCTTTACGATTTAATAGCGCTTAACGCTCCCCAAACGCCGCTGCCTATATCGCAGCGGCGTTTTTGTTTTTGAGGAGGGCAGCTATGCTAAATGCATGAGATCACCTATCTCCCACCATTATCCGACCCATCAGGCTAGGAGTTATCATGCAACCGGTACTTGCTTTTGATGTATACGGCACGCTCATTGATACCCAAGGGGTAACGGTTGAGCTGGAGCGCCGCCTCAGTGACGCAGCCATCGCTGGGGATTTTGCTAAGCGCTGGCGGGAAAAACAGCTGGAATACAGCTTTCGCCATGGTTTGATGGGAGCCTATGTGCCGTTTTCGGAGTGTATCCGGGAGGCATTAGTGTTCACTGATCGTGCGATGCAAAGCGGTCTTTCTGATAATGACCATGACCACTTAATGGCGGTTTATGCAGAGTTACCTGCATTCCCAGATGTGCTGCCTGCCCTAGATCAACTACGTGATGCTGGAATTCGCCGCGTGGCGTTTTCTAACGGCACTCAAGAAGCTGTCACTAAGCTACTGGCCCGCGCAGGCGTGGAAAACCACATGGATGCGGTGGTAAGTGTTGATGACGTTAAGCGCTTCAAGCCTGATCCTGCGGTATACGCTTACTTACGCGCATGTTTAGAAGCACGCCCAGAACATACCTGGCTGATTTCCAGTAATCCTTTTGATGTGATTGGAGCAACGCATGCAGGTTTACATAGCGCCTGGGTGCGCCGTCACCCTGATGCGCCCTTCGACCCCTGGGGAGGAGAGCCGGATATGACAGTGCCTGATTTGGAAATGCTGGCTGAACGAATGAGCCGTTAGGTTGTTAACCCACACCGACAAGCCGCATAATGATGCCAACTTAATCGCTTAGGATATGACCATGTCGGAAAAAATTTACTGTATCGCCAGCTTTAAGCCCAAAGCGGGAAAAGAAGAAGCGGTATTTAAAGCGCTGCAGTCTTTAGAGCCAAACACCCATCGCGAAGATGCTTGTATTCACTACACTGTGACTCGGCAAATCGACAATCCGTTTGCCCAGGGCACTAGCCACCCGATCGTGTTTCATGAAATCTGGGCCAGCCGAGAAGAGTTTGAAGCCCACTGTCAGCGCAAAGAGATACAAGATTTTTTCGCTAAGCACGTCGAGTCACCCGACGGCGATATTGAAGATGCCAACGTGTGTGTTTATACCGACGAGCCGTGGAATTTCGACGCTCCCAAGGTGTGAAAAGCAGTAACGGTGTAGAATAAGTAAGCGTTGTACCTAGATGACGGAGCCAACATGACTGAAAAGAAAATGAACGTCGAAAGCTTTAACTTGGACCATACCAAGGTAAAAGCACCTTACGTGCGTTTGGCCGATATTAAAGAAGGCCAAAATGGCGACCGTATCCACAAGTATGATCTGCGTATTTGTCAGCCCAACAAAGAGCACATGGAGATGCCTGCGCTGCACTCCCTGGAGCATCTGATGGCTGAAATGTCGCGTAATCACACCGATAAAGTGGTTGATATCAGCCCGATGGGTTGCCAAACCGGTTTTTATATCGCGATGATTAACCACGACGATTATGACGGCGTGCTAAGCATTATCGAGCAAACGCTCAACGATGTGCTGACTGCCACGGAAGTACCCGCCTGTAATGAGATGCAGTGCGGCTGGGCCGCCAGTCACAGCCTGGAAGGTGCCCAAGCGCTAGCCAAAGGCTTGCTGGCTAAGCGCAGTGAGTGGACTGACGTATTTGCTTAACCAGTAAATGAAAGCATGCAATATCAGCAATACGCCTCCTTACTGGGGGCGTTTTAGTGTTGGGTCATTAACCAATGGCAAACGCCCAATAACGTTAAGCATGGGGAAAAAAGGCATAGAACATCACTGCTCTATCAATAGAACAGTGATGTTTAAACAGTTTAAAATACGGCGGTTTGATTCAATCAGATTATTGCGTGGCTGAAAAATTCTCAGCAGCTGCTGCTAGTACGGCTAACGCTGACTCGGCGTCTTCAAACCCAAGACCTTCCATACCACCGTCAGGGCCTTTGTAATTCGCGAACCAGATATCAACAATCTGGCTAACACCAGGGAACTCACTATCGAGTTGCTGCATGCTTTCAATATGGGCAAACGGTGAATCCTGGGTAAGTACTGCCACCAGTTTGTCGTCTTGCTCGCCGTCGTCTAACATTTTTAAAACGCCAATAACACGTACATCAACGACTTCACCGCGCGGTAACGCTTGGCCTAAGACGATGACATCGAGTGGGTCACCGTCACCGCCTAGTTCTTTGGGCAGGGCAGTACCCGGAATGGCGCCATAATTGCCTGGATAACCCAGGTAATTTACAATGCGCGGCTCGCCGTCTTTATACTCCCAATAAACCGCGTTCGGGTCCTCTTTGCTAACTTCCCATTTGGCAGACGTGCCTGTGGGTATTTCGATAATGGCGTTGGCATAACCGTTGCTGTTAATGGCATCCATCGCCATTAAATCGTCATCACCGGCAATGGTGAAATCATCTTTTAGGGTCATGTCTGAGGTATAGGGCGTTGTGTCAGAAAAGGCTAGATTGCCTAATGACTCAGCATACGCCGTCGACGTTAACATCGAGATGCTTATTACACCTGCCAGCAGTAGTTTGTTATCCATGACCATTCCCGTAAGCGATTTAATTCGATAAATCCTATCAGGGGGGAGTGACGAATTAGTGACAGGGGTAAGTCGATCAAGCGGGGTCTATCGTTAGCAATAGCCGCTTTTGACCTGCCTCCAAAGAGGGGCTGCGGTGCACTAAGCCATGCTCTTCACAGCCCACCCAACCGCTGCCTTTTAGCAACGCGATATCACCGGCATGCAACCGCTGAATGGCGCTTGGGTCGCTGATAATCTCTGGGCGATCAGGTGTTGGCGCACCCAGCCCCGCGCGATTAAGCGCATTTTCAGGTAACCATTCGCTACCCGGGCCGACATAGGTGGTCACTAAACGTACCGGCAAGTTGTCGCAGTGAAAACGTGGGCACATCGCCGCTGTTAATAAGCGTAGACGAATGCCCACGGTATCGGTATCAAACAGGAATGCGATGGCTTCAGCAGCGGTTGCGATATCGTCAACCAGCGCATCTCCTGCTGAGGGCTCTGGTAGCTTGCGACGCAAGTCATTTTTAAAGTCATCTGTCGGGCTGCCAAGCCATGCGTACTGCCAGTCGCGCGATGTCTGGCTCTGTGCGTTTGCGCTAAGCGCCACATCGGCGGGCAGAGCGCGGTGCAGAATAGCGATGTTAATCTGCTCTTCAAATATACGCGGAAGCACGCTGATGTCGGTATCCAGTGCGGCGTGTTGTGGTAGTCGCCAAGAGACTGCTTGATGAGAGTGTGGAGTGGGCATGTAGGTCTCCTGTTACGTTTAGCAGTGCATTAGCATTGAGAAAGGTTAGGTCGCAGAGCTTTATTTGTTATGTTATAACGTTTTTATCAAAAGGAGTCTAACCATTGCAACCCGATATCACTCAGTCAGTAACTGCCAGAACAGACAGTGGCGCTGAATTCCCAGATGCAAAAAAAGCTGAGGAGGCTCTGCTGTTGGCCTCATCAGAGGACGAGTACATGAATGCCGCGCAGCTTGCTTTTTTTCGTCGGCGGCTTTTAAACGAGCGAGCGGAACTTGAAGCGCATTTAAGCGAGGTGAAAACGGCTATCGCCTCTCATGAGAGGGATAGCGACGAGGCTGACCAGGCCTCGTTTGAGGAGGAGCTGCGGTTGTCACTTCGCCAAGCAGATCGCGAAAGTCGGTTGATCACTAATATCGATGCAGCCTTACAGCGCATCGAAAATGGCGAATACGGCTTCTGTGAAGAAACTGGCGAGCCAATTGGTCTTCAACGGCTACTTTTTCGTCCCACGGCAAAGCTTTGCATTGAGGCAAAGGAGCGCCAGGAGCGTAAAGAGCACCATTTCCGCAAGGCACGGGGGGAGTGATGCAGTTCTCCACGCTGACACCGGTTAACGTACTGACCGGATTTTTAGGGAGCGGTAAGACAACGTTACTCAATCGCTGGGTACGCCAAGCGTCAATGCAAAACACGCTGATCGTAATTAATGAGTTTGGTGATATTGGACTAGATCATCAACTGATTACCCAGAGTGATGAGCAAGCGGTGGTGGAGATGAGCAGCGGCTGTTTGTGCTGCACATTGAGGGGAGACTTAAGCCGTACGCTAAAGCAGGCTATTGATTCGCTGTTGGCAGAGGGAAAACCAGCACCTTCCCGTGTTGTGATTGAAACCACGGGACTGGCCGATCCCGCCCCTATTTTACAGCTGTTAATGACCGATCATTGGCTTGCCCACCGTTTCCAGTTGGATAGCGTGGTGTGCTGTGTTGATGCCGCGAACGGTGAGGCAACGTTGCAGGCGCATCGTGAGTCACAGCGCCAGATTGCGATAGCTGACCGATTACTCATCACCAAAACTGACCTGGTCGACGAAGTTTGCTTAGCGCCACTGGCTAACCAACTGGCGTCTATCAATCCCGCCGCAGAGCAGTGGCAGGTGGTGAACGGTAATCTTTCGCCTGAATTGTTGGTAGGCGCAGGGCTTTTTCGTCGGGATTCTCAACGACACCAGGTGGAGCAGTGGCTGAAGTCAGCACGTTACAGCGTTATCCATGCTGAAGATGTTAAGCACGAGGGGGAGCAGCAGGGCGACAGTAACGCTGCTTTTGTGCAGCCCACTAGCCAGCCAACGTTGACTCGCCATGGGGAGAATATCAATGCGTTTTGTTTTTGCGTTGAGGAATTAATTACCCCAGACGCTTTGGAAAACTGGCTGGATCTATTGATGTCGTTGATGGGCGAGAAAATGCTACGCATTAAAGCGATTGTGCACCTTACCGACCGTGATGAACCGCTCGCGCTGCACGGCGTCCAGCACATTTTCCACCCGCCGACGCCTCTGCCGATGCAGTGTGTTAATGACCGCATTTCTCGGTTTGTCTTCATTACTCAAAATGTCGCGCCTGCCACTGTGGCGCAGCTTTATCGTTATTTCACACCCTTTAACTCATCAACGAACGAGGCAATTTAATGACGGCTTTTACTTTACCCGATATTGCCCAACAACCTGCCCGTTTACCGGGCACGCTTTCCTGGGTTGGTATGGAAGGCGTGGCGCTGCCAGTAAGGCTGGCGGGGAGCCAAGTAAACGCTAATGTGTCAGCGGGCGTTAGCCTTGAAGAAGCCGGTGCTCGCGGTATCCACATGTCACGGCTGTATACCGCATTGGATGCATTAGAGCACCAGGCGCTAACGCCCACGTTACTTCATCGTGTTCTTGCGGCTTTTTTGGAGAGTCACCACGCATTATCAGAAAACGCTTACCTAACGTTCAGTGGGGAGGCATTACTTAAACGTGACGCGCTGATCAGCCCTTTGTCAGGTTGGAAAGGCTATCCGTTTACACTGCACAGCCAGCTCACACCGTCAGGTTTCAAGGTGGAGCTAGACGTATCCGTTGGTTACTCCTCAACTTGCCCCTGCTCAGCGGCATTAGCAAGACAGCTAATTCAGCAAGCGTTTGCGGAAGATTTTGAAGAGATTCCCTTAACCAAGCAGGCCGTACTCGCGTGGCTAGGCAGCGAGGAAGGGGTACTCGCCACTCCACATAGTCAGCGCAGTGTTGCCCACTGTTCCATACGGCTGGCAGGAAACGATGTTATTCCGCTTGCCGACCTTATTGAGCGTATTGAGAGTGTCCTGGGGACAGCGTTGCAGACAGCTGTTAAACGTATTGATGAGCAGGCATTTGCGCTCGCCAATGGCCAGAATCTGATGTTCTGTGAAGATGCAGCCAAACGTCTCGACGGCGCACTTAGAAAGATGGCTGATATTTCAGGGTTCCAGCTAAGGGTAGTTCACGCAGAAAGTTTACATGCCCACGATGCAGTGGCGAGAAGTGAATGGCAGTGGTGAGAAATGTTCATGAGAAATGATGTTAGCTGGCTGTAAGAAAATAAAGATGTGTTTACGCATTGACACCAAGCAGTCGTGGCCTTATATACGATGCATCATCCATCACTATGAGCTCCCATGTTCCTTCTTATCACGATTGCTACCCTTTCAATCGCGTTCTCTTTTCTGTGCTCTATCCTTGAAGCAGCGTTGCTGTCTATTACGCCAAGCTATATCGCCAAGCAAAAAGAAGATAATCCCAAGCTTCATGCCGCGCTGACGAAGCTAAAAACCAATATTGATCGGCCGTTGGCCGCGATCTTAACGCTTAACACCATTGCGCATACTGTCGGTGCAACGGCAGTGGGGGCGCAGGCCGCGGTCGTGTTTGGCGAAGCCTCTATTGCCATTGTGTCTGCCGTCATGACCATGCTGATTTTAATTCTTTCTGAAATCATTCCCAAAACGATTGGTGCTACCTATTGGCGAGGCTTATCACCGGTGTTACCACGGTTACTGAACCCAATGATCATTGGGTTGCTGCCGTTTATCTGGATGTCCGAACAGATTACGCGCCGTTTAGGGAAGTCAGAGCATGATGTTGACCTGCGCGATGAAATTAAAGTGTTGGCGCGGGTAGGTTTAGAAGAGAAAGTGTTAGATGCGGATGAGTCACGCACCATTATTAACATGTTGAATTTGCATGAAATTGCGGTTAATAAAGCGATGACGCCTCGTACTGTGTGTGAAACGGTATTGCCTAACATGACGGTTAAGGAGTTTGATGAGCAGTATGGCAAAATGCCATTCACTCGTTTCCCTGTGATGGATAACGGCGAGCAGGCATTTGGTTATGTGCACAAGGCCGATATGTATCACGCCGATGATGCCAAAACCATGCGTGAGCTGATGCATCCGATTGGTAGTGTCGATGTATCGAACAATGTCGAGCAGGTGTTTACATCAATGTTGAAGGATCACCTGCACATGCGGGTGGTTTATGATGAACACGGCACCTTTGTGGGCCTTATCACCCTAGAAGACATCATTGAGACGATATTAGGTCAAGATATTGTCGATGAAACCGACAGTGTGGCGAACTTGCGCCATTATGCAAAACAGCGCTGGGTAAAGCGCATCAAGCGGGAAGAGAAAGACGTCAAATCGCTTGATTGAGCAGAGCAAATGTTTCACTGCTATAGCGCTAAACGTTCTATAGTGAAGGTGTTGAAAGTCATATAAGGTATTAAGGTCACTTGACCCTAATGAGGAGGAACGATGTCATTACGTATCAATGCGGTAGTGCCTGATTTCGAAGCAGAAACTAGCCAAGGCCCGATTCATTTTCACGACTGGATCGGCGATAGCTGGGCGATCCTCTTTTCTCATCCTAAAGATTTCACCCCGGTCTGCACCACAGAATTCGGCGCAGTGGCAACGCTGAGCCCTGAATGGGAAAAGCGCGGCACCAAAGTCATTGGCGTCTCTGTGGATGGCGTTGAAGACCACAAACGCTGGGCAAGCGATATCGAGAAAGTTTGCGGCAATAAGGTTGGCTTCCCCATTATTGCCGATGAAGGCCTAAAGGTTTCCAAACTGTTCGATATGCTGCCAGAAGATGCTTATCTGCCAGATGGCCGCACCCCCGCTGATAGCGCAACGGTACGCTCGGTGTTCATTATCGGGCCGGATAAGCAGTTGAAGCTATCGATGACCTACCCGATGACGGTTGGCCGTAATTTCGCAGAAATTCTGCGTGCGCTGGATGCACTGCAAGCCACGGCAAAACATGGCGTTGCAACACCTGCTGACTGGACCGTTGGTCAGGACGTTATTATTCCGCCGAGCGTGTCTGATGAAGATGCCAAGCAGAAGTTCGGTGAGTTTGACGCTGTTCTGCCGTACCTGCGTAAAACGAAATTGCGCTAATTACTAAAGGGTAGCTGTTTCGTTTCAGAAGCCCACGCAATACCTCCCCCGCTAGCCACCGGTTAGCGGTTTTTTTTTATTGCTAGGGGGAAGGACATGCGGGTGGAGTGAGCGTGCTGGAGAAGCCTAGTTGGGTAAACCAAGCGGTGGCGTTGCCGCCTGTATTATCACCATCACTCATTAAGGCGATACCGTTGACTTCGCTAGGAGCGCTGCCAAAAAGAGCTTGGTAGTCAGCACGGACATCGCGTACTTCTGCCACCCACTCCCCAACTGCGCTATTGCCACTTTGCAGCGCCATCAGTTGTGCTCGGTCAGTAAAGGCATTTGGCCACGAGGCACCCTGAGGTTGGGTAGAGGACCAGACATAGTTAACCGATTCGACCTGCCAGGGAAGAATCCCCGTCTTACGCGCCACATAAACCCGTGCTGGATAGTCATCGCCCGCTTTCGTTGTTTCATCAACGCCCGGATAGATTGAGTCTACTTGCCAGCACCAGTGAAGATAGGGCGTTGCATTTAAATCAATATCGCGTTCCAGGTAGCGTGCAGAGGCCTGGCCCTGAGCATTGGCTTCAAGTACTCGTTGGCCTGATTTCTCAACAATGGAATAGCGTGTTTCGCCTTCGAAACTTCGGATAGGCCAAGTCATGATTTGATTGGGTGTAAAGCGTATCTCTTGCCCGCTAGCGGTTGTGAACAATAACGGGCTGAAAAATAGGCTAGCTAATGCTGTTCCTTTGATGGGAAAAGCACTAGTGAGGCTCATAACGACCACCGCTTTCTGTCGAGTTTTTTGGTACAGCAGGGTGGTGCTCAGCTATTTTGTGCAGCAGGTCAAATTGGCGGCCACAGGCGCGGCAGGCGCTGCACATAGAGAGATGTATGCGTAGTGCAGTACGTTCGCGAAAAGTGAGTGCTCTATCTTGCTTAAGTGATATCAAGCGTGTTGCTTCACGGCACATTAGCATCTTTATTGGCTCC
Source organism: Halomonas sp. KG2 (assembly GCA_030440445.1). NCBI lineage: Bacteria > Pseudomonadati > Pseudomonadota > Gammaproteobacteria > Oceanospirillales > Halomonadaceae > Halomonas > Halomonas sp. KG2. The sequence goes on along the minus strand of CP098528.1, from coordinate 3,354,681 downwards.
TACTGAGTCCAGCCATTATCCAAGCACGCTCTTAACCTTAACCGTGCTCGGTGTAAGATAACCCAGCAGTTAGTTTCTGTTATATCGAGTTCCTTACAAATATCCTGTGTCGATAATCCCATCAGCTCTCGTAAGGTAAATACGCGCGCGATACTGTCGGGTAGCGCTATTAAACAGGCATCGAACACTTGCCAGAAGCGCTGGTTCTCTAAAATATACTCAGGCTCCCCCCAGTCGTGCGGGCGGGCGCTGGGCTGCCAATGCCCATTTGATTTGAATAGCCGGTCTAACGTGTCCTCGTCGATTGAGTCATTTAGCGGCTGCCAGCGCCCCTGTTTTTTCTGCTGGCGCAGATGGTCAAGTATCTTAAATTTCAAGATGCCAAATACCCAGGTTTCAAATTCTGAGCGTCCTTCAAATGAACTGGTTTTTTCAAACGCGGTGAGCAACGTTTCCTGAACGGCATCTTCAGCGGCAGCACTCTCCCTAAGCTGCAAGCGTGCAAATGCAAGCAGGCGGGGGCGTATATGACTGAAGTGTTCGGCAGCTTGCTGTGAGGAGATAGGCAATGTGAGCTTCCCTAAGCTAAGAAAAGTCAGACTTAAAGCTCAAGGATCCCATCACCGCGTAAAATGCGTTGCGGTGACGGGAAAAGCACCTAAACAGTTAAGCGGTTAAGTGCTCTACGAGCGCTTGGGCAAATGTATCGGTTGTGCCAGTGCCGCCCATGTCGGGTGTCACCATATCGCGGCGTGTCTCCAGCACCGCGCGAATTCCGTGACGAATAGCGTCGCCTTTTTCGTTCATGCCTAAGTGGTCAAGCATTTGGGCGGCTGCTAACAGCAGGGCGCAAGGGTTGGCGATTTTTTGTCCGGCAATATCCGGTGCTGAACCGTGAACTGCTTCAAAAATAGCAGCCTTTTCGCCGATGTTAGCACCGGGCGCCAAGCCTAACCCGCCAACTAGCCCAGCACATAGGTCAGAAAGAATATCGCCAAACAGGTTGGTGGTGACAACGACATCGAACTGGTGCGGATTCATCACCAACTGCATGCAGGCGTTATCTACAATCATTTCCTGGAATTCGATCTCGGGATACTCTTTGGCGACTTCCCGAGCGACATCCAAAAACAGGCCAGAGCTGGTTTTAATGATGTTAGCTTTATGTACAGCGGTGACTTTTTTACGGCCGTTATTTTTTGCTAGCTCAAATGCATAGCGCACAATGCGTTCGGAACCCTGGCGGGTTACCTTGATGACTGAAATGCCGGTATTGCCATCGTCAATCATCTCTTGGCCATCAGAGAGGTAGGCACCTTCGGTGTTTTCCCGCACGGTAATCATATCGATATCGTTGTAACGCGAACGCGTACCGGGGAAGCTAATCGCCGGGCGCACGTTGGCGTACAAGTCAAAATGACGACGCAGCTGCACGTTGATGGAGGAGAAACCTTTGCCAATGGGAGTGGTCAGCGGGCCTTTCAGGGCAATACCGTACTTCTCGATGGCATCAAGCGATTCTTGAGGAATCAGCGTGCCGTGTTTTTCAAGCGCCGCCAGGCCAGCATCGATAAACTCATAATTCAGACCGCACTCCAGCGCATCAAGCACGCGCAGGGTGGCATCCATAATTTCTGGGCCGATACCGTCGCCTTTAATCACCGCAATTGACTGACTCATCATCTATTTCTCCTCTTTGGCGGGCATATTCGGCACGTGACTATGTGTGCCGCTTCAACATAAAACGTTGGCAATTGTCATCGTTTCTGGTGGCGCAATGGTACGCCACAATCAGTCGCGAGGTCACCCTGCCTAAGTAGAGGTGGGGGCGTGTCAGCGCGTATCACGGTGTGGGCTACCAGAGTGGCGTGAGATGCAATGCGACTGTGATGCTGTTAGAATGCTGCGCTTTGTCGCACCTTGCTTATTGCAACCGTACAGAATATTACTTATGACTGCATTTACTCACATCTTTTCTGGGCTGATGACTCCGCCCTAGCTTCCTGCCTTCGTTAAGGTAATGGCTGTGCATTCATCGCGCTGTCATTGCTTTGTGGTACTTAAAATTAGCCGTGCTCATCTCATGCAGTACGTGACTTTTTAGGTACCCAACGCCAGCTTATCTTCACAATAAAAAGTGTTACAGCCTCAGCGTGCCAATGCTTGGCGGCGTTGTCTGCCCGCTTTTGGCCAATCTTAAATCCTTAACCGTGGACCCTTCGCATGTACGAAAAGTTTAAACAATCTTGGCTCTCAAACCTCAAGGGCGACACCCTTGCGGGGATTGTCGTGGCGCTTGCACTGATTCCTGAAGCCATTGCATTTTCGATAATTGCGGGTGTTGATCCAAAAGTGGGCCTATACGCCTCATTTTGTATCGCAGTAGTGATCGCCTTTACTGGTGGTCGCCCAGGTATGATTTCAGCAGCTACCGGTGCGATGGCGCTACTGATGGTTACCTTAGTTCGCGAACATGGCCTGGAGTACTTACTGGCGGCCACGCTATTGACTGGGGTATTACAGATTATCGCAGGCTACTTAAAACTTGCAGAGCTGATGCGTTTTGTATCCCGTTCGGTGGTCACCGGCTTCGTGAATGCCCTAGCGATATTAATCTTCATGGCGCAACTGCCTGAGTTAACTAATGTAACGTGGCATGTGTATGCCATGACGCTAGCAGGCTTAGGCATTATCTATCTCTTCCCGTACTTGCCGGCGATTGGAAAGTCGGTCCCTTCTCCTCTGGTATGCATCGTGGTGCTTACCGGGGTGTATATGGTAAGCGGCATGGATATACGCACGGTAGGTGATATGGGCGAACTGCCCGATACACTGCCAATGTTCTTATGGCCTAGCGTGCCACTTAATTTAGAAACGCTAATGATCATTTTTCCCTACGCCATCATGCTGGCGGTGGTGGGCCTTCTGGAATCTATGATGACAGCCACTATTGTTGATGACTTAACGGATACACCCAGCGATAAAAACCGTGAGTGTAAAGGTCAGGGTATCGCTAATATCGGATCGGGTTTACTGGGCGGTATGGCAGGCTGTGCAATGATTGGTCAGTCAGTCATCAACATAAAATCCGGTGGCAGGACTCGGCTCTCAACGCTTATCGCTGGTGTTGTTCTGTTGTTGATGGTGGTCTTTCTCGCTGATTGGGTCTCGCAGATTCCTATGGCAGCGCTGGTAGCGGTGATGATTATGGTATCGATTGGCACCTTTAGCTGGGAGTCGATTCGCGACCTTAAAAAACATCCGGTGAGTACCAATATCGTTATGCTAGCCACAGTGGCGGTGACTGTGGGGACGCACAATTTAGCGATTGGTGTCTTTGTTGGTGTACTGCTGGCGGCGATGTTCTTTGCTAATAAAGTCGGCAACATCCTGTATATCGGCTCGAAAGAAGTAGAGGCCGGTAAAGAGCGTGAATACCAAGTGGTTGGCCAAGTGTTCTTTGCCTCTTCTGAGCGTTTTATTGCGGCCTTCGATCTTAAAGAGAGCATCGATAAGGTCACCATCAACCTTTCCCGTGCCCACTTCTGGGATATTACCGCTGTTCAAGCACTGGACCGCGTGGTGATTAAGTTCCGTCGTGAAGGAACTGAGGTGGAGCTGGTGGGCTTGAGTGAAGCCAGTGCCACCGTGGTAGATCGTTACGCGGTACACAACGACCCAGAAGCGGTTGAAAAGCTAATGGGCGGTCACTAACCACCGCAAGGAGAGCGATATGACTGAACACGTACTCGCCGCGATTGACGGCTCCCAGTATGCAGAAAGCGTCTGTGACTACGCCGCTTGGGCAAGCTTGGCATTAAATGCGCCGCTTAGCTTTGTGCATGTGGTGGATAATCATTCTGATGTGCCAGCAGAGCAAAATTTGTCGGGTAACCTAAAATTTGGTGCCCGCGAGCGCTTGATGAAAGAGCTTTCTGAGCTTGATGAACAGCGCGCTAAGGTAAACCGTGAACAAGGCAAGCTCATGCTGGAAGCGGCCAAGGCACGGGCAGTAGAAGATGGGGTCGCTGATCCCATTATTCGCCAGCTTAACGGCACGCTGGTCGAAACCTTGGTAGAGCTAGAGAAAGACATACGTTTGTTGGTGGTAGGCAAGCGTGGTGAAACCGCTCACCACGCTAGCGGCCACCTAGGTTCTAACCTTGAGCGTGTGGTGCGTGAAATGCATCGCCCAATTCTCATGGTGCCCAAAGCCTTTAAGCAGCCTGAAAGGGTGCTGATTGCGTTTGATTGTAGCAAAACTGCCCGTAAAGGGGTGGAAATGCTGGCACGCTCGCCGTTATTTGCAGGTACCGAATGCCATGTGCTGATTGTGGGTGCTGAAACCGCTGAGCATCGCAGCGAGCTTGATTGGGCGTTGACTACGCTACGTGATGCTGGCCACCAAGCCGAAGGCGCCATCCGTTCCGGTGAGGTAGACGACACCTTGCAAGCGTACGAGCAGGAGCATGCGATCGACCTTCTAGTGATGGGCGCTTATGGCCACTCGCGTATTCGCCACTTGCTGGTCGGCAGTACCACCACAGCGATGTTACGCGGTAGCCGAATTCCGGTACTGATATTGCGTTAATCAATACGTACACTTTAACGCCGGTCACCACGCTAAGGGGCCGGCGTTTTTTATAGCTGGCTCAGAATTAGCTTGCCGGGCACCCAGCGTATCAACGCTATCATGCCAAATAACTCCACTAGCGATTGAAAAACAATAACGACTACCGCGGCTTGCCATCCATTGGGCAGGGTAAGCGCAATGGGCAACATGACAAACGAATTGCGCGTGCCAAAACTAAAGGCAAGTGTTCGGGCGCTGGCAGGCGGTAGTTTGAATAGGCTGCCTAACGTTTTACCCAACAACCCAGCGATGACTAAAAAGCCAATAAAGATAAACACAACCTGCCACAGCACATGGCTAAGCCCTAGCACGCTATTCACCTGCGACGCGGCAATGACTAGCACTACCAGCGCAAGTAGCGGTATTGGTAGATAGCCAAGATACCCAGAGGCTTGGTTAATGACATGGTAGCGCTGGGCAGCTAATTCCGTCAGCCATGCCAATCCCAAAGGAAGCATGATTAAGCCAGCAAATGCGCTGAGAAGGTTGGTAGAAAAGGTTAACTGAAACCACTCGCCGCCTAAAAATAGCCACAAATAAACGGGCAATGCGACCATTTGGATGAGCAGCAGCAGTGGCGTTGCCGCAACAGCGCGGGCGGCATCGCCTTTGCCTAAGTGCGTGAAAGTAATAAACCAGTCTGTGCAGGGCATCAGTAGCACTAGCAAAACACCAGCCATCACCGGTGGGGGAAGTGGTAGCCCCACTACTAAAAGACCTAGCACCAACACCCCCAGTAGCGCAGGAATGATAATGAAGTTGCCAATCAGCAGCGCTGCCATAAAGCCTTTATCGATAACGCTTTGCTTGATATGTAATAGCGGTATCTGAGTAAAGGTGGCGTAGAGCAGTATGCCGAGGAGCGGCCATAGCAGCTGCTCAAGTGATGACGCTAGTAAGGGAGCTATCAGACCCAACGTAAGCCCTAAGCAGATAAACCCTAGGTAAAGCCAGGACTGCTGTCGCTCTAACTGCTCGCGCATAAAATACCTACGGTTATAGACGAGAAAGCGCTATGCGTTCTCCTAGCCAGGCCGCCAGTAACCAAAGCGGTAGGCTGATAAGTACATAAAGCAGCGCTAGCCCAGAAAGCCCCTGTTGAATAAGGTGCAATGTTTCCAGGCTAAAGAGTGAAAACGTGGTAAAACCGCCACAAAAACCGGCCACTAACAGCGGCTGCCAGTGCGCAAGCTTGCCGTTCGGAAAACGTGAGGAGGTAGCGGCAATCCAACCGATGATCCCAGAACCCAGCACGTTAACCAGCAGCGTGCCCCAGGGGAAATAGCCACCAAATGCTGCCAAAGACACGAGAGATACCCCGTAGCGAAGGGCACTGCCAAGCCCGCTACCAATCCCGACGGCTAGGTAAGCTCGCCAGTTCATAGCAACAACCCCTTAGCTAACAGCCAACCGAGCATGGCCATCACCATGCCGAGCACTAGGGTAGCGGCAATATTTAAGGCGGCACGCAGCGCTTGGCCACTTTGCCATAGCTCAATAGTTTGTAAGCTAAATGAAGAAACGGTGGTGTAGCCACCTAGCAAGCCTGCAACAGTAAATAGCCACAGCGGCTGTGTGGTTGGCACGCCGTAGTAACCAAGAAGTCCGCCCGCTATAAACGCACCGCTGGCATTCACCAGTAAGGTACCCCAGGGGAAGGTTTTGCCCAGCAGGTGGGCCATAAGGTTAGAAACGGCATAGCGACCCATGCCGCCCAATGCGCCGCCAAGTGCTACCAGTAGCATGCTCGCGATACCATGCCCCATCGTAACTCCTTTAACTGGCCGCGTTGATAGGCTGCTAAGTGTACCACCTACCCTATAACGATAGGGGTGAACACAAAGAACGCGTTAAGGTGTCGCTGGTCAATAAGTTCGTGTAAAAAAGAGTGAGAATAATAAAAATCTTAACGCATCCGCTCAAGGAGTCGCTTTTATGTCTGATCGCGTGTTCGCCGCTATTGATGGGTCTCAGTATTCAGAAAGTATCTGTGATTATGCTGTCTGGGCCGCCAAGGCACTTGGTGCGCCATTAAGCTTTATTCATACCCTGGATAACCACGCCCAGGTGGCAGAGCCTGATCTAACCGGTAATTTAGGTTTAGGGACCCGAGAGCATCTGCTTGAAAAGCTTTCTGATATTGAAGAACAGCGCGCGAAAGTTGCCCGTGAGCAGGGGCGCTATATGCTCGATGCGGCAAAAGCACGTGCAATTGAAGCTGGTATTACTGATCCACTCTGCCTTCAGCGTAACGGAACGTTGGTAGAGACCTTGGTTGAGAACGAAAAGGAGATGCGCTTACTGGTACTAGGCAAGCGTGGCGAAACTGCGCATCAAACCAGTGGCCATCTCGGCTCTAACCTTGAACGCGTTGTGCGTGAGATGCATCGCCCACTATTGATGGTGCCTAAGCAGTTTACGCAGCCGAAAAACGTGATGATGGCGTTTGATGGCAGCAAAACGGCTCGCAAAGGCATTGAGATGCTGGCCAAAAGCCCGCTCTTTGCAGGTGCTGCCTGCCATGTCGTGATCGTGGGTGCTGAGACGGCAGAAAATCGATCACAGCTTGAGTGGGCAATCGATGTCCTTGAGTCTGCAGGCCACCACGCTGAAGGCGCAATTCGCGCTGGCGAAGTGGAAGCAACCTTGCGCGCTTACAAGCAGGAGCACGGTATTGACCTGTTGGTCATGGGTGCCTATGGCCATTCGCGTATTCGTCACTTGCTGGTAGGCAGTACGACGACCGCCATGCTACGCAATGCCCATTTGCCGGTGCTGATTCTGCGCTGAGGCCACTAGGAGACGCAGATGAACCACCCTGAGGTAGACATAGTCGCGATACGCCAAAAGCTGTTAGCACTAGAGGTTTCTTTGCGAGAAGAGAGCATTGAAAGCGCGTCTTCAAGAGAGACGGTGGTACTTGATCAAACGTCGGTAGGGCGGCTGTCACGTATGGATGCGCTGCAGGGTCAAGCCATGGCAAAGGCAGAAGAGCAGCGCCGCCAAATGACGCTTAAGCGTATCAGCGGCGCCTTGCAGCGTATTGAGCAAGAGAACTTTGGCGAGTGCATCGAGTGTGGCGAATGGATTGGTGCCAAACGCCTCACCTGGGACCCGCTAGTGCTGAAATGTATCGAATGTGCTGAGCAAGCGCTTAGGCCTCAATAGCAGCGTCTTTCTGCTGATGCTGCTTGGTGGCCTGCGCCATATTAATGCCTGACAGCAGCGCCTTCAGCGATGCGCTAACGGTGTCACTATCTTCGGCCACAGCGCAAAGTCGTTGTCCATCAATATTCAGCTGCACAAAGGCAATCGCATTGGCTTCGCTGTCGCCACCCAAGGAGTGCTCACTGTAGTCAATAATGGCTACATGGCTGCCCGAATGCTTCTTCCAGGCATCAGTGAAGGATGACATGGCGCCGTTGCCGGTACCTGACAAGCGCAGTGTTTCAGAGCCTTGCCAAAGGGTTATTTCTATTCCCTCGTGCTGGCCTTTTGATAGCCGGTAATCGGCCAATGCCAGTGGCGCATCCTGAGTGAAATTATCAAACATCACTTGGCGAATGATTTCACTGGAAAGCTCGCCGTTGCGGCGCTCGCTCTCTTGTTGCACGTAAGGAGCAAGGGCCAGCATCATCCAACGCGGTAAATTAATGCCGTAGTCTCGCTCCAACAAAAAGGCCATGCCGCCTTTGCCAGATTGACTATTCACCCGGATAACGGCTTGGTAGTCGCGGCCAATATCATGCGGGTCAATGGGTAGGTAAGCCACTTGCCACGGCTCGTCGGGCTTTTGATGCTTGAGGGATTTACGAATAGCATCCTGGTGGCTGCCAGAAAACGCGGTATACACCATCTCGCCGACCCAGGGATGGCGCGGATGCATAGTAATACCAGTACACTCATGCACCACCTGAACGATCTCGTCCGGGTTAGAAAGATCCAGCTGCGGGTCGATGCCTTGGCTGTACAGGTTCATCGCCAAGGTGACAATATCCATATTGCCGGTGCGCTCGCCGTTACCCAGTAACGTGCCTTCGACGCGGTCAGCTCCCGCCAACAGTGCCAATTCTGCTGAGGCGACTGCGCCACCGCGGTCGTTGTGGGTATGTACCGAAATAATCACGCTGTCGCGACGGCTAATGTGCTGGCAAAAGTATTCAATCTGGTCAGCATGATGATGCGGTCCCGCAACTTCTACCGTGGTGGGCAAGTTGAGGATGCATTTGTTGTCAGGCGTTGGCTGCCAGACATCCATCACGGCTTCGCAGATGGCCAGTGAAAAATCGATTTCAGTGCTAGAGAAGCTTTCCGGCGAATATTGGAAACGCCAGTCAGCATCTGGGTGTTGGGCAGCATAGGTCTTCACCCAGGTAGCGCCTTGCACGGCAATATCGGTAATGCCATCTCTATCCATCTCAAACACCCGCTCGCGCTGGATGGTCGAAGTGGAGTTATACAGGTGAATAATGGCGCGCTTGACGCCCGTCAGCGATGCAAAGGTTTTCTCGATTAAGTGTTCACGGCACTGCACGAGTACCGCAATAGTGACATCGTCTGGAATTTGGTCTTCTTCAATTAGCCAGCGGACAAAGTCGTAGTCTGGTTGGCTAGCCGAGGGAAAGCCCACCATCACTTCTTTAATACCCACTTTAATAATCTGCTGCCAAAAGCGCTGCTTTTGCTCAACCGTCATCGGCTCTAATAGCGCCTGATTGCCATCGCGTAGGTCTTCACTTAGCCAAATGGGCGCTTGAGTTAGGTCGCGGTCAGGCCATTGGCGGTTGAACGCGGGAACACGCGGAGCAGGGCGGTATTTGCGATGATCAAAAGCAGACATGGTGAGTTTCCTGAAGGCAGTGAGTTAGTTGGGCGGCCGCTTGTGGCGTAAGCCGCGTTAACAGGTGTCTGGGTAAGACACCGTGTAGGGACTGCTTGTGACAGTCAATACAGTTTACTTGAAGTAAGGCGAAAGGTTATTGCGAAAATGTGGTTCTATCGCCAATAATTGGCAATAAATATCGTATTGTTATTTTTTATTGGTAGGAGCTGCTTGTTATGCCTGTCGTGCCGCTTGAACTTGATCGTTTTGATCGCCACATTCTGAATGTGTTACAGCAGGAAGGGCGGATTAGTAACCAGGAGTTAGCCGAGCGCATCGGGCTTTCCCCTTCACCTTGCTTGCGCCGGGTGCGTGCGCTAGAGGAGCACGGCTTAATTACCCAATATCGGGCCGATGTTGATGCGCGACAGCTAGGCTATCAACTGATGGTGTTGCTGCACATTTCAATGGACCAACATACTCCCGAACGGTTTGATAACTTCGAACGTCATATTCGTAAAATCCCCAACGTGATTGAGTGTTTGATTATCACCGGCCAAGCGGCAGATTTTCAGCTCAAGATTCTAGTGCGGGATATGGACGACTATCAGCACCTTTTACTGCACGTGATCAACCGTATTGAAGGCGTCACCGGAGCCCACACCAGCTTTGTTTTGCGACGAGTCTTTGAGCATCGTCCTGTGCCTACGGAGCGCGCTTGATTAAGAAGGCATAGGCAACGAAGCGGTGGCGGTTTACACTGCTTTTTTTGTCTTACCCAGGAGATTGAACCATGACAATTCAGCGCCATGATACAAAAGCCCGTATGAGCCGTGCCGTTATTCATCAAGGTGTGGCCTATTTGTGTGGTCAGGTAAGCGGTCCTGAAGCGCGCCACGAAGGAATTAAGGAGCAAACCGAGAGTATGTTGGCGCGGGTTGATGCCTTGCTAAAAGAAATTGGCTCCAGCCGCGAGCAGCTACTGAGCGCGACTATCTATCTTAAAGACGGTAATGATTTTACTGCAATGAATGAGGTGTGGGATGCCTGGGTGCCTGAAGGCTATGCACCGGCACGCACCTGTGTATGCGCGCCGTTGCCTGCTGATGAGTTAAAAGTAGAAATTACCGTTACCACTGCCGTCAGCAGTTAAGGTATCCGGCTGTCTTACTGATTACTTACCTGCCTTTTCCACAGGAAAGCGGGTATCGCGCAGGCTATCTTTGATTTTCTTCAGGTGCGGTAGGAAGTCTTCGCCGCGCCTTAGGGTAACCCCAGTGGCTAAGGCATCGATCAGCGTTAGTTGAATCATCCGCGAGGTCATGGGCATATAGTGGTCGGTGTCCTCGGGGGTGGCAACTTCGAGAGTCGAAGTACATTCCAAAGAAAGCGGCGAGTTAGGGGCGGTGATCCCTAGTACCACGGCGCCTGCTTCGCGAGCAACGCGTGCGATATCGACCAGTTCTCTGGTGCGGCCTGTGTACGAGATAATCACCACTACGTCACCGGTATGACAGGCGGCGGCCACCATGCGCTGCATCAGCACATCTACATAGGCCATGACGGGCAAGTTAAAGCGGAAGAATTTGTGTTGGGCATCCTGGGCGACGGCACCTGAAGCACCCAAGCCAAAGAAATGGATCTGTTTTGCTTGAGTAAGATAATCAACCATGCGCTCAACGGCGGCCATATCGACCTCACGCTGGGCTTCGTCCAGGGCGGCAATCGTCGCGCCAAAAATCTTATGGGTATACTGCGTTGCTGTATCGCCAGGCTCGACAGCTCGCGTCACATAGGGCGTTCCGCCTGCGAGGCTTTGGGCAAGTTTGATTTTAAAATCGGGGTAGCCTTTGGCGCCGAAGTTGCGGCAGAACCGGTTGACCGTAGGCTCGCTGACGCTGGCCGCTTGGGCAAGGCTTGCAATGCTCAAGCTGGTGGCTACTGCTGGGTCCTCCAGGATGACATTGGCAACTTTGCGTTCTGAGCGGTTTAATTCTTCTAAGCGTTCGCGTAAGCGGTCAAGCAGGTCATGCGCCATCAATAGCCTCCATGGCAATATTTTTTGCACGTTGGGTGCCTAATTCGTTGCACCAAATAAAAAAGCGTTGGCTAAAAGAATATCACCACTCGCTTCGGCTAGGGGAATAAACTCCGTCGCTAAACGATTGCCTAGCCCCGTTTAGTCTCCGGGCAAAGGAGCTTCGGAACCGATGGTAGGCTGTTATTAATCAGCTTTAGCCAATCCTGAGTAATTTTAATAGCCAGCGTTTATAAGGCGGCCTTATCAGTGAGCTAGAGGCCCGTTTTGATTGATAAAAAACACCTCGTAAATGGCTGAATCGTTCAAAACCATGGCGACCGTGATAAGCCCCCATGCCGCTTTCGCCAACGCCACCAAAGGGCAGCGAGGCAACCGCGTGATGAAGCAGCGTTTCGTTAAATACCAGCGCACCAGAGCGAGTGGTGTGGCGTAAAGTTGCCTGAAGTGTTTTGTCGTCGGTAAAGGCATAAAGTGCCAGTGGGTGAGGCCTGGTATTCACAAAGGTAATCGCGTCGTCGATGTTTTTAACGCTGATAAGCGGTAGTGCACGGCCAAATATTTCCTCTTGCATCAGCTCAAGGTTTTGGGTTGGATCAATAACGAGCGCTGGTGCGTGTTGCCCGATATCGATGATGCGGCAGCCGTGATCTCTCGCTTGTGCTATCAGCCGTTCACTGCGCTGCTGATGGTGGGGGCTGACAAAGCCTGTGGCCTCTTTATCGTTGGGGCGCTGCTGTTCGATAGCTCGACTTAGCGCCTGAATAAAGGCTTCCAGGTGGCGGCTTTCTACAAGCACATAATCCGGCGCAATGCAGGTCTGGCCGGCATTCATTCCCTTGCCAAATATAATTGAGGCGGCTGCACGATCCAGATCAGCGTCACTCGCCACGATAGCGGGTGATTTTCCACCCAGTTCAAGCGTCACCGGGGTTAACTGCTCGGCAGCGGCAAGTGCAACTTGGCGGCCCACCGCCGTCGAGCCGGTGAAAACCAGATGATCAAAAGGTAGTGCGCTAAACGCTTTTGCTATCTCTGGGCCACCTTCAACAACGCATACTTCTTCATCGGTAAAGTACTGCGGTACCAGCTTAGCCAGCAGGGCGCTGGTATTGGGGGCGTACTCGCTGGGCTTGATCATGACGCTATTGCCCGCTGCGACAGCATCAATAGCGGGCATCAGTGCTAAGCTCCAGGGGTAGTTCCAGGGCGACATAATACCAGCCACGCCAAGTGGCTGAGGAGCGATGCGGGCGCGGGCGGGCCATAAACGCCATGGCATGTTGGCAGCGTATGGGTGCATCCAATGCCAGAGGTGTCGCCGTGTATGACGAATGGCATGCAGCACCGCGTTAATCTCCGCTAAGCGTATTTCTGTCTCACTACGCTTGCCGAAGTCAGTTTGAATGGCCTGGATAATCTCCCGCTGGTGATGCTTAGTCATTCGTGCAAGGCGGGCTAAGCGCTCTCGTCGTAACCTTAATGAGGGGAAGGGCGCTTGGCCAGACGCATGACGCTGAGTGTGCAACAGGCGCATTAAATCGCGTTTCATGGCAGCTCCTTGAGTTAATTCTTAATAACAATAGTCGTTTGTCCTGCTACTTGAATACCTCACACTAAATAGAAATGACAGCATCAACAAAAGCACTGACAGTCTGGTTGGTGGTAAGGTCACACTTTCACCATTTAAACGATATGCCTCGGGAGGCATCATGCTTTCGCGCTCACTGTCATGCATTATGCTACCCGCTATCGACGCTGTGGATGCCGTCCAATGGGACGCACTGGTGAGTAGCGACCAGCCTTTCCTACGACACGCGTTTTTGCATGCATTAGAGAGCAGTGGCTCTGTCTGCGAGGCGACCGGCTGGGAGCCTTGCCATCTGTGCGTATGGCAAGATAGCCGCTTAGTGGGCGCGTTGCCCATGTATCGCAAACACCACTCTTACGGTGAGTATGTGTTTGATTGGGGATGGGCCGATGCACTGGAGCGAGCAGGCGGCCATTATTACCCCAAGGCATTAAGTGCCATTCCGTTTACCCCGGTGCCTGGTACGCGTACTTTAATTGCCGATGATGCCAACGCGGAGGATGTTCGCGGGTTATTAGCAGCGACGTGGCAAACTCACTGTGAAGAACAAGCGTTATCGAGTTGGCACCTCCTGTTTGCACAAGATGACGAAGTGGATGCCTGGCAGCGCCAGTTTCCAGCGTTAATTGCCCGAGAAGGCGTTCAGTTCCAGTGGCGAGATCGCACCTTTGGTGATTTTGAGGGCTTCCTGGCGAGCCTTACATCGAAGCGTCGCAAAATGATTAAACGTGAGCGTCGCTTGGTCGCCGAGCAAGGTTTTACGCTACGGCGTTTAGAGGGCGAGGCGATTACACAAGAAGCAATGGCGCACTTCTTTCGCTGCTACACGATCACATACCACGAGCGGGGACGGCCTCCCTACTTAAATGACGTTTTTTTCGAGCGATTACGGCATTCGATGCCTGAAGCGCTTGTATTGGTTCAGGCGCTGTTGAACGGCCAGCCTGTTGCCGCGGCTCTCTATTTTCGTGGCGATAGCACTTTATACGGCCGCTATTGGGGAAGCGAGGTGGTTGCCGACTGTCTTCATTTCGAAGCCTGCTACTACCAAGGCATTGAATTTTGTCTGGAAAAGGGACTCTCTTTGTTCGACCCCGGTACTCAAGGAGAGCACAAACTGGTGCGCGGTTTTGCGCCCCAGCGGGTACGTTCGCTGCACTATCTTGTACACCCAGGCCTAGCGGCCGGCGTCGCGCAATTCTGTCAAGAAGAGGGGGCCCATATCAGCGCCTATCGTGAGGCGGCGACCGACGCATTACCGTTCAAATGAAAATCGCCTTATAAAGCCAGCTATATAAAGCGTGACTCGCTGGAAATAGCCCATGATGGCATAATGCGCCTCGTTCAGGCCTAAACAAAGGGATGCGGTGATGCATAAATGGCTAACGGTTGCGCTGCTTGCTGTATTGGGGCTTCTCCAATACCAGCTTTGGCTAGGTAATGGTGGCTGGGAGGATTTGCAGCTGGTAGAGGAGCGCGTTGCCGTTCAAGAGGCTGCCAATGTGCCGATGCGAGAGCGCAATGCTCGGTTAGCGGCTGAAGTTACCGACCTAAAAACCGGCCTGGATGCGATTGAAGAGCGTGCGCGTAGTGACATGGGCATGGTGCGTAGCGATGAGCAGTTCTTTTGGGTGCCGGGTGTTGCCATTGAAGCAGAGCTAGTGGGCATCAATGCGGGGCTAGTGACTCAGCCAAACTTGCCTAGCGAGGACACAAACGAATGAGTCACTCGTTGTGGCTAATCGTGCCCGCCGCAGGGCAAGGTAAGCGAATGGGCGCTGATAAGCCTAAGCAGTATCTGCCACTAGGCGAAAAGCCCATTCTTGCCCATACACTTAGTCGACTACACCGAGCCTTCCCTACTGCGCATCTTGTGCTGTGCCTGGATAGTGATGATCATTGGTTCAAACCTGAATGGGTGCCATTTCCCCAGTGGCAACGAGTGGCGGGTGGTGCGGAGCGAATGGATAGCGTTTTAAATGCGCTGCACGCTATAAAAGCGCAAGACAAAGATATGGTGATGGTGCATGACGTCGCGCGCCCCTGCATTACATCATCTGATTTGCTGGCGCTTTATGACGCTGCTCAGCAGCACCCAAGTGGCGCACTCTTGGCAAT
Source organism: Halomonas sp. KG2 (assembly GCA_030440445.1). Lineage (NCBI taxonomy): Bacteria > Pseudomonadati > Pseudomonadota > Gammaproteobacteria > Oceanospirillales > Halomonadaceae > Halomonas > Halomonas sp. KG2. Next base: position 3,339,479 of record CP098528.1, on the reverse strand, counting down.
GCCGGTTGCTGACACCATGAAACGGGCCAATGCCGAACAATTAAGCGCCGTGACAGAGCCTCGGGATCGGCTGTGGCATGCGTTAACACCCCAAGCTTTTCGTTATGCGCTTTTGCGGCGCGCCCTTGAATACGCTGTCGCTAATCACTGTGTGGTCACGGATGAAGCCTCGGCTGTTGAAGCGCTTGGTCAGGCACCCAAGCTGGTTAGTGGGCGTCGTGATAATCTCAAGATCACTCATCCTGATGACCTTGCCCTTGCTACCGCTATCATGGCGTCGCAAGTAGCCCAATCCTCTGAATCTGAAAGGAGTTGTTAATGCGAATTGGCCACGGATTTGACGTGCACCGATTTGGCGTTGGCGACCATTTGATGATTGGTGGCGTTAAGCTGCCTTTCGAACATGGTTTTGTTGCCCACTCGGATGGCGATGTGTTGCTGCATGCTATCAGTGACGCACTGCTGGGTGCCTGTGCGCTCGGTGATATCGGGCGGCATTTCCCCGATACCGACCCAGCATGGGCTGGCGCAGATAGTCGCCATTTATTGCGCCACGTGGTTCAACTGGTTCACGCAGAGGGCTTTTGTGTGGTTAACCTGGATGCCACGTTAATGGCGCAGGCGCCTAAAATGGCGCCGCATATTGATACGATGCGCGCTGTCATCGCTGAAGATTTAGGTATTAGCCTTGGGCAGGTCAATGTTAAAGCCACGACGACTGAACGGCTTGGGTTTACCGGACGAGGCGAGGGTATCGCCGCTGAGGCAGTGGTGTTGATTGAACACCAAGAGGCGTTAAATGCTTAATTTACCCGCTTGGCAGCGCTGCTTAGATGCTGAGTTCGGTGCCCCTAGCCCAGGTTGCTATCGCGTTCAGCCAGAAGATTTTGTCGTCGACGAGCAGCTGGACTTTACGCCTGAAAATCATGGTGAGCACCTGTGGTTACGTCTTGAAAAGCGCCATCAAACCACGTTAGATGTGGTAAAAAGCGTCAGCCGCCTTTGTGGTGTCACACTTCGAGATGTGGGCTACTCCGGGATGAAGGATCGTGTCGCAGTAACGCGGCAGTGGTTAAGCGTGCATTTGCCCGGACGCGAGGCGCCAAGTGATTTGAGCGAATCATTAGCGGCAGTGGGTATTACGGTGTTGGCCCAGGCAAGGCATCCCCGAAAGCTAAAGCGCGGTGTCCATAGCACGAACCACTTTACGTTGCGGCTGAGTGGCGAAGCGGTTCAACATCCGAATTTTTTTGACCGCTGGGAGGCGCTTTGTCGCCACGGTGTGCCTAACTATTTCGGACCCCAGCGTTTTGGGCCTGAAGGGCGGAATTTACAGCGTGCAGAAGCTCTTCTAGCGAAAGGTTGGCGCAAGCGAGATGATCGCCAGGGCATGATGCTTTCCACGGCGCGTAGTTTCTTGTTTAACGAGTTGCTGAGCGAGCGTTTGACGGATGGAACGTGGTGCCAGCCGCTAGCGGGCGATATGCTGATGCTGGATGGCACGCACAGTGTGTTTACCGTTGATGCCGTTGACGACGACTTGATCGGTCGTGCTGCTGCGCTTGATATTCATCCAACCGGTGCCCTGTGGGGCGTCGGGGAACTCGCCGAATATCAAGTGGCAGACTACGAAAAACGGCTGTTAGCGTGCCATCCAATGCTGTGCGAGGGATTGGTGAAAAGCGCTGTGAAACGCTCCCATCGGGCGCTGCGAGCAAGGTTAATTTCGCCTAGTATCGAGATATTACCTAATGCCGTGGTACTCTCATTTGCCTTACCTCGGGGAAGTTTTGCCACGGCGGTGGTGAGTGAGTTAATTGCTCATCCGGATTTTGCTTAATGCGCTCAACGTGCGCTTATCTTTGCTAGGCATCCATAAAGGAGACGTTAATGCGGCGACTGCTGCTTTCCAATGACGATGGTGTCCATGCACCGGGCTTGCGGGCACTTCATGATGCGCTAGTCGCCCATGCGAATTTACGTGTGGTTGCTCCCGATCGAGACCGCAGCGGCGCCAGTAACTCGCTGACGCTTTCTCGTCCGCTTTCTTTAACCGCGTTAGATAATGGCTTTTATAGCGTAGACGGTACGCCTGCCGACTGTGTTTATCTGGGCGTGAACGGCGTCTGGGATGAGCGTCCTGACTTGGTGATTTCGGGGATTAATCACGGCAGCAACCTTGGCGATGACGTACTCTATTCAGGCACTGTGGCGGCTGCCATGGAAGGGCGCAATTTGGGTATGACTGCCATTGCCATGTCGCTGTGTGGTGAGCGCTATTTCGCGACGGCAGCGAAAGTGGCGGCCAGCTTAATCGGTGCTGCCGATCAGCTATCGCTGCCACCCCGCACACTCTTGAATGTCAACGTGCCAGATGTTCCGTGGGAAGAAATTAAAGGCGTCAGAGTGACCCGCTTAGGCTACCGCGGACCAGCAGAGAAACCTGTTCCCGTAAAAGATCCGCGTGGTCGTACGCGCTTCTGGATAGCACCAGTTGCGGCTAACGCCGATGATGGTGAAGATACCGACTTCTCTGCTATCGAAGCAGGTTATGTATCAATTACTCCACTACAAACTGACTTAACGCGCCATCCCGCGCGCAGCGACGTGCAGGACTGGTTGGATGCTTTTGCCTGAGCTTTCGCCCAACGAACTGCGCGGACGAGGCATGACCTCTCAGCGGACTCGAGATCGCATGGTAGAGCGGCTTGAGCAGCAGGGTATTCAAGACGCACGGGTGCTCGATATTATGGCAGTTGAGCCAAGGCACTTGTTCGTTGATGAAGCGCTGGCGCATCGTGCGTATGAAGACACCGCGCTGCCTATCGGTTTTGGTCAGACACTCTCGCAACCATTGACGGTTGCGCGCATGACCGAGCTGGTGCTGCGGGCTAATCCAAAGCGTGTGCTTGAAGTGGGGACCGGTTCGGGGTATCAAACGCTGATACTGTCCCGGCTGGTGCCAATGCTTTACTCGGTCGAACGCATTTATGCATTACATCAACGCGCTGCAGAGCGGCTTTGGCGGCTTGATGCCCCAGCGACGCTGGCAGTGGCTGATGGTGGTGAGGGGTGGCAAGAAGCTGCGCCTTTTGATGTGATTTTGTTAACCGCTTGTGCTCAAACGCTGCCAGAAGCTTTATTGGAGCAGCTTAGCCATGATGGTGTACTCATTGCTCCATTGGAAGAGCCAGACGGTAGCCAATGGCTCACCCAAATAAAACGCATTGGTAGTGCCTTTGAAAAGCGTCGGCTCGAACCCGTACGTTTTGTACCTCTATTGCAAGGAGTGGTGGATTGAAGCGTCGATTTGTAGAGCTGTTTTTAAAAGGCGCAGGGATGGGGGCAGCCGATGCGGTGCCCGGTGTTTCAGGTGGAACGATCGCATTTATTACCGGTATTTATGAGGAACTCATTAATACCATCAAACAGTTTGGCCCCGGCGCCTTCATCGCTTGGCGTCGTGGTGGTTGGCTAGCGCTGGCTCAGCATTTGAATTTGGCCTTTTTAGTGCCGCTGCTACTTGGCGTTGCGGTTAGCCTTTTCAGTGTGGCTCATGTTGCGCTTTGGCTAATGGAAGCGCACCCGCTGCTGATTGAAGGGTTTTTCTTCGGTTTGGTAGCCGCGTCGGGGTATGTTGTAGCCAAGGCGGGAAGAGGTTGGAAATTTTGGTATTTATTGCCAATGGTTGGCGGGCTGCTGTTGGCTAAGTCGCTGCCAGGTATGATGCCGCTGGTGTTACTTATTGGTAATGAAGCTCTGGTAGTCATGGTAGCTGGCTGTATTGCTATTAGTGCCATGCTGTTGCCAGGGGTGTCTGGTAGCTTCTTGCTGCTTACGATGGGACTTTATGGCACCATTTTAGGGGCTATTCGAAGCTTTGATATCGGTATTATCATACTCTTTGGCATGGGATGTGTTGTTGGTTTGGCGTTATTCTCGCGACTACTGTCGTGGCTTCTGCGTCGCCATCATGATTCTACGCTACAGCTTTTGCTCGGGTTTATTGTTGGCTCGTTACCCGTGTTATGGCCGTGGAAAGAGCTGGTAAGTTATCAGCTTGGCCCTGATGGGCAAATGATCCCGTTGGCTCATCGTTATCTGTTGCCTAGTGACTATGCGGTATTGTCTGGTGCATCTGCACAAACGGTAGGCGTTGTGGCACTAATGGTGGTTGGCGCACTATTGGTGGTGTTATTAAACCGTCGCGCAGTGCACTATGCCGGACATAGATCAATAGGAAACGCGCGCGACGTTGAAAAGGAGTAGGGTTTCCATGCGTAAGGTTTTCATCATGTCAGTATTGGCGTTAGCGGTCAGCGGCTGCGCCAATCAGCAGCAAAACACCCCACAAGTGCGTGATTTAAGTGAAGCGCGCCGCGCGGTAGCAGACTCACCTCAATATACTGTTAAAACAGGCGATACCCTTTATGGCATCGCATGGCAGCACAATCTTGATTATCGCCAGTTGGCGCAAATCAACAATATTGATGCGCCTTATCAAATTTACCCAGGCCAAACCATTGCGCTGCGTGAAGGAGCGGCGGCATCAAGTAACCCGTCAGCAGGCTCCTCTGCCCCAGAGCGCCCTGCGTCGGGCGCTGTTGCAACAGGACTGAATCCTCAAGCGACTTCCGTGGCCAGCAACGATCAGCAGCTAGATTGGTTGCTGCCCGATGAGAGTGCGATTGAGCGTAACCAGCGTTTAACGGCTGAGCGGGCGGAACGTGCTGAGCAAGCTGCTGAGCAAGCGTCGGTGGCCGCCGCGCAGCAAGTGGCTGATAGCGCAAGTGCCGCTAACACCGAGGCGACGTCTACTGTTGAGGCGTCTCAGCCAGAGCCTACGAGTGAGCCGGAACCAACGCCTGAACCTAAGCCAGAGCCCAAGCCTGAACCAGCTCCAGAGCCTGAGCCAGCAGCGACTACGCCGCCTGCTGAGGCTGAGCAGCCGAGCCAAACCGCTCGCGTTGACCGCTCCTCACGCACGTTTACACCTGTTGATAATATTAACTGGCAATGGCCAACAACAGGCCAGGTAACCGGAGAGTTTGGCCAGGGGGGCTCTATCACCGCTGGGATTGATATCGACGGTCAAAAGGGGCAACCTGTCAAGGCGGCAGGCCCTGGTATCGTTGTCTATGCGGGTAGCGGCGTTCGGGGTTACGGTAACTTAATACTACTCAAACACAACGATCAGTATCTGAGTGCTTACGCGCATAATGATAGCTTAAGCGTTAAAGAAAATGATGTCGTTGAAGCGGGAGAAGTGATTGCCACGATGGGGGATAGCGATGCAGACAGCGTCAAACTGCACTTTGAAGTACGCCGTGATGGGCAGCCTCAAAATCCCTTGGACTATCTGCCGTCCCGTTAATCATTGCCAAGCGAACCTTTCAGTTGGTGTGCTTGGGGTACCCGAATAGCTAGAGTTAGGGCGTCATATAACAAAAATGGTGTAAGTGCACAGGGAGTGCGGCCACCTTTACCTTTCTAAATGGCGGTTAGGCGAAATAACGGGGGATGCTACCATGAGTATGCTGGAGAAGGATCTACAGGAGGTTGACCTGGACGCTGTTGAAGAGGCGCTGGATAGTGTCGATGATGTTTCCGCGGAGGAAGACGCCTTTGAAAAAGCGTTGAGCCGTGATGAGCGTCAATCGACTCAAAGCTTGGATGCGACACAAATCTATCTCAATGAAATTGGTTTTTCGCCGTTATTAACGCCGGAAGAAGAAGTCTACTATGGCCGTTTAGCGCGTAAAGGTGACCCGCTTGGACGGTCAAGGATGATCGAGTCTAACCTTCGCCTGGTTGTTAAAATTGCCAGGCGCTATCTTAATCGAGGGCTTACGCTGCTTGATTTGATTGAGGAGGGTAACCTTGGGCTAATCCGGGCGGTGGAAAAGTTTGATCCTGAGCGAGGGTTCCGCTTTTCTACCTATGCCACGTGGTGGATTCGACAAACCATTGAGCGTGCGTTAATGAATCAAACGCGCACCATTCGTTTGCCGATCCATGTGGTTAAAGAGCTAAATATTTACCTGCGTGCCGCGCGGGAACTGACCCAAAAGCTTGATCATGAAGCCACTGCAGAAGAGATCGCCGATCATCTCGACAAGCCAGTAGAAACGGTTAAGAAGATGCTTGGGCTTAATGAACGCGTCTCCTCGGTAGATTACCCAATGGGTGGCGAAAGCGATAAGCCGTTAATCGACACGTTAACCGACGACGATGTGCTAGGGCCGGAAGCATGCTTAGTGGATGGCGATGTGCGTGAGCACGTAGACCACTGGTTGGATGAGCTAAGTGATAAGCAGCGAGAGGTGGTTGTACGCCGCTTTGGTTTGCGAGGCCATGAGTCCGCTACGTTGGAAGAAGTTGGTGCAGAAATTGGCTTAACTCGCGAACGTGTTAGGCAAATTCAAGTAGAAGCACTAAAGAAACTGCGCCGCTCATTGGAAAAACAGGGCCTTTCCCTTAACGCTATTTTCGAGAGCTAATCGCGGTAAGCTGTTGTGTAACACCGACCATAACGCACCGAGTTCAACGCTCGGTGCGTTGTTTTTGACGCCCATTGGTTGATCAACCGTTAACTATTGACTGTGTAAGTGAGAAACGTGATGCGCCCCTTGGTGGCCCATATTGATTTAGACGCCCTGCGTCATAACTATCAGCTAGCGTGCCGCTGTGCCCCTCAAAGTCGCTCGGTAGCCGTTATTAAAGCGGATGCTTATGGTCACGGTGCGCTTGAGTGCGCGCGTGCGCTAGAAGCTGAGGTGCCTGCATTTGCTGTCGCTTGCATAGAAGAAGCGATTAGCCTGCGTGAAGGGGGAATTAAAAAACCTATTGTATTGCTGGAAGGTATTTTTACCGCTGACGAGCTGGCGCTCGTTGATCAGCACAATTTTTGGATCAGCGTTCACAGTGAGTGGCAGGTAGCGGCCTTATTGGCTTTTTCACCCCACCAACCTATTCCAGTATGGATGAAAGTGGATTCCGGTATGCATCGTTTAGGCTTTTCTCTAGACGAGGCACCTGATGTTTGGCAGCGATTAGCTAGCGCACCACAGGTGACAGCGCTGCATTTGATGAGCCACTTTGCGACAGCAGATGCACGTGAGGGCAGCTACTTTAATCAGCAAATGGCCTCTTTAACGGCATTGGCGGAAGCGCTAAATGCGCCCCTGTGCTTAGCAAACTCCCCCGCAACACTGGCATGGCCAATCGCCCATGGTGACTGGAATCGCCCTGGTGTCATGCTGTATGGCAGTGACCCGCTGGAAGACGCCAGCGAGATCACCCGGCAACTGCGCCCGGTGATGAGCTTACGCTCCGAAATTATTGCCCTTCGTGAACTAGAGGAGGGTGAACCGGTTGGCTACGGTGGCCGCTGGCGTGCATCTCGGCGTTCTAAAATTGCCGTCGTTGCAGCGGGTTATGGCGATGGTTATGATCGCCACGCCATAGACGGCACCCCGGTGTTAGTAAATGGCCAGCGCTGTGCGATTGCCGGCAAGGTCTCAATGGACATGCTAACCGTAGATGTTACCGACGTGCCGGGGGCTGCTATCGGTAGTGAGGTGGTGCTGTGGGGAGCCGCTAGCAACGGTGCTGTGTTGTCAATTGATGAGGTAGCACGCTATTGCGATACCATCAGCTATACCCTGTTAACGGGAGTGCTACCAAGAGCGCCGCGCCGCTACCATGGGGCCTTTGTTTAAACGGTTACCAGTATGTCTAAAAGCTCATATCCGCAGTCGTTTGCGCACCCTCGTTATTGGCCAACCTGGCTTGCGATAGGCGCGATGCATCTTGTTGCCTGGTTTCCCTGGCGGCTTAAGTTATGGGTGGGGAAAATAATTGGTTTATTGGCATGGCGCTTTATAAAACGCCGGCGGCATATCACTGAGACAAATATTGCACTCTGTTTCCCTGAAAAAAGTGTTGATGAGCAGCGCCGCTTGGTAAAAGAGGTTTTTATCGCCAACGGTATTGGCTTAGTGGAAACAGCCACTGGTTGGTGCCGTGACGTGGAAGGGTTACGGCACCGGGTGGCCTACCAAGGCCAAGAGCATCTCGCACGGGCTAAAGCGCAAGGCAAGGGCGTGCTGGTGGTTGGGATTCATTTCTCCACACTGGATTTAGGGGGCGCACTGCATTCGCTATTTCGCCCTGCTGATGTGGTTTATCGACCGCACAACAACCCCTTATTCGAACGCTTTATGACCCGTGCCCGTTCGCGAATTTTTGGTCAGGCGATTGATCGGCATGACTTACGTGGTGTTATTCGGCGAATAAAGTCGGGCCATATTGTGTGGTATTCACCGGACCAAGACTTTGGCCGCGATGTCAGCGTATTCGCGCCACTGTTCGGCCAGCAAGCCGCTACCATCAGGCTGACCGCAAAAATCGCCAGAATGACGGGGGCGCCGGTGGTGCCGCTGATGTTCCACCGCAATCCTGATAACCAGACATATACCATCAGCTGCCTGCCCGCGTTTGATAACTTCCCAAGCGGTGATGAAATGGCCGACGCTACTCGGGTAAATGAATTTATTGAACAAGCTATTCGTAAGTATCCTGAGCAGTACTTATGGCTTCATCGGCGCTTTAAAACGCGTCCGGAAGGTGAGCCAAGCGTTTACTAGCGACATCCGTTAACAAAAAAAGCCGTTCTGCTACCAAGCAGAACGGCTTTTCGTTAATTTTGAAAGCAGATGTTAGTCCAGATTTCGAGAGTAGAAAATCTCTAGCATCTCTTTGCGCAGACGGCTTTCAATGTCCCGTGCTTCTTCGAAGGTAATGTCGCGGCGCGATGTGCCGAACAGATAGTTATCAAGTTCGAAGTCTTTCAGCAGCATTTTGGTGTGGAACATGTTCTCTTGATAAACATTCACATCGATCATCTGATAGGCGTGCTTGGTATCTTCTGCCAAGTAGTCCTGGATCGAGGTAATGTCGTGATCAATAAACAGCTTTTTACCATCGACATCGCGGGTAAAGCCACGAACCCGATAATCCATGGTGACAATGTCAGAGTCGAAGCTGTGAATTAGGTAGTTCAGTGCTTTCAATGGGCTGATGTGGCCACAGGTAGACACATCAATATCCAATCGAAAGGTGCTGATGCCGTTGTCAGGATGCGACTCAGGATAGCTGTGTACGGTCACGTGGCTTTTATCAAGATGCGCTACGACTGTTTCAGGTAGCGGTCCAGGGCCTGGTTCAGTTTGCTCTGGGTTTGCTTCATCCAGCTCGTGTTCAGCAATCAGAATCGTAACGCTGGCCCCATGGGGCTCATAGTCTTGACGAGCAATATTGAGCACATGAGCGCCAATAATATTGGTGACGTCTTTTAGAATCTGCGTCAAACGTTCGGCGTTGTAAAGCTCATCGATATAATCAATGTAAGCCGCACGCTGCTCTTCGGTTTTGGCGTAACAGATGTCGTAAATGTTAAAGCTCAACGAGCTAGTCAGGTTATTAAACCCGTGGAGTCGGAGATTATCTGACACGTCCGAACCTCCCTATGGCAGATGAAGACACCCCGACGAGCCAGCGCCGGAACCGATAGTAACTTGTCACCGTGATGCTGTAGTCGCTTTCTGCAAAGCGGCTGTTTGCTACGCAGTAGGGGTAAAAACAAGCGAGCGTATTATGCCCGCCAAGCGCATGGTATGCATCCAGCCGCGCTATTTTTTTTAATAAACAGGGAAGATGGCGCTCCGAGTAGTTCAAGCGTCGACAATCTCAAAAGAGTGGGTAATCTCAACGCCGCCTTGTGTCAGCATAATAGATGCGCTGCAGTACTTCTCTGCGGAGAGCTCAACCGCCCGCTGTACCTGCTTCTCTTTTAAGTTGCGGCCAGTCACCACAAAGTGTACGTGGATTTTGGTAAACACGGAGGGCACTTCATCAGCGCGCTCTGCGTCAAGCTCCGCGATACAGTCGGTGACATCAGCGCGGGCTTTATCAAGAATATTCAAAATGTCAAAGGCGGTGCAGCTACCCATGCCCATCAGCAGCATTTCCATTGGGCGAGGGCCGGTGTTGCGGCCGCCGTGGTCAGGAGGGCCGTCGATAACGACGCTGTGCCCACTACCGGACTCTGCTACAAATTGGCGACCATCTGTCCATTTTACCCGTGCTTTCACGTCGCTCTCCTCATCTAGGCACCTATAGGTAGTTGCGAAGCATAACATTTCTAGCGATAGACGCACTTTTTCATCGCTTGCTGATCTGTTGCGCCAAAAAGTGGTGTTCAAGAGCCTCAAGGCGCTCTGGAGTGCCCACATCGACCCAGTGGCCTGAAAAGTGTTCACCGCTGACCTGCTTGTCTGCCATTGCCTGCTTAAGCAGTGGTGCCAGGGCAAACGCCCCAGGCGCCTGATCGGCAAGAAGATCCGGGTGCAGCAGGCTGATGCCGGCAAAGGTAAGACGCTGGTGGCCTTCCACTCCAACGCGCCCGTTGATAAGGGAAAAATCACCGCTAGGGTGGTGGGAAGGGTTATCTACTAGCACAAGATGGGCGACGTCACTTCCCTGTAGCAGTGATTCTGAGGGAATGTAATCGCACCAGACATCCCCATTGACCAGCAGAAACGGGGCATCACCAAGCAGAGGGAGTGCCTTTTGAATGCCTCCGCCGGTTTCTAAAGGTGTCTCTTCATGGCTCCAAAGAATCCGTAACTGGTAGTCGTTTCCATCACCTAGTGCTGCCATGATCTGCTCTGCGCGATAGCTCACGTTGATGACCACCTCATCAATGCCTGCACGCTTGAGCCGTTCGAGGTGATGCACAATAAGCGGCTTATCGCCTACAGGTAACAGTGGTTTTGGGCAGTGGTCGGTAAGTGGCCGCATTCGTTTGCCAAGTCCCGCGGCTAAAATCATCGCTTTCATAACGTGCTTTCCGCTAAACGTAGGGCAATGGCGGGGCGCAGTGTGCCACTTACCCATTCAGCAAACTCGCTGTGCTGGGGCAGCGCGGTTAGGCTATCTTCTAAATGCGCCAAAAAATGCGGCAGGCGTGATAAATAGCCTTGTTTGGCATCGCGAAGCGTTAAGCGGCAAAAAATTCCCAGCACTTTTAGGCAGCGTTGAGCGGCCATGGCTTGGCATTGGATAAGAAATTCATCATTGCTGATATGGCGAGAGAGACGCCCATCTTGACGTGCTTGGCGATAGAACGAGTCGACAAACTGCATAAACTGCGCTTGAGAAAAGCGGCAGTAGCGACCGCGCAGTAAGGAAATAACGTCGTAACTGATTGGCCCTGCCACCGCGTCTTGAAAGTCAATCATGTAAAGCTGCTGGTCGTGCACCATGATATTCATCGCATCGTAATCGCGGTGTACGCTGACGACGGGTTGATTGAGGGCTTGCTCAACAAGGTGGCCACGTAGCGCATCCCAACTGGCTGGCGTTGATAACGACAGCCACTTTTTTAAACACCATTCAGGAAAAAGGTCGAGCTCTCGGTTCAGCAGCGTCGCATCATAAGGCGGCAGCGCGGCAGGGTTGGCGTGGTTCTGTAACTTGGCCAGTAACGACAGTGCATCCAAATGACTCTGTTGAATACGCGCGTCATCAGTGAATAGCGCTTGTAAAGGGGTATCCCCAAGGTCATCAAGCAGCAAAAAACCCGCGTCGAGATCGGCGGCGTAAATATGCGGAACGGGTAGTTTTGCCGCGTACCAGCGCTTTCCGATAGCGACGAACGGCGTTGAGTCTTCCTGGGTAGGGGGGGCATCCATTACTATGCGAGTATCGCCGCAGGGCAGTGTCAGCCGGAAATATCGCCGGAAACTTGCGTCACCGCCCGCTGGAGAAAGGCGGATAGCGGCGCTATTTAGGCCATTTTGTTCAGCCGCCCACTGGGTGAGGGCGTCAATCCTAGAAGAGGACATGCAAGCTCCTTGCTGGTCGGGCATCATGCGGGCTGTATAATACCGATTCTGGATGCCAAGGATAACGAACATGGGCAAGCGAATCTCGCGTACCGTACCGGTTGCGCACACGCTGTTGGGCAGTTTGCTCGCTGGCGCCTCATTTTCAGCGGTGGCACAAGGCCAGACGCTGCCTGCCGAGGCGCTTGATTGGCAGGCCTGGAGCCAAGATGAAGCACCGCATCAGCTGTGTCGAGGGCGATATGTGATGCCTGACTACCGCTTGCCAGCGGTGGATAACCCTGAAATGTTGTCGGTAGAGACTCAGGAAGCCGATTACGCCGCAGATGGTGAAGCGTTGTTGCGCGGTGATGTTGTACTGCGTCGTGGAAACACCGAGCTACAGGCGGCGCAGATGTATTTACCCGCCGACCGCCAGCGCGTAGATGCAGAAGGTAATCTCGCCATACGAGATGGCCAGGCGCTGGTGCGCGGCGAACAAGCCACGTTAATGCTCAACGATGACCGAGCCTCGTTACGCAACAGCCACTATGTGCTTTACGAACAGCATTTACGTGGTCAGGCCAGTCAATTAGAGCAAACCGGTGAAGAGCAATATCGTCTGCGCAATGCTTCATTTACGACGTGTGATCCAGGTGCCAATAGCTGGCAACTCGTTAGCAGCGATATAAAGCTGGATCAAGCAGAAGGGTTTGGTACCGCACGGCACGCACGTTTAGAAGTAAAAGACGTACCGATTTTTTACTGGCCTTGGCTACGTTTCCCCATTGATGACCGCCGTCATACAGGATTGCTGTCACCTTCTATTAGCTTTTCCAATGAGGGGTTTGACTATGCGCAGCCCTTTTACTGGAATATAGCGCCAAATCAAGATGCCACCATTACACCGCGCTGGATGTCTGACCGTGGGCTGTTGCTCAATGGTGAGTACCGCTACCTGCTTGAAGAGAGTCGAGGGACGGTAGAAGGCGGATATATCAATAGTGATGACGGCAGCGAAAATGGTGATAACCGCTTCGAAGGCAATGATCGCTGGTATATTGATGCACAGCATGCAGGAACGCTGGCGCCACGCAGTGATTACCAATTGCGCTATGGTGCCGCTAGCGATGGGCGCTATTTCGATGATTTTGGTGGTGAGTTTGGCAATAGTGAGCGCGTTAGTATGGAGCGGCTCGCTCAAGTAGATTACCGCGGTGAGCGTTGGCAGTTAGATGCCCGTGCCCAAGGCTTCCAGCGGTTGGAAGATCCGCTGAGTGATTCCGATAAGCCATTTTATCGTCTGCCAAGTTTGACAGCGAACTCTGACTGGCAGTTAGGCGGCGGTCTCTATACACAATGGCGCTCTAACGCGACCTATTTCTGGCGTGATGTAGACGAGCGACAGGTGCCTGAGCGCGAAGCCGCCATCGGCACGCGCCTGCATCTCACGCCAGCTATCGGTTGGCGTTTTGAGCAACCCTGGGGCTATATCGAGCCGCGTACCGAGTTATGGCATACCGCTTATGAGTTGGATTATGGCGATCGCGTCACTGACCGAGGCACGTCTCCCAGCCGTAGTGCGGCGGTCACATCGATAGATAGTGGCCTGGTGTTTGAGCGTGAATTAGAGCTGAGCGGACGAGACTATCGCCAAACCCTTGAGCCACGTTTGAACTACGCATACGTCCCACGTACTAACCAAACACAACTGCCTGATTTTGACAGCCGCGAGCGAGCGTTCTCGTGGGATCAGCTATGGTCTCCTCATCGTTTCTCAGGCGCAGATCGTTTAGGTGATCTCAATCGCGTGTCGCTTGGCGTACAATCTCGCTTTATTGAAGACGCCACCGGGCGGGATCGGTTAACGCTTGGGGTTGGGCAAAGTGTTTATTTATCCGAGCGTCGCATCGATAGTGAAGGCGACCCAGACACATTGCCTGCTCGTCCAGAGGATGATCCAAATGTGAATCCGCTTAGCCGTTATCAAGCCACTCGCGATCGCTCGCCGTTGGTGACGCGCCTCGATTGGCAGATTAATGATCGGTGGAGTGCGGGTTATGAATGGTTATACGACGACCAGCGTGAACAGACCGAACGCTCTAGCGTTGATGCGCGTTATCGCCATCCTGCTGGCCACGTAGTGAACCTTGGTTACCGTTGGGAGATCGAAGGTTTCGATCCAGGCGTCGTACCCGGTGATGACGGCTTTAGAGATTACAGCCGAGAAGAGTGGGACCTGTCACTTGCTTGGAAAGCCAGCCCGAGGATTGATTTGATTGGTCGCTATCTGCACGATCAAACCAATGACCGTGCGCTTGAGCGGCTGGCAGGCGTTCAATGGAACGACTGCTGCTACGGCTTACAGCTAGTATGGCGTGAGTGGGTAGACGATAACGACACCGCCCCTGTGGGTGATGACTTTAATGATCGCGGGCTATTTTTACGCTTTGTATTCCGTGGCCTTGGTGGCGTTGGTCAACAGGCTGACGGCTACTTTGAACAGGCCATTCCTGGCTACCGCCCAACGCCGCTGTAACGATTTTGTTAAATGGCGACTGACTGAAAGAGATTCTTTATGACTACCAGAATGACCCTGCTGACCGATGGCTTGAAAAAGCGGGCAAAGCTGCTTTCTGCGGGCGGCATGATGACGCTCTGTCTTGGAACGAGTGCTGCGCTTGTGCCGCTATCGGTTTACGCCCAAAATTTCGAATCAACCCAGCGGCAAATGCTGGATAGTGTTGTGGCTGTCGTTAATGACGGCGTCATCATGCGCAGTGAGCTTGATGACCGCATTGCCCAGGTAGAGCAGCAGGCGCAGACCCAGGGGGGGGACTTACCGCCCCGTAGCCAACTGGCTCAGCAGGTACTAGAGCGCATGGTGATGGATGAAATCCAACTGCAGATGGCTCGCCAAGCCAACCTTAGCGTGGATGACACGGAGCTAAATCGCCAGTTGCGCTCCATTGCTGAGTCTAACGGCATGACGCTAGAACAGTTTGCCGATGCCGTGGAGGCAGACGGCATGACCCTGGGTGGCGTACGTGAAGAAATACGCCGCGAAATGCTGATGCGCCAAGTACAGCAGCGCCAAATTAGTCAACGTGTCACCGTGACTGATCGCGATGTTGAACGCTTCTTGAGCCAGCAGCCATCTCAGCAGGGTCAGGCGTTTATTGAAGAAGTACGCGCCCGCCACGTATTGGTAGAGTTAACGCCAACGCGCAATGAAGATCAGGCTCGTGCCCGCGCTGAGCAGGCTCGCCAGCGTTTACAGCAGGGGGCAGACTTTGCGTCCGTCGCTCGTGAGTTTAGCGACGACCGTGGTAGTGCCATGAATGGCGGCGAGCTTGGTTGGGTGCGTCCAGGACAAACGGTGCCAGCCTTCGAAGAAGCGATGGGGTCGTTGAGTACTAACCAGCTATCTGAGCCAGTGCGCTCCCAGTTTGGCTACCACGTCATTGAAGTGCTAGAGCGTCGCCGTCAGGATGTGACGGATGAAAGTCGTCGTGAGCAGGTTCGTCAGGCCATTTTCCAGCGTCGTGCTAACGAAGAGCTACAGACCTGGCAGCGTGAAATGCGTGAACAGGCTTTTGTCGATATTCGCCTTTAATGAGCCAATCTAATGAGCAATAGTGCGCCACTGCTGATAACTACCGGAGAGCCAGCGGGCATCGGGCCAGAAATCACACTGATGCTAGCCGCTAATGGCCAATTGAATAATACGGTGGCTATTGGCGATACGCAGTTGCTGAAACAGCGTGCGTCGCTGCTGGGGCTTCATGTTGATGTGATAGAAGCTGCCCCTGGAAGCAGTGTGGCTTCCTCGCCAGGGCGTTTGGTTGTGTGGCCCGCGGCACTTCGCGAACCAGCGCTCCCTGGCGTGCTCAATCCTGCTAATGCAGGCTATGTGCTAGAGACATTGCAAATCGCTGTCGACGCCTGTCAGCAGGGATATGCAGCGGCCATGGTCACTGCGCCGCTGCATAAAGGGGTGATTATCGAAGGCGGCTTTCCTAGCTTCACTGGCCACACCGAATGGCTGCGCGATGCCTGTGGGGTTGATGAGGTCGTGATGTTGTTGGCTACCGACCAGGCGCTGCACGCTCAGTCGAGCCGCTGGCAGGGTAACAGTGACCTACGCGTCGCGCTTGTCACCACACACCTACCGCTGCGTGACGTGGCGGATGCGGTTACCTACGACAAAATTACCCGCATTAGCCGTTTGCTTGCGACTGATCTGAAAAACCAGTTTGGGATTGCCGCTCCGCGCATTGCGGTGTGTGGGCTAAATCCTCATGCCGGAGAAGATGGCCATTTAGGGCGCGAAGAACTCGATGTTATTATCCCCGCGCTGAAAGCGCTGCGCGCTGAAGGCCTTGATGTTCAAGGCCCACTGCCAGCTGATACGCTTTTCACGCCGCGCCATTTAGCGGGCGTTGATGCGGTGCTGGCGATGTATCATGACCAGGGGCTGGCAGTGTTAAAATACGCAGGCTTTGGTCAGGCGGCGAATATTACACTTGGCTTGCCGCTGGTACGTACTTCGGTAGATCACGGTACCGCGCTCAGTTTAGCCGGTCGCGGCACTGCCGACCCCAATAGCTTAGGCGTAGCCCTAGCGCTAGCAAAGCGACTTTCCGCGCAGCGCGCCAATGGCTTAAATGCTTTATGAATCAACCCTCCAAGGAACACTGTTAGATGTCTCAAGTGCCTCAGCAGCACCGCGCTCGTAAACGCTTTGGTCAAAACTTTCTGCGTGACCTCGGCATCATTTCGCGTATTGTCCGTGCCATTGGGCCTCGCGAAAGCGACCGACTCGTCGAAATTGGCCCTGGGCAAGGCGCGCTCACTGCTCCGTTGCTAGAGGCGGCAGGAAAGCTTGAAGTCATTGAATTAGACCGTGACCTGATTCCGGGCTTAAGGGTGCAGTTTTTTAACTACCCTGACTTTGTTATCCATGAGGGTGACGCACTAAAGTTTGATTTCGCCGCGCTAAAAGGGGATGGCCCTGCGCTGCGAGTCGTCGGTAACCTGCCTTACAACATCTCGACGCCGTTGATAGTGCATCTGTTAACCATGGGCAATGCGATTGCCGATATGCACTTTATGCTGCAAAAAGAAGTCGTTGAGCGTTTGGCCGCTGAGCCAGGTAGCACTGATTGGGGGCGCCTGTCGGTGATGGCGCAATATTACTGCCACGTGGATCAGCTGTTTGTCGTACCGCCGGAAGCCTTTGTTCCCAGACCGAAAGTTGACTCTGCCATTGTTAGGCTAACACCTCACGAAAGCTTGCCCCAAACAGCAGATGACCCAGCGCTGCTGTTTGAATTGGTCAAGCTGGCGTTTGGTCAGCGACGCAAAACACTGCGCAATAACCTGAAAGGCAGGGTAAGCGCAGAAACATTAGAAGCACTAGGCATTGACCCTGCACGGCGCCCTCAAACCTTGACGGTTGCAGAGTACGTAGCTATCGCCAACCAAGTGGCTACTGACGAAGCGCTTGGTGGTAATGGGAGTGCTGACGCGTGAGTGCCCTAGCCATTGAGGTTAGCGTCGCGCCTGAGTACCGTGCAGCCGAGTCAGATGACCGTGAGTCGCGCTTCGTGTTTAGTTACACCGTGACGGTGCATAACCAAAGCCCTCATAGCGTGCAGCTCATGGCGCGCTACTGGAAAATTACCCAAGGTAACGGTGATAGCCAAGAGGTGCGTGGCAAAGGGGTGGTGGGCCAGCAGCCGTTAATTGGCCCGGGGCAGCGTTTTCGCTACACCAGTCGAGCCATTCTGCAAACGCCGGTAGGCGTTATGGAGGGCGCTTACACGCTGCTTAACACCTACACCCAACGAGCTTTTGAAGTGCCCATTGCGCCTTTCAGGCTAGCGGTGCCGCGTCAGCTTCACTGACCATTCTCAAAAAGGGAGAGCGATGAGCACCTATGCCATTGGTGATCTGCACGGCTGTCATGCCGAGTTTGTCAGTTTGCTAGAAAAGCTAAGCTTCAATGCAGCAAACGATACACTCTGGCTGGTTGGTGACTTGGTCAATCGTGGCCCTGGCTCGCTGGCTTGCTTGCAGGAAGTGCAGGCGTTAGGCAGCGCCGCTCGATGCGTGCTGGGTAATCACGATTTTCATTTATTGGTGGTGGCTCGTGGCGGCGGCAAACTGAAAAAAAACGATACCCTCAGCGATATTCTTGCGACACCACAGCGCGAACAGGTGTTGGATTGGCTGCAAAGCCAGCCATTGGCAGTTTATGAAAACAATACGCTGATGACCCATGCCGGTGTATTACCAACGTGGTGCGCCGAGCAAGCGGTATCGTTTAGTCAAGAAGTGCAGATGGCCTTGCTTAGTGAGCGTTCGGGTGATTTTTTAACGCAGCTATTTGGTAATCAACCTGACCAGTTCCATGAGGATCTAGAAGGAATTGATCGTTTGCGCTGTCTCGTCAATATATTTACCCGCATGCGCTTTATCGACGCTAATGGTCGGCTAGACTTCGCTGCTAAAGAAGGCTTGGAAAGTGCGCCTGACGGGTTCGCCCCCTGGTTTCAATACCCAAGAGCAGATGCGCTTCAACTGTTATTCGGACACTGGGCGGCATTAGAGGGCCAAACCCCGAACGCCAAGATAAAGGTTGAAGCGCTGGATACTGGTTGCGTGTGGGGTGGGTCGTTAACCGCTCTCAATCTGGAATCGGGTGAGCGCATCAGCGTACCTAGCCGTCAGCCGAGATATTAAAACACCAGACATTGAAAAAAGGGCGGTAGCCGTGTTTCAGGTGGATGCGAAAACCAAAGGACTCGATGTTTATCGTGTTGGCGGGGCAGTGCGCGATGCGCTGTTAGGCTGGCCGGTAGTGGATAATGATTGGGTCGTCGTCGGTGCCACGCCAGAAGTCATGCAACAGCGGGGCTTTAAACCAGTGGGGCGCGATTTTCCGGTATTCCTGCATCCTGATACCGCCGAAGAGTATGCGCTAGCGCGCACTGAGAGAAAGTCTGGCCACGGTTATGGCGGCTTTGAAGTACACGCAAGTCCTGATGTGACCTTAGAAGAAGACCTTTCAAGACGTGATTTAACCATCAACGCGATTGCGCAGCGCTTTGATGGCGCGTTGACCGACCCCTTTAACGGTCAGCGGGATATTGAACAGCGGCTATTACGCCATGTGTCCCCGGCATTTAGTGAAGATCCCTTACGGGTACTTCGCACGGCACGCTTTCTTGCCCGTTATGCGCATTTAGGGTTTGCCATCGCGCCTGAAACCCTCGAGCTAATGCGAGATGTAAGTCGCAGTGGTGAGCTTAGCCACCTTGCTGCGGAGCGAGTGTGGGTCGAAACCGAAAAAGCGCTGGGTGAACCAAATCCTGACCGTTACTTCACCGCCTTAAATGATTGCGAAGCGCTGGCTGCTTGGTGGCCTGAGCTAACAGATGGCGTTGTGCTGGCAAACGCGCTTGAGGCGATGGCGCTTGAGACAGTTGCACAGGTGGCTATCGACAGCTCACTTCCTCTGGCTCACTGGCGCTACGCGTTGTTGGTGTCGGTATTGAATGATGCTCAGCGTGATGCGCTGGCGATAAGATTGCGATTACCTAATGCGGTGACGCAGCTGGCGCGCCATGTAGCGCTGAGTAGGGATATGTTGGCCGAGCCATTAAGTGACGAACGCGTTCTGCACTGGCTGGAGCGTTTGGATGGTTGGCGTAAGCCCGCGCAGGTTAATGCACAGTTACAACTTATTAAGCGTTTAGCAGAGAATACGCTCGAACCGCTGAATCGGGCGTGGCAGGCTGCACAAAGCGTTGACCCTCAAGCGCTATTGCAAGCGGGTTATCGCGGTGCAGCTTTAGGTAAGGCGCTACGTGAACACCGCCAGCAGGCAGTAGCAAGTGCGCTGATGGATACGCACTAAGGGCTGGCTATAGGCTTTGTTTAGCGAGCGGACACCGCCTTTGGCACAGGGTCTGCCTGGGAAACCCAGCGTCCACGCCAATGAAAGTCGATGGCCCATAAGCGTTGACTACCCAATTCAAAGCGCTGCCATAGCGCAGCGTAAGACAAGCCATAGATAGGGTGATACTGATCGGGTAGCAGTTCGGCTAGCGGCTGTAGAACGAAGGCATTGTGCGTGATTTCCCCTCGGGGCAGGGCAACACCGTCAACAGTGCCGCAAATACCGCCTACTGCGAGCAGGTCAATATCCAGTGCTCGAGGACTACACTTAAGCATATCGGGAGTGCGGCCATGGGCAATTTCGAGTTGCTTAGACCACGCCTGAAGCTCGCCCACCGACCAATCGCTATCAAAGGCAACCACAAGGTTGTAAAAGTTGCGATTATCGCTAAATCCTACCGGCTCGCTTTCAAATATGCGCGATATTTGAAGGGGGCCAAACGTGTCTTCGAGCGCATCTAGGCACAGGCGGATATGAGTGTCCGGATCGATATTGCTGCCTAAACTGAGAGTAACCAAGCTCATGGAAGCGTGCCGCGGGTGATTTCAAGACCGACGCTAGCGGCTTGTGGAACGGCCCCCGGTTTGCGTACGGTAAGGCGCAGCCAGATAATGGAAAACTCCTGCTGTAAGCACTCAGCTAGGCGCTCGGCAAATGTCTCGACGAGAGCAAATTGGTGCTCGTCAGCAAAGCGCTGAATTCGCTGGCAAATGGCTGCATAATCAAGCGTCAGGCTCAAATCATCTGCAGCGGCGGCGGGACGAATATCCGTTGCGAGCGATAAGTCCAAGCTCAAAGACTGAACAATAGTGCGCTCCCAGTCGTACACACCGATGACGGTATCTACTGCCAGCGCTTCGATCAAAATGCGATCCACAGCTATTCCTCTAGCGTCAACAAGCGGGGGATTGTACTTGAGGATAGCGCGAAACGACAGCTAGGTACGATCTAACGCTGGGAAGGAGCCAAGATGGTGGGCGGAGTGATATGGATGGTGGTGGGCTACTTAAGCGGGAGCTGGTTAGCGGCGCTTAGCGTATGCCGGCTAGCAGGTGTTCCTGATCCGCGATATTGCGGTTCGTGTAACCCTGGGTTTTCGAACGTGCTACGCCTTTACGGGCCTCGTTTAGCAGTCGCCACGCTTTTGCTAGATGCCTTAAAAGGGGCACCTGCAGTGCTGGCAGCCAAATTGTTAGGGCTGCCTGTTTGGTTGCAAGGGGCGGTTGGATTTGCTGTTCTGCTAGGTCACAGCTATCCACTATGGCATAGGTTTCGCGGTGGTAAATCGGTTGCCAGTGCGTTTGGCGTGCTGTTGATATTGGTACCCAGCGTGGCGCTGCTTAGTGCGGTGTGCTGGATGCTGCTGGCTTGGCGGCTACGCATGGCAGCGGCAGCATCGCTCGTTAGTGCATTTGTCGCACCGCTGGCCTGCGCTTGGCTAGCACCTGACTATGTTGTGGTTGTGAGTGGGTTTAGCCTGCTGGTGCTTGCCCGTCACGGGTTAAATATTCGCCGCCTGCGCCGCGGAGAAGAGCCGCATCTCCGCGGCTAGGCAGGGGCTATAGATGTAGGAGCTATAGGTGTAGGAGCTAGAGGTGTTAAGTAGGCGTTAAGGTGTCCAACGGCCAGCGCGGTGTAGCCTTCATAATGCCGTTGTCATCATGCTCACCCGCCGCCAGTCGTTGGGCGCCCACATAAGCGATCATCGCGCCATTGTCGGTGCAGAAGCGCCCGCGAGGGTAATAAGATCGCGCGTTGCGTTTCTCTGTTTCAACCGCGAGGCGTTCGCGCAGGCGTTGATTAGCGCTAACGCCACCTGCCACCACTAAGCGCTTCAATCCGGTTTGATCCAGTGCCCGGCGACATTTGATAACCAGGGTGTCCACTACGGCTTCTTCAAATGCCCTCGCCACATCAGCCTTGGCCTGGGTGTCTAACTCGCTAGCAGCATCCAATTGGCGAATAGCGGTCAGCGTGTGGGTTTTTAATCCCGAAAAACTGAAGTCTAGGCCTGGGCGGTCGGTCATTGGCCGTGGAAAGCGAAAACGTTTTGGATTGCCTTGTTCAGCAAGTTTTGCAACGTGAGGGCCGCCGGGGTAGGGGAGTCCGAGCATTTTGGCCGCTTTGTCGAAGGCCTCACCTGCGGCATCATCAACGGATTCCCCGAGTAACTGGTAGTGTCCCAGGGCCTGTACTTCGACAAGTTGAGTGTGTCCGCCAGAGACCAATAAGGCTACGAAAGGGAAGTCAGGGGCGTCATCTTCCAGCATAGGGGCTAACAGGTGGCCTTCCATGTGGTGTACGCCAAGTACTGGGATGTTCAGCGCACGTGCCATACCATGCGCTGTGCTGGCACCCACCATGAGCGCACCGACTAACCCCGGGCCAGCTGTGTAGGCAATGCCGTCTAGGTCGTTACGCGTCAGCTTGGCGTCGTGCAATACTTGCTCGATCAGTGGCAACAGTTTGCGCGTATGGTCGCGAGAAGCGAGTTCAGGCACCACGCCGCCATACTCGGCATGCATGGCAATTTGACTATACAGCGCGTCGGCGAGCAGGCCGCGGCCTCCAGTGTGCGAAGTATCATAAATCGCGACGCCCGTTTCATCGCAAGACGTTTCAATGCCCAGTACGCGCATGGCTGAAGAACTCGTTGTAAGTTAAAAAGTTGCAGGTTAGAAACCAGTGCTGCTAATCAGTCGCCTAGTTTAGCATTCTCATACTTAAGGCGCGTAAGCATTTGCAAAGATCGCCAACCACGACTAGACTACTGTGCGCTGTAAAACTGGGTCGTACACTGTATTCTAAAAGTGTACGTACTATCCGAACTCAAGACTCCTTAAGGTAGGTGAGTGCTTAATGCCTTCTGTAAAAGTACGTGATAACGAGCCGTTTGACGTCGCCCTGCGTCGCTTCAAGCGTTCTTGCGAAAAAGCCGGTGTTCTTTCTGAAGTACGCCGCCGCGAGCACTATGAGAAGCCGACTGCTGAGCGTAAACGCAAAGCGGCAGCTGCCGTAAAACGCCACGCCAAGAAAATTCAGCGTGAGCAAAAGCGTTTCGAACGGCTCTATTGATCCGTACCCGAGGGGGCCGGAGCAGTTAGCTGGCCATCTCAAGAGGGATGTCAAGCGGCCGCCACTAGGTGGCCGTTTGTTTTTTGTTTTGTTTCATCGCTGTTTATGGTGATCTGGCAATTTGCTTGATGACTCTAGGCAAGCGAACTAGCGCTTTGCGCGAGGATGCCCGCAGTTCATGGCAGGCCAAATTCCACAACGTTTTATCGATGACCTGTTAGGCCGCGTTGATGTGGTCGAGGTGGTTGGTGAGCGTGTGCAGCTTAAAAAGGCCGGGCGTAACTATTCTGGGCTATGTCCTTTCCATCAAGAGAAAACCCCATCGTTTACGGTTAGCGCTGATAAACAGTTTTATCACTGCTTTGGGTGTGGTGCCCACGGTAATGCGCTACGCTTTCTAATGGAATACGACAAACTACCCTTTCCCGATGCGGTTGAGCAGTTGGCTAGTCGTTTAGGGCTGGATGTTCCTCGTGAGGGTGCCGATGATCCGCGCGCCCAGCAACGCGAAAAAAAGCGCAAAGAGGGCGTTAATCTTCTTGAACTTGCTGCCAGTTTTTATCGAGAACGGCTAAAAATGCAGGAAGGGCAGGGAGCACAGCGTTATCTGCAAGGACGCGGGTTATCGCCAGATGTTGTCAGTACTTATGGTATTGGCTATGCGCCTGGTGGGTGGGAAGCCCTGAAGCAGCACTTGAGTACGCGAGGTATTGGTGAGCCTGTACAAGTAGAGTATGGCTTGCTAATTCACCGTGAAGACACGGGGCGGACGTATGACCGCTTTCGCGATCGAGTGATGTTTCCCATTCGGGATTTAAGGGGGCGCACCATCGCGTTTGGCGGTCGGGTAATGGGTGATGAACAGCCTAAATATCTGAATTCGCCCGAAACGCCTGTCTTTCACAAAGGACGTGAGCTGTACGGGTTGTATGAGGCTCGCCAAGCGTCAAGCAAGCTTGAGCAGCTCGTCATCGTTGAAGGTTACATGGATGTCGTGGCGCTGGCGCAGTACGGTATCAACAACGCTGTCGCAACCTTAGGGACGGCAACAACAGAAGACCACCTAAGCCGACTATTTCGTTTAGTCAGCCGTGTGGTGTTTTGCTTCGACGGTGACCGTGCAGGACGTCAAGCGGCCAGCCGTGCGTTGGAAACCGCCTTGCCGCAGATGATTGACGGTCGTGAAGCGCGCTTCCTGTTTCTGCCGGAAGGTGACGACCCGGATACGCTAGTGCGCCGTGAAGGTAGCGACGCATTTCAAGATCGCGTTACCTGTGCGATGCCGCTATCTGAGTTTCTTTTTGAGCAGGCAGCGCAGGGGCGAGACTTGAATACCGTGGAAGGGCGAGAGCGGTTTGCAAGTCAGGTGCTTGAGGCATTGAACAAAGTGCCTGAAGGCATGCTCAAATCGTTACTGTTGGAGGCGTTAGCTAAGCGCAGTGGGTTGGCACAATCGCAACTGAAAACGCTGCTTGATAAACGCGCGGCCGCCAGTGCGCAAAAAGAGGCACAGAAAGCGCCTTCGCAGGAAGCCGTGCACTGGGAGCCGCTTGAGTCGCCCGACATGATGCCGTTTGAGCATCATGAGGAGCAGCTGGTCAGCGCAAAGCCTGCTGGTAAAAAGGCACCAAAGGGGCGCGCTCAGTCGCCGCGCCCGCAAGTGCTTTCAACCGTGGCTCGTATTGTGCAGCTACTGTTGCATGAGCCTGGTTTAGTGACGTCGCTGCCGGATTCCCTGGATTGGTTGCCGGAGAGTGAAGAAGCACCGCTATGTCGTGACTTGATTGAGTTACTACGTGCCGGGCGTTATCGCAGCCCGCAAGTGGTGTTGGCGCACTTTCAGGGGAGCCATGAAGGTCAGGTCTTGGCTGAGCTGGCGTCACGGGAGTTGCTGATTCCCAAGGGAACTCGGGAGACTGAGCTGACAGGGTTGGTTGAACATCTAATAGAGGTTCAGCGCAAGCGATCGCCTCAGGAAGAGTACCAGGCGTTGCTGGATTTAGAGCGTTCTGGGCAAAAGCTGGATAAAGCGCAGCGGCAGCGTTTGGCAAGTTTAATGATGGAGCTTGTTCAACGACATTAAGTGAGCTTTACGGCGTTTGTCTTTGAATGAGTAGAGTTTGGAATGAGTAGAGTTTGAGGCGCTAGGGTTGAATTTCCCTAACGTTGGCACCAAATAAAGGGTCAGTCGCCAGGCGCTGGCCTAACCGAACAACCTAACACACCTGAATGACCGCGCAAATACGTTTCGCTGGAAAAATTCCTGCTATTTACGCTATACTGTTCGGCTTGTTGAGTTTAATCGATTCAGCGCCCCAGGTGTTTCATTCTTCTTCGTCGAGATAGGGTTTCTATGGCTGGAAATGCGCAGCAGCAGTCACGTCTGAAGGAGTTGATCGCGCGCGGCAAGGAACAGGGCTACCTGACCTATGCCGAGGTCAACGACCATCTACCCGAGGATATCGCCGACCCGGATCAAGTGGAAGACATCATTGGCATGATTAACGACATGGGTATCAGTGTCGTTGAAGAAGCGCCAGATGAAGACACTTTGATGATGTCGGATCACTCCACGGACGAGTCCGCTGCGGAAGAGGCCGTCGCGGCACTCGCCGCCGTGGAAAGCGACGTCGGTCGCACTACCGACCCTGTGCGCATGTACATGCGCGAAATGGGTACGGTTGAACTTCTAACCCGCGAAGGTGAGATCGAAATCGCCAAGCGGATAGAAGAGGGCACGCGGGAAGTGATGTCAGCGCTGGCGTATTTGCCTGGCGCTGTTGCTTCTATCCTGGATGCCTACGATGCCACGCAGGATGAAGAAGCGCCTGGTCGCTTGTCTGATCTGTTCTCTGGCTTTATCGACCCCGACGAGGGGATTCCAGGCGTTGCAGAAGCCGAAGTGCCCGAGCCTGAGCCGGAAGCCGAGTTGAGCGATGATGATGATCTCGACAGCGACGGTGACGACGAAGATGACGACAGCACTGCCAGCGAAGGCGGCCCTGATCCGGAAGAAGCGAAAGCTCGTTTCGAACAAATCCGTGAGCAGAACGCCGCTGTTGAAGCTGCGTTGGCGAAATATGGGCGTGGTAGCGCTGAGCTTAAAAGTGAGCAATCGCGTTTAGCCGAGCTGTTTTCGCCGATTAAGCTGGTGCCGAAGCATTTTGAGCGTCTGGTTGGCCAAGTACGTATTAGCGTTGAGCAGGTGCGTGCCCAAGAAAAAGCGGTTATGCAGCTGTGCGTGAAGAAAGCTAAAGTACCGCGCAAAACCTTCATTAAGTCGTTCCCTGGGTACGAGTCTAATCCAAAATGGTTGGACACCTTCCAGGAAGCGCAGCCCAAGTATGCTGACCGTCTTGAGCCACTGCGTGCCGATATTGCTCGTTCGCAGCGCAAAATTGCCTTTGAAGAAGACATGGTGCAGCTCACCGTGGCCGACCTCAAAGAAGTTAACCGCAAGCTCTCTATCGGCGAAGCGAAAGCACGTCGTGCTAAGAAAGAGATGGTTGAGGCTAACCTGCGTTTGGTAATTTCGATTGCGAAGAAGTACACCAACCGTGGCCTGCAGTTCTTGGATCTGATTCAAGAAGGCAACATTGGTTTGATGAAAGCGGTTGATAAGTTCGAATATCGCCGCGGTTACAAGTTCTCGACCTATGCCACATGGTGGATTCGTCAGGCGATTACGCGTTCTATCGCTGACCAGGCACGCACCATCCGTATTCCGGTGCACATGATTGAGACGATCAATAAGCTCAATCGTGTTTCTCGTCAGATGCTGCAGGAAATGGGCCGCGAGCCAACGCCGGAAGAACTGGGCGAACGTCTGGAAATGCCGGAAGACAAAGTACGCAAGGTGCTAAAAATTGCCAAAGAGCCGATCTCTATGGAGACGCCGATTGGTGATGACGACGATTCGCACTTAGGTGACTTTATCGAAGACGGCACTATGTTGTTGCCGATTGATATGGCCACCGGCGAAGGCTTGATCGAAGCAACGCGTAACGTCCTTGGCGGCTTAACTGCTCGTGAAGCGAAAGTGCTGCGCATGCGTTTCGGTATCGATATGAATACCGACCACACGCTTGAAGAAGTGGGTAAGCAGTTTGACGTTACTCGCGAGCGAATTCGTCAGATCGAAGCTAAGGCGCTGCGCAAGCTACGCCATCCGAGTCGCTCTGAGCCGCTGCGCTCATTCCTCGACGAGTGATCAGTTAGCTCTCGTACTTGGTAAGTAGTGGCTAGTAAGTAGTAAATAGAAAGTGGTGATTTGGTAGTCGTCACCATAAACAAAAAGCCCGCCGTTCTATGAACGACGGGCTTTTTGCGTTATGCCATAAGCGTTATATGATGATATGGCTTAAAGCGTGTAATGCGTGGCTGATCCTGGGCCGACAGGCAAGCCAAAAACAAATACCCAAATAAAGAACAGCAGGCTCCAGCCAATCAGCATAAATAGCGTGTAGGGCAGCATAACCGCTACCAACGTCCCAATGCCCATATCTTTACGATAGCGAGTTGCTACGGCAAGAATTAAACCAAAGTAGCTCATCATGGGTGTAATTAAGTTAGTAACCGAATCGCCGATTCGATACGCCGCCTGAATTACTTCAGGGGCATAGCCCATTAGCATTAGCATCGGTACAAAGATGGGAGCTGTTACTGCCCACTGTGCAGAGGCGCTGCCTAGTGATAGGTTGACGAACGCACACATAATGATAAACAGCGCGAACAGACCTGGGCCGCGTAGCCCTAAAGACTGCAGCAGATCGGCACCGGCAACGGCTGTGACAGTGCCAAAGTTACTCCAGTTAAACAGCGCTACAAACTGTGCCGCAAAAAAGACCAGAACGATATAAAGGCCGAGGCTGCTCATGCTTTTCGCCATAGCGTCGACAATATCGCGATCGTTTTGCATGGTGCCTGCCAGGCGGCCATAGACAAACCCCAATACGGTGAAGGACACCGCGACAATTACCACAATGCCACGCAAAAAGGGCGAGCCGCTAATTAGCCCTGTTTCGGGGTTACGCAATATGCCGCTTTCGGGCACAACCATGACCGCGACCAGAGCGGCTAATGCTAATGTCGCAAGTCCAGTCCCTTTTAAGGCGCGCTTCTCTGAGTCGGATAGCCCTTCCATGCGCTGGTTTTCAATGCCGCTATCAGCATAGGCAGAATCGAATTTACCTAGCTTGGGTTCTACGATTCGCTCAGTAACAAAGCCACCAATAAGCGTGACAAAGAACGTACTGGCGAACATAAAGAACCAGTTGGCTTCTGCGCCCACAATGTAAGCAGGGTCAAGAAGACGCGCTGCTTCCTGGGTGATGCCCGATAGTAGCGGGTCAACAGTACCAATCAGTAAGTTAGCGCTGTAGCCTCCAGAAACACCGCAGAACGCAGCCGCTAGGCCCGCCAATGGATGACGCCCTAATGAGTGGAAAATCATGGCCGCTAAAGGAATCAATACGACATAGCCAAGCTCAGCCGCCATGTTCGACATGATGCCGGCAAACACCACTGCATAGGTGACAATGCGCGGCGAGCGATTGAGAACCAGCGCACGCATGCTGGCTGAAAGCAGTCCTGAGTGCTCAGCAACGCCGACCCCCAGCATGGCTACCAGTACTGTACCCAGTGGTGCAAAGCTAGTGAAGTTGGTTACCATTTCAGTGACTAAGCGGCGCAGGCCTTCGGCATTGAGCAGTGAATTAACCGCTATCCATTCACCTTCGTTAGCAGGGCGAGGGTCAGCAACAGATACCCCTAATGCACCGGCGATGCCGCTGGCGACTACTACCAGAACACATAAAATAGCGAAGAGAGTAACAGGATGTGGGAGTAGATTACCCAGCCACTCAACGCTATCAAGAAAACGAGTAAATGCACCTCGCTTTAGGGTTTCTTGGCGATTTTGTGAGTTTGTCATAAGGTTTTTGTCGTCAGTAGGTTGTTTTTTAGCAAAAAATGCCCATGAGTCTGGGGGACGACACTACGTTGAAGCCATCGGGGTCGCAAATGGCTTTATGTATAGCGAGATGTAAAAAATGAATGCCGCCTGCGCAAGGTGTAAGGCGGCGATAAAAAAGGGCTGCTAGCGGGAGATGAGAGGACTAGCGTGCGACTTGTCGCGCTTTGTAAATACGCCGAGCAATCAGCAGAAGCTCAATCATGGCAAATAGAATCAGGCTGTAGCCTAAAAGCTCGATGGCTTCCTCAGCGACATCTTTAAATTCGCGAATATAGTTATCCTGCATGACGGCTCGCCAGAAGTCTTGGCGACCATAAAGGCGGGAGAAAATATAGGTAACGAGCACACCGCCAGTGAAAAGTCCAAACGCGAACGTATTGCTATAATGTGAAAATTCTTCAATAAATCGACGACGCTGGACGACTACCCAGGCAAGGCTAGGGATGACAATTAACGATACCAGCACTTTCCAAGAGTTGTCTGCGACGTAGTAATCTAAAAAGTAATCCTGTTCGCGTACCAGCGACGCAGCCACAAACGCCAGCAATAGAAGCGTAACAGTAGGCCATACCTTGAGTACTTGGCGCACGTAGATGAGTAAGCCACAACAGCTAGCCAGTACCAGGGTTTGAGTGAACTCTGTAAAGCCTAATTCGGTATAGCGCACATCGGGTAGGTAGAGAGCTTCAAAATATCCGCCTTGGGCGATACCAGCGACAAAAAACATATAAAGTGTTGCGCGCAGAAGCGTATATCCAAAACTGAGTGGCCACTGCGGTGGGGAAGATGGCATACCAACATCCTTATCAGAGAGATGACGTTGTAAGAGAGGAGCTTAAAAACATGCATAGAAGAATGTTCATTATATCGACACACTTCTATGCTCGCACGTCGAACTTAATGTGAGCTGCTCGACTAATGGTGGATTAAGGCTGCAAAGTAACTTAGTTATTAGGTAATCAACAATTACCGCTGAAGGGCAGACAACACAATGGCAATAAGCGTTTTTGATCTCTTTAGAATTGGGATTGGCCCATCAAGCTCTCATACGGTTGGGCCGATGCGTGCGGCGCGCGATTTTAGTCAAGCGGTTATCTCACCTTCGCTGATGCGCATTGTGGCTAGGCTCCACGGTTCGTTAGCTTCTACTGGCATCGGGCATGGTACTGATAGTGCGGTCATCATGGGCTTGATGGGCGAAACGCCAGAGTCAATCGATCCTGACACCATTACTGAGCGGCTACGTGCGCTGGATGAAGGCGCTCTAATAACGCTGCCCAATGGGCAAGCGCTATCGTTTGATCGCACCCAGGATATTGAATGGGACGACCATTGCCTGCCATTTCACCCGAACGCTATGGTGTTGACGGCTTATCAGTACGATACGGTTATTGCGACAAATACTTACTATTCCCTTGGTGGTGGCTTTTATGTCGATCAAGCCTGCGCCGATCAAGGTGGGTTAGACGAAGACAAAACCGCGCTACCTTACCCATTTGAAACGGCTAATGAGTTGTTAGCGCTCTGCCAAACAAATGGTTTGCGTATCAGTGAGCTCATGTTTGAAAACGAAAAAGCATGGCGCAGTGAAGAGGGGATTCGCACACAGCTGCTGACGATTTGGCAAGCCATGCGCACCAGCATTGAAAATGGCTTAAAAGCGACGGGACACTTGCCCGGTGGATTAAATGTTCGGCGACGCGCCCATGGCTTGCACCAACAGCTGCTTTCACCACCGCAGAATCAACGCTTAATTGTATCGAGCTTTACTGTGATGGATTGGGTCAATTTGTTTGCGCTGGCAGTGAATGAAGAGAACGCCGCGGGTAAACGGATGGTCACTGCACCGACGAACGGTGCTGCCGGTATTGTGCCTGCTGTGCTGGCGTACTATTTGAAATTTGAGCCAGATGCCTGTGACGACGATATAGTGGCTTTTTTGTTGGCAGCGGGCGCGATGGGCATATTGTGTAAAAAGAACGCGTCCATTTCCGGCGCGGAAGTTGGCTGCCAGGGAGAAGTCGGCTCTGCTTGTGCGATGGCCGCAGCGGGGCTTGCAGAAGTGCTGGGTGGCTCGCCAAAACAGGTAGAGAACACTGCTGAGATTGGTCTAGAGCATAATCTTGGCCTTACTTGCGACCCCGTGGTGGGGTTGGTTCAAGTGCCGTGTATTGAGCGAAACGCCATTGCCTCGGTGAAGGCGATCAATGCTGCGCGTATGGCGATGCATGGTGATGGTGAGCATTTTGTATCGTTGGATAAAGTGATTCGCACCATGCGTGACACTGGCCGAGATATGCAAGATAAATATAAAGAAACGTCAAAAGGCGGTTTGGCTGTTAACGCCATCGAGTGTTAGTGAGTAGGGCGGGGTGGCAGCGTTGCATCAATATTGGCCACCAAGTAATCGACGAGCTGACGGATTTTAGGTGATAGATGGCGGTGACGAGGATATACCGCCCATACCGCCGTATCGTTGTGTTGGAAAGGTTCCAGAACGGATACCAGTTCGCCACTGGCAAGATAGGGGGCTACGTAGTAATCCGGTAGTTGAGCAAGCCCTAGCCCTTTAAGCGCGGCGTCAAGCAGCGCGGGGCCGGAGTTTCCGCTCCAGCAGCCCTCCACTTTAACTTCGCGGCGCTGACCGTTGACTTCAAACAACCAGTTAGGACGTGAACCCATCAGACAACGGTGTTGGCTAAGTTCCGACAGCGTATGTGGCCTGGGAGCTTGACGGAAGTAAGACCGGGAGCCCACGACATACTCCTGCCGTTCGCATAGCCGCCGAGCAATCAAGCTAGAGTCTTTGAGTACCCCCATACGAATGGCAATATCGTAGCCCTCTTCAATAATTTCTACGGGGCGGTTGGTGAAGTGCATATGCACTTCAAGCTGCGGATGCAGGCACTGAAAGTCATTCACCAGTGGCGCGATGTAGCGCTCGCCGAACGTCGTCGCTGAGGTCAGCTTCAGCAGCCCACGTGGATTTGCCTGCAGCTCGCTAATCGCTTGCTCTGCATCGCGCAGGCCATCAAAAAGATGGCGGCAGTGTTCTACGTAGATTGCCCCAGCATCGGTTAAACGAATTTGCCGTGTTGTGCGGTACAAAAGCTGAACACCCAACTGATTTTCCAGCTGGCTCACCAAGCGACTAATATGCGATGTCGATACCTTTAAATGGCGTGCGGCAGCTGAGAATGTTCCCAGTCTTACCACCTCGACGAATGCCTCAATACGGTCCCAACGCTGCACGAACTATCCTTAATTAATTTCTGATTGTTGCTCAGTGGCAATAATCTTATGAGTGTATCCCGCTTTATCCCACTCGCCTAGCTGGCCTACACTGCAGGCATTAAATCTGGTTCGATTCAAATGAGCCCGACAAAACAGTATTTATTCTTACGTGGCCGTTAAGGAGATGCATAGATGAAATCGCGTGCAGCTGTAGCACTCGAAGCGGGTAAGCCGCTTGAATTAGTTGAGATCGATGTGGAAGGTCCAAAAGCGGGCGAGGTACTGGTGAAGATGGCAGCGACGAGTGTATGCCATACCGATGCTTATACCCTTTCTGGTGCTGACCCCGAAGGTAATTTCCCAGCGGTATTGGGCCACGAAGGTGCTGGTGTGGTACAGGAAGTTGGCGAGGGTGTGACCAGCGTTAAGCCGGGTGACCATGTTATTCCGCTGTACACCGCCGAGTGCGGAAAATGTAAATTCTGCCTCTCTGGTAAAACCAACCTGTGTGGCAGCGTGCGCGCTACTCAGGGAAAAGGTGTGATGCCTGATGGCACCTCGCGCTTTTCACTAGATGGCAAAATGCTGCATCACTACATGGGCACGTCGACTTTCAGCGAGTACACCGTGCTGCCGGAAGTATCGCTTGCGGTGGTCTCCAAAGAAGCGCCGATGGATAAAATCTGCCTATTGGGCTGCGGCGTTACTACCGGTATCGGTGCGGTACTGAATACGGCAAAAGTAGAGCCAGGCTCCACCATCGCCGTTTTTGGTTTGGGCGCGATTGGTTTGGCGGTCATCCAAGGGGGAGTTATGGCAAAAGCCTCGAAGATTATTGCCATCGATGTGAACCCCGATAAATTTGAATTGGCCAAGCAGTTTGGCGCGACTGATTTCGTTAATCCGAAAGACTACAGCGACCCGATTCAGCAGGTAATCGTCGATATGACCGACGGTGGTGTTGATTACTCCTTTGAGTGTATCGGCAATGTTAACGTGATGCGTTCGGCCCTTGAGTGCTGCCATAAAGGCTGGGGGGAGTCGATTGTCATTGGTGTCGCGGGTGCGGGCGAAGAGATCTCCACGCGTCCTTTCCAACTGGTCACCGGGCGGGTTTGGAAAGGCTCTGCGTTTGGTGGTGTTAAAGGACGCAGTGAGTTACCGGGTTACGTCGAGCGCTATATGAATGGTGAGCTGAATATCGACGACTTTATTACCCACGACATGCCGTTTGAGCAAATTAATGAAGCCTTCGAATTGCTCCATGCAGGTAAGAGCATTCGTACCGTGCTGCATTACTGAGTATCATTGGTAATAGGGTAAATGAGCGCGGTAGGGGAAACCCTCCGCGTTTTCATCTTTTTAAGGAGCCGGCCCATGAGCATGAGTGAAACTTTAGAACTAGTGTCTGCCAATCGCAGTTTTGGTGGCTGGCACAAGCGCTACCGCCACTACTCCCGGGCGCTGGATTGCGACATGGTGTTCGCGGTTTATCTGCCTCCCCAGGCAGAGAGCGAGCGCGTGCCGCTGCTTTGGTGGTTGTCAGGTCTAACCTGTAACGATGAAAACTTTATGCAGAAAGCGGGCGCACACCGTATTGCTGCTGAGCTAGGGGTGGCGATTGTTTGCCCCGATACCAGCCCACGCGGCACCGATCTGCCCGGTGAGCATGAAAGTTACGATCTAGGATCGGGTGCGGGTTTTTATGTGAACGCCACTCAAGCCCCCTGGAAATCGAATTACCGCATGTATGATTACGTGATTGAAGAGCTGCCTTCGGTAGTGCGTCAGCACTTCCCTGTAAACGGGCGTGAGTCGATCAGTGGCCACTCCATGGGCGGTCACGGCGCATTAATCCTGGCATTGCGTCACCCTGGCCGGTTCCGTTCGGTTTCCGCTTTTGCGCCTATTGTTAACCCAATGAACTGTCCTTGGGGGCAAAATGCGTTTACCAGCTATTTAGGCGACGACCAGTCGCGCTGGCGCCAGTACGATGCCTGTGAGCTGGTAGCTAATGGTGCCTCTCGTCAACGGCTATTTATCGATCAAGGTGAGGCCGACCAGTTCCTGGATGAGCAACTGATGCCGGAGCGTCTGGAAGCTGTGTGTGAAGAGCATGATCACCCACTGACGTTGCGCCGCCAGCCAGGTTACGATCATAGCTACTTCTTTATCGCCTCGTTCATTGAGGAGCATATGCGCTATCATGCAGAACACCTCATGAAGCGCTAAGGATATCGAAATGCTCAATCGCGCGTTGCGCCGTTTTCTTGGTTTGATATGGCGTCTTATTTGGCGTGGCGCGCTGGCTTTTATTGTCCTCTCAATTGCGCTGGTTTTACTATTCCGATTTGTGCCACCTCCTGGGTCAATGGTGATGGTAGAGCGCAAAATTCAAAGCTGGATAAATAGCGAACCTATTGATATTCAACGCCAATGGAGAAGCTGGGAAAATCTATCCAGCAATGCCAAGTTGGCGGTGATCGCTGCTGAAGACCAGCGCTTTCCTCAGCATCGTGGTTTTGATTTAGTTGAGTTGAAGCGTGCCCTGAAAGCCAGTCTCGATGGCGAACGATTGCGGGGTGCCAGCACGCTAAGCCAGCAAACTGCCAAGAATGTTTTTTTATGGAGCGGCCGTAGCTGGGCCCGTAAGGGGCTAGAAGCATGGTTTACATTGCTAATCGAAATGCTGTGGAGCAAGCAACGCATACTGGAAGTGTATTTAAACGTCGCTGAGTGGGATACGGGAGTATTTGGACTAGAAGCGGCGGCAGGGCACTATTTTGGCGCTTCTGGCAGTGCATTGACCGAACGGCAAGCAAGCCTGCTAGCGGCTATTCTTCCCAGTCCGCGTACCCGCAGCGCGTCACGCCCAGATGCTCAGGTAGAGCGCCGCAGTCAGTGGATTCTTCAGCAAATGCGTAATCTAGGTGGTGTTCGTTACTTGGATCGCTTGTAGCGCTTTAAGCTTCTCGCTTGCTGCTAGGTTTGCGTACCACCATGATCACCCCAGCAATGGCAATGACCATACCTGCCAGTCCGAGCAGGGGGAGGCGTTCGTCGAACAGCCACCATGCTTGTAGCGCAGTCACGGGTGGCACCAGATAAAACAGGCTGGCAACGCGGGATGCTTCGCCCTTTTTAATCAACACCATTAATAGCAGGATGGCGGCGATAGACAGAATAAGTACTAGCCAGCCAAGAGTGAGCACAAACGTTATGCTCCATTCGACCTGCCGAGTTTCAAACAGCAGTGCTCCCATGCCCAGTAGCATGCCTGCCGCTATGTATTGAATAACCGCCCCGGAAAGCAGTGGCATGCTGGTGTAGTAGCGTTTCTGATAAAGCGTCCCCAATGAAATTCCCACCAAGGCGGCCATCACGCTAACCAAAGCGCCAAGGCCAAAGCCAGCAAAAAGTGAGGTGCCGAACTCTAGCTTGCTGCCCAATACCAGACAGATGCCCACAAGGCCAAGCAGTAGCCCCAGCCACTGGCGGGGGGTTCAGAAGCGGGCCCGCACAGGCTGCGGTTAGCAGCGGCTGCAGGCCAACCAATAGCGCTGCCAGCCCAGCAGGCATGCCCAGGTAGATACCGTAAAAAACTCCACCTAAATAAGTGCCGTGTACCAAAAGTCCTGAAACGCCTATATGCAGCCAGAGTACTGGCGATGAAGGCCAGGCAATGCGCATTAACCACGTCAGTGGAATAAGCAGCATCAGGGTGAGCACGAAACGAATAAACAAAAACGTGAAAGGTTCTGCGTAGGGAAGGCCAAATTTTGCGCCAATGAACCCCGTGCTCCAGAGTAAAACAAATAATCCAGGCATAGCGGCAAGGCCTAAAGAAGCCATATTTACATTTTTTAAACTATTGATAGTGTTGGACATAGTTCCTCGGTGCGGGCCCTTTTTGCTTAGTTTTGCGTTGCTTAAGATTTCATTCTGTTACTAACTTTTACATAAAGAGTTGAACCTGTTCCTGAACAGCGCGTCACATGGTGCACATTCATAACGCGCCAATGAGGTTTCTTACTATGCAACGTATGACTGCTCTGTTCTCTGCTGCTCTTCTCGCTACTGGTCTTATGGCGGGCACCGCTCATGCACAGCAAGCCCAAGACCCCGCCCAGGATCCGATGGCTACCCAGCAAGCGCCCGCTCAGGATTTCTCTGATGAGCAGCTACAGCAGTTCGCCGATGCTTCTCAAGAAATCGCCGTGATCTCTCAAGAGTACACACAGCGTCTGCAGGAAGCAGAAGATGAAAGCACCCAACAGGAAGTTCGCGCTGAAGCCAACGACCGCATGATCGAAGTCGTTGAAGATAGCGGTCTAGATGTTGATACCTTTAACGCCATTGGTCAGTCAATCCAGCAAGATCCTGAGATGATGCAGCGCGTTCAGGAAATGGCTAACCAGTCATAATTAGTTCCAGTCAGCTAGTGTTGTGGATAGTGACAGATTTTCCTTAACCTGCGAAGTATTCTGTCCTCCTGCTGCTAGTCTGTTAGTGCACAAGACCCAGCGTTTTTCGCTGGGTTTTTTTGCTTTTGTTCACTCTCATTTGTGATTGAAGGGTTTACGGTACACGCTATCCAAGACAAACTTCATCTATTGATGATGCTGCCGCGCCAAGTGCAGGAGATCGCATGGATGTTGAACTGTTAGAAATACGCCAGCATATGGGGCAGTTTCCCCCGTTCGATGGTTTATCGGATGCATTGCTAGACGCCATAGCTGAGCAAGTAGAAGTGCGCTATTTCAAAACCGGTAGCGACATTTTAGAGCTCAACGATATGCTTGATGAGTTGTGCTTTATCCGTAGCGGTGCCGTTGAGGTTTATCGTCGTCAGGGCGAGCTATATAACCGCTTGGGTGAAGGGGATATCTTTGGCCACTTTAGCCTGCTTCGAAACCATAAAGTGCGCTTTCCTGCCAAAGCGATCGAAGACACGCTGATTTACTTTATTCCCAACGCCGTCTTTCAGCGGTTATGTGAAGAAGATGACGATTTTGCTGACTTTGTTGAACTCGAACGCCCTCGTTTAGAAACTGCAGCAGAGCAGCAGAAGAAATCTAACGATATGATGGTTACGCGGATACGCAAATTGGTAACGCGTTATCCCGTCATGGTTGAGTCCACGACTACCGTCCAGCAAGCCGCTAAGCAAGTGAACGATGCTCAAGCGTCGGCGGTGCTGGTAATTAATGAAGGCAGTGATAATCCGCGTTACAGCTTTCAGGACAGCGAAGGCAAAACGTGGCAAATGTGCGGTATTCTGACGGATAGTGACTTCCGTACCCGCATTGTAGCTGAAGGGCTGTCAGCGCAAACGGCCATTGGCGAGGTTGTTTCCGAACGGTTAATTACCATTCAGTCGGATGCGTCGGTTTACGAAGCCATGCTGACGATGCTGCGTAACAATGTTCACCACTTACCGGTGCTTTACCGACAGCGTCCGGTTGGGGTTGTTCACCTCTCCGATATTATTCGTTACGAGACGCAAAGTGGGCTGTACCTAGTAAGCAATATTTTCAACCAGTCCAGCGCCCAAGGGTTAGCAAAACTTGCTCCAGATGTGCGCGCTGCTTTTGTAAGAATGGTGCAAGAAGGTGCTAATTCGCAGATGGTGGGGAGCGCCCTGTCGACCATTGGGCGTAGTTTTACGCGGCGACTGCTAGAGCTTGCCGAAGAAGCGCTAGGGCCACCGCCGGTGCCTTACTGTTTTATGGTTAACGGCTCCATGGCGAGGAATGAGCAAAGTATCGTCACCGATCAGGATAATGCACTGATCTTGTCAGACGACTTTAACCCCGACGAACACGACGACTACTTTCACGCGTTAGCGGCCTTTGTAAGCGATGGCTTAGACGCCTGCGGTTATACCTACTGTAAAGGCGATGTGATGGCGACTAACCGCCAGTGGCGTCAGCCGTTGCATGTTTGGAAGCGTTATTTCCAAGACTGGATGGCGAACCCAACCCCTGAACGACTACTCCATAGTTCGATTTTCTTCGATTTAGACAGCATTTACGGCGAAGACCATTTTGTTGAAGCGCTTCAGGATTTGATTGCCCAAACGGCGCCCCAGTCGCCACTGTTTTTGGCGGCCATGGCCCGTAATGCGCTGAATCGAACACCGCCGCTTGGGTTCTTCCGTACGTTTGTGATGGAAAAGGATGGCAAACATAACAACTCAATCAACCTAAAACGGCGTGGTACCGCCCCGATGGTTGACCTTATTCGGGTACATGCGTTGGCCTGTGGGTCTAAAGCGCAAAACTCGTTCCAGCGCTTAAATGATATAAGCAATACCCAACTGCTGGCGACGGGTGTAAGCGATAAGCTCAGTTACGCATTTGAGTTTTTATGTATGTCGCGGATTCGCCATCAAGTGATAGATCTGCAAGAAGACCGTTTCCCCGATAATAATATCGAACCGGAGAATGTTGAGGATAGCGAGCGCCACACGCTTAAAGATGCTTTCCAAGTACTCAACAACGCGCAAAAATTCTTGAAGTTCCGCTATCCCGTTCCCGCTCAGCGGCAGGGGCGATAAGATGCATGGAATCCGGCCCCGCCAAAAAGTAGTTCAAGCTAACTGGATAGGCTATATGGCTGAGCGAGCCGAAAAGGCTCATGATAGTGCGCTTAGACAATTCTTTGCAACGCCGCTACCCAGCCCGGATACACCTATCGCGCAAGTGCCGATGGTAGCGTTAGATATGGAAACAACGGGATTGGACGAGCGGCGTCACGCGATTGTCAGCATTGGGGTAGTGCCTTTCACACTGGATCGCATTCCGCTTGCTCAGCGTCGCTACTGGGTAGTGAAGCCCTCGCGACCCTTAGATGAGGCGTCCATTGCTTACCATCACATCACTCATTCTGAAATCGCCACTGCGCCTGACTTTGATGCCGTGTTGGATGAGCTATTAGCTGTGCTGGCAGGGCGGCTTGTGGTGGTGCATTTTCGCAACATCGAACGCCCGTTTCTTGATGCTGCCGTAAAAGCACGACGGGGAGAAGGGGTGATGTTCCCGATGATCGATACGATGTCGCTTGAAGCGCACATGCATCGACAAACGTTATGGGCACGGTTTCGCCGTTGGTTAGGGCGTCCGCCTGTTTCGATTCGTTTAAATGCCAGTCGTGAACGCTATGGTCTGCCTGTCTATCAAGGACATCACGCGCTGGTTGATGCACTGGCGACAGCAGAACTGTTACAAGCGCAGATCAGTCACCACTACACGCCTGAGACGCAGTTGAAAGATATTTGGGTTTGAGCAGCGTAACGTTACTTAACGCAAACGGGCAGCCAAATGGCTGCCCGTTTGTGGTTTAGTGCAAGTGCGATTCAGTTTAATGGTTAGCGATTCACATCATACCGCTTTGGGTTCGCTCATTAAACCTTTGACAATGGCATAACATGCCACCAACAAGATGATGGTGAACGGGAAACCGGTAGAAACCGCCATAGTTTGCAGTGCGGTCAGACCACCGCCAAGCAGCAACGCAATTGCGATAGCCCCTTCGATAATCGCCCAGAACACACGCTGTGGTTTCGGCGCATCCACCTTGCCGCCTGCAGTAATGGAGTCGATAACCAATGAGCCTGAGTCAGAAGAGGTCACAAAGAAAATAATGACCAGTAGAATCGCAACAAACGAGGTGATTTGTGACAGCGGTAACTGCTCAAGCATGATGAACAGCTGCAAATCCACGCCTGCATCACGCACGGCTTCAATGCCTTGGCTAACGTACTGATCAATGGCGGTGCCACCAAAGGTGGTCATCCACAGTACCGATACAATCGAAGGCACGAGCAATACTGAAATCAGGAATTCACGAACGGTGCGGCCACGGGAAACCCGTGCGATAAACATACCAACGTACGGGGACCAGGAGATCCACCAAGCCCAGTAGAAGGCCGTCCAGCCTTGGCTAAAGTTCGCATCTTCACGGCCAAACGGATTCGACAGTGCTGGCAGATGGACAAAATAGTTGAGCAGGTTTTCAAAGAAGCCTGTTGCAATGAGCAGTGTTGGACCCACGGCAATAACGAAGAAAAGCAGCAACGCCGCCATGGCGATGTTGATTTTTGAAAGCAACTGAACGCCTTTGTCGACACCGGCCATAACCGACCCGATAGCGATAATCGTGATGCCGATGATGAGCAGAATCATCGTAATATCGCTTTCTGGTGCGCCAAACAGGTAGGTTAACCCTGCTGCTGCTTGAGTTGCCCCCAAACCAAGCGACGTCGCTAAGCCAAACAGCGTGGCAAAGACCGCCAGAATGTCGATTAAATGCCCCGGCCAACCCCAGACGCGCTCACCCAGAATTGGGTAGAATACCGAGCGCATAGACAGCGGTAGCCCTTTGTTGAACGAAAATAAGGCAAGTGATAGCGCTACTACTGCGTAAATCGCCCAGGGGTGAAGGCCCCAATGAAAGATGGTAGCTGCCATACCCAGCGCAGCTGCGCCTGCAGCATCGCCCTCCGCACCCCCTAATGGTGCCCAGCTACCCCCATCAAAGGAGGTACCAAAGTGGGTCAATGGCTCGTTAACGCCAAAGAACATCAGGCCGATGCCCATGCCCGCAGCAAATAGCATTGAAAACCAGCCCACATAGGTAAAATCAGGCTTTGCATCAGCGCCGCCGATGCGGATTTTACCGAGTGGCGAAACAATTAACCCAAGACACAAGATAACGAAAATATTGGCGGCAAGTATAAAGAACCACGCTAAATTGCCGGTCAAGAAACTAAAAATGGCGTCATACACCGGTGCGATAGTGTCTTGTAGCGCGAGGGTTAAAACGACAAACAGTAGAACCACAATCGACGAAATGGTGAATACCTTGCCATGTAGATCAAGGTTCACACCCATCGTGGTGGTGGTGATGTTGTCTTGACCGATAACGTAATCGGTATCTATTAGATTCGCTGGACCGTCAGGGGCGGGTATGCCCTCTGAGACCGGCTCTTCAGGTGGTCGATTTTGCGGCTTTTTATCCACAAATTTGCTCCCATCATTATTAAAAGTGCGTGCTGTTAAGCGCGAGTTGTCAACGCATTGCTTCTACAACGCAAGAGCGCGTTTATTGGGTCACTCGAATCAGGAAAACGGAGACGTCTGTGTGGGTGGCTACTTTGCTGCCATGGGACGGCATAATAATGTCCAGGTGGCGGGGTAAATGTGTTGCCATTACCACCAAATCAGCCCCCGTTTCCTCCACTGCATCGACAAGCTGCTTATCCACATTAGCAACGGGATCCGTCGAGCTGTAAACCCTAATACTTACCGGTTGACCGTGCACTTTATGTCGCTCGTGGGCAAAAGCTTCAAGTTTTTGCTCATACTCTTGGGGAGTGCGGGCAACGCTTGTAGGTGTATTAGCGGTAACGCCAACGTAGATGATATGAGCATCATATCGCTTAGCAAGGTCTGCCACTACGCTTAAGGCAGGCTCCAGTAGCTCTAGATGAGCAAGATCGACTGGCACCATAATGTTCTTAAACACAGTACGCTCCTCATATGGCTCCATTTAGCATGGGTTTACCGTACTAATTAAAGCTATATCGTTGTTTGAAAACAGTGGGTTGCAACAAATGAGCTGAAGCGAAGTGCAGCTTCAGCTCATTAATCATTTTACTAATAAACTGGATTTAGCCAAGACAATATTAGTTACTTAATTAGTTACTTAGCCACTGCGCGACGACATCTTGGTTGTCTTCTACCCACTGCTGGGCGTTTTCATAAGGGTCGCTGCCGTCTTCCTGGTTCATCAGCATGACCTCACCCATCTGCTCGGGTGTCCACTCGAAGGCGTCAAGGATGGCGTAGGCTTCTGGCATGTCATCTTTTAGGCCTTGGCGCACCACCGTGTGGATCTGTTCAGCACCGCCATAGACATTTTCCGGATCTTCGAGGTATTTCAGGTTGAAGCGGGCAAACATCCAGTGTGGTGTCCAGCCAGTTACCACGACATCCTCTTCATTGTTAATCGCGCTTGAAAGCGCTGCGGTCATGGTGGCACCGCTACCGCTACGCAGACGCAGCCCGAGGTCATAGGTATCCACGACCTCTTCGGACAGCGCCATTAGGCCTGCACCGGGGTCAATACCGATGATCTCGCCGTTAAAGCTGTCGGCGTTGTCGTTTAGGTCGGCAATAGAATCGACATCTGTATAAGCCGGTACTACCAATCCCAGCTTGGTGCCATCCAAGTTCATGCCGAGATCTTCAATATTGTCACCTACACGCTCCATGTAGTCAGCGTGAGTCGTGGGTAGCCAAGCGGCGACGATGGCATCGGCGTCGCCAGTGGAAAGCGCCTGGAACATAGCGGCGGCAGAAAGCGACGTTAGTTCAACATCGAAACCAGCTTGCTCTAATACAGCAGCGACGACGTTGGTAGATGCTACTTCAGACGACCACTCAACATAGGCAAGGTTGATAGTGCCCTGATCTTGGGCGAAGGCCAGACTTCCAGCGGCAACGCCAGTGCCAGCAATGAGGGCCAATGAGGCGAGGCGGATCCGGTGATTTAACGTACGAGTTTTCATTCACTTGCTCCTTGGGGAAACAGTTGTGGCAGTTATCAATAGTGTGAGTAAGCGCCACAACCGTAGTAAGTATGCTATCAGATGCACTTAAATTAAGAACTCGAAGACACGGCCAGCATGCACATGTAAAAAGCGTTCATCAAGAAGACCGGTCAACGCAGTGTGATTGTCTGCATGACTTTTCATGCGTTTATTCACTGTGAGCGGCGCGTTTTCCGTAATGATTGAGTCAAACGGTCAAGTAGCATGGCTAGAATGACCACGGCGATACCGGCTTCAAAGCCATCACCGGGGCGTAGTCGCTGAATAGCGCGCCACACTTCGCTACCTAGGCCATCTGCACCAATCATGGCGGCGATAACCACCATCGAAAGTGCCAGCATAATGGTCTGGTTAATACCCGCCATCACCGTGGGTAGCGAGAGCGGAAGCTGAACCTTGAAAAGTTTTTGGCTGCGCGTTGCGCCATAGGCATCGGCGGCTTCAATAAGCTCAACCGGCACCTGGCGGATACCTAACGTTGTGAAGCGAATCGCAGGCGGCATCGAGAAAATTACCGTTGCAAAAATGGCGGATACAGAACCAATGCCGAAAAATGGAATTGCTGGTATCAGGTAAACAAAGGCAGGCATGGTCTGCATAAAGTCCAATATCGGCATGATCAATCGGTACAGCCGATTAGATAATGCCGCTGCAATACCGACAGGCAATGCGATCACCACGGCAACCAGGGTTGCGAAGACCACCAGCGTGAGCGTTTCAATCATCGGGTTCCAGAGACCCAGGTTCCAAATCAAGGCTAGCCCGGCTACTGAACCAATCGCTAAGCGAGTGCCCGCTAGCTTCCAGCAGAGTAGGGTGATTAACCCAAGTAGTGCCCACTCAGGTAGCCACATCAAGCTATCGTTCAAAACATCAATGCCGGTTTGAGTAAAACGGGAAATTGCCCGGGTGACGACTGAATATTCGCTGGTCAACCAGGTCAGGCCGCTTTCGATCCAATCGCCAAGGGGGATGCTTGGAATATCCATTACTGTTCTCCTGCTCGTGCTAATTCATCCAGTACCGCGCCCTTCACAACGACACCTAGCAACCGCTGCTGCTCGTCAATGACGGCGATGGGAAAGCTTTTATCGCTAAACATAGCGAACAGGTTTTGCAGGGGTTCTTCAGGGGGTACTTTGCGGAAGTCTTGAGTCAGGTGATCAATAATAGTATCTGACTTGGCATCAATCGCTTTGCTCGCCGACTCGGCCTCTAGCAGGCCGATTAGGCGGCGGTCACGATCAGTGACATAAATTGAATCAATACTGTGGTCACGCATACGATGTAGTGCAGTGCGCGGGCCGTCGCTTTCGCGGGCGGTAGAGCGCACGGGGCGCATGGCGCTTTCGGCGGTTAATACACGCGAACGGTCGACACCTTCAATAAAGCGGCGCACATAGTCATCAGCAGGTTGGGTTAATATTTCTTCCGGTGTACCAATCTGTACGACTTCGCCATCTTTAAGCAGCACGATGCGATCACCAATATTGAGCGCTTCATCTAAATCATGGGTGATGAAGACGGTTGTTTTCTGCATTTTAGATTGCAGTTGCAACAGCTCTTGCTGCATATCCTTGCGGATTAAAGGATCCAGCGCTGAAAAGGCTTCATCCATTAATAGCACGGTGGAATCATTCGCCAGGGCGCGGGCTAGGCCGACACGCTGTTGCATACCACCGGAAAGCTGATTCGGATAAGCCTCTTCCCAGCCATCTAGCCCTACTTGGGTTAGCGCGTTTTGGGCAATTTGCTTACGCTCAGCTTTATCGACACCGCGGATTTCAAGCCCGAACTCGGCGTTTTGGCGTACAGTGCGGTGTGGGAATAGCGCAAAATTTTGAAAAACCATAGAAAAATGGCGGCGGCGACACTCTAACAGCGCCTTTTCGCTTAACGTGGGAATATTCTCGCCATCAATGATTATTTCGCCTTCGGTGGTATCAATCAGGCGGTTCAAACACCGAATTAACGTTGACTTGCCAGAACCGGAAAGCCCCATAATGACGAGAAGTTCGCCTTCATAGACATCGAATGAGATGTTCGAAAGGCC
The DNA here is from genome assembly GCA_030440445.1 of Halomonas sp. KG2. Classification (NCBI taxonomy): domain Bacteria; kingdom Pseudomonadati; phylum Pseudomonadota; class Gammaproteobacteria; order Oceanospirillales; family Halomonadaceae; genus Halomonas; species Halomonas sp. KG2. The sequence goes on along the minus strand of CP098528.1, from coordinate 3,294,674 downwards.
TAACGTTTGGCCAGTTTTCTCAAGAATTTCAGGGCGTTTTAAACCCTGGTCACGAAGCTCAAGAGCTTTTTTCGGCTGCTTGCCAAATACCTTGCTCAAGCCGCGAACCTGAATTTTGACAGGGCGTGTCTCGTCCATCAGCGATGCCTTTTGCGTGAATGAGCAGCCTTGTGTCGTTGCTCAGCTCGCTTTCCGGTACCCGATGGCTTTCCCTGCAAACAGCGACACAAAACGGTTCATAATTAGAATTTAAGTTTTAACTTGGTTATTTATTAATATTTATTATACATAAGTGGGCAGGGTGTGTCACAACGCCTCCTCCGCTAAGCGTCAAAAGGTGTCACATGTGTCAGTTTTAACCCGCAGTAACAATTTTCTGGGCATAGAATTAATCTGGTTTTTTTTATAAATTTCTGATTTTTATAGATAAGTTTATATTTTTTGGTTTTTGGTATGAGCTATGCAGTGAATTAGGCAGTTAATCGATATTTTGGTTAGAAGGGAGGTAAGCCTAATGGATAAACCAGTTAATCAAGTTACCAAACGCCCCCGTGTGCTTACATTGTGCATGTTAGCAGCTACCGTTAGCACATTAGCTCTTGCTGGTTGTGGTAACGGTGATGAGCCAATGCCGCCTGCCGAACAGCCAGAAACGATGGAACAAGATGCGACTTCCTCTACTGGACAGGCAACTACTGCAAGTGATGCTACCGCATCGGATACTACTTCTGACCCTATGATGAACGATGAGCCTGCAGTGGCTGATGACTCTGACATGGGCGATCCTGGGCTAAGCGATGATGCCGCGGCATCACAAGAACCTATGCCAGATGAAGAACCTATGCCCGATGAAGAGGCTAGCAACCCAGAAGATTCTGAAGAAAACCCAGGATTTGGTGAAGGTACTGACCCGATGCCAGGTGCTGATGAGAATGACGATGAGATGAATAGCGGCCAGTAATCGTTAACGCTCCCTACGATGATAAGCCGACCCAGCTGTCTGTTCCCTGCGGCTGCTCCACACGGTTTATCATCCTTTCCCCCCGCGCCCGCGGGGGTTTTTTATGGTGCGCCAGGCATGGCGCGCAGCGCCTTAACAGGCGCTATTCCTGAGGGTGGTGCCTCAGGATGACTTGGGGGTGAAAGTCCCCTGCACGCCCGGCAAGGGGAAGTGCTAGCCGACGGCAAGGGTGTCCCTCGCGAGGGGGAATCTGAAGGAAGCCCAAGGCAAAACGCTGGCCTGACGAATAGGAAGCGGATACGAGGCGTCATGGCGGGGTGAGATGGCCATAATCATCAAAGCCTGGTACTTGCACGGAACGCCATGACGTAGATCCGACAGGCATAAGCGGGAAGGTCGCGCGCCTTACCCTGGGAGGTCTGGTGATCTGCCACAGTGCTACCGGCGTCGAGAGGCGACGGGATGGGTTACCAGACGTCAGCCGAGGCCATAGTAAGTGCCGGTTCACTACGGCACCAAGGGCCGAACATGAAGAACCGCGAGTAGGCGATAACGTCTCGAGGATCGATCATGAAGACAGACCATGACGCTAATACCGTCACTCACCCAGAGGGGCAGGAGCAGAACTCCGCGCCCCAGCCGGTGGGCGTCGAGACGATCCCGGCGTCGTTATCGTGGACGAAAGCGGAGTCAGCCTCGCTCATGGAGCGGGTCGTTGACCCGGAGAACATGGAGCGAGCTTACCGTAAGGTGGCTGCCAACAAAGGTGCACCGGGTGTCGATGGCATGACGGTGCATCAACTGGCTGACCACCTAAAACAGCACTGGCCAACGCTGCGTGAGCGGCTGTTGGCCGATGCGTATCACCCGAGTCCAGTTCGAGCAGCCACGATCCCCAAGCCTAAAGGCGGAGTGCGGCAGCTCGGAATACCCACGGTCACCGACCGGCTGATCCAGCAAGCGCTGTCACAAGTGCTCATGCCGGTCTTCGACCCGGGGTTCTCCGCGTCGAGTTACGGTTACCGCCCCAAACACAGCGCCAAGCAGGCCGTATCGGCCATGAAGGCCCATGTTACCGCTGGCCACCGCTGGGTGGTCGACCTTGACCTGAAAGCCTTCTTCGACCGAGTGAACCACGATCTGCTGATGGCACGGGTAGCGCGGCGCGTTGATGACAAGCGCGTGCTGCGCCTGATCCGCCGCTATCTGGAAGCGGGTATGTTGCAACATGGCTTGCCCACGCCGAGGCGACAGGGGACACCCCAAGGCGGACCACTCAGCCCGCTACTGGCGAACATCCTGCTGGACGATCTGGACAAGGAGCTGGAACGCCGAGGCCACCGCTTCTGCCGCTACGCCGATGACGTTCAGGTGTACGTCAACAGTCGGCGGGCAGGCGAGCGTGTCATGGAAAGCTTGAGTGAGTATCTCGAGAGCTCACTTCGGCTGACGGTCAACCGCACGAAAAGTGCGGTGGACCGGCCATGGAAACGCGGCTATCTGGGCTACCGTCTCACTTGGCACAAGCAGCCGAAGTTGACGCTGGCCAAGGCAAGTCTGAAGCGCATGATGCAGCGTGTTCGTGAGATCCTGAAGCGTGGCAGGGGGCGTAACACCCAACGGATAATCGAAGAGTTGGGGCCAGTCCTGCGTGGATGGGCCAACTACTTCAGCTTTGTTGATGTGAAACGGCCCTTGGAAGCGCTGGATCAATGGATACGTCGCCGCTTACGCGGCCTAATCTGGCGGCAATGGAAACGTTCAGCGACTCGTCGCCGGAAACTTCAAGGGCTGGGCCTGGACGCGCCCCGAGCTTGGAAATCGGCAGGCAATGGTCGAGGCCCTTGGTGGAACGCCGGGGCATCGCACATGAACCAGGCCCTGCCGAGGAAATGGTTTTATGACCAGGGACTGATCTCGGTACTGGATACGGTAAGAGGGCTTAACCGTTCTTCATGAACCGCCGTGGTACGGAACCGTATGCCCGGTGGTGTGAGAGGACAGGGGAGGCGACTCCCCTTCCTACTCGATTGATCCGTGAACCCTCTTTGATAAGAAAATTCCCCACACGTACGCCATTTTGGCAAGGTAGTGCATAGCTTGTCGTCATATAGACGAATAGTCGGTTACACCGGTGAGTGGCCGACTATTTGCGTTAATTTATTCCTCGTTATCTTCCAAACGACGATAAAGCGTTCGTCGAGCAATACCCAACACTTCAGCCGTACGCCGTTTATTGCCGCCGGTGGCCTCTAACACTTTGCGTATGTAGCGCTTTTCTACTTCTTCCAGGCTGGGCCAGCGGGTAGGTGCAGGTGCTGGAACCTGAGTGCCAGGTAACACTTCACCAGTGAGTGTCGGCGTTATTTCCGAACCGTTATGTTGGCTAGCCTGTTCGCGTAAGCGCTCTGGCAAATCTTGGTGCTGCAATATGCCTTCTTCGCTCAGTGTTACGGCCCGCATAATAGCGTTTTCCAGCTCGCGTACGTTGCCTGGGTAGGTGTAGTTCAACAGGCTATTTAGCGCTTCGGGCTCGATTTGTTCAATCTGCTTACTTTGCGCTTCGGCGTGTTTATCGATTAATGCAAATACAAGATGCTCTATATCGGTGCCACGCTCGCGCAGTGGAGGAATGCGCAGCGAGAACGTCTCAAGGCGATAGAACAAGTCACTGCGAAAGTTCTCTTGTTCGATCTCTTTTTCAAGATTGCGATGGGTCGCGGCAATGATGCGGACATCTACCGGCTCCTCACGCTCGCCGCCAACGGGTCGTACCGTCTTTTCTTGCAGCGCGCGCAGTAATTTGGCTTGAAGATTAACCGGCATTTCGCCAATCTCATCCAAAAACAGGCTGCCGCCTTGAGCGCTATGAAACAGACCGCGGCGCGCTTCGTTAGCCCCGGTGAATGCCCCTTTTACATGACCAAAAAACTCACTTTCCATTAGATCGGCAGGAATGCTGGCACAGTTAACAGGCACAAAGGGTGCTTCGTGGCGTTTGCTTTCTTGATGGATAGCGCGAGCCAATAGCTCTTTACCGGTACCGCTTTCGCCCAGAATTAAAATAGGCGCATCGCTTTTAGCCAGCCGAGATGCATCATGAAACAGAGACTGCATGCCTGAGCTTTTTCCGACAATGCCGTGAAACTGGCTCAACTCAGTATCGTCGTGGGAGAGAGACAAGCGCTGGCGCTCTAAGACGCGGAAGACTGCCTCGCGAATGGCATCTAAATCCAATGGTTTAGTTAGAAAGTCATCGGCTCCCAGCTTTAGCGCCTCAACGGCTTGGTCAATGGTGCCAAAGGCAGTGATGACAATAATGCCCAGCTCGCTACCGCTTTGACGCAGTTGCTGAAGTAACTGAATGCCGGTCATTCCTGGAAGACGTACATCCGTAATCATCATTGCCACAGCTGTATGGCTTAGTAGTGCCAAGGCGTCTTCGGCACTGGGAACGCCTAGCGTGTCATAGCCCGCGTCGTTGAGCTCTTCTTCCAATAACTCACGTATAGCGGCGTCATCTTCCACTACCAATAAAGGTAAAAGGTGTTCCTGATGGGTCACAAACGTTTTCCTCAAGCGGATGCGGTTTCACTAAGGGGGAGCGTAATCTCGAATCCAGCGCCGCCAAGGCCGCTATCAAATACGCCAATCGTCCCGCCGTGGTCGTTAATAATGCGATGCACCATGGAGAGCCCTAAGCCGCTGCCTTGGCCCACCGGTTTGGTCGTAAAGAAAGGATCAAATACTTGCTGATGATGCGACGCTGGAATGCCAGGCCCGTCATCTTCCACCCAGAGTGTTAGCTCTTCACTGTATTGCTTGGCACTAAGGCGTATACAGCTAACATCTGGTGCTTGCGCTGCGTTGCGTAATAGATTGGTGAGTACCTGCACAATTTGCTGCCCATTGACCAATAAATGGGGGGTAGGGGAGGGAAGATCAATATCCAAGTGAATATTTCGTGGCTCCAGCTCCTCTTCCACTAACTCACTGGCACTCAGAATAAGCTGATCCAACGCTTGCGTGTCTTTCTCTACGTTATGTTGTCTGCCTAGTTCCATTAATTGGCGGACAATTTGAACAATTCTTTCGACTTCGCCTCGGATACGGCCTAATCGTGCACGTTCGTCATCGCCAATGGTGTCCCTGCGGGCTAAGCGCTGGGCTTGGCCATTGATGACGGTTAATGGTGCGCCAATTTCATGGGCGACACCGGCCGCCAAAACGCCTAACTCCGCCAGCTTTTTAGATTTGCGCAGGCGCTTTTCTAGTTCGATTTCGCGCTGCCGACGAGCATCAATATCGCGATCTTTTTCTGCCATGGCATCTAGCATGCCGTTCAAGCCTGATGCTAAGCGGCGATATTCCGTCGGGCCATCGACCGTAGCCCGTTGGCTGCGGTCGCCATCTTCCACAAGTAACATCACGTGCAAAAGACGATTGAGCGGTCGTTCTATATAGTGCCTAAAGCCCCACCAGATGCTAAAAACAATACCGGCCGCTCCGATTACAAACACTAAAACCGCCACAATGCTGATAAAGCCCGTATAGTTTTCGATGCCGGTATTAAGTCGATTTACCTGCAGAACACCTCGTACCGTACCATCTTGCGCCCGCAGCGGAATCAATGCTGAGTAGTACGTCCAGCCTTCCTGTTGGCGGTAATTGCTATACAGGTCATCTTGTTCGATAACCTGCTGAATTTCATCCGGCGTAAACAGGTCTTTGCCCAACCCCAGCCCATAAACTTCCCGGCCTTGGGTGTCGAACACATAAGCACCATAGATACGATGGAATGAAAAAGCGGATTGCAGTGCTTCTTCTAGCGGGGTGTCGCTATCGCGAGTGGCGGCGTAACTCAGTGATGTGCCCAGTGCACGGGTGATAATCTCAACTTCGGTTTGCAGCTTGGAACGCACGTTATCTTCTAGCGACTTGATAGCCACTAGGCTAAAAACCACTAGAATGACAAACAGTGGCACGATGACCGTCAAAATAATTAAATTACGTAGTCGCATCAGGCATCCGTGATGAATACTGGCTGTTCAGCAGTGGACAGCATTGGCAGCGTACATAGATAGTGTAAATAAATAGACAGTATCAATAGGCAGTATAAAGAGTAGCGGTTCAGATAACGTTAGTGTGGGTTAATTAACCACCTGCAAACGGTAAAGGCTGCCCTGATCGCCATCGGTTAGCAAATAAATGGCGTCGTTAGGGCCTTGGCGCACATCGCGAATGCGGCCAATGTGGCCGTCAAGAATAACCTCTTCATCCACCACGTTGCCGTTTTCCAATTGCAGACGCAGCAATGTTTCGCTGGCTAAACCACCGGCTAATAGCTGCCCCTGCCAGTTTCCAAACGCGCTGCTGGTGACTTCGGTAAGGCCCGAAGGCGCAAATCGACCTTCAAAGCGGTAAACCGAGTCGACCATGCCGGGCTTCGATTCGACTCCAATCGGCTCATTAGTCCGATAATCATTTCCCAGGCTAACCTCTGGCCAGCCATAATTACTGCCTGCTTTGATGTGATTAAGCTCATCGCCTGTGCGCGGGCCATGTTCGGTCGCCCAGGGTTCACCATTGCTAAGTACCGTCAACCCTTGAATGTTGCGATTGCCCGTGGAGTAAATTTCATCCAAGGTGCTATCAGCGCCCACGAAAGGGTTATCGTCAGGAACACCGCCCGTATCCGTTAGGCGCAGCGTTGACCCCGCGTGGTCGTCGCTTGCCTGGGCACGGGATGGGTTAACGCCGCGGTCACCAATACTCATTAATAGTGTGCCGTCTGCTAGCCACGCCAAACGCGAGCCGTAATGACGGCCGGGTGAAGAAGCGCGGTCCTGTTCAAAAAGGTGCTCGACCTCACCGAGTGAATCCCCTTGCCACTTAACCCGTGATAGTGCTGAGCGACTGTTATTGCCGTCTGGTTTGCTCCAGGTGAAATAAATCCAGTCATGTTCACCGTCACCAAAGGAAGGGTGCAAGGTGATATCGAGAAGCCCACCTTGCCCCTGGTGGCTGACCGTGGGCATTTCTTCGAGCGTTTGCTGGTTACCTTCTTGATCTACCAGGGTGAGTTGACCACGGCGTTCGCTGACTAAAAAACGCCCGTCAGGTAAAAAAGCCACTGCCCAAGGGGTGTTCAACCCACTAGTCACACGTTCAAGTGACAAGGTAATTTGATCGGTTTCGATCGCGTCGTGAACCATTTCTGCTTGGGCATTGCTAACAGTGCCCGCCAACATTAACCCGCCAATAGCTGTTAGAAACCAACGATGAGAAGGCGTCGTTAACACTGCTTGGCGTGCTTGTGATTGAGGTTGGCGAATCATGCTCACTCCTGTCGTCGGGGCCTTCGATGATCATGATGATCATGTTCCATGCCTAGCAGTGACTGTTTAAAGCGAGCGGGGTTCCCTGTGCTGCTATATATCCGGCGGGCTAAATCAGACGGGCTATAGCAAAAACGCTACATCAGAAATGCCAGCAGTATCGGTAAATACACCAGGGCAAGCAGCGTAGAGCAAAAAACGAGGCTGGCAACATACGCCGGTTCGCGCTGGGCTCGCTGGGCGAACAAGTAGTTAAACACTGCCACAGGCATGCACATTTGTAGCACCAGAATGCTTTGCGCCAGTGGGGGCAGGCCAACCCAACCCGCAATTAGCCACGCTGCCCCAGCGGCAAGGGGAATACGTACTAGGCTAAAACCGATGCCGGAACGCAGGCTTTTTACCTGGATGCTGGCTAGGGAAACACCGAGCGTGATCAACATAAGCGGTACGGTGAAACCAGACATTAAGTCGACCGTATTGGCTAGCCAAGGGGGCAGTGATGTGTCGGTTAACAGCAGCGCCATTGAGATTAAAATGGCATAGACGGTGGGCGTTTTCAGCAGCGTTTTAGTCGGGCTTCCGTTGCTATTGAGAACAGCCCCTAAGGTGAACTGAAAGAGCGAGACCGTCACCATCACCGTAATACCATAGGCAAACCCTGCGCTGCCAAAGGCATACAGAACAACGGGGAGTCCCATATTGCCGGTGTTGGGATACATCATCGGGGCGAGTAATACGCGCCAACTGCGGCGCAACAGTTTGGCGACCACAAAGCTCGCTGCGCCCATGGTGAGAATCACCAGCGTCGTGGCAAGCATCATCTGTCCAAAGCTATTGGCATCAATATTAGCCCCAGAAAGTGAGGCAAGCACCAGCGCGGGTGTGCCGATGTTAAACACCAAACGAGTAATGAAATCGACGGGGTAGGGATGCCCTAAGCGTACCCATAAATATCCCAGCCCAGCACCGGCGAGTACCGGAGCCATCACGGCAAAAAGTTCGGCGAGCATTACCATTCCTTGACGATGATTAGCGACTCATTGTCGTTAATTAGGCCGCTAACTGGCAAGGTGAATTGGTTATTCAGCGTTAGTGGTGGAGTGATTGGATTGCCAAGCAGCCGGAACTTGCTCGCGTAAAAACTCGAGCAGTGCGTTAACCCGACGCGAATGGTGGCCGTAAGCGTACAACATGGTGATCGGCAGTGGGGCAGGTTCCCAGCCGGGCAAGCAACTGACTAAATCACCAGGATGATGCTGCTCGCGTTTTTCAACCACCCAGTGGGGCAGCAGCCCGATGCCTTGACCATAAGCAATGGCATCAATTTGAAGCACCGTTAGATCGACGCGCAGCCGCGAGCGGGGCGCATTAAACAGAAAGTCGTCGTGATGAGCATGGTGGAACAGCAGGCCGCTAGAGGCGCTATCGAGTAAATCAATCCATGCGTGTGATTCTAGCTCGCTTGGGTGCTGAGGATAACCAGCGTTGGTAAGATAGCTGGGGTTGGCATAAAGGCCGCGAGTCAAGTGCCCTAAACGCTCCTGGTTGAGACCGCATTCGTGGGTTGCCCCTAGCCAGATGTGCACACTGTTACTGTGCATTTTAGTGGGCGGAGATTCTCGCGTGTGGAGGGTTAATTCCACCTTGGGATAGCGGGTTAAAAATGCATCAACGACGCCTGCCATCCAACCTCGTGCTAATGCCCCGTGAACTTCCAGTGTTACTTTTCCGCTGATTTCCTCACGCAGTTCTGCTAGCGCTTCTTGGCTATGTGCCGCCATCGCTAGCAGTTCTGTGCAGTAGTTATGAAATAGCAGACCCGCTTCCGTAGGAATCAGCCGGTTAGCTTGCCGCCTGAGCAATGGCTGACCCAATCTTGCTTCTAACTGACTAATACGGCGGCTCAGTGTCGATTTAGCAAGTCCTAGCTTTTGTGCGCTGCGCGTTAGGCTACCGGTAGTCATCACATCGGCAAAGGCGGCGAGTTCATCAAAATCGTACATGGTCGGGGCCACTGGGCAACAATTGAAACGCTATTGTGCCATTTAATGATGTTAATGAAAATAATTGGCATTTGTGTTCCGGATGGCTGAACGCACTGTGCGACCTCTTTGTGTAAGAATTATGCAAAAATACGAATGTTAATGATTCGTATTTGATTGCGAGTGCTCTTTCACATTAAAGGAACCCTGCTATGTCTTCTCGTTTGCGTCGCACGCTATTGGCCGGTGCCATCTCTTCATTGGCCAGTAGTGCCGTGTTGGCACAAGGAACACCTCGGCTAGATGATGTTGTGGTTACCGCATCGGGGTTTGAACAGCAAATTTCCAGTGCGCCTGCTTCTATTAGCGTTATTTCTCGTTGAGCGTGGACACTATCAAAATGTCACCGACGCGCTGCGCGACGTGCCGGGTGTGATTGTTACCGGTGGCGGCGCAGGTGACCGTGGCAATGATATTTCAATTCGCGGCATGCCCTCCCAGTACACCTTGATTTTGGTGGATGGACGTCCGCAAAATTCTCGGGAATCGCGCCCGAATGGTAGCGCTGGGTTCGAGCAGGACTGGCTCCCGCCACTACAAGCGATTGAGCGCATTGAGGTGGTACGTGGGCCAATGTCGACACTTTACGGTTCAGACGCTATCGGTGGGGTGATCAACGTAATTACCCGCAAGGTGGCTGATGAATGGCACGGCAATGTGCAGCTCGACACGGTGCTACAAGAGAACAGCAATTCTGGAGACAGCCGCCAAGCGAATTTCTACCTAAGCGGGCCGTTAGTGGGTGACCGGTTAGGTCTGCAACTTTATGGGCGTGCGTCTGAGCGGGATGAAGATGATATTTTGAATGGCTACGAAGAGAAAAGCCTGCAAAGCCTAACCGCACGGCTGAACTTCGCCGCCAACGATAATCACGACTTCACCGCCGAAGCCGGCGTTACCGAACAGGATCGTCACTCGCGGGTGGGGCGTTCTGGCGCTGCTGAGGGTTGCAAAGGTGGTTGCACCGACAGTATCGGCGAATACACCAACACCCACGTTGCCGTTACCCATAGTGGCCGCTTTGACTGGGGCACCAGCGAGACCTTTGTACAGCGTGAGCGTAGCGACAACAAATCCCGCGATATCGAAATTACCAACACCACCGCTAAAACCAGCGCGGTGATCCCACTAGGCATGCACTTAGTGACTGTTGGCGCGAGCTACGAAGAGGAGTCGCTGAGCGATACCACCACCAACCGAATATCTGATCGGACCGAAATCGAAAATAGCCAGCGGGCGCTATTTGTAGAAGATGAGTGGATGTTGACCGATACCTGGGCGTTGACCGGTGGCTTACGCGTCGATGACGACGATAACTTCGGCAGCCACGTCAGTCCGCGCCTTTACAGCGTTTGGAATGTGACACCTGACTGGACCCTTAAAGGGGGCGTTTCAACCGGTTATCGCTCGCCAAGCCTACGCGAAATCACTCCCGATTGGGGGCAGGTCAGCCGCGGTGGCAATATTTACGGTAACCCGGACCTTAAACCTGAAACGTCGCTTAACAAAGAGATTGCACTGCTCTACGCCAATGATGCAGGTCTAAGTGGCAGTTTGACGCTGTTCCACAACGACTTTGACGATAAAATTACGCGTATTGCTTGCCCTGTGGATATCTGTACCGATGGCCGTAACGACTATGGCAGCGACCCTACTTATCGCGTTAACGTGGATGAGGCGGTTACACAGGGGGTGGAAGCCAGTCTGGCAGCGCCGTTGACAGATGCAGTGTCGTTAACGGCTAGCTATACCTTCACTGACTCCGAACAGAAAAGCGGCCAATATGCTGGTGAGCCTTTGACGCAGCTACCGCGCCATCAGGTCTCGGCTACACTTGACTGGCAGGTCAACTCGCGACTCAGCCAGTGGACAAAAGTGAGCTACCGTGGCGAGGAGAGCCAGCCCACTACTGGTCCCTCCAGCCGCTCTGTGGTGGCACCTTCCTACACCTTTGTTGATGCAGGAATGGGTTACAAACTCAACGATAGCACTACGGTGAACGCGGGTATCTACAACCTATTTGATGAGCGCATTACTTACGAAGAGTACGGTTACGTGGACGATGGTCGCCGTGTTTGGTTGGGACTGAATGTCGCGTTCTAGTACCTGTTAGTACCTGTTTGCTATTAAACGTTGCGGCCACCTTATTAGGTGGCCGCGTTTTTGAGTGAACCACGTATTTATTTACGGATGTTGGGCTTGGGCAGGCTGCGTATGTCGTTTGCTAAGCTGCAGTACGCTTATCATCAATGCTGGCAGGAACGTCACCGTCACGATGGAGGCTCCCAGCAAGCCAAATAAGACAATCGCCCCGACACCACGGTAAAGTTCGGTGCCTTCGCCAGGTAAAAATACCAGCGGTGAAAGCCCGCATAGGGTTGTCAGCGTGGTAATCGCAATCGGGCGCAGGCGGGTTTGAACTGCTTGAGATACGGCTTCCTGAACGGATAGCTGCTTATCGTGTAATCGCCGCCGAGCCTGGTCGACCACTAGAATGGGGTTATTCACCACGGTTCCCATTAATATCAAAAAGCCCAGCATCGTAATCATATCGAAGGGCTGACTTAGTGGAGCGATGCCAATAAGTGGCAGTAGGCTGCCCACTGCATTCATGGCTGCCAGACCCATAATGCCACCCACCACGCCCAAAGGAATGGAGGTAAGGATCAGCAGCGGGTAGCCCCAGTGAGAGAAAATCGCTACCAAAAGCAAATAGACAATCACAATCGCAATCAAGAAATTACCCATTAGCGCGTCTCGCGTAGCATTTAACTGATCACTAGCTCCCGAAATTGAAATAGCCACTGCCGAAGATAATACCCCTTCATGGCGAAGCCGCTCCAGCATCCTCTGGGCCTGCTCAACTCCCGCTTCCAGGGCAATACTGGGTGGTGGGATGACATTCAGGGTCACCGTTCGGCTACCATCGACACGACGAATAACGCTGGTATCCATGGTTTCATCAATGCTGGCGACGGCAGAGAGCGGCAACGTCGCGCCGCTGGGGGTATGCAGCAGAAGGTTGGGTAGTTGGTCCAGAGGTAGCGACAGCTGGGGGCCATAAAGATAAATATCGATCTTCTCGTCATCGAGAAAGAAGTCATCTACATAGGCACCTTCGGTGAGTGCGGCGACTGAAAAGCCGACATCTCCTGCCGCTAAGCCAAGCGCTGACGCCTGCGCCCAATCTGGGCGAATTTGAATCAGCGGCTGATCCAACGACAGCGAAGAGGGCTGGCTCTGAATGCGCGGATTGCCAAACTCATTGCGGGCTTCTCGGTAGAGGTTATTGGCGGCTTCATAAACGGTCGCCAAATCCGGGCCGGCGATATCCAGGTTGATACTCCGCGTGCCGCCATCGTTACTGGAAATGATCGAGCCTTTCGAGGCAAACGCGCGCATCCCTGGAAAGCGCTCGTAGTAGCTGGTAAGTGCGTCCATTAACGCTTCGATATCACCAGGGTCCGCTGCTTCCGCGACGATAAACAGCCGCGTCGGGGCGACTCGCATGTTCATATAGGCCAGCGGTGGTACCTCAGTGTCGCCTGCTAAAAAAGCCGCTGGGTCAGCGCCTACATGAGGTAAAAAGTAATCCTCTACGTGCGCGGCGATTCCCGCCATCTCCTGCAGGCTATAGCCTGGCGGTGGGCTCATCACCGCAAAGGTTTTAGGTTCCTCGCCTTCGGGTAAGTACTCGGCGGGCGGAGTGAGTACCAAGAGAGTCCAGCCGCTGATCGCTAGCGTGGTTACCAGGATCGCTCCGCGCCGAAAAGGGGTGGCGATCAAACGCTCAAGTCGCTTCCCAGCCCATGAAGGGGGAGAGGCCGCAGGGCTATTCTCATGTTGGTTGCGCATCGAAAAACTAAAGCGCGAACAGAGGGACGGCACTAGCGTAACTGCCACCAGCATTGAAGCGAAAATAGCAGCGGAAACGGCAATCGCTACATCAGAGTACAGCTGCCCAGCTTCTTCTTCGATAAACACAATCGGTAGGAACACCAAAATGGTGGTGGCTGTCGATGCTAGCGTCGCAGGCCATACTTCCTGCACGCCGCGTAGCGCCGACTCAATGCGGTCGAGCCCTAAACGGCGGTATCGCTCAATATTTTCCAATACTACAATACTGTTATCGACGCTCATGCCTATGGCAAAGGCAATGCCTGCCATGGAAATCACGTTAATCGTGCGCCCGGTGAGCATCAGCCCTAAAAAAGCCGCAATGGTGCAGAAGGGGATGCCGATAACGCCAATAAAGGTGATGCGAGCGGAGCGCAAAAACAGGTACATCACCAACGTTGCAAAGGCCGCCCCAAGTAGCAGGTTGCTCCATACATTACTGACAGAGGCTTCTACATAGCGCACATCATCGGCAGTCAACACCATTTCCATACCTGCCGGGCGCAGAATGCTGTCGTTAATGGCCGCGATTTCTTCCTCAATGGCGTATTTTATATCGATGACATTAGCACCGCTTTCCCGCCGCAGGTCCATACCAATGCCCGGTTGGCCGTTATAAAACGATAGCTGGCTTAAGCGAGACTGTCCCTGGCGGACCTCGGCAACGTCGGCAAGCCGCACGATGCTATCGCCTTGACGAGCGATAACCAGCTGCGCCAAGTCTTCAGCATCATCAAAGCGACCCAGTGTGCGTATCAGATAGCGACGTTTACCGGCTTCTAGTTCGCCCCCAGAAATATCCCGGTTACGTTGGGTGATGGCATCGCGTAACTCGGTAAGTGAAATCCCGCGCTGGGCCAGCGCGCCCGGGTCGAGCAAAATTTGTAGCTGCCGCTGAGCGCCGCCATTGACGCCGACTTCGGACACGCCTTTAACGCTTTCCATGCGAGGTCGCACACGGTCGTCGATAAAGTCGCTCATCAGTTGGATATCTAACGCCTTAGGGTTGCCGGGCAGCGTACCCACGTGAAAGCGCAAAAACGCGTCTGTCGAAAAGGCGGCAGAAACAATCCGTGGCTGGTCCACATTGGTGGGATATGACGATACTTGGCTGAGCGCGTTATTGACTTGAATTAGCGCAGCCGTCATATCCACGCTAAACGGGAATTCAAGCTCAATTTCAGCGCTGCCGCTTTCGGCCATCGCCGTCATGCGGGTAAGATTTGGCACATTGCGCAGGTACTGCTCCTGCTCAATGAGGATCTCTTTTTCGATATCCTGAGGTGTCGCTCCCGCCCAGCGCGTCTCGACCGTTATTGTGCGGGCTTCAATGTCGGGAATCATCTGAACGGGGATGCGCAGCGTGGCGGCAATGCCCAGCAGCAGGAAGATTAGCGCGATAACAGTGACCAGCGTTTGCTGGCGCAGTAGGGCTGCAAACATTACTCGCTCCCCGCTGCGATATCCTCAACGCTGACACCTTCGACCAGCGATTCATTACCCCGAATGACCACCTGCTCATCACCAGCGAGGCCCTCGACAATTTCCACGCGATCGGCAAAGTTAATGCCCAACTGCACACGCTGTTCAGTAACCTGATAAGTGTTGTCTTCATTAGGGGTGGCCACCCATACGGTGACTCGCCCGTCTGGGTAGCGGCTTAGCGCATCGCGGGGAACCGTCAGCCCATCGCTGCCGGTCGACGCCCGCAGCACGGCATCCACTGCATTACCTGGATACAGCGAAGCTGCTTCGGGCACATGGGCGCGTAATAGAAATGTGCGGGCACTGGGGTCACTGATCGGCACCATGGTGGCGATAGTTGTCTCGTAGGTTTGTTGGCCCACGCGCAGGCTGATCAACGCTTCGTCTTGAACGGCGGCATAAAAGGCTTCGGGCACCTGAAAATCAGCGCGCAGCTCATCAAGGTTAACGAGTCGCGCAACGCTATCTCCTGGCGTGACCCACTCACCGAGATTGACGCTGCGAGCGCTGACGACACCATCAAAAGGGGCGTTAATTGCATGGCGAGCCAGAAGGGCGTTTAAGCGCGCTTGCTCCGCCGTTAAACGCGAGCGTGCGGCGCGGGCCACGTTAACGGCACTACGACGAGCACTAGCTTCAGTCGCCGCGATGTTACGCCCCACGCCCACCGATTCCGCTTCCCGCAGTAGTCGTTCTGCTTCCGCTAGTGTGGCCTGGGCCTCCTGCTCTGCGGCAACCGCCGCTGCTACGTCAAAACGAGCCAGGTCGTCATCTAGCGCGATTAGCGTGTCTCCCTTGGCGACGTGGTCGCCAGGATTAACCGCTACCCGAATAATAAGCCCTGCTACTGATGCTGAGAGTAGGGCATCTTCCAGGGAGTTTACGGTGCCGACCAGGTTTGTTTCGGTATAAATTGGCTCGCGGTTTACGGGCGCTAGCTCAACCCTGGGAGCTGATTGCGCGAAGGAAGCGCTAGAGAGCATAAGGCCGCAGAGCAACAGTAGAACCAAGGCAAGATAGCGGACGAGCGGGTGCGCGGTCATGACAGACAGTTCCCTAATAAACATCGAATTCGCTGTTAAGCGGGCGTAAAAAAGCCCTGGCGCATGGCCAGGGCAGTAAGTCAGCATTGAAACAGTAAACAGAACCTTCTAGCTAGTAGTGTTTAGAACTCGTAGCGTGCAGAGAGCCACAGTCGACGTCCCTCTTCGCTGTTGGCATACACATTGCCAAAGCTAGTGCCGTCACCATAAGCGCGATAATCGACGAAGTCTTTATCGAACAAGTTGTAGATGGTGGCACTCACGTTAAATTGCTCGGTAAATGCGTAGCTGCCGCCTAAGTGGAACAGTGAATAGGCTTTGAAGTCGCCTAGGTCGTCGAAAGAGGGTGCGCCCCTAACGCTTTCACGGTTACGGTAACGTTCGCTGCGGTACTCGGCGGAAAGCCACGTGTCCAACTGAGGCGTGGCTTGCCAGCGCAGCGTGGCATTGAATGCATGCTCCGGGGTATCGGTCAGCGGTTCGCCACGGTTGTTACCGCTCTTCTGTTCGCTATCGGTGTAAGTGTAGTTGGCCGATAAGCGCCAATCTGGCGTGAACTGATAGCTGGTAGAAAGCTCGACACCCTGGGTAACGGCTTCATCGATATTGACGTCTTGGCTATAGACACCGTCGGGTACGAGCGGGTTGTTCTCAACAACAATGTCGTTGCCGCTGGCTATTTTGTCGTCAAACTCGTTATAGAACAGCGTGGCGCTAGCGGTGAAACCTGCCAGGCTATCGTAATGTGCACTAATTTCACTGCTGGTGCTGGTTTCCGGTTCAAGGTTTGGGTTGCCGATAGTGAGTATGGTGCCCTGACCGGTGACGCCGTTGATTCCCGCATGCAGGTCATTCAGCGAGGGCGTTTTGTAGCCTCGGCTGACGCCGCCTTTCAGTGTCCAGTTTGGCGTCGTGTTCCACACCAAATAGCTACGTGGGCTGAACTGGCTGCCAAAGGCATCATGATGATCGTAGCGGCCGCCAAGCGTTAGCGCCAAATCGTCACGTAGCATCCACTCATCTTCTGCAAAGAGTGACCACGTAGTTTGCTCAAAGGTCTCATTTGCTAACCCATCATCGAGCTTAGCATCCCACCACTGCAAACCCACCGTGGTCATGTGGTCGCCTAGCGGCATAACATATTTGCTGTCTAACACTGTATTGGTGGTTTCTAGCTCGCGAGGCGCGCCGCCCACGATGCCAGGGAAGCCGTCATAGGCAACGCCATTTTCACCAGGAATCGTGCGGCCTTTAGTTTCTGTGGTGTTGCGCATCAAACTGGATTCGAGCGTGCCTGATGCAAAGCGGCCAGTGTGACCAATAGCAACCTGCTGACGCTCAAAGCGCAACTCGTCGGCGTAGCCATTGGCGGCGCCAGGATCTGGCGCGCAGCTACGGGTGCGGCCATCTAAAGTACCAAGCTGGCATTCGTCATTGTTATAACGCTGTCGATTAACTTCACCATCCACCCAAAGGTCGTGATCGGCATTGGGTGTCCAGGTTAACTTGCCGCCCAGGTTATAGGTATCGCCTTCAACGGGGCTGGGGCCGCGCTGGCTAACGTCAATGGGGTTGCCGTTGCCGTCAGTGTAAGTAAGCTCTGATGCATCCCGCTCGTATAAGCGACCACGCACCTGAATGCCTAGCGTGTCTTGAATAAGCGGACCGCTGGTGTACAGGTTTATTTCGCGGCGATCACCGAAATCACGATCTTCATTAAATGTGTTTTCAACGCCTACGGAACCAACCCACTCGCGGTCTACTCGACGAGTGATGATGTTGATTACCCCGCCCATGGCGTCAGAGCCATATAGCGTCGACATTGGGCCACGAATGACTTCGATACGTTCAATACTGGAGACAGGCGGGAAGAAGCTAGTAGACGTTTCGCCAAACCCGTTAGGCGTGACGCTGCCAGCCGCGTTCTGCCGACGGCCGTCAATAAGAATCAATGTATAGTCGCTAGGCATCCCACGAATACTGATATTGCGGCCCCCGGTTTTGCCGACAGACCCACCAACATCAACACCTTCTACGTCACGTAACGCATCAGCCACGCTGGTAATGCGCTTGCGCTCCAGTTCCTCACGAGAAACGACGGAAATACTGGCAGGGGCATCCACCAGTGCCTGCTCAAAACCACTTGCAGATACAACAATATTGTCTAGTTGTTCTGATTCTTGAGCTAAGGCCGCGGTGGCGGAGACGCTAAGAGCGACGGCGCTGGCTAACGCGGTGCGAGTGAAGCGTGGCATGGTGATCCCCTGAGATAAAACTTGTTTGCTAATGAAAACTGTTATCAATCGAGGTGGTGATTCTAAGAAGAAAAGTTCCCATATGCGAGTTTGTTTCATCGAACATCGTGTTGCTTAATGCCGAACAGCGTTATGGAAAAAATATACCTCTATTAGCTTGTTAGGCGGCTAATTAAGCGGGTGTTGCAGTAACTGGAACGTTCGATTCGTTGGAATAATGATGCAAGTGCTTTTGAGAATCGTTATTATCACTGCCACAGACACTCAGGAGCGTTACTTATGGGTTACTCATCGCTGCGCAACGGACTTGTAGGTATTGTGGTAGGCGGGTTATTGGTAGGTGGATCGTTGGCAAGCGTTGCTCAGGCGCGCACGCTGGATACCGCATACGGAGACGTTGACGTTAGTGATGCGCCAGAGCGTGTTGTTACTCTGTATGAGGGTGCGTTAGATGCTGCTTTGGCTGCTGGCGTGACACCCGTTGGCGCGGTCACTACCCGCGGTGGTGATAACGTTGCTGAGTATGTAGAAGCCCACCTAAATGGCGAGCGTCCTGAGATTGTCGGCGTTGTACGTGAGATTAATATTGAAGCGGTTCTGGCCCAACAGCCCGATTTAATTCTGGCCGCCGCCCAGCTACCGGAAGAGCAGTACCAGTTGCTATCGCGCATCGCGCCTACTGTAGTGCCGCACGCTCAGCCGTTAGCGCCTGATAGCTGGGAAGCAGAAGCGCGGCTTTATGGACAGGCGCTCAATCGTGAAGCGGAAATCGACGATGCTATTGCGGCCGTCGATCAGCGTATTAGCGAATTGGCCGCTGCGATTGATGATGCGAACGCAGGTGGCACTGCTGTGCTGGCTCGCTGGATGCCCAATGGCCCGATGGTGATGTCCAAAGAGCTGATCGCCACTGGCCTATTGGCGAAAGTGGGGGTAGAGGTTCAGGATGCGGGTCTGGTTGCTGAAGGTCACCCCCATAGCGATATACTCAGTCTTGAAAATCTTTCCCAAGTGGACGGCGATTGGCTGTTCCTGGCTACGCTTAACGCCGATGGCCAAGCGGCGTTAGATGCCGCCAAGCAAAGCTCCGCCTTCACACGTTTGAACGTAGTTAAACAAGATCAGGTCGTGCCGGTGAATGGCCAACTGTGGAGCAGTGCCAACGGACCGCTGGCCGCTCAAGCCATTCTGGACGATATTGAGAACGCATTGTTGCCGTGACATCACTACCTAGCGCAATGGGCAGCGCCAGTCGGCGCTATGCTCCCCGTACATGGATGCTTATTCTGCTCACCGCCCTTGTGGCGGTGAGCGTCGTTAGTTTACTGATTGGGGCAGGTGAGGTGGGGCCACGCCGAGTGCTGGGATTGCTGCAGAGTGCCAGCGACAGCGAAGCGCAGTTTATCGTCTGGGAGCTTCGCGCTCCGCGTACCTTAATTGGCATTGTGGTGGGTATTGCGTTGGGCGTTGCCGGGGCGCTGCTACAAGCCATTTCCCGCAACCCGCTCGCCGAGCCGGGTCTGCTGGGGGTAAGCGCAGGGGCGGCCTTTGCAGTAGCACTGGCTCTGGTACTAGGGGCTAGCGCTGCTACGCTACGCATTTCGGTTGCCCAGTTAGGAGCACTGATCGGCTGTGTGTGTGTCCTTAGCGTGGCGCGTTTTCGCGGAGTGGGAAATGACCCGGTGCGTTTAGTGTTGGCGGGGGCGGCATTTTCTGGGTTATTAGGCTCGCTCACCTCATTAATGCTGCTGTACGACCAGCGCGCCGCTGATGAGATTCGTTTTTGGGTGGTAGGCAGCCTTGCAGGAAGACGGCTGGATGATCTTGTGGCGGTGTTGCCGAGCTTACTAGTTGCTGCCATCGCGGTGGTTCTCATGGCGCGGCCACTGGCGGCGCTGGCGTTAGGCGAGCGAGCGGCGAGTGGCTTGGGGCATCACCCCACACTGATCCGCTGGGTAGCCGTAGGTTGCGTGGCACTGCTGGTTGGCGCGGCAACTGCGATTGCCGGGCCGATCGCCTTTGTAGGGCTGGTGGTGCCATTTGTAGCGCGTGCGTTTGCCGGGCCCGATATTCGCCGCACGCTGTGGTTTTGCCTGCCGATAGGCCCATTGATTGTGCTTATGGCGGATATTATCTCGCGTGTTGCCGTCGCACCTTCCGAGCTGCCATTGGGGGTGCTTACCGCGCTATGTGGCGCGCCGGTATTGATTGCCGTGGTGCGTGCTAAACGGTTACCCATGCTGTAACGCTTTTTTTAACACCCTGCCGCCCAGGCGTCGCGGTGTCATCTTGGTGATGTGTTGATATGAAAATAATGGCGAATCATCCGCCTTTAACGGATGTTGTCACTCCCAGCCATGTTTTAAACAATGTTCCAATCCATGCCGCAGAGCATGCCGATAGCGTGCCAGCGCCGGAAGGCTACTGGCATATTGCGCTACCCCGTTGGGGCTATAGTTTCCTGCTCGAAAAGCGCGCGCTAGCCGTCAATATTGGTTTGTTGATGGCATTGCTGGCATCTTGCCTGCTCTATCTAAGCTTAGGTAGCGTACCGCTGGCGCCCAGTGCGGTTATTCCTGCCGTGTTAGGTAAGGGCGACATGATGACGGCCTTTATGGTTCAGGAGCTGCGTTTGCCTCGTTTGGCCGCTGCTTGCTTTACCGGAGCGGCGTTCGCACTTTCAGGTATTTTGATGCAAACCCTGGCACGCAATCGCCTAGCCACGCCCGGCATTATCGGTATTGATAATGGCGCAACGGCGTTTGCGGTGGCCTCTATTGTAGGCATGAGCGTGTCTATTGCGCCGCCCGCGATGGCATTGGCTGGGGCAACGACCGCCGCTGTGCTGACCTTTGGCCTCGCGGCAGGCAGTGGTACTCAGGGTTATCGGTTTATTGTCGCGGGCATTGGCGTGGGAGCGGTGTTTGGTGCTGTCACTCAATTAATGCTGGCGCGGGTAGCGATTGACACCGCTAATGCCGCCTACCCGTGGACGGTAGGATCACTCAATGCCCGCCCCGGCGGCGCAGTACAACTGTTGGGAATTGGCTTGGCATTGGGGATTATTGCCGCCTTGGCGCTGGCGCGTTCACTGACGCTGCTGCGCTTTAAAGATGCCACCGCCAGCGGCCTAGGACTTCGTGTTAAAGCCCGCAGGCTACAGATCCTGATGCTTTCCGTTGTGCTTACTGCCTTTGCGGTTGCTGTGGCGGGGCCTGTGGGCATGGTCGCGCTGATTGGCCCAGAGATTGCCCGCTCACTCTCCAGCGCTCGACATGTGCCGATTCTAGCCGCCACCTTAGCAGGTGCTCTGGTGATGTTGTTGGCCGACCTTGCCGGGCGCACCCTCTTGGCGCCGATTGAAATTCCCGTTGGTATTGTCACCGCGGTGGTTGGCGGGCCCTGGCTGCTATGGATATTAATGCGCCCACAACGGAGCCGCCCATGAACAACTCATCTCTTTCACCAGAACAAGTTTCACCAGGACAAGTTTCACCAGCGCCTGTTTCACCAACGCTTGCCACCAATGCGTTGTGCATGAGCTACGGCCAGCGCCGAGTGATTGAAAACCTGGACATTAGCCTGCCAAGCGGGCAGGTCACCGCCATTGTTGGCCCTAACGGCTGCGGCAAATCAACGCTACTTTCCGGCCTTGCTCGTTTGCACAAACCAGATAGCGGTGCGGTACTGCTGGATAGCCAGGATATTCAACGCCTGCCCGCGCGTCAGTTAGCTACTCAGCTAGCGTTGCTGCCCCAAGAGGCGGTGGCTCCAGAAGGCTTAACCGTCACTGAATTGATTCGCTTTGGCCGCCAGCCTCACCAAGGCTGGCTACGCCAGTGGTCGGCGGAAGACCAGCGCGTGGTGCAGTACGCGCTCGACGCTGCTGGTTTGGAAGACCTCGCCGATCGGCCGCTAGAAGCGCTTTCCGGCGGCCAACGCCAGCGTGCCTGGATCGCCATGACCATTGCCCAGCAAACGCCGCTTCTGCTTTTAGATGAACCCACCTCTGCGCTAGACTTAGGCCATCAGATTGAAGTGTTTGAGCTAGTGCGCCACTTGGCTTGCCATGGCCGCACGGTGGTGATGGTATTGCACGACCTCGCCAGTGCTTGTCGTTATTCAGACAACCTGATTGCGATGCGTGATGGCCAGATTATTGCTCAGGGAGCACCCGCTGAGGTGGTGACGCCCGAGCTAGTGCGCGAGCTTTACCAGGTAGACTGTACGCTGCTGCTTGATCCGGATACCGGCAGCCCCTTGCTGGCTAACGTGCGCCGCGTGGCTCAGCTGGCATAAGCGCCACTCAGTAACTTCAGCCCATAGTTCTCGTTCTCTCTACATTCTCTCAATAACTTCTAAAAGGAACCGATGTGGCTTCTTCACCACCTCGCGCTCAAGCGACGTCTTCAAACCAAAGCTTTCAAGCGCTCGTGCGACTGCTGCGCTATGCCAAAGGTTATCGGCGGCGGATTGCCGCGGCCACCGCCTGTTCCATTATTAATAAACTATTTGATATCGCTCCGGAAATTCTGATCGGTGTGGCGATTGATGTGGTGGTGAATCAGGAAAACAGCTTTGTCGCGCGGCTGGGGTTTGAAACACCTCATCAACAAATCACCATTCTGGCGGTGCTGACGTTCTTTATCTGGGCGGGGGAGTCGCTGTTCGAGTATCTGTTCCAAATCCTCTGGCGCAACCTTGCCCAGCGGCTACAGGCCGATATGCGCCAGGACACCTACGAGCATGCCCAGCGCCTGGATATGGCGTTTTTCGAATCTAAAAGCTCCGGCCAGCTCGTCGCCACCATGAACGACGACGTGAACCAGCTGGAGCGCTTCCTGGACGGCGGAGCTAACGCACTGATTCAAGTTGGTGTGACGGTAATCGCGGTAGGCGCCGTGTTCTTTGTACTGTCACCGCTGATTGCGCTACTGGCGTTCACGCCGATTCCGCTGATTATCTGGGGCGCTTTCTTCTTCCAACGCAAAGCCGGGCCGCTGTATAGCGATGTGCGTGAAAAGGTGGGTGATCTTGCCAGCCGCCTTTCCAACAACCTAAGCGGCATTGCCACCATCAAAAGCTTTACCAGTGAAGCACGGGAAGCCGAGCGCCTCCGTGATGCCAGCGAAGCCTATTTAGAAGCCAATCGCCGGGCGATAAAGGTCAGCTCCGCGTTTATACCCGTGATCCGTATGGCAATTTTGGCGGGCTTTCTCGCCACCTTTACCGTCGGCGGCATGATGGCGCTGGACGGCAGCCTGAATGTAGGCGCTTATGGCGTCCTGGTTTTCCTTACCCAGCGCTTGCTGTGGCCGCTCACCGGCCTTGCCCAAGTGATCGACCTGTTCGAGCGCGCGATGGCCAGTACTAAGCGGATTCTTGACCTACTGGAAGTGCCAATTACGGTTAAAGATGAAAGTACAACGCCTCTCACTGCGCCTGTGAAAGGCGAGGTGCGGTTCGAAGCCGTGAGCTTCCACTACGCCGCTAGCCAAGTAGGGGTGAATGGCGTTGATCTCCACGTGCCTGCAGGCAACACCCTAGCGCTGGTAGGCGCTACCGGTTCCGGTAAATCGACCCTGATCAAATTGCTGCTGCGCTTTTACGACCCAGTCAGCGGCCGCGTACTGGTCGACGGTCAGCCGATCACAGAGGTC
This sequence comes from Halomonas sp. KG2, assembly GCA_030440445.1. Classification (NCBI taxonomy): domain Bacteria; kingdom Pseudomonadati; phylum Pseudomonadota; class Gammaproteobacteria; order Oceanospirillales; family Halomonadaceae; genus Halomonas; species Halomonas sp. KG2. The sequence continues at coordinate 3,270,990 of CP098528.1, read as the reverse complement.
AGCATGCACTCGCTGCGCCAAGCGATAGGGTTGGTGAGTCAGGATGTGTACCTGTTTGAAGGCAGCATTCGCGACAATATTGCTTACGGCAAACCCGATGCCTCGGAGGCCGCGATTATTGACGCCGCGAAAACCGCCGAAGCCTGGAGTTTTATTGAAACGCTGCCCCAAGGGTTGGAAACCCCGGTTGGCGAGCGAGGAGTATTACTCTCTGGCGGCCAACGTCAGCGGCTTTCGCTGGCCAGGGCGCTGCTTAAAGATCCGCCGATTCTGGTGCTGGATGAAGCCACTAGCGCGGTGGATAACGAAACTGAAGCTGCCATTCAGCGTTCACTGAAGCGCATCGCCCATGGCCGTACGGTGATTATGATTGCCCATCGGCTTTCGACTATTGTGCATGCCGATGAAATCGTGGTGATCGAAAAAGGACGCGTTGCTGAGCGTGGTAACCACTCAAGCTTGTTGGTGGCTGATGGCCACTATGCTGCCCAGTGGCGAGTACAAACTGGCGCTGCCCAGGCAGGCGATGTGGAAACACTCAGCCACTGAACGCGCCTTACGGCGCGTTAGCGGTTCACCAGCAGGGCATTCAAGGTGACCGGTACATGCTCGTCAATCTCCTGATAGCCCAGCAACGACAGCACGGTTCGCACCGTGCTGTTGGCCATCAGCGCGCGGCCATCCATCGCCATCGGTTCAGCATGGGTAACGCGCACCTCGTTCAGTCCTTCGCGGGTAAAGCGCAGCGGCACCGACTCTTCCTGATTAATCAGGTCGGTTTGTACCCGAAAGGTAAGCGTTTCTACCATGGATTCACCAATATCCAAGCCATCTAACCGCTCTGGCGGCATTTGCGCGACCAGTGTGACTAGCGTGGTATTGGCCAGTAAGCCCACCCACGGCGGCAAATCACCAAAGCGAGTCAGCAAATCCGTTTGGCTCAAACGCAACGGCAGGCGCAGGGTGCCATCGGCAGAGATATCACCCTGCAAATTATTCACCTGATGGTGATGGGTTTGCGGGGCACTGCCATCTAATTGAGTAATAGACGCCTGCACCCGCGACTGACCAGGATCTAGCTGCCAATCCGCATGAACCGGCACCGCCAACAATAGCGGGATAAGAGCAATCAAAGCTTTCACAGCACGTCTCCGCATTTCGGAACTCACTACCAGACCTCACGCTTTTCAATAAGTGCCCCTAAAAAATTGCTGCTATCACCACAAGATAGCACCGTAAGGGGTAGCCTCGCCCGAACACATTCGCTATTATATGCACGCTTTACGGGCCTATAGCTCAGTTGGTTAGAGCAGGGGACTCATAATCCCTTGGTCGTAGGTTCAAGTCCTACTGGGCCCACCATTTCTATCTTGTTCCCTTTATAGCTTTTTCTCAAACATCGCAGGCCTTGCCGTCTAGCGATTTCTTTGCCGTGCCTATTTTTTACTACCTCCAAATCTCTCCTCTCCAGGCTAGCCGCTATTTTCAAGCCTCCATTCTCAGGTTAGCGTCGTTGCTGTTATTGTTCATGCGAATAAAAATCCGTATCATTCGCTTTATTATAACGATGCTTCTCCTCATGCCTGTGAGACCTTCCTATGCTCCCTACGTCCATGTCGTTTTCTGTTGCGCCGCTGACTGCGGCGGTTCGCCGCTCGTTGGTGGTGTCGCTTGGTGGAATGCTTAGCGTTGCGCCTTTGGCGGCGCTTGCTCAAGAGGAGCGAGTTGCTAACGATCCTGTTGTGGTAACCGCAACTGCCTTGAAAGTGGATACGCCGCTGGTGGAAACGCCGCGCCCTGTATCCAGCGTTGATCGTGAGGAGTTGGAAGCCCGCAACGTCCAGCAATTAGATGAAACTTTCCGTTATCGTGCAGGCGTGCTTTCGGGGCATTTCGGCAGTGATAACAACACTGATTGGTTCAAGGTGCGTGGGTTTGATCAGTCCACTTACCAAGATGGCCTGCGGATCTATCGCGAAGGGTTTTACCAGTGGCTGCCGGAGCCATTTGGCTTGGAGCGGGTGGATGTGTTCAAAGGCCCATCCTCTATTCTTTACGGCGAAGCGCCTCCTGGAGGCTTGATTAATGCGGTTAGCAAGCGCCCAACAGAAACGCCTCAGGGCGAGGTGAATGTACAGTTTGGCAATCGCGATCATCGCCAAGTGGGCATTGATACCAGTGGCCCGGTAGGCGAGAGTGACAATGTTCGTTACCGTTTGGTCGGCCTTTATAAAGAGCGTGATGGTGATTTGAACGCGACTAACAACGAGCGTTACTACTTTGCGCCGAGTTTGGCGGTGGATGTTAGCGACGATACAACGGTTACTTTTTTGGCCAGTGTGCAGAAAGATGACGGTGTTCCAGTCAACTCCTTCAAGCTGCCCTATGGTACGGTTCAAGACACTCCCTTTGGCCGTGTCGACCCCCAAACCAACCTGAGTGAGCCGGGTTACGATAAGGATAACCGTACCCAGTGGGCGTTAGGCTATGAACTACGCCATCAGCTTAATGATACGTGGCGCTTCGAGCAGGATTTACGCTACAGCGAGCTGGATTTAGAGCTGCGTAGTACGTACGCTTTCTTTATGGCTGATGAACGTCAGGCGGCACGCGGGCATGTGTATCGCGATGGCACCATTGATAGTTTGACGGTTGATAACCGTATGATGGGCACTTGGTACACCGATCGTACAGAAAATACCCTGCTGCTGGGGGCGGATTATCAGAACCTTGGGGTGAGTGGCCAAGAAGCTGATCCGTTTCCCTTCGGCGATCCTATCGATATCTTCAACCCCACCTACGGCAACTTTACGCCCGTAGGGGCGGATGATTTGGTAACCCGAGAAATTGATAAAGAGCAAACCGGCTTGTACGCCCAAAACCAGCTGCGTATTGATGACCGTTGGGTGCTTTTGGGTGGGGTTCGCTTTGATCAGGCGGACACCGAAAATAGGAATGTTACCGCGGGAACAACGCAACGCTCAGACGATGACCAAGTATCCTGGTCCGGTGGTGCGATGTATTTAGGGGAAAACGGTGTTAACCCCTATATCAGTTATACCGAATCTTTTGACCCGTTAGGTCGAGTGGACAGCGATGGTGATCTTTACGAGCCCCGCGAAGGTCGCCAGTGGGAAGCTGGGGTCAAAGTCGCGCCCTTTGGCTGGGACGGCTATGTCACGGCCGCAGTATTTGACCTGCAAGAGAGCAATACGCTGATCAACTCGCCCAGCGGCTTCCAGGTACAAGAAGGTGAGCGGACCTCTCAGGGCTTTGAGTTGGAAGGGGTTGGTTACCTAACGGATGACTTAAAAGTGACGGCGGCTTATACCTATACCGATTCACGCCTTGAAGATGATCAGCGGGCGCCCTTGATACCGCGCCATCAGGCGTCAACCTGGTTGGACTATGCCTTTACCGGCGGTGCATTGAATGGCGTTACCTTAGGTGGAGGTGTGCGTTATGTGGGGAGCACGATAGACACCAGTGTGTCAGATAACACTGCCGTGGGTAGCTACACGCTGGTCGATGCGATGGTGGGCTACGAGTTTGCTGATGGTTGGCAGGCTCAATTGAACGTCAATAATCTCACCGATAAAGAGTACGTGGCGAGTTGTGAATATTGGTGCTACTACGGCGAGTCTCGCAGTGTCATTGGCAGCTTGAGATACCGCTGGTAACGCGTGGTTTTCCACCACTGCTCCGTTAGCTGTGTGGTGTCAGCACTCGGGCATACAGCGCACAATCTTCGCTATAGCAAGTGCAAGACGCTGCGATCAGGCCGGGGCGGTCCATGATGATGATTTCACCACGGTGGTAGCGAATTAGGCCGCGTGTTTGCAGGGCAATTGCCGCCAACGTAATCCCTGCTCGTCGAACGCCTAGCATCATGGCCAAGAACTCGTGGGTTAGCTGCAATCTATCTGATTTGGCGCGGTCTTGGGTCATTAGCAGCCAGCGGGCAAGGCGTTCCTCAATCCGATGAAAATGGATGCAGGCCGCTGAGTTTGCTAGCTGATTAATGACGACGTAAAGGTACCGTTTTAGCCGCAGATGCAGTACCGGGCACTCTAGCAAGAGCCGTTGAAAGCTAGCAGTGTTGATACGCAGCGCTACCCCGGCTCCCTGAACAACTGCGAGCAGTGGCGCTTCTTCGATACCGAGCATCAGTGAGAGACCAAGCATGCCTTCACGTCCTGCCATCGCGACTTCAAGGCGGCTATCCCCATGAAGAATGACGATCTGTGAAACTGGTGATGGGGAAGTAGGCGTGGGTGACTGTATCGGTAGGATGGTGAAGTTCTTCGCCAAACGTAAGCGACACAGTCTCGCAACTGGCCATAAAAGCGTCTTGCTCAGCAGTAGGCAGATCAGCAAGAAGATAGTTGGCATCGGCAGCGTGAAAAATAGACGTCATGTGCCTCTCCGGTTGAAAGAACCTGGCAAACGGCATAATGAAGATCGCGATCATTTTGATGTCGGCTGCAGACGCACCATCTTTTTTTAATGGTACCTCCACATATTAACATTGGTTGAATCAAGCGTCGGCACGCTAGCGTACATAGCGTGTTGGTGCTTTTGGCATTATGTTAGCGGCTTCGCTTATGTTGCTCACATAACGTGATGGTGGTTGAGCAGCCGATCATACTCGCGTTTGACCACTGAGTAGCACTCGCAGACCCGTGCTTCCAGCCCAGGGCGGTCGATTACTTTAATGCGCCCTCGGTTGTAAGAAATCAAACCGGCCTTTTGAAGTTTACCCGCTGACTCGGTGACTCCCTCGCGACGCACGCCTAACATATTGGCAATTAATTCCTGGGTCATCACCAGTTCATTTCCCGGCAGCCGATCAAGGCTGAGCAACAGCCAGCGGCATAGCTGTTGGTCGACACTGTGGTGGCGGTTGCATACCGCTGTCTGCGCCATCTGGGTCAGTAAGGCTTGGGTATAGCGAAGCAGTAGTCTCTGCATGGCACCGGCGCGGTAGAATTCGTTTTTGAGCAGTTGTCCCTTAAGCCGATAAGCATGTCCTGCGCTCTGTACGATCTCTCGGCTAGGGGTGGTTTCACCTCCCATAAAGAGCGAGACGCCTACAATACCCTCGTAGCCGACTATAGCGATCTCCGTCGAGGCGCCGTTCTCCATCACGCAGAGTAGCGAGACGATGGAATCCAGCGGAAAGTAGACATGACTCATTTGCCGACCAAGTTCACTAAGTGATTGACCCAATGTCAATGTCACTTTTTCAAGGTGAGGCAGCAGATTCGTGAGATCATTTTGGGGAAGTAAACCAAGCAACGCATTTTGCTTGAAATTATTCGGTTCAAGCATTGAATATCCTCATTATCTTAAGCTTAGATGCAGCTTTCTTCAGCCGCCGCTTCTACAAGGGAGCCCTTGTGGATGTGCGCCCTCCAGCCGATAGACATTCTCCTTTCAAGTATAGAGTGCCTTGAGGCAATCTCTGTACGCTATCGCACATAGGACTGATTTGTCGGCTTGGGAGTCGCCAATTTTAATTTAAATAACTTGCTGCTTGTGTTCGCTAACGCACAGTGAGTTGTCAATCTACCGCCTAATGTCACTATCAGTGAGGCAAGGGATATGCCTGAACAGGATGTTGCACTGTGCGCTGCAAGGAATGCAGCGCCGACCTTACCCTTGGACACGGCTACACATGGATAAAAACGTCATGCTGTACGGTGGTCACCAAAACAATAATACCCAGATGACAGAAGACGATGCCGAGCAAGGTGCCGACGAGCGATTGCGGAGTGTCGAGAATGCCCTGCAAGTAGAAAGGGGGTGGGCTAAAGCAACACTAAATTCAATCGGTGATGCTGTTTTGACGACCGATTTGAGCGCCAGGGTTACCTATCTGAACCGCGTTGCTGAAGCATTGACCGGCTGGACGAGTGCAGAGGCGCTTGGTAAGCCAATTGATCAGGTCTTGAAGCTCGTGCATATCCAAACTTACGAGCCCGCGCCTAACCCAGCGCTAAGAGCAATAGAAGAAAATCGCACGGTAGGGTTGGCTCTGGACTGCGTGTTGATTCGCCAGGATGGTAGTCAACTAGAGATAGAAGATTCGGCGGCTCCTATTCATGATAGCCATGGTGTTACGGTAGGGGCGGTGATTGTATTTCATGATGCCAAGCACTCTTTAACGCGCGCTGAGCAACTAGCCTATCAGGCTCACTATGATGCGCTAACCAAGCTGCCTAATCGTTTTCTATTTGCAGAACACTTTGCTCGCGCTATCCGTCTAGCAAAACGGCACGACCATTATGTTGCACTGTTATATTTAGATATCGATAACTTTAAGTTCATCAATGATTCACTTGGCCATACTGTTGGCGACAGCTTGTTGCAGTTCGTCGCTAACTGTCTCAGTGAATGTGTACGCGCTACAGACTCCATGTCCCGACAGGGTGGAGATGAGTTTATAGTACTGCTTAGTGAAATTGAAAAACTGAGTGATGCTGCCAGAGTGGCAGAAAAAATCCTTCGGGCATTAGCGATGCCATGCTGTATTGGTCACTATAAACTAGGCATTAGTGTCAGTATCGGGATCAGCCTCTATCCCGATCATGGGGCAAATGAACATAGTTTGCTCGAGAATGCCGACACCGCTATGTACCGTGCAAAGAAAAGCGGTCGACATCAATACCAAGTATTTAGCTATGATATGAACAATAAGCACTGGCAATGTAAGCATAAAGAACGTTGAACTCGTTTAGCTATCCATTCTATTAGAATTCACTAGACTCAAACGTTACGCTCATGTGGTGTTGTACGTCTGGGAGTCGCTTTTATGACACGATTTTATCGCCGTTTTAGTGTGATGTTGCCGCTTGCGTTTCCCGCTTTGCTGCTTAGCTCAATGGTTCATGCGGCTGCTCCGCAGGCGAGTACCTCGGTATTAAGTGCTGAAGCTTCTGACCCGAACCAGTTAGGCTGGATGCAGGGCTTCCCACCTGCACCGGAGCAGTTGATTGGCCAGCCAGACTCCAACTACTTTAGTTTCCCCAAAATGCGCTGGACGGTGTGCCACTTTCGCGAGCTGTTGCCTACTAAGCAGGTCAGCCGTGGGTTGGGCGCACCTGCTCCTTTGCCCTATGCATTAGATGACGCGATAAACGCTGTCACCTTCACTCCGATTGACGCTAGTGAGCCTATGTCGTGGCAGGCGTCGCTGAATGAAAACTACACCGATGGTCTGCTGATTCTTCACCAAGGCCAGGTGGTGTATGAGACTTACTCAGGCTGTTTGGATGAAACGGGCCAGCACGGCGCTATGTCGGTGACTAAATCCATGACCGGCTTGCTAGGTGAAATTCTGGTGGCAGAAGGCGTGCTGGATGAGCAAGCGCTGGTGGGTGATATTTTACCGGAACTTGCCGACAGTGCTTTTGGTAATGCCACGGTGAAGCAACTGCTTGAGATGACCACAGGCCTTGCTTACAGCGAAGATTACAGTGACCCCAACGCTGAGGTCTGGGCCTACAATGCAGCGGCAAGCCCGCTCCCCAAGCCAGACGATTACACTGGGCCGCGTACTTATTATGAGTATCTCGCAACGGTACAACCGGAAGGGGAGCATGGGCAGGTCTTTGGCTATAAAACGATTAATACCGATGCACTTGGCTGGGTGATCGCGCGCACGACGGGTGAATCGGTGGCGTCACTGTTGTCATCGCGTCTTTGGCAGCGGTTAGGCATGGAGCAGGATGCTTACTTTACCGTGGACTCTATTGGTACGCCGTTCGCAGGGGGCGGTTTGAGCGCTGGCCTTCGGGATTTGGCCAGAGTCGGCCAGTTGGTGCTTAATAAAGGCGTAATGAATGGTGAGCGGCTATTTCCTGCCGCAGCCGTTGAGCGCATTCGGGAAGGCGGCGACAGGCAAGCGTTTGACGCCGCGGGATACCGTTATTTACCGGGCGGTAGCTACCGCGGCATGTGGTGGTCTCTGCATAACGAGCATGGCGCCTTTGCCGCAAGAGGGGTGCATGGACAAACCATTTATATTGACCCCACCGCTGAGATGGTCATTGTGCGTTTTGCATCGCACCCGGTGGCAGGAAATGCGGCTAATGACCCTACCTCACTCCCCGCCTATCAGGCGGTTGCAGAGTATTTGATGGAAAAAGCGGCTATGACATCTGAGTAATATGCCAAACGGTACTTTCCATGGGCCCTTTCTCAAGGTCGGTGCAAGTGTCAATTCGCATGATGGTGACGGCTTAGCAGCGCACGCTGAGTTGGCCTTGAGTGTTGCCCCGTTGCCACTGCCAGCGTATCAGGCGTTCTTGCTCACTGCCGCTATCGTCCAGCAGCGTTAGCTGGTGCTGATCCGTACTTAGTTGGGTACTTAGGTGAGTCAGGGCGGCTAATTCTGCATACTGTTGGGCGGGGGGGGAGTTGTGAGCTGCCCCGGCAGCCACCCAGATGGCTGCTTTCCCAGACCTCGAACGGTAGCTGGTGGTCAGCAACCGTTTGAGCCAGCGCCTTATAGGTTTGGTAGCCGTACTTGGCGCAGCATTTGTCTTTTGTGCCGTGGGTGCAGCAGAGCAGTAGGTCTTTTTCTAGCGGGGGCTGTTCCCACTCTGCCAAGCTGTTGCCTGTTTGTAGAGCGCTTAAAAAGTTTTCTAAGTGATGGCGGGCGATTAGAAAGCGCCGCCGCTCTGGCATCAGAAATACTTGGTGCTGATGTTTATCCATTCCCAGTTACTGAATCAGGTTAATACGTAGGCCGCTATCGGCAATGTCATCTAGTGTCTGTTTCAGCGTGTCGTTCATGCCGCTGGCATGGCGCAATTTGCGCAGCCACTTTGCGCGCGGCCAACTGATTAATAGATTGAGTTCGGCATGGGCAGCGCTCCCAGCTAATGGGTCATTCTGTTCACGGCTGAGGTCGGCGCAGAAAGTGTGCTTCATAGGGCGATATGTTCAAGAGTGCGTGTTCAAGGGCGTATATATTCATGATCGATCAAAGAGTTTTAATCAATTGTGTGCTTTTAACGCCATGCTTTTAACCCCATGCTTTTAACACCATAGTGGTTTCGATTTTAATCTTTTATGTATTGTTCTTTGTGGTGCAGCATATTTTTTTGCACCGTTTTGGGATGTCCTTTTAGCCGGAGTAGATGCTTAGTTGAAATCAACAGAGTTGGAGGTGAAAAATTATTTCCCTTGACCGTATCGATCAAAGGTTATAAAGAATAAAATTCCTTATAAATGTTTGTGGGGGAAATAAATTGCTTATTGATCGTTTTGATTTGAAAATTCTTGAACAGCTTCAGCGCGATGATAGTCTTTCTATTGCACAGCTTGCAGAAGGGGTTGGTCTCTCTGTTACGCCGTGTTGGCGGCGAATACAAAAGCTGGAAAAAGACGGAATTATAGAAAAAAGAATTGCCGTACTGAACCCTGAGAAATTGGATCTTAGTCTTACTGTGTTTGTGATGGTTAAAACGGATAAACACAACCAAGCTTGGCTTGATACATTTCAGGAAACGGTTAAAAACTTTCCTGAGATCGTAGAAGTTAATCGTCTCGCAGGTGAATACGACTACTTACTCAAGGTCATTACGCGTAATAACCAATCTTATGACGCCTTTTATAAAAGGCTGATTGCGAAAATAGAGCTCAGTAATGTCACATCGTGCTTCTCAATGGAACAAGTCAAGAAAACCACCGAGCTCCCCCTCGGCGATCTCTCGTGAGTGGATGGAGCGCCTACAGAGTGGGGTCATTGGAGAAGGGCGCTTGATCCCCGGCCCATTTGGAGACTGCCCCTTGCTCTATGCCGATTACACGGCATCGGGAAGGGCGTTGGATATCGTCGAGCGGGCAATGCAGGAGGAGGTGTTGCCTCTGTATGCCAATACGCATACAGAAACCTCTTACACCGGTAAAATGACCACGCGGCTACGGGAAGCTGCTCGCCAAGCTGTGGCGGAGTCTGTAGGTGCTGATGACGAATATGCGGTCATTTTTGCTGGTGCTGGTGCAACCGCGGCGATAGATCGTTGCTGTCGCATTCTTGAGTTGACCCATGGGCAAGTGACTTCGAAGGTCTCCAAACCGGTTGTTTTCGTTGGCCCCTATGAGCATCACTCCAATGACCTGGTATGGCGTGAGTGCGATGTTGATCTGGTACGTACTCCTCTGGATAGCCATGGTCTTGTTGATCTGGGAATACTAGAACAGCAATTGCAGGCACATGCCGAGCGGGAAGTTAAAGTCGTGGCGTTTTCGGCTGCTTCGAATGTAACGGGGATTTTGTCGCCCGTGGCCCAGATAGCCAAGTTAGCGCACCAATATGGCGGCTTGGCTGTGTTCGACTATGCGGCAAGTGGGCCCTATGTCGCGATCAATATGGCAGGCAGCGGCCAAGGCGATCATTTGGATGCCGTCTTCCTTTCCCCTCATAAGTTTGTTGGTGGACCTGGAAGTTCCGGCGTGCTGGTGATTCGCAAAGCGGTGTGCTGCAATGCGAAGCCATCTATTTCAGGTGGCGGCACGGTATCCTATGTAACTGCCTCCCATCATCGCTATGTTCAGAATGTCGAGCGTCGGGAGGAAGCGGGTACGCCTAATATTTTGGGCGACATTCGCGCGGGGTTGGCGTTCCGTATCAAAGCAAAAGTTGGCACTGAGACCATTGAACTGCGCGAGAAAGAGTTGGTGGCCATGGCGGTGGCACGCTGGCAAAAAATAGCCAACCTAAACCTGCTTGGCTCACTTAATGCGCCCAGGCTGGCCATCTTCTCGTTCAATGTCACTGCTGGAGAAAGGGCGATACACCATAACCTCGTGGTTGCCATGCTGAATGACCTATTCGGTATTCAGGCTAGAGGTGGCTGTTCCTGCGCGGGCCCTTATGGTCATGAACTGCTTTCCATTGATAGTGATACGGCTGCAGCGCATGAAGCGTTAGTCCAAAAAGGTAGAAGCATATATCGCCCAGGTTGGGTAAGACTCGGATTTAACTTCTTTTTTAGCAATGAGTCGGCTAACTATGTAATATCAGCGGTCGAGTTTATTGCGCGTTATGCCCCAGTATTAATGAAACTTTACTCTGTGGATGAACATAGTGGTGTTTGGGTTGCCCAGCGCCCTGATGCGTCAGCTCAATCCGAAGAGTCAGTAACGCCATGCCTATTGGATACGCTTTTCACTAAGGATGCATCTGTTGGAACAGCTGACGAGGCCACAGTACTTGATTGCTTTGCCAGAGCGCTTGAATTGGTTGAACTGGCGAAAGCCTTGCCTTTACCCGCTAATCGCCATGCTGAAGATGTACCCGTTCGTTGGTTCTGGTGGCCCCATGAAGCCGAACAGGCCATGCAGACACAAGCCGAGATGATGCCATGACCCTCACTCCCTCTTTGGCCGGTGCCGGCCTTGAAGCCTTGAATGCACGTGTGAAGCACGACCTCGCCTGTCTGAACCTGCCACCTGCTAATTGGGTTCCCCCATTAGAGAGAGAGGATGGGCGGCACGTTTACGATGTCGTGATTGTGGGGGGGGGGCAGTGCGGTTTAGTGGCGGCTTTCGCGCTACTGTCGGGAGGCATCTCCAATATCCGTATTTTTGATCGCAACCCGGCGGGTAAAGAAGGGCCCTGGATGAACTATGCCCGCATGGAGACACTGCGTTCGCCGAAAACATTACCAGGACCCAGCTATGGGTTTGCCTCACTGACCTTCCGGGCTTGGTATGAGGCGCAGTTTGGCACCGAGGCTTGGGAAATTCTTGACAAGATTCCGCGACCTACCTGGATGGAATACCTTTGCTGGTACCGTGAAGTTCTCAACCTGCCGGTCGAAAATAGTGTCAAGGTTGAGCATGTTAAGCCCGAGGGAGAGCTACTCAGTCTTGAGCTTTCTGGCCCAGGCGCGACGGCTGAACGTGTTCTAACACGTAAACTGATTATGGCGACTGGCCGTGAAGGTACCGGTGCCCCCAAGATTCCCGATTTCGTTGCTGGTTTGCCGGAATCTAGCTGGGCACACACGGCGGACGATATCGACTTTACTGCCCTTAAAGGGAAGCGTGTGGTCGTGGTGGGGGTAGGCGCCTCGGCGATTGATAATGCTGCTGAGGCGCTGGAGCATGGCGCCAGCGAGGTTCGCTTCCTGATTCGCCGTCAGCAGATGCCGACAATCAACAAAATGATGGGTATTGGCTCCTATGGCTTTACTCATGGCTACGCAACACTGCCGGATGAGTGGCGCTGGCGCATTATGCATTACTCTTTTATCACTCAGACGCCGCCTCCTCGTGGCTCGACGTTGCGCGTCAGCCGCCATGAGAATGCTTATTTTCACTTTGGTTGTGGCATTGAAAATATTCGAGTTGAAGGGTCGGAAGTGGTGATCACGACCCAGCAGGGCAAACAGGTTCGCTGCGACTTTCTGATTCTGGGAACTGGGTTTGAAGTTGACCCACTGGCCCGTACCGAGCTGGCAGGGTATGCCGATCGTATCCTGCTGTGGCGTGATCGATATCAGCCACCCGCCGAGCTTCAGCATGAGGAGCTGGGCAATTTTCCTTACGTGGATCGCGACTTTGCCTTCCAAGAACGAGAGCCAGGAGCGGCCCCCTGGCTGCGTAATATCCACTGCTTTAACTATGGCGCCTCTATTAGCTTAGGCAAAGTCAGCGGTGACATTCCTGGGATCAGCGAAGGAGCCAGCTGGTTGGCAGGTGCAATTGCCGCAGGCTTTTATCGAGAAGACATTGAACGCCACTGGCAGCTACTCGAACACTACGACTCTCCGGAACTACTGGGGGATGAGTGGGAGCCTTCCCCATTGTCTTGAATGCGTAGCGCTAACATCGTCTTTGTATTGCAATGTTAAGGAACCAAAATGTCACATGTACTGGAAACAGCCGCTGGCGTGCCCAGCAGCGGCCCGCTGGCCGAAGCCCTGACCATGCGCGGCAAGTTGATGGAGCTGACACAAGCATCCTATGAAGCAGCGCTGCTACCCAGTGATGCCGGGAACCTGCCCGCCAGCTTAAGAGCGGCGCTGGCATGTCGTATGGCGAGAATTTGCCAGCAAGCAGGGCTGACACAGCACTATGCTGATTTGCTTGCCGGGTATGGCGATGATGCCGACCCTTACCAACTGGCTCTTCCAGGGCAAATGCCACCGGCGGATAACCAGCGTTTGGTTGCGATGGTGGATTACGTTGATTTGGTCACCGAACGACCACGGGATGCCAGCGAAGCAACAATCGGTTCGCTACGTGCCGCAGGCATTGATGAAGCAGATATTGTCCGCTTAGCCGGGCTGGTTGCTTTCGTTAACTACCAGCTGCGCGTTGCTGCTGTGCTGAGTGTGATGGGGAAAAACCAATGAGTCGTGTCATTCACAAGTTCACTACCCGGGTACCCACGTGGCGTCCCCATATCACGCCGATTGATTTTGATCAGGCGACACCTGCTCAACGGGAAGCGCTGAAAGAGACGCCTTCCAACACCAAAATTTCCGACTATGTATTGGTGTTGGCGCATGATCCTGAGCCGCTGCGTATTCGCACGTCTCTATTTAACGGCATCATGTATGACAAGGGTGGTCTATCCCGTGAAGAGCGGGAACTGGGAGCGGTGGCAGCATCGGTCGTCAACCGCTGTATCTACTGCGCGGCTGTGCATGCTCAGCGTTATAACAACCTGACGCGTGATGAGCGGGTGATGCAGGAGATCTTCTTCAATGGCGAAAAGGCGGATATCGATGCTCGTCAGCGTGCCATCCTTAAGTTTGGCATGCGGCTCTCTGAGTGTCCTCCCCAAGTAACCGAAGATGATATTGCCAGCCTACGTGAAGCAGGGCTGGATGATCAGGAAATTTTGGATCTTACCCTCTCAACCACTCTGTTTGGCTGGGCAAACCGGCTTATGCACACCCTTGGTGAACCTGTATCGGGAGCATAGCTTAAGCAAGCACCCGCTTTTTAAAACGTTGGCACATCCCTGGCGAGTATCTATCGGCAGCTAGTCACTATCGGCAGTTAGTACCTATAGACAGTTAGCACCCATAGACCGCTAGTAAACATATAAGAGGAACGTCCCCATGACAAAACGTACGTTTTCGCGCTTGGCCCTGGCAGCCGCAACTTCCATGCTTTTTATTTCCCCTGCTATGGCAGAAACCTTGCGCTTGGGCACGGTAGTAAGTGCTCCTCACCCATGGATTGATGCTGCTGAAGCGTTTAAAGCCGAAGTAGCAGAAGCGACCGATGGGCGTATCGATGTACAGATTTTCCCAGGTGGCCAATTAGGTAATGACCAGACAATGGTCGATGAGATTCGTATCGGTACTACCGATATGATCATTGGCGGTGTGATGAATATTTCGCCGTATACCCCTGAATTTGAAATTTTCAGTCTTAATTATCTGTTTGAAGATATGGATAAATTCCGGGCTGCCACCTCTCCAGACTCGCCCGTGTTTGACTACTTCGCCAACGCTATGCAGGAGTCAGGCGTAGGCTTGAAGTTGTTGAGTCTGACAGGAGGGGGAACGCGCAATTTAAGTACCAATACCGGACCTGTCACCCAGCCCTCTGATCTGCAAGGTATCAAGATGCGTGTGACTGGTTCCCGCCTGGATGCTGATATGTGGCAATCAGTCGGTGCGTTGACGACATCGCTACCATGGACAGAAATCTACACTGGCCTGCAAACCGGCGTAGTGGGGGCCTTCGAGAGCACCATCAGTGGTTATTACTCAAGCCGCCTTTATGAAGTAGCTCCTTATCATGCCAAAACCGAACACCAGGTGATGATGAGCCATATTTCCATCAGTGAGAACCGCTTTAACCGCTTCTCGGAAGAGGATCAGGCCATCATTCTCAATGCGGCCCAGAATGCGGGTGAGTTCGGCACTGAAAAAGGAGTGGAGTACGATGCGGAGTTTATTCAGGAATTCGAGGAGCTAGGTGTAACGGTGACTGAAGTCGACAAGCAGGCCTTCATTGATGCGGTCGTTCCTCTGCATGACGAGTTTGCTGAGGAACGTGGTTTGACTGAGCTGCTTGACACGATTCGCAACCTGTAAACCGCGATCCATCAGCGCTTTGGCGTGCTGCTTTGTGTCTCATCTGAAAGCAGTGCGCCAATGTAAGGGCAGAAAAATGCGGAAAATAAACGATCTGTTGGAGAAACTCCTGACATTTATCGCGGGCTCGCTGTTTGCAGCCTTTATCCTAACGGTGCTCTATCAGGTGGTGGCACGTAACTACCTGAAAATATCAGTATCGTGGACCGATGAAGTTGCTATGGCTTGTTTCATTTGGGCGGTCTTTATTGGCGCGGCCATTGCACTGCGTAAGCGTAGGCACTATGTGGTGGACGTGTTCCCTCCAAGCTTTGTTATTACTCAGCGCGTATTACGCTTATTCGGTAGCCTCGCCTGTCTGCCCGTGATCTATGTACTGATTGTGCACGGTAATGTACTGGTGGATATGGGCTGGAACCGACGCTCGGTAGCCTTAGGTACGCCCATGGCCTATGTGTTCGCCGCGATCCCCGTAGCAGGTATCTCCATGTTGCTATTTTCTATTGAGACTATTCGCGATGATATCGCTAAGCTGCGTGCTGGTAGAGATGCGGCCAGTGGTGGAGAGGCCCCCGAATCATGAGTCCATTGATTACCTTGATTGGCAGTTTTCTGATTCTTATCGGCCTAAGTGTCCCTATCGCTTTTGCTATTGGTTTGGCTTCCATATTGACGATCATGCAATTGGGGCTGCCTTTAACCTCGGTCGTTAATCAGATGTTTGCCAGCATTAACTCATTCCCGTTACTGGCCGTGCCTTTCTTCCTATTGTTAGGGCGCCTGATGAACGACGGGGGCATCACCGACCGCCTGCTGCGCTTTGCGGATAGCACCGTTGGGCATGTTCGCGGCGGTCTGGGCCACATCAATGTCATGGTATCCATGATGTTCGCCAGCCTTTCGGGGTCTGCAGCTGCAGATACTGCCAGCGTGGGGGCGGTGCTCATTCCTGCGATGAAGAAGTCGGGCTATCCCGCGCCGTTTGCTGTGGCATTGACGGCAGCATCGTCTGTGCTGGGAGGGATCATTCCACCCTCGATTCTCATGGTAATTTACGGTGCCTTTGGCAATGTATCAGTGGGTGCTCTGTTTATGGGGGGCATTCTGCCAGGGATACTCGTCGGTTTGATGCAGATGGGATATGTGTATTACATCGCGAGAAAGCACGATATTAAAGCAACGGGTAAGTTCTCTTTCCGCCAAATGGGGCGTACAGCGATCACCGCTGCTCCACCTATGGTGCTGCCGCTAGTGGTGCTAGGTGGCATCACCCTAGGCGTATTCACTGCTACGGAAGCGGCTTCGGTAGCGGTCTTAGTAGGCGTGTTGTTGGCCTTTGTTTTTTATCGAGCGATACGTTTTAGGCAGCTTCCCGGCATTTTGTCAGATTCGGTTGTAGCCTTTTCGTTACCGATGTTTGCTGTTGCTTCCGCAGGCATTATGGGGTGGCTGATTTCGTACTTGGGGATCGCTCAGGAGGTCGCTAACTTTATCCTCACCGTAACGCAATCGCGGGTGGGCATCATGCTGTTGGTGATGCTGTTCATGTTAGTGATTGGAACCGTTCTCAGCCCGGTGACGGCAGTTATTATCTTCCTCCCCATTATTCAGGGACTGTGTATCGCGGCTGATATCAACCAGGTCCATATGGCGCTGGTAGTGATTTTATCGCTCACCCTAGGGTTGATTACGCCTCCCTATGGTATTTGTCTGCTTATCGCAACACAGATTGGCGAAGTTTCCATGCCGCGTGCTTTTATGGCAGTAATACCGCTAATAGTGCTCATTATGTCGATAATTATCGCCATGATACTACTGCCAAGCGTCTTTCTGTATTTACCGCAATTAGTGTTTCCAAAAGCGTTTTAGTAAGGTGGGGTAGCGTTATATTAGCGCTACCCCCACCTCTACGATGCCAAATACTGCCACCCCAGCAGCGACCGGCCAGCCCAAAGAGCGGAGCCGCGACCATACCCACAATGTGACGGCAAGACCGATAGCAGTGGCAATCCATGAAACGGCACTCGGGCTCACTGGCACGATAGAAACACCGAGCACAGCGGCGATCATCAGCGGGCCGAGAATACTTAGCCACTGAGGCATATTGTTAATGCCTGTCTCACTGTTTATACGGCGCTGCATCCATAGAAAAGGCACCACACGCATCAGCAGAGTACCTATCGCGGATATCATCACCGCTAACCACAACGCGCTACTCATTACTTCCTCTCCTTTTTTCAAACTTCACCAGATAGAAGCACAGCGCGCCACAGGCAGCCGCCAATGGGATGGCCACATTGCCCCATCCAGTCAGCGTTAAACACAGTGCGGCAATGATGGTGAGTCCCATTGCTACTGCCCAGCGTTTATCGGTAAAACGCGGAGCCACCATGGTGAGAAATAGTGCAGGCAGCGCGAAGGGCATAATTTCACCCAACAACGGCCAGCGGGCGGTAAATGTTTCGCCAGCGGTAGCCCCCACGGCAGTGCCCACTGCCCATGCTCCCCACGCCAGTAACGATGCACCTACAAACCAGCTAAAGCGCTTCGCGTCAGGCAACTGAGGAAGCCTGGTTAATGCCAGAGCAAATACCTGGTCGGTTAGGCCGTGCATTAGCCATGGCCAATGGCGGCTGCGCGGCAGCAGCTCGGCTAGGTTAGGGCCGTACACTACATGGCGCACATTAATCAGTAATGTCATTGCTACCACCAACCACAGCGGAGCGCCGGTGGCGATCATGCCCACAAACAAAAACTGCGAAGCACCCGCGTAAATCAGCGCTGATATAGCTGTGGCTTCCCATGTGCTAAAGCCTGCTTGGCTAGCCACTAAACCAAATGATAGCGCCACCGGTATGTAACCACCCAATAGCGGAATCGCTTCCCGCACGCCTTGCAGCGCGCTACGCCAAGGCGAGTGGCTGACGAGTTGGTTCATAGCGCTTCTCCCTGTTCGCCGTAAGTAATGGTAAGTAGCATGGTGGCCTCGTGGTCTTGGGTGCGGTAAAAGTGAGGCTTATCAGCACGGAAGGTGATGCTTTCGCCAGGGGTTAGCGTCGTCACTGCCCCTTCTGGGCCGGCTTCTAGCCAGCCGCTGATCAGGGTCAGCGTTTCTTGAGTGCCCAGGGTGTGAGCTTCAGCGTGACGCAGGGTATGGGGAGCGCAGCGCATCCAATAGGCATCTACCTGAGGCGAGCCTTTTCCCTGGTCAATTAACTGAACTTGCACGCCATCTTCACCTAAAGGCACTGAGATAGGCGCGACCAGGGTGCCGAAGGGGACATTAAGCTGCACTGCTAACCGCCAGATGGTGTCCAAGGTGGGGTTGCCATTACCTTGTTCCAGACGGCACAGATTCGATTTGGCAATGCCAGCGGCATTGGCTAGATAGGAGAGTGACCAGCCCCGCGCTTGGCGAAGGGATTGCAAATGCTGGCCTAGGGTACTTAGTGAGTGCTCATCCATTCTATTATCTCGCTGTTCCTTTTATAGAACGTTCTATATAAGGAACAGCGAGAAGTCAAACAAATTGTGTTATATCGTGTGGTCAGAGTCGGACGGTTGACGGGCTCGGCAGGCGGCAGCAGTGAACAGCACATCCGTTGAGGAATTCAGCGCGGTTTCGGTCGCGTCTTGTACCACGCTGATGACAAAGCCAATCGCTACCGCCTGCATGGCAACTTCTGTTGGAATGCCAAACAGGTTGGCAGCCATCGGAATTAGCATCAGCGAACCACCGGCTACGCCTGAAACACCGCAGGCAGCCAGTGCAGACACCACGCACAGTAGTAGGGCTGTGGGGAAGTCGACGGTAATGCCTAGCGTATGGGTGGTCGCCAAGGTAATCACCGTTATGGTGATAGCTGCACCACACATGTTGATCGTCGCGCCGAGCGGAATAGAAATAGCGTAGGTGTCGGCATCCAGCTTTAGGCGGCGGCACAGCTCTAAATTTACGGGGATATTCGCCGCTGAGCTACGGGTGAAAAAGGCGGTGATGGCACTGCCGCGCAGGCAGGTGAACACCAGTGGGTAAGGGTTCTGACGGGTAGTGAAGTAAACGAGCAACGGATTGCTAACCAGAGCAACAAACAGCATACAGCCTACGATGACCCCTAGCAGTTGAGCGTAGTTGAGCAATGCCTCTACCCCTGACTCTGCCAAGGTTCCCGCGACTAAGCCAAAGATGCCAATCGGCGCTAAGCGAATTACCAGCGTGACAATGCGGGTGACAGCAGTGGATAAATCGCTTAACGCTTGGCGGGTGGTGTCGCTGGCTTGGCGTAGCATTAAACCAAGGCCAATGGCCCATGCCAGAATAGCGATAAAGTTCGCTTCCATTAGCGCACTTACCGGGTTAGCCACCGCATTCAATAACAGGTCCCTTAGAACGCTAAAAATATCCCCAGGAGGATTGCCGTGGTAATCCCCCCATTTTTAGAGGGCTTCAAAAGTAGGCCTCAGGCCATCATGGCCAACTTCTGTTGAGGAGTGATTCCTCCGAGTCCCATATTGGGTCGTTCGTGATTGTAGTGCCAGAGCCAGCGAGTAGCATAACCTTGGACTTCTTCGGTGCTGTCGAACAGATACTGGGCCAGCCAATCGTAACGCACCGTTCGGTTGTAGCGTTCGATATAGGCATTCTGCTGGGGCTTGCCGGGCTGGATAAACGCCAACACAATGCCTTGGTTTTTCGCCCAGTTCGCCAGCTTGCCGCTGATGTATTCAGGGCCGTTGTCACAGCGAATAGAGCGCGGTTTGCCCCGCCACTCAATGATCTGCTCCAGTGACCGTATAACACGCTCTGTCGGAAGCGAGAAGTCTACTTCGATGCAAAGGCCTTCGCGGTTGAAGTCATCAATCACATTCAGCAGCCGGTATCTGCGACCATCGTTGAGCTGGTCGTGCATGAAGTCCATCGACCAACTGTCATTGATCATTTCCGGCACGGCCAATGGCTCCGGCTTTTCACGAACCAGGCGTTTCTTGGGTTTTATCCGCAGGTTCAGTTCCAGCTCCCGATAAATTCGGTAAACCCGTTTGTGATTCCAGCCAAACCCTTTGACGTTTCTCAGGTGCAAAAAGCACAGGCCGAAGCCCCAATTGCGCTGGTTATGGGTCAACCGGATTAGCCAGTCGGCGATCTCGGTATTCTCGCTGCTGAGCTTGGCCCGGTAGCGATAGCAGGTCTCGCTGATGCTGAACATCCAGCAAGCCAGTCGAATGCTGATGCGCTTCTCATTGACGGCTTTCTGCGCCATCTCACGGCGTCGAGACGGCTTCACCACTTTTTTTCGATGGCTTCCTTGAGGATGTCCGCTTTCAATCGTTCCTCAGCGTACATCTTCTTGAGCCGTCGGTTTTCATCCTCTAGCTCTTTCAACCGGGCCATCATGGACGCATCCATGCCGCCGAATTTAGCTCGCCACTTGTAGAAAGTCGCACTGCTCATGCCATGCTCACGACACAGCTCTGGAACCGGAGCGCCGCCTTCGGCTTGCTTGAGAATTGACAGTATTTGGCTGTCAGAAAAACGTGATTTTTTCATGCAGAATCTCCCTGCGTTTAGCTTACGGAAAATTCTACTTTTGAACACCCTGGTTTTTCGGGGGGATTACCCCGTCAATTTGCCCCGCATTCAATGAAAGTTCGGTAGGGAACAGAAAGCTTGCCGCCACTGCAATTAGCGCAGCGATTAATGTGCCTACCACATACAGTATGAGCACGGGGCGAATGTGTGTTGGTTGACCTTTCTTGTGTGCAGCGATGGCAGCGGTAACCAGCACAAAAACTAAAATAGGGGCCACTGCTTGCAGAGCGGCAATAAATAGCTGGCCAAGCAGTGCCACATTGCCTGCAATGTCCGGTGTGAAAAGGGCGATGAATACCCCGGCAACAATGCCAATTAAAATCTGCGGGATAAGGCCCAGCCGGAAAAGTGGCTGAAACACAGTGTAGACGGTGGCAATCATTGCGCGACTCTCAGGTAGTAGAAGGGGAAACGTTGTGGCGATAGGCCGTGGACGTGCCTGAAAGGGGCAGCATTCTACCAGCTGTGAGTATCTCGCGGGCAGTTGTATGAAAAACTTGGGGAGGGCGCTCAATTAGATAAGTAACTGGCGATATAATGTGCCGATCGCTGAGTTTTATTCTTGGCGACACCTACGTTGCAACCTATCGCTCCTCTTAAAAGAGAAAAGAACAAGGAACTTATCAATGCGCATTAAAGTGTTATTAGCTGCACTGCTGATACTGTGTAGCTCTTCGCTTGCAATGGCTGCCGACTACTACATCGATATCACTAATCGTACGGGCTATATCTTGTATTATATGTATATAAGCCCAACAGATTCGAAAAGCTGGGAAGAGGATGTGCTCGGCAATGATGTTCTGATGGATGGTGATACTCAGCGGGTGACGATTACGGGGTATGACAGTCCTATCTTCGATATTCGTTTGGTCGATGAAGACGACGACAGCTATACCTTCTGGAAGGTAGATGTATCTACCCGGGATCTTGTGGTTACGCTAGATGATTTAGACTGATAAAAATTCCCAACGGTTTGCCTCCCCTAACAGCGCCCTTGCTGATGATTCTTCGGGATAGAGGCAAGCCGTTTTGTTGAGCACTCCGTGTTATCAGCGTTTAACGCCACATAACATTGTCATGATGCAGGGGCACATCGCCTGATAACTATCTCTAGTTGATGATGCTGACTATCTAGGGGCACTCGAATGGGCATACCAACCTCCGTTTCTGCTAAGCAAACGCCATCCAGTGTTGCCGTGAGGGCTTGGCTTAGGAGGGGTTGGCTTAAGAGATTCTGACTTAACGTCGCTGGAGAAGCTTGCGCGTTGGTCACCTTGATATGATAGTGCGATTGGGCAAGGGTAATGTCGGTAGTAAAATGCGGCCAGCTCGCTGGCAGGCAGGGATAAATTACCAGCCAGCTCGCTTCCCGGCGAATGCCTAAAATACCCTCCATACCGGCTTGATACATCCAACCGGCGGCGCCGGTATACCATGTCCAGCCTCCTCTACCCACATGGGGTGCCACAGAATACACATCAGCAGCGACCACATAAGGCTCAACGCGATAGCGGATAGCCGCTTCCGTGGTGGTGGCATGGTTGATGGGGTTAAGCAGTGTAAACAGCTGATATGCTTTGTCGCCTTCACCCAGCTGTGCAAAGGCCAAAATTGCCCACATTGATGCATGACTATACTGCCCGCCATTTTCGCGCATTCCAGGCGGGTAGCCGCTTATATAGCCGGGATCCTGCTTAGGGTGATCAAAGGGAGGCCAAAAAAGCAGCGCTAACTGCGGGTCATGCAGAATGAGCTCGCGCTCCAGGGAGTGCATTGCGAGCGTCGACCGCTGAGGGTCGCTGGCGCCGGAAAGCACCGCCCATGATTGGGCGATGGAATCAATCTGGCATGCATCGCTTTGTTTGCTGCCTAGCCAGCTGCCGTTGTCGTAAGTCGCTCGACGATACCACTGGCCATCCCAAGCGCTGTTTTCAAGCGCTAGGCGTAGCGCATGGGCATGTTGATACCAACGAGCGGCGCGTTGAGGATCATCTGAGTGGCAGGCTTGGGCCTCGCGCTGCTCGGCAATTGGCGCAAATTGATGAAGTGTTTTAAGCAGCAACCAGCCTAGCCACACACTCTCTCCCTTACCCCCAGCACCCACGCGGTTCATACCGTCATTCCAATCCCCGCCGCCTATCAGCGGCAAGCCATGTTCACCCAGTTGCGAAAGGGTGATATCCAGTCCGCGTGCGCAGTGTTCAAACAGTGGGGCGGTTTCCAGCAAGGTGGTCGGCTGGAAAAAGTGTTCGTGCTCATGCGATGACAACTGCGCGCCGTCTAGAAAACTCACCGGCTCATCCAGCACCGTTATGTCCTGGGTTGTTGCGAGATAACGCGCGCAGGCGTAAGCCAACCAAACCCGGTCGTCAGAGATGCGCGTGCGCACGCCTTGTCCGGAATGTGGCAACCACCAGTGCTGTACATCGCCTTCCGGGAATTGGCGTGAAGCCGCTCGCAGTAAATGCTGGCGCGTTGTAGCGGCGTTGCTAAACGTCAATGCCATGCAATCTTGCAGCTGGTCGCGAAAGCCATAGGCACTGCTGGCTTGGTAAAACGCTGAGCGAGCCGTTAAACGGCAGGCGATGGTCTGATACAGCAGCCAGCCGTTTAGCATGATGTCCATCGCCCGATCAGGTGTTTTGACCTGGATGGCATTGAGCTGCGTGTTCCAATGGTCATGAATGTTGGCGAGCTCTGCATCAATGTCAGCATCACGAAAACGGGTAATCAGCCTCGTAACGTCGTCATTGGAGCCACCCTGACCAAGCAATACGATAATGTCGACTGTTTCTCCTGGGGCTAGCGTCACGGGACGCTGAAGAGCGGCGCAGGGGTCTAGTCCCGCGCCTAACGTACCGGAAAGCGGCGTTTTACAGCGTAACCCAGCCGGTTCGACCAGGTTTTTTCCATAACCGATAAACTCGCTGCGATTGCCAGTCCATTGCGTAGGTGGCTCGCCAATATCGAGAAAAGCCACTCGGCCTGGGAAGTCGGCATTCCATGGATTGGTAACTAACAACGCACCGCTTTCTGGTGCTTGCGACGTAATCAGGAAGGGAGCTGATGCGCTGCGCGACGTGCCCAAAACCCACTCTGCATAAGCGGTCACAGAGAGCTTGCGTGTCCGGTTTGAATGATTAGTCAGTCTCAGCCGTGAGATGCGCAACGGGGCATCCAGGGGCACAAAGTGCAACAGTTCTAAGCTAAGCTCGTCATTCTGATGTTCAAATTGGCTATAGCCAAAGCCATGACGCGCAACGTAGCGGCCTGAATCACGTATCGGGCTTGCCGTTGCGGTATAAAGCTCGAACGTCTCTTCATCTCGGACATAAACAGCATCTCCGCTTGGGTCAATGACGGGGTCATTGCTCCACGGCGTCAGCTGGTTTTCTCGGCTGCTGTCTGCCCATAGATAGCCAGCGCCCTCTGCCGATACTTGAAACCCGAACTGTTGATTGGCAATGACATTAATCCATGGCGCAGGCGTTGAGCTGCCCGCTTCTAGGATGGTGACATACTCTCGTCCTTGCTTTGCAAACCCGCCCCAACCATTAAAAAGCTCGAGTGTAGGCCGCTTAAGTTGGCGAAGAGTATGAGTCTTATCTATCAACGGTCTGGGGAGGGCGCGTTTAGTAATGGCAAGCGGAGGCTTGGCGGTGCTCTGACCAGACAACATAACCGACAGCTGATCTGCAATTGATCCTCGGTGCGCTATCAGCACCACGCGAGCAATTGATAGAAGCTGAGAGCGTGACTGGGCGCTTGCTAAGTCGGCGCGTAAGGCATAAACCGTTCCCTGGGCATAGCCATTGTGAAGCCGGGGTCTTGCTTGGCTGCTGAGAATCGTGGCTTCAATGGCTTGCTGTAGATCTTGAATATAAGAGGAGGCACGCTCATTGATGATGACGATATCGACTTCGAGACGTTTCATGCGCCAATACTCATGGGCGCGAAGTAATTGATGCAATTGTGGCAAATCGTCAGTGGATTCAATCCGCAGCAATACGATGGGTAAATCACCGGAGATCCCGTGTTGCCATAGCAGTGACTGTTGAGCTGCGCCGCTTTGAATCGTTTTCTGGGGTGCCCTAAAGCATGCGTCGGGATAGAGCAGTGGGGCAGCCAGCCGCTGAAAGTCGGCGGCCTCCTCTGGCTGAGTGCCCAAATGGCGTAGCTGCACTTGCGCTTGAGTCCAGGCGAGCATTTTTGCTCGCTCAAAGGCGCTAACATCATGATGCTTATCAATGAGATCCATCAGCGCCTCGCGTGAGCCGGCAACAACCGTCCAGTAAGCGATGCGGGCGGCTTTTCCTGGCGCGATCCGCAGGCAGTAGTGCGATGCAAAAATAGGGTCAATAACACTGCCTACCGTGCCTGATAAATGCTGGCCTTCAGAAAGTGCCGTTGCTGTGGAAATACGGTTGCCTCGGCCAATAAATTGCTCGCGGTCGGTCTCATATTGGAAGTCTCCCACAGTATCGCCTTCCACTACGGCGAAGTGAGCTGCCCACACTTGCGCTTCGCTGGGGGCCCGCCGCCGACGGGTGGCGATTAGCGCATTGAATGCTGGAAGGTATTCAGTAACCACGAACATTTTGGCAAAGCTAGGATGGGCGTTGTCGGTACTCGGCGTGGTGAGTACTAATTCTGCATAAACCGTAACATCAATGTCGCAGGTTTGGCGTCCATTGTTGGTCAGTGTTAGCAAACGTACTTCGCTGTCATCTTCCCCAGACACCAGGATGTCTAAGTGACTGGCAATAGATTCGTGCCGATGGTCATAGCGAGCATAATCTTCAGCAAATAACACGTGATTGTCGTCGTTATTCGTGTCGGTATGTGATTCCAGTGACTGTCCTGTTGCATTCCAAACGCTTGGGCGTCGCGTATCGCGGAGAAAAATAACGCTTCCCCAGTGATCGCGTGTGGTATCTGGTTGCCAGCGAGTGATGGCAAGATTGTGCCATCGGCTGTAGCCGCCACCTGTTGCGGTCAACATGACAGAGTAGTTGCCGTTTGAGAGCAGGTGAGTCACTGGAGGTCCGTTGACGCCGGTTGATAGACGGCGCACGGTTTGTGCTTCGTTGATGGTTTGGCTAGCGGTTGATTTCACCTCTTCGGCACGGGGATAAGCAATAGCCACATCCCGTGGAATACGCTCTTGAAGCAATAGCTCGCTCGCCTGAATCATCGGTTCGCGGTGGAAGCGTTGTCGCATCTGCCCACGGTGAAGCGTATTAGCGATGGCGACGATGGTCATGCCTTGGTGGTGTGCCATATAGCTGCGCACAATCACCAGCTTGGCGCCTTTGGGGAGCCGTGAGCGGGTCAGGTCTAGCGCTTCGTAGTAGCCATAGCGTCCTAGCGCGCCCATTTCTGCAAGGCGGCGATAATTTTTGAAGGCCCCCTCTGGGTCGATCATTGCCGCCAGCCCCGTTGCGTACGGCGCGACCACTAAATCGGCCGATAGGCCACGCTTCAGCCCTAATCCAGGCACCCCAAAATTGGAATATTGATAAGTATGCTCTATGTCCCGTGCGTTATACCCCGACTCAGAAATGCCCCAAGGAGCTGAAAACTGGGCGGCGTATGTTTCCTGGCGTTTAACTATCAGGCGGTTAGTTTGCTCCAAGAGACTGCCAGCGGGAGCGCGGATTATCAGCGACGGCATCAGGTATTCGAACATGGAGCCTGACCAGGAAATCATTGCCGCACCCTCTTTTAAGGGGGTTGCAGCGCGCCCAAGTCGGAACCAGTGACGAGTGGCTACATCGCCTTTGGCAATGGCAAACAGGCTGGCCAGCCGTGCCTCTGAAGCCAGCAGATCATAACAACTGATGTCCAGACTGACGTCATCCAGCGAGAAGCCAATCGACAGTAACTGCCGCTCAGGATTGAGGAGAAACGCAAAATCCATACTGAGGGCAAGTCGTCGCGCTTTACTGGCCAGTTGCTGGAGCCGCTCTACATGTGCGCCATTGGCGATTGTGTTGTTTGTGTGGTCACCGCTATGCTGTGCAGCCGTTTTGTGTAGTGCTGCCACCCAAAAAAGCACATCTTTATCATCGTCACTAGCGAGATGCTCATTGAAAAGGTCGCCAGCGATACTAAGTGCTTTTTTGGTTTGCTTGGTCAGGGCTTCCAAGTCTAATGGCGATGTTTTATTTGCGCTTACGAGAGTGGCGACTTTCTCAAGCTGATCAGTGAGCGGTTTGGTGGGCGAAGGTGTTTCTGCTGCTTGGGAGGAGCGCTTAAGCTCTTCATATTTAAGTGCTTCGAACGCCAATGCCAATGTATCAGCTATTGCTTGGCGAGGGTCAGGTGAAAACGTTGTGTCCTGCCAGGTTTCCAAGGCGTTAGCGAGAGTAATGAGGTGACCAGCAAGGTTGCCGCTATCGACAGTAGATACATACCTGGGGTTTAGCGGACGCAGATCATCGATTGCATACCAGTTAAAGAAGTGACCACGATAGCGGGGCAGGGTATGCATGACGGCAAGTGTCGTTTCTATACGGCTTAGCGCGTTGGGGCTACCGATCCAACCAAAATCACGCGCCGCCAGTATCGACAGCAGGTATAGACCCATATTGGTTGGTGACGTTCGCTGGGCGATAACCGGCCGAGGCTCTTCCTGAAAATTGTCCGGCGGTAGTAGATTGGTCGATGTAGTTACAAAGGTTTCAAAGTAGCGCCAGGTTCTACGCGCAATTAGCCGAAACTCACGGGCGGTTTCTTCTGTTATAAGAGGTTGGGTCGCAATACTAACCGTACTGCTTAGCCAAGTTGCCAGTACCAGCGCCGCTATCCATAGTAGCGCTATCGGCAAGACCACTAGCCAAACACTACTGTTAAACCATAACGCACTGAAGGCAATGGCTATGCCAAGTAACGTACCGGGTGCCATGTGCCGATAAAACCCCCAAATGGTCAGGTGGGGGCATTTCATCGTCTGGGCCGACGATGTCCACTCTAGTAAATGGCGGCGAGTGATAAAAACGCGTGTCAGGGTGCTAACAATGGCATCTAGCATCCGCCACGCTTGGTCAGGGAGAAACATCAGTTGCAGCAAAATTTGTTTCAATCCCAGCGTCAGTTCATCCCTCCATTGTTGGAAGTGGTAACGAAGGTTGACGCCTTTGCGCAGTGGAGCGAACGACGTTATTAACGACAGTAAGACCGGTATGCTAATGACCATAATAACCATTAAGCTACTGACAACGGCCATCATGAGAGGCAGTTGCCAGCTCACTGCAAGGCAGGCTAATAGTAACGGGGGAAGCAGCGATCGGCGTAGATTGCCGAGTATTTTCAAGCGCCCTGAAGGCGGTAATGAAGCTGTTAATAACCAAGGGAGTAACTGCCAATCGCCTCTCACCCAGCGATGTTGGCGTTTTGCCACCACATCATAACGGTCTGGAAAGTCTTCTATGACTTCAATATCTGATGCCAATCCCGCACGGGCAAAAATGCCCTCAAACATATCGTGACTTAGTAGGCTGTTTTCAGCGATACGGCCCTCAAGCGATGCCTCAAAGGCATCAATATTATAAATACCTTTCCCTGCAAACGAGCCATCACCAACTAGGTCTTGATAAAGATCTGAAATGGCGGCGGCATAAGGGTCAATGCCGCCTGGAGAAGAGCACAGCTGTTGATAAATAGAGCCTCTTTCGCCTGTAGGCATCGATTGAGTGACGCGTGGTTGCAAAATTGCATAGCCTTCCACTACCCGCCGTTGCTGCGTATCAAATCGAGGGTGGTTTAACGGGTGGGCTATTTTGCCAACCAGCTTGCTGGCGGCTCCTCTTGGCAGGCGTGTATCGGCGTCCAGCGTGAGAATATAGTGCACATTTCTTGGCAGGGAAGGTGGGGCCCTGAAGGTCGTATCGGTTGCGCCACGTAACAGTTTATTGAGTTCATGGAGCTTGCCCCGTTTGCGCTCCCACCCCATCCAGCATTGTTCACCTGCGTTGTAGACGCGGTTGCGGTGCAGTAAAAAGAAGCGCTTTTCATGGCTGGAAGCACAGTAGCGTTTGTTTAATTCTCAATGCGTTTTTCACAAATGCTCAACAATGCCTCATCGGTGGCTAGTTCTGCCTGCTGGGCATCAACACCATCCGTTAACAGTGCATAGCTAATAGCACCGCCATCACTACCCAGGTGGTGCACCTCAAGCCGATCAAGCTGTTCTTGTAAGTCAGTTTCATTGGTCAATAGCGTTGGCATTGCCACCAGCGTACGAAGAGAGGGGGGAACACCTTTGGAAAGATCTAGGCTAGGCAGTGGCTGAGCGCCGATATTATAAATAACGAAACGATTGACGATAGACGTAGCGAACTCAATCGTGGGCAGTACGCCCAGAGCTGCCAATAACAATAACCACAGTGACGACACCTCGCCTGAATGCGTTGATAACAGCAACCACCCGGCCAATACCATCAAAGCGACGGTAGTCGCTGTCAGCATTATGACGTAGCCATTGATGCCATTTTTCAACAGCAGCTGGCGAAAGCGCCGTTTCAATGGCGGGCGATAGTTAAGGCGTTCTTCTAACGTATTCCTACCCGCTGCCACTAAAAAATAACCGGGGTCTTCGACTCGTGCTGCCTCATGGACATCATCGGTAAGTGGCAGCGCTTCTCCTGACAGCGTTAGCGTATGATCAACGACTTCCAACTCGCTATAGGCTGAGCCACGGGCGAGCTCTTCCACTGCAATGCGATACTGATTACGTGTTGAAAAATCATACTGCGCAAAGCGGCTGTGTTCGCGTAATTTTGCGTCTACCAAACTGACACTTTCGAAAAGCTCAGCCCAATCGGTGCTAGAAATAAAACGCATACTGGTAATGATATTTCGCACAGTAACGTTCGCTGCACCTTGGCGCTGTTGGTTACTTTGCACGACATCATCGATGGATTCGCCCTGGCGATTAAGCTGCTCAAAAAGCCAGCAGGCCAGTGCATTGGTATGGGGGTTAACACCGCGTAAACGTTTGGCTAATTGAGCTATAAAGGGCGCCGACAGTGGCGTTTTCTGAGACGTAAAAGAAGGGAATTGATGATCAATTGAACCATCATCCATTGAGCAGCTATCTGTCGAGATGCTATTAGCCGATTCGTTGTTTACCGAGTCATTTTCAGTAGCAATCCATCTAGCCGCAAGTGTGTCCGCGGCATCGCGCGCCGTTTGTTCACTAATAATTTGATCGGCAAGTCGACGTAAATTTTCAACTAATACAATACGAAGCGTTATCGCGACCGCCCATAACTCTCCAATTGTTAGTGGCTGTACGCGTTGATAAGCTTTAATAAATGTACGTAAGTTAGCGAGTTCTATATTGCTATCGGTATGTGCAATAAATGCCCACGCAATACCAAAGACGCGTGGGTAGCCCGCAAAGGGGCCTTCTGCAAGTTTTGGTAACTGTCGGTAATAACCCGGCGGAAGATCGCCGCGTATTTCACGAATTTGTGCTTCGATAAGATGATAATTATCAAGTAACCAAGCGGCAGCGGGAACGACATCTCGGCCTTCTGCCAGCGTGACTGCGCAAGCGCGGTAAGCGGCAAGTAATACGCGTGCATTATCGTTTAGGCGGCGCGTCAACGACACTACTTTGATCGGTCTTGCAGTCACAACTTGTTGTGCCAGCGCTAAACTACCCGCGTGCTGCTCAAGTCGCTCTGCACTAAATAACTCTTCACGTACTGGCGCAGGGGAGCTCCACAATGCCATAGAAGCTTTGTGTTGGCGCACACGACGAAATAAAGGCGTCTGAAAAAAAAGAGTCACGGGTTACATCCTGATGAATGTGTACAGCACAGCTCTTAAAACAATGCTTTTCTATCAGGACGATGTGCTTAACGTTCGCTGCTGTCGGTTCGATAACGCACATTACGTGCGTAACCGTTATAGGGCGATCTTAAGTGCTAGCGTAGGGTCCAATAGCCTCCCCATAGCCGCGTGGCAGTCGTGATTAGGCAAGCGACTGCGAATAGCCCCGCTAACCATGGAAAATAGTGAGGAAATAAGCAAAAGAGCACTAACGCGATAACGGTTTCTGTGCCTTCGGTTAATCCCTCTAAATAGTAAAATGCCTTTTGTGGAAAGTTTGGCCGTTCAACATTGCGTGCTTTCGCCGCAATAGCAAAGGCTAAAAACGATGTTCCCGTGCCGATAAATGCGAATAGCAGTAGCGCGGCTGCCAGCGCATTTTGCCCAGGGTTAGCCAGCGCGAACCCCAGTACGACCGCGGCATAAAAGACAAAATCCAACCCGATATCAATAAACCCACCCGCATCGCTTTGCTGGCTGCTTAGCCGGGCAAGCGCGCCATCCAGCCCATCACCAAGGCGGTTCAATAAAATCGCCATTAGTGCCAAAACATAATATTCAAAGGCTAATAGCGGTAGCGCGCTCATACCCACTAAAAAAGCCACTAAGGTAACTTGGTCAGGGGTAATCTGCCGGTTGTTGAGATACCGAGCCATACTGGCAAGTGGTCGATGGGTCAACGGCATAGTAAAACGGTCGAGCACGTGATTACCTCCTTGGAAAAAGACTCAAACCTA
Source organism: Halomonas sp. KG2 (assembly GCA_030440445.1). NCBI lineage: Bacteria > Pseudomonadati > Pseudomonadota > Gammaproteobacteria > Oceanospirillales > Halomonadaceae > Halomonas > Halomonas sp. KG2. Next base: position 3,239,749 of record CP098528.1, on the reverse strand, counting down.
CCGGGATAAAAGCGCAGTGTCACATCAGGGTAAGGAGCGCTAACAGCTACAACTAAAGTTGTTAGACTTTGGTTGTAATTTTTGTCAATTCGCTGGACTAATACTTGGCTGCAGTGAATAAAGGGCACCAAAAAGCCAGCTAGGCTGGTTTAAATACGCCATAGGGGTTTACTGAGTTAAGCACCCTTTCGATCACCTGACTGCGAACGGTACTTTGATAATGCGCAGAACTGCCACCATGACACTCTGGGAGTCGCTTTGGCACTCCCATGACCAAGTCAAAAACCTACTTATGTGTGCGTTGCCAACCTCCGGCGCTGGACGCTCATCCTCTACTACGTCAGGTGAGCAACAACACTCGGGTAGCAGACCGCCAAAGCCACCTGCCTATACGACAGCTCAAAAGGTTGGGCTAGTGCTAGGGCCGATGCTGTTTGCCTTCGTGCTGCTGTTTTTCCACCCCGCGGAACTTAGCTTAGAAGGCCGCATGGTGCTTGCCACCACGCTTTGGGTAGCCGTGTGGTGGATTACCGAAGCCATACCTATTCCTGTTACGTCACTTTTGCCCATTGTATTGCTACCGATCACTGGGGCGCTTGAGAGTAGTGCGGTAACGGCAGCATACGGTAATCCTATTATCTTCCTTTTCCTCGGCGGTTTTATGATTGCCCTAGCGATGGAAAAGTGGGATCTGCATAAGCGTATTGCCCTCACCATTATTTCGGTATTGGGCACCAGCATTAACAGTATTGTGTTCGGCTTTATGGCGGCCACTGGCTTTTTGTCGATGTGGGTATCCAACACGGCGTCGGTCATGATGATGCTGCCTATTGGCACTGCAATTGTGTATCAGGTAACCCAGGAGCTGAATAAGAGCGAGGGTGATCATAGCGAAGACATCGATAAATTCAGTAAAGCACTGATTTTTGGCGTTGGTTACGGCGGCACTATCGGTGGTTTGGGTACCCTGATCGGTACGCCTCCCAATATTATTCTGGCAGCGATTGTGAATGAGCTGTTTGGCGTTGAAATTACCTTTGCCAGTTGGATGATGTTTGCTTTCCCGGTTGTTGTGGTGCTGCTGTTTATTGGTTGGCTAATGCTGACACGCTTTATTTACCCGATTAACTTCAGCAACCTTCCGGGTGGCAAAGCGCTCATTGCTAAGGAAAAGGCCGCGCTGGGTAAGATCACCTTTGAAGAGAAAGCAGTGCTGGTTGTTTTCCTGTTAGCGGCGTTTTTCTGGATTACTCGCTCTTTCCTGTGGCAAGGCCAAATACTAACCATCCCAGGTATTAACGACACGATGATTGCCATTGTGGCGGCGATTGCGCTGTTCTTAATTCCTTCGCCAAGCAAAGGCGGCTGCTTGCTGGGGTGGGATATTGCCAAAGACGTGCCTTGGGGCATTCTGCTGCTATTTGGCGGCGGCTTGGCGATTGCTGCTGGTTTTGGCTCTTCTGGTTTAGCTGCCTGGATCGGTGGTCAGATGAGTGTGCTGGAAGGCGTTAACTTCTTGCTAGTGATCTTGCTAGCCGCTGGAATGGTGTTGTTCTTGACCGAAATCACTTCCAATACAGCAACGGCCACGATGATTCTTCCGGTGCTTGCCTCGTTGGCGCTGGCGTTGGATATCCATCCGTTCGTGCTAATGGTACCTGCGGCCATGGCAGCGAATTGCGCCTTTATGCTGCCGGTGGGCACGCCCCCCAATGCGATTATTTTTGCGACCGGAAAAATCAAAATTATCGAAATGGTACGCAACGGGTTCTGGCTGAATATTTTCGCACTGCTGCTTATCGTCGCGGCGGTTTATTTCTTATTGCCCCTCATGTGGGGAATCGATCTAACCACCTATCCGGACGCGTTCCGCGACTAACAGCCAGTCACTAATGTTGCTCCAGCCCCGCCATGTGCGGGGCTTTTTGTAGAGAGCTTTGGTAGCAAGCTTTTTGTGCTGCGTGACGGACAGTTTGGAATGCAGATTGCTATGATGGGGCATATTTTTTGCGTTGAGCCTGCCATGCGACTACTTCATACCGCCGATTGGCATTTAGGACGGCTGTTTCACAACCTCTCCCTGCTGGAAGACCAGCGCCATGTATTGAACCAGCTACTGGATATTATCGACCGCGATGCGGTGGATGCTGTGCTGGTTGCAGGCGATATCTACGACCGTTCGGTGCCGCCATCCGCCGCCGTCACGCTGTTAGATGAGGTGCTTGGTGAGCTGTGTGAAAAGCGTGGCCTACCGGTGATTATGATTTCCGGCAACCACGACGGCGCTGAGCGACTCGGCTTCGGGGCGCGCCACCTGCGCCAAGCAGGGCTGCATATTCTGTCTGATCTATCTGCCTGCGATCATCCCGTGACACTGTCGATTAATGGGGAAGAGGTGGATGTGTTCGGTATTCCCTACGCTGACCCGGAGTATGTGCGCAGCCAGTTTTCGGTGGATGTCCGCGATTTCGACAGCGCCCACCGTTACTTAGTCGAACGTATCAACACCCAGCGTCAAGCGGGTCGACCGACTGTGCTTATGAGCCACTGCTTTGTGGATGGCGGCAGTGCCAGTGATTCAGAGCGACCGTTAACCTTGGGGGGCGCGGAAAGTGTTGCTTGGGAGCCGATGCAGTCGTTTGACTATGTCGCCTTAGGCCACCTTCATGGGCCGCAATATCGCGGTGGTAACCATATTCGCTACAGTGGCTCGCTGCTTAAATACAGCTTCTCAGAGGCTAACCAGCGCAAAGGCGTCACGCTGGTGGATATTGGCCCCGAGGGCGTGAGCCAGATCGAGCACCGCCCGCTGACGCCGCGCCGAGAGGTACGTGTGCTGGAAGGCGAACTGGCCGAGCTGCTAGCACAAGGCAAAACCGATACCCAAACCGATGACTATCTACTCGTTCGTTTGACCGACCGCCACGCGATTCTTGACCCCATGGGCAAGCTACGCGATGTCTACCCCAACGTGCTGCATTTAGAAAAGCCCGGCATGTTGGAAGCCCAAGGGCGTCAGCAGCTAGACCGCGAGCGGCTGCAGTTTAGCGCGTTGGATATGTTTAGTGATTTCTTTAGCCAAACTAGCGGGGGCAATATGAGTGATGAGCAGGCCAGTGCCATGCGCGAGCTCATCACCTCCCTAAGCCGTGAGCAGGAGAGCCAGTCATGACGCCGTTAACGCTCACCATGCAGGCGTTTGGCCCCTTTGCAGGCAGCGAAACGATTGACTTTACTGCGTTGGGTAAAAGCCCGTTGTTTCTGATTAATGGCCCCACGGGCGCAGGGAAAAGCTCGATATTAGATGCCATCTGTTTTGCGCTTTACGGCCAGACCACCGGTAATGACCGCGATGCCGGGCAAATGCGCTGTGACCAAGCTGCTGCTACCTTGTTGACCGAGGTTAGCTTGGATTTTCGCCTGCGTGATAGTGCCTACCGTGTGCGCCGGGTGCCCCAGCAGGAGCGCCCCAAGGCGGCTGGTGAAGGCACAACCACACAAAGTGCTGAAGCCCAGCTGTGGCGGCTGACCCCGGAAGGTGATGAGGATGAATGTTTGGTGGCGCGTAAGGTCACCGATGCCAACAGCCAACTGCACGCCTTAATAGGTCTGGATGCTAATCAATTTCGCCAAGTGATGGTGCTCCCCCAGGGGAAGTTTCGTGAACTGTTGTTAGCGGAATCGAAAGATCGCGAGAAAATTTTTTCGCAGCTATTTCAAACCCAGATTTTTCAGCGTATTGAAGAGCGCCTGCGTACCCAGGCGAATCAAATTGAGCGAGCGGTGAATGATCACCGCCAGCATATCAGCGGCATTTTGGCCGGGGGCGAGCTGGAAAGCGAAGCGGCATTAGCGCAAGAAGTAGAGGCGCTAACCCCGCAAGTAGGGCAAGCGCGCCAGCGTTTTGAAACCGCTCAGCAGCAGCGCCGTAGTGCTGAACAGCGACGAGATGAAGCCCAAGCGTTACAGCGCCAATTTGAAGCGCGGGACAGCCTCGCTGCAGAGAAAGCACGCCACCTTGAGCAGCAGGCGCAAATAACGGCCTTTCAGAGTCGTTTGACCCAAAGCGACCACGCTCAAGCGCTACGACCTTACAGGGCTGCGTTAGTCCAAGCGCAGCAGGCACTCACTACCGCCCAAGAAGAGCAGCGACAAGCTGATGCCGCGCTGACTACCCAGCGTACCAATACTGAACAAGCCAAGCGTACCTTTGAAACGGCCCGCCAGCGCCAGACCGAACTACCTGCACTGCGCGAGCGCCATCGTCAGTTGGGCGAGTTTATCCACAAAAGCCAGCAGTTAAGTGAGCTTGAAGCGCGCTGGCAAGCGGCACAAACCGCTTGGCAGCAAGCCGATGGCATACTTAAGCGTGATGAAGCTCAATTAGACGGTATTCGTCAGCAAGGTGAAGCGCTAAGCGTTACTCTTGAGCAGCTGCAAACGGAAAGTCAGCAGTTGGCCAGCGCCCCTGCAGAGCTGAGCCGCCATGAAAGCCTGCTAGCTCAGCGACAGGAGTTGGAGGCGCTGATGCGGCAGAGGCGTGAACTTGTCGCTCAACAACAGCAGGCAACGGCGGCACTTCAAGGTCGGCGCAGCGAAGCAGAACAGGCTAAGCGCCACGCAACTGAGCAAGAGATGCGCTGGCACCAAGGGCAAGCCGCACTGTTAGCGCTCACCCTGGAAGAGGACGCACCTTGCCCGGTGTGTGGCAGCCTTGAACACCCATCCCCAGCGGTTCAGCATGCTGATATCGTTACCCAAGCGCAGGTAGAAGAAGCCCGCTCAGCCCAGGAGCAAACCCGCCACGCCTTACAAACCGCTGAGCGTCAGGAGCAACAGTTAGCACAACAGCTTAGCTATAACGCTGAGCAGGCGCAGCGCCTTAGTCACCTGCTTGGTGAGTGGGCCAGCCAACCGCCGTTTGAGCTGCAACAGGCCTGCGAACAATTGCGCCGCCAAGTCGCGCGTCGGCAACATGTTGAGGGTGAGATTAATCGGCAAAACGCTGCCCGTGACGAGCGTCGCCGTGACTGGGGCACGCTGGACAAACAGCTCAAAGCCCAACGGCCTGCGGTTGAAAAGGCCAAAGAGGAGGCGTTACGGCTAGAGAGCCAGCGCGATCAATTAAGCCAATCACTGCCAGAAGATGCCCGTAACCCGTTGGCCATGCGCCAAACGCTCACTGAACTTGATAACCAAATTGCTGAGCTTGAACAGGCCTGGGAGCGTGCACAGCAGGTGCTTTCGACGAGCGAAACTCAGCAGGCGCGGGCAGAGGAGCAACTGCGCGGTGCAAACCAGCAGCTGGCGCGTAGCCAGCAAGCGCTTGAACAGGCTCAGGCTGAGTGGCAAATAGCGCTACAGGCTAGTTCGTTTGACAGCGAAGCTGCCTTTCAGGCGGCTCAGCTAGAGGATAGCCAACGGCAAGATCTGGCTCGCCAGGTAGAGGCCTATCAACGCCGGTTGGCTGAACTTGACGGCGCGCTACACAATTACCACGCCCAGCTGGCCGAAAAAACGCCGCCAGATCTAGCCGCACTCGCCACACTCACCGAAGCCGCCCAAGCGGAGGAGCATACCCAACTCGAAGCGTGGCGAACACTAGATGGGCGGTTAAATACGTTGCAGGGTATTCGCCAGAAACTTACCGCCGCCCGTGCGGCTCAGGCCGAGCTTGAAGCCCAGTATCGAGTGTGGGGGACATTAAGCGAAGTTGCTAACGGGCGCACTGGTAATCGCATTAGCTTGCAGCGGTTTGTGCTAGGAGTGCTGTTGGACGACGTACTGATTCAGGCGTCTGAACGACTGGTGCGTATGAGTCGTGGGCGCTACCAATTGGTGCGTCGCGAAGACCCATCCAAGGGCAACAAAGCCTCGGGACTGGAGTTGGATGTGGCCGATACCTACACCGGCAAGAGCCGTTCGGTAGCGACGCTTTCCGGCGGTGAGTCGTTTATGGCGGCGTTGGCGCTGGCACTAGGGCTTTCTGACGTGGTACAGGCCTACGCAGGCGGTATTCAGTTGGATACGCTATTTATTGATGAGGGCTTTGGCAGCCTTGATCAGGATGCGTTAGACCAAGCGATTGCGATGCTCAGTGAGTTACAAATGGGCGGGCGAATGATCGGGATTATCTCTCATGTCAGCGAACTCAAAGAGCAAATGCCTGTCCGTGTTGAAGTGCGTGCCAGCCGACTTGGTAGCTCGGTGGAAGTGAAGGGCGCGCTTCTTTAATGCCTGGGGTGGCGTTAATTCATGCTGCGTTCATACAGCATGTTTTATAACGGAAGTGAATCGTCTAGCGAGTCCTAGAGATACTATCCACTTAGGAGTGCAAGGATGAACGCAAGCAAGATTTTACAACAGTTGATGAAGCAGGCCAGCGGTAGCAGAAGTAGTGGAAACAGTAGTGGAAACAGCGGAAACGGTATTGATGTTAAAGGCGTTATTGATGGGCTATCGCGCCAGCTAGGCGGTGGCAGCAGTAGCGCAGGCCAGGGCTCGCGGCAAGGAGGCGGCTCTAGCGGTTTTGATATGAAGAGCCTGTTAGGTGGTGGCGCAATGGGCATGCTCATTGGCTCTAAGCGTGGTCGTAGCATGGGCGGTAAAGCGCTCAAGTACGGCGCAATTGCTGGTGTGGGCATGCTGGCCTGGAAAGCATGGCAAAGCTCTCAGGAAGGGAAAAATGCTGCTAACTCGTCTAATGCTGCTCAAAATGCATCCGAGGGCGAACGGGTAGAAGTGCTTAGCGGTGAGTATCAAGAGCGGCGCAGCCTTGAGCTGTTGCAAGCAATGATTATGGCCGCAAGGGCTGATGGCCACATTGATGAGCAAGAGCAGGCACTCATTACGGAGCAGATCGATGCGCTAGGTGCCGATCAGGAGATGCATCGCTGGGTCGAGCAGCAGCTTAATGCTCCGCTGGATGCTCAGACACTCGCCCGTGAAGCCGACTCTCCCCAGGCTGCCCGCGAGATGTATCTGATCAGCGTCGCTGTCACTGATGATCAAAATCCCATGGAGCGCGCCTGGTTGGATCAATTGGCAAGTGCGCTGAATCTCTCGCCCGACATGGCTGCCGAGCTTGAACGCCAGGCGCAGCAGGCAGGTTAATGCTAGATACACTTAATTTTTGGCTAGCCACCGGCTTTGGGCTGGGGCTAGCGCCAGTCGCGCCGGGTACGGTAGGTTCGCTGCTGGGCATTCCCTTAGCATGGTGGTTGTTAAGCCGACCGTTGGTACAGCAGGGCGCTGTCATCGCTGTTCTGCTGGTACTTGCAGTGCCGATTTGTCACGTCGCTGCGTGGCACTACGCAGGATTAGATCATGGCAGCATTGTTGCTGATGAGTACTTGGCGTTCCCGTTAGCGGTTATTGGGCTACAAGCGGCACGCCATCCACTGGTAATGGCGTTGGCATTCGTTATTTATCGCCTCTTTGATTCGCTGAAGCCGCCGCCAATTCATTTGGCAGAGTATGTGCAGGGTGGCTTTGGAATTGTGTTAGATGATGTTATTGCGGCGTTAGTGACGTGGGTAGTGATGGCACTAATACTGAAATTTTGGCAGCGCGGAGCCTCTGAGCAACGTTTGAACCCATAAAAGATATCAGCAACAAAAAAGCGCCGCTAGCCTGTTGAAAGCTAATGGCGCGTTCTTTTTACGACCTATGATTCTGAGCGTTTACTGCCTCACTCTTTAACAACAATTACCGATTTTGCGTTAACGAACTCAAGCATACCGAAACCACCATGCTCACGCCCATAACCGGAATCTTTGACGCCGCCAAACGGCATTTCCGGGGTGGCAACGCCAAAGCCATTGATGAAGACCATGCCGGTGTCAAAGTACTTGCTGGCAAGTTCAGTAGCACGCTTCACGTCTTTGGAGATGATGCCGCCGCCGAGACCATAACGGCTGTCATTAGCAATGCGCATGGCGTCTTCGTCGTCTTTAGCGCGAATCAGCGCCGCGACGGGTCCGAATAGCTCGTCATCGTAGGCGGGCTGGCCGGGTGTCACGTTATCCAGCACGGTCACTGGGTAAAACGCGCCTTTACCAGATGGCTTTTCTCCGCCGCAGAGGATTTTTGCGCCTTTACGCACACTCTGTTCCACCTGCTCGTGGAGAGCATCGCGTAGGTCAACCCGCGCCATGGGGCCTAAGTCGGTGTCATCTGCCCTGGGGTCGCCTACTTTCAGCGCCTTCATTTTTTCCACAAAACGCTCTTTGAACGCTTCGTAGTTGGCATCGGTCACCACGAAGCGTTTTGCAGCCACGCAGGTCTGTCCGGTATTAAACACTCGGCCAGTGACGCAGGTTTTGACGGCAACATCGAGATCGGCATCATCCAGCACCAAATAGGCATCGTTTGAGCCCAATTCCAGTACGGTTTTTTTCAGGTGCTCGGCTGCTTTTGCCGCCACTTTACGTCCTGCACCATCACTGCCCGTAAGCGTGACGCCACGAACCGCCTGGTGTGCAATCACCTCATCAGATACATCGTGAGAGATAATGATCGTGCGGAAAACGTTTTCCGGTAGGCCAGCCTCACGATAAATTTTTTCGAGCAGTAGGCCACTGCCAGTGACATTCTCAGCATGTTTCAGGAGCACGCTATTACCCGCCATAATGTTGGCGATGGAGTAACGCACTACCTGATAAGCAGGGAAGTTCCACGGCTGTATGCCATAGATAACGCCCATGGGAGAGTAAGTGACAATGCCACGCTCGCCATTGCTGGGGTTGCGCTCTTCGTCAGCTAATGTAGTGGGGCCATGCTTCGCGGTGTAATCGCATATACCTGCGCAAAGCTCGACTTCCTGGCGGGCTTGGTTGGGTAGCTTGCCCATTTCCTTCACCATCAGTTCGGCAAGCTCTTCTTTATTGGCGTTAAGCGCCTCGCCAATGGCTTTCACTACCTTAGCGCGCTGTTCAAGTGGTTTAAGCCGCCAGTCGAGAAACGCTTCATGACTAGCCTCGACAATCTGCTTGGCATGGCTGGCATCCATTAGCGCATAAGTCTCAAGCGTTTCGCCGGTGGTTGGGTTGACGGTTGTGATGCTGTTGCTCATAAGATCTCCTATCTTTTGATCAACGGGGCGTTAAAGAATAGACCAGCTATTAGCCGACTGGTCTATTAATACTGATTCTCCACTCTAGTAGAAAAAACGCTGCTTTGCCCAAATTGATTGTTAGCGTCTTAACTAAAGCGCTACCCCTAAGGCAGTCACCGGTAAAAAACGTTCCGTTAAGCTCGCACGTTTATGGTGGGCTACTGAAATGTTGGGCCGCCTGCTTCTTCACCCCATACTTCTTCCAAGCGATCATCACGACCACAGCTCAAGCGATAAAATCGGTAGCGCAGTGGATTTTTTTCATAGTAATCCTGGTGATACTCTTCAGCTTCCCAGAACTCGCTGGCAGGGGCTATCTCAGTCGCTATAGCCTGGTCAAAGCGTGCTTCCATTTCAGCTTTGGATGCTTCTGCTAGTTCTCGTTGTTCATCATCATGGTAGAAAATTGCTGAGCGGTACTGGTCACCGCTGTCGCAAAACTGGCGGTCTATGGCGAAGGGGTCAATATTGCGCCAGAAAATCTCTAGCAGCTGTTCGTAGCTGATTTGGCTGTCATCGTAGGCAATTTGCACCACTTCGACATGGCCAGTTCCACCGCGAGAAATCTGCTCGTAGGTAGGGTTTTCAAGCTCGCCGCCCATATAACCAGAGATGGTGGCGCTGACGCCGGGCTGCTTATCGTAGGGCGGTTCCATGCACCAAAAACAGCCGCCAGCAAAAGTGGCTTCCGTATTGGATTGGGCATGGAGTGGCGTGCTGGCGAGACCTGCGGCCGCTATGACAAACAGCGTTAAGGGCTGAGATAAGAGGCGAAAACGGTGGTATCGAATCATTGTAAGCACTCCAGTAGACGTGGTGAGTTATCGCTCGATGTCGAGTCGCTTAGTGGCAACGTTGGCTAATACCTTACATAACCTATTCGCTACCCCAGCCGGTAAGGCCATACTGTGTCTAACGTATCCAATGCCGCTCTGATAGTCGGCTCCGCGGCACGTTCTTTGCGCCATATCATGCTAAGTGCGCAGGGCAGACGAACATTTTCGGCTACAGCCAAACCGCTTTCCTGGCGTTCGGCCATTGCCAGCGCGTCCCTTGCTAAGCTTAGACCCACTCCCGCACGTACTAAATCCAGCATACAAGCTTCTTGGTCTACTTGGGCAACCCTATTAGGTGTGGCGCCACTTGGGGTTAGGACGCGCTCTAGCAGCCGGTGGTGTGCCGAGACCGAGGGCGTGACTATCCAGGGAAGTCTGGCTAGAGCTTCCCAGCGAGTATCTAACAGTTTGGTTTCCCAGCCTGCTGGGGCAATTACGTGATAGTGGAAGTGGGTCAGCTCACGCCAAGCAAGGATTTCGCTTCCTGATCCTTCGCCGGGAGGGGCGAGAAAAAAGCCCACATCCAGTTCGCCTTGCTCTACTTTCGTTAATACGTTGCCACTCATCCCGTGGTGCAGCTCGGTTTCCAATTGAGGGGCGCGAGCCATCAATCGGCTGAGAAATTTGCCCAGCCGAATAAATTCCGGGTCAACAATCGTGCCGATTTTTAGTTTTCCTCGCAGGGTGCTGTGCAAAGCGCTAGCGCGTTGCTCAAAGGCCAGGGCGCTGGCCAGGGCATTTTCTGCGGCGGGCAATAACGCATAGCCATCGGCGGTTAGCGTTAACCCCTGAGGGCGACGGGTGAATAGGGTTAACCCTAAGTGCTGCTGAAGTTGCTTCAACTTTAGACTGACGGCGGGTTGAGTCAGGCATAGCTGGTCAGCTGCCCGTGAAACGCTTCCAGTACGTGCGACGGCTACAAATGCCCGTAGCGCTGAGTTCTCTTGCATAAGCGAGCGCCTGTTGCTGTTATGTTATTAGTAAAGCTTATATCCAGGTTAAAGATTACTCAATTGATTGCCTTTTAGAGCGTGTTAATCTGTCGATACTTAATTTGTTATTTTAATCTGCTTATAAAGGTAGCCCAATGACAACAACCGCTATTAACCATTTCATTAACGGGCAGATCAACGAGGGAGTCTCGGGTCGCTCTCAAAATGTCTTTAATCCTGCGACGGGTAACGTCACCGGAAACGTAGTGCTTGCCTCTGCACACGATGTAGATAGTGCTGTGCAAGCCGCTAAAGCGGCATTTCCTACTTGGGCCGATACCCCGCCCATTCGCCGGGCACGGGTAATGTTCAAGTTTTTGGAGCTGCTCAACGCCCATAAAGATGCATTGGCGGAAGCAATTACTAAAGAGCATGGCAAAGTGTTTACTGATGCCCAGGGCGAAGTTGCCCGGGGGATTGATGTCGTTGAATTCGCTTGCGGTATTCCTCAGTTGTTAAAGGGCGACTATACCGAGCAGGTGAGTACGGGTATTGATAACTGGACCATGCGTCAGCCATTGGGTGTGGTGGCTGGCATTACGCCGTTCAACTTCCCCGTCATGGTACCGATGTGGATGTTCCCCGTGGCGATTGCTGCAGGTAACACCTTTGTTCTTAAGCCTAGTCCGCTTGACCCCAGTGCCTCGCTGATGATTGCCGATCTGCTCAAGCAGGCTGGTCTGCCGGATGGTGTGTTCAATGTGGTTCAGGGCGATAAAGACAGCGTTGAAGCGTTGATCGACCATCCGGATGTTAAGGCGTTGTCGTTTGTTGGCTCTACGCCGATTGCTAACCTGATTTACGAGCGCGGCGCTAAGCACGGTAAGCGGGTGCAAGCACTGGGTGGCGCTAAAAACCATATGGTAGTGATGCCGGATGCCAACTTGGATAAAGCGGTGGATGCCTTAATCGGCGCTGCTTATGGCTCGGCGGGCGAACGTTGTATGGCAATCAGCGTGGCGGTGCTGGTGGGCGATGTGGCGGATGGCGTGGTGGCTCAACTGGCGGAACGTGCCAAGGCGCTGAAGGTTAAAGACGGCATGCAGCTGGATGCGGAAATGGGCCCGATTGTCACCCGTCAGGCTCACGAGCGGATTACCGGTTACATTAATAAAGGTGTAGAAGAAGGCGCACACTTGGTGGTAGATGGCCGTGAATTTGATGTCGCGCAAACCGGCGACGGCTGTGCCGAAGGCTTCTGGATGGGCGGTACTCTGTTTGATCATGTCACCCCCGAGATGACCATTTATAAAGAAGAGATATTCGGCCCAGTGTTGGTCTGTGTTCGGGTGCCGGATATTGCCACTGCCATTCAACTGATCAATGACCATGAATTTGGTAACGGAGTGAGCTGCTTCACTGAGAGCGGTAGCGTTGCGCGGGAATTTGGTCGCCGTATTCAGGTGGGCATGGTCGGCATCAATGTGCCCATTCCGGTACCCATGGCGTGGCATGGTTTCGGCGGTTGGAAGCGTTCGCTGTTTGGCGATACGCATGCTTATGGTGAAGAGGGCGTACGCTTCTATACCAAACAGAAATCCATTATGCAGCGCTGGTCAGACTCTATTGATTCAGGCGCCGAGTTTGTGATGCCTACGGCGAAGTAACGCCATTACGTTACGGGAGCCCGTTCATGTCACATGTTACTAATAATAACTTCGATTATATTGTGATCGGCGCAGGCACCGCAGGGTGCCTGATGGCTAACAGACTCAGTGCTAACCCAAGTAATAAGGTGTTGCTAATTGAAGCAGGCGGGCCGGATAACTACCACTGGATTCATATTCCGGTGGGCTATCTTTACTGCATCAACAACCCGCGCACTGACTGGCTGTTTCGTACCGAGCCTGACAAAGGGCTCAATGGCCGCTCACTTATTTACCCCCGGGGTAAAACGCTAGGTGGCTGCTCCAGCATTAACGGCATGCTTTATCTACGTGGTCAGGCACGCGATTACGATCACTGGGCCGAGTTGACCGGCGATGACGCCTGGCGGTGGGAGAACTGCTTGCCAGATTTTATGAAACACGAAGACCATCACCGTTTGGATGAAGGTGGTGAAGGCGATGCCGATCATCGCCGTTATCATGGTCATGGTGGCGAATGGCGGATCGAAAAACAGCGCTTAAGCTGGCAAGTGCTAGATGATTTTGCTGAGGCGGCGGTGCAAGCGGGCATTCCGCGCACTGACGATTTCAATCGTGGTGATAACGAAGGCGTTAACTATTTTGAAGTCAACCAGCGCAATGGCTGGCGCTGGAATACTTCTAAAGCGTTTTTGCGGCCGATCAAGCAACGCACCAACCTAACGATCTGGCACTCTACCCACGTCAATCGTTTGCTATTTGAACCACAAGGTGGCCAACCACGCTGCACGGGCGCTGAGCTTTTGCGTGAAGGCGCAACGATCAACGTGACAGCCAATAAAGAAGTTGTGCTGAGTGCTGGCGCTATCGGTTCGCCACAGATTCTGCAGCTTTCCGGTATTGGCGCGCCCGAGCTATTACAACAACACGGTATTGATGTGGTGGCAGCGCTACCTGGCGTAGGCGAAAACTTGCAGGACCACTTGCAGATTCGTTCTGTCTATAAGGTGAAAGGGGCAAAAACGCTCAATACCATGGCCAGTACTCTACTGGGTAAAGCCATGATTGGTTTGGAATACGTGCTGAAACGTAGGGGGCCGATGAGTATGGCGCCTTCTCAGTTATGTATCTTTACGCGCAGTTCTGACGAGTATCAGCACGCCAACATCGAGTACCACGTACAGCCATTAAGTCTGGATGCGTTTGGCCAGCCGTTACACGACTTCCCGGCGATTACTGCCAGTGTCTGCAACCTTAACCCCACAAGCCGTGGCTCGGTAAGGATCAAAAACCGTGATCCACAGACGGCGCCCGCCATTGAGCCTAACTACCTGAGCACGCAAGAAGACCGCAAGGTGGCGGCAGACTCATTACGGGTTACGCGGCGAATTGCCGAGCAGCAGGCATTCGCTAAGTATCAGCCAGAAGAGTTTAAGCCTGGGGTGCAGTATCAAAGCGACGAAGAGCTGGCCAAATTGGCGGGCGATATCGGTACCACGATCTTTCACCCCGTTGGGACGGCGAAAATGGGCCGCGATGACGATCCGGGGGCCGTGGTGGATTCCAAGCTGCGTGTTAAGGGCGTGAGCGGTCTGCGAGTAGTGGACGCCAGTATTATGCCGACCATTACCAGCGGTAATACCAACTCACCTACCTTAATGATTGCTGAGAAAGCAGCAGGGTGGATGGTGGCAGCGGACTAGTCATCACCCTGACATTTTTTTTAACTATAGTATTGACGTGCGGCTAAGTTAAGCGCATGCTGAATGCAGTTGGTTAGCAAGTCGAACGTTGTCAGCAGTATCGAAACGCCCAAGCGTTTAGTCTGGTGAAAGTTTCTTGTTCTACCCACTGCAACTCGGGTATTACCCGGCTCTACATCAAGCTACATCGAGGATTTCGATCATGGCAACTGGTACCGTTAAGTGGTTTAACGACACTAAAGGCTTCGGCTTCATTTCTCCGGACGACAATGGCGACGACCTGTTCGCGCATTTCTCTGAAATTCAAGCTGACGGCTTCAAAACTCTGCAAGACGGTCAGAAGGTTTCCTTCGACGTGACTCAGGGTAAAAAAGGCCTTCAGGCTTCTAACATCAAAGTTCTTTAATTAGAAACGATGATGTTCGCTGTTAGCGGTTAACGCTAATATGCTAAAAAACCCCGCTTTCGCGGGGTTTTTTCGTTTTTATCTAATCGGTATCCTGTTCACTTCTCACTTCTCACTTCTCACTTCTCACTTCTCACTTCTCACTTCTCACTTCTCACTTCTCACTTCTCACTTCTCACCTGGAGTGCCCCTGAAAAAGTAGACACCTTTTTCAGAGAGAAGGTGTTATGAAATATAAGCGTAGCCCCAGGTATTCCGATGAGTTTAAACGTGAAGCCGTGCAAACGTCACTCTCTTCACCGCAGACGCAGACAGCGCTTGCTGCCAAACTATGTATACATCCGAATACATTAAGTCGTTGGCGCAAGGAGTTGACCATGGATCACACATCGTCTGACAAGAAAATTGCCAATGATGGCCCTGAAAAAAGCGTTCAGGAGCTTGAAAATGAAATCAAGAGGTTGAAAAAACAGCTAAGAAGATCCCAGCTGGAGACTGAAATCTTAAAAAAAGCGGACGAGTACTTTATCAAGCACGGCAAGTAAAATTTGCTTTTATTGAGATCCATCGCCAGTTGCAGTGGCCGCTCTCAATAACTTGTGAAGTACTCGGTGTCTCTCGATCAGGTTACTACCGATGGAAAGGTCGCCAACGGCGTCCCGGGAAAATGCAAAAGCGTCATCAAAGCATCACGTCTTTTTTGCTAGAGCGTGCCAAGAAAATGAAAAGCGTGCCCGGTTATCGGAAACTATGGATTGAAGCTCAAGATGAAGGGTACCGCTGCGGGAAGAATCAGGTTCAACGCCTCCTTCAAGAAGCAGGCTATCGCTCCTGTACCGCCTTGAAACCCGGGTATCGGGGTAATCCCCCCATTTTTAGAGGGCTTCAAAAGTAGGCCTCAGGCCATCATGGCCAACTTCTGTTGAGGAGTGATTCCTCCGAGTCCCATATTGGGTCGTTCGTGATTGTAGTGCCAGAGCCAGCGAGTAGCATAACCTTGGACTTCTTCGGTGCTGTCGAACAGATACTGGGCCAGCCAATCGTAACGCACCGTTCGGTTGTAGCGTTCGATATAGGCATTCTGCTGGGGCTTGCCGGGCTGGATAAACGCCAACACAATGCCTTGGTTTTTCGCCCAGTTCGCCAGCTTGCCGCTGATGTATTCAGGGCCGTTGTCACAGCGAATAGAGCGCGGTTTGCCCCGCCACTCAATGATCTGCTCCAGTGACCGTATAACACGCTCTGTCGGAAGCGAGAAGTCTACTTCGATGCAAAGGCCTTCGCGGTTGAAGTCATCAATCACATTCAGCAGCCGGTATCTGCGACCATCGTTGAGCTGGTCGTGCATGAAGTCCATCGACCAACTGTCATTGATCATTTCCGGCACGGCCAATGGCTCCGGCTTTTCACGAACCAGGCGTTTCTTGGGTTTTATCCGCAGGTTCAGTTCCAGCTCCCGATAAATTCGGTAAACCCGTTTGTGATTCCAGCCAAACCCTTTGACGTTTCTCAGGTGCAAAAAGCACAGGCCGAAGCCCCAATTGCGCTGGTTATGGGTCAACCGGATTAGCCAGTCGGCGATCTCGGTATTCTCGCTGCTGAGCTTGGCCCGGTAGCGATAGCAGGTCTCGCTGATGCTGAACATCCAGCAAGCCAGTCGAATGCTGATGCGCTTCTCATTGACGGCTTTCTGCGCCATCTCACGGCGTCGAGACGGCTTCACCACTTTTTTTCGATGGCTTCCTTGAGGATGTCCGCTTTCAATCGTTCCTCAGCGTACATCTTCTTGAGCCGTCGGTTTTCATCCTCTAGCTCTTTCAACCGGGCCATCATGGACGCATCCATGCCGCCGAATTTAGCTCGCCACTTGTAGAAAGTCGCACTGCTCATGCCATGCTCACGACACAGCTCTGGAACCGGAGCGCCGCCTTCGGCTTGCTTGAGAATTGACAGTATTTGGCTGTCAGAAAAACGTGATTTTTTCATGCAGAATCTCCCTGCGTTTAGCTTACGGAAAATTCTACTTTTGAACACCCTGGTTTTTCGGGGGGATTACCTCGGCGCACTGTGTCGACATTACCCGTTTTGCCTAACTTACTGAATCGGCGATTTTCAGTCGGCGAGCCGAACAAGGTTTGGGTCTCGGATATTACCCAGATTCGCTGTAAGGAAGGATGGCTCTATCTGGTAGCTGTCATGGACCTTGGTACCCGT
The DNA here is from genome assembly GCA_030440445.1 of Halomonas sp. KG2. NCBI lineage: Bacteria > Pseudomonadati > Pseudomonadota > Gammaproteobacteria > Oceanospirillales > Halomonadaceae > Halomonas > Halomonas sp. KG2. Next base: position 3,222,897 of record CP098528.1, on the reverse strand, counting down.
CAAATCGTTGGTTATGCGCAGGGGGCAGTCAACAGTTCACAACTGGTGTTAAACGCACTGGAGTCAGCCTGGAAGTATTCTCAACCGGTTGGAAAGGAATTACTTTTTCATTCTGACCAAGGCACACAGTATCGCAGCGAAGAGGTGATGGCGTGGCTTAACGGCCGCGAGGTCACAATAAGCATGTCTCGCCGAGGAAACTGTTGGGATAATGCCTGTGCAGAAAGCTTTTTTGCCTTGCTCAAGAAGGAATGGACAAAGCCGCTAGGCACTATAGAACGAAGCGATATGGGCGATGAGATCCGATACTATATTGATGAGTTCTATCCAAAAATGAGAAGACACATGACGCTAGGAGGTCTCACTCCCAGCGCCTATGCTGCGAACAGTTAAACCCAAGTGTCTACAAAAATGGGGGCATACCAACTTCTCACTTCTCACTTCTCACTTCTCACTTCTCACTTCTCACGCCTATATTCTTTTTTGTTCTTACTGTGTTTCTAAAAATAACTTTTTAGAATATCTCCGAGGCGGCACAATGCTCCTAAGATTTTAGGTTAGGGATGCAGGATATGTCGCTGGATGCTTGGATAGCCGTGGGGGTAGTGCTGACTATCTTCCCGTTAATGACACTGTCTCGACTGGGGCCAGACATTATTCTGCTTGGTGCCGTCGTGGTGTTAATGACCTTGGGGGTCATTGATCCTCAGCAGGCGCTGGGTGGTTTTTCCAACAGTGGCTTGTTCACCGTGGCCTTCATGTATGTGCTGGTTGCCAGTATTCGTGAAACGGGCGGCATTGACCTGATTATTCGCTATGTACTGGGTCGTCCTAACAGTGAGCGGGGTGCGCTTGTTCGGCTGCTGTTACCCGTGGCATCGCTGAGCGGTTTCCTCAATAACACGCCCGTAGTGGCTACCTACATCCCTGCTGTAATGAGTTGGAGTCGGCGACTAAGGCTTTCTCCTCAACGGCTTTTAATGCCGCTCAGCTTCGCTTCCATTCTAGGCGGTACCATTACACTGTTTGGTACCAGTACTAACTTAGTTGTGCATGGTTTGTTAGTAGAGCGCTATCCCGCGCTTGAGATGGGGCTATTTGATTTAGCGTGGGTAGGTGTCCCTGTTGCGCTGGTGGGTCTTGCTTATCTTATCTTCTTAGGGCCACGCTTATTGCCCTCACGAGAGGGGATGTCAAAAGCGTTTGCTAATCCTCGCGAGTTCACTATCGAAATGGAAGTTGATCCGGCGGGGGTGCTGGTTGATCGTACGGTGGAAGAAGCTGGATTACGCCACCTTCAAGAGCTTTTTCTAGTCGAAATTGAGCGTGCAGGTAATGTGGTGAGTGTGGTGGGGCCAGGCGAGCAGCTAAAGGCAGGCGACCGACTCGTTTTTGTGGGCACCTCGGACGCCGCTGTAGAGCTACAGCAGATTCGTGGACTCATCCCTTCTCGTGATGCGGCGTCGAGTTTGGAAAAAGAGTTTAAAGAGCGTCGCTTGGTTGAAGCAGTGGTATCGAACCAGTGTCAGTTTATTGGACAGCGGATTCGTGACGGCCGTTTTAGAACGCTGTATGGCGCTGCTGTATTAGCAATCTGTCGTGGCGGTGAGCGGGTAACCGGCAACTTAGGCCAAGTCCGTTTGCAACCTGCTGATGTGCTGCTGTTAGAAGCGCGCCCTCCGTTCATTGAGCGCCACCGCCAATCGAAAGACTTTCTTTTAATTAGTGAGTTGAACGGTTCAGCGCGGCCTGTTCATGAAAAAGCTCCGCTGGCTTGGGCGATTCTGTTGGGGGCGGTGCTGTTGGCGGCATTAGGTGTCTTAAGTATGCTCAATGCTGCCATGTTGGGCGCGGCGCTCGCGCTGTTAACCGGTTGTTGTTCCGTGGGCGCTGCTAAGCGTGGCCTGGATACGCAAGTGTTGCTGACCATTGCAGCATCGTTCGGGGTGGGGGCTGCGCTGCAAACATCCGGCGCGGCGGATTTCCTGGCGGGCAGTGTTCTATCGTTGGTAGCGGGTAACCCATTGTTGCTATTAATTGCTACTTATTGCGTTGTGGCAATGTTAACCGAGTTGGTAACCAATAATGCCGCTGCGGTGATCATTTTTCCGGTGATCATGGCAGCAGCAGAAAGCCTGGGGGTTAACCCGATGCCCTACGTGGTGGCGGTAATGTTTGCTGCCTCGGCGAGTTTTTTGACACCGATTGGTTATCAAACGAATCTCATGGTGCATGGCCCTGGCGGCTACCGGGTCAGTGATTTCTTACGCGTTGGTGGTGGCTTAAACCTATTGACGGGAGCCATTGCCTTAACCCTTATTCCACTGGTTTGGCCGCTTTAAGCAGGCAAATGACTCGCTCAACGCGTCACTTTACGCTAGGGTGGCGCTTTTAACGTCAGCAAGGAAAGAGCCCATGACAGCCCCAGGCGAACTGATTATTGAACCGCAAAATGGTCAACCCGCCGATGCGTGCGTGTTTATTATTCACGGGTTGGGTGCCGATGGGCACGATTTCGAGCCGCTAGTGCCAGCCCTGACACTACCAGACTCAGCACATGTGCGTTTTATTATGCCCCATGCGCCGCGCTTGCCGGTCACTATTAATGGCGGCATGGTGATGCCTGCGTGGTACGATATTCTCGCTATGGACTTAGGGCGTCGGGTAGATGAAGTGCAGCTGAAAACATCTGCTGAACGTATCCAGGCGCTGATTGAAGAACAGATTGATCAAGGGATCGACAGTCGTCGTATTATCGTAGCGGGTTTTTCCCAAGGTGGCGCAGTCGCTTATCAGGCGGCACTCTCGTTCCCTCAGCCTCTTGGCGGACTGTTGGCAATGTCGACCTATTTTGCGACGGCCGATAGCATCGATTTAGCTGACTCCAATCGTGAGATACCCATCGAAGTGCATCATGGGAATTTCGACCCCATCGTTCCTGAGACTCTGGGTCGCAGTGGTGTCGAACGCCTAAAAGAAATGGGCTACACGGTTAATTATCGCCAGTATCCGATGGCGCATGCGCTATGCCCGCAGCAGGTAAATGATATTGGTAAGTGGCTGAGCGAGCGGTTGGGCTAAGTGGGTAAGCAGTACCGAGGTCGTAGAGCTGGCGCACCTGGTGATATTCCTCGTGAGGGGTGGCTCGATATTATTTGGCGTGTAGTGCGAGCTGCACGTCGGGACCGGATTACTATCTTTGCCGCGGGCATCGCTTTTTATGCTCTGCTGGCGCTATTTCCGACCATCGCCGCCGTTATTTCTCTTTGGGGTTTGCTGTTTGATCCTGTTGAGGCAGGCCGTCAGCTTTACGAAATTAGCCGCTTTATGCCACCGGATGCGGCAAACTTGATTGACCAGCAGGCTCAAGAGGTGGTCGAGACGACGGAGTCTGGCAATGTGATGACAGCGCTTGCGGGGCTGTTAGTGGCCATGTACATCGCGTCGAAAAGTGTTTCCATATTAGTGGTTGGCTTAAACGTAGTGTATGGCGAACACGAAAAGCGCCCGTTATTGCTACGTGGTGTTGTGCTGGTATCGTTGACCTTTGGCTTGATCATAATGACGCTAGTGTCACTGGGGTTTATCGCCATTGTGCCGATAGTGGTGGATGCGCTGACGATTGAGCCACCGGTGGATAGTGTTTTGAAATGGCTGCGTTGGCCCGCGCTGTTGTTACTGATGAGCGTGCTTATTGCTTTGCTGTATCGTTACGCGCCTTATCGACGTTCTGCCCAGTGGCGCTGGTTAAGCTATGGCACGCTGTTTGCCACCACTATGTGGTTACTAGGCTCAGGTGGCTTGTCGCTTTACGTACGGTACTTTTCTACCTTTAGTGAGTTGTATGGCTCTCTTGGTGCTGTTGTGGCGCTAATGCTGTGGTTTTGGCTGTCAGCGTTTGTGGTGCTGTTTGGTGCCGAACTCAACTGCGAAATGGAGCGCCAGACCTGCAACGACACAACGGTGGGAGCTGCTCGCTCACTTGGCGAACGTCAGGCATTTGCTGCTGACACGGTGGGTGTTGAAAATCCCTGGAATAGCGAAAATGTTGATGCGCGACACCAACCGCGGGATTAATGAACCTGTAAATAATAGCCACTAAACAACACCGCCCAGCTTTGCTGGGCGGTGTTGTTTAGTGGAAGTGTGAATCGGTAGGGTTTTTGCGGCAAACGTTACAACAGCTCTTCGGCAGCCAGCGCCAAGCGTGAACGTTCAACGCTTTTCAGGGTAATGTGTCCAGCATGGGGCCAATCCCTAAATCGTTCGACAACCGCAGCCATGCCACAGGTGTTGGCGGTGAGGTAGGGCGTGTCGATCTGGCCAACGTTGCCTAAACAGACAATTTTGGTATTTCGACCCGCTCGGGTTACCAGTGACTTCAGTTGTTTGGGGGTGAAGTTTTGCGCCTCGTCAATAATCAAGAACGTATCGTTTAAGGTACGCCCACGCATAAAGCTCGGTGCGCGAATCTGTACCCTAGAGCCAATTAACTGCCGAGTAGCACCATTATCCCAGCTAGATTCCCCTTCTTCGTTACGCAATAGGTTGTCCATATTGTCGTGGAAGGCGCCCATCCACGGTGACATTTTCTCCTCTTCGGTGCCCGGTAAGAAGCCGATATCTTCACCCATGGGTATTGGCGCACGGGTAAACACAATGCGCTCAAATAGTTTGGCGTCCAGTGTTTGCTGGAACGCTGCAGCGAGTGTCATAAAGGTTTTGCCGGTGCCTGCATTACCAGCAATGGTGACCAGATCAATGTCTGGGTCCATCAGCAAATTGAGGGTGAAGTTTTGGCGACTGTCGTGAGCATGAACGCCCCATACGCCCGCATGGTGACGGTAGTTGGTAAGTAGCTGTAGTCGGGCAGATGACGGTGAAAGCTCACGGACAATGGCTTCAAACTCAGCGCCATTTTCGCTATCGGACACCAGCATGCCGACATGCCAATGGCGAGGCATGTTGCCACTTAGCTGATAAAAGGTGTGGTGGTCGACACGTTCAACGGTGACGTCGACATTGAGTGCTTCCCACAGCGAAGCACCATCCTGTCCGGCAGTGGCGTAAACCTGTGCGCCTTCAATCATGGCATCGCTGTCAGAATAGGCGCGATCATTCAGGTAATCTTCCACCGGCACTTTTAGCGCGGCAGCTTTCACCCTCAGGTTGATATCTTTAGTGATCAGGATGACGGAAGCATCCGGACGCTCATCGCGTAACCGGCAGGTTTCCGCCAGAATGCGGTTGTCGGGGTTGTCATCAAGGGAGTCGAAGGGTTTAAGGTCGTTGTAGCACAAAAAATGGAGGCGGCCCGATTCACCACTGATGCGGGGAATAGGAATGCCTTTCTGGATTTCGTCGAAGGTGACTTGGCTGGTTAAGTCGGAAAGCGTACGGCTAATTTGCCGCGCCGTACGGGCAATCTCTCTGATGCCGTTTTTATGCTTATCTAGCTCCTCGAGTACAGTCATGGGGATAACGACGTCGTGCTCATCAAAGTGGTAGAGCGCGGCGGGGTCGTGGATAAGGACATTCGTGTCTAGGACATACAGCCTAGTCGCTTTCTTATCGAGTCGTACCATCGTGGAAACTACTCCTTAGTTGACGGCAACATCGACACTGGCAGATGCACTTTACGCTTAGATGACACTCACCTGTGCCGGTTCTCTAGCGTGTCCTTTTGATCTCCTTATGTAGCACTTTTTTACAAGTTCCTTAATAGAGTGGAAGGCATAAGCAATTTTTTCCAATGCTCTATTTCAACGCTATTACAAAGCATCAACGGGTAGTGCCTAAAAAGCGTGACACCTTCGTTAGCAGCGCGGTGGCGACTACGCCCAGGCTTTCACCCTCTACGTAGCGATAATAGTGGCTGTCCAGGGCGAGATCATGATTTAACGCGCAAAGCTGATGGCTTTCTATGGCTTCTTTCACCAATGGGTAGGGTAGTAGTGCCCAGCCAGTGCCATTGATAGCGGCATCGCGAATGACCTCGAACATGGTCAGCCCGAGGTAATTTGTCGAAAAAAGTGCCTCACTGACTAGCTTATCGCCCTGCTCATAGGTTAAGCACACCTGGGTATATTGGGCGAGATCATCGCGGGTAACGCTGGGCAAGCGGCTTAGCGGGTGCGACGTTGCCGCTACTAGGCACATGCTCACCGGTGCAAGATTACTGGCATTTACGTCGGCACCTTCAGCGGTATACAACCCAAAGGCGATATCAACGGTTTGGCGAAGGACGAACTGTGGGTGCTCTTGAGGAGGCAATAAATATACCGAGATGGCCGTAAGCGGATAGCGCTGCTTTAAATCGTGCATGACTTGTCGCCAAAATGCTTCGGGCAACGCATCATCCCTGGCAATGCACAGCTGGCTTTCTACGCCTTGCAGGTGCTGTTGGCAGTGTTTTTTGATTCGGCTGGCACTTGTCAGCAGTCGGTAGCAGTCCGGCAGCACGCTTTCACCTACCGCAGTGAGCTGTAGGCTATTGCCTGAGCGCTCGAACAGCACGACCCCAAGACTATCTTCCAAGGCATTCACTGTGGCGCTTAGCGTGCTGCGCTTTATCCCTGTGTGTCGCGCGGCCGCCGCAAAGGAGCCATGTTCAGTAACGTCAATAAACGCCTGCACTTGTTCTGCGCGCATGGGTTACTCCATTGAGAGCCAAGAAAGTTGGCGCTGAGCGATTGGTGAAACGTTAGTGTACTCACTACGATGCGTTGGGTTTAACATACTTTACTGGAGTATTTCGCGTGACCCCCTTTGTCGCCGAGCGCCGTGCGCTCAGATTTTCTGCTGTCTCTGCCAGCCTGTTTGCCTTTACCGGCCTTGCACTCGGGCTTGCCAGTGGATCAATTACTATTTTATTCGATAGTGGCTATTCGCTATTAAGTTTAGTGCTGGCGTCGCTGTCGTTGTTTGCGTTAAAGCAGGCGCGCAAACCGGCAGATAATCATTACCCCTTTGGGCGGCTGACCGTAGAGCCGTTGGCTGTGCTGCTTAAAGGCGTAGTGATCGCGTTAGTGTGCCTGTTCTCAATGGTGTCTGCTGTGTGGAGTCTTGCGCAAGGCGGGCGGCTGGTAACGTTAGATCTTGCGTTGATGTTTGGCGTGGTGAATGTGGCAGGCTGTTTACTTACTTGGTGGTGGTTGAGCCGTTATGCTCGAATTGCGCGCTCTTCACTGCTGGCTGCCGAGCTGCGTCAGTGGCAAATGGACACATGGCTGAGTGCCGCTGTGATGCTGGGCTTTGCGCTCACATGGGGGTTAACGCTGACCCCTTGGGCTCATCTGGCGCGTTTTGCCGATCCTGTGATGGTGCTGATTATCGCCGGATACTTCTTGCCGATGCCTATTCGCATGATGCGTGGCGCGCTGCGCGAATTGATGTTTGGCGAGCCGTTGGGTAGCGTTCGCCAGGACGTAGTACAAGAGGTGGCAGACTTCGATATTGCCAATGACGACGTACGTTTAGCTCAGGTTGGTAGCTTCTTAATGGTTGATATTCAACTGGATATGCAACAAATCAATGATGCGGAGGAGATTGTTGAAAGTGTAGAACAGCACTGCAAACAGCGTAATCTGCGTGCAGTGACCAGCATTACATTAGTAACTTAATTTATTAGCAGCAGAATAGGCAGCAGTGACAGCGCTGCCTCAACCTGAGCCGTTGCCGATAGGCGTTTAGTCGTTTGCTCTCTTTTGAGGCTTACCTTTGCGCTGGGTGCTTGCCATCTCTTCAAGTTCCTCTTCGCTCATTGAGTCATACATGTCTTTGGAGGAGTCATAAAGTTCACTAGGCTTTGTTTCACCACGCTTGGCAGAAAGCGCCGCTCCCGCGGCTTTCTGCTGCGCTTTGGAAGTTGCTTTCATAGGTCGACTCCTGTCAGTTGACTTCCTTAAACCAATCACGATATTAAGCTTAGCAGAGAGAAGTGTCCTTTCCAGACGAGCTGACGATGTTAACTTAAGAGAATTCCATGACACCGGCGATTAATAGCGCGAAACACGCGGGAATTGCGTTTCAGATCCATGAGTATCAACACGATGCTGCTGCGCAATCTTACGGGCTGGAGGCAGCTGAAAAACTGGGTGTTGCCGCTCAGCAAGTGTTTAAAACCTTGGTAGTTATCCTGGATGGTAAGCAGTTGGCAGTTGGTATTGTACCGGTCACCAGCCAACTGGGATTAAAGCAAATTGCTAAAGCGGCAGGGGCGAAAAAAGCGTCAATGGCGGCGCCAGGTGACGTGGAGCGGACCACGGGTTATGTGCTTGGTGGTGTTAGCCCGCTGGGCCAGAAAAAGCGTCTGCCTACGTTTATCGACGACTCGGCGCAGACATTTTCGACACTGTATGTAAGTGCGGGGCGACGTGGGCTGGAGATTGAGCTTGCTCCGAACGACTTAGTAGCGTTATGCCAGGGGCGTTTTGCGGCGCTAGCAACGACTCTTTCCTAATCTCTGATCTACTATTTATGGGACTAGCAACCACTCATCTATGGGGCTAGCAACCACCCATGTTGTACCGTTCGCCTATCCTTGCCAAGGCATAGGTTGGCGCTTTCTGGTATGGTGCTTCACATTATAGGTTTGCTGGGCAATATAGCCCCTTCAGGATAATTTTGTGTCTGACACTTCTTTTGCATCGCTTGCGCTCTCTCCTGCGCTTTTAAGCAACTTAGATTCCCTTGGCTATCACGCAATGACGCCTGTGCAGGCGCAAAGCCTGCCACCGATGTTGGCGGGGCGTGATGTGTTGGCTCAGGCCAAAACGGGGTCGGGGAAAACCGCTGCCTTTGGCTTGGCACTGCTGGCTGAGTTACGCGTAGAAGCATTTGCTGTACAGGGCCTTGTGCTGTGCCCCACCCGAGAGCTCGCCGACCAGGTGGCCGAAGAGCTACGTCGTTTAGCGCGTGGGTTGCCCAACGTTAAAGTACTTACTCTGTGCGGCGGAGCGCCGTTTGGGCCGCAGCTAGGCTCCTTGGAGCATGGTGCGCATATTGTCGTGGGCACGCCGGGACGTATCGACGAGCATTTGCGCAAAGGCTCGTTGACACTGGGGTCGCTTACCACCTTGGTACTTGATGAAGCCGATCGTATGCTCGATATGGGTTTTCAAGACACCATTGATGCGATCATTGATGAGACCCCAGCTGATCGCCAAACGCTGCTGTTTAGTGCGACATTCCCAGACGATCAGGCTTCAGGTGGCCTGACTGCTATGACCCGCGGCATTATGCGTGAGCCAGTGATGGTCAAAGTGGCCGAGGTTCATGATGCCACTACTATTGATCAACACTTCTATGACGTTGCCAATGAAGAGGCGCGTTTCGCGGCCCTTCAACAGCTGCTACTGGTTTATCGGCCAGCGACCAGCGTGGTGTTCTGCAACACTAAACGCGAAACTCAGGCAGTGGCTGAGCAACTGGTGGATGCTGGCTTTAGTGCCGTGGCGCTCAACGGCGACTTAGAGCAGAAAGATCGTGATCGTCGCCTAATTCTGTTTGCTAACCAAAGTGCGTCTATTCTAGTAGCAACGGATGTTGCTGCGCGCGGTTTAGATATTGCTCAGTTAGATGCGGTGTTTAATTATCAGATTGCCCGTGAGCTTGATGTCCACGTGCATCGAGTAGGGCGAACCGGGCGCGCAGGGGCTAGCGGCATTGCCTGTACGCTGGTCACACCTAAGGAGCATTATCGGCTGGAGCGGTTGGAAGGCTTGCTAGAACAACCGATTACCACCGAACCCTTGCCCAAACCCCAGCATTCAGTGCCCTTTGAACCGCCTATGGCAACACTGCAGTTGGCGGGTGGTAAGAAAGACAAACTGCGCCCGGGGGATATCCTAGGGGCGCTAACCAGCGAAGGTGGCCTGCGTGGTGATCAGGTAGGCAAAATTAAAGTGCTGGCCCGCAGTGCCTATGTGGCAGTGGAGCATGGGGCTGTTCAAAAAGCCCAGGCCAAACTTGAACGTGACAAACTTAAAGGGCGCGCTTTCCGCGTCCGCCGTATTCGCTATTGATCGATTAATGATTGTGCACAGATAGTAAAGAGGAGCCGACGCAGCTAACCATGAAAATCCCTAAGGAGGGTCTGATTAACGCCTGATTTGTCGCTGAATCGCTTTTCAATTCGAAAAAAAGCCGTTCAAACTCGATTTCGGCGTAATTTTTCCCTTTTTTGTTCGTTTTTTGCCCGTTTCCCGCCGTTTTGGCGGAATTCGGGCGCACTGGCCCTACGCCAGCAAGTATTTTTCACCGATCAGTAAATTGGTGAATGCTGCTAGCAAGTGCAACCGGGTACTGTTTTTGGCCAGGCCGCGATAGCGGACTTTGCTGTAGCCAAAGACCTGTTTGATGTAGCGGAATGGGTGTTCCACTTTGGCCCGAGCACTGGCTTTGAGCTTTTCAGCTTTCAACTGACGGTCATCCATTTTCTTGCGAGAGCCAGGACGTTTAGCAATGAACCAGGATACGTTTTTACGATTTTTATGCTCATCGCGCTTTTGAATCCCAAGATAACCAGCATCACCGAACACGCGCTGCTCGTCACCATGAAAAAGGTTACCGGCGGGCACAATGTCGTGGATGTTGGCTGCCGTGGTATCGATGCTGTGGATCAGGCCGAGCGTGTCATCGACGCCGATGTGCATCTTCATGCCGAAGTACCATTGATTGCCTTTTCGGGTCTGGTGCATCTCTGGGTCACGCTTGCCGCTCTCGTTCTTCGTGGAGCTTGGAGCAGAAATGATGGAAGCATCCACAATGCTACCTTCGCGCAGCATCAGACCGTTCTTCTCCAAGTGTTTGTTCACTTCTTTGAACAACACCTTGCCGAGGCCATGGCGTTCAAGGAAATGACGGAACTTGAGAATGGTGGTTTCATCCGGTAAGCGATCCAACTTCAGGCCGGCGAAGTGCCGCATGGATTCAATCTCGTACAGGGCATCTTCCATGGCCGGGTCGCTGAGGTTATAGAACAACTGCATGCAGTGGACTCGCAGCATGGTCGGCAGGGGATACGGTGGCCTGCCAGTCTGGCCCTTGGGATAATAACGAGCGACCTTCTTCTCCAACTGCTTCCACGGAATCAGTTTGTCCATCCGCTCCAGAAAGATCTCGCGGCGAGTCTTGCGCTTTTTGGTCTGGTACTCGGCTTCGGAGAAGGTGATCTGATCCATGGTGGCAACGAATCCTATGCGGTTGACGATGGCCGTATTATCGCTGATTTTGAGACTTAATCAGAGTCTCCCTAAGCGATTACAGCCCCTGGTCGATGATGGAATGGTCGACGAGGTGCTGGTGCAGTTAATGAGTGGTAAAGAGGCACAGGTGTATGTCGTGCGCTGCGGTGAAGAAGTACGTTGCGCCAAGGTCTTTAAAGAAGCTAAGCAGCGTAGCTTTAAACAGGCCGTGCAATACCAGGAAGGGCGCAAGGAGCGCAATAGTCGTCGTTCGCGCGCCATGGCCAAAAAGACTCGCTACGGTCAAAAAGAGCAGGAGCAGGCGTGGCTGAATGCGGAAGTCGATGCGCTATATCGTCTTGCTGCCGCTGATGTACGTGTGCCTGAGCCACATGGTTTTGTTGATGGCGTACTGCTCATGGAAATGATCAGTGATGCCGAGGGGAACGTAGCGCCACGTTTGGATGAAGTGACTCTAACCGAGGAACAAGCGCTGCGCTATCACGCCAAAGTGATTCAAGACGTAGTGCGAATGCTGTGCGCAGGTTTGATCCATGGCGACTTGTCTGAATTCAACGTGTTGGTTGATGCAGAAGGGCCGGTGATTATCGATTTGCCCCAGGCGGTGGATGCGGCGGGTAACAACAGCGCGGCGGCAATGCTAGAGCGCGATGTTGATAATATGCGCGCCTACTTCGGTCGTTTTGCCCCCGAGCTACTGACTACCCACTACGGTAAAGAAATGTGGGCCTTGTATGAAGCAGGCAAGCTACACCCTGATAGTAAGCTGACTGGCCATTTTGAACTTGATAGTCACATAGCTAATGTCGATGAGCTATTGGAAGTGATTGATGATGCCATTGAGGAAGAGGCTGATCGTCAGGCGCGCATGCGCGGTGATGATGACGAAGATTAATGTTTAATAGGGCATGGCTTTTATTGCAATGCTAGCCATGCCCTAGATTGGAAAGTTGTTTAACGCTTTCTTACTAGCTCCTTAGTATTTCCTCTGCTTCGCTTAATATATTCTCGACCGTAAAGCCGAAATGTTTGAACAGTTCGCCCGCAGGTGCAGATTCACCGTAGGTGGTCATACCGATAACACGACCATCCAGGCCAACGTACTTGTACCAGTAGTCGGCATGGCCCGCTTCGATCGCAATCCGTTTGGTGACTGCTTTGGGCAGTACACTTTCACGGTATTCCGCGTCCTGGCCATTAAAACGGTAGGTTGACGGCATGGAGACCACGCGCACCGCTTTACCCTGCTGCTCTAGTTCTGCTGCGGCGTCCATGGCAAGCGATACTTCAGAGCCGGTGGCAATCAAAATCAGCTCGGGCGTGCCGTCACTGTCTTTCAAAATGTAACCACCACGCTGAATAGCCGCTAGTTGCGCCTTGGTGCGCTGCTGATGAGGCAGGTTCTGGCGCGAGAGCACCAACGCGGTGGGGCCAGAGTGGCGTTTCACCGCGGCATCCCAGGAAGCCGCTGTTTCAACCGCGTCACAGGGGCGCCATGTGTTCAGGTTAGGCGTTGTGCGCAGGCTGGTCAGCTGCTCAATCGGCTGGTGGGTGGGTCCATCTTCGCCCAGGCCAATAGAGTCATGGGTAAATACATAAATGGCTTGTTGGCCCATCAGCGCGGCCATCCGCACGGCATTACGCATGTATTCCATGAAAATCAGGAAGGTCGCGCCATACGGAACGAAACCACCGTGAAGGGCGATACCATTCATCACCGCGCCCATGCCGAACTCACGTACCCCGTAGTGCAAGTAATTGCCGCTAGCGTCTTCCGGGGTGATAGCTTTGGCGCCCTTCCAGAAGGTCAAGTTAGACGGCGCAAGATCGGCGCTACCGCCGAGCAGCTCGGGCATTTGCGGGCCGATAACATTCAACGCTTCAAAAGAGGCCTTGCGAGAGGCAATGCTTTCACCTTTCTCTTGAGCCTGCTCAATGAGCGCGGCGGTTGAAAGTTCTGCCGGTAGCTGCGCCTTCATGCGGCGCTCAAACTCTTTGGCTTCGGCTGGGAATGCTTGGGCATAACGGGCGAAGCGGGCATCCCACTCCTGCTGGCGGGTTTTGCCAGCGTTACGGGCATCCCAAGCAGAATAAACGGGCTCGGGGATATGGAACGGTGCGTGTTCCCAGCCGAGTTGCTTACGGGCGAGGGCCACTTCGTCGTCACCTAAAGGTGCGCCGTGTGCCTCTTCTTTACCCTGTTTGTTAGGTGCGCCAAAGCCAATGATCGTTTTGCAGATAATCAGGCTAGGCTTATCGTCGTGGCTCTTGGCTAATTCAATAGCCGCTTTGATCTCTTCCGGCTTATGGCCGTCGACGTTTGGCACCACGTGCCAGCCGTACGCTTCAAAGCGCTTAGCGGTGTCGTCGGTAAACCAGCCTTCAACCTCGCCATCAATAGAGATGCCGTTGTCGTCATACAGGGCAATCAGCTTGCCAAGCTGCTGAGTACCGGCCAGCGATGCGGCTTCATGGGAGATGCCTTCCATTAAGCAGCCGTCACCCAGGAAGCACCACGTATGGTGATCAACAATGTTGTGGCCAGGGCGATTAAACTGCGCGGCCAGCGTTTTTTCAGCAATCGCAAAACCAACGGCGTTGGCGAACCCTTGGCCCAGCGGGCCGGTGGTAGTTTCGATGCCTGGCGCGTAGCCAAATTCCGGGTGGCCAGCCGTGGGCGAATGCAACTGGCGGAAGTTCTGCAGCTGTTCCAGGCTTAATTCATAGCCGCTGAGGTGCAGCAGCGAATAAAGCAGCATTGAGCCGTGGCCATTAGACAACACGAACCGGTCGCGATCAGCCCATTTGGGATCTTCGGGGTTGTGCTTGAGGTAGTCATTCCACAGCACCTCGGCGATATCAGCCATGCCCATAGGCGCGCCAGGGTGGCCAGATTTGGCCTTCTGAACAGCATCCATGGAAAGGGCGCGAATGGCATTGGCCAGCTCAAAACGGTTGTTCATATCGATTATGCCTTGAATGTTGATAGTTATCGTTAGTCGCCAGCCGTTAAGCGTTGAGCAATGAGTGTCTCTAACGTTTGCTGATCGCTGGCGAAACGCCGGATACCATCTGCCAACATGTCGTTAGCCATGGCGTCTAGATTGTGTTCCCAGCGAAACCTCGGTTCTGATAATGGTGAGGGGGCAATATGTTTAGCCTTGTGGAACTCAATAGTGGGAGTTAAATTCCCCTCCAGGCTGTTAAGTTGCTCAAGCAGCGAGGGCGAGATAGTCAGGCGATGACAGCCCGCTAATGCCAAGACTTGATCTGTCGTACGAAAACTTGCCCCCATAACGACCGTTTCATAATTGCCAGCAGCAGCCCTCCCGCAAATCCCCTTGACGAATAGCACGCCGGGATCATCGTCTGGTGTGAATTGTTTGCCTGTTTTATGTTTATACCAATCGCTAACGCGACCAACGAAAGGCGAAATCAGATAGACCCCAGCATCAAAGCAGGCTTGGGCCTGAGCGTCGCTGAACAGAAGCGTTAAGTTGCAATTGATGCCTTCGCGTTCTAACTGCTCGGCGGCGCGAATCCCTTCCCAGGTGGCAGCAAGTTTGATGAGTACTCGGTCACGCTGGATGCCGAGCTCTTCATAGCGTTCTATCAATTCGTAGGCTTTACGGATGCTCGCTTCCGTATCAAAAGAGAGATGTGCGGACACTTCTGTAGAAATTCGTCCTGGTATCACTTTGGATATCTGCTCACCAATAGCAACTGAAAGCCGGTCAACCACAAGGCTTGGGTTGCTCTTCTCAAAGCAAGAATCGGCAACCACCTTATCGATCATCGTTTGGTAGTGAGGGAATTCGAAGGCTTTAAGAATGAGCGAGGGGTTAGTGGTAGCGTCTTGCGGCTGGTAGCGGTTTATAGCATCTAAATCGCCTGTGTCGGCCACGACCAGAGAGTGCTCACGTAATTCATTCAGAAGTGACATGATGTCTCCATTTAAAATGAACGATTGCTGATCAAATGATTGTGCATTACGGGCGTATCAGTCAAATAAAATGCCGATTTTTTGCGATTTTACGCTATGCTACAAAAGTATAGTGATACTTATTTATGCAGTTTAATGATTTATTTTTGATTAAAAATCAATATTTTAATCTTTATTGCATAGGCTTTATGGTCTTGCCGTCTTTATCTTTCCTGATTGATCCTATGATCGGGTCATTTACAAATGAACAGTTGGTGGTAGATTGAACGCTGCTAGCAAATGGTTTGTGACTGAGTCTCAGCATGAATCGCTAAAAGTTGCCTTGTATCTATTGTTTGGAAAGGGAGAGCATGAATGTCTAGAGCAATGCCTTCTCTTAAAGTCGCAATTGGCGGTGATGAGGCCGCTTACGACCTGAAAGAGATCCTGATTAGTTATATCCGTGAGTTGGGCTATGACGTCGAAGATTTTGGTACGTTTAATGCTCAGCCAGTAATGTACCCGGATGTTGCCTTTGAGGTTGCTACGGCCATTAAAGAGGGGCGCTTTGATCGTGGCATACTGGTATGCGGTACGGGAATCGGCGTAGCCATTTCTGCTAATAAGGTTCCAGGGATACGCGCTGCTCAGGCGCATGATACTTACTCAGCAGCTAAAGCGCAGACCAGTAATAACGCGCAGATTGTAACGCTAGGCGCTAGAGTTGTTGGTCCAGAGCTAGCTAAGTCTATTGTTTCAACCTTTCTGGATAATACTTTTCCAGGTGGGGCATCCGAGCTGAAAGTGGCAAAAATTACCGAATATGAGTCCCGGCTGCATATTAAGTAACCGAAAACCGGTTGTACTTGTCGGCGCTGACTTTAATAACAACACCCTACAAGCTGTGATAAAGCAGTTTGTCCTCATTCCATAGGAAATGACGATGACACGCCTATTCAATGACCCAAGTGATTTCCCTGAAGAAGCCCGCTTAGGATTGGTGGCTGCACATCGCGATAAGCTTATGGCTGTGTCTGGTGGCGTTGTGCGCAGCACGCGCAGTAAGCCGGGTACGGTTGCTGTCGTGATTGGCGGTGGTAGCGGCCATTATCCAACATTTGCAGGGTTGGTCGGGCAGGGGCTGGCTCATGGAGCTGTTATGGGGAATCTGTTTTGCTCGCCTTCATCGCAGCAGGTTTACTCCGTGGCCAAAGCGGCCAGTAATGGGGGAGGCGTGTTGCTTTCGTTTGGTAACTATGCGGGTGATGTGCTGCACTTTGGTGAAGCGCGTGAACGTTTGATAGCTGAAGGTATTCCGTGTGAAATCGTTTTGGTTGCCGATGATGTGGCCAGCGCCCCTTTGAAAGAGCTTGATAAGCGCCGTGGTATTGCAGGTGATCTAACGGTTTTCAAAGCCGCTGCTGCTGCCGCTGAGCAGGGTTTATCGCTTGAAGAGGTGGTTGTTGTCGCCAAGGAAGCAAATCGCTGCACGCGTTCGTTCGGAGTCGCGTTTGCTGGCTGTACGCTGCCAGGAGCGGATGATTCGCTCTTTCATGTGCCAGAGGGCAGGATGGCCATTGGTCTGGGGATACATGGTGAGCCCGGAATTGATGAGACTGATACTCCCTCGGCGGATGGCTTGGCAGAAATGCTTGTTAGCCGGTTACTGCAAGAAGTTCCTGATGGTATCAATGTTCAAGGCGCCCGTGTCGCAGTGATTCTCAATGGTTTGGGCACCGTTAAGTATGAAGAGTTATTTGTTATTTACCGTAAAATCGATGAGTTATTGCAGGAAGTAGGGATAAGTATTGTAGAGCCGGATGTCGGTGAGCTGGTCACTAGTCTTGATATGGCTGGAGTTTCACTGACGTTTTTCTGGCTTGATCAGCAGATGGAGGCGCTTTGGACCGCTGCGGCTGATGCGCCTGGCTATCGAAAAGGCAGTGTCAAACCCGCAGAGGCGTTGGATCCAGCTGAAGTAGACGTGGTGGTGCAAGAGGCGATTCCTGAGGCAAGTGAGTCTTCTCGCAAGTTGGCGCGCGGAGTGGTCGATGCGCTGCAAGTGCTGGCCAGTACTGTCAATAATAATTGTGACCTGTTAGGCCAAATTGATGCTGTTGCTGGTGATGGAGACCATGGAATCGGCATGCAGCGTGGCAGTAAAGCGGCGCTTGAAGGCGCTAATGAAGCGCTCAATGGAGGCGCGGGGGCAGAAACAGTGCTGCAATGGGCAGGTCAGCGCTGGTCAGATAAGGCAGGGGGTACGTCAGGCGCTATCTGGCGGGTTATCTTGAAGGCACTGGGTGAGTCGTTTGGCAATGATAGGCCGCTCACAAGTCAGCGTCTTGCGGCTGGGGTGGTGAGCGCGCGTCAGCAGGTAATGGCATTCGGCAAGGCTGAACTGGGTGATAAAACGCTAGTAGATGTGTTGGCACCGGTTGCCGATGCCTTATCCTGCGCAGCTGAAAAGGGGGAAAGCGTAGTGGCCTGCTGGGAAGTTGCTGCGAATACAGCCAGTGAGGCCGCTGAGGCTACGGCAAAATTACTCCCTCGGGTCGGGCGGGCTCGCCCATTGGCAGAAAAGAGCTTGGGGACACCTGATGCTGGGTCAGTTTCATTGGCATTGATTATTCAAGCTCTTATCCCTGTGTTGAAAAAATGTGAGGCAAGCTGACATTATACGCGTTCATGCGAGGCTCTTCTTGTGTTGGAGAGCCTCGTTTTTGAGCCTGATTAAGCGCTCCTCAACAGTCCCTGGGTGCAAAGCATGAATGGTCAAGACGCTGCAGATATTGACTTAATGACAGAAATTTCAACGCTCTACTATGTGCAGGGGGAGACGCAGGAAGTTATTGCTAAAAGGCTTGGGCATTCGCGTGTGCGGATAGGGCGGCTGCTAAAGCGCGCGCAGGCGGAAGGCATTGTTGATGTTCGGGTGCGTTTGCATCCTGCTGTTAGTGTTGAGATTGAGCAGGAGTTAAAACGGCGCTTTGGTCTAAAGCGAGCGCTGATTGCGTTGGATAATTCCGACCCTGATGTACAGCGCTCGGCAGTCGCGAGTCTGGTGGCTGATCATCTTTCACGCAGTTTGACGGATGGTCAGATTGTGGCGGTTGGGATGGGACGTAACGTCGCCGCTGTGGCTGATAACGTTTTCCGGGCAGAGTCTTTAAATGTGTCTTTTGTCTGTGCGATTGGCGGCTCGTTGCGCGCGGGTGAGCATATGAACCCTGATCATATTTGTCGACGGTTGGCGAGTCGGTTCGGAGGTGATAGTGAGACCCTATATGCCCCTGCTTTGGTTCAGAACAGCGAGCTAAGGGATTCCTTGTATGAAAACTCCACCGTACGCCAGACGTTAGATCGCGCTCGACGCGCAGACACTGCTCTGATTGGCGTTGGTGACGTGAGCGAAGATAGCAATATGGTGCGTATGGGGTGGTTCTCAGCCCAGGAGATCGCTGAAGCACGGCTCTCTGGAACGGTGGGCGATATGATGGGCTATGATTTTATCGATATTCACGGACGACCCTCTGATACGCGCATGCAGGGGCGCGTGGTGGGGCTTAATATTCAGGATCTTACCCGTATTCCTGATGTGATCGCTATCGCCAGTGAGAATACTAAGGCTGTCGGTATACTGGGTGCGCTACGTACGGGGGTCATTGATACCTTGGCGACCAGCGTCACCAATGCTCATACGATTCTTCGCCTCGATGAGGCCACTCAGGGAGATGTTCAAGCTTAATAGCTGCTTATTAATTGCGAGGCGTCGGGTATTTTAGCTAGCGAATTCTGATCCTCCCTCTCTCCTGCGCTAACGTTCTATCTTCGTCTGTTACTCCTTTAGGCATGCTCAAGTTTTGGCATGCCGGGTTAGTTGCGCGCTTACTTTGCGTGGAGTGAGGGGGCGTGGATGGCAATTGGTGTGAACATTTGAACGTTGCTGGATCATATATAAGAAAGGTTTTGTTTCATTATTATGCAGACTTTATGAGTAATCTCCAATAGGTTTATTTTTTTATTATTAAAATCAATAAATTACATTGTAGTCCTAAAGTATAATAGTTAAAAATTGTGCTAGGGATTGACTCGATTGGTCTGAAAGTACTTAATTCATATGTGCATATTAAGATCTTTTGTAATGCGGGCGTAGATATTACTACAACACAAGAGACATAAGGAGTGATCCATGCGTAACACCGATAACGATAGCCACACTCAATTGCCGCTGACAATGCAAGCCGTTGTTGCCTACGCCCCTGGTGATTATCGCCTTGAAGAGGTCGATGTGCCTAAGGTGGGAGAGGGAGAGGTACTGATTAAGGTCGAAGCATGTGGCATCTGCGCAGGTGATCTAAAAGCATACGAAGGCGCTCCCAGCTTTTGGGGAGATGATACTCAGCCCGCGTACATAAAAGCGCCGATGATCCCAGGTCATGAGTTTATCGGCCATGTTGTGGCCTTCGGTGAAGATGTAAAGAGTTTTGAAATTGGTGATCGCATTATTTCTGAGCAGATTGTGCCTTGTTGGGGGTGCCGCTTCTGTAATCGCGGGCAGTATTGGATGTGCGAAAAGCACGACGTATATGGCTTTCAGAACAACGTAAACGGTGGCATGGCCGAGTACATGGTATTCCCCAAAGAGGCTATCAATCACAAATTACCAGATGAGCTACCGATAGAAAAAGCTGTACTTGTAGAGCCTTATTCCTGTTCCCTACACGCTGTTAAACGTGCCCAGGTTGAGTTGGGTGATGTAGTAGTGCTCTCAGGTGCGGGCACTTTGGGGCTTGGCATGATAGGAGCGATCAAGAAGTCAGGAGCTTCCACGCTTGTTGTGTTAGACCTCAACAATAAACGCCTGGAATTAGCCAAGCAATTTGGCGCTGATATTATTCTCAACCCTGCTGAAGTTGATGTTGTTGATTATGTGAAAGGCATTACTGAAGGTTATGGCTGCGATATCTATATTGAAGCCAGTGGTGCAGTACAGTCGGTAGAACAAGGGCTTCATATGATTCGTAAGCTTGGCCGCTTTGTTGAGTTTAGTGTATTCAAAGAGCCCGTTACTGTCGATTGGAGCATTATCAGTGACCGTAAAGAGTTGGATGTATTGGGTGCACACTTAGGCCCATATTGTTACCCACTTGTGATCGAAGGTATCGGCAATGGTGATTTCCCAACAGACCATGTGGTCACTCACAAATTACCGTTAAAAAATTTCCATGAAGGGCTAGATCTAATGCGTAATGATCCTGATGCGTTAAAGGTTGTATTGATGCCTGACTGGAAAAAATAGCGGTGGTTCTGTTTTTATATTAATAAATACAATGATAGCCGGAGTGGTTATGTCGATGACATCAAGTTCGGTGCCCCGTGATAAGCCAATAAAAGTTTATACCGCAGGGGCATTTGTTTTAATACTATTTGCACTAATGGTGTTTGATACCAAAGTGGTTAACCTCACCGAACTTGAGAGTGCGGTAGGTTTTTCGCCACAGCAGTTTGCGCAGGAGAACTTCCCTGATGTGCAAGCGTATATCGAGGCGAATGCTGTCAGTGCTCCAGTATTAGCTTCGGAAGTGCTCCAGGATGCAAGCGGGGCTGGCGATAAATATGGTATCGCAGCTGGTATTGGACATATTGTGCCGGTTTCATTGATGGGGACTGCAGTGGAAAGTCGAGCGGGTGTTTACACCATCGAGGTTGCTGATGTGCCTTCAGAGATAGAAATCCGTGTGCAGACTGGTCCGGCGATTAATGGCACTACGCTGCGAGATACAACCGGAGATATTCAATTTGGCGATTTTACCAATCAGATCGAATACCAAGATGTGGGTGCGGCACTAAATGATGAAATGAAAAAGAAAGTGTTGGCGGATATTTTGGAGCGAGATTTAACTGGGAAAACGTTAGAGATAGTCGGTTCCTTCACCATGATCAATCCCAAGAACTGGCTAATTACTCCTGTGAGTATAGCGGTCATAGAGTAAGGAACTTTTATGTATAACAATGAAAAATCATTATCAGTAGCAAAAGCGGCTTCACATGAGGTGATTCTTTCTGCTCGCAATATCGAAAAACGCTTCGGTGCGGTACAAGCACTGAAAGAGGTGAATTTCGATATACATAGAGGCCAGGTAACGACGCTCTTTGGCGAAAATGGGGCGGGTAAATCCACTTTAATGAAGATTTTGTCTGGGGTTATTACCCAGACATCAGGCGAGATTTTCTTGGAAGAAAAGAGCGTTTACTTCTCATCACCATCAGATGCGGAAGCGCTGGGCATTACCATCATCCACCAAGAATTAAGTTTGGCCCCCAACCTAAATGTTCGCGATAACATTTTTATGGGACGCGAGCTTACCAAGGCTAGTGGTAGCGTCGGCTATAAAGAGGAAGCTCGCCAAGCTGAACGACTAATGGACGAGCTAGGTGAACCGATCCATCCTCTGACAGCCGTTGAAGACCTACGGGTGGGTCAGCAACAAATTGTAGAAATTGCTAGGGCGCTGTCAAAGGATTCGCGCATTCTGATTATGGATGAACCCACTTCCGCATTGAGCGCATCGGAAGTCGAAACGCTATTCAAAGTGGTCAGAGATCTAAAAAGCAAGGGCGTGTCGATTGTTTATATTTCCCACCATCTGGAAGAGGCGCTCCAGATTACTGACCATGCTGTCGTCCTTCGAGATGGCGTTATGACGGCTTATGCGCCGCGTTGTGACATAGATCTACAGTGGATTGTTAGGCATATGGTGGGGGAAAGCTTCAATCTTGGCGCACCGCCAACAGGGTATGAGCAGGGCGATGTAGCGCTCTCTGTTCAGAATCTTTGTGTAAGCGATGACAAAGTGGCGGGACGGTATGTAGTTGATGACCTCACACTTGATGTACGTGCAGGCGAGATAGTTTGCATTTATGGACTGATGGGCGCTGGACGTACTGAGTTATTAGAGTGTGTGGCAGGGCGAACTCGGCAGTCTCAGGGAGATGTGTTACTCCACTCAAATGATATATCGCATTGCAGCATTGCGCAGCGAATCGAGAAGGGGCTGGTACTTGTGCCTGAAGACCGCCAGCGTGATGGGTTGGTGCCTACGATGACAGTAGGTAGAAATCTGTCGCTAGCTAGCATCCAGGCATTTACTCGCCAGGGACTTACCTCATCTCGTTTGGAGGAGGACATGATCACTTCTGCTATCGGTAACGTACATATCAAAACAGACGGAGGAGAGGCTGCTATCGGTTCATTGTCTGGCGGTAATCAACAGAAAGTGGTTATTGGTAAAATGTTAGCAACCAATCCAGACGTCATCATGCTCGATGAGCCGAGCCGTGGTATCGATATTGGCGCTAAGGCGGAGGTCTTCAAGCTGTTGAGCCAAGGAGCACGCCAGGGATTAGCGGTGATCTTTACAACGTCTGAGGTAAGTGAATGTTTGAGTATACCGCATAGGGTGTTGGTGATGAGCAAGGGGCATATCTCTGCTGAGTTCGGCCCGGGCGTATCGAAAGAAGAAATTATGGCTGCTTCGGGCGAGTCAATTGCCGCGTGATTACACAATCGAATAGGTGATTAGCATGTCTCAACACAACAACAAAACGCTGCAAGTTGATAAAGGCAGTATTGATGTCGTTAAAATTTTGCTGGAAGGCAGGGCCTTCTTTGCGTTAATCGCGATCATTATTGTCTTTTCAATTCTTTCGCCTGTTTATTTTTCGACGGGCAATTTTTTGACGATGTCTTCGCATGTGGCTATTTTTGGTTTGCTGGGTATTGGCATGCTATTTGTGATTTTAACCGGCGGTATAGATTTGTCGGTTGGTTCTACACTTGCTCTTTGCGGCGTATTTGCGGGCATGTTGCTTGAAGGTGTAGAGATAGAAGCCTTAAATCTAGCTTTCTTTCCTTCAGTATGGGTTGTGGTGGTACTTACCTGCTTATTAGGTGGGTTGGTAGGATGTATCAATGGCGTTCTAGTTGCCTACTTTAAAGTACCAGCCTTTGTTGCCACTCTGGGCATGCTATATGTAGCTCGTGGAGCCGCTCTGCTGTTAACAGATGGACTTACTTTCAATAGTTTAAGTGGCGACCCAACATTAGGTAATACAGGCTTTGAGTGGCTTGGCTTTAATAAGTTACTGGGTATCCCGGTCGGAATATTGATTCTCTTTAGTGTTGCGATTATTTGCATGTTGGCGTTGAATCGTACGCCTTTTGGTCGTTGGATCTACTCTACAGGAGGTAATGCACGTGCTGCAGAGTTGTCAGGGGTGCCTGTTAATAGGGTAAAGCTCTCTGTTTATATTATTTCCGGCGTATGCGCTGCTATGGCTGGAATTGTACTGGCTTCTCAACTGACATCGGCCGGCCCAACAGCGGGAACCACTTATGAACTGACTGCTATTGCTGCAGTCGTTATTGGTGGTGCCTCATTAATGGGGGGGCGTGGCACGGTACGGAATACGTTATTAGGTGCGTTTGTTATTGGTTTTCTGGCAGATGGCCTCGTTATTATTGGTGTATCCGCCTACTGGCAGATGGTATTCACAGGCAGCGTTATTGTCTTTGCTGTCATGCTCAATAATATTCAATACAGTTCAAATAATAAGTCTGCTCAAAAGGCAGAGAGAAAGCATACAGAAATAAATCGTGAAGGTTCTAGCGCAAAAGCCACGTGAGGTGGCATGGCTTAGAAGTTCGACCTGCTCAGGTCTATCCATCTAAGGACTAATAATCATAACTATGAGGTAATCATCATGTTTTTGAAAAGCAGAAATGTACTTTTTACAGCACTTGCTAGTGCTTCCATACTCTTCAGTGGTTCGCTATCTGCTCAAGATAAGGGGCTGATCTCAATCATTGTCAATGATATGTCAAATCCCTATTGGCAAACGGAAGGGACGATTGCTGAACGTACAGCAGAAGAGCTGGGTTACGAAGCAAATGTCAGTTCGCATGTGGGTGACACCAACACTGAAAGCAATCAAGTTGATACTGCGATTACCAATGGGGCGAAAGCGATTATTTTGGACCCGGCTAACGCCGATGGTTCAATTGGTGCTGTTCGACGGGCAGTTGATGCAGGTATTCCAGTATTTATTATTAATGCTGAGATCAATCAACAAGGACTGGCCGAAGCTCAGCTCGTTTCCAATAATGCGCAAGGCGCCGCGCTAGGGGCGCAAGAGTGGGCAACGCAGCTGGATGGAGAGGGTTCCTATATAGAGTTAAAGGGGCCGCCTTCTGATAACAATGCTGCCACTCGGTCTAATGGCTACGAAACAGTGCTTAGCCAGTATCCTGATTTGATCCTTGCAGCTTCTGATATTGCTAATTGGGATCGGACGGAAGGGCGTAATAAGGTACAGAGCATGCTCCGCTCTCATCCCGATATTAGTGGCATCATCAGCGGCAACGATGAAATGGCGTTAGGCGCGATTGTTGCTCTAAAGCAGGAGGACTTGCTAGATGGTGTATTGGTAGGTGGGTTTGACGGATCTCCAGACGCTGTTGATGCAGTTCGTTCGGGTGAATTAGCGTATACGGTTCTTCAGCCAGTCGCCGTATTTGCTGAAGATGTTGTGAAAATTGCTGATCATTACATTAATACAGGTGAGACGGGGCTGGATAGCGAAAAGCAGCTTTATGACTGCATTCTTATTACCCCGGATAATGTTGATAATTATACCTCTCCATTCGTGCTAGAAGAGTAAGTGATAAAAACTCTGTAGGAAAGAGAGTATGTGGGTCAGTCGGCGTTAATGCTGGCTGGCTTTTTTATTGAGAGTGTTCGTTATGCAGGTGGATGTTTTAATAGTTGATTTTTAAAGTCAGGAGTGGTGCCTGTGATTTTTAATTTTGGTTCAATTAATATTGATCATACTTATCATCTGCCATATTTTGTTCGCCCTGGGGAAACGCTGAAAAGCGATAAGTATAGTAATGGATTAGGTGGAAAAGGAGTCAATCAATCTTTGGCGATAGCGCGTGCCAAGGGTAGGGTGAGCCACTGGGGGAGAGTGGCTGTGACGGATGCCTGGGTGACTGATGAATTACAGTGCGCTGGTGTTGATGTGAGTGATATTGAACTCACTGACGAGCCAAGCGGACACGCGATTATTCAAATTGATGCGGGTGGTGAAAACGCAATCTTATTATTCTCTGGCGCTAACCATGGTTTTACCGAAGAGCGGATCCTTGCTTTGCTGGCAGAAACCAATCCTGGCGATACAATACTGATCCAAAACGAGTGCAATGGTCTTGATAAGCTTATTCCATTAGCAGTGAGTCATGGCTGTAAGGTGATATTTAATGCTGCCCCCATGGATGACGGGGTTTTATCGCTTCCCTTGAACCAGTGCCAGTTACTCTTTTTTAACCGTACAGAGGCAGCGCTTTTACTGGATATGCCGATAGAGTCGAGTGCTTCAGACTTATTAAGGCGTTTGAATGAAACACTTGGGGGGACTGAGGTCGTTCTTACGCTAGGTAGCGAGGGGGCTTGGTATCAGCGCAGTAGCGAGACTTTTTTTCAGGCGGCCATAAGAGTAAAAGCCATCGATACAACGGCTGCCGGTGATACTTTTGTTGGCTACTTCCTAGCGGCTCGTCAGGCGGGCTTGGGGCCGCGGCAGTGTTTGCACAGGGCAACAGCGGCAGCGGCTCTTACTGTTCAACGGCGTGGTGCTGCCAGTAGTATCCCGATGGCAGAAGAGGTTGATGAGTTTATATATCAAAATACTCAAGAGTAGTTGAGGCCAGAGCATTAATTTTCTAATGAACATACCCTCTACTATCAAGAGCTCTTGGCGTCACTTTTGTTATAAGCGGTCATGTAGACCGCCCGTTATTTCTGCCATATAACGTAAGGGGCTAGGTAGTGACTAACTTAGCCCGTAAATTCGGTGATGTTTTTTCAGTATTGTGACTAGAGCTTCAACGTTCACCGAGCCTCCTGCTGTTCTCATCTGGCAAGTTATTTCCGCCGTTTTAGCACTTGTGGGCTTGTCCGCATCAAATAGTGACTAGCCCCCGCTGTGAGAAAGTTCTCCATTGCTGGCTGACGGATACAGATAACATGGCAAATAAATTTGAGGTTAACCTGTGAATAGCTGAGCTAAACAACAAAAGCGATATTCCTAAGCCATCATTGAAGCCCGAGACGTTGGTTCAGTGCTAAACTACTGGAGCTATTAGCAGGTTAATTATTGCGTCAGTAGAGACTGGGTTTTTAGATATAGGGAGTCGATGTGAAGGGCGTCATGTTGAGTGCAGGGAGCACAAAAGCGCTATCCATGTCGCTTGCCGTAGGCGCCGTGGGCGGTGTCGTTTTTCACCTCGCTGGTTTACCGCTTGCCTGGATGCTAGGCCCGCTAATCGCCAACCTGCTGGTATCGGCAAAAGGAATTAACGTTGGCGTACCGGAGCCGCTGCGCAACGTGTTTTTAGCAGTTATGGGATTGGTGCTGGGCAGCCAAGTAACGCCTCAACTTGCCCATCGTGTGCTGGACTGGCCAATCTCGGCAGCACTCTTGCTGGCAGGTGTTGCGGCATCCACCGCTGTTGCTGCGGCGTGGTATCGTCGCTGTGGCTTCGACCCGGTCAGTGCTTGGTTTGGTGCATCGCCAGGGGCCATGACGGCAATGATCATGCTCGGCGATCAATGTGGCGGTGACCCGCAACGCATCGCCATTGCCCAGTCGTTACGTATTATCCTCGTCATCCTGTTTCTGCCTCCCCTGTTTTGGGCATTTGAAGGCGGTGCTGGTGACATTGGGCCAGCCCAGGCTACCCTTGAGCACGGCTGGATGCTGCTCACTATTCCTTTCTTATTACCCGTGGGGCGGTGGCTGCGCATTCCAAGTTCGGCGTTACTTGCGCCGCTTATTATGGCGGCCTTGCTATCTGGGTTTGGGCTGGCAAGCCTTACGTTGCCTGGTTGGGGAATGAACCTCATGTTGTGGGTGCTAGGCAGCGCGATTGGCTCGCGTTTTCAAGGCATGACACGACGCCTGCTCGGGCGTTATTTATGGCAGTCAGGGGTGGCGACGCTGCTTGCACTGATGGTGTTAGCACTGTTTGCTGAACTGATCCATCAGCTGTTGGGCGTGCGCCGTGACGTAGCCCTATTAGCGCTGGCTCCCGGTGGCATCGGTGAAATGGCTATTCTTGCTGTCGCGCTTAATATCGACCCCGTGTTTGTAGCATTTCACCACTTACTGCGTATGGTCACACTGATGATCGTGGCGCCTTTTTGGGCTCGTTGGCTATTGCGTCGCCAATCTTCTTAACTACGTCTGTCTACCAAGGTAACGAAAGGACTTTCCATGTTGTCACGTACGCTAGCGCCGCTGTTCCGTTACTTTGAAACGCGGGTGAACCCCTATCCCGAAGGTGAGGTTGCCACGCCACCAAAAGGTCTGCTGCCGTTTATTTGGCATTTTTCGCGCCCTGTATGGCCGTGGCTATTGCTGATGTCGGTCGCGACTGCCTTGGTTTCCGCGGCGGAGGTGGTGTTTTTTAGTTATATGGGCGACTTGGTCGATTGGCTGGGTAACGTAGAACGCGCGAATTTCTGGTCGGATCACGGGCTTTGGCTGGCAGGCGTGGGCTTGTTAGTGATTATCGGCCTGCCGCTACTGGTACTGGCGCAGTCTCTGGTGACCCACCAAAGCATCTTCGGTAACTACCCGATGATCGGCCGCTGGCTTTCTCACCGCCATATGCTTAGCCAAAGCTTGGCCTTTTATCAGGATGAGTTTGCAGGGCGAGTGTCGCAAAAAGTCATGCAAACAGCGTTGGCCATTCGTGAGACTGTCACCAAAGTGATGGATCTAATGGTTTACGCCATTGTGTACTTCACTGGGGCGGCAATTTTATTAGGCCGTGCAGACCCGTGGCTGTTGCTGCCGCTGGGGCTTTGGTTGATCGGTTATTTAGGCATTATGCGCTTTTTTGTCCCGCGCTTGCGCGACGTTTCGATGGCTCAGGCCGATGCTCGTGCCCAGATGACGGGGCGCGTGGTTGATAGTTACAGCAATATCCAAACGATTAAACTGTTCGCTGATACCGAACGTGAACAGAGCTACGCCAAGGATGCGATGCAAGGTTTTATGGATACGGTACATCGTCAAATGCGGCTAGTCACCATCATGAGCGTTTGCCTGACGCTGCTCAATACGCTGCTACTGGTGGGAACGGCGGGTATGGCGATTAGCGTTTGGTATTTTGACGCTATTTCTCTGGGCGTGTTAGCGATTGCGATAGCCCTGGTCATGCGTATCCGCTTTATGTCGGATTGGATTTTATGGGAAGTGGCGGGCCTGTTTGAAAATATTGGTACGGTGCAAGATGGTATGAATACCATCGCCCAGGACCCCACGATCAAAGATGCGTCGAATGCCAAAGCGCTTGCGGTGCCCAATGGCGAAATTGTGTTTGATGCGCTGCGCTTTCAGTACGCCCAGGCTAAAGGTGAAAGTAAAAACGTCTTTGACGGGTTGAGCCTGACGATTAAACCTGGCGAAAAAATTGGCCTGATTGGCCGATCCGGAGCGGGTAAGTCCACCCTGGCCAACCTGTTGCTGCGCTTTTATGACCTACAGGGCGGGCGTATCCTGATTGATGGACAGAATATTGCTGACGTTACTCAGACTTCATTGCGTCATCAGATTGGCATGGTAACTCAGGATACCTCGCTGCTGCACCGTTCGCTGAGAGACAATATTCGCTACGGTAGCCCTCATGCCAGCGATGATGATGTGTGGCAAGCAGTGTGCCGCGCCCATGCAGATACGTTTATTAACGAGCTGGTCGACCCTAAAGGGCGGCGCGGTTTAGACGCCCATGTCGGCGAGCGCGGTGTGAAACTCTCCGGTGGACAACGCCAGCGTATTGCCATTGCTCGCGTGCTGCTAAAAAACGCCCCTATTCTGGTGCTGGACGAGGCTACCTCAGCGTTGGATTCCGAAGTGGAAGCCGCGATTCAAGAGCAACTCGACTCGCTGATGGAAGGCAAAACGGTGATCGCCATTGCTCATCGACTCTCAACCATTGCGATGCTTGACCGGTTAATTGTGGTCGATGAAGGTCGTATGGTGGAGAGTGGTACACACCAGGAGCTGCTGGCACAGAACGGCATTTACGCCAGCTTGTGGCAGCGCCAGTCTGGTGGCTTTTTGGGGCACGATCTTGATCTTGGCCTTGATACTGACCCCAGTGCCCTCATTTCATATTAGACCAGTCGTTTACTAGGTGACGACATGTGTTCAATAGGAGGTAGTGATGCAAGCCATTCAGCTTCGAGAGCCCGGCGGTTTAGCTAAACTGGACGTGGTTGAACTAACGGCGCCAGGTGAGCCTGGTCCCGGTGAAATTAAAGTACGTCTGCACGCCAGTTCACTTAACTTCCATGACTATGCCGTGGTGGCGGGGATGATTCCCACCACAGATGGCCGTATTCCCATGTCGGATGGTGCCGGTGTGGTCGAAGCGGTTGGGGAAGGCGTTAGCGAGTTCGCAGTCGGTGATGCAGTTGTGTCGACGTTTTTCCCTGATTGGCTGGAAGGGCCCGCGCGAGTAGGCGACTTCACCACCACGCCAGGGGATGGCATTGATGGCTATGCTCGCGAGCAAGTGGTGGCCGCCGCTACCTCGTTCACCCATCAGCCGCAAGGTTACAGTCATGCGGAGTCTGCGACACTGACGACCGCAGGCTTGACCGCTTGGCGGGCATTAGTCGTTGATGGTGGATTAAAAGCAGGAGACACCGTGCTGGTGTTGGGCACCGGGGGTGTTTCCATTTTTGCGCTACAGTTTGCCAAGATGATGGGCGCGCGGGTAATTGCCACATCGTCTTCTAATGAAAAACTGAACCGCCTGCGCGAGCTGGGCGCTGAACACACCATCAACTATAAAGAAACGCCTGATTGGGGTAAGGCCGTTAAGGCGTTAACGAATGGTGAAGGCGTCGATCATGTTGTTGAAGTGGGCGGCCCTGGTACGCTGCCGCAATCGATTGATGCGGTGAAAATTGGCGGGCATATCGCGCTGATTGGTGTGCTAACCGGTCGGGAAGGCGAAATACCAACAGCCAAGCTGATGGCTAAGCAAGCTAAGCTGCAAGGGCTTATTGTGGGTAGTCTTCGTCATCAAATCGAGATGATTCATGCTATCGAAGCGGCTAATGTGAAGCCGATTATTGACCGTGAGTTTGCACTGAGCGACATTGCTGATGCCTTCCGCCACCAGGAATCCGGCAAACACTTCGGCAAGATTTGTCTGACTTTCTAGCTAGGCAGCGCTTATCACTGAATTTAGTTAACTTTTTTAGTTTTGGAATGTTGCCATTGCACGCCCACTGAGTAGTGGGTGTGCAAAAAAGGTCACGTTTCTAAGCGGCTATACACGACGCCTTTGACTTCAAGTTCCCAAATATCATCATAAGGAACGGTTACTCCGTCGATATCGCCTGGGTCACCCGTGCTGTTTTTGATCTGCGTTTCAGGAATGACTTTTAACCCCGTGAAGCCTACATGTTGAATACGTGCGCTAAATCGATTTCCCTCGTGGTCGATCAGCACCCGTTCGCCTGCAATGCACTTTGAAAGCTTCTCATGCAGTTCTGCCATAGTGACGTTAACTACGCTCATTGTCGCCTCCTGCGCTTTGCTCTCATATTAGTTAGCTACTGTATAACGACTTTATTTTAGTCGATAAGTTCGGCTAACCCCTCAATGACAATATGAGGCATGCTAACCTTAATCCACTTATTTATGTTCGAGGCGGCATATGACGCAGCGCTCAACGAAGACTGCTTTTTCGCCATGGGAAATGGTGGCACTTGAGTCGTTTCAAACACCAGAGCAGACCCAAGCCAGCCAGTGGCGGCGTAGTTGGCGAGCAGCAACTACATGGATAGTAGGTAGAGAAGCCTCGGAACGCCAAGCAAAAGAAGAGAGTGAGCTGCGTAAGTTATCTGAAGTCGCACTTTCGCACTGGGTGCCTGCTATTGATTGGACGCCGGCGGCTCGCGCCCTCAGCCAAGTAACGGAAGAGTGTGTTGATGCGCCAGTCGTGTTGTTTATTTCACCACCTCATGGTGGTCACGGAGCTGTCGTTAGCCATTGGGCGCAGCAGCAGGGCGTCAATTGCATATCTGCGCCCACCCTCAACGAGCTCACAGAGGGTTGCCTAGAGTGGGTCGAGCGCTGCGGTTCCCAACATCAGTGGGTAATCCCCACCTTAGAGCGGCATTTTTTACGCCATACCCAAGGACTGCAAGGCGTCCGTGAATTGTTAGAGCGGGCATTAAGTGGCCGTTTGGGACAGAGCGTGATTGGTTGTGATAGCTGGACGTATGCCTATCTGCAGCATGCGGTGGGTTTGGAAGGCGTACCTGTGGTTACCCTGCAAGCGCTAGAAGGCGAGCAGCTGGCACACTATTTTGCTCAGTTGGCGGATGATGGTGGCGCCCGCCCGACGGTGTATAGCTCCCGTACGGGACAGCCGATTCTTGCTGGCGTTAGTAACGATAGCGCTGGCGGTGAGCGTTCCTATAAAGAGTTGCAACGTCTAGCGGCCCACTGTCGAGGGCATTTAGGTATTGCTTGGCACTACTGGCGAGAGCGACTGCGCGAACCGGCGGGAAATGACGAAAGTGGCCGTCCCCACGAGCAGTCTCAAGGGCAGCCAAAAGAGCCGTCAAAAGAGCTGTGGCTATTGGATGCATTGGCTGAAGCGGAGCTAGCGTCAGATACGGGGGATGTGGCAACGCTGTTGCTACATACGCTGCTCATTCATGGAGGGCTAGAGGATCAAGCGTTAGAGTATGTGCTGCCATTCTCGAGTCATGAAGCGCTAAACGCACGGTTAGCACTTGCTCGCCAGGGAATTCTCCGTTGCCATCAAGGGCGCTGGCAAGTCGCCCCATTAAGCTACGCAAGCGTGCGGCAACTGCTGGAATCGCGAAACTATCTCGTTGACCCGCTTTAGGAGCTGATATGGACGATCAAGAGCAGTACGCCAAGCTGTTTAATGATATTGATAGTCAAGCGCTGATTACCTTAGGAGTCATTCTAGCGAGTACGGTGCTATTGATTATTGTCAGCCAACGAGGGTTGAACTGGTTAGCCAATCGCTTGCATGGCCAAGTGCGGTTTAGAGTATTTGCGCTGGTGCCACTCACCCGGTTATTGATTTTAATTACCGCACTGGCTGTGGCCGTTCCTATCGTTATTGAGCCTTCATTGCGCAATATGGTGACGCTGCTGGGTGCCATTGGCCTAGCGATTGGCTTTGCTTTAAAAGATTATGTAAGTAGCTTAATTGCCGGAGTAGTATCTGCCGTTGAATTACCCTACCGGCCAGGGGATTGGGTCAACATTGAAGGGACTTACGGCGAAGTAAAGCACGTTGGCATGCGCACAGTAGAAATAGTAACGCCCGACGATGATTTGGTGGCGGTGCCTCATCTTAAACTTTGGGATTCTGCTATTTATAACGCTAACAATGGCGACGTTAGTCTTCAGTGCGTGGCAAGTTTTTATCTTCACCCGGAGCACGAAGCTGGCTGGGTGCGTAAAGCGTTACGAGACGTCGCGTTAACCAGTGCTTACCTTAAGTTTGATAAGCCGATTATTGTCGTAGCGGAGGAGAAACCTTGGGGCACGCATTACCGTATTCGCGCTTATCCGGTGGATCCACGGCAGCAGTTTTTGTTTATCACTGATTTGACCGTGCGCGGTAAACAAGTGCTAAGCGCAGCGGGCGTTACTCCGGCGTTGTTACCGCCTGATGCAGCCTTGGACTCACAGGGTGCCACTAGTTAATGACGGCGACCTGTGGTCGCCGACGACATAGGTGCCGACGACCACAAGGGGGCTAACCGAATGACGGTTTAATCAGTTGCTTCCGGTAGTTCGGCACTGTGGAAAACATTCTGAACATCGTCCAGCTCTTCGAGCATGCCCAGCAGTTTCTCAAACATCACCACGTCATCGCCGTCGATGGGCGTGGGGGTTTGTGGTAAGAATTGGATTTCGTCTACTTCGAAATCAATCTCACCGAAAGCATCCAACAGCGCTTGTTTGGCTTTAGCGTAATCGGTATGCGGCGCAAACACCGTGATACGTTCCTCTTCCTGCTCAATATCGGTAACGTCGACATCGGCTTCCATGAGTGCTTCAAGCACAGCTTCTTCATCACTGCCCGCAAACGAAAAAATCGCGCAGTGATCAAACATGTGACTAACGCTACCGGGAGTGCCAATTTTGCTTTTCGTTTTGGTAAAGCAGCCGCGCACATCACCAAAGGTGCGGTTGGGATTGTCGGTCAAACAGTCGACGATCACCATCACGTTACCGGGACCAAAGCCTTCATAGCGCGCTGGTGAAAAGTCTTCGCCGCCTGCGCCGCTCGCTTTATCCAAGGCTTTATCGATAACGTGAGACGGTACCTGATCTTTCTTAGCACGCTCCATTAAACCGCGTAGCGCAAGGTTACCGTTTGGATCTGTGCCGCCTGCTTTAGCGCAGACGTAAATTTCACGTCCATACTTGCTGTAAACCTTGGTTTTCGCTGCGGCCGTTTTGGCCATGGATTCCTTACGGTTTTGAAACGCCCTACCCATATTGAAGTCCTTTATTAGCCATGAACCGCCTGCATAGCAGGCGTCATCGTTTTCAAAAAGGGGAAAATTTTACCCAACAGCGTACCATGCTAACAGCGTTATTTAAGGGGATGGATTTATTCGCTAAACGCTTGTGCGACTGTCGTATACTCAGCCAACCTACATTGTTGTCTTTCAAGGAGAGAAAAATGCCGTTGTCACTCTGGCTATCGCTGGCCGCTATCTGTGCCATGGGGGCGATGTCACCAGGACCTAGCCTGGCACTGGTACTGCGCCATACGTTAGGAGGTGGTCGCTTACCCGGCATGACGGCTGCGATTTTTCATGCGCTGGGCGTCGGGTTTTATGCGTTGCTCACCGTATGGGGCTTAGGTGCGCTTATTGTGCGCCATCCAGATTTATTTCAACTAGTGACATGGTGCGGGGCGGCCTATTTAGCCTGGCTTGGGATAAAAGCATTACGGGCGGGCAGAGGTGGAGCGCTATCCCCCGATGCCGCAGTGACGACGCCGCGACAAGCTGCCAAGGAAGGGGTGCTGGTGGCGCTGGGTAACCCCAAGTTGATCATTTTTTTTGTGGCGCTATTAAGTCAGTTCGTGACGCCTGAAATGAGTGTACTTGCCAAGGCAATTATCGTCGCAACTGCGATTATTATTGATGGGGGCTGGTACGTTTTAGTAGCAGTAGGGCTTTCACACTCTCGTGTATTGCCTTGGCTCCAGCGCCATGCCCACTGGATCAATCGAATCACTGGGGTGCTGCTTATTGCACTGGCGCTGCGCGTTGTCGCAGGGCCGATTAGTTGATAAGCCGCACTGGTGTAACTGCCAATGCCGTGGCATGGTAAAGCCTATGCTGGTGGAGTCATTTAGGGGGCCTTGAGATGATGATTTATGAGCAGGATTGTTATACCCATCAAGGCAAGCCGTTTAACTTGCGGGCGCTGCGCGGGCAGGTGTTGTTGGTCGTTAATGTGGCCAGTAAGTGTGGCTTTACTCCGCAGTTAAAAGAGCTGGAAAGTTTGTACCAGCGCTACCGAGACCGTGGCTTTACGGTGCTTGGCTTCCCCTGTAACCAGTTTGGTAAGCAGTCGCCGGAGAGTGCAGAGGCTTTCTGTATCTTCGGCGAACAGCAGTTTGGCGTCAGCTTTCCACTCATGGAAAAAGTATCAGTGAATGGCCCAAACGCCCATCCGCTGTTTGTGGTGCTTAAACAAGAAGCACCGGGCGTGTTAGGCACCAAAGCGATCAAGTGGAATTTTACCAAGTTCTTGGTGGGACGCGATGGCAGGGTGATCGCGCGATTTGCTCCCAACGATCATGGTCTGTCACTGCGGCTTGCGCTGGAAGCCGCCCTTGATAAAGAGTAAAGCGCAAGCTAAACGGTTAGAGCTCGCCACGGGTAACCATTAGTCGCTGCATTAACTCTACCCAGCGATGACGAACCATCATCGTGGTTAATCCAGAAAACAGCGCCCAACTTTTGCGCCGCCAGCCTTTCAGGCGCAGGTTGTGGCTTACCAACTGCTTCATCAGCGTATAGTCATCGAATTTTCGCCATTCACTGGCAATAGACAGCTGGTGCCTCGCCATCACTGGAGCAAGCTCCAAGCGGAACATCCACTCTAGCTCTTTCAGCGACATATCATGCTGTTCGATCATCTCAATCATATGGGCGTAGTCACGCTCGCTTGGCTCACGGTCCAGCCATAGCGGCGCAAGAGCAAGCCATAGGTCGCCGCGTTCATCGACTAGCTGCTGTGCGTTCATCAGGGTCTCGTCGGCAAGGAGTTGTCTGGTCGCTATCCTGCCGTGAATGGCGAAGAAGCTCAAGAGCGGACAGGGCGCGTCTAGACCGCTAGAATACCCCCACACGGTAATGGCACTGCCATGCTGATAGCGACATCAATCTGATAAAGGGGTCCAATGTGATCATTAAACCAAAAGTGCGTGGCTTTATCTGCACCACCACTCACCCTAAAGGCTGCGAGCAAAACGTTCTGGAACAGATCGAAGCGACCCGTGCGCGTGGTTTAGATAGAAGCCAAGGCCCAAAAAAGGTATTGGTGATTGGTGCTTCTAGCGGCTACGGCTTGGCAGCGCGTATCACGGCTGCCTTTGGTTATGGCGCTGATACCCTAGGTGTTTTCTTTGAAAAGCCTAGTAGTGAGAAAAAAACCGGCACTGCTGGCTGGTACAACAGTGCCGCATTTGACAAATTTGCCAAGCAAGAAGGCCTGTACAGTAAATCAATCAATGGTGATGCGTTCTCTAACGAAGCGCGTGAAAAAGCTATCGAGTTGATCAAGCAGGACATGGGTGAAGTTGATCTGGTGGTCTACTCCCTAGCTTCACCAGTGCGCAAGTTGCCAGATACTGGGGAAGTAAAGCGCTCGAGCCTGAAGCCGATTGGCGAAACGTATCGCGCTACCGCGATTGATACGAATAAAGACGCCATCATTGAGGCAGAAGTCGAGCCTGCCACTCAGCAAGAGATCGACGATACCATCACAGTAATGGGCGGTGAGGACTGGGAGCTATGGATGAGCGCCCTGGACGACGCGGGTGTGCTGGCGAAAGGCGCGCGTAGCGTAGCGTTTAGCTATATCGGTACTGAAATTACCTGGCCGATTTACTGGCACGGTGCGTTGGGTAAAGCGAAAGAAGATCTTGATCGCGCCGCGACTGCGATTGATGCCAAGCTGAAAGAGACAGGCGGCGGTGCCAATGTTGCCGTACTTAAGTCGGTCGTTACCCAGGCGAGTGCCGCGATTCCAGTCATGCCGCTGTATATCGCCATGGTCTACCGCATCATGAAAGAGCAGGGCTTGCATGAAGGTACGATTGACCAATTAAACCGTTTGTTTGGTGAGCGTCTTTACTCTGGTCAGCATGACGATATGGCTACTGACGACCAAGGCCGCCTACGTCTTGATGACTGGGAGCTGCGTGACGACGTACAAAAAGCCTGCCAGGACCTATGGCCAGCCGTCACGACAGAGAACCTATTCGAAATTACCGACTATGCTGGATATAAGCACGAATTTTTGAAGCTGTTTGGCTTCGAGCGTGATGACGTAGATTACGACGCAGATGTGAACCCTGATGTTCACTTTGATGTCGTTACACTATAGCGCTAAGCGTGACGAGGAGGGTTAATCGCCGCGCTGTTGATCATCTAACCGGAAAGCGGGAGGTGTTGTATGGATACCAAGGAAAGCAAAACCCGGGAAGAAGAGATAGAGCACGTAATGAATGAACGTCTGCCTGAGGACTATGAAACATCTCAGCCGCAACGGCAGCCAGAAGCGAAAAAGTCCCCTAACGGGCTACATAAGGTGCTTCCTTTAGTCATTATCGTGATGGGCATTATCGTTGCGGGCATTGTCATCCTGGGGCTTGGCAATAGCGGCGGTTAACCAAGACACATACTCCTTCTGTTGCCGGGCCTAGTGCCCGGCAATTTTGTATTTATGCCTCCTATTTTAGTTTTAAGAGCCATAGCGCTGCCTTCACTTGCGCAATTGGGTAAGATGGCTTTTTCTCTAGCTATTTATCTAAGTTGGCGGCGATTTCTATGCAGCAAAGCAACTTGTTATGTCCTCAAGTACGTTGATGTCATCCGCCAGTGAACGTCGGCGGGTGGCCTTTGTGTTGCTGCCTGGTTTTTCGCTGTTGGCCCATGCGAGCGCTATCGAGCCGCTGCAGATGGCCAATCAGCTAAGCGGGCAGATGCTTTACCACACCGTTACGTTAAGCTTAACCGATGAGCCTGTGCGCAGTGGCGCACAACTTTCCTTACTCGCTCAACATGTCTTAGGCGCGCCGCTCGGTCCGCTTGATATGCTGTTGGTATGTGCCCCTACACCACTACCCTATGCACTGCCCGCCAAGCTAAATGAGTGGCTGCGCAGTCATCAGGGCAGAGGTGTGGCTATTGGTGGCCTTGCGGGAGGCACAGAAGTGCTTGCCCGCTGCGGGCTATTAGAAGGCTACCGCGCCACATTGCCCTGGCAGCGCTTCGATGCGTTTGCACAGGCTTATCCTCAGGTCACGCTTTCTCAGCAACTGTTTGAAATTGACCGCGATCGGATAACCTGTGCCGGTGGCACTGCGGCAATGGATATGATGTTAACGCTGATTGGTAAGCATCACGGCCAGCGCCTTGCCGAGCAGGTTTCAGAGCAGTTCGTTTGTGATCGCATTCGCTTAGCCGATGAACGCCAGCATGTGCCACTGCGTAATCGCCTTGGCCATGCGCCACAAAGCCTAGTGGATGCTGTCACGTTGATGGAAGCTAATATTGAAGAGCCGCTTTCTACGTTAGAGCTGGCCGAGCATTTGGGTATTTCTCGACGCCAGTTAGAGCGACTGTTCAAAAAGTATCTGCAGGCAGTACCTAGCCGATATTACCTGGATTTGCGCCTACAAGATGCGCGTAAACAATTAAGAGAGAGTGATCGGCCGGTAGGTGATATCGCACTGATGACCGGATTCTCTTCTGGTGCGCACTTCTCTACCGCCTATCGTAATCACTTTGGCATTACACCGCGGGAAGAACGGCTTGGATAAGCGCGGCTTTTCATAATTTACCGTCCCAATACTGAAAGCACGGCGTCTATTGCCCCCCGTATACTGAATCTATCCTTTACTCCACCGGAGGTATCGTCCCATGAGCTACACCCCAAGCCGTCAGGATTTCGATAACTACATGGCGCCAAACTACTCGCCACAACAGATTATTCCAGTGCGTGGCGAAGGCAGCCGCTTGTGGGATCAGCAGGGGCGTGAATATATCGACTTTGCTGGTGGTATTGCAGTGAACTCGCTTGGCCACTGTCACCCGGTGCTAGTGAATGCGCTTAAAGAGCAGGGCGAAAAGCTTTGGCACCTGTCTAACGTATTCACCAACGAGCCAGCACTGGCGCTTGCCAAAACACTCACTGAGCGTACTTTTGCCGATAAAGTGTTCTTGTGCTCATCCGGTGGCGAAGCTAACGAAGCGGCGCTGAAGCTAGCCCGCCGTTGGGCGGTAGACCACCATGGCGAGCAGAAAGATAAAATTATCTCGTTTTATCAGTCTTTCCATGGCCGCACTTTCTTCACCGTGAGTGTGGGTGGTCAACCCAAGTATTCTCAAGGCTTTGGCCCAGTGCCAGGCGGCATTCTGCATGCCAACTTCAATGACCTGGAAAGCGTACGCAAGCTAGTGGGCGACGATACCTGTGCCATTATGGTTGAGCCGATGCAGGGCGAAGGCGGCATTGTTCCCGCTACCCAAGAGTTCCTTCAGGGCCTGCGTGATCTGTGTGACGAACACAACGCGCTACTGATTTTTGACGAAGTACAAACGGGCGTTGGCCGCAGCGGTGAACTTTACGCCTACAAAAATTTCGGTATCACTCCGGATATTCTCACCAGTGCCAAGTCATTGGGCGGCGGCTTCCCGATTGGTGCCACCTTAACCACGGATGCGATTGCGAAATCTCTGGCAATTGGTACCCATGGCTCTACCTACGGTGGCAATGCGTTGGCATCTGCGGTTGCTCTGGCGGCTGTGGAATTCATTGATACTCCTGAAGTACTTAACGGCGTTAAGCATCGTCACGACCTGTTCCGTGAACATTTAGAAACCATCAACCGCAAATATGGCGTATTTAAAGAAATTCGCGGTATGGGAATGCTGATGGGCGCACAAATGTCGGATGCCTTCGAAGGCCGCGCTAAAGACATTCTGCCGCTGGCTATTGAAGAGGGTGTGATGGCCCTGATTGCTGGTCCCAACGTGCTACGCATGGCGCCATCTTTAGTCATTCCGGAAGAAGATATTGCTGAGGGTATGGCGCGTTTAGAGCGTGCTATTGAGCGGCTAGTTGCCAGCGCATGAGTAGGCAAGAAGCCACACAAGAGGGGGCGTTAAGGATGCTGGTAATTCGACCGGTAACAATGGCTGATCTTCCAGCCCTGGAGCAGTTGGCTGAGCACGCGGTACCGCGGCTCACCAACCTGCCCGCCAACCGTGATCGGCTTGAGGAGCGCATCGTGCGCTCCCAGGAAGCCTTTAATAGTGAAATAGAGTTCCCTGGTAACGAGCATTATATGTTTGTGCTGGCGGATGATGACCGCGAGGAAGTGCTAGGCACGGCGACTATTCGTGCCCAGGCAGGCGCAGCAGAAGCCTACTACACCTATCGCCAGGAAACGCTGATTCATGCTTCTCAACAGCTGAATGTGCGCCGGGAAGTGCAAACCTTGGCGCTTTCTCATGAAGCCTCTGATGCCACACTGCTCTGCGCGCTATCGCTTAATCCGCGCTACAAAGGCACCAGTGCAGAAAGTCTGTTACGCCGTGCGCGACTAATGTTCATTGCTCAATACCCCGAGCGTTTTTCACGCATTCTGGCGGTCGCCTTTCCGGGCTATCTGGATGGCAAAAACGAATCGCCTTTTTGGGAAAGCGTCGGTCGCCACTTTTTTGCGCGCAGCTTCCAAGAAATGAATCACATTGCGGGCGTTCGCTCGAAAAGCTTTATTGCTGAAGTGATGCCGCAATTTCCGCTTTATCTACCGTTGCTAACGCCTCAGGCACGCGCTGCCATTGGCCGAGAGCATCCTGCCCATGAAGATGCACTAGCAGAAATGCTGGCAGAAGGCTTTGTGCGCTCTCGCCATGTCGATATTTTCGACGCAGGGCCGATTGTAAAAGCCGAGCGTGAGCGATTGGAAACCTTCCGTCGTGCTGCCTGGCATCCTGTCAGAGTACGCCCTGAACACGCACTGCCTGATGCAGAGCCAGCAATGATTGCCAACCAAACCTTAGGTGATTTCCGCTGTATTGTGGCGCGTTATGCGCTTTCGCCTACTGGGCAATTAATGCTTTCACCACAGCACGCTAAACGGTTAGGTGTTGAAGAGGGGCGCGCGGTGCTGGTAGCGCCGTTAAGCCTGCCAGGCGCGGTAGATGCGCTTGATGAAGGAGAAATGTAATGCGCATTCGACCCATTGCCCGAGACGATTTGGATGGGCTCCAGGCGCTTGCGCAACAGGCAGGCGTTGGCTTTACCTCACTGCCGGATAACCGTGAGTTTTTGGCTGGAAAAATTGAAGCCGCTGCCCGTGCCTTTGAAGAGCGCACGCCAGCCGATGATCGACTCTATTTCTTTGTACTGGAAGATGAACAGAGCGGAGAATTAGCGGGCTGCTGTGCTATTGAAGGCCAAGTAGGTCGTGAAGTGCCGTTTTATAATTACCGGTTAGGTACATTGGCGCACTCCTCGGTGCAGTTAGACTTACACCGTACAATCGACACGCTATTTTTAAGCTCTGATCACACCGGCGATGCGGAAGTATGCTCGCTGTTCTTACGCCCTGAATATCGCGGCGAAGCAAATAAGCACCTACGTAATGGCGCGCTGCTTTCCAAAGCTCGCTGGCTGTTTATTGCTCAGTTTCGTGACCGTTTTCCGCAAAAAGTGCTGGCGGAAATGCGTGGCGTGTTTGATGAAAATAACACCAGCCCCTTTTGGGAAAGCCTGGGTAAACACTTTTTTCCCATGGACTTTAGTGAGGCTGATCGGTTAACCGGACTAGGCCAGAAAAGCTTTATCGGTGAGCTGATGCCTAAGTTCCCGATCTACACCACGTTTATGTCGGAAGAGGCACGTGCCTGTATTGGCCAAGTGCACCGCCATACTCGACCAGCCCTTGAAATGCTTAAGAAAGAGGGACTGCGCTGGGAAGGCTATATCGATATTTTTGATGGTGGCCCCACGGTGGAAGCCTATATTGACGACGTGCGAGCGATTCGTAATTCGCAGCTCTGCCAAGTGGAAGTTTCTCAAAATGCTCCAGATGAAAGCGTCAGCCGCTGGCTAGCAGCCTCTACTGAGATGCTTAACTTCACCGCCAGTTGGATAGGCCGCAGACCCAGCGAGGAAAACACCATCGTGCTTAACCCGCAAGAAGCGGACCGCCTGGGCGTGACGACGGGTGACCACGTACGCTTATTGGAAACCTAGTTTTTCAAGAACCGTTTTTCAAAAATAGCCTTTCAAGAACAGCTTTTCGAGAACAGCTTTTCAAGAACGGTTTTAAACAGTCTTTCAGAATAAATATACATAACAAGCTCGCACAACAAGCACGCATACGGGAAGGAGATAAACATGCACGCCCAACAGCAGCAACTGATTAACGGCGCCTGGGTAACGGGCGATGCCGATACCTTCACAAAGCACGACCCGGTTTCAGGAACACTGCTTTGGCAAGGTGCTTCGGCCTCAAACGCACAGGTTGGCGCCGCTATTGATGCCGCGCGTGTGGCTTTTCCTGAATGGGCGCGCACTACGTTTGCTGAGCGCCAAGCACTTGTTGAGCGTTTTGTTGATGTACTTACCGCCCGTCGTGAAGAGTTAGCGGTAGCGATTGCCTCTGAGACCGGCAAGCCGCTTTGGGAAGCACGTACTGAAGCTGGCGCGATGGTCGGAAAGGTGGCGTTGTCTATCAAGGCTTATCATGAGCGCACTGGTGAGCGGGAAAAAGAGGTGGGTAGTGCGAAAGCCGTACTGCGCCATCGCCCCCACGGTGTCATGGTGGTCTTTGGCCCCTACAACTTCCCCGGCCACCTGCCCAATGGCCATATGGTACCCGCGTTGCTCGCCGGTAATACCGTGGTGTTTAAGCCTAGCGACCAAACCCCGCTGACCGCCGATTTAACCCTGCAGTGCTGGGTGGAAGCAGGGCTGCCTGCAGGGGTGATTAACTTAGTGCAGGGTGGCGTCGCTGTAGGCCAAGCCTTGGCAGCGCACCCCGGCATTGACGGCCTGCTGTTTACGGGTAGCGCTAAAGTGGGTGGCATGTTGCAGCAGCAGTTCGCCGGGCAGTTGGATAAAATCCTGGCGCTGGAATTGGGCGGCAACAACCCGCTGGTGGTGAAAGATGTCGACGACGAGCGTGCTGCTGTACTGACTATTCTGCAGTCGGCGTTTTTATCCGGTGGCCAGCGCTGCACCTGCGCCCGCCGCTTGATGGTGCCGCAAGGGGACGTTGGCGATCGCTTGATCGACGCGCTTTCCGATGCTATCGCCAAGCTACACGTGGCAGGGCAATTTGAAGAAGCACCGGCGGCGCCGTTCTATGGCGGCTTGGTCAGCGTGGCGGCTGCCGATGGCTTGCTTAAGGCGCAAGACGAGCTGGAAGCCCTTGGCGGTACGGTGATTAACCGGATGCAGCGCCTTAAAGAAAACACCAGCCTGTTAAGCCCGGCACTGATTGATGTCACAGGGTTGGACGTGCCCGATGAAGAGCATTTCGGCCCACTGCTGAAAATCCATCGTTACAGCGATTGGGATGAAGCGTTAGCTCTTGCCAACGATACACGCTACGGCCTGTCTGCAGGGCTGATCGGTGGTGATAAAGCCGACTGGGACGACTTCCTGCTGCGCATTCGTGCGGGCATCGTGAACTGGAACCGCCAAACCACAGGGGCTTCTGGCGACGCTCCCTTTGGTGGC
The DNA here is from genome assembly GCA_030440445.1 of Halomonas sp. KG2. Classification (NCBI taxonomy): domain Bacteria; kingdom Pseudomonadati; phylum Pseudomonadota; class Gammaproteobacteria; order Oceanospirillales; family Halomonadaceae; genus Halomonas; species Halomonas sp. KG2. Next base: position 3,179,622 of record CP098528.1, on the reverse strand, counting down.
GTAGGTGACAGCGGTAACCATCGCCCCAGCGCTTACTATGCGGCGGACTACTGCGCTTACCCAGTGGCGTCGATGGAAGCCGATAGCTTGGAAATGCCGGAAACGCTACCGCCAGGAGTCAACCTATGAGCGACGCGGTGAATAGCAACGCGGTTAATAACAGCGTCAGAGAAGTTAATTTTGACGGCTTGGTAGGCCCCACCCACAACTACTCAGGGCTGGCCCATGGCAACGTGGCATCGATGAGTCATGGTGGCCTGGTGTCCAACCCTAAAGAGGGCGCACTGCAAGGGCTTCTGAAAATGAAGTCACTGATGGACGCTGGCTACGCTCAGGGCGTGTTGCCCCCTCAACAGCGCCCTGATGTGGGCGCATTACGGGATTTAGGCTTCAGCGGTAGCAATAGCGATGTGCTGAACCGTGCCGCCAAAGAGGCACCCCAACTGCTGAGGGCGGTCTGCTCAGCTTCCAGTATGTGGACGGCCAACGCAGGCACCGTTACCCCGAGTGTTGATGCGCCTGACCGCCGAGTGCATTTTACACCGGCTAACCTGCAATCCAGTTTTCATCGCTACCTAGAGCCGCAAACCACCGGCCGTGTGCTACAGGCTATTTTCCATGATGAGCAGCACTTTGCTCATCACCCTGTACTGCCAGCAACGCCAGCTTTTTCTGATGAGGGCGCGGCCAATCACACCCGGCTATGCGGGGAACACGGCGAGCCAGGCGTGCACCTTTTTGTGTATGGTCGCCAAGCATTTGGTGACGTGCGTAGCGGCGAACGTGAGCCAAAACGCTTCCCCGCTCGGCAAACCCTGGAAGCCAGTCAAGCAGTGGCTCGCCAGCACGGGCTAACGGATGCACAAACGGTGTTTGCTCAGCAGCATCCGGATGCTATCGATGCGGGTGTCTTCCACAACGATGTCATTGCCGTGGGTAATGGCCCCGTATTGCTCTATCACGAAATGGCCTTTTTGGATGAAGCGCGCACCTTAGATGAGCTGCGTAGCAAAATGTCCACACCACTGATTCCCGTGCGGGTCTCGCTAGATGCGGTGAGCATGGAAGATGCGGTAGCATCGTACCTGTTTAACTCCCAGCTACTTTCCAACCCGGATGGCACCATGACGCTGGTCGTACCCAGCGAATGCCAAGAGCGTGACGCGGTTTGGCGCACGATCCAGGACTTTATTCTGGCCGGCAATAATCCGATTAGTGATGTGGTCGTTAAAGACGTTAAACAGAGCATGCGCAACGGCGGTGGCCCCGCTTGCTTGCGCCTGCGGGTTGCCCTATCCGAAGCCGAACGGGCAGCGTTGACCGGCCGCGTATTAATGAATGATGCGCTGTACGATGATCTGACTGCCTGGGTCAATCGTCACTACCGTGATCGCCTTGCGGCAGATGATCTAGCTGACCCTAAGCTCGCCACAGAAGTGCTCACGGCGTTAGATGAGCTGACGCAATTGCTAAAAGTGGGATCAGTTTACCCGTTTCAGTTGGGGTAATAAGAAGTACACCCAGCAAAAACGCCAAGGCACAGCCTTGGCGTTAATCGTATATGACTGCAACGGATTGGCTTCAAATATTTGGTAGTGCGTGGTAAACCTACAGCGCACCCGCAATGTTCGCGGCTCAGGGGGAGTGGTCAGGAGGGGAGTGTTAGTATTCGCTAAGTGCTCTAACGACTAACCACCAAAACTAGAGATCGGTATTTTGAAAAAAGTATTAATGAGTGCCTGCCTCTTAGGGAAAAAGGTTCGCTATGATGGTCGAGCCCTTCCCGTGGCTGACCAGATTATTGAGCAGTGGCATTCTGAAAGACGAATTGTTTCTGTCTGCCCTGAGGTTGAGGCGGGGATGAGTATTCCCAGACAGCCTGCAGAGATTTTTGAAGGCAGTGGTCAGAGCGTAATAAATGGCGAAGCCGATGTGATTGAAAAAGAGGGAGCCAATGTCACTGCCGAGTTTTTGGCGGGGGCTTCCGTTGCTCTAGATTTATGCCTTAAATTTAATATAAACGTCGCGGTACTCGCTGAATTTAGCCCATCATGCGGAAGTTCCGCTATCTATGATGGCAGTTTTTCCGGTAAAAAAGTGCCTGGCATGGGAGTAACAGCCGCACTGCTCCGCCAGCATGGTATTCGCGTGTTCAATCAGTATGAAATAGCGGAGGCCAATCAAGCGCTCCTCGCTACACATGGTGATTAAAGCGTTGAGAGCTTACCAGAGGCTCCCTAGCACTCGGTGTACCGCGTCTTATCGGCTTAATATCCTACGGTAAATGCTTGTTGAATATGTGTTGGCGTTTCTGCTTCATCAAGCATCGCCACCGCAAAATCCTCCATTGAAATGCGCGATTCTCCGTTCTTATCCATGACAAGAGTGTCCGAGCCAAGACGAAAGGTGCCTGTCCGTTTTCCAGGGACGAGCATGGCGGCAGGAGAGAAGTAGGTCCATGCTGTGCGAGTTTCGGCAAGGCACCGTTGGTACTGTGCTTGGCAAGCCTTAGCAATTTCTAGTGCTGTTGCTGGTAGAAAGTCGGGGGCTGTTAACACCGTTTCCCCGTTGCGTCCGGGAATTAGCAATCGAGCGGCTCCGCCCACCAGTAGCACACGTTGTTCGGCGAGGGCGCTGTTGAGAATCACATCCGTGAGTGTCACCAGCAGCGCTTCCTGCCCCTCTGGTGGGCGAACAGCGCTGATCAGTAAATCCTGGCCTTCGACCACCTGCGCTAGCTGGCGCGGGTCTGATATATCGGCAACACAGTAGTTTGCCTCAGCAGGCAGCTTATGACGCTGACTTTCAGCTCTTACTACACCTGTGACGTGATGTCCCCGCGCTAACGCCTCACTCATAATGCGTGTTCCGACGTCGCCTGCGGCACCGAGTATCGCAATTTTCATGATAGTTATTCCTTGGTTTAGTGGGTCTCGATTGAGTAGATATTCAGTTAGTACGAGAAAGCTGTTTGGCTTTGCCAATATTGAGCAGGAAAATACCAGCGCCAATTAAGACAATGCCTAGGAGTAAGCCCTCAGGGGCGGCTTCTCCCTGCAGGAAGATAGCAACAGGCACCCCCACGACAGCGCCGACGGAACCCAATAAGCTCAGGAATACGGGGCCACCGCTTTTCTGGAGCAGAAACAGTAGAAAGAACTGGCCAGCGAATACTAGCGCTTGGAGTGCGATCAGCATGATGGGCAAGTGGTGTTGAGTTGGCACACGCAACGAAAAACCTGGTAAGAAGCCTATTCCTAGCAGTATTGCAACGGCGGCAATTAGCATACCGGGGGCCAGAGCGCCGCTCGACACACCAGCAGGCCAGCGTAGGGTCCGGTAGATGTTGCCGATGGCTAAGAGTACTGGACCAGCCAGGGCAATCAGAATCCACAGGTGATTGGCATCAGGTGACGATAGCTTATTGGCTGCTAAGGTGATGGCACCCAATAGCGCAGACATAACACCAGCCGCTCGCATAAATTGAAATTTTTCTATTTTCAATAACAGCGCACCAATGTAGGTGAGCAGCGGCGGTAGCGTAATGATCAAGGCAACGAACCCAGCGCCCACATGTGGGATAGCGGAGAAAAAGATCAAGTTAGAGCCAGCCACGCCAAGCAGTGCGGAGACGGAGTAGTACTCAACCGAACGCAAGCTAATAGGTGGTAAATGACCACGCAGTGCTGAGACGACCAACAGAATTAATGCCGCCCCAGTGATTGACCAAAACAGAAATGCGAGTGCAGATAGCTGCATTTCCCCGGCAAATTTAGCCAGGTTTGTTGACAGGCCTAGTAGTGCGCCGCCTGACAGTAGGTAAATCAGTGGTGCAAGCCAGACCCTTTTTGGTGAGTGTGTTGCAATTGTGTTTGATAATGCCATTAGATATGCTCTCAATTAATGTCTTGATGTCAAGATATATACAGGTTCTCTTGACGTCAAGATAAATGAGCTAAACGATAATTAGGAGCGCGGTACTTCTATGGATCATGTGGATAGAATTCTTAATCAGTGGCGACAGGAAAGGCCTGACCTTAATGTTGCACCGATGGCCACCCTTGGGCGGATTAAGCGACTGAGCTACTGCTTAACCCGTGAACTGGAAAAGACCTGGACAAAGTACGGGCTGAACGGTGCAAGCTTTGACGTTTTGGCGACCCTTCGTCGAGAAGGCCCCCCTTTTGCGTTATCGCCAGGGGGATTAATGGCTTCCACGATGGTGACCTCTGGCACCATGACTCACCGTATCAACCTGTTGGAAAAGGCTGGTTTGATTGAGCGGGTCAAAAACCCAGAAGATGGGCGCGGTTTTTTGATCTCTCTTTCACAGCGTGGATTTGAATTGATTGATGAGGCGGTTACCGCTCATGTGGAAGCGCAGGCGCAACTGGTGAGTGGCCTGAGTGAAGAGCAGCTGGCGCAATTAGATGCTCTGCTGAAGCAGTTCTTAGCGGGATTGGAGCAGTAGTGATGTGTGCCATAACTGCTTACACATCGATATCTGCTGCGCCTATTTGCTAAAGCGTTGAGGTGTTGGAATGAGCGAGCAAATATATCTCGAAAAGTCACTCAGCGCTGCGGTTTATCCGCCATTAAAGCGGGCGCTTGGTGTTGTGGACACTACCTTGCCTATGGTCACCGTTGATGCAGGCTGCGGAGCAGGGCGCGATGCACTATTCATGGTAGAACACGGCTATACAGTGCATGCCTATGATAAAAGCGATGCAGCGATAGCGCGTCTGGAGGAGATTGGAGGGCGTTATATTCATCAAACTCTATTTCCTAACGTGTCCTGCTTTGAACAGTTTGTGTATCCCAGAACTGCGCTCATTAATGCATGCTCAAGCCTGTTTTTTTGTGACCCTGGGCTATTTGCCAGCGCTTGGCAAAACCTTACGTGTTCACTATTGAAGGGCGGTGTATTCTGTGGCCATTTCATGGGGCCTGATGACAGCTGGGCAAAAATGGGGCGAGGAGATTTATCGATACACACCTATTCTGACATCCAAGCGCTTTTTAAGGATGCGTTTAGAGTCATCGATATTATCGAGCATAATACGCAGGGTAAGACACTGCTTGGTAAGCCCAAGCAGTGGCATATTTACGCCGTTGTTGCTCAGAAGGTTTTGTGACCAACATCGATAGAGTTTGAATGACTGCTTCTAAGCAGCATGGCAACAATTAAGTGATTTCTACGGCTGTGCCAGCCACTACGATTCCTCCTTGCGCAGGTACTTCGACCTGCAGCAGGCTTAAGCGTCCCATTGTTTCCCCTTGTCTTATAAGAAACTTCCCAGGTGCATCAATCAACTTGGCATCTCGCAGATACCCACCTAGCGCTGCAGCTGCAGCGCCGGTGGCAGGGTCTTCCACGACGCCGCCTATTGGGAAAGGATTCCGAGAGTGAAACAGGCCGTTGTGCTCTCGAAAGACTAGCTGCAGCGTGGTCAATTCCTCTCGTAACATTAACGCCTTCAGTTTTTCAAAATCGTAATCAAGTTGGCTCAATCGAGACTGTGAGTTGACCGCCAAAATAAGGTGCCACACGCCACCGTAGGCGAGAGCTGGGGAGATCGCTAGATCCAGCTCATCAGATGACCATTGCAGTAGCGCTAACACATCATCGACCAACGCTGTTGAGGCAGGTTTATGCGAGGGGGCTACCGAGGTTAGTGCTGCTTGAATCTGGCCATCGACCGAGCGAACCTCCACAGGTACTCGGCCAACGGCAGTATCCAGTTGGTAGGTGCCGGTACCACTTAAGCGCCCTAGCATAACGGCACTAGCAATCGTGGCATGACCACAAAAGTTGATCTCTGTCAGTGGGCTATAGTAACGAATGGTTCTAATGTTTCCACTAGCTGGGGCGATAAACGCGGTTTCCGAGTAACCGACCTCTGCGGCTATGCTTTGCATCGTCTTAGTATCCGGCAACTCATCGCCAATCCAAACGCCGGCAGGGTTGCCTTTGCTAGGGTCGGTTGAAAACGCTGTTAGGTGGTATAGAGATTTACTCATGATGTTCTGCTCCGGAAGGAATTATGTTAGAGAGAACATCATTGTGACCTTAAAAAAAATAATGGAAACTGCATTATTGTCATCCATAGGGTTACTAAATTTTAGCCATGAGCAGAATCCCTTTTCCACCTTTAAACACGCTTCGAGCCTTTGAAGCCGCCGCACGGTTAGGTAGCTTCGCTTCTGCTGCTCAGGAGCTGAACCTGACTCCAGCAGCCGTCAGCCATCGTATTAAAGAGCTAGAAGGTAGGCTCGATATTGCGTTATTTGTACGCCTACCACGTGGCGTACTTTTGACGGAGTCTGGTCGCCGCTACTATGGGCGTTTATCTAATGTTTTTACCCAAATCGAACAAGCAACTAAAGAACTGAGGCAGCAAGGGGTGGATGGTCCGCTGACGCTATCTGCCCCTCACTCTTTTATTCACTACTGGCTGATTCCACGGCTAGGTAATTTAAAAGCTCTTTACCCTGGGCTGGAGCTAACGTTACGTGGTGAAAGTGAGTTATTGAGTTTCCGCGATAATCAAGCTGATATCGGAATCCGTTTTGGCACAGGAGACTACCCAAACCTTCATGCTGAACACCTGATGGGCGATGCCGTGACGATACTTGCCCCTTCAACCCTAATTAGCAGCCTACAGGATACTCGTCCTGAGAGTCTGTTACGTTCGCAGCTTTTATTGGAAGACAGTAGTGTTCACCCAACAGAGCCCTGGAATACTTGGCAACCTTGGTTGCGTGAAGTAGGAGTTGAGTTAGATTCATCGCTACAGAAATTACAGTTCTCTGATAGCAGTCTAGCCTTAACCGCCTGCGCTGGTGGTCTTGGTCTTTGTATTGGTCGACACTCCATTGCCAGCCGGCTTCTTTTCGATCGGAAAATCCATGCGATTATGCCTTGGCGTAGTCATGAGTTCGCTTACTATCTAGTGTCACATCCGGCTGAAATTGAAAATCCACGCGTTATGGCATTTAAACACTGGTTAATTGAAGAAATTAAAAATTTTCAAATACCTTCCGCGCATGGATCAACTTCCGAGTTGGTGAAATCGCAATAGTGAGCGCTATTAGCGCTGTGCGGAGCTAGCATCTTTGGTTGCGAATCCCCTCCGCCATTGCTTCCATAAACGTGCGTACTCTGGCTACACGGCGTAAGTCTGGGTGGGTGAGCAACCATAGTGGGGTGGTCAGCGCTTCAATGGGGGCGCTTAGCCTGAGGAGGGCTTCATCGGCATCACCGAGATAGCAGGGGAGTACTGCAATTCCCGCCCCGTGGCGGACTGCTGATTGCATACCCAACATGCTGTCTAGCTTGTAGGCGGCGCTTTTATCCATCATCCACTTTTCAAGTGCTGTATCGCCTAGATGAACATCCGGGCCTATCCAGGTTTCTTTTTGTAGTGACACTGGGTCTAGCGGCAGAGGGGGGTTTAGAAGGAGAGGAGCGTTTTGCCAAAGCGCCTTTTGTCCATAAATCGCCAGGTTGATATCGCTTACTCTGCGGCCTACGAGGGTTTCCGGTGGCTTACGGGTAGGGCGAATAGCGATATCGGCCTCACGCCGCGATAAACTTTGAAGCTGGTTGGAGATAACCACTTCCAGCGTGATATCTGGGTAGTGCTGGCGAAAATTTGCCAGTAGCGGTGAGAGTAGCCCTGCGAAAAGTGTGTCAGTGGTGGTAATTCGCAAGCTGCCGGTGAGGGTCAAATCCTGCCCAATAATGCGGCGCTCGGCGCCGTTGACTTCGCTCTGCACGCGTTTGGCTGAAGCGGTCAAATCATCCCCCGCCAAGGTCGGTGTATACCCTGTGCGGCTGCGCTCGAAAAGAGTCACCCCCAACCGCCGCTCCATATCACTTAAACGCCTAAAGACGGTGGCATGACTGATACGTAGCGCTCGGCTGGCGCCGGATAGCGATCCTGTTTCGGCAATCGCTAGCACAATTTGTAGGTCGTCCCATCTTATTTGCTGTTCATTCATGCAAACCTATCTCTTATTTTTAGCCAATTTTTGATCTTATGTGAACAGGTTAGTCTGTCATCAAACCAATCAACAGGGGAGATGCAGTATGAATGTATTGGTTGTCTTGGCTCATCCTGAACGCCAGTCGTTTAATGGCGGCTTAGTGGATATCGCGGTAAAACAGCTAGTAGATGCTGGGCACTGCGTCGAAGTGGATGATCTCTATGCCGAGCGGTTTGATCCAGTGGAGCGTACTGAGCTCTATCCGCACAAAGCAGTGGATGAGAACTATTTTTACCCTCTTAACGAGCAACGTGCTCACTACGAACAAAACACCTTGGCGCAGGATGTTCAGAGGGAACTGGCACGGCTGGAGTGGGCAGATTTGGTGATCTTCCAATTTCCTTTATGGTGGCACGCTCAGCCCGCCATTCTGAAAGGTTGGTTTGATCGTGTGCTGGTATATGGCGGACGCTATACAAGCCGTATGCGTTACGATCGCGGCTACTATCGTGGCAAGCGAGCAATGCTATCGGTAACCACCGGTTCACCAGAAAAGGCGTTTCAGCCCTTTGGCCGCGCTGGCAATATGGTTCATTGGCTATGGCCAATTCATTCATCGCTGTACTACGTTGGCTTTGAGGTGTTGGCTCCCCAGGTTAGCTATGGCATCCAGGGCGGTGGTATTCGCTATCAAGAGGAGACCGAAATCATTGGCCACTTAGAGGCATGTAAAACGGCTTGGGCTTCCCGGGTTGTAAGTTTGGATGCCGAGTCACCCATTCCCTTTACGGGCTGGAATGACTGGGACGCTGATGGTGTTTTAGACCAAACAGCGCCGCTGCGCTGGCGACTAAATTGATCTCGCTATTAACTAGCGTCGCTAACGGAGTGTCCACAACTTGCCAGTAAATCATTGGCTCGTTCACGCAAGGCATCCTTCAACGCCGTTGGCTGCAGTATGGTGAACCGAAACGGGAGCTGTGCCAGCCAACTGGCAAGCCATTCGAAGCTGTCGGTTTGAGTATTGATGAGCAGACCGCTTTCCACCTGTTCGAGGCGGCTTGCGCACAGAGCCTGGAAACCGAATACCGCATTAGCCGTGGGGAGATCGGTGTGGAGTATTAGTGACACCTCATAGGGTTGGCTCCAGGACGACAAACTGTCACTTAAAAAATCTGCTGCATCGAAATTGGCTGGGCGGATAAAGGTATCGCACTGAAGCTGAACATTGCTGATACGATCCAGACGAAAGGATCGCATCGCCCCCCGAAGATGGCATAAACCAGCGACATACCAGCGTCCCTGTTGAAAAACCAAGCCGTAGGGGTCAATCCTACGCGCTATCGGTCCCTGCTGTGGAGAGTGGTAGATAAGCCCTACGGTTCGCATGCTTTCTGTAGCTTTGGTCAGTGTTTCAAGGGCTCGGTTGTCAAGGCTGGGCGCACCCCGAGGTAGGATTACCCGAGTGGTATCACTGACACCCCGCATGCGGCTCTTAAGGTTGGCGGGCATCACACGCTCAAGTTTCGCCTGAGCACTGGCAATGGCGGGTGCTGCCTCCGTAAGGCCGAGTTGGTGGGCGGCTAGCAACCCCAGGGATATAGCGAGGGTCTCTTCGTCGGTAAACATCATGGGGGGGAGTTTAAACCCAGCCACTAATCGGTAGCCGCCATAACGTCCCTGCTCGGTCATAATCGGCACGCCCATGTCTTCCAGCAGCGTCATGTAACGGCGGATGGTGCGCCGGTCGACGCCGAGGCGTTCCGCTAGTTCGGCACCACCCAGCTGTCCATGAGCCTGCAATAATTCAAGCACAGCAAGCACGCGTGTTGTGGGGTTCGCCATGCGGCCTTCCTCCTGGAACGAGTTTTGAAGCCTTAATTCTGCATTGCAGACAAATTAAATTATTGCGTTTATATAGGACAAGTTCTTACCTATTTACAAATTAACCTGATCTCGCAGTAACTCACGTCATCTGAAGCATTGACGGAAGAAGCATTGACTGAAGAAGTGACTGAAAAAGGAGATCAGCATGTCAGAACTAATTTTTTACACTCACCCTATGTCCCGTGGCCGCGTAGTGCGCTGGATGCTAGAAGAACTGGGTATTTCCTACGTCACAAAGACCATGGAATACGGCGCTGAGATGAAGAGCCAGGAATACCTAGCCATTAACCCCATGGGTAAAATACCGGCGATTAGGCATGGCAACATCGTCGTCACCGAGGTGGCGGCCATCGTTGCCTATCTTGCAGATCAGTTTCCAAGTAAAAAACTAGCGCCGCCGCTGGAATCACCTGAGCGCGGCGCTTACTATCGCTGGCTGTTTTTCATGGCCGGTCCCTTTGAAATGGCCACCAGTGCAGTCGCCTATGGGTGGAGCATTGATGACAGTAACGCCCAGGCCGTTGGTTGTGGCCGCATAGACGACAGTATTAATACCTTGGAAAAGGTGCTGGAAACGTCGCCATATATCTGTGGCGATCAATTCACCGCAGCGGATATCGTGCTCAGCAGCTATCTCTGGTGGGGGATAATGCAGAAAAATATTCCGCCAAAAGAGGTATTCAAAGAGTACATAGAACGCACGGAAAGCAGGCCTGCCGCTAAACGCGCGAATGCAATAGATGACGAGCTGGCTACGAAAATGAAACCTGTTTCATTCTAACGATCTGGGTTACTGCCCTGGCCGGTGATGTTGGCGGGCTGGGGCTTTAGCGTATAGGCGACAGTTGATAGCATGTATTCCAGATCATTTGACTCACCGCTGCTTGGAATCTAACTCTGTATTGCTCTATTCATGAACGCAGCGAAGTTCTGGGGTAGGCTGCACCTATATTTGTATTATCAAAGGCCTTACACCCAATGAGTACCCCGAGTCACCACTTTTCAGATGCTGAGAAGCGCGGGCTATACCGCGCTATTTATGAACGGCGTGATGTGCGTTCACAGTTCTTACCCGACCCGATTGCCCCCGAGATTCTGGCCAAGCTTTTAAAGGCAGCCCACCACGCTCCCTCGGTAGGCTTTATGCAGCCCTGGGATTTCATTGTGATCGAAAGCCGCGAGGTGAGGGCGGCGATAGTGGCGATGTTCGAGCGAGAAAACCAAAAAGCCGCTGAGCGGTTTGAGGGAGAACGTAAGGAGCGCTACCAGGGTTTGAAACTACAAGGCATTTTAGAAAGCCCGATTAACCTCTGCATTACTTGTGATCGCAGCCGGGGAGGCCCCCATGTGCTAGGGCGCAATAGCATTGTGGATACCGACCTATTCAGCACATGTTTAGCCGTGCAAAACCTCTGGCTGGCAGCGCGGGCAGAGGGCATTGGCGTTGGCTGGGTTAGTATTCTCGATCAAGATCAACTGAGCACGGCGTTGAAGTTGCCTGAACATGTTTATCCATTGGCTTATCTTTGCCTTGGCTACGTCAGCGAGTTTTTAGATCAGCCCGAGCTGGAAGCAAAAGGATGGCGCTCTCGGCTTTCATTAAATGAATTGGTGCACTGTGATGGCTGGGGCGGTTCGTTGACAGAAAGCCCACTTCTAACTGCTTTAGAATAATCGAGGCTCAAGGAAAGGAGCAAAACACTCATGTTGAATCGAAAGGCTAGCGCACCTCGGCACGTGAAAGGCACAGTGGGGCGGTCACTGGTCATAACGCTGACATTTTTTGCGCTACTGGCCGCCGTGGTCGTCAGCGGAAAGCTACCTATGTGGTTGCTGTTCATCTACCTAGCGGTCAGTGTGGTGACATGTCTTACTTATGCGGTAGATAAATCCGCTGCACAAAATAATGCGCAGCGGATTTCCGAAAATACCTTGCATGTGTTGTCACTATTGGGCGGCTGGCCTGGAGCAATGGTTGCACAGCAATGGCTTCGCCACAAAACACAAAAGCGCGCTTTCAGACGTGTATTCTGGATGACGGTGCTGATCAATTTGGCGGCGCTAGTTAGCTGGGCATGGGCATAATTTGTGAATGACTTATTCTGTTAACGTTTATCTCCTACGCTAATAGCAGACTGCTTTTTACGCACCGATAAAGGCAACGCGATGAGCCATGCACTAACCGGGCATAACCGCCCACAACAAGTGATTGAGGCAATTCAGCAGGTGAATGCGCCGCTCAATGCAGCGCACCGCCAAGCAAAGTACGCCAAAATGGCCGTGTCTCCCTACCGATTCTTTCGTGGAACTAATCACTTGTATTGGCAAGACGTTTGGCACGACTGGCGCTTCGCGCTATTCGGTGGATGGCCTAATACCCAAACGTGGCTTCAAGGCGATGCGCATGTTTATAACTTCGGCGCTTATGGTCACCACGATGACCAGGTGCGCTACGGTATGGATGATTTCGATGACGCGTTGATAGGTGACTATCAATACGATGTATGGCGGCTGGCGATCAGCGTGGTACTGGATAGCCGTGAAAACGCCGCGTTAAGTTCTAAAGCGACGGATAAAGCGCTGAAAAAGCTGTTAGAGGGGTACATCCAGACGCTAGCTGTTTATAGCCAAGAATCTAATGAAAAAGATACGCTGGCTAAAGAGCAGCCCATTGAGGCGGTGACTCTGGATAGCGCCAAGGGACCACTGAAGGCCTTCATGGGCAACGTCGCTGATAAGCAGAGTCGGGCGCGTATGCTGGAAAAATGGACAACCCTCGATAGTCAGAAAGGGCGCATGTTCGCTGAGCGCTCTGGGAAGCTTGCGAACTTACCAGCAGATGTCGCCAGCCAGCTGCGTCGTTTGATTGAGCAAGAGTATCAACAGACGTTACAGCACCCGATCAAAGAGAGTGACCCAAAACATTTTCGTGTAAAAGACACCGTGCGCCGCCTTGATGCGGGAACGGGGTCGTTAGGTGTGGAGCGTTATTATGTTTTGATTGAGGGTGGTGCGAATCATGAACACGACGACGTTATATTAGATGTTAAAGAACAAGTAACGCCAGAAGCTTATGGCTTAATGAATAAAGCCCAGCAACAGGCGTGGCGAAAGCTATTTCCTAATGAAGGCATTCGCCATGCAGCGGCATTTCATGCCATTGCCGAACACCCCGATGCCTACTTGGGTTGGCTGACCATGAATGGCAAAGTTTTCTCGGTTCGGGAGCGCTCTCCGTTTAAAAAAGATGTGCCTACTCACAAGCTTTCAGGGGCTAAGTCTTACCGTAAATTAGCGCGCCAATGGGGTGAAATTCTCGCACGTGAACATTTGCGCGGTGCCCAGGCGCTTCACCGTGGTCAGTCAGCGCCATTTGCCAATGCGGTATGCCAACGCTTAGAAGGTCGCGAAGCGCAGTTTATTGAGGTAGTGACGACCCTGGCAATTGCCTATGCCGACTGCGTATCTCAGGACTATAAGGTGTTCGTGGAGCACTTTTTGAAGGCAGATTCTGCTTAACAAGCTACGCCATTAACGTTCATAGTGTTTGCCGTTTACCGAATAAAAAGCCTTGATCTTCAAGAGAGTCTTCCCAAACAACACAGCGGTTTCGCCCGCTGTGTTTTGCTTGATAAAGTGCCTCGTCGGCAAGTCGTAACAATGTCTTGGGGTCTTGGGTGTGATCAGGGTAAGTGGCGATACCGCAGGAAAGCGTGATCTGTCGAAGCGGTATACCCTGATGAGCAAATGCCGTTTGCGAGATGGATGTTAGCAGTGCTTTTGCTCTGGATTCGGCAACAGTTCGCGATGTGGCAGGCAGCAAGGCAACAAACTCCTCCCCACCAAAACGACAGATGACGTCGAGATCGCGTAGATGTTGTCGCAGCAACTGTGCAATATCCACCAGAACGGTGTCTCCTGCATCATGACCAAAATCGTCGTTGATCTGTTTGAAATAGTCCACATCCAGCATAAGTACAGAGAGTTGGCTGGTAGACTGTCGTACTCGCTGGCATTGGTGCTCAAATGCTGAGTCGAAGTGACGACGATTATGCAGGCCTGTCAATGGATCTTTGCGGGATAAGCTATCTAACTCCTGAACGAGTCGGTCAAGGTCAGCGGTACGGGACGCTACTTGTTGCTCAAGAGTTTCATTGGCAAGGGCAAGTTGTTGTTGAGTATGGCGATAGTGCCACAGGAAAATGGCAGCGTTGGCGACAGCAAAAGCTAATGTGCCATAGCTTAATGGCACGCTGCGCCAGGCTACAAAACCATGGGCAACGGCCATATCGGCTAACAGCAGTGGGGCGAAAAAAGTAAAACTCACCGTTAGTAGCCGCTGTTCTACCTTTAGCCATTGAAAGCGCATGAGTGCTAGCACCAACATTACCGGGAGCGAGATGGCTAGCATGACGTCAAAAATGGGAAACGTCAGTGAAAGGCTGATTACGTCCAACAAAACCAAACCCATGGCGAAAACGAGGTATAGCAGATGGGTCACCCATAGCCGTGTGATCCAGCGTTTGGCTGTGCCTTCGAGCCAGTCGCTGAGCAGCAATCCCAATGCCACTGGCATCGTATAGTAGCTGCCTGCTCGCAACATGTCCCAACCCAGGGCGCAATCTGAAATTAGCTGGCGAGCAGGGGTTTCAGCAAGCAACATCAACCCTGACGCATAGGCAAATAGCGCAATGGCACCAAAGCCTTGGCGTTGTGGCCCTATCAACGCGAAAATAGTTGCCAGAATTGCTAGCACTAACACCAGTGCACTCACGCCAAGGTCTTGAGCGGAGTCGTGAATAACCTGATTTAGTACATCACTAAGCTCCATCACTTGCACTTGGCCCCAGAGACCAATGCTGGTGTAGTCAGAGTAGAAGCGAAAAGTGAGTTGTTGCCCGGCAGCATCGTCGGGTAAGTCGATCATATGCCAAGGCCAACCTGCAAAACTCCCCTTACCCTGAGCGTCAAACTCACCGTATTGATAAATAAGTTTGTCACCTAGATAAACCTGCCCGATAAGATTCATGCTAGTGATAAAGAGAACGGGATCGTTCCAATCTCCGGCGGGCAGCGTCGTGCGTAACCAGAGGTGTTCGTGCCCCTCGCGGCCAGGCGGGTTAAATGGAGAATCAGTTGCCTGCCACTCGCTTGCGTTGCTGTGCAGCCATAGAAGGCGGTTATTTGAACCCTGCGGAGAATCGCCCCAGCGGTATTCCCAACTTTGCAGTGGTTGTGGCGGGGAAGCAGCGAAAAGCCCACTTGGAAGTATCCCAAGCGTGGTCAGTATTAGGAGCAACTGAGTGTAATGACGTATGGCAAGCCAACGAGGCAGCATGATGAACGTCTAATCTCCTGATTATGATCCTTCTTCTGGTAAGTACTTCAATCAAAGCCTACGAGTTGATTGAGGCGCACATGAGGCAAACAGCAAAGATTCTTCCCAGTTTAACTAAAAATATGCCTTAGGCGATGGTAGTTTCGTCAACGTTACTAAATGTTTCTAGAGAGTGACAGAGGGAGCTGAGCCTCTGTTGGCCCAGCCTTGGTAGGTTTTGCGTCGCTGATAGAAATAGCTGATAGAAGTAATTGGTAGAAATAGTAACTAGCGCAGTATTATTAAAAGCATACTTTTTAAGTGGATGCGGCGCCGCCGACGATGCCGCTGCGAAAGCCGCTCTCGCTGCTGTTGCGATTTTTGAGATGATTGGCGACAGTATCTTCAGGTGAGCCTGCCATTTCACGGAACATGCCCATTGACCCCAGTAGAGCAGAGGACTCGTAAGGCACGAATACCCGCTCACCGTCTTTCGCCATGTTGGGCAGCCCTTTGATATAGCTTTGGCCAAGTAGATAGCCTACTACGGTGCGCTTGTTCTCTTCGCTATCGCCGATGGCACTAAGCACGAGTTTGATGGACTCCTGCTCACCTTGAGCGCGTAAAATCGCTGACTCTTTATCACCCTGGGCGTTAAGAATGGCCGATTCACGCTGGCCTTGAGCCATTGCAATGGCTGCAGACTTTTCACCTTCTGCTTCTGTCACTGTCGCGCGGCGTTTACGTTCAGCGGCCATCTGCAGGCGCATCGCAGACTCTACCTCTTCTGGCATGGCGATATCCTGCACCTCTACCCGGGAGATTTTGACACCCCATTTGGAAGCGGGCTCTTCCATCGCTGCCTGGATTTCATTGTTAACTTCGGCACGAGACTCAAACAGTTTATCTAGCTCCATCTTACCGACCACTGAGCGAAGCGTGGTTTTGGCCAGAACCTCGACGGCTTGGCTCATATTCTCTACTTCATAGACAGCTCGTTTAGGGTCGATAATTTGATAGTAAAGCGCGCCGTTGATCCTCACGGTGACGTTATCCGTGGTGACGACCGGTTGGCCCGGGAAGTCCATGACCGTTTCACGGCGGTCAATGCGGATTTCATCGCTGGTAATGGCTGTGTAGTCTTCGCCCATTTTGCGATAGCGCAGCATTGTGATCGCGCGTGGCTGCTCAATAAACGGAATAATGATGTTGATGCCGCTTTCTAGTACGCGATGAAACGAACCTAATCGCTCAATCACCATCACTTCTGACTGGCGAACAATGACCAGCCCTTTCGAGATGATGAGCACGCCAATAACGACAATAATCAGGCTGATAAGCAGGCCTGGGCTAATTGATAAATCCATGAGGTTATTCATGCTTATGGCTCCTTGCGTGGGGAAATTGCATCCTGGGGACTAGCATTTTCTGGAGGTATCAGCGTCACTAAGGCCGTTGTACCCTCAAAGCGCTTAAAGATGACTCGGGTTCCTGGCGGCAAGTCGGTATCACCGCTCTCAATGACACGCAAACGGTAGAAATCACCGTTCACTTTAATGCCAGTGGCGTTGTCAAAGTCGCGAACCAGTGTTTCGTAATGATTACCTTTTTCAACGCCCGTGCCGGTCGTGCCGTAGGCCACACCTTTTGGCGAAAAGCGCGGACGAATAACCATAACGCCTAAAGGCACTAAGACACCCGCGAAAATCCCCATACTAAGTAACTGCCACGGCAGCGATAACCCCAGTGCAGTTACCGCGGCGGTCAGCGCCGCAGCAATTCCCAGCGCAAGCAGTAACATTGCGCCAGACGTCAATTCTGCGAGACTTAGCAGCAGGGCAATCACCAGCCAAGTATAAGCAGGGTTCCAGTCCATGTGTGCTCCTTGCTGTCTATGGATGAAGTTGTCCACTAGCGTAACCTACTCAGCGTATATTGGCCTGTGTACTGCATGACAGCCACTGATTAGTGATCTCATCTTCTTCGCGATGACCCGAGTACTCATAGGAGTGCTATCCTGCTCGCCTTATTAGCATGTCTCCAAGGAGAGTCGCGTGTCGGGTGTGATTTACTGGTTGGATATGGCGGGTGTCATCGTATTCGCCTTGTCAGGTGTGATTTTAGCCTGTCGTTCGCGAATGGACCCCTTCGGTATGCTGGTGCTGGCGGCGGTGACTGGCATTGGCGGTGGCACGCTCAGGGATTTGGTGCTGGGCGTTCGTCCGGTATTCTGGGTGACTGATCCAACCTATTTGTGGGTGATATTAGCCACAGTGGGTGTGTCTTTGGTGGGGTTTCACTATATTCATCGCCTTTCTCGCGGCTTTTTGCCCGTTGCGGATGCGTTCGGGCTGGCACTATTTACTGTCATCGGCACCCATAAAGCACTGTTGCTGGGCACATCAGGCGTTGTGGCGGTGTTAATGGGCATGATGACAGGAGTCGCGGGTGGCATGATTCGTGATGTGTTAGCCCAGCGGGTGCCCATGGTGCTCCGTGAAGAGATCTACGCAACGGCAGCCTTGGCGGGTGGCATTGTGTATGTGGCGTTCGATGCATTAGAGGCGCCGCTAACCGTTGCGATTGCCGCTGCATTAACGGTGACACTCGGGTTGCGCCTAGCGGCGATTCACTGGCGCCTGGCGCTACCGGTATTTGCTTGGGTTACCCTACCACCGAAAACACAAGATGGGGCTTCGGCACCGCTATCAACCCCTCAGAAAGCTAAAGAGCGGGTACGGATGATCCGGCGAGAGCGTAAAAAACGTTAGCTGGGTGGCCTTCCTTTCGCTATAACGCTAAAGGAAGGCGCGCTTATTCTTTTCTTTTTTCGTTGCTATCTTCTATTTCGTTCACTTTCAAAACGCATTTGCTTCCCGCCAGCGATCAAACCAGCGCCTTGGTTGCAGTACCTTTAACGTGGGTTCGCTGTCGATCAGCTCTACACCTATCCCTAGTGCGCCAAGGTGTGCATAGAGCGCACCATTGGCGCTTTTTTCAGCTAAGGTGACATCGGAAAGCAGCAAAAGTGGTCCGCCGCTAAGCGTGAGATCATGTAGGCGTATGCGTTCGCCGTTGATCTGAAGCTGCGCGCCACCGTTAATGTCATGCACGTTTAATAACCGTCCCAGCCAATCACTTTGTCTGGCGCGGGCGAGAAAGAGCCGGGCCAATAGCCCAGTGTCGCGCATGCCAAGGCGCAGTTGGCTGGTTAAACGAATAGGGTCATCCCACTCAAGTTGTGCTTCTTCCATCGTGAGTTGCACCCACCAGCCAGCATCTTGTGTGCCTTCCGAGCTTTGCCGAAAGACGTTTTCAAGACGCAGAAACGAGTCATTGGCGGTGAAGCGCCGTGTTTCTAAATCGCCTTCGGTGAGTTGCAGATGTAATTCAACATCGCCCTTAAGCTGTTGATCAAGTAGCGCTAGTTCGGCACCAAATGCACGTAGTGTCATGTCTCCCTGGGCGGTAAGCCCCTCCAGCAGCCATTCGCTGGTTAGGCTAGCTTGGCCGCCCAATAAGGTAACCCCGGCATTTTCAGGTAGGTAGCGGTTATAGCGGGTGAAGTCGGGCACCTCCGTAATAGGCAGTGCGATGCGAGTAGTGAAGAAATCGGGCTCTGGCGACTCCAGCACGTCACTAAAACGTTCAGTTTCGGTTGTAAGGGCAAAGTGGCGGCCTTCCAAATGGGGGCGGTCATCGTCCTGGCGCATAAGCGCAAAGTGTGGAATGCCTAGTGAAAGCTGGGCCCGCTCAGACGTGTCGAGCTGGGCAGTCAGTTCGCCACGCCCAGTAGCAACGTAATCTAAAAATGCCACCTCAAGCTGATTGGCATTCACTCGTAGGCGGGTGGGGGCTAGTAAACGGTCATTATGAAAAGCCCCTTGAGCGAACAGTTGGCCGTTACCTGCAATTGCCAAGCCATGGGCGTCGGGTAAAAAGGTATTTAAGAATCCCAGTCGCTGAACGCTACCTTCGAGTGAAAACTCGCCACTGAGCGGTTTATCCTCATCACCGTTGCTGTCGCTGCGCTGAAAACGGCCGTCATTGAGCACTAAAATACTCTCTAGTCGCTCGTTGGTAGACTGTGTATCCGCCACTTGCCAGCGTAGGCGTGAACCGCTGATATCAAGCCTTGTGCCATCAAGGGTGGCTTGGCGAATGGCTAACCTAAGCTGTGCGTCGCTTTCCAGTACGCCGTTCTGTTCCGTGTGTTGCCAGCGGGTGGCTAGTTGCTCTCCTGCTAAAAAGAGCTCACCGCGCATTTGATCGGTGGTGAAGTCGAGCTGCCCACGGCTAGTCGCTTGGCCGCTAAGCAATTGCAATGGGGCCGGGTCGGGCAGGGCGGCTTTAAGATAAGTTTGTAACACGCTAATGTCGGGTAACCGAGCGGACTGCCAGGTTAGGCGGGCAGTGGCGTTTTCTCGCGCTAGCGCTGGGTTCAGTGGGCTAAGCGCATTCAACGTAATGGCCGCGTCCGCCATCAACGTTCGCTGATGGTGGCTAAGGGTGGCGTCAGTGAAGGTGAGAGTCGCGTCTATCGTCTCTTCGTTCGACAGTTGCGCGGCCAACGAGCCGCTTCCTTGAGCCGTGAAATCAACTAAATTAGCCGCAAGTGTTGGTGCTTGAATCGCTAAAAAGGCGTCATAAGGCTTGGCGTCACGAAGCGTCACGCTAGCTTCAATTTGGCCGTTACCTTCAAGCCGAACCCCTTGGCCGTCAAAGGTGTGTGCCAGATAGCGATCAAGCATGTCCAGACGAGTGACGTCGCCCTGTAGTTCCAGCGAGGCGCCAGTGGGCAGGTCTGGCTGGTCTAGGCGTTGATTGGGCATGCTGGTCGCTAGGTGAAGTTGCGTATTGGTGGCATAAGGGTGGGTATCCGCCAAGACGACATTGATTAGTTGCGTTGAAAAGTTGAGCTTGTTGTCTTCTACCGCCAAACGCACGGCGCCTTCACCAATGGCGGTGTGGAGCGGAGGCGGTGTTTCTGCAACCAACCAACGCAGGTTGTCTGTTTCCCGGGGTTGCAGGCGCTGTTCGTTCACCGCTAAGCGCAATTCGGGGGCATTTAAGGTTAGCTCGCTACCACGCTGTAGCTTGCCATCGCTTAGGTTAAGTTCACCCGTTAAGTTGCCGTGACCATCAAGTGTCAGCCAGGGCAGCGCTTCTAGGTAGGGCATAAATACATCCCAAGCATCTGCCTGCGCCGCGAGGGTCAGTTGTGCAGACAGGGCGCTGAGCAGTTCAGCGGTGAGCTCTTCGCGGGGAATTTGCGCGGTAGTAACACTGTCCAGGGAGGCATCTGCGCGTAACTGGATATTTTGTACTAACGAGGCTTGGTCGCTAAGGCGTATTAGGTGACCTTGGCTGATATCCAGCGACACACTTGGAACGGCTAACGCTGCGCGACTTAGCTGGGTATCCGTCACCTGCAGCTGGCCTTGTGCCTCGAGAGCAATATCGCCTACGGTCAAGCGACGAAGCCCGTTGGCATCGAGTGCCTGTATGTGCAGCTCGCCGCGCAGAAGTGCTAGTAACGACAGCGAAAGCGTTGCACGTTGGGCTTCAACGGATATCGGTAAGCTGTCGTCTTCCCGTGCCAAGTAAAGGTTCTCGACCTCCCAGCGCCCTGGATGCAGACTGTTTGCATTCGTCCAGCGTACTTCGACTCCCTCAATCTGAGACAGCCGTTTGGGTAGCCATTGACTATTTAGCAGCCAAGTACTGCCAAGTACCCATACTAAAGTCGCTACCAAAGCGCTTAACAGCGTGATTATCAGGAGGCGGAGTAGACGTTTTGACCTAGGGCTCTCTTTTGGCATACGGGCTTCCTTGCAGATGACTCCTGTCGGCGCGTGTTTTATGGCATTATGCGCGTCGTGGGGCCGTAATGGGTTTTCGATTTCAACGCTAGGCAGGCAGCAAAGCCATGTTCAAGGATTTTTACGCGCAACGCGGAGAGTATGTTGTGATCTCTGCTGAGCAGGCCAGCCGTTTCGCCAAAGGCGTGGCCGGCGATTACAACCCGATTCACAATCCAGATGCGCGCCGTTTTTGCGTACCTGGAGACCTGCTCTTTACACTGGTGCTGGTGAAGTTTGGGTTGTCGCGACAAATGGAATTTCGCTTCACCAATATGGTGGGAGCTGATACACCTCTCAAGTTTAGTGAAGAAGCGAATGGTGATCTACTTGTCTGTGATGAAGGGGGCAAGTGCTACCTGCAGGTGACGCGTGGCGGAGAGGTGACTCACGATGAAGCGGCTATTGAGGCATTTGCCCGCTGCTATGTGGCGTTTTCAGGTAAGAATTTTCCTCACTATTTAAAGCCTTTGATGGAGCAGCATGGGGTAATGTTTAATCCCAAGCGCCCCTTGGTTATTTACGACAGCATGGGGTTTTCCTTAGAGCGCCTAGACGGTTTCTCGCCAAACTTAGCCTTAACGAGCTCCTCGCTAGAGGTTCAGGGTAAGCGTGCTGATGCCTTGCTTGAGTTTTCGATTGAGTCTGCTGGAGAAGCGGTTGGAGTGGGCTCGAAGAAACTAGTGGTTAGTGGCTTATGTGAGTACGACGCGACTGAAATGGCAGCGATTGTTGATGAGTTCTACCGCTTAAAAGCAGCTTACGAGGCAGCGTAAGTGGCGTCGTTGCGTTAGCGTAATGGCGGGTGCCATTAACGCTAACGCTAAGGTATTCTCAAAGCCTATCAATTAAAAAAACACGCGAAGCGCTCTAGGCGCTTCCGCTGGATACAAGAGGCTTTGCATGAATCGTATCAAAACGCTTACGCTTGCCTGCGCAGCAGCTACGCTTGCCGTTTCAGCCATGAGTGCTCAGGCACGGGATTTTCGTCTCGGTCTTATCACGCCCGCACAGCATCTATGGTCTACCGAGGCAGAAGCCTTTGCCCAAACACTTAATGAGCGCTCTGGTGGCGAGCATAGCGTTAGTGTTTTTCCAGCTCAGCAGCTTGGCAATGAAGCGCAAATGGTTCAGCAGCTGCAAACCGGCGCATTAGATATGGCTTTCTTGACGATTGCCGAAATTTCCAACCGTATTCCAGATTTTGGCGCACTGTACGCGCCTTACTTGGTTGATGACGTTAATCACGCGGCACGGCTGTTGCGTTCTGACGCGGCTGGGGAACTACTCGAATTAATGCCACAAGAAGTCGGCTTAATTGGCGTTGGCTATGGCATGGTAGGCATGCGCCAAGTGCTCAGCCGTGACCCTATTGAAAGCGCCGACGATCTGCAGGGGCAGCGTTTACGTATTACCCCTTTCGAGCCGATTCGTGATTTTTATACGGCTACTGGTGCTGCCCCTGCACCCATGCCGCTATTAGAAGTGTATGACGCGCTGGCTAACGGTCAGGTCGATGCCATTGATATGGATTTCGACTCTATTTTGATTTTGAAATTCTACGAGCAGGCGGAAAACCTGCTGATTTCTAACCATATGATGTTCCCTATGGTGGGCGTCGTGTCTGGGCGAGTATGGCGCGATCTTTCTGAAGAAGATCGTGAGCTGATTGATACTGCGATGGCTGAGCACCTAGAGAACGTGCTGGTGGGCTTTGAAGAGAAGGATGCCGCTCAGGAAGAGGAAATCCGCGCCTTGGATATCAACATCGTTGAAGCGGATGCTGAGTTTTTCTCTGACGCCATTGCACAGTGGGAAAACATCTGGGCACCTAAGGCACCTATGTTAGAAACGTTACGCGCCGAAGCTGACCGGTTACGTGACGAGTAACATGCTGCAACGTTTTTCATCAGGGCTTGCACGCTGTGAAGAGATTGCCGCCGCTGCTTTAGCAGCGGCGGTTACCTGTCTAATTCTCACTAATATTGCGTTTCGCGCGCTAGGTAACCCGCTTTACTGGATTAGCGAGCTGGCAATTTATGCCATGATTTGGATGACTTTTTTGATAGCCGCCACGGTGTTTAAACGCCGCCAGGGGATAGCGGTCACGTTGCTAAGTGACCTGTTACCGCAAACCGGCCGAAAACTGATAGGTATCTGGGTAGATACCATGGTGCTGTTATTTGCCCTGCTGTTAGCGTGGCTTTGTTGGCGTTGGTATCAGCCCCTTGCACTGGTGCAAGCGGGGTTTGATACCCGTGCTTTTCAAGGGCAAACATTCAATTTTATTTACGCTGAAAACACCTCCACTCTTGGCGTTAAAAAATTCTGGGCGTGGTTAATTGTGCCGTGGTTTGCATTGTCCCTTAGCCTGCATAGCTGGGCGAATCTTATCCAGTCACTCAAACAGTGGCGAACCCCGATCCAAGCACCCACCGCCAAAACGCTACGCTAATCCTGCTTACCCTAATGACGGTCCGTTTATGACGATTGCTGTTTTCTTGCTGCTGTTGCTCGGTGCGGTGCCCATTGCGCTAGTACTGGCATTGACTGCCATGTGGTATATCCAGATGTCAGGCAATACGGTGTTGTTTGATTCGTATCCACAGCAGCTGTTTAGCGCCATTGAAAGCTATGGATTGCTGGCGATTCCGTTATTTATGTTGGCGGGTGAACTAATGAATGAGGGCGGTTTAACCCGCCGTTTAATCGCTCTAGCACGCATTCTGGTAGGAGGGTTTCGAGGTGGTCTCGCCTATATCAATTTAGTCGCCAACATGATGATGGCGGCGATTATTGGTTCAGCAGCCTCGCAAATTGCCATTATGTCCCGTGCGATGGTGCCAGCAATGGAGCAGGAAGGTTACGACAAATCCTACAGCGCAGCGATTACCGCTGCGGGTGGGCTACTGTCGCCGATTATTCCACCTTCCATGCTGTTTGTGTTGTTTGGCGTCATGGCTCAAGTGCCTATTGCGGAAATGTTTATTGCGGGGTTGCTGCCGGGACTGCTCTTGGGAACCAGCTTTTTTATCGTGATTGCCTTGGTAGGCTTGGTTCAGCAATACCCTAAAGGCCAGTGGCCTACTCGCTCTCAGGCGCTTCATGACCTGCTTTGGGGGCTACCAGCACTGCTCATTCCAGTGATCATTATTGGCGGTATTTTGTGGGGTGTTGCCACGCCAACGGAATCGGCCGCGCTGGCTTCACTGGCGGCGCTATTGATGGGACGTTTTGTCTACGGTGATCTGCATTTCAGCCAGTTGCCCCAGGTGCTGACGCGCACAGCGATTAATGCGGGGTTGGTCATTATGCTGATTGCCGCCGCTGGCGTGTTTGGCTGGGTGGTGATTTATGAGCAGCTTCCGCAGATGGCCGCCGCATGGATTGCCGCGTTGACCAGCGATCCCTTCGTATTCTTGCTACTGGTGATTGGCGCACTGCTGTTAGTGGGAATGGTGATTGATGGCATTGCGGCGCTAATCTTAGTGGTGCCGATTTTAATGCCCATTGCCCAAAGCCAGTTCGCTATTAGCCCCTACCAGTTTGGTGTGGTGGTGTGTTTAACCCTGGTGATGGGGTTGTTAACGCCCCCCGTAGGGGCAGGGCTGTTTATCGCTTCCTCAATGACGGGGGCGCCGCCGCTTAAAATATTTCGCTCGCTGCTGCCGTTTTTGCTAGCAACGTTAGTGACCCTTGTTCTTCTCGCCTGGTTGCCGTGGTTAACCAACGGGCTTATCCAGCGTTAATCGCTATCACATCCATTTCAACCTCCAGCAGAACTGATGTTCTCCACGGCGTTTATGATGCCTTTTTAATGGCGGAACATCAGTCTTAGGCTGCTTACTCAGCGCTGAGTTGGCTAACTCTTTATCAAGTGGCTAATTGACGTTTACGTCAACTTGCTGATATACCCTAGAGTTCATCTTTGCGTCTCATAACAAACACAACGTTGAGGAAGGAAGTCATGTCCGTTCGTGAAATCCCTATGTATATCGATGGTCAGCCAGTCATGTCACAAAGCCAGGATTGGCGTGATGTGGTAAACCCGGCGACTCAGGAAGTGGTTGCCCGCGTACCATTTTGTACCGCCGAAGAGGTGGAACGTGCGATTGCCAGCGCTAAAACAGCTTTTAAAGGATGGCGTAAAGTGCCGCTTGGCAAGCGCATGCGCATCATGCTGAAACTTCAGGCACTGATACGCGAAAATACGGCTGAATTAGCCGCGCTAATCACCGAAGAGCACGGTAAAACCCTGCCTGACGCTGAAGGTGAAGTGGGGCGCGGTTTAGAGGTCGTGGAACACGCTTGTTCAATTACGTCGCTGCAGTTGGGTGAACTGGCGGAAAACGCCGCGAATGAAGTCGATGTTTACACCATGCACCAGCCGCTGGGCGTTGGCGCAGGTATTACCGCCTTCAACTTCCCGATTATGCTGCCCTGTTTTATGTTCCCGCTTGCCATCGCAACGGGAAATACCTTTGTCCTGAAACCATCCGAGCAGGATCCTAGTTCTACCATGCGACTGGTTGAGCTTGCCCATGAAGCGGGCGTCCCGGCCGGCGTTTTAAACGTGGTTCATGGCGGCCCTGATGTGGCCAACCAAATCGCCGACCACCAGGATATTAAAGCACTCTCATTTATCGGCTCGACCCATGTGGGCTCCTTGCTTTACGACCGTGCCGCCGCCGCTGGAAAGCGTATGCAGTCGATGATGGGAGCTAAAAACCACTGCGTTGTTATGCCGGATGCTAACCGTAGCCAAGCGATTGATAGCCTACTTGGCTCGGCGTTTGGTGCCGCTGGCCAGCGCTGCATGGCTAACTCTGTAGTGGTGCTGGTAGGTGAAGCGCGAGAGTGGCTGAAAGATATTGAGGAAGGCGCACGCAGCATGAAAGTTGGCCCAGGCACCCAGCGCGATGCCGACTTAGGGCCGCTTGTCTCACCACAAGCGAAAGAGCGCGTTGAGCGCTTGATTACAGCGGGTGAAAAAGAGGGCGCTAAACTGCTAATAGACGGCCGTGGTTGCACGGTAGAGGGCTATCCAAACGGCAACTTTGTTGGCCCAACTCTGTTTGCTGATGTGACCGCTGATATGACGGTGTACCGGGAAGAAATTTTTGGCCCAGTGCTATGCGTGGTCAGTGTGGAGACGCTGGATGACGCGATTGCGTTTATCAACGCTAACCCTAACGGCAACGGTACGTCGATCTTTACCAACTCAGGTTGGGTAGCACGGCGCTTTGAAACTGATATCGACGTAGGCCAGATTGGTATCAATGTGCCGATCCCTGTACCCGTCGCTTACTTCAGTTTTACGGGTTCGCGAGCTTCCAAGCTTGGCGACTTGGGGCCGAATGGCAAGCAGGCAATTACCTTCTGGACGCAGACCAAAACGGTCACTGCCCGCTGGTTTGAGCCAGAAAATGTATCTAGCGGTATTAATAGCACTATTTCGTTGAGTTAATTGCACCATGAAGAAGCCCCGCGATAAGCGGGGCTTTTAACGTTTCGGCTTAAGTATCCTGAAATAACGGCAGGCTTCTTTTTAGGAGCTGGCCGATAGGGCCAAGCTGACTGACGTGCATGACGAGAATGGTGGGAGTGGCAGTTTGCGTTTTTGCGCTGTGAGGAACTAACAGTGCAAATTCGCCTTCTTCAAGATGAAATTCATGCAGCTCACGCAGGCCATCAGGCGTTTCACACTGAGAGCAGCGGTAGTTGTCATCTTCGCCATAAACTAAGCGATGATACATTTTGAAGAGCGTATAAATGGCTAAACCGCCTTTCAAAGTAGGCCAGCGGGCAGGTGTGCTGCGCAGCGCGTCAGAAACGATGATGCCATCGGCTGCTGCGTTAGCGAATGTGCTCGCCAGTGGTGTTGAGAGGAGCGGCGTGCTAGCGCTTAATGACGTCTCGTGTTCTTGAGGGTTAGGAGGGATCTCGTTAACCACTCGGTGGAAATCATCTAAAGAGGCAAGCGGGAAGTCTTTGTGCTTTAGGTCACTTGGCTCGAAGCCGCCGTTTTCCCAGCCATGGATAACCCGGAGCGTGGCACGCGCGTGATGCATAGGCAGTGCAAGAAGGGTATGTAGCATTATCCGGATATGCAGCTGACGCTCATCGGTGTTGTTTTTAAACGCGCAATAAGGGTCGGCAAAAAGAGTGTGCAAGCGCCCAGGCGTATGCTCTTTGGCTTCGGAATAATGCATTTTGATGTTCCTGTTAATTGCCGTTTGATGCATTTTCTGCACGGCTTATAGGTCATTGAATAGTTGAGAGTATGGACAGCGTTAGCCGCGATTGAAAGTCACTTTGTTTAGTGTTTTGTTACCGTATCGCGTTATCTAACAACATAATTGTTTAAGCAAAACAAAAATTTAAAGCTAAAACAGCAAGTGAGGTGTAGCGATGACTGATCGACTTAGCCGTTTCCGTGTACCAGAAACGCTGGATGAACTACCTGACGATATTCGTGATGCAATATTAGAAGTGCAAAGCAAGGCGGGATTTGTGCCCAATGTGTTCTTAATGCTGGCGCATCGCCCTGCAGAGTTTCGCGCTTTTTTTGCTTATCACGATGCTTTGATGGAGCGTGAATCCGACACGCTGACTAAAGCTGAGAAAGAGATGATTGTTGTGGCTACTAGTGCTCGCAATCGTTGCCTCTACTGTGTTGTTGCCCATGGCGCGCTATTGAGAATTTATAGTAAAGATCCCTTAGTCGCTGACAATGTCGCTATCAATCATCTGACGGCAGGGCTAAGCGAACGCCATCGTGTCATGCTGGATTTTGCATTGCACTGCGGCATTGAGGTTGGGGAGTTCTCAGCCACGTGGCAAACAACATTAGAGAAAGTAGGTTTTACGCTAGAGGACTGTTGGGATATTGGCGCCATTGCTGCTTTTTTCGGCATGTCGAATCGATTAGTGACCATGACGGGTACGCCCCCCAATGAGGAGTTTTATTTGATGGGCCGCCTACCGCGTTAGCAGGATAAAGACGCACATCTAGTAGGCGTTACTCACGGATAGATTTTACTAACGCCCAGCCTTTACTAACGAGCCGCTTTCACCGAGGATAGCGTCTCCATTCACTGTCGCCAGGGGAGCCCGCAGCTGTTGGGCTGAGAATGCGCACTGCGCAGACCCTGGAACCTGATCCGGTTCATACCGGCGGAGGAAGCGCGACATGCCTTACCTAACGTCAGCCGTACTTGGTGCGGCGCTATTCTGTTTTGCTTTTCTGGGCCTGCGTGCACGTCATGTGCAGGGATCGCTTGATGACTATGTCACGGCACGAAACTCGCAAACCGCTTCCACACTTGGATTCTCCTTTTTAGCTTCGGGAATGGGCGCCTGGATCCTGTTTGCCCCGCCTGAAATTGGTGCCTTTGTTGGTCCGTTAGCGTTGGCAGGCTATGCCATTGGCTCTGCGCTGCCGTTTATTGTGTTGGGGTTGTACGGACCAAAAATTCGTCGTGCATTGCCAGAAGGCAGAAGCATCGCCGAATTCGCCCACGCTTGTTACGGCAAGGGGGTGCGTCATTGGGTGCTACTGGTGTCCGTAGCCTACATGGGCTGTTTTTTAGCAGCGGAACTGACGGCGATAGGTGCTATTACCGCGCTGCTTTCCGATGTGCCACCTGCACTAGTGATTATTGGTGTTGCGCTCACTACCTTGGTGTATACGGTGATTGGTGGGTTGCGTGCAAGCCTCGCAACGGATCGCTGTCAAGCATGGCTTTTGCTAGCTCTGTTATTAGCCGTGGGTAGCGTTGCGATTTGGCGGCTACCAACCATGCCGAATGACGCAGTCATGCCCTCTATTCCTATCGCAAGCGCGTTGAGTGTTGCTCTGACGCTTGTGATTGCGGTGACCGCCGCCAATCTTTTTCACCAAGGCTATTGGCAGCGCGTATGGGCTGCTCAGGATGACCAGAGCTTAGGTCGTGGCGCTTGGCTGGGCGGCGGGCTGACCGTACTGGTTGTGATGGTGATCGGCGGTGTCGGCATCATGGCCGCCATGAGCGGTGTTGCTTTGGGAGAACCACCTATTCCTTTCTTTGCGCTGTTAACAGATGCGCCTGCCTGGGTGGCGTTACCTGGATTGGTGTTGGCAGTCGCGCTAGTGACCTCAAGTGTTGATACGCTGCAAAACGGTATAGCGTCGCTGATAGTTGGGCGTGGCGGTGAACAACATGCAGCATCTTTAACGACCGCACGTTGGATAACGGTCGCAATGATGGTGCCGGTGGTATTTATTGCCCTGCAAGGACTGTCAGTGCTGCGACTCTTTTTGATAGCAGACCTACTTTGCGCTGCCATCGTGGTGCCTGTGCTGCTCGGCCTATGGCAACGTATGACGCCAATGGCGGCGATTGGTGGCGGCATGGCTGGGTTAGTAGGGGCAATACTACCGGGATGGCTAAGCCAGGGAAGCATCGCAGCTGGCATCATGGCGGCTACCTTTCCAGGCAGTATCCCAACGTTAGGGCCTTTTCTAGGGGCGTTGCTGGCGTCTATTGTCGTCAGCGTTACACTGGCATATCTGCCTAATCGACGAAGCGTTAGGCCGTAACGTTAAGCCGTGAGCCAAATTAACAGGGACGATCATGATTCGCAGCCTACTAACGACGTCAGAAGGCGATGTGTGCGAAGGCGATGAACGCCTCATCGATGACTGGCAAGCGATACCCGGCAGCCACCTATGGATAGACATGAAAGGTGAGCCTGAGGAGCGTGAACGCCAGCTATTGGAGCGTTTTGATTGTCATCCAATGGCAATTCAAGATGCCCACAAAGAGCGCCATCCGCCGAAAATTGAAGAGTTTGAGCACCATACCCTGATTATTTACCGAGGTATTTCGTCGTTTGATGCTCAGCTAAACTTTGTGCCTCAGCAGGTGTGCCTCTTTATTGGAGAGCGTTTTCTAATCACGCTGCACGCCGGTGAGGCGCTTAGTATTGAACGACTCTTTAATGAGCACGGCAAAACGCTGCTGGCACTATCTCCCGAGCGTGTCGCGCTGAAAATTATGTACATCTCGGCAGGCTTCTACATCGATAGCCTGCTGGAATTTGAAAGTGAGCTAAGCGATATAGAAGATGAGCTTTTGGAGGCTGGTAATGATGTGCTGATGCGCAAAATCACCGCCTATCGTTCACGATTGGTAAAGATGCGCCGTATTTTTAGCTACCACAAAGGCATTACCCAAGAGCTTACTGCCTATGACTATGCCCATCTGCCTCGCGGAGAAAGTGAAACGCTGCATGCCATCACAGATGTAGAGGAGCGCTTTGAGCGCCTATATACACTGACACAAATGTATTACGACATTTGCGGTGATCTCATTGATGGTTACATTTCGATTTCCTCTCACCAGCTAAATATCACCATGCGCGTATTAACGGTGATTACTGCCATATTTGTGCCACTGACGTTTATTGCCGGTATTTACGGCATGAATTTTGAGTACATGCCAGAGCTGCGCTATCAGTACGGATACTTTTTTGTTTGGGGAGCCATGCTGGGTATCGGAGGTTGTTTAATTTGGTTATTTAAGCGTAAAAACTGGTTTTAAACTGAGCCAGATGATCGCTGGTGGCGAAAAGTTGATAGTTGGTCATGTGGTTTGAGCGCTAGTGTGGCATCCTCGCAGTCGACCAATGACCTGCAAATAACCTGAGAGCCACTTTTATGACCATCATGATTATTGGCCTGCTGATTTTTCTTGGCAGCCATTCTGTGCGTATCTTTGCTGAAGACTGGCGTCAGCGACAGATTGTTAAACACGGCGAAAACACCTGGAAGATAGCGTACTCCGTAGTGTCGGTGATTGGACTGGCAATTGCTATTTACGGTTTTGGCCAAATGCGCCTAGACCCTATCTACGTTTGGTTTCCCCCCACGGGCTTACGCCATGCGGTAGCACTGCTGATGGTGCCTGCCTTTATTATGCTGGTGGCAGCCTATGTGCCGCGTAATGCTATCAAAGCGAAGCTTGGTCATCCGATGATGTTGGCCGTAAAAATTTGGGCATTTTCACACTTATTGGCTAATGGACGACTTGGCGATATTGTCTTTTTTGCAGCATTTTTGGTGTGGGCTATTCTGGCCTTTAAGGCAGCCAAAAAGCGTGATCGCCTGCATCCCGCTAACACAGTATCAACCTCGGTTCCCGCGACAATAGCCACCGTCGTGATTGGCTTGATAGCGTATATTTTGTTTGCTCTTTACCTGCATGTGCTAGTTATTGGTGTACCTGTTTTTAGCTAGTAATTGTTAATAAAAATTAACGGCGTCAATGGTTTATATCCGTTGACGCCGTTTTTATTATTACTCTTGAGTGGCGGCGAAAGTTTGCTATTGTCAGCTAGGTTCATCCAACGTTTCACAACGGAGAAATTTATGGCCGAAGCTGTACCTCAAGTACCTAAAACGATGTCTGCCATGTTGTTAACAGGCCATGGTGATGTAGATAAATTACAGTACCGGCAGGATGTTATTACCCCTAAACCAGGGGCGGGGCAAGTGCTGGTTCAGGTAACGGCAACGGCCAAAAATAATACCGACCGGAAAGCGCGTGAAGGGCTTTATCCTACGAAAGGGAAAGAGGAAGTCACATCGTTTGCGATGGGCGGATCGCCTACACTGACATTTCCTCGTATTCAAGGGGCTGATATTGCTGGGCGCGTGGCGGCAGTAGGCGAGGGCGTGGATGCTTCACGTATTGGAGAACGAGGCCTGCTCGATTTTAATATTTACGCTGATGAGCGTCGCGATATCAATCTGACGCCAGATTATTATGGCCACGGGGCTGATGGTGGCTATGCTGACTTTGTCGTCGTCCCAGCCGATCAGTTTCATCATGTTCCCAACCCTGAACTGCACGATGCAGAGCTTGCTGCAATGGGGATGTGCTCGTATCAGACGGCTTATCACATGATGACGTCTGCCAACATTGGCGCGGGTGAACGTGTGCTGGTGACAGGCGCCAGTGGCGGTGTTGGAACGGCGTTAATTCAGCTTTGTCGGATCGTGGGCGCTATTCCTTACGCTGTCAGCCAACCGGATAAAGCCGATGCGCTTCTGGCGTTGGGTGCAGAAGTAGTCATCGATCGGGGTGATTTATCAACGTTTGTTGAGCGTGTATTGGCGACCACTGATGGTAAGCCAATTGATGCAGTGATGGACTTGGTCGGTGGGCAGATGACCGATCTGTTTATCGATACCATGATTGTTGATATGCAAGGCCGTAGCAGTTATCCGCGGCTTTCCATTGCAGGTGCGAGTGGTGGCAATATCAGCGAGATTATGTGGACTCGCGTCTACTTGTACCAAGTGCAGATTTTTGGTGTTTCCCATGGTACTCGTGAAGAGGCTGAACAACTGATTGAGTGGATTCGCAGTGGGGCACTAAAACCAGTGCTGCACGCGGCCTTTAAACTATCAGATCTACATAACGCTGAGCGCTACTTTGTAAACCGTGGCAGTAACTACTTGGGAAAAATAGTTATTGTTCCTGATGCGCAGTGGGAAACCCATGGTGCACCGTTTGCCCTCACCACCGCCTAGGAGCAATGTTAATGAAGAATCTGCATACGATTCAGCTGATGGATACTCATGCCGGTGGTGATGTTAGCCGTATTGTGACGGGGGGGATCGGTGTGCTTCCTGGTGCCACAGTACGCCAACAAATGGAGTTTCTGCGTGATGATGCCGATGGTTTGCGACGGCTGTTGCTAGAAGAGCCGTATGGTATTCCGGAGATGTCGGTAGATCTGTTGGTGCCTTCCTCGCATCCGGACGCCGTCGCGGGCTATATCATTATGGAAGTCATGGGCTACCCGATTTATTCGGGCTCTAACACGCTGTGTACAGCCACTGCTGTGTTGGAAAGTGGGCTTGTCCCCAAGCAGGAAGGTATTCAACGCTTTAAACTGGAAGCACCCGCAGGCTTGGTGCAAATTGAAGCGAAGGTGTGCAATGGGGTAGTGGAGTCTGTTACCTGTGAAGGCCTGCCAAGCTATATCGACACCTATCGCGACACGATTCAAGTTCCGGAACTGGGAGCAATTACCTACTCAGTCGCTTACAGCGGTGGCTTTTATGCCTTGGTAGATGCCGAAGAGTTAGGCTTCAAGCTAGTACGCAGTGAGGAGCAGGCGCTTGCCGCTTGTGCTTATAAAATTGTTGAGGCGATCCAAGCGCAGCGCGGCTTTTCCCATTACACCCTGGGAGATGTAGGGCCATTGCCGTTTTTACATTTTATGGGGCCGGAAGAGAAAGTAGCTGAAGGCTATATTCGCTCGCGTTCAACAACGTATGTACATCCTGGTGTTATTTGTCGTAGCACCACTGGCACGGGCACCTCAGCGCGGTTGGCGCTGATGAATTATGAAGGTCGGCTGAGAATCGGTGATAAGTTAGAAACCGTATCACTACGTGAAACGGGGTTTATTGGTACCTTCACCGGTACGCATCAGGAAGGCGCTTATCAAGTGGTGGAGAACACCACGACTGGCCGTAGCTATGTGTTGGCAGAATCAAACATCGTGATTAACTGCGACGACCCGATGGTGGCGTGTGGCGAACTGCATCACATTCTGAGTGACCGGCATACAGAAGAGGGCTAGCGCTCTTCTCTGCGTAATGCATCGACGTAGCCTGTTTGCTCAAGCCGCTCCCATACCGGGGTCTTCTCGGCCTCGGTCATACTTCCCCAACAGGCAATTTCATCTAGCGTCCGACCGCAGCCTTGGCACAATGAAGAGGCTGGATCAATGTTGCATACCTGAATGCAGGGCGACAGCGGGCGAGCAGCACAGAGTGTAGTGGATGAGTCGCTGGACATGATGGCTAAGCTCAATGCAGTGGTGAGAAAACGGCGCTAGGGGAGAATTACTTACTCTGTTCACTTCTTATGGTCAGTGCATAGCATAAATTCAGTTCACGTCTTATGAGAGTGGCACTTTACCACGCAGCGACTTCGTTTTGCCTTTACGCGTTTTGTGGTCCACACGGCGTCGCTGTGAGCCTTTGGTGGGCTTAGTTGGCCGCCGCGTTTTCTGCTGCTTGCCAGCACTTTGAATCAGTGCTTTTAAGCGTGCAAGAGCGTCTTCTTTGTTCAACTCCAGGGTGCGATAGCTTTGCGCTTTGATAATCACCACGCCCTCTTTACTAATACGCTGATCAGACAGCGCCATTAAACGCTCTTTATAAATCGGCGGTAGTGTAGAGCTTTGAATATCGAAACGTAAATGCACCGCAGAGGCGACTTTATTGACGTTTTGGCCACCCGAGCCTTGCGCTCTGATCTGACTAATATCGATTTCCCAGTCCGCTATTGTCACGTTATTTGAGATAGTGAGCATTCAGTTCCTTTATGTCGCGTGTGGCTCGTAAGGCTAGCATACTTAGCGCCGAGGAGCCGATTTGAGACGGATTAAGGCGCGTCGCGTTGGCATGTATTTATAAACACTCCCATAGGAATACCCATGAATTACTTACTAGATGAACAACCTTTGAGTGCTGGTGTTATCTACCGTTTGCTGTCAGGCAGTGTCTGTCCAAGGCCAATTGCATGGGTGTCAACTCAAGATAAGAACGGCAATACAAACCTCGCACCGTTCTCCTTTTTTAACGTAGCCAGCGTTAATCCCCCCATCCTGGCTTTTTCACCGTTGCTCGACGGCAGCGGGCTGCCCAAAGACACGCTGCGCAATTTAACCGAACTAGCCGAATGCGTCGTGCATATAGGCAATGAAACGTTGATAGAAGCGCTCAACACGACCAGCGCGAGTGTTCCTCCCGAGCAAGACGAGTTCTTATTAGCGGGGCTAGAGAAGGCTGAAATGCCGGGAATCAGCGTGCCACGTATTGCAGGTGCCCCGGTCGCCTTTGGTTGCAAGCTGCGCGACTTAATTCGTTTTGGCGATCAGCCATTAGCGGGATCGTTAGTGCTTGCTGAGATTGTCGCTATTCATATTGATGACGCGATATGGGATGGTCGGCATATCAATATGGACGTGCTAAAGCCAGTAGGGCGCTTGGCAGGCAGTGATTATGTAAGCATCAGTGACCGGTTTGCTCTTGAGCGGCCTGCATAATCTAGCTAACCGATGTCATAAGCCTTGTCGTGAGTGGATGTAGTAGTGGCTTACTACCCGCTGCGAAGCTGCACTTGCTACTCTCATTTAACACACCCTTCGTGTGCTCTGTGCCTCGACCAATAACGACAAGGAGAAGTGAGATGAGCAACAAACGAATTTTAATGATTACCGGTGATTTCACTGAAGATTATGAAACGATGGTGCCTTTCCAGGCACTGATGGCGGTTGGCCATCAAGTCGACGCGGTATGTCCCGACAAGGTCGCCGGTGATACCGTGGCAACGGCTATTCACGATTTTGAAGGTGACCAAACGTATACTGAAAAGCCCGGCCATCGTTTCGCTCTGAACGCCGATTTTGCCAAAGTTAACCCGGCTGACTACGACGCCTTGGTGGTTCCTGGTGGCCGCGCACCTGAATACCTGCGCTTAAACCAGGAAGTACTGGCGATGGTGAAGCACTTTTTTGACACTCAGAAGCCGGTCGCTGCTATCTGTCATGGCGCCCAGCTACTGGCTGTCGCTAAGGTGCTTGAAGGCAAGCAGTGTTCTGCTTATCCGGCTTGCCAGCCAGAAGTGGAACTTGCCGGTGGTCACTTCGCAAACCTGGAGGTCACCGATGCAGTGACGGATGGCAACTTGGTAACTGCACCTGCATGGCCCGCACACCCTGCATGGCTTGCCCAGTTTATGGCGCTATTGGATAAGTAGTACTGATAGGCTACCCCTTTCGCGCCCAGCGGTATTGAACTCAATACGGTTGGGCGCGTTGTCTGTTAGCCGCTATGCTAAAAAGCAGAATTTACTCGATAGCAGATCTTGCCTAGTAGCTTAATAGTAGAGTTTGATAGCGGAGAGGGTGTAACGATGTGCAAGCTGTTTATTGATGCTGACCCGGAGCTATGGCGCAGCGCCACACACTCACTGCGCATTGATGGCATGGTGACCAGCGTTCGCATGGAAAACTACTTCTGGCACCTTCTGGAAGAGATGGCTCAACGGGATGGGATGAACACGGCTCAACTGATTACGCGGCTTTATCATGAGTCGATTGATGCTGGCCACGATCTTGGCAATTTCACCTCATTTTTGCGTGTCTGCGCGCTACGTTACCAAGCGCTACAGCTTAGCGGTGATATTCCCAAAAATGTAGAGGTGGCGATTGGCTCGCTAGATGCGCAGCAAATTCTGAGCAGAGAAGCTGCCGCGCGTACTAACCAAATGCACTGAAAGAGACGCACTGAAAGAAATACACTGAAACTGGTTTTCTACTGTTAAATCAGTCGAGAGATGAAATCCGCTTCAGATAAGACCGTTATTCTAACCGCTTACCCAGATTATCCAGGAAGGTTTCGATACGCAGTGCGTTGGTGCCGACATCGCTGGTCCCCAGTCGGGAGGCTGAGCGCATGTCCACCTGCACGCCGTTTTGTTGCTCAGTAAGACGAATGATGACGTCATCTTCAAAGCCAAACCAGCGGGTTGTTGCGGTCGCTTCGATAGTGCTCTCTGTTATCGCGGCGATCTGCCAGCCGGACGCTTCTACTTCTGCCTGAGCTGCTGCTAGAACGGTCGCTTTAGGCGCAGCTACTTGTAAAGGCTGCAGATTAGGATAAGCCATTTGTTGCTGACGCGCGGTGGCTTCTCCAGGGTAATCAACCGCATTAGGCGCCGCCTCGCGGGCGTCTCTTAACGCGACGAAGTCGGGTGGCTTTTGGGTGTCGGTGGTTATGTCATGAATGGCCGGTGCCTGCTGTGCACGCTGCCATTGTTGCCAAGGCATATATAACAAGGCAGCGGTTGCAACAATAACGAAGATAGCCGCTACGCCAGCGCCCATGCGGCGGGTAAAGGCGCTGAAGAGCAGCAGCAAGATGCTGATTGCCACGGCTGCGGTTGCTGCATAGACACCATTGCGCATCAGGCTGAAGGCGTCGCCCAGGCTAATCAACTCCCAGCGATAGGCTGGCCCTGCTCCAGCCATTAGCAGGGCTGATGCTATCAGTGCAATGACACTGAGCCAGGCCAGCAGCGTTGGCCAAACTCCTCCTCTACGCGAACGTGCTGAGCGCTCCTTTGCCATAGATCTTCCCTCATTTTGAATACGATGTTGACTTACTTAGCATAGGTTGCACTAGACCATCTGTCTTCGTTAGACGAATTGGCTAAGACACCCTACTATGCTGCTGTTAGCAGTAACGCAAGTATTCGCTGTGACACAAATGGACGTCAGTTTTTACAACTTGAGCTTTTTACACTTTGAGAGATTAACGCAAGCATGACATTAGCGACTGCATTAGCACCACCCTTGCGAGAGTTACTGGCGACGACCCCGAGCAGTGCTTTACCGATAACCTATCAGCAAGCGGCGAATGCGCTAGGCCTTTCGCCACCTAAGACTATTCAACGTATCGCACAGGCACTTGAACAGCTAATGAAAGAAGACGCCGCTGCAGGAAAGCCTTTTATTGCAACGCTTGTGATTAGCCGGAGTGGCAAAGGGCTTCCAGCGGCAGGCTTTTTTGAGCTTGCCGTGGAATTAGGACGTTTTCCTGCAGCGCCATCCCAGCAAGAAGCGTTTTACTATGCCGAACGTGGGCAAGCCATTAACGAATGGTGTCGTTCTTAGTTTTGAAAAGAAATCAGTTTTGAGAAAATTCAGTTTTTGCGCAGCGGGTTGAGCAAGTCGCTCAAACCATTGTGGTCAATTTCATGCATTAAATGCAGGAGTTGACCAATTTCTCCTTTTGGAAACCCTTCCCGAGCAAACCAGTTCAAATAGGGACCAGGCAAATCGGCAATAAGCCAGCCTTCGTATTTGCCAAAGGGCATGGTACGCGTTACCAGCTTCTCAAGGTCTTCGGGGTTCATGGGCTATATCTCCTTATCAATGGCAGCTGCACGTTGGCAGTTTAGAGTTGCTGTGATGATTCAGCTAGAAGCTGGGCAAACGCACGGGCAGGTTCGCTTAGATGGCCAACAGCGCGATGCACTAACCCAATATCTCGATGAAACGTATGCTCTTCTAACGAGATGGCTCGAACTGTTTGGGGCCAGCGTTTTAGCGCTATTGGCTGCGGTACTAAAGCAACGCCCACGGCGTTACCCACCAGCTTCACAATGGCTTCAAGCTCGTCCAGCTCACACAGGTCGCGAACTTGGCAGTGGTTGTCCCTTAAAAAGCGGCCTACTTGGCGTCCACCGAAAGAAGCGCGGTCGTAGCGAACAAAAGGGGAGTGGGTTAGCAGCTCCCGCCAGCAATCACCAGGTAACTCCTGCGGGACAAGCAAGCGAAACGGCTCGTGGGCAATGGGCGTCCAACGCAGATCGCTATGCAGCGAAAAAGGCGGCCGAATAATAACAGCCATATCCAGCTCGCCCGCATCTACCTGGTTCATTAAGTCCATGGAAAGACCTGGCACGATGCGGGTGCGACACTCGGAAAACTGCTGATGAAAGCGCGCTACAATATCTGGCAACACAGTACGCTGGATAGAGGCAATGGCACCAATAGTGACACGGCTGCCAAGCCCTTGGCCTAATGGTGAAACGCCTAGCGTGGCGTATAACCCGAGTAGAGTTTGGGCCTGAAGTAACGTCTCTTCGCCCCGCTGGGTAAGCACCGCAGTTCGGCCGCTGCGTTCAAATAGCGCAATGCCCAGGGCCTCTTCCAGACGCTTCATTTGAGCACTTACCGCGGCTTGGGTGAGGCCAACCTGGAGGCCTGCCGCCGCAAAAGTACCGTGCTGTGCCACGGCTACTAGCGTTTTAAGTTCTCGTATCATTCGTTGTTTCTGTCATAAGAACTGTCATAAGAAAATTCATAAAAAATATTTGTGAATGGGTCAAAAAACAATTGATTTTATTTTTGCATAGCGCGATCTAGGATGGCTACACAGTGGCCGTGTAATGCGGCTGACCATTGCAAATAACGCAACGAATAAATGCGCTGCAACAGGAGATAACCATGAGTCTTTCCCCTTTCCATCTCGCCATCCCTGTTTACGATGTCGCCCTAGCCAGAGCATTCTATAACGACGTATTTGGCCTGGAAGAAGGGCGCTCTAGCGATCACTGGGTCGACTTTAATTTCTTCGGCCATCAGTTGGTGATTCACGAACATCCGAAAACACCCGGCCAGCAGAGTGCTCACACTAACCCGGTCGATGGCCATAATGTACCGGTGCCGCACTTTGGCGTGATTTTGGAATGGGATGAGTGGGAAGCCTTAGCCGAGCGCTTGAAAGCGCGGCATACCGATTTCGTGATTGCGCCATACGTTCGCTTTAAAGGCGAAGTAGGGGAGCAAGCCACTATGTTCTTACTCGATCCCTGTGGTAATGCCTTGGAGTTTAAAGCGTTTAAAGATCAGGGTCAGATTTTTGCCAAGTAAACCTGTCCTGAAAAATATCCAAGCGAGGTGGGGGAGGTCGTGGGTATGGTTAAGCACGTAGGGCCTGTTCCTGGCGCCTATGCTGCAGCGGTGATGCGCCAAAGTAGCGCTTATAGTCTCTGCTAAATTGAGGCACGCTGCGATAACCGACCGCTTGTGCCGCTTGGTTCACATTGTGGCTATCTTGCAACAACAGTTGCTGCGCCTTAAGTAGGCGCAGTCTTTTTAAATACTGTGCGGGTGACGAACGTGTAATCTGCTTAAAGTGCTGGTGAAACGTCGATATGCTCATATTGGCCTGCTGGGCTAACTGGTCGACGGTAAAGTCCTCAGCAAAATGGGCATGCAACTGCGATAGTACCTGCACAATACGTGAATAGTGACCGTGACCTTTAACCAGTGCGCGTAAGGCGCGGCCTTGCTCGCCTTTTAACGCTTCAAACACCACCTCTCGTATCCTAGCTTCGCCCATGGCAATGCACTCGACTTCGTCGTGTAATGCATTTGCCAAGCGCAACACCGCGGCTTGCATGCCGTCATTCATCGCCACTGACGCCATCGGCTTAGGAGCCAGGTGTGAATGGCTCATATCGCCCATAGCGGTGACCATCTCACTCAGTAACGCTGGGTCTAGCTTCACCGATATACCTAGCAAAGGTGCTTCCGGCGAGCCGTGAGTTTCACACTCAAAGGGTAGCGGCAGGGTTTGTACAAGATAGTGGCCAGGATTGTAATGAATCTCACGATCGCCTAAATAGCCTATTTTGCGGCCTTGGGCGATGATGATAAGACTAGGTTCGTACATCAACGGGGTTCGTTCTTGACGCCGCCCAAGGCAAAGTAGCCCCACTCTGGGCAACCGAGACACGCTTAGCCCATCCCCCGTTACTAGCGGTGAGATCAAATCAGCGAGTGCGTTGCCGACGAGTTCGGTGTTGGCCACCATAGAAACTCCTAATCTGAGTGCATATTAGAGCTAAACGACAATTATGATGTTTTTTTGAGGTTTTTTGTTATTTTGTTGCGTTCTGATGGAGAAATGAGCAAAAAATACGTAGCTTCGTTCATCGCTATCTGGTGCTTAGCAGCGAATAATGGAAACACTTTCTCGTTTTGCAGAATACTTGTTAAGGAGTTTCCATGAGCCAAGCAAAATCTTATGCTGCCTTTTCTGCTGATAAACCACTCGCGCCATTCACCTTTGATCGACGTGAGCCCCGTCCAGATGATGTTGCCATTGAAATCCTTTACTGTGGTGTTTGTCACAGTGACCTACACTTTGCCCGAGATGACTGGGGCATGAGTCAATACCCTGTGGTACCTGGCCATGAGATTGTCGGCCGTGTAACCGCTGTTGGTGATGACGTGACACGTTTTAAGGCGGGTGATTTAGTCGGCGTAGGTTGCATGGTCGACTCTTGCCGCACATGTTCTGCTTGTAAAGATGGCGTGGAACAATACTGCCTGGAAGGGTTTACGATGACCTACGGCGGCCCTGACCGCCAAGACGGCACGCTAACCCAAGGCGGCTATTCAGATGCCATCGTGGTGAGCGAGCATTTTGTGCTGCAAATGCCAGAGGGCATTGATCTAGCCTCCGCGGCACCTATTCTCTGTGCGGGAATTACGACGTATTCACCGCTCAAACATCATGGCGTTGGTAAAGGTCACAAAGTAGGCGTGATAGGCATGGGCGGCCTCGGTCATATGGGCGTGAAATTGGCCAAAGCACTGGGTGCGGAAGTCACCGTCTTTACTCGCTCGGATGCCAAGGTAGCAGAAGCAAAGCGCAATGGTGCGGATCACGTAGTGGTATCCAGTGACCAAGCGCAAATGGAGGCTGTCGCAGAAACGTTCGATTTCATGCTGGATACCGTTCCTGTTCAGCACGACCTAAACCCCTATCTTACTTCTCTGAAATATAACGGTACGCATATTATTGTTGGCCTGTTAGAACCGATTGAGCCTGCTATTGAAGCATTCAATTTGGTGTTTAAGCGTCGCGTGGTAGCTGGTTCGCTGATTGGTGGTATCGCTGAAACGGAAGAGCTGCTCAAGCTTTGTGCAGAGCAGAACATCACTTGCGATATTGAGATGCTGGATATTAACAACATCAATGAGGGCTTTGAGCGTATGGAGAAAGGTGACGTACGCTATCGCTTTGTGATTGATATGGCAACGCTGAAAGATACTGCTGCGTAGCGAGTTGTTATCAATAACCCCACCGTTGACTAACGGTGGGGTTTTCGCGTGAGAACCACTGGGCGTCGAGGCTATCACACGTGGGCAGAGACCCGCAGTCTGACGTAGTCGGCGGTCCAGTTGCCTTGCCCATCACTTAGACTGTGAGAGAGCAGGTTAATCGTATTATCAATAATGGCTACCTGCAGGTCCTCATCTAATCCGTGCAAAAACGGGCTTGCAAAGGTTTCGAGCCAGCCAGCAATACCCGTGGGTAGTGGTGTGGGGCGAGGGATTAGCTCGATAGAATCGACATGAAAACCCGTCGTTTGAAGTAGGTTTGTGTACTCTTCCGGGGTGGGAAAGTACCAAGGATGACGGCCACGTGAGCTAATACCGCGAAACTGCAGCGAGGCAATAAGCGCAGTACAAATAGCGGCCACGTTGCCATGCCCCCCAAACTCTGCAACAAAACGTCCGCCGGGTTTTAGTGCGCGTTTTACGCCGGCCAATACCGTTTGCGGGTCCAGCATCCAGTGCAACGCCGCGTTGCTGAAGACCGCATCAAATTCTTGGTCAAAGGGTAACTGGTGCCCATCGACAACCCGAGCAGTGACTCCGCGCTGTTGGGCGGCGGCGACCATCTCTGCGGAGGCATCGACACCCAGCACATCGGCACCTAATTGCATAATACGCTCGGTGAGCGCGCCATCACCACAGCCAAGGTCCAGGATGCGCTGTCCGGGCTGTGGCGCTAAAAGCTTCATTACATCGCTTCCCAACGTGGGAACAAAATTTGCGTGTTCCGCGTAGTGGCTGGCGTTCCATTCCTGCCCTTGCGGTGTGAGAGGGGTGTTAGACATTATCGGCTTCCTAGCGGCGTTATTTATCTTAGGGGGGACCCAATGGCTTCATTTAGTATAGCTTGCTATCAATAGCATGCGTTAAGCCTGAATTCAGGAGTAAACGCATGGAACCAGGGCACTTTAGTTGTCATATCCGTTATATCAAGTATTAAGAGGCGAGACGAAATGAATGATGTTATCAAACTGCTTCAATCCCACCGCTCTATCCGCAAGTTTACCGATCAGAAGATTTCGCGTGGGCTGCTGTTAGAGCTCATCAAAGCGGGCCAGGCCGCAGCCACATCAAGCCATGTGCAGGCCTACACCATTATTAATGTCACAGACTCAGCGAATCGCGAAAAAATCGCTGAATACGCCGGTGGTCAAGGCTATGTCGCAAGTAGCGCGGTTTTTTTAGTGTTTTGTGCGGATATGAAGCGCCCGACAGAGGCGTCTGAACGGACAGGTGCCAACGTTGAACGAGGTATGACAGAACAGCTATTGGTCGCCACCGTTGATACTGCTCTAGTGGCACAAAACGTTGCAGTGGCCGCTGAGTCTGAAGGGCTTGGAATTTGTTATATCGGTGGTATACGCAATAATCCTCAGGCGATCAGCGAACTTTTGCATTTGCCTGACCATGTTTATCCGGTGTTTGGTATGTGCCTTGGCTATCCGGCCCATGACCCTGAGGTTAAGCCGCGTCTACCGGTAGAGGCTATTCTCAAGGAAGATACTTACCGTGAAGATACTGAGCAAGTCGAAGCGTTTGACAGCACTATGCAGGCTTACTACCAAACACGCAGCACGGGTAACAAAACGACTGACTGGTCGCATAA
Organism: Halomonas sp. KG2; assembly: GCA_030440445.1. Classification (NCBI taxonomy): domain Bacteria; kingdom Pseudomonadati; phylum Pseudomonadota; class Gammaproteobacteria; order Oceanospirillales; family Halomonadaceae; genus Halomonas; species Halomonas sp. KG2. The sequence goes on along the minus strand of CP098528.1, from coordinate 3,136,196 downwards.
TCTAACGCCGCTCTTCGATTCAAAACTGCGTCCCCACATGCGTGACTTTTTAGTTAAGCGTGGTTTTGAAATGAAGTAACGAACGAGCTGAGCGTGAAGCAGCTCATCACCGTGTGGTAAGGCGTTTAAAAGAGCAGGTTTCTTGCGCTGCACGATAATTGCGTTCATCTATACTGGTTGCATGCCAAAAGTAGTGCCGATAACAATAAAAGGAGCTATTGATGAATCTTCAGCGCGCTTATTACCTGCTAGCAGCTTTTTACAGCCTGTTTCCACTTATCGGGCTAATGGCCATTTTCTCAGGCGGGGGAACACCGTTTGCTGTGGCTCACCTCGCGTTGGGAGTGCTCGCCGTGATAGGGCTGTGGGGCTACGTACTCAAACGTGGGTTTATGAACCCCCGTATGTGGCGGCCCTTAGCCATGGTGCTGGCAGTCATGGCAGTAGGTCAGATGCTGGTGATCTTCATCCTTCCCGTTTCCAGCATTGCACTTACGTGGATGCTAACAAGCAGTATCTTCTCCGTAATGCTGGTCATAGTGCTGTTTCACTATGGAAAACGTGATCAGCCACTATGGGCAACGCCTGTAGAGGCAGATGCTGCAAAGCAGCTTGCAAAAATGCTTGATAGCGCTTCGCCTTTATCTGCTGTTCATTACGAAGGTGAACAAGAAAATAGCGTTAACGTTACTAAAATAGGCAGTCAATATCATGCCAAAGTGACGCGGCGTGGCAAAAACGGGCAAGAGACATTTGAACGCTACTTTCAGTATCCTGAAACACTGGTGTTTTTTCTAGAAAAATTCGCCAGCATTTCAGTTCATGATTTTCGGCAAACGGCGCTTTCTTAAATCGTTGAACGAGCCGGATTTTAAAAATGCGTTAAGAGATAAATGTGTGAGCGATCTGAGGCTTTAATGTTTTTACGATATATTCGTATAACGGGATCAGTCGCTCGCTCATCTCTTGTTTCGCCACATGATAGTCGATGTAGTAAGCATGGCGAGTACCGTGATACACAATCGGCTCACTCACTTTGGTAAACTTAAAACCTGATATCGCCAATAAACGGGGAAGGCGAGGTTCCATCATTGCAAAAACATGTCGGCGATTAGTTAAACCAACGATAGAGTAGGTGCATAAAAAAAGGCCCAGGGCGACGAGTGAAAATGTCTTTGCCTCATCTTGTGAAAATAAAACGACTTCTTTACCTGCTATTTCTTCTGGGGTGCTGGATTTTCGCGTTCTGAAATTTTTAGAAATGGCTAACCGTGATACTTCACACGTTTCAAGGGTCGGTAGCTTAAACGGCGTTAATGTAGGATGGTTTAGTAACTGCTTCCCTTGGTTTTGAACAGGCAAATGATCAGGAGGATTAGTGTTACTGGAAAAGGGCATGACTAATCGTACGCACCCTGCAAGAATGCCACTACGTTTGTGTTCTATAAGACAATGAATCGAGTAATTATCGTACTCATCGGACTCATACAAACGTGCCTCATCTTCATGCATCTCATAGTTGAACTCTTTTAAGAAAACATCATGCCGTAGCCGAAAGGCGCGCCGTTTTTGGTCGTCGGTGTTAGCAATAAAAAAATGATATTCGTCGATAAATTTGTCAATCATTCCCTTATGATTACTTTTATCGTCAAACTCACTCTCTTGGGTGGTTTTCCCTGCTAGCATCTGTTGCTTCCTTCTGAGTGCGGCACTTACCAAAGTCGAATTTTTTCAGGTTTCCCTAGATGATAGCCCTGTCCATACTGAATGCCATATGAAAGAAGAACAGGTATCAGTGCTTCTTGATCTACAAATTCAGCAATAGTCTGCTTACCGAAGCCTCTTGCTATATCGGCAATCGCTTTGACAAGCGTGTGGCTATCCGTATCGATAAGTAAGCTGCGAATAAAAGAGCCATCGATTTTAATATAGTCCACAGGGAGCTGACTAAGATAGTGAAAGCTGCTAAATCCAATCCCAAAGTCATCGAGTGCTGTTCGGCAACCTAAATCCCTTACGGTTTGCAGCACGTTGCGCGCTGTTGAGAAGTCTGTGATAGCAGCGGTCTCTGTTACTTCTAAAATGAGATGATGGGGATCAGCGCCACTGGTTTTTAATTGATCTGCCAGAAACTGTTTTAAACCTAAATCATGTAAAGACTGGCCTGATAAATTTACAGCCAACGACAAGCCCTCTTTTTGTAGCGTTGCCAGTGCTGCTAAGCTATGGCGCAGCACCCAACGGTCAACTTGAACAATTAAACCGCTTTGTTCAGCAACAGGTATAAACTGTGCCGGAGAGACCAAGCTACCATCGTCATTGCGCATACGTAGCAATACTTCGTAATGCTTAATATCGCGGTCCTTCAGCCGCACAATGGGCTGCGCCCACAGTTCAAACTCGTCGTTTTCTAGTGCCTTGTGCAGCCGCTCTACCCAATAGACACGTTCTTGAAGCTCATCTTTAGCATTTTCCGCCTGCTTGAGAAGGTACCAATGCTGATTGCCACTCTCTTTTGCTTTATACATGGCCATATCGGCGCTAGCTAACAGGTCAGCCGGTGTCTGCCCATTAACGGGGAACAGCGCGATCCCAATGCTGGCGGAAACATGATGCTTTCTTTCTATGGCTGAAAAGCTAAGGCCGTCCAACAGCTGAGCAATGTACTCAGCCACGTTAATTGCTTGTTCACTGCTAATATCTTCCAGCAGCAGGGCAAATTCATCACCACCGAGGCGGGCAATAATGCTTCGCTGACTGAGATTTAAAAAAAGCGTATCAGCAACTTCGCGTAATAGACGGTCGCCTACATGGTGGCCACTGAGTTCATTGATCTCTTTAAACTGGTCTAAGTCTAGTAGTAAAACAGCGCCTTTGGCTTGATTAGCGATAGTGCGCTGCAAGGCATCTTGGAAATAGCGACGATTATAGAGTTCCGTTAATGGATCGTGTTCCGCCAGCCATGTTAAACGTGCCTCAGCAGCTTTACGTTCGGTAATGTCTAGCCCAACGGATATCTTAGAGGCATCGTGGTTGTTACTGTTGGCCAAAGAAGCGTGGTACCAAACGACAGTAAAAGAGCGTCTATCCTGAGTTTGAAATGTCTTTTCTTCCTGGTTGAAAGCACTGAGGTGAGTCACGGTGCTGCCATTAGCATTACTTTCGCTGTCGGCTTCATCCACATTGTTGCTAGGCAATGCCAAGTGAGCATTTTTATCAAAGATGTCAGAGAAATGGCGCCCAATGATATCGGCGTCTTTTAGCCCTAACCTTTCTAGTGTGTAGCCATTAATCAGTTGGATACGCCCTGCACTATTTTGAACAACAATAAAGACCTGTGCAGTGTCGAGTAGGCTATTAACAAAATCACGCTCTTTGGCTAGCTCATCAACGCGTTCGGCTAGCTGTCCGCTATGTTCTTGGACACTCTGTTCCAGTGCTTCTAGCTGATGGGAAAGCTCACGGGTTGAATCTTCCAGCCTATCAATTTCATTAGAAAAATGCCGCCGAGGCAATGGTAGTTTATCTCTTACTCGACGAAACTCACCGTTTGCCAGCGCAGGCAGTAGGCCCGCGACTCGCCGTAGCCGATCCATTGGACCCAATAGGATAATCAACAGTAATAGCTCGGCAGCTAACCAGCCAACTAAGCCCACCACAAGTAGTGTCTTCGTTGCTGTACGAATAGCGGCGATCTGAGCAGTGATATCTGAAATAAGTAGGAAATACCCAGTGCTGCGCCAGTCGGCGTCTTCCTCCATATACACGGCACTTAATTCAAAATATCGGTTCATGTATTCAAGGCTGAAAGGCATGTGAACCAATTGATTCAGAAAGACGTCTTGAGATGCTCGTTGAAGTACAGAGAACGTCTGGTCACGGTTTGTAAGCGCTAGAATATGGCCGTTCCAATCTTCCAGTAGAAGCGCCTCGGCGGGAGGAGAGCCAGTAATGCGCCCTGTCACCATCAGCGCTATTTCGCTATTGGAGACTTCTTTCGCTTGTCGCGTAACATCGGCAAGTGAGCGCGATAGCACTACCATGCCGATGCTAGCGCCTTCCATAAGAACAGGAACCGCAGCAAACTGCTGGCATGTCATGGCGCAGCGTAGTGTGGTAATGGGTGACTCTGTGGTTAGTACACTACTTATCCAGCCTTGAATGGGCAGATCAATCAGCGGGTCGTTGGTGCCTGAGTAACCAACTCTTGTTCCTTGGGTATTAAAAACAAAGATTTCATCAATCCCCGCTTCTAATTGCAGAGAAGGCCACTGTGCTCTGAGCACATCAGCTAGCTCGTCCTGGTTATTCTCTTGTAGCGCGCTTCCAAGCTCCGGCGCCGCAGCGGTTAAGCCCGCTAACTGGCGTAAGTTATCCGATGAGCGTTGCATCGCTAAGCTTATCTCGCGCTGCTGCCGCTCATGGCTTTCCATCCGACTACTTTCTAACTGTTGAGTGAGCTGGTGTTGGCCTAACCATATAAAGAGTGCCACAAGCGCTAGCAGTAATAGACTGCTCAGCGCGATAACACGCCAAGTCAAACTAAGCCGGTAACGCGCTTTAGGGGACGAACGTGTGGTCATCTCTGCGTATCCCGATCAAAAGCGCAGTGAAAGCTGGAAGAGCAGCATATTCCAATGTCGGCTTGTTTCAGACGCATCCGCGTCTTTATGTAAGGGTAGCCAACCAGTGCCATCCACATGATGATATTCACCTGCCAACATTAGGTTGGGTCTGGGTGTCCACTGAACGCCAAAGGTAATGTCATCAGCAAATTGAGAATGGGCAGGGCCCAAACCACTTTGTTCGTAGCGAGCACCTGAACGGTCACTTCGGTCGTTTACCAAACGATCAAAGCGAATTAACCACTGCCAGTCATTGTCCATACGACGCGTATATTGCACATACCAGCTTTCACCGGTTTTTTTCTGGTCAATGGCGGGATTAAAACCATCTAGTTCAATTGTTCTCAGCGCATACTCAGAGGTTAAGCTCCACAGCTCGTCATTGTATTGTAATGAAAATACCCAAGGCTGAAACTGAAAGCTGCCATTAGTTAGTGGAGGTTGAGCATTTTCATAGTCAGCGTTAGCACTAGCGGTGCTGAGTGCCATTAGAAAGTGTCCACCGTTGTCTTCATAGCGAATTTGGCCAATCGCAGAAGAGCCCGCGCGTAACGATCCTGGAAAACGCTTCAGCCCAAGTGCTTGATCGACATCGTCTTCTATGCGGGTTTTACCGACGCCTGCTTGAAAGCGAAAAACGCCTGACTGGGTTCGCTCTTCGTGATAAATACTGGCGCCATCGCCAGCCATTCCCAACGAGCGAGTTCGATCAAAATAGATTGATTGTGGCAATAAGATGCTGGGGCGCGTGAAGGCGACGTCACGCGTTTGGTTATAAATGCCGAAGGGGTTTTTAAATCTACCTACCTGAAGGCCAAGCGTACGCTGCTGGTTGGAGACCATCTGATAATCCACCACGCCATAATCTAGCGTTGGGATGGCATCGCTAGTTTCACCGCCGGCGCGACGGCTAAGCACCTGAGCGGCCACCAGCACATTGCGGTGAGGGCGGATAGAGGCGTTAACACCTATTTCGGTATACTCCAGGCTTCCTGCATTCTCACTGCTGTTACCGAAGAAATCGTTATCGTCGGTGATGATAAGCGCCTGGCTCAGGAAACCATGTACTTGCAGAGTGTCGAGCACGTTTTCGTTTGCCCAGGCGGACGAGCAGACGGGCAGTGCTAGCAAACTTGTGAGTACGGCTACAGTGGGCCTACGGATAACGGAAAAATGTTCATTCCATTGAAATAACTTGGACACTTTCATCCAGATACTCCCTTTCAAGATATCCCAGCGCACCAGGAGTATTCGCAATCTTCTCGCGCATTTCGAGCTGATCAGCAACGCGATTAGGCGCTTGCCCCATGCCAGAAAACACCATGCGATCCCATGCCAGTTGTAGCTGATGTGGGTAAACGGCGAGCTGCTCTTTGGTGAAACGCGCATGTACAGGATCTCGGTTTGGCAGCACAAACACCTGTACGGCATCGCCGTCAGGCCATGTACGTTGCCGCATGGCAAATATCGCCCGCGTTGTGTCACGGTTTAGCCATTGCGTGGCTACCGCTGGGTGCGCTACTAGAAGTATGGCTGCGTCTTGATCAACGGATTGTGCATGGGTTTGTCCAGCCAAAAGAAAAGCCAGCACCAACCCAGTAAGGCCCCGTGTGATTTGTTGGCAAGCGATACGTATCAAGTAAAGAGACGGCATAGCGCGAGTCTTTTCCATCGCCTGCTGAACGCCAAGTCCATGCAGCATACCATTCGTGCTAGCACGCTATATGTGTGTGAAATGATGACGCTTACTCCTCTTCAGTCTCTAGAGGCAAATTTTTGTTTTATAAATATTTTGTGTGATGACAGATAAACTTTTGAACCTCGGCTCGGCAACGGTAAGTCGAAACGGCACAGTTTTTAAACCCTACATCAATTTTGTTGATCTTACCTACATCACAATCAACGAAACGATCTGCGACGAAAGTATGGTTCGTCTGGAAATATCGCATCGCAAGGTTGATTGACGATGACACACGAGAGCAGTGCTTGAAGCGCTAAATACATGCGTTCAATGGAGCTACTTCTCGATAGTTAAGCTGTTGCTAATTGCTATTAAGCTTGAGAAAGGGTACCCGGATTCACCCCGATCAACTTAAACGCCCGACCAAAGCCGAGCGTAAAAGTGACGAGCCAATGCAGGGTTAGTCCGCGAGTTCAAGAAGCCGATCAGCGTAATCGGTAAACAAACCGTTGACGCCCCAGTCCTGTAAACGCTTCATCTCATCAGTTTCATTGATGGTGTAAACGTGAACAGGAAGGCCGTTCTCTTGAGCTTGGCGAATAAAATTAGCATCAATAACGTCTTCGCCGTTATACGTCACATTCGTGCCGATACCTGCCGCGTACTCTTTAATAGCCTGAAAGTCTTCGTCAGTGATGTCTGCTGGCGCTGGAGTAACACCTGTCCACTCCACTAAACGATCATTATCTTCCTCACTGGGCGAGTACCACACCAACTGGATGAGGGGGATATGTTCATTAAGCTCATGTACTTTGAGTAGGCTACCCTGCTCAAACGATTGCACCAGCACCCGACCATTTTCAATCATTTCGTGATCTTCAAGTGCCTCAACCAAGGCTTCTTCTAAACCAGGGTTCAATAGAGGGGACTTGGTTTCAATGTAGTAACGAGCATCGTGACCAAAGCGCTCAAATAGCTCTTCCAGTGTGAGTATTTGCGCTCCTTTAAAGGCCGTATCTGCCTTATCGACATTGGCGTCGTTGAACCAGGTACCGATATCAAGAGCCTTTAGCTCTTCTAGCGTGTAATCATGAATATTGCCTTCGCCGTCACTGGTGCGATCGATGGCATCATCATGGAATACCACTAACTCACCATCGGAGGTGAGCTGAACGTCCAGTTCCAGGTAATCAGCTCCCCACTCATGGGCCAGTTCATAGGCTGCCATGGTGCTTTCCGGCGCATGTCCGCTGGCACCGCGGTGAGCGATTACCTGAAACGACTCCAGATCCTTTAGCTGCTGCTCTAGTGGCGTTGCCTCTGCGAGTGCAGTGGACGTAGCAGCACCAGCAAAAAGACCCAGTGACACGGCAGTAATCAGCGGATGACGTTGCATAGAAATTCCTTAGTTGAACAGTTGTTCAATTATCCTACAGGTCTCCTCACGCAAATGCCAAACGGTGTACATCTTCCAAGGGGGCCTTGGCAGCCGATTAGCGCAGCTATTCGGCTTACTAAAGGAAATACACGTGGGGTAAGCATTAGAAGCTACATAGTTTAGACAGAGGCATTATGATGGAGGTTATCCACTAGCACCTGCGCTTCTCTACGCGAGGTTAAACGCACAAACTGGATATGGGCATAGCGTGGATCAATCATATCGGCGAAGTAACGTTTGCGGTTTTGATGCCATGTTTTAAGCGACCAGAGTAATACTGAATTAAGGCTTAAAAAAGTTTGGCGAAAGCTTTCGCGGTTTCCTGTACCGGGCCAGATCTCTTCTCTGCTAATAATACGCTTTATGGCTCGTGAGCAGGCTTGGCTGAAGACACGCCAGAAGGGGAAGTCGATCCACACCACCATATCGACATCGCGCCACTTAATTGGCCGCGTGCGATCAAAGTTGCCATCCAATACCCACCCTTTGGTGGGGGCCGACAGTGCTTCCTCCAGCTTGGTGAAAAAGACATCGTCGGGTGTGCCTTCCCAGTTAGCGCACCAAAACAGCTGGTCAAGCTGAATGTGAGTGGTGTTCAGCGCTACTGAGAGCTGTTTAGCCAGTGTGCTTTTGCCACTACCACTAGTGCCGACCACATTGATTTTCATGGGGGTATCTCCTGGGCGGCGCAGTAGTTTAAAGAGTGTTCTAAACACGGGCAAGTGCACTTAAGAAAAGAAACTAAAAGGCTCACAGTGAGTTACCAACGCCTGGGAACTGCTAAGCTTCTTTTCAGGATGCCGTTAATGATCAAACAGCCTGAACGAGTAGCCGCCATTAGCGCCAAGGATGAGAAATTTGGTTTGGAGAGCCAGAAGAGTGACTTTGCGATGTGCGAGTAGGGAAAGGGGACTGCTTATCTTCTCACTGATAGCCCAGCGATCGGCGGCTATCTGAGCTGAGTAGATAAACAAGGAGATAGACGATAAGAGGTAGCCACAATGATTGCTTATACAATGGTAGGAACGCATAACCTGGAGCGTGCACTTCGCTTTTATGCGCCGTTGTTTAACAGTATGGGGCTGGATGTGTGCTGGCAAGACGATGCCTGCGTTTCTTTCGGCGACCCAGATGATGTCAATGTGCCAAGGTTCTTTGTTGGTTTTCCCTTTAATGGTTATCCCGCTAGCGTTGGCAACGGCACCATGACAGCGTTTCAATTTGCTGATCCTAAAGAAGTCGATACGCTCTATCAATTAGCGATGCAGAACGGAGGCAGCGATGAAGGTCCGCCAGGTTACCGCCCTCAGTATGGTGAAGGCTTTTTCGCTGCCTACGTACGAGATCCAGACGGCAACAAGCTGGCGTTCGTCGTCTATCCTCATCGGTAGATGCTAAGTCAACGCAGCGTCAACAAATAGCTCCTCTGTAAAGGTTGAATTACACAAAAACGCCTGCAACTAAAGGTTAGCAGCCATTCAAAAGGAGCAATGATGACGACGCTAGTAATCGGTGCAAACGGGCAGATTGGTAAACAGTTTTGTGAACTGGCGCAGCAGTCGGGTATGCCTATTAAAGCGATGATCCGCAGCGAAGAGCAGGCAGAGTGGTTTAACGAACGTGGTATAGATAGCGTGGTGGCCGATTTAGAAGGCGAATTCGATCACGCCTTTGAAGGTTGCGACCAAGTCATCTTTACCGCGGGGTCCGGCCCTCATACCGGGCCGGATAAAACGCTGATGATTGATCTTTTTGGTGCCATTCGTACCGCCGATGTCGCCAGTCAAAAGGGGCTCTCGCGCTATATTATGGTCAGTGCCATGCGAGCGGAAAACCCGCTTGAGGCGCCGGAAAAGCTGCGCCCTTATATGGCTGCTAAGTTCTCAGCCGATGCATATTTACGTAACAGCGATATCCCCCATGTGATTCTCAAACCGGGGCGCCTGACCGACGAAACAGCCAGCCGCCAGTTTGCTAGCTCAATGGATGAGGCGGGTGATAATCAAATCTCCCGGGCTAACGTCGCCCATGCATTGCTACGCGTGGTGCAAACTCCCAGCATTACTAACCAGGAATACCTGCTGCTGGATGGAGAGCGCTCGATTGATGAGATTATTCAGTAGTAGCGCCAGCACTCAAGTCGTAACAGGTTAGGCATTAACCCCTTTCATGCCTTCCGGCGTGTAGCGCTCACCGATCACCGGAATGCGTGCGGTGGCTGCTTCCAACTGACGTTGCTCATCAGGGGTAAGGGTAATCGACGTTGCTGCTGCATTCTCTTCAAGGTAGCGCAGCCGCTTAGTCCCTGGAATTGGCACGATGTTGGGGCCTTTAGACAGTAGCCAGGCGAGCGATAGCTGTGCAGGTGTGCAGCCTTTGTTGGCGGCCACCTCACCAATCACGTCGGCGATTCGGCGGTTGGTGCTCATGGCCTGATCTGAAAAGCGCGGCAAGTTAGGGCGAAAATCGCCTTCCTCGAAATCCGCAGTATCCTGAAATCTACCCGTCAAGAATCCCCGGCCTAGTGGCGAGTAGGGCACAAAGCCGATGCCTAGCTCGTTACAAGTGGGGAGCACCGCCTGCTCTACGTCGCGTGTCCAAAGCGAATACTCGGTTTGGACGGCAGTAATCGGGTGCACTGAATGGGCGCGGCGCAAGGTGTCAGCGCTGACCTCGCACAGGCCGATATGGGCAATTTTTCCCTCTTTGACTAGCTGGGTGAGGCCTTCCATGGTCTCTTCAATAGGCGCATCCGGGGTAACGCGATGGACGTAGTAGAGATCGATTTGCTCGACCCCTAACCGCCGCAGCGATGCCTCGCAGGCCTTGCGCGCATACTCGGCGCTGTTGTCCAGGCGTCGTTGATACTCACCGGGGTTGCGCACAATGCCAAACTTAGTTGCGATACGCACTTGCGGCTTATGCTTAGCGAGGAAGCGGCCAATCAGCTCTTCGTTATGGTGCGGTCCGTACATATCTGCCGTATCAAAAAAATCGATGCCCAGTTCCACTGCCTGCGCCAATACGCGTAGTGATTCACTGTCATCCCGTGGGCCGTAGAATTCACTCATTCCCATGCAGCCCAGGCCAATAGCGGAAATAGAAAGGTCGGTGCCAAGTGTACGTTGTTGCATGCTGTCTCTCCGTAAACCGTTCTTGAGTAGCGGAGTGGCAGCGTGGCACTATCCTATAATGAAAAAAATGAACGAATTCGATAAGCCATTTTCCGGTTTTGAAAAACAGATGCCCCGTGGGTGGGTGTGGGATGACACTCGCGCTTTTTTGGCTGTGGCTCGTCACGGCACGCTGAGTGGTGCCGCAGCGGAACTCCATTTGGGCATTGCGACGCTCTCTCGACGTATTGAACGGCTGGAAAAAGCGCTGAAACTACCGCTATTTGTGCGCCAACAGTCGGGCTACCAACTGACCGAGGAAGGCGCAGGGCTGGTCGAGAAAGCTGAAGCACTGGAAGCGGCTGCGGTGGCATTTACCACCGATGTGTCCCGCCACTCACAACTGAGTGGTAGAGTGCGTTTGGCTACCGCAGAGAATTTGGCAACGGCATTGATTCTACCTGCGCTTGCGCAATTTCGTCGTCAGTATCCTGGCATTACGCTTGAGCTGGTGACGGATATCTCTACTGTCAATCTACACCGTCGTGATGCCGATCTAGCCCTCAGAATGGTCAAACCCGAACGCGGTAATGTCACCCTGCGCCGCTTGGGTTCCTTAGGCTATGGGCTTTATGCTAGCTCAGCCTATGCGGCGCAGCGTAAGACGACTCTTGACGCTGGCGGCTACGACATGGATGCCTTTATCACCTGGGGGGAGACGCAAGCGCACCTGCCTGCAGCACAGTGGGTCGAGCGCGTTCTACAAGGGCGAGAACCCGCGTTAACCACTACCTCTGTGGCGACCCAAATCGCGGCAGCTAAAGCTGGGCTAGGGATAGCAGTATTACCGCATTTTTTGGCTCAGGAAGCTGGATTAGTCTGTATTGCTGCTGATCTTGGCGTGGACCAGCCTATTTACCTAGTCATCCAAACAGACCTGACACAATCACGCCGAACCCGTGCTGTGGCCGATTTTCTTATTGATCTGGTCGCCAGTAACCACACTCGCTTGGCATGGGCTGAGAAGCGGGGGGTATGACTCTAATTGATGCCATCAACGCCCTCTCCGTAGCCAGGACCTCGGTAGCCAGGATTCCCGTAGCCAGGAGAGGGCGTTAAAGCCAAGCGTCAGCCTTTGGAACTGAGAGCCTGGGCCGGTGAGTACGATGATGAACTGTGTGTCACGAGACTCACGCTGATGAACACGGCGGTATTGACGACTAGACCACAGAAGCCAGCGTGCCAGCCGAATGGAGTGCTGACTCCAAACTGGAACAATAGGGTTAGGGCCGCGCCTATTGCTAGACCTGCAAAGGCGCCAGTGCGTGAGGCTCGCCGCCAAAATAGTGCACCAAGCAGCATTGGTAGCAACTGCACCACGATGCCATAGGCGCCTAGTAACAGGCCAACCAATGAGCCAGGATTGGCTAGGGCTAGCAGATAGGCCGCTAAGGAGATCACCACCACACCGTAACGAGTCAGTTTGAGTGCCTTGTCATCAGATATACCACGCAGCACGGGCAGGTGCTGACCCACGTCTCTTACCAGGATAGTGGCGGAGGTATGGGCCAAGTTGGCAGCCGTAGACATTGCCGCGGCTAGCGCGCCGGAGAGTGCTATACCGATCAGCCACGCTGGGAAGTCAGCTAGCTCGACCACTAACGTCAACAACACGCGATCGGCGGAGTCGAGTGGGCTATCTTCCAGTAGTAAAACTCCAGCGAAGCCGATAATCAGCAATGGCACCAGCAGATAGCTATAAAGTGGGTAGAGCACGAACACCTGTTTGAGGGTTCGCTCACTGCGCGCACTATAAAACTTCATGAAAATGTGCGGCCACATTACGCAACCTAGGGCACTAACCAGGATTGCTGTGGAGAAGGCGCCCCAGCCCATGCCGCCAGCACCGGGCATGGTTAGGTATTCCGGCGCTTCGCGCTGCAGCTCGCGGAACATCTCGCCAACTCCGCCGAAGAACTGGTCGGCCGTTGCTAAGCCTAGGAACCACGCGACGCCCACCATCATCACGCCCTGAAGCAGGTTGGTCCAGCCGATGCCTTGTAAGCCGCTCGCGTAGACATAGGCCGCCACCACGCCACAGGCTAGTAAGCTGCCGAGCCAGAACGGAATGGTGCCTGAGGTTGCCGCCTCGAAGAGCAGCCCTGCACCAGCGATCTGAATGGTTAGGTAGGGGATCATCGCCAGTACGCTGACCACACCGATGAACAACCCCAGCAGATTACCCCGAGTTGGATAACAGGCGGAGAGGAACTCTGCCTGGGTCAGGAAGCCATGGCGGCGGCCAAGCCGCGAAATATATGGAGCGATTAACCACCATACAATCACAGCGAGCGCTAGGTAGGCGATGATATAGAGTGCCGGTGCTCCCTTGCTGTAGGCCCAGCCAGGGGCTCCAAGAAAGGCGAAAGCAGAGAATATCTCCGCTCCAAGAATGAAAAACAGCACCAGTAGCCCCATGTGGCGCCCACCAGCGACGTAGCCTTCCAGAGAAGAGCTCTGGTTATGTCTTGCTCGCAGGCCTACCGCCAGAACGATCAGTAGATAGGCTAGGGTGATGGTAGTGATCAGCAGTGAATCACTCATCGTTCACCTCCTGCGCGGCATCGTGACGATAGGCAATCACTAGCCCCACAAATAGGGCAAAGACCCAAGCGACGTACCAGAACATGAAGAAGGGCAAGCCAATCACCATCGGTTCGATGCGGTTGGCCACTAATGCGCCAGGCCAGATCATCGCCAGCGCACAGATAGTGAAGTAAATCAGCAATCCCCTAGGGGGAAGCGAGGGCCGGGATTTCATATGCATACCTCGTTATTGTGGTGTTATCGGTAGTAGAGCAGGCCTCGTTCAGGCGGCGGCGAGTGCGCCGAGGCCGATTGCCACCAGCAGTTGGCAACCAGTGGGAATAATGTCGTCGTTAAAGTCGTAACGAGCGTTGTGTAGTGGCGCGGTGGCCTCATCCTTGGCTGTACCGAGGAAGAAGTAGGCTCCTGGGCAACGCTGCAGCATGAAGGAGAAATCTTCGCCGCCAAGGCTAGGGTCGACGTCGCGCACTAGAGCTGCTTCGCCGAGTGTTTGCACAACACAGGATTCCACGTGGCGGGTTTCCGCCTCGCTATTGACCGTCGCTGGGAATATGCGCTGATAGTCGACCTCAATTTCGCCGCCATGGGCAATGGCCACCCCTTCACAAACACGGCGAACAGCATGCTCAATATGATTCTGAGTGTCGGCATCAAGGCTTCGTGCTGTACCGCTGATGCGTACTTCATCGGGAATAATAGCGAAGCCGTCAATGTCGCCCCCCTGCAATCCACATAGGCTGAGAGCCGCGGGGGAGAGAGGGTTAATATCACGTGCGACCACGGAGTGTAGATTTTGAATCAGGGCGCCCGCCATACGCACAGGATCTGTCGATAGGTGAGGATTGACGCCTCCATGGCCCCCTTTTCCGCGTACGCGGATATCGAGCCGATCGGTGGCTGCCATGATTGCTCCTGAGCGGACGGCCACTTGGCCAGCAGGCAGAGAAGGCCAGTTGTGCAGGGCGTAGATTGCCTGCATAGGAAAGCGCTCGAATAAACCCTCCTCGACCATTGCGCGGCCACCACCTAAGCCTTCTTCTGCGGGCTGAAAGATCAGGTGAATAGTGCCAGCGAAGTTGCGGTGTTCAGCCAGATAGCGGGCCACGCCAAGCAGTAGGGTCGTGTGACCATCATGGCCGCAGGCATGCATTCGGCCGGGTACTTCGGATGTGTGGTTGTGCTCGCTAAGCTCCTGGATCGGCAGGGCGTCCATGTCGGCGCGCAGACCAATCTGGCGTCCATTGTCGGGCTGATCACCGAGGATAGTCGCAACGATACCGGTTTTGCCGATACCAGTTTCAAAGGTCAAACCGAGACGTTCTAGTTCTTCAGCGATGCGCTTAGCCGTGGCATGTTCCTGAAACCCTAGCTCTGGGTGACGATGCAACTCGTGCCGCATCTGGGTCAGTTCGGCGTGATGGCGCTCGAAGAAATTTGGGTTGATGAATTCTGTCATAGTTGATTCGCATAGTTGTTGGATGGGCCAATTCATCTTGGTTGTTTCGGTGGCATAGAGAAAATAGTTTTTTTATTAGCTTTCCATGCTTATATTGGATGGAAAGAGCCACGGCGTGTCATTCAATGGGAATGAGATGGACTTCAAACGCTTAAAATATTTTCAGACCGTCGTAGAGGAGGGAGCTATCTCCTCAGCAGCACGACGGATACCACTTGCTCAGCCAGCCCTATCGCGTCAATTGCTGCTGCTTGAAGATGAGGTCGGTACCACGTTGCTGACTCGTTCACGGCATGGCGTTCGCCTGACCGCCGCAGGCGAATCGTTCTACCGTGATACCCGGCGTTTACTTGGCGAATTCGAACAGGCCAAACGCAATGCACGACGCATCGCCGACGGTCAATTCGGTGAGTTGCGTCTAGGGGTGACGGTGATGCATTTATGGGTACCGCAGATAATCGGTTTGCTCAACCGTTTCCGCGAGCAATATCCCGAGGTCACGCTGAAGGTGGAGTCGCTGCTTTCGGGGCCTCAGGTCGATGCAATTCGCCGAGGGAGGCTGGATGCTGGCATGTTGTTCTTCCCTCCGGAAGACGATGACAGCCTCTGTAGCCATTGTTTGTATGAAGATCATCTAGTATTGGTTACCAGTGCCACCTCACGCCTAGCGCGCCACCCGCCGCGATACCTAGCCGAACTCAATGACGAGAATTTTATCTGGTTTGACCGCAGCGCCACCCCGGTCTATCACGACAAGCTGATTCACTCTTTTCAGCGAGCGGGGTTCACGCCTCATGTGGTGCAGGAGGGAACTGACAACGCTACTATGTTGTGTTTGGTGGCTGCTGGCATGGGCTGCAGTATTTTACCGGCCATGACCATGGCTGGGGCACCAGAAGGCGTGGTAAGCCATCGTTTGGAGGATCTCAAGCTGGCTTTGCCTCTGATGCTTGTGTGGCGAAGGGATTCAGGGTTGTCGGCGGTACGCCGGCTGATCGAAATTGCCGAAACAGAATCTTTGGCGAACGGTGTAGACGCATCCTTGATTGTTCAGAAGGGATGAAGAGTCTATAGCCTGGCTTGCTGGTGTAACGTATCGACAAAACGGGCTAAGGCGGGCGACCAAGTAGCGGGTTCCGATGTGACAAAATAGGTATCGATATTGGCAATGGCGGAGGGTAGTTCCATCGCGTGAATGCCGAAGCGGTGCTGGTGCGCTTCAATGATAATACGTGGCAGCACGGTATATCCCATCCCGGCTGCTACGCAACCAAGCATGGCGTCTAGCGTGCCAAACTCAAAAACCCGCACGGCATTAATTCCTTGAGATGCCAGCAGCAGTTCGATACGTTGCCGGTAACTACATCCCTGGCGAAATGCGAGAAACGTTGCTGTCAGTAGTTCTTCAGAGCTGGGTGCGCTCGTCATGGGAGTTGAACTTACCAGCACAAGCTGTTCGCTGAAGACTTTGAGCGAATGATAGCGATGATGATCGATAGCGCCGGCCACAAACACACCATCCGCCTGACCGTCCATTAGCTTCTCGATCAAACTGGCGGTGGGGCCGGTCGCCAAGGTCATATCAACCTCTGGAAAGTCAGCATGATAGGCCGCCAGTATCGGGGGGAGGCGCAGCGCCATCGTCGTTTCCATCGACCCCAAGCGCAGCTGGCCTGTTGCATTCTCTGCGCTTTGAAACAGCATTAATGCTTCGTCATGTACTGCCAGCAATCGTTCTGCATAATCCAGTAACGCTAGCCCCGCAGAGGTAAGACGCACGCCCCCCGCGCGATGAACCAGCTGCACGCCTAATTCCTCCTCAAGTTTTTTGATATGCGTGGTCACGTTAGATTGCACTGTGTGCAGCTGCTTTGCGGCAGCCATAAAGCTACCGGTTTCTGCCACCGCCATAAATAGCCGCAATGATTTAAATTGCATGCCCATCTCCCTTAAATGGCCACTGTCTCAAGGGCTATCTCAAGAGCTGTTTTAAGAGCCATCTCAAAAACTGTTTTAAGAGCCATCTCAAGAGCCATCTCAAGAGCTATCTTAAGATCTATCTCAAAAAAAGATAGAGGCTATCATTATAAATCGTTTCTAAAGAATTGTTGGGGTGGGTAAGCTACAGATAAATACGCCTGTTGCCAATTTTGCCGCACAGCGATTTAGTAAGGATACGACATGATCAATAGCAAAGACTTGCCTGCTCTGATGACCGGTGTGATGGCCACCTTGGCGGGAATAGGCATTGCACGTTTTGCCTACACACCCCTATTACCGGCACTGATTCAAGAAGGCTGGTTCAGTGCCAGCCAAGGAGCTTATCTAGGGGCTGCTAATCTTCTCGGCTACTTCATTGGTGCGTTGTCTGCTCACGCACTAAGTGAGCGTTTTCCTGTTCGCGCGGTGATGGGGGCAAGTTTCGTAGCGATCGCACTGAGCTTTTTTCTCTGTGCAGGGGCAGGCAGTTTTGGCTGGTTTTTCTTTTGGCGATTAGTCTCAGGTATTGCTGGCGCCATCCTTATGGTGGTTGGCCCATCGTTAGCTCTTTCGACCACGCCTCCGGAAAGGCGGACGAGTGTCGGTGCCTTGGTGTTTACTGGCATTGGCTTCGGTGCGCTGCTTTCCGCATCGGTGGTGCCTGTGCTCCTGGAGTTAAGCTTAACGGTTACCTGGGCAACGCTGGGCCTGCTCTGTATTGCCGCTGCTCTGGTATGTGACTGGGGCGTTACGCAGCTCTCCTCTCCGCCGTTGGCCAGTCAGGAAAAGTCAACAAGTCAGACCGGGTATGCAGGAATAAATGCCGCTGTGCTACTGGTGATCGGGGCGTATGCCCTGGATGCCGTCGGGTTTGTTCCGCATACCGTATTTTGGGTGGATTATCTCGCCAGAGAAAATGCCTTAGGCCATCAAGCGGCTTCTCTGCAGTGGGGTATTTTCGGCTTGGGCGCTGTGTGCGGGCCACTGGTGGTAGGAGCGTTGGCGCGAAAAGTGGGTTGGCATCATGGTTTAACCCTCGCTTTTTTAGCCAAGGCTGCCGCTGTGGCCCTGCCCGTATTTTCACTTGCACCGCTTAGTCAGTCAGTTTCCTCGTTCGTGGTGGGCGCGCTGATCCCAGGTATTGTTGCGCTGACCTCTGGGCGACTGGCCGAATTGGTCGGCCCCGCTGCCCACAAAAAGCTCTGGGGGCAAGCGACTGCTGCTTTCGCCGCGGCTCAAGCGTTTTCTGGCTACGCGATGTCGGCGCTCTATGTAGCCTGGGGCACTTATTCACCGCTATTTGTGATTAGCAGCCTGGTATTGGTAGGCGGCTTTGTACTGGTGCTGCTGAGTCGATACCAGCAGCGCCACGTTTCCCTGTCTACTGTTCCTCTCGCTACTAAAAACCGGAGGCCATAATGCAGCTTTTTCTCAACGCAACCTCACCCTATGCGCGCCTAGCGCGGATCATCTTACTTGAGAAGGATCTGGTGGATGACGTTACATTGCGCTGGTGCGACCCTTGGGCAGACGACCAAGCGCTGCTAGAAGCTAATCCCGCCGGGCGAATTCCAGCGCTAGTGACAGACGAAGGCACAACACTTAGCGAGTCGATGTTGATTGCTGTTTATCTTGATAGCGTCAGTTCTCACTCGCCTATGATTCCCCAAGCCCGATTAGCGAATGTGCTGCATCTAGCGGGGCTTGGTCAGAATCTTATGGATGTTGCGTTTACAACCGTTATCGCCAGAAAACATTATGGCGCTGAGATTGATCGCAGTGAGCTTGGGCGAAGGCGCCAGCGAGCCATGCAGCGAATAACCGAACAACTGAACAGTGAACTCCACGAAAGTCAGCTGGCGCCATCGATGACGCTTGGTGAAATCGCCTGTGCTGTTGCACTAGAGTACGTGTCTTTCAGGTTGCCAGAAGTGCACTGGAAGGAAGCGTACCCACAGCTCAAAGCGTGGCATGCCGCAGTAATTGCCAGAGATAGTTTTCAGCAGACGGCATTTGTGTAGCCTCCCGCGGGTGCGGTGACGCTTAAACCGCGCTACAACATAATAAAATTCAATAGTTTGGATTATGTTGCGCGGGGTAACGAATCTTGCGAGGGACGAGTAAATGAGGCATCCGCGAACGGAGACGGAGCCTCCCATTAAGGCTGGGGATCACTCGCTGAGTGCCTGCTTAAGCCACTTTGCCAGTGGTTCGCTGCGGCGGCTGTTGGTTTGTTCCGGCAGCCATAGGCAGAGACGGGCGGGTGTTTCGATACTCCCCCAGGGAGCCACCAGCCGCCCGCTGCGTAAATCGTCTTCCACCAGTAGCTTGGGCGCTATTGCGACGCCCAGGCCCGCCACTGCTGCTTCAATCAGATAATAAAGATGGGCAAACCCTTGGCCCTGTTGAAGGGCATCTTCCAATACACGTTGCTCCAGCCCTTTGGCGCTCGCCCACTGTGGCCACGCCTGGGGACGTGAAGCGGTCACTAACAGCTTGTTGGCAAATAACGATTCTGGCTTGGCTGGGTCAATGTGCGCGGCTAGTAGTGGGCTTGCTACTGGGCAAATCTGTTCGGGAAGTAGCTCGATAACCTCCACATCCGCGGGCCAGGGCGGTTCAATAAACGCCAGGGTGGCGCTGGTATCTACCTGTTGACCGGGCAGTTCGCTGTCACTTACCACGACTTTTAGCTTCAGTCGCGGCAGCTCTTGGTTCAGGCGATCCAGGCGGGGAATTAGCCAGCGCGCTAGCAGGCTGCCGGGGCAGGCCAGAGTAAAGGGCGCTTCTTCCACGTCACGCTTGAGTGCTGCGCAACTATTGCGCAGTTTGCTAAATGCCTCGCCCACGCCGCTTTGCAGTTGCTCACCATGGTGAGTCAGCACCAGCCCACGGCCTGCTTTTGCGAATAGTGCTACACCAAAGTGCTCATCCAGGCTTTTAAGCTGGCG
Source organism: Halomonas sp. KG2 (assembly GCA_030440445.1). Classification (NCBI taxonomy): domain Bacteria; kingdom Pseudomonadati; phylum Pseudomonadota; class Gammaproteobacteria; order Oceanospirillales; family Halomonadaceae; genus Halomonas; species Halomonas sp. KG2. The sequence continues at coordinate 3,116,345 of CP098528.1, read as the reverse complement.
GCTAACCGCGCCGTGGGTAACGCTTAACTCATCGGCGGCAGCGGTCACGCTACCCAATCGGGCAGTGGCTTCAAAGGCGCGTAGGGCGCTAAGCGGCGGCATGCTGTACTGCATTGCTTATTCCACCATGATGTTGTGGCTTAATAGTTGATTAAAACTCACCTATTGGTGACATCTTATCGATTTTTATCCTCGCCTTCCTGCGCTACCTTCAATCCATTGCTAATTTTTACCTTGTACTCAGAGGTCGTAATGAACCAATTCGTGAACCTGCCCGATGCCAATGGACTGTTTGGCAGTTTCGGCGGCCGCTTTGTCGCTGAAACACTCATGCCGCTCATTTTAGAGCTGCAAGAAGAATACGCTGCTGCTAAAAATGATCCTGAATTCCAGCGCCAGTTAGCCTACTTTCAAGGGGATTACGTGGGGCGCCCAAGCCCACTTTATTTCGCTGAACGACTGACCGAATACTTCGGTGGGGCGAGTATTTACCTCAAGCGCGAAGAGCTTAACCACACCGGCGCGCACAAGATTAACAACTGCATTGGCCAGGTACTGCTGGCCAAGCAGATGGGCAAAAAACGCATCATTGCTGAAACCGGCGCCGGTATGCACGGAGTGGCCACTGCCACGGTAGCAGCGCGTTTTGGCCTGCCTTGTGTCATCTATATGGGCTCAACCGACATCGAACGCCAGCAGCCTAACGTGTTCCGCATGAAACTACTGGGGGCTGAGGTGATTCCCGTTACCTCCGGCACCGGCACGCTCAAAGATGCCATGAACGAAGCGCTACGCGACTGGGTGACCAACGTAGATGATACCTTCTACATTATTGGAACCGTGGCTGGGCCGCACCCGTACCCTGAAATGGTACGCGACTTCCAAGCAGTGATTGGCCATGAAACCCGCAGCCAAATGCTCGAAAAGCAGGGACGTTTGCCGGATTCGCTGGTGGCCTGTATTGGTGGCGGTTCAAACGCGATGGGGCTGTTCCATCCGTTCTTAAACGACCCAGATGTGCAGATGATTGGCGTAGAGGCGGGCGGCAAAGGTGTTAAAAGTGGCCTGCATGCCGCCAGCTTGAACGGTGGGACGCCAGGCGTACTGCATGGTAACCGCACCTACCTGCTGCAAAATGAAGATGGCCAGATTATCGACGCCCACTCAATATCAGCGGGGCTGGATTACCCTGGTATCGGCCCAGAACACGCATGGCTCCACGAGCAGGGACGGGTTGAGTATGTTTCCGCCACTGACGATGAAGCGTTGGACGCCTTCCAAATCTGCTGCCGTCAGGAAGGCATTATTCCCGCCCTGGAAACTGCCCACGCCTTGGCGGAAGTGGCTAAGCGTGCGCCCCGGCTTCCCCGTGAGCACTTAATGGTGGTCAACCTTAGCGGTCGTGGCGACAAAGACATGATGAGCGTCGCCCATCATCTAGGTGAGAAATTCCAATGAGTGCGAACCAGGAGACTGTTATGAATACCCCCACTCGTCTTAAAGACTGCTTTGCCGCGCTCAAGCAGCAGAATCGCCCAGCGCTGGTTAGCTACCTTACCGCAGGCGATCCAGACGCGGAGACTTCACGTCGTCTTCTGCATGGGTTACCAGATGCTGGGGTAGATATCATCGAACTTGGCATGCCGTTCAGTGACCCTATGGCCGATGGTCCCGCGATTCAAAAAGCCGCGCTGCGTGCACTTGAAGGCGGCCAAACCCAGGTTAAAACCTTGGACATGGTGCGCCGTTTCCGCGAGCAAAATAGCACCACGCCGATCGTACTGATGGGCTACTACAACCCGATTTACTGCTATGGCGTTGAGCGCTTTCTAACGGAGGCCGCCAGCGCAGGGGTCGATGGCCTGATCGTGGTAGACCTGCCCCCTGAACATGATGAAGAACTCTGCCAGCCAGCAGCTCAGCACGGCATTGATTTTATCCGCTTAGCCACCCCGACCACCGATGCTAAACGGTTGCCTAAGGTACTCAGTAATACCTCTGGGTTTATCTACTACGTATCGGTGGCAGGGGTTACTGGCGTTAGTGCGCCAACACCAGAACGGCTAGAGGCGTCGGTCGCTCAGCTCCGCGAATACACTGAGCTACCCATTGCCGTTGGCTTTGGAATTCGCACCGCCGAGCAAGCCGCTACCATTGGACGCTTCAGCGATGCAGTGGTGGTCGGCTCCGCGCTTGTTGACTGCATCGAACATGCCAGCACGCCTGATGAAGCAGTGGAGCGAGTGCATGGCTTAGTCAGTGAGCTGGCAGAAAGCGTCAGGGCATGTCGTACCGCAAGCGAGCCACAAGCCTGTTGATACCAGCAGCGTAAAAAGAAGGATACGTTAAGAGAGCAGGCCAGCAGCGGTTGCTCTTTTTAACGTTGAGCAAAATCCTAATTAAAGGTTAATCTAGCTGGATCGATGGTGAAATAATGAGTGGAAGCTCATGCGAGCTAATAGGAACGGGCTTTTATGAACCTGACAACACTGCTGTTTTTTATCCCTGCCTGCTTCGCCCTTAATATGGCGCCTGGCCCTAATAATCTGCTTTCATTAACCAATGCGAAACGCTATGGCGTTCGGACAGCTTGTTTAGCGGGTATTGGGCGGCTAATAGCATTTGTCGGCATGATTACGCTGGCAGCGACTGGCTTGGCGACACTGCTTTACACTTCTGAAAAAATCTTCCTCGTTATTAAGGTGGTTGGTGGCCTCTATTTGTTATGGCTGGCATATCAGCTATGGGGCGCCGACACTACCGCAAGTGATAGCGCTGAAACCCAACACATGAGCTTATTTGAGCTGGCGCGACAAGAGTTCTTGCTTGCTGCTGGTAACCCCAAAGCCATTCTGATTTTTACCGCTTTCCTACCGCAGTTCGTGGAACCTAGCGGCAATGTAGGTCTGCAGTTTTTGGTGCTAGGTGTGCTGTTTTTACTATTGGAATGGGTAGCGATTGCTGGTTACGCCTATGCAGGTAGCTTTTTGAGCCAGTGGTTTTCTCGACCAGCCATGCGGTGCTTATTTAACCGCGGCTGTGCGGGCCTGTTAGCCAGCGCCGGGGTAGGGCTATTGCTGGCTAAAAAAGGGTGAGTAAGCGTTAAGACTCGCTGTTTAAATACGCTAAATTCCTTTGCTGACTGTGATGAGGCATGCATGAAAAAGGGCAATACCACCATCGCGTTAGCACAACTCCCGGTAGAAAAAGGCGCAGTGGCCGAGAACCTTGCAACACACCTTACCTACATTCAACACGCCGCTAGGCTTGGGGCTGATGTAGTGGTTTTCCCAGAGCTTTCGCTTACCGGCTACGAGCTTGAGCTACTAGAGCAACTGGCGATGCCCAAAAGTGCAGAGACCTTCAGTACGCTTTCTGCCGCTGCAGTTGCTCATAATATAGTAGTGATAGCAGGTTGCCCGCTGTTGAATGAAAGCAGTAAGCCCCACATAGGCGCTGTTATCTGTTTCCCAAGCGGAAAGCGCGATTTCTACGCAAAGCAGCACCTGCACGAAGGAGAAGACGTTTACTGCTTGGCGGGTAATGAAAGCTACCAGTTCTCGGTAAATGACACTCGCATAGCCTTGGCGATTTGCGCCGACTTCGCTCACCCTACCCACGCAGAAGTGGCAGTTGCTCAGCAAGCAGATGTGTATATCGCCAGTGCGCTTATATCAGAAGCAGGTTACGAGCCTGATGCACAATTACTCGCCGCTATGGCAAAACGCCATCAGTTCCCAGTACTGCTTGCTAACCACATTTCCGACACGGTTGGCTGGCAAACCTGTGGCAAAAGTGGCGGCTGGAATACAGCGGGTGAGTTAGCGGTTGCTGCTAACGGTACCGAACCCAGCCTAGTGTTATGCAATGTTCAGCAAGGCATACTGAGTGGAGGGGCGGAGGAAGCATGAAAACACGACACCTTAGGTGGACCTGAGCTCAATGGCTGAGGAAATTGAAGCACTTAAAGGAGAACGTTTATTTCCTGTGGTGGTTGCTTTACGCCAGTGGGGGGAGCGCTACTTGTTCGCTCGTAGCGAGCAGCACTCCACACTTATCGACAAATCAACGGGGCAGCCTGTGCCCTTAATGGCTCTCCAAGCTGGTGACGGCAATGTGCTGACCCCAGATGCTGCTATGGTTAAAAAGCTGCAGTAATAGCAATCTCGTATTGTGCTGTTTACGACAATTCATAGCGATGGTCTGCCTGTGTCAGCAGGGGTGGCAAAAAACGAAACGTGCTCTTTCCCCAAGTAGTGATGGTGTCGCTATCATGTTACTGATGAAATCATTTATACAAAATTTTTTCTCAGCAAAGTCAATTTTTTGCTTTGAAGTTGGTGTAATAATATAGTGAGTGAAAATTATACTGAGGATGTTTAAATGATGAGCGATAGTGCTACTTCGAATGTTTATACACTGTCGTGGTTGGCGTATGTGCGACCATTGATAGTATCAGTTGTGATTGGGGTAGTCGGCTTGATTATCGCTGGAATTGCGGAGCGGCAGTGGCTGATTGGGGCTGCTGTCATTATTGCTATTGCTTGGTTGATTTACCAAGTTATGTATCTTCGAAGTATTAAGCTGTTTGCGAACGATAGCGGTGTTTGGATTTATCAAGGAGTCTTGCCCTGGCAAAAAGGATTTAATGGTGTGAAATGGCGTGATGTAGATGGTGCTCTTTATTCCCGAGGTTTTATTAGTTGGGCTTGTGGTTCATACGCTATACATGTGGGACATCGCTACACAAAAGGCTGCGAAATTGCTATTCCTCATGTACGTCATGGCCATCGCTTTGTTGAGTATGTTAATGATGAACATCAGCGAAAGATAAGTGAAACTCTTGCTCCAAGTCCCTCTCAGGAAGATAGCTTAATAGAAGATTAACTTTTTTTATAGAAAATAAGTACGCTTTTTTTAAGTTTTACGTAAGGGCTAGTTGTGGTGTTGTGGCTAGCTCTTATAAGTTGAAATAGATTTCATATATATCTATATGTCGATTTAAAGTCTCGCTAGGTTTTTCCCTTTCACTCATAACTTCCCCCGCCACTGCCTCATTTAGTCTCTTGACGTTGGTCAGCTTTAAGCCATCGCCCGTTTCGGGCGATGACCCTCGACGAAGATTTTGCGAGCAGCTGGATAATGTACTCATGAAAGGCTGAAGTATTGAGGCGTACTTGCTTCCAAATAACATTGGCATAATTTTTACGTAGATTGGCATCTATGCCACTTATGCGGCCCAGCTTTATTACCCAGAATTGAATGCATCTAATGGCTGTCAGCGACACTCACCAGGCAGCATTTCTTGGGCTCAAATACTCAATTAGGTGCATATAATGAAGGGTAGATGCGTTGTCTGGGCAGGAGCCTTATTGGTTATTATTTATGCACTGCAATTTCTGACTGCGAGGGCTAGTCTTCAGGGAAGCATTACGCCACTGGGTCTGACTATCTTGCGTTTCTATGCGGCTGGTGCACTTTTCATACCCTATGCATGTATGGCTAGTACGAGACACAAACTAGCCCAGCTCGGCATCCTTAGAGTCATCGTGCTCTCAATGCTCGTCGGGTTTCCCTATCTAGTGGTGATTAATACGGGAATTTCTCTGACCTCCGCCGGATATGTGGCTGCGGTTGGACCTGGTTCGATTGTGCTTTTTTCATTTTTACTGCCACTTATATTTCTTAACGGCAAACCTGACCTCGCTTCGGTCGCCAGCACAGCATTAATCTCTCTAGGTATTGGTATGTTCGTCTACAACACTTTCCTTGTGGAGGGTCTATCTCCGGCAGGTACATCGCTCTTCGTTCTACAGGGTTTAATGTTTTCGTTATATGGCGTTCTGATCCAACGTTGGCAAGTAGATCCAATTCTTGGGACAGCTGTTATCTCTATCATGTCATGCCTACCAGCCGCCGCGGTTCACATGGTTGCAGATACGGGGTTTGGGGCTGCTTCAATGATTGAAATTGCATTTCAGGCTTTTGCTCAGGGAATTCTGGCGGGGGCCGCAGCGATCTTTCTTTACAGTTACATTGTTCAGTCGATAGGCCCACAGCGAGCATCCCTTTTAATGCCCAGTGACCCGTCCTGAATAGAGTTGACACGTTCTTGTCCTTATTTTGGGAGAGCGTGATGAGTCAACGAGTTAAGCGCACACAGAAAGACTACACTCTGGCCTTTAAACAGGCCGTGGTAGATCAAGTGGAGCGCGGTGAGATGACCTATAAGCAGGCGCAGAGTCGTTACGGTATTCAAGGTCGCTCAACGGTACTAAAGTGGTTACGTCGATATGGTCATCAGGACTGGCGTCCCTGTGCCACACAGCACTCTAGAAGGAGTCCCGACATGCCTCGGCCACTTACCCCTGAACAGCGGATCAAAGAGCTTGAAGAGAAGTTGCGGCTTGCTGAGCAAAAGGCTCAGTTCTTCGAAGCGGTTGTTGAGGTGATGGAGAAGGATTTTGGGGTGTCTGTAAAAAAGCAGCCAGGCAAGTCCTCACGCAAGAACGTGTTGCCGGATTAACCATTAGCAGGGTATGCCACCTTCTAGGTATCAGTCGCCAGGCTTGGTATCAGGCCAAAAAAGCGCAGCAGTCGCGAGAAGCCCGGGAGCAGCGAATCGTCGACTTTGTTCGAGACATACGACTTACTCAGCCCCGACTGGGCACCCGCAAGCTGCATCATCTGCTGCACCGCCAGGCCGATCAAGAGTTGCACGTGGGACGAGATCAGCTCTTTCAGGTACTTCGTGCACGGCGTCTGCTGGTGCCCATACGACGAGCTTATCATAAGACGACTCACAGCCATCATCGCTTCCGGCGACATCCGAACCTACTCAAGCCAGGCCCCGAGCAGGTGGTCGCCTGCCGTCCTAATCAGGTCTGGGTCGCTGACATTACCTATCTACCGACGCGTCACGGGATGAGCTATTTAAGTCTGGTCACCGACGCTTACTCCCGCAAAATTGTCGGTCATCACGTCCATGAGAGCTTACGTAGCCAGGACGTCGAGCAAGCCTTACGCAACGCTCTACGCCAACGGCCAGGAAGTGAGCCGTTAATCCACCACTCGGATCGAGGCATCCAATACTGTTGTGACAGCTATCAGAAGATACATCGCCAGTATGGTATCCAGTGCTCAATGACAGACGGTTATGACTGTTATCAAAATGCCCTAGCGGAGCGTATCAACGGGATACTGAAGACTGAATTTATCTTGATTCAGCCAGGAAATGTTGATCAAGCGCGTACGATGGTGAATGAGTCCGTCGAGATTTATAACAGTCAGCGGCCGCACTTGGCGCTTAAATACAAAACGCCCAATGCAGTGCACTGGGCGTTTGAGATGAAATAAGTGTCAATCTATTTCAGGACTAGACACAGTGTCCCGATTATCACCACCATTGCTGGCTATTTTCTGCTTCATGAGTTTCTAACAATGGTCCAGGTTTTCGGGTTAACTGCCATGGCGGTGGGGATGGCGACCCCAGGGGCACTTGCCATAAAGCAGAAGTACCGTTCCCCAGCGGCTACTCTTTAAAAGTGCTGACTGAAGTGCAGTGTCACCTTAGCTTCAATATGAGAAGAGGGGCTATGATGAATATCAGCTTAGAGCCACGCTTGGGAGTCAATAATGAACGATGGGGATACTGAGAAAATTGGGCGCCGAGTGGTCTGCCTTATTTCTGATGAGCTACTTTCCTTTGAGTTTGGTATTGCTTATGAAGTTTTCGGGTTGCCTCGCCCGGAGTTTGGCAGTGATTGGTACAGCTTTGAAAGCGCTGCCGTTGTACCTGGAGAAATTCGCTTAAGTGGCGGCCTTTCGGTATATATCCAAAATGGCCTTGAAGCAATCGAGAGCGCAGAACTCGTCATCATTCCGGGGTGGCCAGATGTATCCTCGCCGGTTCAGCCGAAAGTCATCGCTGCCATACTCAAGGCTCATCGTAACGGTGCTCGAATTGTCTCACTCTGTTCGGGAGTGATTGTGTTGGCAGAAGCTGGATTGCTCAATAATCGGAAAGCAACTACCCATTGGCGGTTCATCGAAAAAATTGCATCTAGATTTCCTTTAATAGAATTCGATCCAGGTGTTCTTTATGTCGACGAACAAAGTGTCCTCACGGCAGCTGGCAGTGCCGCTGGTATAGATCTTTGTATTCACATCGTTAGACAAGACTTTGGGGTTGAGCGGGCCAATGACGTTGCGAGGGGGCTTGTAATGCCGCCGCACCGCGCAGGCGGGCAGTCGCAGTTCATTCCTCACCCGGTACCCAAAGCCTATGAAGCTACACGGATCGGGGCGGTAATTGAAACAATGCGCAATAACCTCGACCAAAGCCATTTAGTCAGCGATTTAGCTGCTCTGGCAGGCATGAGCCTACGCACATTCCAAAGACGGTTTGAGGCGACGACTGGTCTACCACCTAGCACTTGGTTGCTCAGCGAGAGGTTACGTGTCGCCTGTGAGCTTTTGGAGCAAGGTCAAATGAGTCTGGAAAATATCGCGGCTCGGAGTGGCTTCGGTAGTCTTCCTACCATGCGACATCATTTCCGGAAATGCCTAAACACTAGCCCGAGTAGCTACCGTAAAGTGTTTGTCGGGGCTTCTCTCAGCACGGTTGATTGATGCTCGATGTTGGGCGGTATTCATCGCTCCTAACAAGGTCTACACATAAAACCTCCAATACTTGCATTCCACCACACCCGCGCAAAGCTGCGTAGGCGTGGAGAATACAAACGTTGTGGCCACCCCCATTTATGATGAGTGCGCGTGACGCGAATCCTCAGGTGCCTCGTGCCGGTCGTTCATTCCGTAGTCTCGGATGACGGAGGCGACACGCAGACGGTAGTCGGCAAAGATATCCTGTCGACCAGCTTTCTGGGCCGCTCGGTGAGATTCAAGCGAACGCCACTGCTTCACGGCATCTTCATCCCGCCAAAAAGACAGCGACAGCACTTTGCCGGGCTGCGTCAGGCTCTCGAAGCGCTCAATCGATAGAAAACCGTCGATAGCTTCCAAATCTTGGCGTAATGCGCTGGCAGTATCCAAGTAGTCTTGATAACGGTCAGTATGTGGAAGCACTTCGAAGATCACAGCGATCATGGCCAATTCCTTATATTCATAAGCTCTTTATATTCTCAGACTCTTTTATAGTCACAGCGTCGTTACGTCGATACGTTCATTACATCGACAGCCTCAATGCCCAAGGTGCCATCTACCACCTCAACAAAACTGCGCTCCTCTTTGAGGATAAATCGGTGCTCTTGGGCCATTGTGAAGTTCGCGTGTCCTCCTTCATCAGATCTCAGCCGAACGCGATAGGCTTCATAGGAAGCCAGACTATCGAAGGCAATGAGGCCCCAGGCAATATTGTTGGTGCCCTCTAAAGGCAGGAAATAACCAATAAGATGGCCACCACACCAGGGGATGATTTTTCCCCAGTTTTCGGCGTATTGCTTGAAAGCGTCGCGTTGGAAAGGGTCGATCTCGTAGCGAATGATGCAGGTAATGCTCATCTGATTATCTCCATTGAAAGGCAACGGAGACGATACCTAATTGCCGCACCCAAATGGTTCGACTAAGATCGAACCATGAATGAAGCCCCTAACATTGTGCGCGTTGCCGCACTGATCGGAGATAACGCTCGGGCGGAAGCGCTCTGTGCCTTAATGTCTGATCGCGCGCTAACGGCGACTGAGCTGGCAAATATGGCCAGTGTGACTAAGCAAACCATGAGCTTCCACCTCGGAAAGCTGCGAGAGGAAGGACTGCTCGCGGTCGAGAAGCAGGGGCGCCACCGCTATTTTAGGCTGGCGGGGCCACATGTTGCTGAACTTTTGGAGTCGCTGATGGGCCTCGCTTTCCGAGGCGACGATAAGCATCTGTCCATCGGCCCGCGCGACCCTGCGCTGCGCAAGGCGCGAGTGTGTTACGACCACCTTGCAGGGGAGCTGGGGGTTTTTGTGTACGAACAGATGCTCGAGACAGATATCCTTCAGCAGCTTCCAGGCGGACTACAGCTGACTAAACAGGGACGGCTGTGGTTCCAGAAACATGGCATTGATGCAGACGCGCTGGCTTCTTCGAAGCGGTCATTTTGTCGAGCGTGCCTGGATTGGAGCGAGCGTAGGAATCATCTTGCCGGCGCGCTCGGGGCGGCGCTGCTTGCGCGAATTCAGGCGCTTGGCTGGGCGAAACGGGAGGAAGACTCCCGCGTTATCGTTTTCAGTGCCAAAGGGGAAGCGTCGCTGCGGGCAATGTTCGCAGTGAGCAACATGCCACTTACTCCCGACACCTCACCATTAGAATCCTTCTCGCTTGTTTGTAAATAATGTTCATTTTTCAGTACTTGTAGCTACTTACTACCGCAGGCATTATCAGCGCTCGTAATTGCTGGCCGAAGGCGGCAACCATAAGGATTTCGTCGCAATGGGGGGAAATAATGGGGAAGCTCTTTTCACTGATCGTACTACTGGCAATTGGCTACGTGGGCATCTATATCTATTACGGTGTCGCCGTAAAACAAGAAGTGCAGCAGCAATTGGATGATCGCGGTCTGTCTTCGGTGAGTGTTGATAACGTTGAGTATGGTCTATTCGCGCCGATTAACACCTCTGCAGAACTGACAGTAACTGTTACTTACCGCGGTTCTCAGGCAGCAGTGAACATGGTGGTGCAAGGGCACCCAGTGTTTTCAGACGACGTTAGCGTTGAGTTCGATGGTCTTCAAGCACTGAGCTTGGGGATAGGCTTCGGGCAGTAGGTTTTACAACGTCCGCTTTCACTTACAACACCGCGTGGCAAACGCGTTTGCCGCTCGATCAGAGACACGTGGCTAATTTATGCTTTCCAAAATTATGAGTGGCGGCCAAACAGGCGCTGATAGGGCGGCTCTCGATGCTGCCTTAACATTAGATTTTCCCATTGGTGGAACGTGCCCGGTGGGCAGAATGGCCGAAGATGGGCCAATGAGCAGTATCTATACCCTCGAAGAGGTCAGCGGTGATTACCGTCAGCGCAACCATCAAAATGTACAGAATGCGGATGGCACCGCTATCTTCTATGCGTCTTATCTTCAAGGGGGAACAGAAGCCACTGCACTTTTCTGTATTCAGCAATCAAAACCCTACAAGCTAATTGATATTGAGCTGATAGACCCACTGCACGCGGCGATGTTGCTGGCCGACTTTGTGCATGATCGCAACATTAGCGTCTTAAACGTGGCAGGCCCCAGAGCCAGCACTTGCCCGGTAATGTACGCGTACGTTAAGCAAGCGATTGAACTGGTTATTAAGCAGTCACGTTAGGCTAAGCTGTCACTGGGTGGCAACTAAACGTGCTCATAATCTGAATTCGGCAACGTAAAGGAACAGACCTATGCACCTGCATGAAAAGCTTAATTACGTCGAGTTTGCAGCGAAAGATTTAGCGGCGACAAAAACGTTTTTCACGGCGGTGTTCGGCTGGGAATTCGTCGATTATGGCCCGGAATACAGTGCATTTTCCAACCAGGGGTTAGATGGCGGCTTTTATCATTCAGATGCTTGCAGCCGAACCGCTAATGGCGGCGCACTGCTAGTTTTCTACAGCGCGGATATTAACGCAACGCTCGATAAGGTAGAGCAAAGCGGTGGTGACGTCATCCAGCCTATTTTCGAATTCCCAGGCGGCTTTCGCTTTCACTTCCTAGAACCCAGTGGCAATGAGTTTGCGGTTTGGTCAGAGGCGCGCACTTAAAACGCGAACGCCCCAGAGATCTTGTTAAAGAGGAGTACATGAGTGGCCTTTTCTGATGCCGAAAGAGATGCGCTTTTGAGTGTCAAAGGCGTTGGCCCTACCGTCCTCAAGCGTTTTGAAGAGATTGGTATTGACTCATTTGCTGAGCTGGCCGCCCGCCAAGTTGATGAGATAGCAGAAATGGTGGCCGCCATGCTGCACACCACCTGCTGGAAAAACAGCCCGCAGGCAAAGGCAGCCATTTCTGCCGCTATTGCCAGGGCGCAAGAAAGTGTGTGACACACTGCAAATGTAGCGAGCAATCAAAGGTTAGAATGCTCGCTACCTGTGTCATCAGGCTAGCTAGCGTTAAGCGCCAGCCAAACATGCTCATAGCCAATCGATAACGCCACGGCGACCAGCAGCCCCGCCATTACCCAGTTGAAGCCCTTCACGATCCCTGCGCTTTGAATGCGCTGGCCAACCAAACTGCCCATCAAGACATAACTGCCGGGTGCGCCAGCGGCTAATATTGCCAGCCCGAATGCCCAAACCACCAAGCTAAGCCCCTCAATACCCGCCGCAGGAAATTGCAGTGTAGCAAGGGGTAGGGTGGCAATAATGGCTTTTGGGTTAAGCAGTTGCATCACCAGCCCATCGCGAAAACGCAGCAGATGTGGCGTGTGGTCATGGTTGTTTAACTGGGTGTTTAAGTCGCTACTTAAATCAGTGCTTGAACGGGCAATTTTTATTGCGAGATAAACAATATAACTACACCCTAATGCGCTCACAACGATCAGTGCCTCATCGTCGATCCAAGCGGCGCCTGCCCAGCCCAATAGTAATAAGTAAGTAAACATCGCGGTGCCCACTCCCAGACAAAAACCGAGCGATTTTTTGGCTTGGCCATTGATGCCAACGTTTAAGCCCAGCAGATTCACAGGCCCAGGCGTATACATAGCGCCCAGGGCATAGGCGACGATTCCTAGCATGGTGATGCCTCGTTAGTTTAATGGCAGTTCTAAAACTGGGGATTAACGCGCGATATCGCGTTGGTATTGGTGGGGTGTCATGCCATAAATGCGCTTAAAGCGCCGATTAAAATGGCTAAGGTCGGCAAAGCCAAAGCGTAGCGCCACTTCGTTAAGTGGGGCACCGGCGTCTAGTGCAGTACGCGCCGCATTGATTCGACAATTAATCACATACTGATGGGGGGTAATGCCGTAATGCTGGCGGAACAGGCGCAAGAAATGGTACTTGGATAAATGCGCTGCCTGGCAAATATCATCCAGCGACATATCGCTTTCCAAGTGGGAGTGGATATACGCCTTAGCCAGACCTAGCAGGGCATCAGGTCGACTTGTGATGGGGTTGGGTTGGGAAATGCCGCCGAGTTGAACGGTTCTCTCGATAACCCGATAAAGCGCATTTTCCTGATCAATACAGCTACCTGCTTGGGAGGTGACCAAGCGCGCCAGTTCCAAAATGGCATGGCGCAGTTGCACATCCTGAATCAGCGTTTGGTTGGAACGAAAATCCGTGGCATGTTCGCGCCCAAGCGCATCAGCGAACAGCGGCTTGACCTGTTCTGGATGGGCATAAACCATCAGGTAGTCCAGTGCATGCTCACCGCCTGGTTGGCCATCGTGAACCTCCTCAGGGTTGAACAGAATCACATTGCCCGGCGGGCTTTTGTGGAACTGCCCGCCGCTAAAAAAATCCTGACGCCCGGCCAGCGTTACGCCGAAGGCAAATTCCTCATGGGCATGACGGTCATAGCTGAAATCTTCAATTGCCGCCTGAAGCACCGTCAGTGTTGGCACATGCTGACTTTTGATGAATTGAAACCGGCTTGTATTCGCCATGCCAAGCCTCTCCTGGTTAAGCGCCCTTGGTTAAGCGTTATTGGTTAAGTACTACCACCTAGCTTATGCGCTCCTGGGTATCAAATGCTTGTACATAATTGCTAACTAACCTTGGAGACTCTCTAGCCTCATCATGCAGCATCACGTATGTTAATAGCCTCTTATCTGTCATCGTAAAAGGATCATTCACCATGTTCACTGGTTTGAGCGCTTTTCCGCTAACCCCCATGAACGAGCAGGGCATACATGAGCATGAGTTTACTCGTTTAGTGGAACGCTTGGCGGAGGCGCGGGTGGATTCTATCGGCGTGCTGGGGTCGACGGGCAGCTACGCTTATTTAAGTAGTGAAGAACGCGCCCGCGTAGCCAAGCTGTGCGTTGAGCATGCCGCCGGCGTGCCAGTGGTGGTAGGCATAGGTTCGCTCCGCACCCGTGATGTACTGGCTAATGCAGAAAGCGCCCAGCAAGCAGGCGCTAGTGGCGTGCTGTTGGCGCCAGTGTCTTATCAAAAGCTGACCGAGGATGAGGTATTTGGTCTTTTCGAAACGGTTTGTCGTTCGCTGAGTGTGCCGCTATGTGTCTATGACAACCCAGGCACTACGCACTTTGAATTCAGTGATGAACTGCATGGTCGCATCGCCCAACTATCCCAAGTTCGCTCGATTAAAATTCCTCCAGTGCAGAATGATATAGCCGCCGCACAGGCGCGCGTGGCACGGCTGCGTGGGTTAATTCCCAGCGACGTAACCATCGGCATTAGCGGCGACCCAGCGGCCGCCACGGGCATGCTTGCTGGCTGCGATGCTTGGTACTCGGTGATTGGTGGGCTATACCCTGAAACTGCGCTGGCGCTAACCCGTGCCGCCCAAGCGGGAGACGCAAAAGACGCCAACGCGCTTTCCGCTGCGCTTGAACCGTTATGGGCGCTCTACCGTGACTTCGGCGGCAGCCTACGGGTAGTCGCTACCATTGCGGAACTTACCGGGATAGTAAGCCAACCCTGTTTGCCCCAACCGCTACAAACGCTGCAAGGCGATGCGCGGAAAAGGGTGGCGGTGGCGATTGACGCTTTGCAACTAAGCTAACGCGTTTATCGATGGCAGGCTCTGGCTAAAGCGCTGACTTCCCCAGGGCCTGTTGCAGATGCGAATTAAAGCCCTTGAGCGCCGCGCCGTAGCCAATTATGCACGAAGGCTAGCTTGCGCATCGCCGGGTCGGAAAGCACAAACGGATAAAGATCCGAAAGCCCCATCGAGCGGTTTACATGATTAACACCGGCGACTAATGATGCCGCGATGTGAATCAAGCGCTCAGCATCCGGTTCGGCGTAAGCATCCCAACCATAGGTGTTGGGCAAGGCCGGCGAGGTCATGCCTGCCGACACAAAACTATCGGTGATATCAGTTAGGTGCAGCAGGTGCGAGGTGGTTTCCGCCCAATCTTCATGGGGATGGGAGGACGCATAGGTAGACAGAAACCTCTGCCGCCAATCCACGGGTGGGCCATTGTGATAATAGTGCTGCAACGCTGCTGGATAATCCTCGCGCTCATCGCCAAACATCTCACGAAACGCATCAAGAAAGTCATCCCGTAAGCTCAGCCGCCACCACAGCATATGGGCGATTTCATGGCGCATATGGCCAATCATCGTGCGGTAAGGCTCTGCCAATGCCTCTTTGCGAGTTGTGCGTAACACCGCATCAGCTTCTGCGACACTGATGGTAACCACACCGCCCACATGGCCCATGGGCACCGGCGTTCCCCCTTCGGCCAGCATATGAAACACTGGTGGCGCGCCAGGGTCTTCCGGGCGAAACCAGTTCCAACGGCCAAGGTTGTCGATCACCCAGCGTTTAGCAGCCTCCGTTTGCGCCCAGTTGGGCATGGCATCTGAAATGGAAGGGTCGGGTGCTAGGGCTGTCATTGCGCAGGCACGGCAGAATTCACCTTGCTTAGGCGCAATCCAGTTGCAGCCAATGACTTCGCGGTTGGCGCAGAAGGGCGGCATCGGCAGAAAAGCACGCGCTTGTGGGTCGTAAGCCACAGGCACACCGTCTGCGGTCACCAAATTATCAAACCAGAGTGAACCGGCACCGACCGGATTAGAAAACACACGCATAGGTCGGGTATCTCAAAAGAAACGAGACTTCAGTCTAGGAGCCAATGCCGCGTTAAGCCAAACACATCTACCTTAATTTCTGTGTGGTTGGGCAAAAGCAGCGTAACTGTTGGGGCTTGCTATCACGCCATTCTCCAAGCTTATGAAGGAGGCGCCTCAACGAGACTCCTAAGCTGCTCACTCAGAGGGTTGTCTTTCTTGTAGGCTAACAGTAGCGGTGGGGAAGAGCCCCCGTCGGCAAGCGGTATGGCCATCAGGCCGTGAGCCATCGACGCGGCGCTGGCGGGCAGGATGGTAATACCAATACCGGCGCCAACGAAGCACAGCATACTGCCGATATCGGGCACATCCACAACATGGCTGAGAGAAACCCCTGCTTTATCGGCCAATGTCTCCAGTTGGCGCCTCAGAAATGTTCTTTGCGTGGCGGGTTGGAGTAAAAGCCGCTCGCTGGCTATCTCGCCAAAATTGATGGAAGGCTTTGCCTGTAGCCGATGGCCTGGGGGGAGTAGCACGAGCAGCGGTTCATCTCCCAGCCTGGAAACCGATAAACCCGCTAGAGCGTTCTCGTCCAGCTCAGCTCGTAGTACCGCAGCGTCAAGCTTACCTGCTTTCAGCGATGCGATATGTGAGAGGGCATTCCCTTCGCACAGCTGCAGTTCGATCAGCGGGCGCTCGGTGAGCAGTTTAGCCAGGGCAGAGGTGAGGGATTTGGAGAAAATCGCGCTGGCCGAATAACCAAGGCGCAGCATGCCGATTTCACCCTGGGCTGCCTGCCTGGCAACGCCGATGCTTCGTTGTGCAGCACTGAGTATCTCCAAGCTTTCACCAAGAAAGGCCTCGCCTGCTTTGGTGAGATGGACACCTCGGGTATTGCGCTCAAACAGCTTCACACCCACGGTTTCTTCTAATGACTTAATGCTCTGGCTCAGTGGCGGCTGGGTAATATGCAATCGCTCGGCAGCACGCCTGAAGTTAAGCTCCTCAGCAACGGCAACAAAGTGCTTAATCTGTTTCAGTTCGACCATCTCGTCGCTCCTCCGGTGACCACAACATACGCTGATTTCTGATGCTGCACTCTGTCGAAACAGCTATCACTGCGATACCGATTCCGACCTTCATTCGAGCCTTGAGCGTACGTATGGTAATGCCTGTCTCAACAGGAATAAGCCATGCGTACGGCCTTAATAATTGGATCGCTCGGCGCTTTTTTTAATTTGTACCAGCTTCAGGCGCTGTTTCCAGCGTTAGTAGAGCGGTTCGGAACAACGGCCACTGGCGCTGGCTGGTTAACGATGGCGTCGCTGCTAGGAATGATGGTCACCGCGCCGCTAACCGGCGCTGCGACAAAGCACGCCAACCCTTCGCACTTATTAGTCGTTGGCTTTTTCGCATTGGCCGCGATTAACGCTTCAATAGCATTGACGACTAGTCAAGACGTGCTTTTTGTACTGCGGCTAGGCCAAGGCATTGTGATTCCCTTCCTATTAACCGCAACGATGAATTTGGTCTCTCAGCGACCAAGCAGTTTTGTGCCGCTGTACGTGACCGGCACCATTGTCGGCAGCACACTCAGCCGGTTTTATCCTGCTTGGTCAGTTGATGCCGTGGGGTGGGAGCTGGGATTCATAAGCTCTGCAAGCCTGATGATGCTGTCTGCGGTGGCGGTTTATCTTCTTCCGAAAATTACTTATCTGAAAACAACTGGCGCTGAACCAATGCAGCGTACGGAACGGCATCAAACGTCGGTGACATATACAAGGCGAGCGCTGACTGACAATACGCTACTTATTGCCTATCTCGCGGGTTTTGCGCTGCTCTTCACGCAAAGCGCGGTGTTTACGGCACTGGGTCTATGGCTTGCCCAAGAACCTTATCATTGGGATTCACAGCAGATCGGCACGATCTATCTGGCGTGTCTGCCCGCACTTGTCTGCGTGCTCACTGCCAGCGTATTGCGGCGCTATCTAAGTGAAGTAGCGATTGCCATATCACTAATAGCGTTGATTTGGGCAGCTCTGTGGCTGATTAGCACAACACGCATGCCTATCATGCTGAGCGTGGCGCTGTTTGCCATAGGAACCTATATGTTTCAAACCGTGACGACCCAGTTATTAAGCAGCTCGCGCCGCGTACCCGCCGGTGTTGCCGCTGGCATCTACCTCTCTTGCTACTATTTAGGCGGCGCAATGGGCGCAAGCCTTGCGGCGTATGCCTTTGCGATATGGGCCTGGAAAGGAGTAATTGCCTGTATAGCGATAGCTCAGACAATTATCTTTTGCCTAGTGATGGGGGCCCGGCATTGTGCCAAGGAGCGGTGAGGTAACCTTCTGGTACCTCGTACTAGCCAGCGAGCGTTATTTGTCTTCACATCCTGTCTTCTTATCCATCGAGTTAGCGTTGCTTATCACCAACATCAGGCTTGTATATTTAAAATAAGAATATAAATGTTTGTTTTTATGCTTTTTAGATAGGTTGTGATGAACTAAAATGAGCCCCTTTTTTTGAGCCAGGCCCCTGAGGCCATGCTGGTTCGTTAGGCCAAAGATAGGGATGTCACCATGAGTGAGCAAGCAAGTGATCAAGACAGTGCGCACTTCAAGCGCAGTATGCAGACACGCCATCTGGTAATGCTGTCTTTGGGCGGTGTGATTGGCACGGGGTTGTTTTTGAGTTCGGGTTATACCGTGCAGCAGGCCGGGCCGATTGGAGCGGTGTTGGCCTATCTAGTTGGCGGTATTGTCGCTTGGCTGGTGATGATGTGTCTGGGTGAACTGGCAGTGCATATGCCCAATTCTGGTGCTTTCAGTGCCCATGCCAGCCGTTATATCGGCCCAGGAACTGGCTATATGGTGGCTTGGATGTACTGGCTCACCTGGACGGTGGCGCTAGGTTCAGAGTTCACAGCGGCGGCGGTTTTCATGGGGCGCTGGTTTCCCGATATCCCCGGCTGGTATTGGAGTGGCTTATTTGCGGCAATTGTTTTTGGCGTGAATGCGTTTACCTCGCGCTTCTTTGCCGAGTCCGAGTTCTGGCTGTCATTGATCAAAGTGATCGCGGTGGTGGTGTTTGTGTTGGTGGGAGCGATGGCGATCATTGGCTGGGTGCCGTTACATGATGCCGCTGGCGCAGAGGTTGCTTCACCAGGGCTATCAGCCTTATGGGGAGAGGGCGCCATGTCGCCCAGCTTGCTGGCCATTGGCACCACCTTGCTGGCGGTGATGTTTGCGTTTTCCGGTACCGAGCTGATTGGCATTGCCGCCGGAGAAGCGGTGGACCCGGCCCGCAATGTGCCTAAGGCCATCCGCGCGACGCTATGGCGACTAATACTGTTTTTCGTTGGCACTATCATCGTGATTGCGGCGCTATTGCCCCAGGGGCAGGCCGGTCTCAGTGAGAGCCCCTTTGTCGCAGTGTTTCAGCGTTTAGGGGTGCCGGGCGCAGCCGACATCATGAACTTTGTGATCATTACTGCCTTGCTGTCGGCGGCCAATTCCGGGCTTTACGCCTCGGCACGTATGCTGTGGACGCTGTCGGATCAGGGTACTTTGCCCAAGTCGCTGGGTCGGCTCAACAAGCGTGGTATTCCGATGAACGCCCTTTTGCTGAGTATGGTGGGTGGGCTTGGAGCGTTGTTCTCCAGCGTTTATGCCGCTGAAACCGTCTATCTGGTGTTGGTCTCGATCTCCGGTTTGGCCGTAGTGGTGGTCTGGATGGCGATTGCGCTCAGCCAACTCAATTTCCGGCGCCAATACTTGCGTGAAGGCGGGCGGCTGAAAGATCTGGTTTATCGTACGCCGTGCTACCCCTGGGTACCGCTGATAGCATTTGCGGCCTGTTTGGCAGCGTGTATTGGCATCGCTTTTGACCCGCAACAACGCGTGGCGCTCTATTTCGGTGTGCCCTTCATTGGCCTGTGCTATCTGGTGCATTTTGTGCGCCACCGTTCGGGCTCTTATCGTCCTGCGCAATCGTCCAACGCCGCTGAGGAAACGCCAGTATGAAAGACTTAAACCCGATCAAAGCCCTGTTGGCTGACGTGCCTTTTATGGTCATCGACGGTGCTATGGCCACCGAGCTGGAAACGCTCGGCTGCGACCTCAACGACGCCCTTTGGTCAGCGCGCTTGTTAGCTCAGGCCCCAGAGAAAATTCGCCAGGTTCATCAGGCTTACTTTGAAGCCGGTGCCGATTGTGCGATTACCGCCAGCTATCAGGCCACGGTGCCTGGTTTTATGCAGGCAGGACTAACAGCGCAGGAAGCGCGGGAACTGATTCAGTTATCGGTCACGTTGGCGCAGCAGGCACGGGATGCGGTCTGGCAGCCCGGTCAAACCGGTCGCCCCAAACCGCTGGTGGCTGCATCTGTTGGCCCTTATGGCGCTTACCTGGCCGATGGCAGTGAATACCGTGGCGGCTATGATCTGGATCGCGCCGAGCTGGTGGCGTTTCACCGCGAACGTTTTGAACTCTTGCTAGCGGCAGGTGCTGATCTGCTGGCGGCTGAAACCTTGCCTTCATTAGATGAAGCGCTGGCGATCACTGATTTGTTGGCCGAGCATCCCGGCGCACAGGCTTGGATCACCTTCTCAGCAAAGGATGGCAAACATATCAGCGATGGTACGCCGATAGAGGAGTGCGCGGCAGCCCTGGCCAATTGCCCAGGCGTGGCGGCGATTGGCGTGAATTGCACCGCGTTGCCCCACATTGAGTCGCTGATTCAGGCAATTCGGCGTCAGTGCGATCTGCCGGTACTGGTCTACCCCAATTCAGGGGAAGTGTACGACGCAGTGACCAAAACCTGGCACCCGGCCCCATGCGACCACACCGCCAGTGGCCCTTCCGCGCTGGCACAAGGGGTGGAACAATGGCTAGCGGCAGGCGCGTCAGCCATTGGTGGTTGCTGCCGAACAGCGCCAGCGGATATTCAGGCGTTAGCCCAGTGGCGGCGGTCACGCCCGCTTAGTGAGTCATATAGCTAACTAAGGTTATTTGTATTATGGTTTAAGTCCTCCCACGTTTAGCAGAGGTATTTGTCCAATGAACCATTGATGCCGCCGTTGCAATAACGGCCAGTCTCCACCAGCCCCCAGTAGCAAGGATAGTCCTTGGAATAGTTCTTGGAATAGTCCTTGAGAAATAGTCCTTGAAATGGTCCTTGGGAGGGGTTCTAGAGAGAGTTCTTGGCATCGTTGGAATCACACATGACAAATACCTATCTCACCTTAAAAGGTGTTTCCTACGTTCTGTCGGATGGCAGAACACTTTTCACTGATCTTCACGAGCAGTTCGATAGCCGCCCAACCGGGTTGGTGGGGCGTAATGGTGTCGGCAAAACAGTTTTAGCCCAAATCCTTGCGGGCCTATTGCAGCCAACCACTGGCCATTGTCAGCGCCCCGGCAGCGTCCATTACCTTGCCCAGCAGGTAGCGCAGCCGAAGGGCGCTTGTGTCGCTGATCTTGCAGGTGTTCGAACAACGCTGGATGCGCTGGCACGCATTGAAGCCGGCAGCACAGCGCCTGAGAATTTTGAGGCAGTTAATGACCGCTGGGATATGCCCCAGAGATTCCGCCATGAACTCGAACGCAATGGCCTGGGCTATCTTGAGGCCAGCACACCAGCAAACACATTGAGCGGCGGCGAAGCCATGCGCGTGGCCTTAATGGGCGCCATGCTCTCGAATGCCGATTGCCTGATTCTTGATGAGCCAAGCAACCATCTCGACCGACCAAACCGGCAGGCACTCATTGAACAGCTGCAACGCTGGCCGCGTGGGCTGATTGTGGTTAGCCATGACCGGCAATTGCTGGAAGCCATGGAACGTATCGTGGAGCTGTCGCCCTTAGGGCTGCACAGCTACGGTGGCAACTACACGTTCTATGCTCAAGCAAAGGCGCACGAGCAGCAGGCTGCCCTTGATCAGCTCAGCCAACGAAAACTCGAACGTCAACGCGAAGAGCGAGCGATGCGCAAGCAGCGTGAACGTCAGGAGAAACGACAGGCTCGCGGCAATCGGCTGGGCAAGGAAGCCAACCAGGCCAAGATCCTGTTAGATCGCCAGAAAGAGCGCAGCGAAACATCGGCGGGCACGCTGCGCCAAAAGCAGGCGGCCAGTCAGGCGCAGCTGAATCAACGTGTGCGTGACGCCGCAAAGCAGGTTGAAAACGAGCGACAAATCAACCTGCATGAAATACCCGTTACCCAGGCCGCCAAGCGCTGTTTGGCGGAGTTAGAAAGGGTTGAGCTACCGTTCGTTATGGGCGCTACTCGGCACATTAATCTAATGCTGAAAGGGCAGCAGCGACTAGGCATCGTCGGCCCGAATGGCTGTGGTAAATCTACGCTGCTCCGCGTGCTGGCGGGCCAGATTGAGCCCTTGTCAGGAGCCTGCAACATAACGCCTGAAAGGCGCACTGGCCTGCATCCTCTACGCCGATTGCCCACCGCAACTACTGCTCCTGGACGAGCCAAATAACCATCTTGACCTGCCTTCAGCACAAGCACTGGAAACCATGCTGCGCAGTTACCAAGGCGCGTTAGTGGTGGTATCCCACGACGATGCCTTTCTGGAAAACCTAGTGCTAACAGACCGCCTGTTAGCAACCGAACAAGGCTGGTATCTGGAGCCAGTTTGATTCAAGTATTCAAGGTGTGATGCATTGACAAAAAACGGCGTAAGGCTAAATAGCTTGCTGGGGGCAGCTATACAGGGAAGCCATGATGACTCCCATCGGGAAGTTCTATATCGACACGGACTCGGCCGCCTAGCGCTTCGACGTAGCGTTTGAGTGAACTAAGGCGCATATCCTGGCCAACTTTCTCAAGTCCTGCGACGGTGGGTTGTTTTACTCCCATCGCAATAGCTATGTCTGCTTGGGTTTTCTCCGCTAGCTGACGAATTTCGGCAAGCCTGATCTCGAATAACATATCGTTGGCTTTCGCCTCAGCTGCCGCAACGATCTCTGGCTTTTCTCTTGCTAACAAGTCTTCCAGTTTGCGTGCCATGGTTACCACCTCACTTTAGTGTTTCCAGGTGAGCCGTATATTCTTTATCGGCGACTGGAATCATCTCATTGTAGAAGCGCTTGTCATTTCCACCTTTATCGCCTGCGCATAGCAAGATGCCTGTGCGACGTGGATCAAACGCAAAAAATACTCTGATAGGACGTCCCTGGCACTGAACACGCAATTCCTTCATGTTGGAATGCTGCGAGCCGTTTACAGTGTCAGCGTGCGGCCTTGAAAGCATCGGGCCCCGCTCACGTAGAAGAAGTACAGAAGCCAGAACGTTCTCACGTTCAATTTCTTCCAATGAGAAGAACCACGCTTCAAATGTGTCTGTTTGCTCGATAGACCACATGGAGACCTCTTTTTTTTATAGGTTTTATCCTATATAGGCTATGTCCTATTATCAAGAGATTTTCTCAAACTAGGAAGAGGGCAAAACAGCTAATCAAATTATGCCTATCTTCAGGTAGCCAACCCATCATCCCCAACTATAAAAACGCCCCGTAGGAGGTGGCTTTAGCCCGCGACG
This sequence comes from Halomonas sp. KG2, assembly GCA_030440445.1. Lineage (NCBI taxonomy): Bacteria > Pseudomonadati > Pseudomonadota > Gammaproteobacteria > Oceanospirillales > Halomonadaceae > Halomonas > Halomonas sp. KG2. Next base: position 3,093,103 of record CP098528.1, on the reverse strand, counting down.
ATTCAAACACTGAGCCATCAACAGGCACCGCTTCCCAGTGAACCTGCCTGGATGCATTCGCCAAGGCTGCAAAGGCTCAGTATCATAAGCAGCCAATCCAACCACAGAAGTCTTCTTCCATGTCATGCCCACCTTGCCCCAATTGCCAATCTGAATTCGTCTACCAGGATCAAAGCCTTTTCATCTGCCCGGAATGCGCCCACGAATGGAATCCTTCCGAGGTTGAAGCGGAAGACACCGTCACGGTGAAAGATGCCAATGGCAGTCTGCTTGCTGAAGGCGATAAGGTGACGCTTATCAAAGACCTCAAGGTCAAAGGCAGCTCAATCGTGCTTAAGATTGGCACCAAGGCGGTTATCAAGCGGCTTAAGGAAGGCAAAGACCACCAACTCGACTGCAAGGTCGATGGCGCTGGCGACATGATGGTCACCGCCCAGTTTGTGAAAAAAGCCTGAATAGATGGCAATTTGTGTTAGCACAAAGCGTTCTACCTGCGCTAATGGACAGGTAGGTCTATTGATAGCTTAGCTAACCCAATCTTGATATTTATACGGCATGGCCGTATATTTTATTGATGTTATTCATCGAAACCTCAACATTCACCAAGCTATTACCGAACTACCTCACGGATGAGGAATACCGTGGGCTGCAAGTGTATCTGCTACAGAAGCCGGATGCGGGAGACCTCATCAAAGGTTCGGGAGGTGTTCGTAAGGTTCGTTGGTCATCAGTAGGTTCAGGAAAGAGCGGTGGTGTCAGGGCTATCTATTATCGGAAGAAGTCCGATCACGAGATATGGATGCTCACGCTGTACAGTAAAACGGAGCGTACCAGTATTCCTGGGCACATGCTCAAGCAAATAGCGGAGGCAATCAAAAATGGTTGATAGAAACCTTGGGGCAGAGATTCTAGACGGTATCAATGAGATCAAACAGTTCAAGAAAGGCAAAGTAGCTCTGCGAACTCATGAGTTAGCAGAGCCCTCACCCCCTCAAATAATTCGGCATAAACTGAACCTATCGCAATCAGCCTTTGCAGGTCTTCTTGGGGTCAGCATACGTACACTTCAGGACTGGGAACAAGGCCGCAGAGAGCCTCAAGGCCCGGCAGTTGCTCTGTTGCGAATTGCTGAGCAACACCCTGAAGTCTTTGATCAACTTCACTAAATAAAACAATGTGTTTTGCTAAGGGCGCCCTGATGCTCGCCATCACCAAAGGTTTGAAAGCCGTGAAAGTGGCTACCTGGCATGCCACAGCTTATTAGCATCGATTAGCCTGCTAATGGGAATTGCCGTTTTGTATGCTACCGCTTGTCTGAATCACCTTCACTCGCCTAGAGAGCTATCATGGAGGTCAGACTCAACATGCAGGAGCAGATCATAAAAGGTACTGTGGGGCGGCGATTCATGGGGAGCCATTTAAAATGCGATGCGATGCGATATGAGGTGTCAGGTGTTTGCATACATCGTAGAGTACAAAAAACAACGGCGGCACAGTGCTAACGGGAAATGATCAGCCCAGAGACTTTCGAAGCCCGAATGATCGCTTAAATTAGTGTCAACTATTGCTGGATAAAGTCGCATGGCTTCATGAAAGGTGTGTCTATGAAAGACGATAAGCTAGGAGAAACGACTAAAGCTTTGGTTGATGACGGCGGCGTAAATTCGATTTCACTATCACTATTCACCGAAGTATTCGACGCTTTTGAAGAAGCCGTTGTCGTTACCGACGCAAGTCGGCGTTTGGTTTATGTGAATTCTGCGACAGAACAGCTGTTTGGATACTCAAAAAACGCGCTATATGGTGAAGAGGCAAAAATACTGTATGCCGATGAAAACGATTTTTCCGAACAAGGTCGGATACGCTTTAATACTTACAGCAAAATAGCTGCGGAGAACTACAGAGTTGCATATCGGCGCTCGGATGGAGAGCAGTTTTTTGGCCTGACGACGGGTGCAGCTATGCGGGCTAAGGATGGGAAAGTAGTAGGATTTATTGGCATTATCCGCCCAGCTCGCACAACAGATCAGTCTTTGGATACTCTACAAAAGATCCAAAACATAACTTCAGATGTCGCGCTGAGCCAGAGTAATAAAATAGAACGACTGCTTCGGGTTGGCCTGGACCACTTTGGTCTCGAAAAAGCGATTGTTTCTCGTATTGTAGGAAACCAATACACCATCGAGTACTGCGTTGATCTCAAAGGAGAGCTGGAACCATTAACAACGTTTGATTTGTCGGGAACTTATTGTATTCACACGTTAAGTGCGGGTAAGTCGGTCGGTTTTCATTTCGTGGCGAAAAGTGAAATTAAAAAGCATCCCTGCTACACAAACTTAAAGCTGGAGTCGTATATTGGCGCTCCGATAAGATTATCTGGTCAACTATATGGAACGATTAATTTTTCTAGTCCTACTCCGGTTGAGCCATTTTGCAAGGATGATCATATTCTTATTACGTTGCTCTCAGATACTGTTAGTTATCTCCTATATAAGAAGCAGTCTGAGGAGGAAATGAAGCGCCTGGCTAGTATTGATGGATTGACTGGTTTGCCAAATTGGCGCGCAACAATGGAGCGCCTGAGTGAACTAGTAAACCAAGCATCACGGTTTGGTAATAGTCTCAGTGTTCTTTCGATAGATATTGATTATTTTAAGAAGATTAATGATAAATGGGGGCATGCTGCAGGTGATCTAGCATTGACTGAGTTTGCTCGTTTAGCATCGGAGGTAGGGCGCAAAACTGATTGTTGTGGCCGTATAGGGGGGGAGGAATTTGTCTTTCTCTTACCCGGTGCAAATTTGGAAGCCAGCCAGAAATTGGGCAATAATCTGAGAAAGCGGTTAGCCGCTGCGCCGATCGATGTTGGCAGCGGAGAGTCTACTACGCTAAGCATAAGTGTTGGGGTCGCCATGTTGGAAAATGGCGAGTCTCCCGAAAGCTTACTGGCTCGTGCGGATGAGGCTATGTACAAAGCCAAGAAAGAAGGTAGAGATCGTGTGTACCTTGCATCTCATGCAACCCGTTAAGATACTCGTAAGCTTGCGCTACTCCATGCAAAAGTTTACTTCAAGGCAAAAGTAAATCTGCCTCACGGCTGACGTTTGTGCGAAGCAGCGGCGACAGATCAAGACTTATGGTTTTGTAGCGCGTGGTAAGCCTCCGGCGCACCCGCGAGGAGGGCAGCAGTAGGCTAATAGTTAATAGAGTTCTCTGCTATATAACTCAACGAACCTAACAATACCGATCCTAACCACCACCTGAGCAGGAAGTCCCGCTGGCGATGACGTTCGGTTACAGGTAGAAGGAGATGACATGTTTCCACTAGAGGTGTTGGCTACATATACACTGGCGTGTTTGCTGTTAGTGATTTCACCTGGGCCAGATAACATGCTGGCGATAGGACGAGGTTTAAGCCAAGGCAGATTGGCCGCAACCGTTTCTGGCTTATCGTCTGGAATGGGGATTCTATTTCACGTACTAGCGGCGACATTTGGGCTGACTCTTTTAATTCAAACGTCCGAGCTAGCCTTCTATGTGGTCAAGATTATTGGTGCGGGCTATCTAATTTGGTTAGGCGTTAAAGTCCTTCGCTCTCGAAACCTATTTTCCTTAGAGCCTGCAAAAAAACAGTCTTTAAAAACTATATTTTCAACGGGCTTCCTTTCAGCGGCACTCAAACCTAAGCCGGGTATGTTTGTGCTCGCGTTTGTCCCTCAATTCGTAAATCCTAATCTGGGCTCTGTGACCTGGCAAATGATTGGCTATGGGGTTTGGTTTGCGATTTTAACAGCGGTAGGTTTCAGCCTTATGGGCGTGTTTTCATCTAGGCTATCGGAATGGCTGAGAAACAAACCCAAATTGGTTTCTGGCTTAAATATTGGAGCAGGCGTTACGTTTGTCTCATCGGGTCTGGCTGTGGCGTTCATGAAGCAGAGGTAAAAGCGCTGTCTAATAGCTGTTAGATCTCCAGAGTAGGGCAAGGAGCTGAACATTGAGTGATATATTAGAGAAAGGAAGAGAGATTCTGTCACAGCAGTCTTTCAGCTTGCTGTTGGGAGCAAAGTTAGAAGCGTTTGCAGCCGGAAGTGCTGAGTTGAGCCTTGAGATTAGAGATGATCTCAAGCAAAACAATGGTTTTGCGCATGGTGGTGTCGTTAGCTATTTGGCGGATAACTGTATTACCTTTGCCGGAGCGTCAGTGTTAGGAAGCTGTGTCACGTCAGAGTACAAAGTAAACTATGTTAGACCCGCGATCGGAGATAAATTGATCGCTAGGTCAACGGTCTTATATTATGGAAAACGGCAAGCGACCTGTGAGTGTAAGGTCTACGCTCAAGCAGATGGTGAAGAAAAACTGGTAGCCGTTTCTCTTGGCACGATAAGCAGGATTGCTGCATCGTAATCTAACCAAGCGCTGTGGCGGATTGTTTTTCTGTGGATTGTTTTTCTGTGGATTGCTTTTCTGCGGGCGCTACAAAGTAGCTGCAAAGCGCGGCGTTATCCCTCCCCACTCATCCTCATTACCTCCCTTGTCACCTCCTCATTCAATACCCGCGTTTGCTTTCGATGAGCGTGAGTCAATCGCAAGCGTGTTTGATGCGACGGGCCAACACCTCTTAAGCAGCGCCCGCATCAGGGGCGCTGCTTAGAGTTGACTATCAGCAGGTGACGGGATGAATTGTCGACTAACCTTCAATAAATAATATGGAGGTCGCAGGTACGCGTTGGCCAAGAGCGCATCGTCTGCCTCTCATTTAGTGATCATGAGCACTTTTCAAAGGCGTGCATCATCATGGGGGGCACCATGGCAAAACAAAAATTGATTCTGCTATTCGATGGCACCTGGAACGACCCTGAAGATCAAACCAATGTTTATCGTATTACCCGGCTGCTCCATGATGACGATGACGGTATCAGGCAGCGGTTCTATTACGACCCCGGCGTAGGGACATCCAAATTTCAGCGCTTTTTCGGCGGAGCCTTCGGTTACGGGCTGAGCAAAAACCTACGGGAAGGCTATGACTGGCTGGCAAGGCGTTACAGTGAAGGCGATGAGATCTGGATATTTGGATTCAGCCGCGGTGCCTACACCGCCAGAAGCCTGGTGGGGATGATTCGTAAATGCGGGCTAGTGCATGTCGTCACGCCAGGGCTGCTCGATAAGGCCGAAAGTATTTATCGAAACCGCGATTGGCACCCCGATTCTGAGGTATGCACAGAGTTCAAGGAGCGCTTCAGCCGCCAGCCCAGGATTCATTTCATTGGCGTGTGGGATACCGTTGGCGCACTGGGCGTGCCCGGAACCAGCCTGTTCAAAAGCAGATACGATTGGCACGATACCGAGCTTTCCAGCATTGTCGATCATGCCTATCAAGCGGTCGCGTTGGACGAACACAGGTCGGCGTATAACGTATCGCTCTGGACAAGCAAGGATGGCAAGCAGAAAACAGGCAATCGCAACGTAGAGCAGCGCTGGTTTATCGGTGCCCACGCCAATGTAGGCGGCGGCTATGGCGCTGACGACACACTGGCCGACATACCGCTGAGCTGGATGTTAACCAAAGCGCAACAGGCAGGCCTAAAAGTGGCCCCCTTCAATGTTGCAGAGGATGCTTGGAAAATGGCACCGAAAGATTCGTTTGCTGATTTTATAAAAGGGCTCTACGCCAAGTATGCACGTCTTAGATACAAGGGCGACGGCCGATTTTACCGGCAGTATGCGCAGGGCATGCAGGGGCTGCCAGCGGTGAATATTTCAGTCGATGAGAGTGTATGGAAGCGTTGGGCCGATACCGCGAGTGAGTATCGACCACGTACCTTGACCGATGCCCACCTTTCCCCACCGGAGGAGTAGGCCGGGCGGCGGCGTGGAAGTGATGAGTGATCTAGGTCATGAAGTGACTACTATCGACTAAAAACTAAGTCTGCAAAGTAGGCTAAATATAATTTAACTGCTAGGATCGAAGCACTAGAGCGACAACGCCGCAGGGAACAACCTAATGCCAAATTCCCCACGCAATGAGCTTCACCCTATTAGCCAACGCGTGCAGGCGCATGTTGATGGCACGTTAATCGCCGACTCCACCAATACGCTTGAACTCCGCGAACGCGGCTACCCGCCACGCCACTACTTCCCCCGCGAAGACGTGCGGATGAATTTACTTACCGTGTCAGAAACCACCACCTATTGCCCGTTTAAAGGGCACACAGTGTATTTCTCGCTGGGTGATATTCAGGATATCGCTTGGAGCTACGAGCAGCCGATTGGCGGCATGGAGGCTATAGCGGGCAAGGTGGCTTTTTATAAGGAAGTGAGTAAATGACTGTTTCGACCCAAAGTGGACATTCTTGGAAATTCAGTAGGAACGCGAATTTTGACTATACGGTCTAATGGAAATTATTAGACTAAAGAATCATAGGCTTAGGGGGGCTCGTAGGCTGCATTTTGCCGGAAGAAGTGCCAACACGTTCATTCGATCATAGAATGCTCCGTCTAATACCTGTTAAAGCTACACGCGTATGTGCCTGGTTGAGTGTTCCATAGCGTAATTATTGAAGAGAAACTTATGGAAGAATTTGATAATAGATTAGAAAACTTGAAGCAGCTATTAAGCTCCCAAAGTAGACAAAGCTGGCTTTTTGGAGCTGGGATAAGTTTCGGGTCAAAAATACCTTTAATGTATCCATTGACCAGTCGCGTTGAGCAAATTGTCGAAGAATATTCAGGGGACAAAGAAAAAGAAATTTTGGGGGCTTTAAAAGCGGATCTAGCCGATGACTGCCATGTTGAACACTACTTGAGTCATTTAGGTGACCTTTTAGCTATTGCTGATAGATCAAGGAGCCAATCTGCATATATCGGTGCTAACAGTTACAACAGTGAAGAGCTAAGGAAGTTATATCTAGAAATTATCAAGGCTATAGGGGGGATTGTCAGGTACGGATACGTCGCTGCTAATGCTGATCGCGCGATAGAAGAGGAGATTGGTAGCGCTGAAAACCCGATAGTTGAAATAGAACCTCATTTTAAATTTGTAGAAGCATTATTGTTCAGCAAATCAAATCTTGAGCAACGCTCAAAAACTACATTCTTTACTACAAATTACGATACTTTACTTGAGGACGCCTTGGCTCTACACAAGAAAATAGTCTGTGATGGCTTTTCAGGTGGTGCTGTAGGTTTTTGGAATCCAGAAAGTGAATTCTCAAATGCAGTCATGGATTCAAACACATACCATCTATATAAATTACATGGTTCGATAGATTGGCACAGAGATGACGAGCTAGGTCTAGTGCGCGCAAGATATGGAACTAAATATTTGTCAAATCCTGCAAATATCATGATTTATCCTCAAGCAACAAAATATGTTGAAACACAGAAAGATCCATTTGCCAGCTTATTCCTTGGTTTAAGAAAAACATTAATGAATGGGCAGCAAAACACATTAATTACTTGTGGTTACAGTTTTGGTGATGACCATATAAATGCTGAAATAGAAAGCGCCTTAAGAAGTGAGTCTAACCAAACAACGGTTATTGCATTTATTCAAGAATCGCCAAAAGATGGAGTTGTAATTAACAAGGCTTTAGACGCTTGGCTAAGCTGCCCGAAAATTAGTTCCAGAGTGTATGTCGCCGGTGAGCTAGGGATTTACCATAATTCAACAACCCCTTTAGCTGAATCTGATGCTAGCAAGTATACATGGTGGCGTTTTGATGGCTTAACTAATTTCATCAGAACAGGAGATGTTTAATGAGTAACATTTTCCAATCACGGAAAGAGTTAAAGATAGGTAAAATTATTGAGGTGTCGGGCAATAATTTACGCATAGAAATTGACGACAGTGTTAGTGAACTCATTCGTGCCGTTGATGGACAAGTATATTCTGTAGGACAAATGGGTAGTATTATTAAAGTACATTTTGGTAGAAAGCTTCTATTTGCTTTTGTCCGGTCGCTTAAAATGAGATCCGAGTTGATTTCTGAAGACAGCAGCCAACTCATAAATGCAGCGGATGATGCTCGTATCTTAGAGGCAGACTTGTTTGGTCAAGGCATCTGGTCTAATAAGAAATCTCGACTTGAGTTTTCTCGTGGTGTTGAAACTTACCCCTTACCATTGCAAAGTGCCTATATCTGCCTAAACGATGAATTAGAGGCTATTTATAAAGCTGCTGAATCAAATGCTCAAGATGAAGCCATTACACCTATGGTTCCAGTTGGGAATTACATCGGGGGCAATAATGCAGTATGCAGAGCGAATATTGATAAACTGTTTGGACATCACTTTGCGATATTAGGGTCTACTGGTTCAGGGAAATCTGGAACGGTGGCATCAATTTTACACTCTGTTCTAGATCATCGACCTAGAGGCGCCACGTTAAAGCCAAGAATTGTTATGATTGATCCTCATGGTGAATACGCTAGTGCTTTTGGGGATAGAGCAAAAGTATACCGAGCGTATAATGATGCGTCTGTAGTGGAAGATGATGCAGAGCTATTGAAGTTGCCTTATTGGCTTATGTCCAGTGATGAATTGAGATCGTTAATCATTGGCAAGACAGAACATGAAGCTACCTCTCAAAATAATATTGTTTATGAAGCAATTACCTATTCTAGATTGCTAGAAGCTGGCTGTGTGCAGGATGTAGGTGTCGAGCCAAACGGCGGAGTAGAAGCCGCACTTTCTGATGGTGTAGATGAAGATCAGGTTTTGAATTTTGATAGAGATAAACCTGTTCCATTCAAATTAACACAGTTTGTTAAACACATAGACAAGGTGCAAGGTCGCAAAGAAGGGAAGCAGGATAAGTTAGCTGCATCATCAGGACGCGATAAAATTGATAACATACTTAAAAAACTCAAAGTCCTTCGCTCAAATCCACAGCTTGGTTTTTTGCTAAAAGAATATAGTGAAGCTGAATCTCCAACACTACAAGATATATTGGCGCAGTTTGTCGGTGAAGCAAATGGAAAAGATATTCGCATCATAGATATATCTGGACTGCCAAATGAGGTGGCTGGACCATTAACCGCATTAATATCCCGCCTTCTTTTTCAATACAAACTCTGGCAGACAAGGGATGAAAGAGAGAAAGACCCCGTCTTATTTATCTGTGAAGAGGCGCACCGTTATGTGCCAAACCATGGTGAGGCACAATATAAAGAAGCTCAAGACGCTATTCGACGCATTGCAAAAGAGGGACGAAAGTACGGATTAGGGCTAGGGCTTATTTCACAAAGGCCATCTGATGTTGAAAGCACTGTTCTTTCTCAGTGCAACTCTTGGATAGTTCTCAGATTGTCGAATTCTAGTGATCAAGAGCATGTGTCTAGGTTCTTGCCTGACAGTTTAAGCGGTTTGACCAAAATGTTATCGGCGCTTACAAGACGGGAGGCAATTTTTGTTGGTGAGGCTGCAGCACTTCCAAGCAGGATTAGAATTCGAGAATTATCAACTGGAAAGTTACCTAATTCTAACGATATTAAATTCGCAAGTGGATGGTCGAATGATGCGACCCAAGAAGCTGATTTGACGTCAATCATAAATCGATGGTGTGGGACTTCGGATGAGTAGTTCAATATTTTCGGCAAGCCGAGCTTTAACAAGGCCGTGTTGTCGGACTCGCTGCGCTTGCCGCAAATTGCGGCGTTATGCCTCAATAGGAGTTTGAGTATGGAGAATAAAACAAGAACAACGATTGCGCTATCCATAGTAGGCCTGTACGCAACGGTTGTATTGGTAATGCTGTTTTGGTCGCTATTCCATCACGAGGGCGATATATCCGCATTTTTCGAGAATCTCAATAAAGCAAATTTTCTATTGGGGCCGGTCGGTTTTGTGATGGGGTACTATTTTAAAAACGGGGGTGAAGATGAACCAAAGGGTTAGAACTCTCTGCGTTGCTGCATTTCTCGCCATTTTATCTGGTTGCTCTGGACCGGGTGCGAAGAGTTCAGATCCATTTATGTTTGAGTTTGAGCCAATCGCATACAACGATGCTGTCGATGGCTTCTATTATCTGGACTTAGGTGCGAACATCTTGATCAGCAAGGGCTATAACGTTTATCGGAACGATGTTTTTTATACGGTCATTACAGAGCCAGTTGCAATCGGCAAACATCGTTGGCGACGAAACAGTGATAAGTGGGACTTAACTTATCAAGTAGGCTTTCAAGTAATCGAGTCTAGGGGGAGGCAAATATTTTGGAGAATTACTCACAAAATAACTGGTAGTAGATCTGGAAAGGAATCGCGCTTATTTTCACCGGAAGATTTTGATGAAACAGAATCAGTTTTCAATGGTTTGCAAAGAGACCTTTCCCATGCGTTTAGACGTCAGACATAACGAGCGCATGTTGTCGGACTGGTTTTTCTCTGAGCTCCAAACCAACCAGCCGCAAATGCAGGCGTTAATCAGCACTACCTCAAAGACCTCTCCTGCCGAAGGTCGGTATTGCCACCGCTAATGTCGGTTTTGATTACAACCTTCTACATCCCACTAACCCTCATCACTTCCCTAGTAACCGCCTCATTCAACACCTCGCGTTTGGCTTCCACTAGCGTGAGCCAGTCGCGGGCGCGGGTGATGCCGGTATAGACCAGTTCGCGGGTGAGGATCGGGTTGATGGTGGGCGGTAGCAGCAGGGCGGTGTGCAGGAACTCCGAGCCTTGAGACTTGTGTACTGTCATCGCGAATACGGTTTCTACTGCATGCAGGCGGGAGGGCAGCACCCAGCGGATGAGGCTATCGGCATCGCTCGTGGCACTTGATGAAGGAAAGGCAACTCTCAACAGCTTTTGTTGCGGATTGCGGGGATCCGGCACGGCGAGGGTGATGCCGATATCGCCGTTCATTAGTTTCAAGCCGTAGTCGTTTTGAGTGACCAGTACCGGGCGGCCTTCATACCAACCTTTTTCCAGCGTGTAGTCACTGCCGTAAAGTAGCTTTTCGCTGCGTAGGGTTTTGGCGATATGCAGGTTTAAACCTTCTACTCCCCAGGGGCCTTTGCGCAGCGCGCATAGCAGTTGAAAGTGGCTGTAGGCACTTAGCACATCAAAGGCCCAGGCGTTATAGGTCGCAGGGTTGTCCTCAAACGATTCCCCACGCGGGCGCTGTGCGTTTAGCACCTTTAGGTAATGGCGATAGCCGGTGGGCGGGGAGATGGGGTCATGTTTGTGGTTGGTGCGGCCTTCGCCGCCATTCAGAAACTTATCCGCGCTGCCGTGAATGAACAGCTTATCCAGCGCGGTGTCCTCTGCAAGCGTTAGGTAGTGCAGGTCTGGGTAGCCATGGCGCAGCACGGCGTTAACGGACTGCTGTTTTTCCCGATCAGTTTGGGCATGGCTGGGCTGGTTAATCGCCTGGGCCAACTGGCCGATGCCGCTGTGTTCGTTAAAGCGGTGGCTTACCCGCAGCATGGTAATGGCTTGGTCGAGCGGCTGGCCTTCAGCATCCAGGTACTCTGGTGGCAGCGGCTGGCCGGTGGCGCTTTCCAGCCATTGGGCGGTTTCCGGCGTGTAGTGGGCGGCTTCGGCACGGCGGCATAAATCACCGAGTACCGAGCCAGCTTCTACCGAGGCTAGCTGGTCTTTGTCCCCCAGCAGCACGCACTGGGCATTGGCGGGCAGGGCACTCAGCACGGCGGCCATCATTTCGATATCCACCATCGAAGCTTCGTCGATCACCAGCACGTCCAGCGCTAGCGGGTTGGCGGCGCTGTGGCGGAAGTGGCGGGTGTCGGGTCTTGCACCCAGAAGGCGGTGCAGTGTTGTCACTTCCGTAGGAATCTCTATGAGCGGTTGGTCGCTTGCCTGGTCTTCGCTTATAAGGCCATTCGTTAAGAGTTTTTCTAACTCTGCCAATGGCAAACTGCTTACCTGCCCGGCGATGGATTCATTCAGGCGGGCGGCGGCTTTGCCGGTGGGGGCGGCTAGGCGAATGCGCAGCGGTTGGCTGGGTGAGTGGGCCAACTGCAGCGTTTGCAGCAGGGCGAGCAGGCGCACCACAGTGGTGGTTTTACCGGTGCCAGGGCCGCCGGTAATAATTCCGAAACGGTTGCGGGCGGCTAGCGCGCAGGCGGTTTTTTGCCAGTCGAGGTCGTCGCTGGGCTTGAACAAAACGTTCAGCGTCTTGGGGAGAAGATCGAAGGGGCTGTCGTCACCCGTCGCCGCTAACCGTGTGGCGATTTGCTGATGCAGGGTTTGCTCATACTGCCAGTAGCGGCGTAGGTAGAGCCGCGTGTCTGAACCTGAGTGAGTGGTCACTACCACCAGCGGTGTGTTGCCGGGGCCTTCGCTGGTAAGCAGTGGGTGATGCAGCGCAGCTTGCCATTCGCTTAGCGTGAGCGTTGCCAGCACGTCGCTGGGCAGTGGTGGCGGGTCGCTTAAATCATCCCCTTCGGGCGGTAGCGAAAGGGCGAAATCTGGTGCGTTAAGCGTGGCGGTTAAATCCAGACACACATGGCCTCGGCCTAGCTGGTGGCTGGCCAGGGCGGCGGCTAACAGCAGCAGCGCGGGGGCATCCGCTGCTTCTGCCGCTAGAAAGCGCACCAGGGCGCGGTCTAAATCGCGCAGCCATCCCCTTGCTACCCAGCGCTCGCATAGGGTTAGTAATTCACCGGTATCGCTTAACGCAGGGTGAGCGCTTACTGGCGCGGGGGCCATTGAAGGCTGGGCATCCTGTATTTCAACGGCATCGCCAAACAGGTCGAAGGTGTGGGTGTCTTTGGGCTTACTCATACCGTCGCTTCCTGTGCGGGGCTTGAAAACGATGCGCCTGAAAACAGGCTATCCAGTGCTTCGATCAGTTCAACCGGGGCGGGCTCGGAAAATACCCCGCGCCCTGGGCTGCGGCTGCCGCGCAGAAATACCGTCATTGAACCGCCCAAGTGCTGGTGCGGGTCGTAGTCGGGCAGGCGCGCTTTTAGCAGCCGGTGCATGGCGAGCAGGTAAAGCGCGGCCTGGAGGTCGTAGCGCTTGGCCAGCAGCGCATGGCGCAAGGCTTCCGGTTCGTAATCGCTGTCATTGGGCCCTAAATAGTTCGATTTCCAGTCCAACACATAAAAGCGCCCTTGGTGCTCGAAGGCTAAATCGATAAAGCCTTTGAGCATGCCGTTTAGGGTATCGGCATCCAGCGCTGGGCGCTCAACCCCTGGCAGTAAGTGCTTGCTTACCAGCGCATCAATCGCTTGGGTGTTGACCCGCTTGGCGGCTAGCCAGAACTCTAGCTCTACTTGGTAGCTGGTGAGTTCAGTGAGCGCGACGCTTTGTTGATTCGGCGCGGCCAGCGGTAACGGTGTGGTGAGCAGCGCTGAAAGCCAGCCAGCCAGCGGTTCCTGCCATGTTTGCCAGCCGCGTAGCTGCACGCGCCGCCATAGCATATCGTTGAGTGAATCTTGATCGTTAGCAGCGGCTGCAAAACCTTGTCTGCCTGCCCATTCCAACAGCCCGTGCAGGAAAGTGCCCGGCCCTGGCCCCCTGGGAAATTTATGCAGATGAAATGTTTCCTGCTGGGCCAACTGGGATAGTTCCTGCGGCTCATCCAATACTTCAAACGCGGTGGCTTCCTGGGCGGTGGTGGGCTCCAGTGGCGTGGCCGTGGGGGCGGTGAGCGTGCCGGAAAGGCGCAGCGCCGAGTAGCTGGCAATCCACCAGTGTTCCTTGGCCGGGCGCGCGGGCGTGCGGGCGTGGCCAAGCGCGGCGCTGTGTTCAGAGAGAGCAAGGCGCTGGGCAGTGGGTGCCGGTGGCTCGCTGACAGCAATCTCACTGCCGTGTGCCAGCGCTTCCAGCGCGCTGGTTAGCTCGGCCGGTGCCAGCGTTTTTCCGCCGCTAATCAGGTAGCCGAGGGCGCTATTTTCCAATCCTTGCAGCGGGGCTAGCCCCAGCCAAGTCGCGTGGCGGGCGCGGGTGAGCGCTACGTACAGTTTGCGCAGGTCTTCCCCTAAACGTTCGCGGTCGGCGGTGGCCAGGGTTTCTTCATCCGCGCTTAGGCTGAGCTGAAGGTTGCCGTGGGCGTCGTGCCAGCGCAGCGGTATGTCTTTATCGCTCACCGGGCGGTGGTTGGCGATAAACGGCAGGAATACCAGCGGATACTCAAGCCCTTTGGATTTGTGGATGGTGACCACTTTGACCAAATCCGCATCGCTTTCCAGGCGCAGCTTGTGGCTGTCGCCATGGCTTTCCGGGTCGGCAATGGCTTCATACAGAAAGCGAATCAGCGCGTGTTCGCCATCCAGTTCTGCGCTGGCTTGCTGCAGCAATTCTCCCAAGTGCAGCAGGTCGGTGAGCAAGCGCTCACCCTCTTCGAACTCCCCCAGTAGGCGGGCGGGAATGTCGAAATCCACCATCATGCGGCGTACCAGCGGCAGCACACCCTGGCGCTGCCATAGGCGATGATAGTGGCTGAATTGCTCCACCCGCGCTTCCCAAGCCAGTTCGTTTTGTTGCAGGTGATCAAGGTCGGCCAAACTGAGCCCCAGCACTGGTGTGGCCAAAGCGGCGCGCAGGTGGGCTTCGGCCTGTCGGGAGCTAGCCAGTGGCTCGGCGCAGGCGCGCAGCCAGCGCTCTACCTGCTTCGCCATGGGCGAGCTGAACACCTTGTCGTGGTCGGAAAGGTAAACACTCTTTACTCCACGGCTGGCCAGCGCTAAGCGAATGGCGCGGGCTTCCTGCAGGCCGTTGACCAGTACTGCCATATCGGAAGGTTTTAGCGGGCTTAGGTGGTCGACTTTCTGGAAGCCGCTTTGGCCTTGTTTATTGCCACTTTGAGCTTCCGCGAGCAGTTCCACCATATAAGAGGCGCAACGCTCGGCCATCTCGGTTTGGTAGGCAGTTTTGGAAAGTGGCTCTTCGCTTGTTAACGGCCAGAGCGTCATGGCGGGCAGCGGCTGGCCTTGGTGGACCAATTGTTCGTCGCGGCCTTTGGCATCTACCGATAAGAACGGCAGCGGGTTTTCGCCGTCTGCTTGGCGAAATAGAAACGCCCCAGCCGGGTGCTGATCGGCGTAGTGGAAGCAGTGATTGACGGCTTCCACCATGGCGCGGCTGGAACGGAAGTTGGTGCCCAGCGTAACGTGGCGTCCTGCGGTGTCTTGGCGGGCTTGCAGGTAGGTAAAGATATCCGCACCGCGAAAGGCGTAGATGGCCTGCTTGGGGTCGCCGATCAGTAGCATAGCGGCGTCGCGGCGGGGGTTGGCGACGTCATAGACCGCGTTAAAGATGCGGTACTGAATTGGGTCGGTGTCCTGGAACTCATCAATCAGCGCCACGGGGAACTGGCGCAGAATCTGCGCTGCCAGGGCATCTTTGTTGGGGCCTTGCAGGGCGCGGTCTAAATGGGTGAGCAGGTCGTTGGGGCCCATTTCAGCGCGGCGTTCCTGCTCGCGCTCCATACGCACTTTGCACCACTGCACGGCGTGAATCAGCAGGTCGTTGCGCGGTTCAGGTAAGGCGTTGAGGGCGGCGGGCATATCCGCCAACGCTTCCCAGGCGGCTGGGCAGGGTGGCGTGCCGTCTTTCCATATCTCAGCCATGCCGTCTGGGGTTAGGCGTTTCCAGGCGGCGGGTGTCAACGCGGGGCGCTCAAGGTCGCTTTCGCACCATTCGCGCAGTGCGCCAAGCCAGCTGGCGCGGCTTTTGGCGTTGAAGCTTTGGCCTTTGAAGGCTTTACGTTTGGCGGCCTCTTCCAGTGCGGGCACCAGTTCATCTAGCCAAGCGTGCCAGGGGGCTTTTAACGTGCCTAATGTGGCGCTGCGTTCGGCTTCGGCAGCGCTTAATGTGTCGGCTGGCGCGGGGCGTTGGCTGCCGAGGGCGTCGCTTTCGTGGAGCAGCTTGCGTACATCTTCGTGGAGTTTATCCGGTGATTTCCAGTAGCGAGTAATGCTGCCCAGGGCGTCGGCATCCAGTGGGTAGTAGAAGGTGCGCCAGTAGTCGCGCACCACTTCTTGCTCCAGTTCGCGCTGGTCGTTTTCCAGGTTGAGCGAGAACAGGCTGCCGCTATCGAAGGCGTGTTCGCGCAGCATGCGATAGCACCAGCTGTGGATGGTGGAAACGGCGGCTTCGTCCATCCATTCGGCGGCTAGCTCCAGGCGTCGGGCGCAGGCGGGCCAAGTGGCTTCGGGGTATTGCTCGCGGAGTTGGATGAGCAGAGAGTCTGAACCAGCATCATCAATGGCCCTAAACACCGCTGCAGCTTCCACCAGCCGGTGGCGGATACGTTCGCGCAGTTCCTGGGTGGCAGCATTGGTGAAGGTGACGACCAGGATTTCCGGCGGGGTGAGCGGGCGCACAAAGGCGCTGTGGTCTTCGCTGTGCTGCCCGCCCAGCACCAGGCGCACGTAGAGCAGCGCGATGGTGAAAGTTTTGCCCGTGCCCGCGCTGGCTTCAATCAGGCGGCTGCCGTGAAGCGGTAGCGTAAGTGGGTTAAGCGGGGCGGGCTGACTCATCACGGGTCTCCGAAAGTAAAGCGCCCCAGCGCGGGGCCTAGACTGTATGAGTGCCCCGCCACCTGATAATCTTGTCGCCAAGCCACTCTTAGGACGCTCAGTTTACGCTACCAGCGGCTTCGGTTCACTCACACGAAGGGATCTCATGCTGACCTCGCTTCTGGACAATGACTTCTACAAGATCACGATGCAGAACGCCGTGATCAAACGCTTTCCCTATGCACATGCACGCTACGCATTCATCAATCGTGGCCAGCACGCGTTTCCTGAAGGCTTTGGTGCTGCGCTTCGTCACGAGGTCGATAAAATGGTGACGCTTCGCCTAACCGACCAGGAAAAGCGCTACCTGGAAGTTACCTGCCCTTATCTTGACCCGACCTATCTCGATTTTCTGGCCGGCTTTCGCTACGAACCCTCTGAGGTAATCATCGAGCAGCAGGGCAGTGAGCTTTCGGTGATTATCGAGGGGCCTTGGTACCGCACGATTTTATGGGAAGTGCCGCTGATGGCGTTGATCAGCGAACTTTGGTATCGGCTACGTGGCGTCTCGGTGACCCATGATGACGATGCCCTGATCGAGCAACGCACCCAGGAGAAGATTGAGCTTTATCGCCGCTTAGGGCTGAAAATTGCCGAGTTCGGCACGCGTCGCCGTTTCTCATTTGAGGTTCATGATCGAGTGGTGGGAGCGCTGCGTCACTATGGTGGTGAAGCCTTTAGCGGCACTAGTAATGTACTGCTGGCCATGCGTCACGACGTGAAGCCGATAGGCACCCACGCCCACGAGTGGTTTATGTTCCATGGTGCCCGCTTCGGCTTCAAAATGGCTAACAGTCTTGCCCTAGAACATTGGGTGGATGTGTATCGTGGCGATTTGGGAATTGCCCTAACCGACACCTTCACATCGTCCGCTTTCTTCGACAGCTTCGATAAAAAGTTTGCCAAGCTGTTCGACGGCGTACGCCATGATAGCGGCGACCCGATTGAATTTGCCTCCCAAACCATCGCGCACTATGAACGCCTGGGTATTAACCCGCTGAGTAAAACGATCATTTTTTCGGATGCCTTAACGCCGGAAAAAGTCGAGCGCATCCAAGCGTTTTGTCAGGAACGGATTGGGATGGCGTTTGGCATCGGCACCAACTTCACTAACGATGTCGGCGCTGAGCCGATGAATATGGTGATCAAAATGGTCGAGGCGCGCCCCGAAGGGCAGGGCTGGCTGCCGGTGATCAAACTCTCCGATGTGCCGGATAAGCATACCGGCGACCCGGAGATGATTTCGTTAGCAAAGCGGATACTCTCGTTAAGCGAGACGAGTATTTAAGCCGGTTTTATGCTGGCCTAAAGAACCCGCATCACTAGGACGCCTGCCACCCATAGGCCAGCGCCAAAACTGGCGTGCGCGAAAAGACTACGCAGCCTGGCGGTGGTTGGCTGCGGCGTCTTGCGGGCGGCAATCCCTGCGCCCATACCCGGCTGCAGGATTAGAAACGGCGCAATTACCGTTATCACACCGAAGCCTAATGCAGCTATGAGTGTGGGGCGTGCCAGCCAGTTTGGCCCAACCAGCACTAAGAATATGATCGCAAAAGCGATGCCAATCAGGTAGTGCGCCAGCCATCCTAGCACCATTTCTGCCCGAATCGGGGCGCTTTCACCTATAGGTCGGTGGATGACCCTGCCTCTCGGCAAGTGCCCCAGCCAACGCCCGACCATGGCGTAATTCAGCGAGGGAATACCCAGCAGCCGCTTCTGCAGCAGCGCGACTATGTCCATAAAAGCGGTTGCTCCTAGGCCGAGCAGTAGCGCATCGGTCAGCAGCCCATTCATTGCTGCGCTCCTGGCATTTTTGCCCCGGTCGTCGCTGTGCTTGCTATCATTGCTTTTGTTAACGGTTTAGCAACGGCGTATGGGCGGCTTTGCGTATTGAAAACAGGCATGCTTGTTAGACTCCTCGCAGTGTAAATAGCAGTGTGGCTAGAAGTGTGGGTGGATACGTAAGGGAGAAGCGTTGTAGCCTATTACTTCAAGTCAACTTTAAGTCAAGTGCCATGCTCGATATTTCCGAACTGTCTCGAAAAAGCGGTATTCCTGCCTCGAAATTGCGCTATTACGAGGAAGTTGGCCTGATTAGGTCGGTAGGGCGCAATGGTCTGCGGCGGGTTTTCGAGACCAGCGTTTTAACACGCTTGTCGCTGATTGCGTTGGGGCAGGTCGCGGGTTTTTCTCTGGCCGAGATGCGCGACATGCTTGGCACGCAACGGCAGCCGGAAATCGACCGTGAAGCGGTGAGTGCTAAGGCAGATCTTCTCGACCGCCACATTAACGAACTGACAGCCCTTCGTGACGGTTTGCGTCATGTGGCGACCTGCACTGCGCCGAGTCATCTGGAGTGCCCGACGTTTCAACGTCTTATGCGCATCGCATTGGCTCGCCAGACTGGGCGAAGGCCTGAGCAGCAAAAGCGCCTTACGCAGCAAAACAGCCGTGCCAAGCAGAAAGGGAGTAAACCCTGATCACCCCATGGGCACGGTTGAGCTTGAATAGGGGCTAGACGAGGCGCTTAACGCATTACGATGCCGCTTTCTTGGCGTTATCTTTGTTCCCATTGTCTTTCTTCGCATTACCTTTCACGGCGTAAAACAGCGGGGCGTACAGCGCTTCCGTGAGTTCGGCAAAGGTGTGCTTTTCGTTGGCGGTGCGGTCGAAAAATAGCCGCTCGAAGCGGGGCCATTGGTGGCCGAGATAAGGGCTCTGGTCGGCTTCGCCGATGGTTTTAAATCCGCTCTCATAGACTTTTTCGGCTGCGGCGTAGGCGTCGCTTTCCGTGCCTTTTTCAATCGCAATGTCAGGTGTGCCCAGTTTTGTCAGCCACGCAAAAGAGGCCTGGGGGGCTAGCGGAAGCGGCACTTCCAGGCCGTGTTGCCAGGCGCTTAGCTGGGTTTCCAGATGGGCGTGGGCGATGTCGGCAGCGATAGGTTCCAGGGTGATATTGCCGGCCTTGGAAAGTAGTTGGGTGGTCATCGGGCCGCTGAGATTGCCAGCCAGGTGGGCAACCCAGTGGCGTAGCAGCAGATGCCACTGGTACTTGCTGTTCTTAATCAGGCTGCTGCTGAGTAATAGCAGGCGGCAGCGGTTGCCCGCGTCATCCTGGCGTAGCTCGCCCAGCCAATCTTCCAGCGTAATACCGTTACTGCCTTCCAGGTGAATGGCTGCTGGGTCACCTAGCGCAATCGGCCAAGCGTCCAGGGCTTCTTCGTAGTCGCTGAACAGGGCTTCCATGGGTTCTGCTAAGGCATCGCGCATGCGCTCGCCAAAGGCACCCATGGCCAATACGCCTTGGCCCTGAAAACGTTCAAGGGCTGCGTGCAGTGCTTCAATGCGTGGCTCGCCACGGTCAATGGCGTGGCGCTGGGCGGCGATCAGTTGGTCTTGCAACTGCCAGTTTTGCAGGCCATCCAGGGCGAACGGTTCTTCGTCTAGCTCGGCAATCGCTTCCTGCTCGAAATACACCCCCAGCCGGGTATTGAAGAAGGCGCGTACTGGCTCGCGCAGGAATTGGCCTAACTGGCCAAGCGTCAGGCTGGTCGGGATGTTTTCCGGTGGGGGAAGTGTGGATTGGGCAGCTTGAGGCGTGCGCGGTGCGTGTACCTCGCGCCATTCATGCGCATAGGTAAACAGTCGCGTGACTTGCGTGTTGGTATCAAAATAAGCGCGGCTAAACGGCTGCAGCGGATGCTCGGTAGTTAGCGCTTCCAGCAGCGGCGTGCCGTTCTCGATCTGCCAGCCTGCTTCCAAATGGTCACGCAGCTGGCCGACCAGCACCGAAGGCGGTAGCGGGGTGTTGTCGATTTGGCTTCTGCCGACCCAGCTTATGTAGAGCTGGTCGCGGGCGGAGAGCAGCGCTTCCAAAAACAGGTAGCGGTCATCCTCCCGGCGGGAGCGGTCACCGGGGCGGTAGTCACTGCCCATTAAATCAAAATCTAGCGGTGGCTGAGAGCGGGGGTACTCACCGTCGTTCATGCCCAACAGGCACACGCGCTTAAACGGAATGGCGCGCATGGGCATTAGCGTAGCGAAGTTAACCGCGCCGGCTAGAAAGCGCTGGGAAAGGCTGTGTTCATCAATCTGTGCCAGCCAGTGTTCGCGCACCATGGAGAGCGGCAGCGGTTCGTTTAATTGGGCTTCCTCGCTGCTTTCCAGCATTTGCTGCAAGCCGTTTTCCAGCTTGGTGAGCATCACGCTTTCTTGGGCGTCGTCGGTAAGAAAGAAGGTTTCCAGCAGCGTGCGTAGCCGCGCTACCCAGTTGGCGGTATCGGTGGGCTGGCAGAAGGTTTCCCAGGTCTCTTCGAGCTTTTCCAGCAAGGTGGCTAACGGCCCGGCAAGGCCCGCTTCCAGCCCGCCGATGTCGTCAAACGGCTCGATACCTTGCCATGCGTGGCCTTCGCCCACGGTGTAGCCCAGCAGCAAGCGGCGCAGGCCAAACGCCCAGGTGTTTTGGCTTAGCCCGCCGGGTAACTCGAGAGTCTGGCGCTGCTTGGCATTCAGCCCCCAACGAATTCCAGCGCCTTCCATCCAGCGCTCTAGTACCGGCAGGTCGCGCTCTTCCAGCCCAAAGCGCTGGCGCAGAGCGGGTACATCTAGCAGATCCAGTAAGTCGCTGACTGAAAGGCGCAGCTCTGGCAGGCGCAGCAGCTTTTCCAGGGCAATCATTAGAGGCAGGCGGTGGCGGCTGGCTTGGTCGGAAAGCGTGTAGGGAATATGCCGCGGGTCGTCGCTTGGTAGCTGGCCAAACACTGCGGCGATATGCGGCGCGTAGCGGTCGATATCTGGCACCATGACGATGATATCCCGCGGGCGCAGCTCAGGGTCGGCACTGAAGGCGGCCAGCAGCTGGTCGTGGAGGATCTCAACTTCCCGCTGAGGGCCGTGGGCAATATGAAACACCATGGAGTCATCTGCCGAGCTAAGCGCGGGCCAGTGGGTTTGGGTTTCTGCCACGGGGCGCAGCTCGCGAATATCATCTTGCAGTTGGCTGAGCAGGCAATCGCGATCAACGCCGTTAAACGGCTCAAACATATCGATCCGCAACGCCTGCTGCTCAAACAAGGTTTGATAATTGCCCGAATCGTCGTGTTCATCCAGCAGGCGCAGGTAGTCGCGGCCCTGCTTGCCCCAGGCGGCGAGTAGCGGCTGGGCGTGCAGATGCAGGGCATCGTCGGCGTCGCCAGTGCCCAGTACATCCAACGCTTCGGGCATGCCGGTTTTGCGCCGCTGGCGGTAGCGGTTGGCGCGCAGTAAATCTTTGTGCTCGATGATATCTGCCCAGTAGAACTGGCAGGGGTTGTGCACACACAGCACGATTTGGCAGCAGCGAGAGAGCGCCGCCAGCGCTTCCAGGGTTTGTTGGGGCAGCGATGAAATACCAAAAATAATCAGCCGCCGAGGCAAACCGCGCGGGCAGGGCTGGCCTTCCAGCTGTTCTGTCGCTTTCAAAAAGCGCCGATGCACCTGGGCACGGCTACTGTTAAGGCCTGCATCGCCTTGGGTGGCGGCGACATCTTCGCGCAGAATGCGCCATAGCGCAGGCTGCCAGCGCTGGTGCTCTTCCAGCGGGCGGGGTTCGCCCCGAGCAGTGATCAGTACATCGTTACCGTTGGCCCAGGCATCCAGCCAGTCGGCGCGGTAGACCTGATACTGGTCGAACAAATCCGCCAGCCGCTCGGCCAGTTGGTAGTGCTTGCGCTGGTCGCGGTCAACTTCCAAGAACTGGGCCAGCGGCGCGAACACTTCCTGCCCCGCTAGCGTGGGCAGCAGGCGCAGTAGCCGCCACACCAAGCGCGATTTATCAAACGGCGAGGTTTCAGGCACCGCGTCGCCATCTTGATCTACGTGGGTGAGCACCGTGCGGTAGGCCTGCCATAGAAACCGTGCAGGCAGCATGACATCCAGCGCGGTGGCGATGCCCGCTCCGCCGTTTTCCGGGTCTTCCGCCAGCGCCAGCTTTAACCACTGCCCAATGCCGTTGCTCTGCACCAGAATGGTCTCGTTTTCCAGTGGCCCCAATGGATGCAAGCGCATCCACTGCACCGCCAGCCCGCGCAAGTCTTCCAGGCGGTTAGCGTGCACCACCATAAAGCCAGGGGTAAGCGACGTTGGCGAGAACGGTGTTGGTGAGCAGTGTGAATTGGCAGACATGCGTTGGTGTTCCTTCGCGGCATTAGGCATTGGGAATAGCGCGTAGCACTATGGTGCCATAAGTTAAAGGAACTCGCGTGCATCAGAGTTAGGAACTTTTACAGAAGCTGAGTTATCATAAAAGATAACTTGACCGGAGCTTGGCTATGGAATGGCAGGTTAGTTTTTACCCCGGCGTGGAGAAAGAGATTCTCGGCATGCCGCCAAAAATACAAGCTAGAATGCTCCGGTTGCTGGAAATGGTAGAGGAGCATGGCGCGAACTTGGGGCCACCGCATACAGAGTCGATGGGCGATGGTCTTTTCGAAATTAGAGCAAAGGCGAAAGAGGGCATCGGGCGTTCTTTGTTTTGCTATGTGCATGGACGACAGGTCGTGATTCTTTATGCATTTGTCAAAAAGAGCCAAAAAACGCCTCGTCAGGCGCTGATGCTGGCTCGATCAAGACAGCGCGAGGTGCAGTCGTGATTAACTTAAAAGCATTGAAAGAGCAGGCGCTTCAAAACCCTGAGGTGAAAGCAGAGTATGAACGTTTGGCGCCAGAGTTTGAGCTGGCGACAACGCTTATTTCTATGCGTCAGCGTGCTGGCTTAACTCAGGAGGAGTTAGCCAAGCGCTTGCATACCCAGAAAAGTAACATCAGTAGGCTAGAGCGTGGAGATAGCAATCCCGGTTGGAAAACGCTGCAGCGCTATGCGGATGCTTGCGGATTTGAGCTGTCTGTTCAGGCTCAGCGGCATAAAACAGCTATTTAACGTACATAGTACGCCATAAGTGAGTCACTTGGGTTTTTCATCTTTGCTTGCGTGAACGCCATGGCATCGCCAAGCTATGTGGATACCGTGCGTAACGCGATGTGAGTCAAGCAAAGAGGAATTCCCCATGACCGAGCCTACTAATAATACCCGCCGCCATTCAGCCCAGGTGGTGGATGGCCCTGGCAAGGCAGCTAGCCGCGCAATGCTGCGGGCGGTGGGGTTTAACGATGATGACTTTACTAAGCCCCAGGTGGGTGTTGCCTCTACCTGGAGCATGGTGACTCCGTGTAATAGCCACATTGGTGAGTTAGCCGAGTTCGCCCGTGACGGTGCCGACGCGGCGGGTGGTAAAGGGGTGATCTTTAATACCATCACTATTTCCGATGGTATTGCTAACGGCACTGAAGGCATGAAGTATTCGCTGGTTTCCCGCGAGGTGATTGCCGATTCCATTGAAACCGTGGCGGGCTGTGAAGGCTTTGATGGGCTGGTGGCGATTGGCGGCTGTGACAAAAATATGCCGGGTTGCGTGATGGGCTTGGCGCGTCTGAATCGCCCCAGCGTGTTTGTTTATGGCGGCACCATTATGCCCGGCAAGGGCCATACCGATATCGTGTCGGTATTTGAGGCGATGGGCGCACACTCCCGTGGTGATATTGACCTGATTGAACTCAAAAATATCGAAGAAACCGCGATTCCTGGCCCGGGTTCCTGTGGCGGTATGTACACCGCCAATACGATGGCATCTGCCATTGAAGCATTGGGTATGAGCCTGCCGGGTAGCTCGGCGCAGAACGCCATTTCCCAAGACAAGCGCGATGACTGTAAAGCGGCAGGCGAGGCCGTGCTGGCACTGTTGGCCAGTGATATCAAGCCTTCTGACATCATGACCCGCGAAGCGTTTGAGAATGCGATTACCGTGGTGATTGCGCTGGGCGGCTCTACCAATGCGGTGCTGCATTTGATTGGCATGGCGCGCACCATTGGCGTGGAACTGACCCTTGCCGACTTCACCGAGATCGGCAAGCGCGTGCCGGTAGTCGCTGACCTGCGTCCCAGTGGCCACTATATGATGAGTGAGCTGGTGGCGATTGGTGGCATTCAGCCGCTGATGAAAATTCTGCTGGATGCTGGATTGCTGCACGGCGACTGCTTAACAGTGACGGGGAAAACGCTGGCCGAAAACCTGGAAGAGGTTGAGCCTTATCCTATGGATCAACAGATTATTGCGCCGCTGGGTAACCCGCTTAAAGCTGAAAGCCATCTGCGTATTCTGTTTGGTAACCTGGCGCCGGAAGGTGCAGTGGCCAAAATTACTGGCAAGGAAGGGACGCGCTTTAGCGGTTCGGCGCGGGTGTTTGGCTCTGAAGAAGAGGCCCAGGCGCGCATTAACGACGGCACCGTGGTGGCGGGTGATGTGGTGGTGATTCGTTATGAAGGCCCGAAAGGCGGCCCCGGCATGCGCGAAATGCTTACGCCAACGTCTGCGATTATGGGGCGCGGCCTGGGTAATGATGTGGCGTTGATTACCGATGGGCGTTTCTCTGGCGGCAGCCATGGCTTTGTTGTCGGGCACGTATCACCGGAAGCCTTCGATGGTGGCCCGCTGGCGCTGGTTCAGGATGGCGATGCCATCACCATTGATGCCGAAGCCGACACCATTGAAGTGGACATCAGCGATGAAGAGATGATGCGCCGCCGCGCAGCCTGGCAGCAGCCAGAACCGCGCTACCGCAAAGGCGTGTTGGCGAAGTATGCCAAGTTGGTCAGTTCTGCCAGTACCGGTGCTGTTACCGATTAACCTGCATATCAATACGTGAAGGTGCCTGTATCAGCCCGCGGGTGCCTCATTCGCTCGTGCCTCGCGAGATTCGTTACCACGCGCTACTTAAATCATTGAATAGGAAGATTTTGTAGCGCGGTGTAAGCGTCAGCGCACCTGCGTTGATGAAGCCCCTGCGGATGATCGTGCACACTGTCATCACTGTGTCAGCTTTAATAAGTAGATTAGGTCTTTTGTCCACACGGGGAAGCTTACGCTATGGCTGAAAAGCACCATCTTAACGGGCGGGTAAGCGAAGTGTTTTGGGCGTTTTTGGCCTTGGGTTTGACCTCGTTTGGCGGGCCGGTGGCGCACCTGGGCTATTTTCGTACGGCCTTTGTGGAGCGCCGCCAGTGGTTAAGCGAAAGCGCTTACGCTGATCTTGTGGCGCTGTGCCAATTTTTGCCGGGGCCAGCCAGTAGCCAAGTAGGCTTTGCTTTGGGGTTAATGCGCGCCGGGCCTTGGGGCGCGGCCATGGCATGGCTGGCGTTTACGCTACCTTCTGCCATTGTACTGGTGCTGTTTGCGTTTGGCGCGGCGGTACTGGATGGCCCGATTGCCAGCGGCATTATTCATGGCTTAAAAGTTGTCGCGGTAGCTATTGTGGCCCACGCGGTGTGGGGCATGGCGCGTAACCTTTGCCCCGATCAAACCCGGGTGGGGATTGCGCTGGCGGCGGTGTTTGTAGTGGTCATGGTCAGCGGGCCGCTGGGGCAGGTAGCTGCGATTGTGCTAGGCGGTATCGCCGGGTTGGCACTGTGCCGCATGGTTGCCGCGGCTACGCCCAGCGAGCCACTGCAGTTTCCGGTATCCCGCCGTGCAGGCACTATCGCTTTAGTGCTATTCGCGACGCTGCTGGGTTTGCTGCCGTTGTTGGCCGGTAGCGCCGCGTGGCTAGCGGTGGCCGATGCGTTTTATCGTTCTGGCGCGCTGGTATTTGGCGGTGGGCATGTGGTGCTGCCGCTGCTGGAAGCGGAAGTGGTGCAATCCGGCTGGATTACCGCAGATGAGTTTTTGGCAGGCTATGGGGCTGCCCAGGCGGTGCCAGGGCCGCTATTCACCTTTGCTGCCTACTTAGGCGCGCTACTGCCCGGTATGAATGGCGTGGTTGGTGCGCTGCTGGCGTTGTTGGCGATCTTTATTCCTGGCTTTTTGCTGTTGGTGGGGGTGTTGCCCTTTTGGAATCATTTTCGCCGCTGGCAGAGCGCTCAGGCGTTGATGCGCGGCGCTAACGCGGCAGTGGTGGGTATTTTAGGCGCGGCGTTGTATCAGCCGGTATGGACCAGCGCGATTATTGGGCCTTATGAATTTGTTTTGGCGCTGACGGGCTTTTTACTGCTGACCGTCTGGAAGCTACCGGCGTGGATTGTGGTGATCGTCATCGCCTTGGGTGGGGTAGTGATCACGCTGTAGCATCACTACCCCAGCCGGTTTACACGCGGCTCACTCTTACCGGTAGGCCTTGGCGCACGCTGGCGCCGCTAATCGGTTCAAGCCAGGTGCCGCCTATCTCGCGCGTAGGGTCTTGAAAGCCTAGGTCGTTGATATTGATACCGGCGCGCATCCAGGGCATATCTGGCTGGGATTGACCGTCAATGATGTGTGGCGTGGCACCTAAATCTTTGTGCCCGTAGCCGTGTTCAATACCCAATGCACCGGGCACAACGCTTTCGCTCACCAGCGCAAGCCCCACTATGCTTCCGCCTGGGCTTTCAATGCGGATGGTGTCGCCATGCTGGATGCCGAAGCGCTCGGCATCTTGGCGGTGCATTTGCACAGGGTTATACGGCTTGATCATTCTTAGCCGCTCGTTACCAATGGCGTAAGAGTTCATCAGGTTAGACTTGAATGAAAACGCTAGCAGCGGCCACTCCTGCTCTGAAAACACCTCACGCATAGGCTGCTTGTTGGCGAGCTGTGGCAACTTGTGACAGGGCACGCCGCTATTGGGTAACCCGTTAGTGGTATCAATGCTGGTGCCCACCGCTTCGTTATAAACACACAGCGTTTTTTTCCACTGATGTTTCAGGTGCTCGCCAACAAAGTGTTCGCTTGCCTCTTCGAAACGCCCACCCCGGGCGTAAAGGTAGGCAACGCGGCCGCGCTCGTCGGCTTTAAGTGTACGTTCGAGTTTGGGCAGCAGCGGGGCAATGCCGCCATGGGCAATGTCCTCGGCATTCGCTTCTGGCAGTGGTTCATCTTGAAAGGCAATGTTGGCGGCCGCCCGTAGGTAATAATCTTCAGCGCGATTGAGCGGGTGAAGATTGCCGTCGGTATCGGGAATGGCGTTGTCGCCGAAGCCCGGCAGCCCTAGCCGTTTAGCAACGGCGATAAAGAAGCTGTCCATAGAAACCGGCTCGCCTTCGGCGGTTTTTTGCTGGCGGGGCTCAACGACTGGCCAGCAAGCGGTGGAGAGTTTTCCCAGCGTGCCTTTCCAGGAGCCTGCAAAGCCCCAGACCTCGTACATCACCGAATCAGGCACAATGTAGTCGGCATAGCGGTTGGTTTCGTTGATAAACCCATCGATGGCCACAAATAGCCCCAACCGTTTGGGGTCTTTCAGCTTATCGACAATTACCCCTTTCAGGCCCGCTTGACCATAAATTGGATTAGCCATACAGCCAATCACCGCTTTGATCGGATAGGGGTAACCATCCAATGCGGAAGGTAAATGCTCGGTGAGCGTTGGCGGTGCCAATGAACGCCAGGGCGCTTTCGCGGGATAGGGGGTTTCGCCTGTCGCGAGCTTGCGCTGGTACTCCGATGATTTCTCATAGGGAAAACGTGAGCGGGAGAGAAACACGCCTTGGGGCCCACGTTTGCCTGGGAAGTTGGCGAGGTCGTAGCGGGGACCTTCGCCGGTGCCGCTATAGGTTCCACCGCCCACTGCGCTACCACCTTTCATATTGTAGTTGCCAGCCAGCAAGTTAAGCATTTGCACGCCAAATGCGGCGTAAAAGCCATTGCCTGACATCATGCCGCCGTGGCAGTTAACGGCGGCTTTTCTGCCATGGCTAGCATAACGTTGGGCAAGCTCGATAATCGTTGTCTTTGGAATACCGCAGTGTTCAGCGTAGGTGTCCAGATCGTACTGATTGGCGGATTCACGCAGCAGCGCTAGGCTGGTTTTGACGGTGACAGTCGTGCCATCCGCCAGGGTGACTGGGCGTTCGGCAAACAGGTCGGCGGTCATTACCTGTTCGCTTAGTGCCAGGTCGCCCTCTGACACCACGACGGGTATATCGGTATCGCTACCTGGCTCGGCAAAACCAAGGTCGCTGGCGCGCAAAAAGTAGCCTCGGCGCGGGTGCTCGAAGGTATCAATCACTAAATGGGTGGCATTGGAGTGAGTGGTTTCCCCTGCTGCATCGGCGGCGGCTTGACCGGGTAGTTCAAGAAATTCTTTGGCATAACCGTCGTTATCCAGTAGCCACTGAATAATTGCCATGGCAAAGGCGCTATCAGTGCCAGGGCGGATCGGTACCCAGCGGTTGTTGTCCGCGGCATGGGAAGTCGCAGCGTTCAACGCGGGGTCCACTACCACATATTCCAGCGTGCCGGCGGCGCGCGCCTGTGCAAGCAAGCGGCCCTGGCGTTTAAACGGGTTGCCTGCCTGGCTGGGTGCGCAGCCGATATACATGATAAAGCGTGCGTTCTGTATATCTGGCTTTACGTGAGCATTAGTGACGATGTTGTTCATCACTGCTCCAGAGCCCATGCGGAATGCTAGGCCACAGTATGCGCCATGGTGGCCATAGTTGCGGGTCGCGAAAGCGTTCAAGGTGAAGCGTTTAAGTAAATCTGAGCGTCCGTAGTCGGTGGCTTCCATGACCATCAACTGATTAGCCTTGGGGCCGTACTCAGGGTTGTCGGGGTCAATCAGCGTGTCGTGGTCGCGAATGTCACGTAGACCGTCTACTTGCCCTTCACCGAACAGGTCACCCCCTTCGCAAATTTCCTCGATAAGTTGCTCAAACGATATTTTTTGCCACTCGCGACTGCCTCGTTCACCGACCCGTTTAAGGCAGTGATCAATACGGAACGGGTTGGTGATCTGGCTCATCATTGCATTGCCACGGGCGCACGCGGTGGAGCGGTTAACTTGCCCGTGTTCTTGGTAAGCACTCACGCTGCGCAATGCATCAGCCACCGGCGTTTGCATTGGCAAATGGTCATCGGCAGAAAGTGGATGATAGGGGTTGCCAGCTACTCGTAGTACTTCGCCGCGCGTGTCATCGACCCGCACGCGCACTCCACACTCGGTGGTGCAGCCGTAGCAAATAGTAAAAGCCACCCGTTGATCGGGGGCGAGGGTTAGTTCGCCGGTCGCTAAATCGACACGATATTCAGGCGTCAGCGAATTGCCATGAATATTATGCTGCGGTTTTTCACCTGCGCTGCCGGTAATGCCTTTGGCCATTTTAGCCAACGGGTCGGCGTAGCCCACGGCAAAGGTAGCGGCACCACCAGCGGCAGCTGCGCCTTTTAGAAAGCGACGGCGTGAGGGATCTTGAGCAGACTTAGCCATGACTAGGCGCTCCTTTGTTAGCAGTGAGTGGGGCGCGAGATGCATCCTGGGCGTTGCTTGGTAGCTGGCTACCTTGTTGGGCCTGTCGCCATGGAATAAATAGCTCGATCAATAAAATGGCCGCCAGCCATAGCCCGAAAGTGCCAACAATGCCTAAGATGCCGGAAGAGCCAGCAGGGATTCCGTAGTGATGGAAACCTGCACTGTTACGAGCCACATGTTGAACATCCATCAGCACTACCCAACGGAACATCCAGCCCATGTGGATAGCCACTAGCCCTAGCAACCATGCCCAGGCAAACAGTGCTGGCTGGCGCTGAGCCGAACGCGTTAACAGAAATACTACGCTGGCAAATAGGGCTACGCCGGTAAGGCCACCCCAAAGTGCGGTGCTGCGCCAAGAGGGGCTGAAACGGACAGATTCCAGTGCCGCCGCCACTGAGCCAACGTGGGCATTCAGACCATCTAACAGCCAACTGAGCGCGATAAGTCCCGCTAGCGCACAGAAGGCTAACAGGACATAGAGCATCTGCCGGGTGGCATCGGGCGCGCAGATTCTGCTTACGCGGTTGAGAACCAGTATTAACCCAGCGGCGGCAATAAATCCGCTCGCTACCAGCATGGGCGGTAGCCAAATGGTGTTCCATAGCGGGCGGGCTTTGACGATAGCTAGCTCCGCTCCGGTGTAGAGCATAATGCCGCTTGAGAGTAACAGCGCGGCTAATCCCACCAGGGTCACCAGAGCTTTGGGTGTCGCGCCACTGCCCATACTCAACCACTTGGCAATCAACCCGCTCAGCCCCGCTGCCTGTTGCCGGGCCTGCAGCGCGGGTCGCCAAGCCAGCCAGGCGAAGCCTAAAACGCTGATCAGATACAGCGGCAGTACCACACTGCCAATCGACATCCACGAATGCGTATTGGCGTAGGCGTAGAAATGCCAAAAGCGCAGTGGCTGGTGTAAGTCCGCCAATAAGGCTACGGGTGCGACTAGCGTTGTGCTGACGCAGGCGATCATTGCCAGACGTGCTGTAGGCAACCAGGATTGCTTGCCAAACACCAGTGCAGGCGCTGCCAGCCAAAGGCTGGCGTAGGAGACCGCAATCATAAAAAAGTACTGAACTGCCCATGGATACCAGGCGATGTCATAGCGTGGGGCGAGTAGTTCAATGGTGGAATTCATAGCCCATCTCCTGGCCGTGGGGGTCGAGCACTTCAAGCGCCACGGGTTCTGCTACGGGGCGTGTAGTGAATCGTTCGTCCATACCTAAATAGAACACTTGGGGAAGGGTGTTTTTTTCTGGCTGAAGCACCATGAGCGCGTCGCGATGCTCGTTGATCAGACGGCTGATTTGGCTGTCTGGATTGCGCATATCGCCAATAATGCGGGCACCACCCACACAGCTTTCAACGCAGGCAGGCAGTAGCCCTGCTTCTAAACGGTGAGCACAGAAGGTGCATTTGTCGGCAGTTTGAGTGCGTTCGTTAATAAAACGGGCATCGTAGGGGCAGGCGTTGACGCAGTAAGCACAGCCGACGCAGCGGTCACTATCGACGACAACGATGCCATCCTGCTGTTGATAGGTCGCCTCAACGGGACAAACCGGCACACAGGGCGGATTTTCGCAGTGGTTACATAGCCGCGGCAGCATAAACGTTGCCAGTTCACCACTTTCTTGGTGTTGCACTTCGTATTGAGAGACAGTGGTTCGAAACTGGCCAAGCGGTGCAGCATTCTCGATATGGCACGATACCGTGCAGGCTTGGCAGCCGATGCATTGGCGAAGGTCGATTAGCATGCCGTAGCGTTTGCTAGGGTCACCCTCGCGGCGGGCAGGCTGCTGATTAATGCCAGCTTGAGCAAGACTGGATAGCGGCACTAGCGCAGCGCCCGCGCTTAGTCGGGCCAACTGGCCTAGCAACGACCGACGAACGGCGTCCATAACGCCTCCTTAGCTGATAAAGATGTTGCTGATAGAAACAAGCCGTTGTTTCACAGCGAATGATCTAGATACGCTAAGGTTACGCCTTTGGTATTATAAAAAATTGATACGTGTCAATGGGTTAGCGAGGGTTTCTTAATGCTCCCTTAATCCTGGAGCGCTAATTGGCTGTTTTGAAACAAAAACAGGCCTACCCAGCGGGCAAGCCTGTTAGCAAAAAAATGGGATGAATGATTACGTTAGGTAGCAACTATTGCTATGGCGTCTCCAGCTCTAACGTGCGACGCAAGACATTGAGTTCATCAATATCTAGGTGCTCTAGCCTTCCGGCGAGCAGGTCGCTGATCTTTTGTACTGGAAGCCCAGCCCGGCGGGCTATTTCGCGACTTCCCAGATCTGATACGGCGATCAGGCGGGTAATGATACGCATTAGGCGCGTACGTTTTTCTAAATCCCTGACATCGAGGTCAGGGCTGCTTCGCGGAGGATCTAGCGTTTCTGCGTGAGCAGTTGAGTATGCCGTACTCATGGGACTCCATCAGTCTGAAATGACAAACACACAATGCCGCCAAGTCGCGCGCTTTTCAATGCTACTTTGATTAAAATTTCGATCTATTTACAAACGCGCTCTAAGCGACTAGCTCTGGTAGACTATGCGCCTTCTAATTTCCTGGTGAGCCGCTTGCGGCACACGGCACATTAAACGCTTGATTGCTTTAGTAGGCCCTTTGGCCGAGGAGTTTTTGCATGTCGAACAGCGCACCCAAAGTGGGCGTGATCATGGGGTCGAAATCTGATTGGCCCGTCATGGAACACGCGGTGGCGATGTTAGAGCGGCTGGGCGTCCCTTATGAGACCCGCGTTGTCTCCGCTCATCGTACCCCTGACTTGTTGTTTGACTATGCTAAAAGCGCCGCTGAACGTGGCTTGCAAGTAATTGTGGCGGGAGCGGGCGGTGCTGCCCATTTGCCCGGCATGGTGGCTTCCCAAAC
Source organism: Halomonas sp. KG2 (assembly GCA_030440445.1). Classification (NCBI taxonomy): domain Bacteria; kingdom Pseudomonadati; phylum Pseudomonadota; class Gammaproteobacteria; order Oceanospirillales; family Halomonadaceae; genus Halomonas; species Halomonas sp. KG2. The sequence continues at coordinate 3,060,414 of CP098528.1, read as the reverse complement.
GGCGTTGCCAGTGCTGGGCGTGCCAGTGGAATCCAAAGCGCTTAAAGGCTTGGATTCATTGCTTTCAATTGCGCAGATGCCCGGTGGCATCGCTGTTGGCACACTGGCGATTGGTAAAGCAGGGGCGACCAATGCAGGCTTGTTGGCAGCACAGATTGTCGGTTTGCAAGACACCAGCGTGCGTGAAGCGGTCGAGGCTTTCCGCGCTGAGCAAACTCAAATGGTGCTGGATAACCCAGACCCTCGCCCCGATGCGGAAGCGAACTAAGGAATCCTGGCCATGAATTCTGGTATCTCGAAAAGCTCTGGTAGTTCGAAAAGCGCTGGCATCGCTAAGAACATTGGTGTGCTCGGTGCAGGCCAGCTTGGTCGTATGCTGGCATTGGCTGGCTACCCGCTAGGTAATCGCTTCACCTTTTTAGACACAACCGGCAACCCGAGTGCGGGCATTGGCGACGTGGTTATCGATCCTAACAACCAGCATTTGGCGGAATTTCTCGATAAGGTCGATGTAGTAACCTATGAATTTGAGCATCTGCCCGTAGCGCTGGTTGAGCAAATCGAACAGCACAAACCCGTTTACCCAGGAAGCCGAGCGATTGCCGTTTGCCAAAACCGTGTTGAAGAGAAAGCCTTATTCGACCGCTTGGGCATTCCTACACCTGCTTACCGCGTCGTTGAGAGTGCCGAACAGCTTGAAGCGGCAGCGAATGAATTGGGCTGCCCCGTGGTCGCCAAGTCAGTGACAGAGGGGTATGACGGTAAAGGGCAGGCGGTGCTGAAAGCGCCGGAGCAGGCTGAAGAGGCATGGAAGAGCATTGGTCACCGTCAGCTGATCGTTGAGGCATTTGTCGATTTTGTACGGGAAGTCTCGATGATTGCCGTGCGCGGTCGTGATGGGGATGTGGTGTTTTATCCCATGGCGGAAAATCAACACGTAGATGGCATTTTGCGCTATTCCGTTGCGCCGTTACCGGATTTAGCTGCCAGCGTTCAAGAGACAGCCGACAGCTACATTCGCATGCTGTTGGATGAGCTGGATTACGTGGGCGTGATGGCGTTGGAGCTGTTCCAAACGCGGGATGGCAGTCTATTGGCTAACGAGATGGCTCCACGCGTGCATAATTCTGGTCACTGGACCATGGACGGTGCGGTCACTAGCCAGTTTGAAAACCATCTACGCGCTGTGCAAGGCCTACCGCTCGGCAGCACCCAAGCTATTGCGCCTACTTGCATGGTGAATGTTATTGGCCAGGAAGGTGACAATGCCGCGCTGTTGGCGATTGGCAATACTCACTTGCATCGCTATGACAAGGAAGAGCGGGCAGGGCGTAAGCTAGCACATGTCAATGTCGTCGCTGACTCGCATGCCGAGCTGCTTGAAAAAGTGCGTGCTTGTCAGGCATTGCTTCCTGATGCGCCGCCGGTGGCGTGGAGTTTTGAACGCTTACTGTAACGTTGATGGACTATCACCACGAAGCCGCCCGATTAGGGCGGCTTCGTCGTTGATTACCCTGCCAGTTGGCCGCTAAGCAACAGCCATAGCGCAATTAGAGCAAAGTGACCTGGATACCAAGCAAGCCATAGACGGCGTGGCATCGCCAGGGCTACGGGGGGCACGCGTTGGGCAGCGCCTGCTGCCAGCATGAACACTACGACGCAAGTGCCAACGGTAAACGACTTTGCCATGTCTGAAGCATTCATTTGACCGGCTATCCAAAGTGCGGGAAACGCGGCTAAACCTGCCCACAAGCGCGATTTTAGTGCGTCGCGGGTTTCGTTAAGTGCCTGCATGGCGAACATTAATAGCGGAATCAGTAGCAAACCGTTATGGCCGTACTCCACCCAGAAGCCCAACAAATACCAAACGGTGACGCCTACCGCTGCTCCAAGCATTAGCCAGGCTAACCCGAGCGTCTGCTGTTGATAGTGCTGCCAACCTTGGCGAACCAACGCACCCAACGCTAGGCCACAGGCAAGCGTGAAACAGACGTTCAGAATAAAATCGTCAGACGTGCGTGGCATCAGCATATAAGGCAACTGAGCTACTAAACCAATGATCAGTATGCGGCGCGAGTAGCGAAGTGGGTTGCGGGTGTTAAACAGCCCGTGCCAGGCTACCATTGCCGCAAACAGAGGAAATGCGATACGGCCAATGGACGAGCCTGCCCAACTTAAATCCCAGTCACCCGGCAACACATAGCGAGTAAGGTGATCCACGGTCATGGTGAATAGCGCCAGCCATTGCCCCCAGGCGGTCCAATGAGAAGAGGGGCGCGCATCGTAAGCCGCCTCGGTGGAGACGTTTGCATTGGTTTGTTCAGCCATGAGACTTCCTTGTGAGTTTCCTTACTGGATTACAGACTCGATTTGGCTGAGCAAGTTCGGTACAGGTTTAAGTACTAGTTTAAGTGCTAGTTTAAGTGTTAGGGGTGACAGAGCTTTTCAGCTAAATGGCCGCTGAAATTCTCCAAGGCCCGCCTCGTTAAGATGCTCAACGGTCATCGTTTCTGCTTTTCCATCCGCGCCCATGGTGAATTCGACCTGCGAAACCGAGCCCTCTGGTTGGTTCTCTGTCACTGGGAAGGCGACAAAGCGATCGCCGTCCCAGTGGGTCAACCGCAGGTGCTGTGGCGCGGGGCCAACTTCGAGTACCAAACCGTCAGCGGTCTCACGCACCTCAGCCGCCCCGAAATAGGCATTGCCATAGTCCCCTGCATAAGCGTCGGCAGGTCGGGCCTCGGTGGGCTCAGTCGGAGGTGTCACACCCACCAGATCTCCGGCCGGGGCAGAGAGCGGTGCTATGCGTGGCCCGTAGGCCGCCAGCCAGTCGCGCTGTTCCACACCAAACTCTGCCAGATCAAGAAAGCTGGCCGTCAGCGCCTCGGGGAGACCCGTGGGGGTGGCATTGGTCAGCACGATGATCCCAAGCCCAAGGTCCGGCAGCATCGAATAGGAGGTCGCCGCACCAAAAGCGAAGGCGCCCGAATGGCTCACCACGACACGCCCAGATGGACGCACCCCGACACCAAATCCGTAACCATAGGTACCAGCCCGATCGGCCGCGTCACCGGGGCGGCTGCTGATGGCATGCGGTGAAAGCGCGGGCACGAGCGCTTCGGGCGCAATCAGTTGCTGCTCTGCAAAGCGCCCGTTGGAGAGCACCAGCTTCATCCATTTCGCCATGTCTCGCACGCTGGAGCTTACCCCGCCCGCCGGACTTTGCGCATCGGGCTGGCGCAGGTCTGCCACTCGGAAGCCGTTGGCATCCGGCACATGGCTAGCGGCGCGATTATCGCGCGCCATGTAATCCGAGTGGCGCGAGCTGGTTGCCTCCATGCCGAGCGGACCATAGAGCGCCTCTTCCGAGAGCGTTGACCAGTCCTTGCCGGTTGCGGTGGCTACCGCCTCTGCGGCAGCCGTCAGGCCGAAATTCGTATAGGCGTAATCGGCTCTGAACTGCCCCATGGGCAGCTGCGCCAGCCGCTCCAGTACAGCGCGACGGTCATAGCCTATATCCTCGAGATCATCACCGGCGTGGTCCGGCAGGCCCGAGCGGTGCGCATAGAGATCCCCGATGGTGACATGATTGCTGACCCAGTGATCGCCCAGGTCGAACCACGGTAAGTGGTTGCGCACCGGATCACCCCAACTGACGGTCCCTTGCGAAACCTGCGTGGCCACCACCGTGGCTCCGACAGATTTGGATAACGAAGCGAGCAGAAAGACCGTATCCGCATCAACCTGTTCCTCCGCGCCCTCCGCCCGTAGCCCCCAGCCGCGCATCAGCAGTGTCTCTTCCCCATGTACCACGGCAACGGCGAGGCCCGGTACCCCGGTTCGCTCCAACATATCCTGTGCCAACTCATCCAGCGAAGCGACCGCCTCATCGATCCGTGCCTGCGGCACTGGCAATAGGTTCACCCGCGCAGGAGAGATCGCCGGGTCCGGCAAGGTGATGGCTGGCAGCGTCTCCGCATGGAGCGGAGCATTGAACGCAAGCAATGCGGCGGCAGCGCTAAGAGCGCTCAAGGCCGAGGTCAGAAGGGGGCGTGCGGCTTTCGATGTGGTCATGTCAGGATCTCCTGTGGGATGGGTGGCGCGACAGGTGAGGCGATACCTCCTAGCGGATCAGAAGGGCATTGCCAGTTGGAAAACTAGTTTGCCCCCCTTGTCGTCCACTATGTCAGAACGGGTCCAAGGAAGCGCACCGATAACCTGGAAATTCAGCCGTTCTTCTAACGTTCCACCAAGGCCCACTCCATAGGAGCCAAGATACATGTGTCCGGTGACGTCGTCGGACCAGGCTGCGCCGTAATCCACGAAGGCCGAGGTTGAAAGCGTGGGCAGGAGTGCCAGCCCGATATCGACCTCGTGGCTTACCCGGGCCGAGGCCGCTGCACCTTTGTCGCCAGAGATGGTGCCGCTATCGAAGGCTCTGCCATAAGTCTCGCCTCCAATGCCGAACTGAACAGCCCCCGGCAGGGGCCTGCCAGAGTACTGGCCGCGAGCCAACAATGTCATTGTCGTCGCCTCGCTGAGCGCCTGTGTGTAGTCCAGTTCGGCGGTAACAAAGTGGAAGTCATCTGGCACCGCGCCCAGATCAATATCCGAGTTCGTGCCGAGATTCAACGCTCCTTCGAGGTTGATCTCGGAGGTCTCAAAGCTCTGGCTATATTGCAGTGAGTTCGTCGCCCAGCGGATCCGGCTGCGGGCAGCGGCCGAGCCAAAAACGTCCACGTCATCGTTACGCACCGTCAGCTCAGCCTGCCCCCAGAGCGACCTGTCCAGCGTCCGCAGAAACGGATAGGACATAAACGCCGTGCCTATGGCTGATGTCACATCGATGTCTGGCGCACCAGCTCCTCCGTCGGGGTGTTGGCGCAGATAAACAACGCTATAGCCCGCGCTAAGCCCGTTCGAGCTGATCGGATAGCTTTGCATCATTTGAAGCAGTGTCATCCGGTCAGGGTGTTGCGGTGTGATGACGCCGGTTAGGTTAGTGGTCTCGAACCTGCGCAGGACATCGTTTAGGGTCACCATACTGGCCATTTGTAGTGGGCCAACGGCGTCGGACCCCAGATTATCGAGCCCGATCATTCCTGCGCTGCGATGCTGTGCGACCTCCAGCCGCAGCACTCCGCCGCCCGTCGCGCCTTCGGGGCGCACAAACGTGCCTTCAATCGACAGTCCGGCAAGATCACTCATTAACAATAGTTCGCGCTCGGCCGCCTTTACCCGAATCGGGTGCATGTCGAGAATACGTTGCAGGTAAGGGGACAGTCGGTTCTCGATGCCGGGGATATTGCTGTTGATCTCGATACGGTCGACATAGCCTTCGAATACCTGCAGCTGGATCTGTCCGTCAGAAAAATCCTGCACCGGCACCACTGTCTTGGAAAAATAGCCCGCAGCGAGATAGGCCGCGTCAACAGCATCTGCCATGCGGTAAAGGTCAGCTAGCGTAATTTCGGTGCTGATTTTGCCCTGCCAGATTGGCGTCAACGCCGGCAATGGTAGAGTCCGCGCGCCATCAATGTGCACCGAGTTCAAGCGAAAACGGATGCTTTTGGCGCGATCTAAGTCGATCTTGTCGCGTTCGTCCTGCACGCCAATGGCGACACTGCCCACCTGTGGCGGCGGTTCATAGCGTTGTAGAATGACAGTTTGCTCGGAGAGGATACGGTCGACGTTCGGCAAGCCCTGTGAAAAGGCCGGGCCCGCGTAACAGGCGCAAAGCAGTGCCAGTGCGCCCAAGCGAAGGGGGGAGGAGCAGCTGGGATGGAGCTGCAATGTTAACACGCTCACTCTGCCGGAACCGTCGGTGGCATAGAAAACGGATGCCCGAGGGCGACGGATAACGCCTCAAACACGCGGCTAGCGGGCGAGCTGCACGCAAGTTCGTCGGGGTTATTCGGTAGCACGTCCTCATCCCCGCAATCGCCCGAAGGGATGTCGCTGTTAGCCTGGACGACTACCGTCGTGTCTGTCGTCGTGTCGTAAAACACCGTCGTGTTGTAACCCGGCAGTTCGCCCGTGTGGCCGACCCAGCCGTCGACGCATCCCATGGCGATGCCGTAGCCTGCCGGTTCGGGGAAGGACCGCAGGCGCTGGTGCTGTGTCTCGGCGCTTAACAGGCCTTTGCCTGTGCCGAGGGATCGCCCATAAACCAGCAGGTCGTCGAGAGTTGAGATCATTCCGCCCGCTGTCCATCCCCAAGACGGATTCCAATGCGTCGCGTTCGAAGGCGCTGTCGGCGTGGCAGCATCACCTTGCAGGGTAAATCCCTGCGGATAAGGCGTCGGCATAAGGGTGGCACCGTCAGGACCGATGGTCTCTGTCAGGCCCAGTGGTTCCAGGATCATCGAAGCAAAGACAGTGTCGATATCTTGCCCGGTCACCTGCTCAATCACGAGGCCCAGCAGCACGGTATTGGTGTTTGAATAATTGAATTCCTCCCCCGGCGCAAAGATCGGTGAACCGGGGAGGGCAAAATCGAGCAGCTCCTGCGGCGTATAAGGCAAGTTAGGATCTGCGAAGAACTGATCAAGGAAAGGGTCCGCCTGAGTATAGCTCAGCAGGCCGCTGGTCATGCTGGCCAGATGGCGTAGGGTGATGATATCGCCATTGGGAATGCCGGACACATACTGGTCGATCGTATCGTCGAGCGATAGCTTGCCAGCTTCGGCCAGTTGCATCAGGGCGGTACCGGTGAAGGTCTTGGTGATCGATCCGATCCGGGTATGCATGCCGACTTCCATCGCAGCCTCGGTTTCGGGGTCCGCAACGCCCCAAGCACCGCTCCACCTGCCCTCGGGTGTGACAACGCCCGCAATAATCCCCGGCGCAGCGGCCCCGTCCAGCGCCCCAAGCGCGGCCGCATCAAGGGCGTCGGCCAGCGTCTCAGGCAGCGGCGTGTCGGGTAGCGTGATGGCTGCACGAGCCGTTACCGCTGCCGGGTCGGCCACGCAGAACTGCTGAGCCTGATCTTGAGCCTGCGCTGTAACCGGGGCCGCGAGGGCAAAAGCCACAGCACAGACCGAGAGGCTGGGCCGAAACTGGCGGGCCGTTCTGTGATGGAGTCTGATCGCTGTCATGTGCCTGTCCCTTGTTTGTTATGCACTTGCTACTTGGATTGCTTCGAAAGCGAAGATAGCCCATTTATGATTGCAAACAAACAAATGTAAAGTTCAATTAAGGTGCAATGTGGGTATAATTTGCGCTTTACTAATCCGCTTATGCCCTTTACCTAACGGCTGCCGCCATTCGTGCGCTACGGCCTGGGGTAGTCAGTTCCGAGGCCCCCTACGGCATGATTTCGAAAGATATCAAGGTAAACCTAAGCGAAGGCATTTTGCTGTGCGGCGAAGTACAGATGCGCCTGCGTCCCAAGACGCTGTCTGTTTTGGTGGCATTGGTGGAGCAACAAGGCGAAGTGGTCAGCACGGCTGATTTACGGCGCATGATATGGGGCAATAGCCATGGCAACGAGGCAGGCCCCAAACAGTGCATCCGCGAATTGCGCCGGATGCTGGACGACAGCGCCCAAGACGCCGGGCTGATCGAGACAGTGGGTCGCCGGGGCTACCGGCTGACGAGTCCGATCTCGCTGATCGGCGCTGCGTCTGAGGATCTTATAACGGCATCGACAGTACTCTGCCTCGGGCGGGATAAAGAGCTGGAAGTTCTAAGCGAAAGGGCCGACGCCGCCAAGCGTGGTCGACGGGCGCTGGCTTTTATTTCGGGCGAGGCAGGGGCCGGTAAGACACGCCTTCTGGAAGCATTTGAGGCTGGTTTACCCCAGCGCACACCGCTGTGGATCGCCTGGGGACAGGCCATTGCGCACCCTGGCGCACGCGAGCCCTACGGGCTGCTGATGGATGTGTTGACACAACTTATGTCCGGGCCTGAGGGGGGGACGCTGGCGCGACTTCTGCCACTCGTTGCGCCCTCTTGGGTCAAGCAACAGCCTGGGCGTCGCTCGAAGGCGGAAGCGTTGGACCGTACTCGCCGCGACTCAATGCTGCGGGAATTCTCCGCGCTGATGGAGCGGCTGACGCGTGGCCGCCCCGGTATTCTCGTGCTAGAGGATCTGCACTGGGCAGACCCCAGTACGCTAGCTTGGCTAGCGGCTTGGGGGCTACAACGCACACCGGCGCGATTACTGGTTCTGGGTAGCTATCGCGATGATGAACTAGACCGCGCTGGAACGCTTGCAGCAACACTAGGCCAGCTAAGTCGGCAGCCAGACTGCAGGCTGATCACCCTTGGTGGCCTCGATGAGTCGGCAGTGTCTGGATGCCTTGCAGAGCGCTTCCAGGGCAACGCCTTTCCCCCTGATTTGGCACAAACTCTCGCTCACCGAACCGAAGGCCATGCCATGCTCGTTGATGCGGCGGCAGACTTTTGGCAGGCGCAAGGTCTTGTGCGGCGCGACGAGGCTGGCTGGCAGCTTTCCTCCTCTCCCGAGGCGCTGGTCGCAGCCATCGCCCCCAGTGTCCGTACCCTGATCGAGACTGAACGCACCAGCCGCCTGCTGGCCGAGGAGCGCAGCTTGCTTGAAACCGCCAGTGTAGCGGGATCGAACTTTTCCGCTATTGACCTGGCCGACAACCGCGACGGGGTGGAGGCGGCGGAGCGGCAGCTAGAACTCCTCGCCCGAAACCGACGATTCATCACCCGTGCGGGCCTCAGCTATCGACCCGACGGATCGGTGGCCACGCGCTATGCCTTCCGGCACGCGCTACATCACGAAGCGCTCTACGATGGGTTGCCGGCAGCGAACAGGCAAGGCACGCACCGAAGGGTCGGTCTGCGGCTGGAGGCCAGCCACGGTAATGCAGCGGGTGAGATAGCCCCCGTGCTGGCCGATCACTTTGAACGCGGCGCCGACTGGCCGCGTGCCGCACGCTATCGCGTGCTGTCGGGGTGGCGTGCGCAGGCGCGTGGTGCCTCCATGGATGCAGCAGAGCAGTTCCGCAGAGCACGGGACCTGCTGACCCGAGGCAGCGGGGCCGGTACGACGAACCCTGAGGCCGACCGCGCGACCGAACTCGACGCTCTGCTTGGGCTTGGCGCGGCGCTCATTGTCTCGGATGGCTTTACTGCGGAAGAGCTTCGGGAGGTTTACCGCCGCGCGGGGCAACTAGCTGCCGAGGTCGGCGATCCCGCTACGACGATCCCGGTTCTCGCAGGGCTTTGGAACGATCACCTGACGCGGGCTGAACTAACCCGCGCCGAAGATCTCGCGTTAGGGCTGCAGGCTCTCGCAGGGCACGCACCGGCCCATATGGCGATGGTAGCCCATAACGCTGTCGGGCAGACTCGGTTTTTCACCGGCGCTTTACCGGCTTGCGCCGCAGAAATCGCCGCCGTGCTGGAAATCGCGCCGCGCCATGCCGAGCAGAACGGTAATGTCCTCTTCGGTGAGGACCCGGAGGTTGTATGTCGCCAGTACGCGGCCTGTGTCGCCGAACTGACTGGCTCCTCGGCAGAGGCTGAGCGGCACTTCACCGCTGGCAGTGCGCGCGCCGACCGACTGGGCACCGCCTTCGGGCGCGCCCAGATGCTCTGGTGTGGGGCGGTCTGCGCCCGTCTCCGTGGCGATATCGGCCTGACCCGCGAGCGGGCCGAGGCGCTTGTTGCCCTGTGCCAGAGTGAGGCGGTGCCCGTTTGGGGCGACGCAGGCGAGATGCTGGCGGGCTGGGCGCAGGCAATGTCCGGCGACACAGCCGGGGCCTCTCGGATTGCAGGGGGGCTCGCGGCTTTCAATGCGATGGGCGTGAGGGTCACGCTACCCTTCGGCCACGGGCTCGCAGCAGAGGTCGCGGGGAATATGGGTGATCCAGTCTCAGGGATGCATGCCTTGCGTCAGGCTTTCGCGATCGTCCGAGCGAGCGGTGAGCGCTGGTACCTCGCCGAGCTTCACCGACTGCGTGCTGGACTGGCTCAAAAGGCGGGTCGCCCCGATATTGCCAGCCGAGCGCTCGCCCATGCCGAAGCTGTAGCGCGGGCGCAGGGGAGGATCGAACTGGTCACGTGAGAGCGGCGGTACGAAAGTTGGCCACGACAGCTGCGGAACGAGTCGCTTTGCAGCAATTAAATCTCAGCTTTTGTCTGCAAAACTGTGCATTACACAATCACGCTAGAGGCGTTAGGTGGCACGGGCGTGCCAAGAGGGGAAGGCTATTCGTCGAACCATTCGCTCAGATAAAAGCAGGCGATATTACCGCTAGTACCTGGGCAGAGCGCGCATAGAGCTGGCAATTGCAACCAGAATGGTGCTGAAAGAAGAAAAGAAGCTAAGTGTGCATGATAGCTTCTCGCGGTATAAGCCTCCCCGATAGGGGGAGGCATACACATGCTGCTAGCGCTTACTCTTCGCCAAAGTAGCGAGCGAAAATTTCGTCGTAAGTGCCGTCTTCTTTCAACTCAGCAAGGGCTTCGTTGAATTTCTCAGCAAGGGCTTCGTCACGCTGACGGAAGGCGATACCAAAACCTTCACCGAAAACTTCCTTGGGCTCGGTAACCATCTCTCCGACCACTTTGTAGTCGCTATCTTCGTTTTCAAGCAGGGTAGATTTGCCCACTGAAAACTCCAGGAAGACAGCGTCCAGGCGCTCTGCATCCATATCCAGCACCATGTCATCGGCGGTGGAGTAGCGGTTGATAGTAGCGGTATCGCCAAAGGTATCGGTGGCGAAGTTGTCATAGGTGGTGCCGCGCTGTACGCCGATGGATAAACCCTCAAGGGTTTCCACTGTAGCCTCTTCAAGGTCGCTGTCTGCTGGAGCGAACCAGGCGCCGGGCATGGTGATATAGGGGTCGGAGAAGAGCAGTGTCTGGCGCCGCTCTTCGTTGATGGTCATCGACGACATGATGGCATCGTAGTTGCGCGATAGAAGGCCAGGAACAATGCCATCCCATTCTTGCTCGACCCACTCACAGGTCACGCCCATCTGATCACAAAGGGCGTTGCCAAGGTCGATATCAAAACCGGTCAGTTCACCATCGGCTGTGCGGTATTCCATTGGTTCGTAGGGGACGTCAACACCAATGCGCACATGATCGTAATCCCGCGCTTGGGCAGAAGAGGCGGCAGCAATGGCTAAACCAAGCACAGATACTGTTAGTAGTTTCTTCATTCTTATACTCCGTAGAAAGCAGGTTCACTAGAGGTGATCCCCTTTAACGTACCCTAGGTTAGGGCGAACGAAAAGAGGGAGCGTTGCTATGAACCAACGTTTGTTTGACGGTACAACAAACGAGGCTGTTTTTATTACTCGATGCTTTTGTTGTTAAGTGCTCTTGGTACGGTGCTCTTGATACGGTGTTGTTGATACGGTGCTCTTGGTACTAAGTGTTTTGCGGCCTTAAGTGGGCCAACAGCTTTTTCTCCAGGAAACGGAAGAAGTACAAAATGGCAAATGTGAGGCAAAGATAGATCACTGCTACAAATAAGAAAGCATCAAACGGTGCGTAGAAGCGGGCATAAACGAAGCGTGCAGCCCCTGTCAGATCCATTAGCGTGACGACGCTGGCAATGGCGCTGGCATGCAGCATAAAGATAACTTCGTTGCCATAGGCGGGCAGGGCACGTCGGAAAGCGCTGGGCAGAATAATACGCCGCATCATGAGGTTTTGTGACATGCCGTAAGCCCTGGCAGCTTCAATTTCCCCTTTGGATGTCGCTTTGATAGCCCCTCGGAAAATCTCAGTCGTATAGGCCGCCGTGTTAAGCGTGAAGGCAATCAGCGCGGGGTAGAAAGCTTCCCGCAGGATTGGCCACAAAAATGTTTCTTGGATACCGTCAACAAACACCACGCCATAGTAGATGATGTATAGCTGAATCAGCAGTGGCGTGCCACGAAAGACATAGGTGTAAAAATAGATGGGTAAACTAATCCATTTATGCTTTGAGCTGCGCATAACGGCAAGTGGCACTGCCAGTATTAAGCCCGCTACCAAAGAAAGGAATACCAGTTGGGTTGTCGTAACTAGCCCTTCCCAGTAGTAGCCTAACGTATCTGGGGTGAAAATTACGTTGCCAGCTAGCAGGTCGTTGAACCACGCAGAAATATCCAGCATCTCATTGCCCCCCAAAGCCAATGTCGTAACGTTTTTGTAGCCGCACGAAGATCCACTCGGATACGCTAGCAATCAGCAAGTAAGCCGCTGCGACGGGAAGTAAGAAAGTAAAGGGTTCATGGGTGGCTCGGGAAGCCTCCGCAGCGACGCGAACCATATCCGTCAAACCGATCACTGATACCAGTGCCGTTGTTTTAAGCAGCACCATCCAGTTGTTAGATAAGCCAGGGAGTGCGTGGCGCATCATTTGCGGAAAGCGAATACGCCGAAATACCAAAGCGCTGCTCATGCCGTACGCTTTTCCCGCTTCAATCTGGCCGTTATCCACTGCCATGAAAGCGCCGCGGAAAGTTTCACCCATGTAAGCACCAAAAATGAACCCAATAGTGAGAACACCCGCCGCGAACGCATTGAAATTAATATAGATATCAATGTCATAATGGTCATAAAGCATATCGCTAATGGCGTTAACACCGATCTGACCACCAAAGAACAGCAGCATCATCAGCACCAAGTCCGGTACGCCGCGAATAACGGTGGTGTATACCGTCGCAGTGCGGTGCAGGAACCAGTTGCGTGACATTTTGGCAGTCGCCGTTAACAAGCCAAGTAAAATGGCTAGAATAAGCGACAGAACCGCTAATTGAATGGTAACACCCGCCCCTTCGATCAGGCGGGGGCCATAACCTTGCAAATCAAGCATGGTGTGCCTCGCTGATCAATATTTGGGGGCCAGAAATTGCTTTAAGCGCGGTGATTGTGGGTTGCCCAGCACATCAGCAGGCGCGCCAGCTTCTTCTACCAAGCCTTGGTGTAGGTAAATTACTTTGCTGGATACATCGCGGGCAAAGCTCATTTCGTGAGTGACCACCACCATGGTGCGCCCTTCATCGGCTAAGCCGTGCATTACTTTCAAAACGTCGCCGACCAGTTCTGGGTCAAGCGCCGACGTTGGCTCATCAAACAGCATTACTTCGGGATCCATCGCGAGCGCTCGGGCAATTGCACCGCGCTGTTGCTGTCCACCCGACATTTGCGCCGGGTAGGCATCAGCGCGTGCGCTTAGCCCAACGCGCTCGAGCAGTGCACGTGCGTGTTCGATAGCTTCTTTTTTGGGTTTTCCCAAGACATGAATAGGTGCTTCGATAATGTTCTCAAGCAACGTCATGTGGGCCCATAGGTTGAAGCTCTGGAAAACCATCGACAGCTTGGCACGCATTTGCACGACTTGTTTCCAATCGGCAGGTTCGCGGCCATGTCTGGTCGTTTTAAAGCGAATCTGCTCGCCATGAACGAACAATTCACCCTCGTCAGGTTGTTCCAGGAGGTTCATACAGCGCAAGAAGGTACTTTTGCCAGACCCTGATGCACCAATGAGAGTGATGACATCACCCTTTTGAGCTTCGAGAGAGAGGCCTTTGAGAACTTCTGTATCGCCAAAGCGCTTTTTTATATTGCGCACTTCAAGAGGGGTAGGCGTATCAGCCATAACAGTGGCTCCAGTACAGGGTTGCCGCATCAGCAACAGGTTTAAAACACGTGCTTGATAGACGGCTGGCGCGAAAAAAGGGGCGATTCTATCAGGCCTTGTGCATATTGCGTGCTTTCCTTATGCGATTAATAAGAAAAACGTTCGTTTCAACATACATTGATAAGCCTTGAAAAGCCTCTACGTTATTGTTGTTAAGGCGTTTTTTAACAAATTTTCTTGATATGATGCGTAGGTCGTTAGCTGGCGTGAGAGGGGACAACTAGTAGTGCTGCCCGTGCACCAATCTCTACCTTTGCATTGGGAAATACCACATGCAAAGGCGTGTCCCCAACAATAAAATCACCCGCTACGCTATCTTTGGCGAGACAAGTGCCCGGCTCAAAGCGGCTGAAATTGGGGACATCTTCATCGAAACAGAGACAAAAGGTTTCTGCCTGACGCATTAGCTCATGTTGAACTTGGAAAAACCTCATCGTGTCAGCGGGCTTTTTAGGTGGCTGCTCCCCAGCGCTAAGCGCGCTAATAAGCGTTAACATCGGCGCTAATGCAGCCATATCGTTTTCTCCAAAGGGCGCAACGCGGCCTAATTCGAAAGTGAAGGCTTGGGCAGCATGGTAGTGCTTACTGTAGTGAGAAAACGTCCAACTGTGCTGGTGTTGGTGTAGCACCGCTTGCATATCCGCCGCCGCAAGCCATTCCCACTGCTCTGGATTGATCATGGTTTCTGCGAACGGCTCTACGACAAAGCGAGTATATAGGCTACCGCGAATAGCCGTGTGTAAATCGTAGTGGAGTTTAGGGAGTGCCTGATGACGATTATAAAAACCGTCTACCGCTGACATTAACTCGCGAGCCCGATCAGGTTCTTCGCCTGTTTCGGCGAGTTCGCGCTGAAATAAGCGGTTGAGGTTCGTCTTCATAAACCGCTGCTGGGCCTTTAAGGCAGGTAGGTTGCCTAAAATCACTAGTACGGGAGCACCAATGGTGACCGTGCCGGCCTCTATCGCAGATAGCCAGTTACCCAACAGTTCCACGGGGGCCGTTTCGTTACCGTGTATCGCAGCAGAAAACACGCAAGCGTGAGCCGCTGGGCGAACGGTCGCCGGGGTTATCTCTAAAATCCCCGGTGCATGTAATTGATAGGTGCCGCTGCCAAAGCGGCCGGACCGCGGAGAAGGGTGTTTGTCATCGAGAGTCCAATCAAGCCATTGGCCAAGCATGAAGTTTTCCTTGAGCAGGGAGCGTCAGCTTTTTGTAATGTTGTACCTTTAACACGCTGAAGCTTAACCACAAGGGGGGACGTCGATAGCATGAAAAACGCAGGTGCGAACATGAAAATTAAGCGCAAAAAGTATCCATGCTCATTGATGTATATTAAAGGGTGCTAATCGATAAAATCGAAGGAGAGCATCGAAAACATTCGCTTTTTTCTACGCTAGGCTGAGCTATTTTATTAACAGATTTTCATAAGCCTTTTTCATAAACCCTTTTCATAAACCTGAGAGGGGCAAGACACAGCACTACCAGAAAACACTACAAGGAGTGAGTAATGACAAAGGTATTAGTTCTTTATTATTCCATGTACGGACATATTGATACGCTAGCTGCCGCGGTGGCAGAGGGCGCTGAAAGCGTTGATGGTGTTGAAGTTACCGTTAAACGTGTACCTGAGACTATGCCAGAAGAAGCTTTCAAGAATGCTGGCGGTAAGCAGGACTTCACGACGCCAGAAGCGACGCCACAGGAGCTTGCTGACTACGACGCAATCATTTTTGGCACGCCAACGCGGTTCGGCAATATGGCTGGCCAGATGCGTACCTTCTTAGATCAAACCGGTGGGTTGTGGGCCAAGGGCTCGCTGCGCGGCAAGGTGGCTAGTGTGTTTACCTCTACCGGGACCGGCGGTGGTGATGAAATGACCATTACCTCCACCTGGACAACGTTGGCCCATCACGGCATGGTGATTGTGCCGATTGGCTATGGTATTGAAGAGCAGTTCGATATTTCCAAAGTGAGCGGTGGAACACCCTATGGCGCATCCACGCTTGCCGGCGGCGACGGCTCACGTCAGCCGGATGATCGTGAGCTAAAAATTGCCCATTTCCAAGGTAAGCATGTCGCGGAAATTGCTGCGAAGCTGGCGAGCTAACGCCCGTTTGCCAACACGCTTGAAACGCAATGCCTCACTGTTTTTACAGTGAGGCATTTTTGGTTAGCCGCTAATGCGTTCAGCAATCGCTTGACCCAGACTTAGCGTATTGCCTAGCCCGCCAATATCTCGTGTGAGTACTTGGCTGTTGCCTTCGTTCAACACGTCTTCAATGGCTTTCACCATCGTATCAGCGGCTTCTTGATAGCCCAGGTGCTCTAGCATCATGGCACCGGACCAGATTTGGCCAATCGGGTTAGCAATACCTTTGCCAGCGATGTCTGGAGCGCTGCCGTGAACTGGTTCGAACAGGCTGGGGAACATGCCTTCCGGGTTGATATTAGCAGAGGGCGCAATGCCGATAGTGCCGGTGCAGGCGGGGCCAAGGTCTGAAAGAATATCGCCAAACAGGTTACTGCCAACCACCACATCAAACCAATCTGGATGCAGCACAAAGTTAGCGGTCAGAATATCAATGTGAAACTTATCCACTGCAATGTCGGGATACTGCTTGGCCATTTCGGCAACCCGCTCATCCCAGTAGGGCATAGTGATTGAAATGCCGTTGGACTTGGTGGCTGAGGTGAGCTTTTTACGCGGGCGGGTTTGCGCAAGCTCAAACGCATACTTCAGCACTCGGTCGACGCCGACTCGGCTCATCACCGTCTCTTGAAGCACAATTTCACGCTCGGTGCCTTCAAACATTTTGCCGCCGACACTTGAATACTCGCCTTCGGTGTTTTCGCGCACTACGTAAAAGTCGATATCGCCTGGCTCGCGGCCTGCTAATGGACTTTTGATGCCCGGCATCAGCTTGCAGGGGCGTAAGTTGATGTACTGGTCAAACTGGCGACGAAACTGTAGCAACGAGCCCCAGAGTGAAATATGGTCGGGCACTTTGTCGGGCCAGCCGACGGCACCATAAAATAGCGCATCAAAATCTTTGAGCTGCTCAAACCAGTCGTCGGGCAGCATTTTACCGTGCTCTAGATAGTAGTCACAGCTGCCAAATTCAAACGTTGTGAATGCTAGGTCAATGTTAAAACGCTTTGCGGCAGCTTCCAGGGCGCGAATGCCTTCGGGCATGACTTCGGTGCCAATACCGTCGCCAGCGATGACTGCAATGCGGTGGGCCATAGTGGCTCCTTCTGTGATTAGCGTTCGGGACAGGTATGATCTTGTACGACGTCAATCAACTCATTAGTGGGGAAATTAAGCTCGGCGGCGCGCTGGCGTAGTTGCTCTTCCACCGCGCTTTCCATGACTGGCGTACGCGAGAGAATCCATAGGTAATCGCGGTTGGGGCCTGATACCAGCGCCCACTGATAGTCTTCATCCAGTTCTAAAACGTTATAGCCGCCATAAAAAGGGCCAAAGAAGCTGACTTTTAACCGCCCGATGTTTTCTTCGTCAATAAAGTAGGCGCGGCCTTCAGCTTCATTCCATTCTTGCTCTGTGAGATTGTAGCCTCGGTTGATAACGCGCACGCCGCCATCGTCACGTAGGCTGTAGCTAGCCGTTACGCAGTCTAAGTCTCGTTCAAAGGAGTGATCCAGGCGGGCGATTTCATACCACTGACCTAAATAGCGGTTAAGTTCAAAGCCTGTGACAGGCTCGGTGCCGTCAGGAATGCCGGTGCAGCCAGTTAATACAAGGCTACTGAAGGCCATAAGCCCAGCAATTTTCCCCACTTTCTTCTTTGGTGTTTGGGCGGAAATGAGCATTACACGCTCCTAATGACTGCATGGTATATAAGTGTTAAATCTATCAGTATGGCGAAATAAGCGCTATTAACGGTTTCTTTTGGAGGTGCTATTGCCGGAAGGAAGTGAAAATAGGCTATGGTATTTCTGTACCGAGTAAGCCCTTACAATAGCTACAACAAAGGAGTGTTTATGTGGCATCAACAAGAGATTCACTTACCCGAAATGCCTAGGGGCTTTCATCTAATTACGGATGAGATCGCCAGGGCACTGCCGTGCTTGGCCGAGTGCAGTCAAGGGCTACTGCACCTGCAGTTAATGCATACCTCTGCCTCACTTACGCTAAATGAAAACTCCGATCCTGATGTCCGTCACGACCTGGATGCCTTTATCCGCCGCTTAGTACCTGAAGGACTAAGCTATTTTCGCCACACTCTTGAAGGCCCCGACGATATGCCTGCTCATGTCGCCTCTAGCTTACTGGGTACTCAGCTGACGCTAGCCATACGTGATGGCCGCTTGGCGCTGGGCACCTGGCAGGGATTGTGGTTAGGTGAGCATCGAGAGCAAGGAGGTTCGCGCCGTTTGTTGGCAACGATAAACGGTCGTGAAGCGAATTGAACATCCGATCTCTTTCTTTTCTAACGTCTTCTATTCAATAAGCGCCTCTACATGCTTCGACGCTCTTTTCGCCTGACTCGTCAGCGCTGGCTGAGACTTCTGTTTGTGCTCAACCTCGCGCTGGTGGCGGGGCTGGTTATTCACCAAATATGGCTCTATGTGGCTGAGCCTAAATTTGAGGCATTGCACACTAGAGAAGTAGCGGATATCCGTGAGCAACTCGCTGGACGAAACACCTACCGTTTTGCGGTGGTAGGTAATATCAATAATTCAGTGAATGTGTTTCAGGATGAAATTATTCCCAGGCTGAACCAAAGCGATATTGATTTTATGGTGTCAGCGGGGAACGCAGTGAGTGGGGGGCAGCAGGAGAGTTACAAGGCGATTTACCAAAGCTTAGAGCAGTTAAACGTGCCGTATGTGCTGACTTACGGTGACCATGAAAGCAATGATTTTGGCAGTTATCTTTTCTATGAATACTTTGGCCCGCATTTTTATTCCTTTGTTGCGGGTAACAGCCATTTCATCTTTTTGGATGGCACGGGTAAGTCGTCTACCTCATGGCAGCTAGATTGGTTAGAGCGCGAGCTGGCTGCCTCGGAAGCGCAGCATCGGTTTTTGTTCATTGGCTTGCCACTGCATAACGTGATTAGCGATGCGCCCTTATTTGAAGCCGATAATTACCTCAATGATCCACGGTTGAGTGAAGGTATTATGCGCCTGTCGGAGCAGTATGCGGTGGACAGCGTGTTTTCGGCAAACCTGTCGCTTTATTCACACCAAACGGTAAATGGGGTGGATTACGTCACCACGGGTGGTGCTGGCGGCATTTTGATGGATGCAAATGACAGGTTTCATCACTATGTAGTGGTCGAGGTAAATGGCGAAAATGTGACAATAACGCCCGTTCGGCTGAATGTGGATAGTCCAGGCTGGTGGCGTATGCTAAGCAGCGTTGCCTCAACGGTTTATGCGTTTTTTTACGTCAGCTACCCTCGCTTCCTGCTCATTGTCGGAGTGTTGTCACTACTGGCGATGCGCTTGTACCGACTGATTTTTGAAGAGCGCCACTATTACCCAGATTTTGATATCGATCCAACACCGTATCTAGAGAAGCCCCTGCGGGTGGCGATGATATCGAATAACTACTTCCCGTTCGTATCCGGTGTGTCGGTTTCCGTGGAGCGACTTCGTCAAGGGCTTAGCGAGTTAAAACATCAGGTGCAGTTGTTGGTGCCCCGTTATCGGGAAGCGTGGCAAGACGATGATACGATCTTGCGTGTACCCACTGTGATGGCTTTTGGTGAAAAGCGTGAGTTCCGTTTGACCAATCCGTTTAGTGCACGTTTTCGCCGCTGCCTGCACCGCTTTAAACCAGATATTATCCATGTTCATCATCCTTTTTGGCTGGGGTCGATGGGGCTATGGATGGGGCGCCGGCTGCGTGTGCCGGTTGTCTATACCTATCACACGCGGTTAGAGCATTACGCACACTTTGTGCCGCTTCCTGGGGCTCTGTTTCGTAATTTGATTTCCCATTCGTTGATCAAACACTTCTCTAACCGTTGCCAAGGCGTCATCGTGCCCACCTACTCGGCAGAAGAGTATCTGCGCATGATTGGGGTGAAAACACCGACGCTGATACAGCCTACGGGCATTGATGCGGCGCGATTCGCCGACACAGATCGTGATGCGTTGGAAGAGCTGCGCCATCAGCTTTCCATCGACCCAGCCGATACGGTGTTGGTGAGTGTCTCGAGAATTAGCCAAGAAAAAAATATTGGTTTTATGCTGGAGGCATTGGCGGAGTTGAAAAGCCAGGGGAGCCAGTCGTTGCGCTTGTTGTTAATTGGTGATGGCCCAGATCGACAAACCATTCAGCAGCATATAGAAGCGTTGGCGTTGCAGGAGCAAGTGACCTTGGTGGGCGCTGTGCCGCCGGAGGATATGGCACGCTATTACCACTTAGGTGACATCTTTGTGTTTGCATCTACTTCTGAAACTCAAGGCATGGTGATTTTAGAAGCCATGGCCGCAGGCTTGCCAGTTGTTGCGGTACGCTCTAGTGGTATTGATGACGTAGTGCGTGATGGCTTTAATGGCTATAAAACGCCGCAAAATCGGCAAAAGTGGGGTCAGCGGGTGATGGCGTTAGCCGAGGATAACGCGTTGCGGGTTACCCTGGGCAAGCAGGCAAAAATATTTGCTAACGACTATGATATCGCTAAGTTTGCAGGGGCGGTCGCGCATTTCTATGCCGAAGTACTGGCCAAGTATTACGCGAAATAGCCCACACTTTAGGCTGTGTCGTTGTTGTTTTTGCTAGACCGAGAGGTCGCTACTCGCTTTAGCAACCATAGCAGCCCCACGCCA
Source organism: Halomonas sp. KG2 (assembly GCA_030440445.1). Classification (NCBI taxonomy): domain Bacteria; kingdom Pseudomonadati; phylum Pseudomonadota; class Gammaproteobacteria; order Oceanospirillales; family Halomonadaceae; genus Halomonas; species Halomonas sp. KG2. The sequence goes on along the minus strand of CP098528.1, from coordinate 3,039,989 downwards.
GCGCCAAGGCCTATTACCGCCCACGCTAATTCTTGATGAGACGCCGCGGTGAATAGTGCGCCCAATTGGCTTCCTAGCAGTATTACTGCCGCGAGCCCAGGCACAATTCCCAAGGTCGAACCGATCATGTAGTCGCGAAAATTAAGATGAAACGCGCCGGCCAGCATATTGGTGAGCGTGAAAGGGGCCAAGGGCAACAGATTGATCACCGTCATGGTGCGAATGCCGCGCCTGGATAAGTAGCCGGAAAGCCCACGCAAATGGCGTCCGCCATAGCGCATTAGTGCATCGCGCCCCATCCAATGGCCTACCCAGTAAGACGCTACCGAAGAACTAAGCGTACCCAGCGTGGCATAAGCCAGTCCCCAAAGCGGTCCAAACAGTAGGCCGGTCAATACGACTAGCAGGCTTAATGGAAACATGATCAGTAGCGAGCCGGTATAAACGGCTATCACGGCGACAAACATCCAGGGAGCTTGCTTCCATTGACTGATGGTGGACGCTAACTCGGTCAGGTGGGTTTCGGTGAGTAAGCCTTGCTGCTGAAGCCAGCGCCACATGATACCCAGCATTACTACTACAACGACTAGCCCAATGCCTTTTAGTAACGTGCGTGACATCTGTTTCCTCGTCGCTGGTACTAAAAAGCGACAGCATACGTTAGAGGCGTAACAGGATGAAATCATATTCGGCGTTTAAGCGCGGCTAATGAGACCAATTTAGTTAGTGGTAATGGCTGTCTGATAGGAATTTTTCCATTTTTCTTGCCATTTTGGTGCAGCCGTGAAGAATGAGGCGCCTCCACTGTTATACAAAAGGCGCGTTATATATGGATTTTACTCTTCCTCCTCTGTTGACGGCGATGGTTGATCGCGGCAACGGACTGCTATGGGGCAGTGTGCTGATCTACCTGCTGATCGGTGCTGGCCTCTACTTCACTATCATGACCCGCGGTATCCAAGTACGTTATTTCGGGCACATGTTCAAACTGCTGCGCAGTTCACGTCAATCTAACGGCGGTATCTCTTCTTTTCAGGCACTTTCCACCAGTCTGGCGGCACGGGTAGGTACCGGTAACCTAGCTGGTGTGGCGGTAGCGATTTATTTTGGTGGTCCCGGCGCGATCTTTTGGATGTGGATGACCGCCATGGTGGGTATGGCGACCAGTTTTGTGGAGTCCACTCTAGCCCAGGCCTATAAAGTTGATCACGGTGATAACACCTTCCGTGGTGGCCCGGCTCGCTATATTGAACGTGGCCTGGGGCTTCGCTGGCTGGCAGTGCTGTTTTCAATCTGCTTGATCATCGCGTTCGGGTTGGCGTTTAACAGCGTACAGGCCAACTCCATCGCCCAGGCCATGGAACAGGCATTTGCCATTCCCACCTGGGCCATGGGGTTAGTTCTGATGGCGGTGGTTGCGCCCATTATATTTGGCGGCCTGAAGTCGATTGCTAAAGTAGCTGAGTTAGTGGTGCCGCTGATGGCACTGTTGTATTTGCTGCTGGCTCTCACGGTGGTGGCGCTCAATATCAGCGATTTGCCCGCTGCCTTTATGACCATTATTAAAAGTGCGTTTGGTTTAGAGCAAGCGGCTGGTGGCGCAATGGGGTATGCCATTTCTCAAGCCATTATGAACGGTATTCAGCGTGGTCTGTTTTCTAACGAGGCGGGTATGGGGTCGGCGCCCAATGCTGCCGCGACCGCCAGCACTCGGCCAGACCATCCCGCTGCACAGGGCTTTATTCAAATGCTGGGCGTGTTCTTAGACACCTTGGTCATTTGTACTGCCACTGCGGCCATCATCATTATGGCTGGGCCCGAACTGCTGGCTGGCGAAGAAAACAACGGCATTCAGCTTACCCAAATAGCGCTCTCTAGCCATGTGGGTGATTGGGGCGGTATGTTTATTGCCGTGGCGATCTTGCTGTTTGCATTCACCTCGGTGATCGCTAACTACTCATACGGTGAATCTAATATTGAGTACTTGGCAGGCCGTCGCGCGCCTATTGCGGTGCTGATTTATCGCTTGGCGGTACTCGGCATGGTGATGATAGGCTCGGTTGCGAGCTTAGGTGCTATCTGGAATTTTGCCGATCTTTCCATGGGTATGATGGCAGTGATTAACTTAGTGGCTATTTTGCTGCTGTCGCCGATTGCCTTCGCACTGTTCCGTGATTACGACGCTCAGTTGAAAGCAGGTCAAGAGCCTGTGTTTGATCCCAGTAAATTCCCTAAATTGGTAAATAAAGTAGATCCTAGCGCGTGGCCAAAGCGGAAATAAACGCTATTTGTTGACGCGATAGACGAAAGCCCCGTTACTGCGAGCACAGCAGGGCGGGGCTTTTTGTTGTTTATAAATTCGATTTTTTCGAATGAGATAGGGGAAACGTTGCGCTTTTTTTAATCGAAAAGCGCCGTAAAATAGTAACCAGAGTTCCCACTAATACGTTAGGAAATTATCCATGTCCACACGTGCACTGCTTGTAACTTCTTCTATTTTAGGCGAAAACGGCCAGTCCAATGCGTTGGCCAACCATTTTGAAACCAAAACGGAAGCCCACGATGTAGTGGTTACTCATCGCGATGTAGTGGCTAACGCGTTACCGCACCTTGCGATCGAAGAGCTCGGTGCATGGCAGACGCCAGCAAACGAGCGCAACGCCGATCAGCAGGCACTAGCAGCTCACTCTGACGAATTGTTGGCAGAGCTACGGGCGAGTGATGTCCTGGTACTGGCGGTTCCGCTGTATAATTTAGGTATCCCGTCCCAGCTGAAAGCGTGGTTTGACCGCGTACTGCGCGCTGGTGAAACCTTCCGCTACACTGAAAATGGCCCGCAGGGTTTGCTTGAAGGTAAGCGTGCGATTATTTTAGCTGCTCGCGGTGGCCAGTACGCAGGGACTGAATTAGACAGCCAAACGCCACATCTTAAAGCCATGCTCGGTTTAATGGGCATTAGCGATGTGGATGTTGTCTTTGCGGAAGGCTTGAATATGGGTGACGCTAAGCGTGATGCTGCGCTAAAAGAAGCGTTTCAAGCGATCGATCAATTGGTCGAAACACTCTAGTAACACGTTGATTTACAAGAGGTGGTAATGCCACGCCCTGAACTGCTCGAACAGATTTATACCATTGTTGATCAGATTCCTGCTGGGCGGGTAACCACCTACGGGCGTATCGCGGCGATGACGGAAGGCGCCACGCCGCGCATGGTTGGCTCGGCGATGCGCCACTTACCAGAAGGGCATCAGCTACCCTGGCATCGCGTCATTGCTGCGTCGCTAACGCTAGCCGACCACGGCGGTGCTGACCGCCAGCATCAGAAACTGCGCGATGAAGGCGTTATGTTTGATAGCAAAGGGCGTGTGCCTGCCCATCTTGTCTGGCCTGATTGAGCCAACGCTGTAAGAGAGAGTTTCAGTTTGCGATGATTCAGGCTTTGCTGCTTATGTTTGCCAAGGGCGGCTACGCCGCCATCGCCGAGATGTCGGACCACCGATAAATCGGCCTCCTACAATAGGTATCTGCCCAGAGGTCGAACCACCGATAAATAGGCCTCCCACAATAATATTGTGGGAGGCCGTGCACTTGGCTATTTTATTATCTCACACCTCTTACTCTTCCAGATTAGCCCCAGACTTCCAGGACCAGTCGCGCCAGCGCAGGTCAAATAGATCTTTGCGGCGGTCTTTCAAGTTGGTTACTGAGCCTTCGGCACGCACAACAGTAAGGCGAGTCAGGTCTAGGTCCGAGAAGAAGATCATTTCGGTGTTAGGCGTGGTTTCCGCTAGCACTGCATCGTGTGGGAAAGCGAAGTCAGACGGTGAAAACACGGCTGATTGGGCATACTGGATATCCAGGTTTTCAATCGAAGGTAGGTTGCCGACGCTGCCACACAGTACTACGTAGCACTCATTTTCAATGGCTCTTGCTTGGGCGCAGTGGCGTACCCGCAGATAGCCGTTTTTGGTATCTGTCCAGAACGGTACAAACAGTATATCCATATCCTGATCGGCTAGCAGACGGCCAAGCTCCGGGAACTCAACGTCGTAGCAAATCAAAATGCCCACGCGACCTGCGTCGGTGTCAAAGACCTGCAGGTTATCACCCCCTTCGATCACCCAGTCGCGGCGTTCTTGGGGGGTGATATGCAGCTTCGACTGCTTTTCGATTTCGCCATCCCGGTGGAACAAATAGGCAATATTGTATAGTCGGTCATCGTCACCGACTTCAATCATCGAGCCACCAACGATGTTGATGTTATACGACACCGCCATCCGCGAAAGCTCGCTTTTAAAACGCTCAGTGAAGCCTGCTAAAAAACGAATCGCGCCCATTTGATCCTGCTGGGCCGAGCGGTCTTGTAGGCCCATCAGTGGCGCATTGAACAACTCCGGAAATACCGCAAAGTCACTTTGATAATCTGATAATGCGTCAACAAAGTATTCAATTTGTTGAAGGGCTGCTTCCACTGAAGCGAATTCACGCATTTGCCACTGCACTGCTCCCACTCGTACCTGAGTCGGGCGGGTATCTAGCACGCTCTCAGCAGGCTCGAACAGGATGTTGTTCCACTCCAACAGAGTGGCATAGCCGCGAGACTGCTCATCTTCTGGCAGGTACTTACGTAGTAAGCGTTTTACTTGGAAGTCGTTAGCCAATTGGAACGACAAAATCGGATCGTAAATCTCTTTACGAGAGACTTTTTCGATGTACTCTGCTGGGGTGAGTTCTTGGGCGTGCTGGTGGTACTCGGGAATGCGTCCACCTGCCAGAATGGCACGCAGGTTATGCGAGCGGCACAACTCTTTGCGGGCTTCATATAAACGCCGACCCAGGCGGTAGCCACGGTAGTCGGGGTGGATCAACACATCCAGCCCGTACATGGCATCGCCATCTTGGTCGTTAAGGATGGTTTCACGATGGCCGATCAGGTCGTCATATTTATGCGGGTTAGAAAACTCGTCGTAATCGACCTGTACCGTTAGCGCAACGCCCACCAGCGTACCATCGTCCTCAATGGCAATTTGGCCATCAGGAAATTCCTGAATGAGCTTGTCAATAGTGTGCTTTGGCCACGCACCGCCGATGTCGTGATATACCGCATCCATCAGCGTTTTGAGCTGGTCGTAGTCATCGCTGGTGAGGTTGCGAAGATTAAGGTGCAGTTCTTCTAGGGACATATTCAGGGGTTCCCAGCCGTCGAATGAAGTTAGCCTATTGTATCATTGCTGAGCGCTGCTCGTTTTATCCGTCGCGGGAGTGCGCACCAGGGGGCGTGTCAGCGTTTGCGCCATGATGACCCCCGCAAGGATGAGTAGCCCACCCATAAAGTGGAACCCTGCGATCTGCTCGCCTAAAAACGCCATGGCAATCAGGGCACTAAATAGCGGCATCAAATTGATAAATATACTCGACTGGTTCGCGCCGATTTGGCGCACCGCGCGCATCCATAAAAAAGTGGTAATGATGGATGCGGGAATGCCTGCGTAAAGGATCAGCCATATATTGTGGCTATCTACCGGTGTCATCGGGCCCATTAAATAGGGCGGCAATAGGAATAAAACCGCAAAGCAGACCTGGGCATAGAGCATTACCCAAGGAGGTAAGTTCATCGCCCAGCGCTTCAGCATTACACCGTATAGGGCGTAGCAGGTGGCAGCAATCACCATCAATGCGTCGCCGGCGGCTACCTGCAGTTGCAGCAGAGACAAAGGGTTGCCTCGCCCAAGCAGTACCGTGACGCCAATGAATGCCAGAACGCCCCCGGCAATACCGCCTAACGTAGGCGGCTCGCGCAAAATAAGAGCGCTTAATAGTACGGTGAGAAGCGGCACCATAGCAGCCAAAATGCCCATATTAGTAGCAGTCGTTGTTTCCGCCGCCATATACGCCAACCCTTGCCACAGCCCCATGCCAAGTAGCCCCAGCAACGCCAGTTTCGGCCAGTGGCGGCGTATTTCATCGCGATGACGTAATGCCGCAGGAAGCACAAACGGTGTCATTACCGCCAGTGCCAGCAACCAACGTAGAAAAGCGATACTGCTGGGCGCAATGGCACCCACTGTTAATTGGTTAATTGTCATATTCCCTGACCAAATCAACACAGTGGCCAGTGGCGGTAAAAAGTAAATCAATGGCATAGCGCGTTCCCTTATCGTTAGCCTGGTAATGTGACGTGCTTTCGCAAGAGGAGCAAGTGCTTTGCCACAAAGGTTGATGGTTTCGCAAGGCGGCTAAAGGGTGACAGATTAAGGGGTGTAAAGGACTGTACGTGAGGCGGTGTATGTCATACGCTTGTTTGAATGTGCTTAATAATATAAAGGAGTACCGTGATGAACCATACGCCCGCATACCCGCATCTGTTTCGACCACTGACCGTTGGCCATTTAACGCTGCCTAATCGTGTGTTGATGGGGTCAATGCACACCAATTTAGAAGAAGCTCCCAACGGCTTTGAGCGTCTAGCAGCCTTCTATGCTGAACGCGCTCGTGCGGGTGTCAGCCTGATTGTGACGGGCGGTATTGCTCCGAATGCTGAAGGCGCTGTGTTCCAAGGGGCTAATGCCCTTACCGACGAGTCTCAGCTAGCTGAGCATAAGTGCGTGGTTGACGCTGTGCACGACGCGGGCGGGCATTTGTGTATGCAGATTCTCCATGCCGGGCGCTATGCCTATTCACCTGAACTGGTAGCTCCCTCTGCGCTGCAGGCGCCGATCAACCCGTTTATGCCTCGGGAACTTTCAAGTGACGAGGTTGAGCAGCAGATAGACGACTATGTGCGCTGTGCGCAGCTTGCCCAGCAGGCGGGCTATGACGGTATTGAGGTAATGGGCTCTGAAGGTTACTTGATCAACCAGTTTATTTGTCGTCGCACCAATCAGCGTGATGATGCGTGGGGCGGTGATTTTGAGCGACGTATTCGCTTCCCGATCGAAATTGTGAAACGCATTCGCGCGGCAGTGGGCGAGCGTTTTTTGATGATCTTTCGCCTATCGATGATTGATCTGGTGGAAGAAGGCAGCACGTGGGAAGAAGTGGTGCAACTTGGCCAAGCCATTGAAGCTGCGGGCGCGAATGTGATCAACACTGGTATTGGCTGGCACGAAGCTCGGGTGCCAACCATTGTAACCAGCGTGCCTCGTGCAGCGTTTACCGAAGTTACTAAACGCATTAGATCGGCACTATCCATCCCGCTGATTACCACCAACCGTATCAATATGCCCGAGGTGGCGGAGCGTGTGTTGGCTGATGGGCATGCGGATATGGTGTCGATGGCACGCCCGTTTTTGGCTGACCCTGAATGGGTGCGTAAAGCCGAGGCGGGCCTTTCAGACGAAATTAATACCTGTATTGCCTGTAACCAAGCCTGCCTAGACCACACCTTTATGGGCAAGCTCACATCATGCTTGGTCAATCCAAGGGCGTGCCATGAAACCGAGCTAACCCTCGAACCCACGCAAACACCCAAGCGGGTAGCGGTTGTCGGCGGCGGTCCCGCGGGGCTCGCCACCGCCGTGGCCGCTGCTAGTCGAGGGCATCACGTAGTGCTGTTTGAGCGACGTAGCGAGTTGGGTGGGCAGTTTAATTACGCCCGTAAAATTCCCGGTAAAGAGGAGTTCAACGAAACGTTGCGCTACTTCCGGGTGATGTTAGAAAAACACGCGGTAGATGTTCGTCTAAATACGGCGGCTACCCTCGATACACTGGCTGAATTTGACGAGGTGGTCATTGCCACCGGCGTTACCCCTCGTGAACTTGCGCTACTGGGGGCCGACCATGCCAGTGTGCTTAGCTATGCTGAAGCGATTGAGCATCCTGAACGTGTGGGCCAACGCGTAGCCGTGATTGGCGCTGGTGGTATTGGCTTTGATGTATCAGAGCTGCTCGCTGACCAGGGGCATCCTGAAATGGATGTAGCAGCCTGGTGTGATGAGTGGGGCGTTGATCTTGCCGTGGGCGATCGTGGCGGTCTAAAGCCGCCAATGCCGCCAGCGTCTCCCCGTGACATTATTATGCTTCAGCGTAAAAGCTCTAAGCCAGGTAAGAACCTGGGCAAAACCTCGGGCTGGGTACATCGTGCATCACTAAAACAGCGGGGAGTTAAAACCCTGACTGGCTGCGAGTATTTGAAAATCGATGATGCCGGTCTTCACATTCGCCGCGATGGCGAGGAGCAGGTGCTGGCGGTGGACACTGTCGTGGTATGTGCTGGGCAGGAGTCGGTTCGCGAGCTTATCGCGCCCTTAAGCCAGGCGGGAACATGCTTTCATGTGATTGGCGGTGCCGATGAAGCTGCGGAGCTAGACGCTAAACGAGCCATCGATCAAGGCACGCGTCTTGCCGCTTCCCTGTAGCGATAGGGCCAAGCGAGTCAGGCGGGTGACGTAAGCGCTGCAATGGCGATAGACTGGTCGATCAAGGTGGCTGTTAACCACAGTTAACAAATTAAGGCGCGAGTGGCACCCAGCTCGCGCCGTAAGATCGTCAGATAAAAGGACTATCGTCATGACCTCGGAGTGTACCCCACGATTTTTAGCCAGTGACAACACCTCAGGTATCTGCCCAGAGGCTATGGAATACCTGCTTGAAGCCAATCAAGCTGATGATTTGGCCTACGGCAATGACCGTTGGACTGCCCGTGCCGCAGATCGTTTTCGTGAAATGTTTGACTACGATTGCGATGTTTTTTTTGTGTTTAACGGTACTGCAGCAAACTCACTGGCACTTTCTGCAATGGGGCGCAGCTACCACAGCGTTATTTGTCATGAATTGGCTCATATTGAAACCGATGAGTGTGGTGGCCCTGAGTTCTTTTCTAACGGCGCGAAGCTGCTGACCTCGCCAGGGGCTAACGGTAAGCTAACGCCACAGGGCATTGAAGCGCTGGTCACTAAGCGTAGTGATATTCACTATCCCAAGCCTAAAGTAGTGTCGCTTACCCAAGCGACAGAAGTTGGCACGGTCTACTCTCGGGAAGAGTTACTGGCAATACGTGCCATGGCAGACAAGCACGATTTACGCTTACATATGGACGGCGCGCGGTTCGCCAATGCCTGCGCTGGTCTTAATGCAAGCCCCGCTGAGCTAACGTGGCAGGTAGGCGTCGATGCGTTGTGCTTTTCAGGAACCAAGAACGGGCTAGCGTTTGGTGAGGCGATTCTTTTTTTCAACCGTGATTTGGCTGAGGACTTTTCCTACCGTTGCAAACAGGCAGGTCAACTGGCTTCGAAAATGCGCTACGTTTCTGCCCCATGGCTAGGGTTGTTGGAAAGCGGCGCGTGGTTAACCAACGCTGAGCATGCCAATGCCATGGCACGGTATTTATCCGAAGGGCTGCAAGCACTCCCTGGCGTTTCACTGATGTTTCCGACTCAGGCGAATAGTGTTTTCGTTGAGTTTCCTCCTCATGCTATCGAGGCGTTGAAAGCCAAAGGCTGGACCTTCTATACCTTTATTGGAGCGGGTGGTGCGCGTTTTGTTTGCGCTTGGAACACTACCGTTGAATTGCTGGATCAACTGTTGGCAGATGTAAAAGAAGTGCTGGGATAATACTGCCTAAACGGTGCCTTCTCGACGCGTTGTTACCCGCCATAGCGCCGCCTTTCAGGCGGCGCTATGCGTTCTGAACACTGTTTTTAGGGCCATCGCACATTCAACGCAACTTAATCTCTCCTACCGTGCTCAAATTATTAAACATTGTGCGTTGAAGGTTTAGTCATCACTTTTTGCTAATGCTGACTACGCTGATAGAGCAACACCTCGTATTGCGCACCGCTTGATGTTTGGGCTTGGCGGTAGCTGCTGGGGGATGGGCCACAGGAGAGTTCCATGAGCATCTTTGATCACGTTCAAGACCGATTTGCCCGCGTTCAGCAAGAAGACATGAGCCTAGAGGAGTATTTGGCGCTTTGTCGCCGTGATCCAAAGGTTTATGCCAGCGCCTCGGAGCGTATGCTGGAAGCCATTGGCGAGCCTGAAGTGATCGACACGGCGAAAGACCCGCGTCTATCACGCATTTTCTCGAACAAGGTGATTCGCCGCTATCCTGCTTTTGCTGAATTCCATGGCATGGAAGAAGCTATCGAGCAAATTGTGTCGTACTTCCGTCATGCCGCGCAGGGATTAGAGGAGCGTAAGCAAATCCTCTATTTACTAGGGCCAGTAGGTGGTGGTAAATCGTCGCTGGCTGAACGCTTGAAGCTGTTGATGGAACGTATCCCGTTCTATGCCATTAAAGATTCACCCGTGTATGAGTCACCGCTAGGGCTTTTTTCGCCGGAAGAAGATGGTGAGCTTCTGGAGCAAGAGTACGGCATTCCCCAGCGCTATCTGCGCAGTGTTATGTCGCCATGGGCGGCGAAGCGCTTAAAAGAAGCGGGCGGCGATATTTCTCAGTTCCGGGTGGTGCGTCTTTATCCCTCGCGGTTAAATCAAATTGCCATCTCCAAAACTGAGCCTGGCGATGAAAATAACCAGGATATCTCGTCGTTAGTGGGTAAAGTCGATATTCGTCAGTTGGAGCTTTACTCGCAAGATGACCCCGATGCCTATAGCTTCTCTGGTGGGCTCTGCCGCGCTAACCAAGGGTTGATGGAGTTCGTTGAGATGTTTAAAGCGCCGATTAAGGTGCTGCATCCATTACTTACCGCCACCCAAGAAGGTAACTACAACCCTACCGAAGGCATGGGGGCAATTCCCTTTGACGGTGTGATTTTAGCCCACTCAAACGAATCGGAATGGCAGGCGTTTCGCAATAACCGCAACAACGAGGCATTTTTGGATCGTGTCTATATCGTCAAAGTGCCTTACTGTCTGCGGGTCTCCGAAGAGATCAAGATTTACCAAAAGCTGCTCGAAGACTCCTCGCTTAACGCAGCCCCTTGCGCCCCTGATACGCTGCGTATGTTGGCGCAGTTTTCAGTGCTTTCGCGGCTAAAAGTGCCAGAAAACTCCAGCATCTACTCCAAGATGCGCGTTTATGACGGCGAAAACCTGAAAGACACCGATCCTCGAGCAAAGTCGATCCAGGAGTATCGTGATGCGGCGGGGGTGGATGAGGGCATGCAGGGGTTGTCTACCCGTTTCGCCTTCAAGATACTTTCTAAAGTGTTTAACTTCGATGGCACTGAAGTCGCCGCGAACCCTGTGCATTTGCTGTATGTGCTAGAGCAAGCATTAGAGCGCGAGCAACTGCCTTCAGAAGTATTTGAGCGCTATATCGGCTTTATCAAAGAGTTTCTGGCACCGCGCTATGTCGATTTCATTGGTAAGGAAATCCAAACAGCGTACCTGGAGTCTTACAGCGAGTATGGGCAGAACATCTTTGATCGCTACGTAACCTACGCGGATTTTTGGATTCAAGATCAGGAGTATCGCGACCCCGAAACGGGCGAATTGTTGAACCGTCAGTCACTGAATGACGAGCTCGAAAAAATTGAGAAACCAGCAGGCATCTCTAACCCGAAAGACTTCCGTCACGAAGTGGTTAATTTCGTATTGCGGGCGCGTGCACAAAACAATGGCATGAACCCCAGCTGGCAGTCTTATGAAAAGCTCAAAGGCGTTATCGAGCATAAGATGTTTGCGAATACTGAAGAGCTATTACCGGTTATTTCGTTTAATGCGAAGGCGTCGAAGTCGGATCAGAAGAAGCACGAGGACTTTGTGGCGCGCATGGTGGATCGTGGCTATACCGAGAAACAGGTTCGGTTGCTTTCCGAGTGGTACCTACGCGTGCGCAAGTCCCAGTAGCGGATAATCGGGAGGTCGTATGACCTACTTTATTGATCGAAGGCCTAACGCTAAGCATAAAAGCGCGGTCAATCGGCAGCGCTTTTTGGAACGTTATCGCAAACATATCAAGCGTTCGGTGGAGGAGGCGGTTAACCGCCGCTCCATTACCGATATGGAGCGAGGGGAAAAGGTATCCATTCCTACCAAGGATATCTCTGAACCGGTGTTTCAACATGGCCCGGGTGGTGCGCGCAATATCGTATCACCCGGCAACAAGGAGTTTTTAGAAGGCGATAAAATTCGCCGCCCTGGTGGCCAGGGCGGCGGAGATGGCGCGGGCGAAGGTGGTGCTTCCAATCAAGGCGAGGGTGACGACGAGTTTGCTTTTACCCTGAGCCGCGAGGAGTTTTTGGAGTTTGTATTTGATGGTCTTGAGTTGCCTAATTTGCAGCGCAAGCCATTGAAGTCACTCGAAGAGATAAAAATGGTGCGTGCGGGGCTCGCGCGTGACGGGGTGCCGTCGCGAATTAGCATCACCCGATCAATGCGGGAAGCTTACGCACGTCGCATTGCCATGCGTGCCCCCATTAAGCGAGCGTTGAAAGAGGCTCAAGAGGCGCTCGCCGCAGAAGAACGCAAGGATCCGGTGCTGCGCAATCCGGCGAGAATAGTTGAGCTAAAGGCAGAAATAGACCGCTTGGAAAAGCGCATTGAGGCGGTGCCATTTATTGACACCTATGATCTGCGTTACCACCAGTTGGCAGCGCAGCCTCAGCCTTCCAGTCAGGCGGTGATGTTCTGTGTCATGGACGTTTCTGGTTCCATGACCCAAAATCATAAGGACATTGCTAAGCGGTTTTTCCTATTACTTTATCTATTTTTGGAAAAGCATTACGAGAAAGTAGAGCTGGTATTTGTGCGCCACCACACGGCTGCGCGGGAGGTAAACGAGGAGGAGTTTTTCTATTCCCGTGAAACTGGTGGCACCATCGTTTCCAGCGCGCTCACCCTGGTAAATAAAATCATCGAAAAACGCTATCCCGCTGGGCAGTGGAATCTGTATATCGCTCAGGCATCGGACGGCGATAACTGGGATGATGATTCGAATATTTGCCGGGACTTACTGGTTAAACAGCTCATGCCGCAGTTGCAGTACTACGCTTATGTGGAAATTACTCCCCATGAGCATCAGTCGCTATGGCATGAATACGAAACGGTCGCCGCGCAATTTCCCGAACGGTTTGCGATGCGCCAAATTGTCGATGCTGGGGATATCTACCCGGTCTTCCGTGAGCTGTTTAAACGTCGGTTGAGTCAAGAGCAGTAACGCGAACCGAGGAGTACGCCATGAGTGTAGCCTGTAAGCCAATAGCGACTGGTTCCGACTGGAATTTTAGTGTGTTGGAGCGCTTCGACGAGGAGCTCGCTAGGCTCGCCGATGAGTACCGCCTAGATACTTATCCCAATCAGATAGAAGTGATTACCACTGAACAGATGATGGATGCCTACGCGAGCGTGGGGATGCCGGTAGGTTATCACCACTGGTCGTTTGGTAAGCAGTTTCTTGCCGTTGAACAAGCCTACAAGCGCGGCCAGATGGGGCTTGCCTATGAATTGGTGATTAACTCCAACCCATGTATTGCCTATCTAATGGAAGAGAACACGTTAATGATGCAGGTATTGGTCATTGCGCATGCCTGCTATGGGCATAACTCTTTCTTTAAAGGCAATTACTTGTTCCGCGCCTGGACCGATGCCGATTCCATCGTTGATTACCTAGTATTTGCTCGTAAGTATATTGCGCAGTGCGAAGAGCGCCACGGTGTCCATGCTGTGGAGCAATTGTTAGATGCCTGTCACGCTCTCCAAAACTACGGTGTAGACCGTTATAAGCGACCCTCGCCCATTTCTGCTGAAGAAGAGGTAAGGCGTCAAGAAGAGCGCGAAGCCTACCTGCAAACCCAGGTCAATATGTTGTGGCGCACGATCCCTGATGCGCCCGATGGCGTTTCTCCACTGCCGGGTAGCCTTCACAGCGAGGCAGATCCACTTGGCCTGCACAGTGGTGGTATTTATCCCTCAGAACCACAGGAAAACTTGCTCTACTTTATTGAGAAAAATGCGCCACTTCTAGCTCCTTGGCAGCGCGAAATTGTGCGTATCGTACGTAAACTGGCGCAGTACTTTTACCCCCAGAGACAAACCCAGGTGATGAACGAAGGATGGGCTTGTTTCTGGCACTATACGCTGATGAATCGTTTATACGATGAAGGGAAAGTTGATGAAGGCTTGATGCTGGAGTTTTTGCAGTCCCATGCCGCGGTTATCAATCAGCCAGGCTTTGATAGCCCACACTACAGCGGCCTTAATCCCTACGCGTTAGGGTTTGCGATCTTTATGGACATTAAGCGGATTTGTGATGCGCCAACGGATGAAGACAGGGAGTGGTTTCCCGATATTGCGGGTAGCCCGTGGCGCGATACCGTTGAGTTTGCAATGCGGAACTTCAAGGATGAGTCGTTTATACAGCAGTTTTTATCCCCCAAGGTAATACGCGATCTCAAGCTGTTCTTAATTGTTGATGATGATCAGATGGAAACGCTGGAAGTCGCAGCAATTCATAATGAGCGAGGCTATCGGCGAGTGCGTGAGGCGCTGTCAACTCAATATGCGTTATCGGTGCGTGAGCCCAATATTCAAGTTGTCGAAGCGGCTATACGCGGAGATCGTTCGTTGACGCTACACCATGTACAAGATAGCCGTCGGCCCCTTGGTCGCAGCGTATATCCGGTGATTCGCCATTTGCAGCAGCTATGGGGATTTCCGGTGCATTTGGTCTCAATGGAAGAGGGGCGTGTGACGCGCCGTTACCAGTGGCCGATTGAGGAGGAAAACAAAGAGGTGAGTTAAGGTTAAATAACTACCCCGCGGCAAGCGCGGGGTAGTGGTCAAGCTTGGTTGTTTCACCAAGATCAGTTGGCTACTAACATTAGCCTTTGGCAGTCCAGGACTGGCACCAGCCGCCTGCTTCAACGCTATTTTGCGGGAACAGCTGGCAACCTTCAGTTTCTGCATTAAAGAACATGCAGTTTGAGCACAGCTCTCCTTCCTCGTAGGCCGGGTGGTCGCTTGCGTCACTGGCTACTTCAACGTAATTAAGTGCCTTGGCAGTAGCATCAGACGGGTCAAGGCGAGGCAGTTCCTGGGCAAAAGCAGTCTTTGACAGGATGCCAGCACCAAATGGCAGGGCGGCTAGACCCATTACGCTATTACGCATGAACTTACGACGGCTCTGATTAGCCATGGTGTCTCCTTAGCGTCACGGTTTGACGTTTTTTTGCTTATGTTATTGGGTGGTGAACCACCTCTAATACTCCGACAAAGCTAATAAGCCGGAGTTCTCTAAGCCATGCTAGCGCATGCTCAAAATTAGTGCGAATAACCTTATGAAAAGCGCGACAATTAACCACGTCACTGAGCGGTGCTTGGTCTTAGCAAGCAGCCTGTTATACTCGCCTCTGGTTGCTGATTAGATTGTTGTTAACGCTATTTTGGGGGTGCTATGCAAAACGCTGTGATTTTAATCAATACTGAGAAAGGCCAGGTAAAGGCAGTCGCCGAGCGCCTTGCTGATGTAGACGGTATTAGTGAAGTCTATTCGACGTGTGGTCGCTATGATTTGGTCGCTATTGCCCGGACCCCTGATTTTGAAAGCCTTGCTGAACTGGTCACGGAGCGTCTAAATGCTGTCGAGGGCATTAGCGATACCGAAACGCTGAACGCGATGCAGGTGCACTCCCGTCACGACCTAGAAACGATGTTTTCCCTGGGCTGGTAATCAATAAACTACCTGACATAAAAAGCAGGATGCAGAATCATTATTGTAGGGAGTAAGTCTGTTGGGGAAATCGCTTTCGCGCTGGCGTCGTCAGGGAAAACGCCTGGGTATCGCTGTGCTTTTTGTCATAGTAGGAACGGGGCTTTGGGAGTTTCAGGAGCGTCAGCATCAGGATGATTATACCTGGATGGGTGTGCCTACCTGGGATGAGTTTCAGCTAACAACGTTTCACCGTGTGCTGAGAAACGATGGCTTCTTAGCGGGATGGTCTGATGTGCGGGTAAACCCACTTTGGGTCAGTTATCAAGTCGAAGCGGTGTCCGATGATACTCGTATTGGCCCACGGCCTAATTTTAAGGCTGACTGGCGCACGTTATGGCCAATAGGTACGGATAGCTATTCCGGCAGTGGTTATGATCGCGGACACTTAGCACCTAACTATGCCATTGCAGCGGTGCATGGTCGTAACGCTCAGGTCGATACCTTCTTGATGAGTAACATGACGCCTCAGCGACCTAATCTGAATCGCCAGCTTTGGCAGCGCCTTGAAGAGTCGGTGATGGATCATTTTGCACCCCGCTTTGATCGCTTGCAGGTGATTACGGGGCCTATTTTTCCTGAGCGCTACATGGACAATGTGTTTAATCGCGTTGGTTTTGTGGAAGTGCCAGAAGCGTTCTATAAGATCATTGTTGTGCCGAATGAAGAGGCACAGCTGGCGCTTGCCTTTATTATGCCGCAAGACGTTCGTGGTAATGAGTCGTTAGCCGATTATCTGGTAACTATCGATGAGATCGAGTCGCGCACAGGGCTGAATTTTTTCCCTGATTTAGCGGCAGAGCGTGAAGCTGTATTGGAAGGGCAATTGCGTACTCAAGGCTGGGCACTAGAAGAAGTAGCGCGTCGTCCTGGACGTTTCCAATAATGCAAAAATACCGCGATGGCGAAGGCAGTCGCTTGAGCGGTGTTTTTTTGAGCGGAGCTTTCTAGCTAGGCAGAATTTTCTGAATAGGATTTTCTGAATAGGGAGAGGCTAAATAAACAGTCTAGATAAATAGTGGGAGTATCAAGCCAGAAGCATTGAGGTGAATTGCTGAAAGGCGAGTGGTGAAATGTTTATCAGCGCTGATGTGAACTGAATCTATGAAATGGTGCCCAGGAGAGGACTTGAACCTCCACGACCATACGGTCACTAGCACCTGAAGCTAGCGCGTCTACCAATTCCGCCACCTGGGCATATCATATTTCGCTACTGATCTTACTTCTGTTTGTATTCGCATGGTGCCCAGGAGAGGACTTGAACCTCCACGTCCATACGGACACTAGCACCTGAAGCTAGCGCGTCTACCAATTCCGCCACCTGGGCGAATACAAACGTTTTGCTAACACTTTATCAATACTATTTTTAACATAGTATTGCTTGCCGCTACACCATTTTACATCATGAAAAGGGGATGACATGATATAAAATGGTGCCCAGAAGAGGACTTGAACCTCCACGTCCATACGGACACTAGCACCTGAAGCTAGCGCGTCTACCAATTCCGCCATCTGGGCAAGTGGCGCGTATGATACCGAGGCCACGCTTAAATGCAAGACCCGGTAACTGTTTTTTATCATTAAAATCGTACAATTGCCGTGCTAGGTGGTTGGGTGATTGAGCGGGCAGCGCTATAATGCAGTTATGACCAAACCAAACATGATGTTTTTCAGTCGATCAATGACTGAGTCCTCCCGCCCGCAGCGCACTGCGCCTGCGCAAACTGTCTGCCTCCCGCAAACGCAATCAAGGATGTTGATCGCATGAAGTACTGGACGTTGAGTGATGATCCGCACGCCGAGCGCGAGGCGCAAAAGTATGATAATCCTGCGCCCAGCCGCGAATATTTATTAGCTGCCCTGGAAACGTACGGCAAGCCAATAACCCACGAAAATATGAGCCGCATGCTCGGCATTGAAGATGAAGATCATCTTGAAGCTATTCGCCGTCGTATGGCTGCCATGGAACGTGATGGTCAGGTGCTGCGCGATCGCCGCGGCGCTTATGCACTAATTGATAAACTTGACCTTATTAAAGGGAAGGTGCTGGGCCACCGAGATGGCTTTGGCTTCCTGCTGCGTGATGATGGTAAAAAGCCAGACTTAGTATTGCCCCCACGTCAGATGCGCCGTGTTTTCCATGGCGATTATGTGCTGGCACGTGTTAGTGGCCGCGACCGCCGCGGTCGTGATGAGGCGACTATTGCCGATGTGATTGCGCGAAACACCCAAACGATTGTGGGTGTATACCGTAGTAACTCGCCTGAGTTTGGTGTGCTGATTCCTGAAAATCCACGTATTACTCAGGAAGTTATCATTCCTCATACGGCAAGTGCTGGCGCGAAAGACGGGCAGGTGATATCTGCAAAAATCGTTCAGCAGCCAGCCACGCGTGTTCAGCCGGTCGGCGAGGTTATCGAAGTGCTGGGCGAGCGGATGGATCCAGGCATGGAAATAGATATCGCGATTCGTAGCTACGATATTCCCGCTGAGTTTCCGCCAGAAGTGCTTGATCAAACCAGCGGTATTTCAGCAGAAGTGTTAGAGCAAGATAAGCAACACCGCGTCGATTTGCGTGAGATTCCGTTGGTCACCATTGACGATGAGTCCGCCAAAGACTTTGATGATGCGGTGTGTGCCTGGAAAACCAAGTCGGGCAGTTGGAAGCTGTTGGTCGCTATTGCCGATGTGTCGCATTACGTGCGTCCGGGTACTGCGCTTGATGATGAGGCGCGTACGCGGGGTAACTCGGTGTACTTCCCAGGCCAGGTTGTGCCGATGCTGCCTGAGCTGCTCTCAAATGGCTTGTGTTCTTTAAATCCCCATGTTGATCGTCTTGTGATGGTCTGTGAGATGAATATCTCCAAGACGGGTGCTATTAGCCGCTACGCGTTCTACGAAGCGGTAATGAACTCCCACGCTCGCCTGACCTACAATAAAGTGGCGGCCATCCTCGATAACGAGAGTGATGAAGGGGAAGCGCTGCGCAATGAGCACAAGGCGTTAGTGAAGCCGTTGCAAAATCTGCATGAGCTTTATGGCCTGCTGCGTAGTGCCCGAGAAGAGCGTGGTGCGATTGATTTTGATACCACCGAAACGGCGATTATCTTTAATGATGAGCGCAAGATTGAAAAAATTGTCCCGCGCACCCGCAACGATGCTCATAAGCTAATTGAGGAGTGTATGCTGGCGGCCAACGTGGCTACCGCGCGCTTCCTGGATAAGCATGACTTGCCCGCTCTTTACCGTATTCACGAGCGCCCGACACCGGAACGCCTTGATAAGCTGCGTCTGTTCTTGAGCGAGCTGGGGCTTTCCGTTGGTGGTGGCGATATGCCGACGCCTCAGGACTATCAAGCGTTACGTGAGGCGATTATTGATCGCCCAGATGCTGACATCATCCAAACTGTCATGCTGCGCTCAATGAATCAGGCGGTTTATTCGCCCCAGAATGAGGGCCATTTTGGCTTGGCTTACCAGGCCTATGCGCACTTCACCTCACCGATTCGTCGTTACCCTGACCTATTGGTGCATCGCGCCATTCGCTCGGTTATTCGTGGGCCACGACAAACCAATACGGTTGTTCGGGTAGAAGGCGCACCGGTTGATCCGCCAAGCAAGTGGTGTCCTTATACCTTCGAGCAAATGCTTGAGTTGGGTGAGCACTGCTCAATGACCGAGCGGCGTGCTGATGAAGCAACCCGTGATGTTGAGAGCTGGCTCAAGTGTGAGTTTATGTCCGACAAGCTGGGCGAAACGTTCGAAGGTACTATCGCCTCAGTGACTCAGTTTGGCTTGTTTGTGCGACTGGATGACTTCTATGTCGAAGGGTTGGTGCATGTCACCTCGCTGCCCTCTGACTACTACCACTATGAGGCAGAGAAGCATCGCCTCAAAGGTGAGCGCACAGGCACGACCTACCGCTTGGGTGACGGGCTTACGGTTCAGGTTGCGCGGGTAGATATGGATGATCGTAAGATCGACTTTGGTTTAGCTGACGAGAAACCCCGACCACGCCGCCAGCCGCGTAAGCGTCGCGGTGGAGAAGGTGGTGCTGGAGTAGAAGGGGGGGCTAACAAAGCAGCAGCATCAGCTGATAAGCAGCCGACGCGCCGTGGGCCAAGACGCACGCGTAATGGCCCGCGTAAACCATCACCGAATAAGGGTTGAGCATGAAATCGTCGTCTCGGCGTAGCTCGCGTCCGGCTGTTCGTACTCCGGATGGGCTAGATCAAGTGTATGGCGTTCACGCCCTGGAAAGTCTGCTGGAACGGGGCGAAACGCCCCTTGAATTGTGGGTGCAGCAAGGAGCGGGTAACCGCTTGAAGGAAGTGGTTGCGAGCGCTCAGGCTCGTGGTGCGCGGATTAAAGAGCAGTCTCGAGACTTGCTGGATCAGCTTACTCAGGGTGCAGCCCATCAAGGGGTTGTGGCATTTTGCCCGCCGCTGGTTCCCGAAGGGGAAGAGTCGTTGTGGTTGAAGCTACGCGCGTGGCAAGCGTCTGCGCCGCCGTTATTGTTAGTGCTGGATGGCGTTACCGATGTTCATAACTTTGGTGCGTGCCTGCGCAGCGCGGATGCTGCCGGTGCCCACGGTGTGATTGTGGCTAAGGATAAAGCCGCGCCGTTGAACGCGACGGTGCGGAAAGTAGCTTGCGGCGCAGCCGAGGTGGTGCCTGTTTATCAGGTTACTAACCTATCGCGTACATTGGCTAAGCTAAAAGATGCCGGTGTGTGGATTACCGGTACTGCTGGTGAAGCTGAGGCTAGCCTGTTTGAGATTGATATGACTGGCCCGACTGCATTAGTGATGGGCGCTGAAGGGAAGGGCATGCGCCGGTTAACCAGGGAAGCCTGCGATAATCTGGCAAAGCTGCCTATGGCCGGACAGGTGTCCAGCCTAAACGTATCGGTCGCGACAGGCATTTGTTTGTTTGAAGCTGTTCGGCAGAGGCTGCTTGCAAGTTAAGCATTAGCCCACTAGAATGCTTGCGCCCGTTTAACTTTAAGCGGGCGCTCGTATTGGTTAACAGTTAATACGAAAAACAGTTCTGCTTGATGCCCCAAATGACATCGTTCGCGGTGAACAACGGGCATTTCAGTTAACTCCTTGCTTCCCTGTCGTCATTGATACAGCTGTGTCAATACACACCGGAAGCTGTCAAACCGCAAGGAGATTCCATGCGTCATTATGAAATCGTGTTTATGGTCCACCCGGATCAGAGCGAGCAAGTGCCGGCTATGGTCGAGCGCTACACCAGCATTGTTACCGAAAACGGTGGCACTGTGCATCGCTTGGAAGATTGGGGCCGCCGTCACCTGGCTTACCCGATCAACAAGATCCACAAAGCCCACTACGTGCTGATGAACGTTGAGTGCACCGGCGAGACTCTCGAAGAAATCGAGAACATCTTCCGTTTCAACGACGCCATCATCCGCAGCTTGGTTGTTCGCTGCAAAGAAGCGATCACCGAAGCTTCTCCGATGATGAAGCCGGCAGAAGAAAAGCGTCCGCGTCGCGAAGATAAACCGCGCGCAGAAGAAGCTGAAGAAGAAACTGCCTAATTTCATCCACCGCACGTTTTAAGGAGCTAGTCCATGGCACGTTTTTTCCGTCGCCGTAAGTTTTGCCGCTTCACTGCTGAAGGCGTCAAGCAGATCGACTACAAAGATCTCGACACGCTGAAGGCTTACATCACCGAAACCGGCAAGATCGTTCCGAGCCGTATCACCGGCACCAAAGCACGCTATCAGCGTCAGTTGGCGACTGCTATCAAGCGTTCGCGTTACCTGGCACTGCTGCCCTACTCCGATAGCCATCAGTAAGCGTTTAACGTGATGCTGGCACTGGCGAGATGGCTCATGCGGAGCACGCCCTATGCCATTGGCGGGGCGGCGTTAGCGACGCTAGTGCCTTGGCTGTTCTGGTTAGGGGCAGCCATCGCCGCGCTAGTTACCTTGCGCAAAGGTTTTGCACCTGCGCTTCCGGTAATTATCGCTGCTGCACTACCTGCGGGTTTCTGGTGGTCTCAAGGTGACGTCATTCCACTTGCTAGCGTACTGCTAGTAACGCTGATGGCAGTCATTCTGCGTGAGAGGATGCGTTGGAGTGAAGCGTTAATCGTTGGCGCATTGGCGGCAGCGGTTATGGTTCAACTCGGCATCTTTATACCGCCAGGTGGAACAGAGTTGATGCTGGAGCAACTGCGAGCAAGCTCTACCGAGATTGATCGCATGCTGACAGAGTTTGCTAACCAAGGTATTGATGCACCCACGCTCGCCGCTATGGTGATCGGTGGTGTAACAGGCTTGGTGGTATTGTTGGCCGCTATTGCGTGTTTGGCTTTGGCGCGAAGCTGGCAAGCTGGGCTTTATAACCCAGGCGGCTTCCGCGAAGAGTTTCACGCACTGCGCCTATCGCCCAAAGAGCTGGCTGTTTTAGTCGTGCTTGGTGTGGGGGGGATGGTGTTGGGAGCGCACGCTCTGGCAATGCTTGGTTGGATTCCACTGCTGGTAGCTGGCATTGCGCTAGTGCATGGGTTTATTGGAATAAAGGGGATGAACGGGCTGTGGCTGGTGGCATTTTATGTGCTGCTGATCACGACCTGGCCCACGATTCTCATTGTGCTGCTGTTGGGGCTGATTGATACATTCGCGAACGTTCGCGCACGCCTTGCCCGCAGCAACTGACAAGAGGTTTACGAGATGGAAGTCATTCTGCTCGACAACATTGGTAAGCTGGGCGGCCTGGGTGACAAAGTCACTGTAAAGCCCGGTTATGGTCGTAACTATTTGGTTCCTTACGGCCTAGCCGTGCCGGCAACCAAAGATAACGTTGAAGCATTCAAAGCCCAGCGTGCTGAGCTTGAAGCCCAAGCCGCTGAGCGTAAAGCAGAAGCTGAAGCGCGTGCTGAGCAGCTTAACGACATCGAATTGTCGTTGGTTTCTAAAGCAGGCGATGAAGGCAAGCTGTTCGGTTCTATCGGTCCTCGTGACTTGGCCGACGCTATTTCCTCTGCTGGCATCGAAGTTGCCAAGAGCGAAGTACGTATGCCGCAAGGTCCGATTCGCCAAACTGGCGAATACGACATCGCTCTACACCTGCATGCAGAAGTAGATGCTGTTGTTCGCGTGGTTGTTGTCGCAGAGTAAACGCTCTCGCCAACGCTGACGCCTCAAAGGGCGCGGGTCTTCCCGCGCCCTTTGTCTTTTTAATCTAAACCGTCCTAAGCGCGGTCAAAAACGTTTGAGGTGTGGGTCGAATTTTTTTGAACGTCGCTTGGCGTAGATCGGTCGCTTATGGTGGGTTTGAGATTGTCCCGCTAAGATAGTCATCGTTATTGGCTACGCTTTATGATTAAGGAGCTCACTATGCAGGACCAGCCTTCTGCTGATCAGGAAACGGCAGCGATAAAGCTGCCGCCGCACTCTCTTGAGGCGGAGCAGTCGGTGCTAGGTGGGCTAATGTTGGATAACCAAGCCTGGGACAATGTCTCGGAACGGTTGGTGGCGGATGATTTTTACCGCTATGAGCATCGCTTGGTATTCAATGTGATGATTCATTTGGCCGAATCCGGGCAGCCGCTGGACGTTATAACGCTGTCAGAGGCATTAGAAGCGCGTGATCAGTTGGATACGGTGGGTGGTTTGGCATTCTTAGCTGAGCTGGCCCGCAATACGCCTTCTGCCAGTAATATTCGTGCTTATGCCGATATCGTTCGCGAGCGGGCAACGCTGCGTAAATTAATCCGAGCGGCCAATCAAATTGCTGACGGGGCGTTTTCCCCGCAGGGCCGGCCTGCTGATGAGCTGCTTAACGAAGCTGAGCGATTAGTCTTTCAGATTGCCGAAGAGCGGCCGAAAACGGGCGGTCCTATCGGCATGAGTGAACTGCTAACCAAAGCCGTTGATCGCATTGATGAGCTGTTCAATCTAAAGGGTGAAATGACAGGGCTCTCCTCGGGGTTTCGTGACCTCGATGAAATGACCTCAGGCTTACAGCCCTCAGATTTGGTGATTATCGCGGGCCGCCCGTCAATGGGTAAAACCACTTTTGCCATGAACCTGGTGGAACACGCGGTTATTGCTAGCGATAAGCCGGTGATGGTGTTCTCCATGGAGATGCCTGCAGAATCTCTGATGCTGCGTATGCTCTCTTCGTTGGGTCGGATTGATCAAACCCGTGTGCGTTCGGGGCAGTTGGAAGATGAAGATTGGCCGCGGCTGACATCAGCGGTCAACCTGCTCAAAGACAAGCAGCTATTTATCGATGATACTGCGGCGCTTTCGCCTAATGAAATGCGCTCACGCCTGCGCAGAGTGGTGCGGGAGCACGGCAATATGGCGCTGATCATGATTGACTATCTGCAGTTAATGCAGATTCCTGGGTTTTCTGAAAACCGTACCGGTGAGATATCGGAGATTTCCCGCTCGCTGAAAGGGTTGGCAAAAGAGTTTCAATGCCCTGTTGTAGCACTTTCACAGCTTAACCGTTCGTTGGAGCAGCGCCCCAATAAGCGTCCTGTCATGTCGGATCTGCGGGAATCGGGAGCGATTGAGCAGGATGCTGACGTGATTGCGTTTGTTTACCGAGATGAGGTGTATAACCCTGACAATCCTGACAACCAAGGGATTGCCGAGCTGATTATTGGTAAACAGCGTAACGGGCCTATCGGTACGGTACATATGGCCTTTATTGGTAAATACACACGCTTCGAAGACCTTGCGCCCGATAGCTATGGCGAAGCGTTCGGTGATTAACTTGAGCGTTAGGGGGGAGAACGTATAATGCTCCTCCCCGACCAAGCAGATAGACAGGAGTAGCAAATGGCAGGTGGTTTTAGACGTGGTAACCGTAAGCGTCTTCCTAAGCTGGAAGGCCGTGGGGAACTGCAGTCACTAGAGCGAGAAGGGCCATTTAAAGAGTGGTTGGGAATGCCTGACCTCTACCGTTACTTCCTGGTAGTTGAAGGGGAAAAATATAGCTACCAAACTGAAGATTCAGAACTGCCGGTAACGGTAGGCGATAAAGTGGTTTTCCGTTACAAGGAAACTAAAGGCGGTAACTGGATAGATCGCAACTCGTTAGGTAAAGCAATCGACCCTTCTGAGTATCAATAATTCGACGAATAAGTTGACGTTTTGGTCAGGAACTCTTTTGTGATGTTGCCGTCATAGGCAGTTAGTGCCAAGGTAATAAAATTGTCATGGGGTATCGTCATGCTGTGCCCCATGATGATGAACAATCACAGGAGGGAACCATGGAACTTAAAGAACTGAAGCAATTTGTTGCGGGTCACGATAATTTTGAAATACGCGTTATCACGCATTCGGGCAGTCGCTTTTATCAACTAGAGCTTGAAGATGTAGAGGGCGAGCGGCATATGTTGACCCAGCGCGGTAAGCCAATGCTGTTTCGCTCGCTAGATGATGTTTATCTTGAGCTAAAGCGTGCAGGGATTCACCGTGCTTACTTAGTGCAGCATGTACCCCAGGATGAAGTGATTGGACGCGATGCTCATTACAGTTCGCCGTTAACGTCACGTATGCCGCTAGTGTTTTAACACTACAAACATTTCAACATCCTATGGCGTCCTCACTTGTTTGCGTGACGCTTATCCCACCATCGCCCTAGCCGCACACGGCGACGGGCAAAAAAACGATAGCCTGCATCCATTACTCCTTGCAGGCCTGGTAAGCAAGAAAGCCATACTAGCCACCGGTAGCCCAGTACCGCATAGAGGGCCCGGCTGGCATCCATCCCGATATACCAATTTCCTTGGCTATCTTTGACATGCAGTAGCCCCATCATGTCGTCAAACCTGCGCCCTATATCGGCTGCATTAAAATCACGACTCTGAATGTCCACGAGTGAGACACGTTCTTGATGGCGATGCTTTGCAAGCCACGCGACTTCCACGCGGCAAAAAGGGCAGTGGCCATCGTGATATAGCGTGACAGGTGACGTTGCGTGAAGCGTAGAGAAGCGGCTCATTGAGCACCCTTTGATAGATAGCCTTGTGTGTGGCAGGTCTGGCCGTAGCCTGGACTGGTGGGTAGTGAGGCAAGAAACTGTTCAGCCTGCTGACGCATCGCGTCACGCTTTTCGTCTTTCATGCGAGAGAGTGAGCCATAGATCAGCTTCATACGCGGATTGCAGTTCAGCTGTTCAGCGTTGGTTTCCAGAAAGTGCCAGTAAAGGCTGTTAAACGGACACGCCTTTGGACCTGTTACCTGTTTTGGAGAGTAGCGGCAGTGCTGGCAGTGGTCAGACATTTTGTCGATATATTTGCCTGAAGCGCAGTAAGGTTTGGAGCCCATTAAGCCGCCGTCAGCGTGCAGTACCATGCCTAAGGTGTTGGGCAGCTCTACCCATTCGCAGGCATCGGCATACACCGCTAGATACCAGTCACAAAGCGCTTCAGGCTTAACACCACACAGCAGGGCAAAGTTGCCGGTTACCATCAAGCGCTGAATATGATGAGCGTAGCTGTTGTCGATAGTCATTTGGATAGCGCGCTGTAAGCAGCGCATATCGGTATTGCCATCCCAGTAAAATGCCGGTAATTCACGCTTAAAGCCAAGCTGGTTATCACGCTTATAAGCTGGCATTTGTGTCCAGTAAAGCCCCCGAACATACTCTCGCCAACCCAGTATTTGACGAATGAACCCTTCGACTGCATTGATAGGCGCATGACCTGTTAGGTAGCGCTGTTCAGCGGCGTCACAGATTTCGTGAGGTGTTAGTAGGCCGATATTGAGTGCCGCCGATAATCTGGAGTGAAAAAGGAACGGTTCTTTATCGCTAATCGCATCTTGGTAGCGCCCAAAGTCGGCCAACCCATGGTCAAGGAAGTGGTTTAAATCCACCAGCGCCTGTCGGCGGGTGACGGGGAGGTTGAAGTTATCCAGGGACCCCATGTGTTCGCTAAAATGCTGCTTGGCATCATTGAGCGCTTCCTGGGTCAGCGCATCTTGGCGATGGGTGGGAAGCGATGGAAAACTGAGCGTTGCTTGAATCGGCTCACGGTTATCGTGATCAAAGTTCCATTTTCCTCCTGCAGGTGTATCGCCCTCCATCAGTAGCCCAGTTCGTTTGCGCTGCTCCCGATAGAAATACTCCAGACGAAGCTGTTTACGTCCTTTGGCCCAGTTGGCAAAGTCATCAGGCGAGCTGAAAAAGCGATCATCTTCGATCACTTTCCAGGGTAGGGCGGCTGCTTGGCGTTGCTGCATGGCATCCCAAAGTCGCCATTCACCAGGCCTTGCTACACGCACTTCATGGCAACCGTACTGAGTGGCAATACGTTCAGCTTCCGTGATGAGTGACTGGGTATTGTCAGCATCATCAATGCGGCTGTAGTGAACGTTGTAGCCTTTATCGCGCAGCGCCTGAGCAAAGTGTCGCATGGCGGCCATGAATAAGCCGACTTTATGTATATGGTGAGGCACATAGCGCGCTTCTTCGGCGACCTCGCAAAGAGCGACGACTGCGTCAGTTGGCGCATTGCGCAGGGTTGCCAATGAAAGCGAAAGCTGATCACCAAGGACTAATAGTAAAGGCTTCGACATGAGTTGGCCTACAGTTATACAAATGATGTTGATAGTATAACTTTATGCCGCAGCTTTGCCGAAAAGTGTTAAGATTTTGCCAACTGTTTAAAGCATCTGAGGAGTTAGCGACATGGTCGATAGCGTTGTAAAAGATCAGCCGGGCGAAGGGCGCTTGGTCCATGCGCCAAGTGATCATCCTGCCGTTCCCCCTGCGAAAGTCGGCGTGGTGTTGGCTAACTTGGGCACCCCGGACGCAACCGACTATTGGTCTATGCGGCGCTACCTTAGCGAGTTTTTGTCTGATAAGCGTGTTGTTGATTACGCCAGTTGGAAGTGGCAACCGCTTTTACAACTGATTATTTTGACCAAGCGTCCATTTTCTTCTGGTCACGCTTATAAAAGTATTTGGAACAACGAGAAAAACGAGAGCCCGTTGTTGACGACGACGCGTGCCCAAACTGAAAAAATGGCCGCACGTTTGAAGGCGCTATATGGCGATAGCGTCGAAGTTGATTTCTGTATGCGCTATGGCAACCCGTCGACGGAAAGTGTCCTCAACCGTATGAAAGAGAAGGGCTGTGAGCGGATTGTTTTCTTCCCGCTTTACCCTCAGTACGGCTCGCCTACGACCGCAACGGCAAATGATCAGGCATTTCGTACGTTGATGAAAATGAAATGGCAGCCCTATATTCGTACGGTGCCGGCTTATTTTGAGCATCCCGCCTATATTCAGGCGCTGGCGAATTCAGTTCAGGAAGCTTATGACGGCTTTGAAACGCGTCCGACGAAACTGGTAGCAAGCTACCACGGTGTCCCCGAACGTTACCTATTAGAAGGTGACCCTTACCATTGTCAGTGCCAGAAAACGACGCGCTTGATGCGTGAAAAACTAGGGCTGAGCAAAGAGGAGGTAGACACCGCCTTTCAGTCTCAGTTTGGCCCAGAAAAGTGGGTTGGCCCGCAAACTGTCGATCATGTGGCTGAACTTGCCAAGCAAGGACACAAGCATATTGCGATTATGTCGCCTGCCTTCTCTTCTGATTGTGTTGAAACGCTGGAAGAGATTAAAGAAGAGATTCACGATAGCTTTATGGAAGCAGGAGGGGAGACGTTTAGTTATATTCCCTGCTTGAATGATCGGGACGATCACATTGATGCCTTGCTAGCGGTTGTTAACAACGAGTTGGCCGGTTGGCTTCCTGCTTCTAAATAATGCGTTTTGTTACAAGCCGCCAAGGTGCTTAACTAAGGCGGCTTTTTTATGGGACCTAGATTTCTAGAAATTTGATCAACCTTGGTATAAGGTCTGTGCATTAAAAATCACATTTATTCAACGCTTAGGGCCGTTCGGTCTTGCTGCTGCCTTAGGGTTAACTGAAACGTTCTTACAGGGAGAAACCACCGGATGCAATTCGCCGTGTTAATGGGCTTTGTGCTGGCAGCGTCGTCGCCTTTGCTCAACCGCTGGTTTGGAGAACGAACAAGCCTAGTGCTGGCACTGTTTCCTGCCTTGATGGCCGCTTGGCTGTTAAGTCAGGTGCCCGCCGTTATAAGTGAAGGGCCACTGCTGTTGGAGTGGTCTTGGGTGCCATCATTAGGTATCAGTTTGAGCTTTCTGCTTGATGGGCTGTCACTGCTATTCGGGCTGCTGATTACTGTCATCGGTACTTTCGTGTTGATTTATGCTGGTGGGTACTTAAAAGGCCATGTCGATATCGCGCGCTTTCATATAGCGCTTGTTGCGTTTATGGCCTCTATGTTGGGGCTGGTGCTTGCCGATGGATTGCTTACGCTTTTCGTATTCTGGGAATTAACCAGCATCACCTCTTATTTGCTGATCGGTTTTAACCATACCGATATGGAAGCAAGAAAATCCGCACGCCAGGGGCTGTTTGTAACGGTTGCCGGTGGTTTGGCGCTGATGGCAGGCCTGGTGCTGTTAGGGGTAGCAAGCGGAAGTTGGTCGTTTTATGAGATTGGCCAAATGGAAAGCGCTCTGCGTGAACATTCGCTTTATACCCCTATGCTTATTTGCTTGCTGCTGGGGGCATTCACAAAATCAGCCCAGTTTCCTTTTCATTTTTGGTTACCCAACGCCATGGCGGCGCCGACGCCGGTGTCGGCATACTTGCACTCGGCCACTATGGTGAAAGCGGGTATTTATTTATTGGCGCGCTTACAACCTGAATTGGGTGGCACAGCGTTATGGGTCGGAATACTGTCGGTCGTCGGTGCGATTACCATGCTGACAGGTGCCTTCTTAGCGATTCATCACACTAATATTAAAAAGCTATTGGCTTATTCCACCATTATGGCACTTGGCACGTTAACCATGCTTTTAGGCATTGGTTCTGAGTATGCCATGACGGCATTTGTTACTTTCTTGCTTGCCCACTCGATGTACAAAGGGGCGCTGTTTATGGTTGCTGGTATTTTGGACCATGAAACTGGCACCAAAGACGTCACCGCAATGGGCGGGTTGAAATCTGCCATGCCAATCACTGCGGTGATTGCCTGTGTTGCGACACTGTCACTGGCGGGCGTGCCACCGCTATTTGGCTTCATTGGTAAAGAGTTGATGCTAGAGGCGGCGCTTGGGGCCGAGCGTTTCAAGATATTGTTAGTCCTGTTTGCTTTTCTGGCCGCTATTTTGACGATTGCAGTGGCTGCCATTATCGCCTTCCGCCCCTTCTATGGACGGCAACTTGAAACGCCAAAAATACCCCATGAAGCGCCTTTTAGTATGCTAATTGGGCCGGCTGTACTAGCGCTTGGTTCGCTTGTGTTAGGGCTGGCGCCAGCTATGTTGGGGGCTGATGCGCTGCTTACGTCGGCCGCGACGGCGGTGGCAGGTGAGCCGCTGCCAGTTTCATTATCGCTTTGGTATGGCATCAACATGGCGCTCATCATGTCGATTGTTAGTCTTGGACTAGGCTTTTTACTGTTTAAGCGCTGGGATGGTGTGCGTAGCAAGCTAGCAATGCTGGCACCAGTGATGCGGCATGGCCCCGAAGCGGGTTACGAAGGTTTAATGAACGGTATTGTGCGCTTTTCTGAATGGCAAACACGCCTGCTGCAAAACGGTTATATGCGTAACTATATTCTCGTCATGCTGGTGGTGCTGATCGTTTTGATTGGTAACTCAATACTTGTGCGCCATGCACCTCAGTTGGCACTAACGCTGGACGTGCGCTTCCACGAGGTAATTGTTGTTGGCACTATGGTGATGGGGGCTCTGTTTGCCACCATTTCTCGCTCACGACTTGGAGCCGTCGTGTCGGTCGGCATTATGGGATTCTCTATTGCGCTTATTTTTATTCTTTTCAGTGCTCCCGACCTAGGCATTACCCAACTACTGGTTGAGACGCTCACCGTTATCTTGTTGGTTTTGGTGCTCTTTCGTTTGCCGCGTTTTTCAAACCTTTCCACAAATTTGGAACGTATTCGAGATGGTGCTGTGGCGGCAACAATGGGAATTCTGATTTTCCTACTGATTATGACTGCTTGGAGTATCGATCAGTTTGAGCCGATTTCAGCTTATATGATCGAAAATAGCGCTCCTCTTGCCTATGGTCGCAACATCGTGAATGTCATTTTGGTGGACTATCGTGCCCTCGACACGCTAGGTGAAATGTTTGTGCTTGCGCTCGCTGCTATTGGGGTTATCGCCATGCTTAAACTGCGCCACGACACAGATGAAAGCAAAGCGGCAGGTGGCGAAAAAGCCAGTGCTAAGGAGCCCTACGATGGTTAAATCCGGCACTATTATTCTCAACACTGCGGCGCGGTTTTTGATGCCGCTACAGCTGATGTTTTCAGTTTTTCTATTGCTGCGTGGACATGATGAGCCAGGAGGTGGATTTATTGCTGGGCTAGTAGCAGCAGGGGCCTTCACGCTTTACCTGTTTGCCTTTGGGGTCAGCGCCACCAAAGAGGTGCTGCGTATGGTCGATCCACGCGACTTGATTGGTGTTGGGCTGCTGCTAGGGATGATTTCGGTGGTGCCAGCATGGTTTATGGATCAACCGTTTTTAACTGCTCAGTGGTGGACTATCCCCGTGATCGATTTTAAAGCGTCTACACCGCTTATTTTCGATGTAGGAGTGTACTTTGCCGTTCTTGGTTCGGTGATGGGCATGGTGATGGCGCTGATGGAGGTGGATAAGGATGAACCTTAGTGACTTAGGAGGCCCCGTATGGAACCGCTAATGGCACTAGCGATAGGGCTACTCTACGCCGCCGCTATTTTTATGATGTTACGTCGCTCTATTGTGAAGTTGGTGATTGGCTTGTTGCTGCTTTCGAATGCCGCCAATTTGCTGATTTTTACCACGGCAGGTATGACGCGCGGAGCACCACCGTTAATACCGGAAGGAATGTTACAGCCATTAGGCGAGGTAGCAGACCCATTACCCCAAGCCGTTGTGCTAACAGCGATTGTCATTGCATTTGGGGTGCTGGCATTTGCTGTTGTGTTAATTCGCCGTGCCTACGAAATTGTTAAGGCAGATGATTTGGACAAAATGAAGGATACCGATACGTGAGGCCTGAAGTCGCACTGCCCGTCCTGTTGCCACTGCTTTCTGGCGCTCTTTCATTGCTTTTTTGGCGTTCTCGCCCTGTCCAGCGTTTTATTGCGGTAGCGGGTAATGTTGCGCTGTTGCTAGTTAGTATATGGCTGTTTGTTGCTGTGTTAGCTGATGGTTACATCACCATGCAAATGGGCAGCTGGCCAGCGCCGTTTGGTATTACGCTAATTGCCGATATGTTAAGTGCTGTCATGATTTTAATGACGGGCATCATTGGTTTGGCAATGGGGATTTATTCGCTGGCCACCACAGGGCGGGGGCATGAAAAGTTTGGTTATTACCCGCTGATGCATTTGCTGTTAGCAGGGGTGGCAGGAGCCTTTTTAACCGGCGATATTTTCAACCTGTATGTTTGGTTCGAAGTAATGCTGGTGGCATCTTTTGCGCTGCTAATTCTAGGTGGTGAACGAGCGCAGATGGAAGGTGCAATTAAATACGTCACGTTGAACCTGTTGGCTTCGGTGATTTTTTTAACAGCTGTGGGGCTACTGTATGGCACGGTAGGCACCCTAAACATGGCTGACATTGCGCTGCGTATGGATGAGGCAGAGCATAGCGGGATGGTCGAAGTGCTTGCCGTTATGTTTATGGTGGCTTTTGGTATTAAAGCCGCCGCCTTTCCGCTCTTTTTCTGGCTGCCTGCTTCCTATCACACGCCGCCAGTAGCCGTATCGGCGCTGTTTGCTGGTTTGCTGACAAAAGTAGGGGTGTATTCGTTATTCCGTGTGTTCACCCTTATCTTTGATCAAACAATGGGCTATTTGCAGGACATAATGCTATGGGGGGCTGTGCTGACCATGGTCACTGGCGTGCTTGGTGCCGCCGCTCAGTATGAATTCCGCCGCATTCTCTCATTCCATATCGTCAGCCAGATTGGTTACATGATTCTGGGCTTGGCGCTGTATACACCGCTGGCGATTGCGGGTGGTGTCTTCGCCATCGTGCATAACATTGTTGTTAAAACGAACCTGTTCCTGATCAGCGGTATTACTCACCGTCTGCAAGGTACTTATCAGCTTAAAAAAATGGGTGGCCTTTATCGGGAGCGTCCTTGGTTAGCCGTGGCATTCTTTATCTCGGCGTTTTCGCTGGCAGGTATTCCTCCACTATCAGGTTTCTTTGCCAAGTTTGTGCTAGTTCGCGCTGGCCTAGAGGCAGAGGCATATGTAGCGACAGGGTTTGCACTGGCAGTCGGGCTGATGACGCTCTATTCCATGGTGAAAATTTGGAACGACGTGTTTTGGAAAGCCTTACCAGAAGAAAACAATGTACCCGCCTCCCAAACCTCCGTTGGTGATGATGGTCGATTACTAAAGCCAAACCTGTGGATGATGTATACGCCGGTCGTTGTGTTGGCCATGATGTCGTTATTAATAGGTGTTTTTGCTGAGCCAATGATGCAGGTGATGAGCCTGATTGGTGATCAGTTAATGTCTCCATCCGGCTACATTGAGGCTGTAATGGGCGTCTCTGCAAGCGCTGAAGCTGCATTGCTTGACCCGATTGAGTTGCAGGCGGAGCCAATAGGTGACCGTGAGGAGGACTCCCCATGACTGGTGCGATTTGGAACCTTCTGCTTGGGTTAGCTTGGGTACTACTAAGTGGCGATTTTACCGGGCTTAATCTTCTGGTGGGGATGATTTTTGGCTATATAGCGTTGCTGTTAATCGAGCCTCAAGTCGATGCACTGAAAGGCTATCCGGCTCGTGTGCCGAGGATTATTGGATTTGTTGGCTTTTTTATTAAGGAGTTAGTGCAGGCTAACCTGCGCGTCGCCTTCGATATATTGACACCGCCCTGGCATATGAAACCCGGTGTTATTGCTTTTCCCCTTTCTGCGCATACCGAGATGGAAATTACTATGGTGGCTAATTTGATCTCACTAACACCGGGCACGTTGAGTCTTGATGTCTCTGACGATCGAAAGGTGCTCTATATCCACGCCATGTTTTTGGATGACGAAGAAGAGCTTAGAAATAACTTAAAAGAGATGGAGCACCGTGCACTGGAGCTATTTCGTTAATGGATACTGTTATTCTGATAAGCCAGATAATTATGGGGCTGGCACTTATACTGACCTTCGTACGTGTCGTGCGTGGCCCCAGCTTACCCGACCGCGTCGTTGCACTTGAGCTGTTTTCCACTACCGTGGTGGGCTTAGTTGGTGTGTATGCTATTCAATCGGGTGTGGCAAGTTTTCTGGATGCGGCAATCGTAATTGCCCTGATGGGCTTTTTGGCAGCGATTGGGTTTGCACGCTTTCTGGAACGTGGGGGGCCACGAGATGATTGAATTTATCAAAGGCACGCTGTTGATAACGGGATCAAGCTTTATGTTGCTGGCGGCCATCGGTTTGTTACGGCTGCCGGATCTACTCACCCGCATGCACGCGACCACTAAGGCTGCGGCGCTTGGTGTTATTTTAATAATGCTTGCTTCGGCCATGCATTTTGCTGAAGTTGGGGTGGTTGCGCGCTCGTTCGCGATTATTGTGTTTATTTTAATAACGGCACCGATTGCTGCCCATGTGATTGGTAGGGCGGGCTACTTTGTTGGTTCGCGCCTCTGGAGCGGCACCGTTAAGGATGAGCTGAGACCCAATTATGATCCGCTTACTCATGAGCTTAAAAGCGGACTGGAAACCCATGAAAATGCCAAACGGCACCCTCGCGCCACAGACCCTGATTGACGGCCATGTTCTAACTTCCCACCTCTGCTGACGTGTCTCATCGAAAAGCCATCCAACTCGGATGGCTTTTTTGTTTGCAGTGCTTTGGGGAAAAGCTATCGAGATAAGCGTGAAAAAAATCGGGTAAACAGTAGGGAAAGAGGCTCAGGGGAAAGCATGACGTTGAAAACACGCGTGCCTATTTGTGTACAATAGTTATACTATGAGTGATTATGTGTCTATGTTTTTGACGCGTGGCGTGTAAATGTTGGGTAGCGAGATGGAGTCTATGCAACGTAAGCAGGATTTACCGCAAAAAGACTGTGTTCAATGCCAGCGTCCTTTTACTTGGCGGAAAAAGTGGGCGCGCTGCTGGGGTGAAGTGCGCTATTGCAGTGAACGCTGCCGTCGCGAAGCCAAACAGTCCAACGCACCAAGGAGGCAAATGCATGAGCAGTACGACTGATATTGTATGGCTTCAGGATAATTTGCGGATAGCTGATAATCCCTTGTTGCATTTTGATTCCCCTCCTGAACAGTTGCTTTGTCTCTATGTGCTAGACCAGCGATGGTTCGAGAGCTCGATTACGGGTGATGCTTCTCCTAGGCTGGGGCCCGCTCGGCTACGCTTTTTATGGCAAAGTTTGATGGAGCTACGAGGCGAACTGCTGCAGCGTGGCAGTGATTTGCTAGTTCGCATCGGCGACCCCGCCAGTATCGTGCTAGACACTGCTGCCATGCTCGGTGCAAGAGAAGTACGTGTGGCAGCGCATTCTGGGTATGAAGAGTCACAGCATATTGCGCGGGTCGCTGACCAGCTCCCATCGGCCTGTCAGTTATGTTGTGCTGATAGCGGTTATTTAATTGCCGAAGACGAGCTTCCCTTTTCATTGAATGAGTTGCCGCCCAGCTTTTCGGCATTTCGGCGACGTGTTGAAAAGCATTGTACGTTTTTAGCGCCCCTGCCAGCGCCAGTGACACTGCCACCCTGGCCAGAATCTGCTCCCCGAGGGTTTCCCCCCTTAAAGTAGTATGCAAAGAGAGTGCCGGCTGGCAGCCCGATAAGCGACAGGGCTTTGTGTTTGTTGGAGGGGAGGCGGCGGCTGGTGATCGTTTTCAGCAGTATCTCTGGCGGCAAAACGGCGCGGAATCTTATAAGACAACCCGTAATGGTTTGCTGGGCGCCAATTTTTCCACACGTTTTTCTCCTTGGCTGGCGCGTGGCTGCTTATCTGCACGCCAAGTGTGTCAAGAAGTAAAAGCTTGGGAGGCCATTCACGGGAGCTGCGAATCCAGTTATTGGATTATTTTCGAATTAATGTGGCGAGATTACTTCCATCGAGCGGCTCTGTTGGAAGGCGCGGCATTATTTGGTCATGAAGAGTTACCGCCCGCTAACAGTGCATTTGATGCGTGGCGCAATGCGACAACCGGCGTGCCGTTTATAGACGCTGCCATGCTAGAGCTGAAGGTTACCGGGTGGATATCTAACCGAGCGCGCCAAAATGTCGCCAGTTTCCTAGTGAAAGATCTCAACGTCGATTGGCGCCTGGGTGCATCGTGGTTTGAGCACTGTCTGATTGATTACGATGTGGCGAGCAACTGGGGCAACTGGCGTTACATTGCCGGTGTTGGTCATGATCCCCGTCAAGACCGTTACTTTAATGTGCTGAAGCAAGCAGGACATTATGATCCAAACGGGCTTTACGTTACCTATTGGCTGCCTGAGCTGGCGTCGCTGCCGTTAGGGATGGAGCGACACCAACCCTGGCGGGTAGCGCCTGCTAAGTTTGATGCACCTTGCGTAGAGCCAGCCGGCTGGCAGCGTTGGGTAGTGGCTACAACGGAACTTCAAGAAACGGATGAGTAATGTTTCTCCTAAAAATAGACGATGGTGCCCGAAAGATAGGTTATGCAATGTGGCTAGGGCTAGTATCTATGCTATTTCTGAGCCATTATCGGAAGCACGCCAAGGATTGCCAAGAGATTAATGCTATGTCTTTGAAAGTTAAAGCTCCACTGAGTCTTCGCCCCGCGTTGTATTTATCATTTGCACTAGCAGCATGCAGTGGGGCATTAAGTACTAATGCAGTCGCTAATCAGCAATTGATGAGCGAAGTGGATGCACAAGCGGCAGAACAAGTTAGCTATGCCAACTTTAACCAGTGGTTGGCTGATTTTCGCCGCTATGCTGCTCAGCAGGGCATCAGTGAGTCTACCCTTGTCTCCGCTTTTGATGGGCTTCGCTATCGTGAACGAGTCATTGAGCTTGATCGGTATCAGCCAGAGTTTGTTCGTCCCATTTGGCAATACCTAGATACTGCGGTTTCCAGCACACGGATTAATAACGGTTTAGAGAAGCTTGCGGCTCACCGCGACACCGCGCAACAAATGCAGCAACGTTATGGGGTTCCCGCGGAAATCATCGTCGCCATTTGGGGTATAGAAAGTAACTACGGTAGCAATTTTGGTGACTTCTCGACACTTGAGTCACTGGCAACACTTGCCTACGACGGCCGTCGGCGTGATTTCGCACGAGGCGAACTGTTAGCTGCGTTACGTATTATCGACCAAGGCGATATTGCCGCCGAGCAAATGAAAGGCTCCTGGGCCGGTGCCATGGGACATACGCAGTTTATACCCAGCAGTTTTGAAGCATACGCAGTGGATGGCGACAATGACGGCCGTCGAGACATTTGGGGCAGTATTCCTGATGTTATGGCTTCTACGGCTAACTATCTAGCGAGGGCAGGTTGGCAGGCCGGCCAACCTTGGGGAGTTGAAGTAAGCTTGCCTGACTCCTTCGATTACTCACAAACGCAACGTCGCAGCAGTGCTGAGTGGGCGGCACAAGGCGTTCGCTCATTGAGTGGTGAGCTGCCCTCGTTCGATAGCGCTGCGGTCATTGTGCCAGCAGGAGCAAACGGCCCAGCATTTTTAGTAGGGCCTAATTTTCGGGCAATTTTGCGCTATAACAATGCAACTAGTTATGCGTTAGCCGTGTCTACCTTGGCGGATGCTATTGCTGGACGTGACGGCATTGCCCAGTCTTGGCCCAGAGATCAGGCACCACTGACACGTGATGATGTGCGTACCCTACAGCAACGCCTAAATAGTGCTGGATATTCGGTGGGTACTGCGGACGGCATCATGGGGCCTAATACGCGTGAGGGCCTACGTGCTTTCCAGCGTGATCAAGGGCTGACGCCCGATGGTTTTGCCACTCAGGCGCTGTTAGAACGGCTGCGTTAATGTTTCGTTTCGATGAGTCTCTTTAGCGAGTCAAATGTCTCACGCTAGGCAAATTTCTCACCAAGGACGAAATGTAATGGGAAAAACTCTTTTAGGCGTGCTGGCTGTCAGCGCAATGGTCAGTACATTGTCAATGAGCACAGCCATCCAGGCAGATGATAAGGTGTTTGGTTGGGTTGAAAATGCATCAATTGAGCCGTGGGGTATCGCTGTAAAAGCTAAGCTAGACAGCGGAGCGCTGACCTCCTCATTAGATGCTCGTGACATTGAGGTGTTCGAGAAAGACGGCGAAGAGTGGGTTCGCTTCCGCCTGAAGCTCGAAGATCAGGCAAACGGTGAAACGTTTAGCGATCAAATTGAGCGCCCCCTCTACAGAGAGCTAGCGGTTCGTGGCGCAGGTGGTCGTGATGAACGTCCAGTGGTGCTAATGGATGTTTGCATGGGCAACACGGTGTATGAAGAGCAGTTTGGTCTGCGAGATCGTGAAGAGATGATTTACCCGCTGCTCTTGGGGCGTCGCACAATTAGCCACTTAGGATTATTAGATGTGCGCAATACCTTTCTTCAAGACCCTGAATGTGGGGAGAATGCGGCCTATGTTCCCCACGATCCAACAGATGAACAGTCCTAATTACGCCGTTCTAAGCATAAAGCCCGTGTCACCAAGCTTGCTGGCGTAATCGGTGATTAAAAAAGTCGCGATAATAGTGCGGTGACGGCAGTTTCTACCCGTAAGATGCGAGGGCCTAGGTGCATGCCCTCGCAGCCTGCCTCAAGTAGTTTTTCAACTTCCCAAGGTATAAAACCGCCTTCCGGTCCAACGAGAAGCAGTACTTTTCCGTCAATATTCCGTGGACAGGCATTCGGCATGCCTGGGTGTGCCACCAGCCCGCGTCGTTCTTTTAGCAGCTCCGGCAGTTGTTCTTCTAAAAAAGGGCGAAAGCCTTTGCACAGCGTCACATTAGGCAATTGTGTGTCTCGCGCTTGTTCCAGGCCTAGCACTAAGTGATGATGAATTTTTTCTGCACGGAGTTCTGGGGACTGCCAGTAGCTTTTTTCCACCCGCTTGGTGTGAAGCAGTGTAATATTTTTTACACCAAGAGCCGTGACATGCTCTAAGGTACGTGCCAGCATTCTGGGGCGAGGAAGCGCCAATATTAAGTGTACTGGCAAGGGCGGAGGGGGGGGCTCATTGAGATTTTCCAGTGTGAAGGTTGCCTGGGTCTCGTGTAGTTCAGTTAGCTGCGCTTTCCCCATCTTGCCGCCCTGTAGACCGACTGTGTAGTAGTCTCCTACACAAGCGCGGTGGACCTCGCGTAAATGGGTGATACGTCGTGTGTCAGTAAGGTAAGCATAAGCTCCCTTTACTTCGCTCGGATCAAGCAGAATAAGATTCATGATTGTCGTCTATTGGTCATAAGGAAGACACGCCTACCGGTACTAATCCGTTAAGCTGACTTGCATAGGCGCATGTTGCAGGCACAATAGCAGCAACGGCGACAAAGCCTCTACCGCGTTTAAGGAGATGCGCTGTGCGCGTAATTCGCAAATATGCCAACCGTAGGTTGTACGATACTCAACAAAGTCGTTACGTGACGCTTGAGGATCTGCGGCGTTTGATTATTGAAGAAGAACCCTTCCGCGTCGAGGATGCAAAAAGTGGTGAAGACCTGACGCGGACCATTTTGCTGTCGATCATTATCGAGCAAGAGCAGGCTGATAGTGAAGCCGAAGTTTTCTCAAATGACCTGCTGGCTCAGTTGATCCGTGTGTACGATATGTCATCGCCTTTACCGCTAGCACGTTATTTAGAGCAGGGCACCCAGCTCATGCTGGAACAGCAAAAGCGCATGCAAAGCCAGTGGCAACAAGCGATACGCCACTCTCCTATGGAGTTCATGCGTGAGTTGGCCGAAGAAAATATGCGTTTTTGGCAAAAAACGCTTAATCAGCCTAATCAAACAGACGATGACGATACGCCGGATAAAAGCTCCTGACGCCGCTGGTTGAGTCGTTGTGGCATAATATGCCGATTAACTTAGTTACGCTTTCAGCTAATCTCAGCTAGGCACTCCCGTTTGAGAAGGATGATGATGAACGTTTTAATGATAGGTGGCGGTGGTCGCGAGCATGCATTGGCGTGGAAACTAGCGCAGTCTAGTGACGTCGAGCAGGTGTTTGTAGCGCCAGGTAATGCAGGTACTGCCACTGAGCCTAAATTGACCAACGTAGCTATTGAAGCAACAGATTTAGACGCGTTGGTGGCGTTTGCCCAGCGCGAGCAGGTAGCGCTAACAGTGGTAGGGCCAGAAGCGCCGTTAGTTGAAGGGGTGGTTGATCGTTTTCAGGCGGCTGGCCTGACAATTTTTGGGCCTTCACAACGCGCCGCACAGTTGGAAGGCTCTAAGTCGTTTACCAAAGACTTTCTGGCACGCCACCAGATTCCTTCTGCCGCGTATCAAACCTTCACAGCGGTAGAGCCAGCCTTGGCTTACTTAGCTGAGATGGGCGCGCCTATTGTCATCAAAGCTGACGGCTTGGCGGCGGGTAAGGGTGTCATTGTAGCGATGAGTGAAGCCGAAGCTGAAGCGGCTATTCGCGATATGTTAGAGGCGAATGCATTTGGCGATGCGGGTGCGCGCGTTGTTATCGAAGAATTTCTGGAAGGCGAAGAAGCTAGCTTTATCGTCATGGTTGATGGTGAGAATGTGGTGCCGATGGCCACTAGCCAAGACCATAAGCGTGCCTATGACGGTGATACCGGCCCCAATACAGGCGGCATGGGAGCTTACTCTCCGGCGCCGGTGGTAACCCCAGAGATCGACGAGCGCATCATGGAGCAGGTTATACTTCCCACCGTGCGGGGCATGGCGGAAGAGGGGAATGCATATACCGGCTTCTTATATGCGGGCCTAATGATTGATGCTGAAGGCAACCCAAAAGTAATCGAATATAACTGCCGTTTTGGTGACCCCGAAACTCAGCCAATCATGATGCGGTTAACGTCAGATTTAGCCGCGCTTTGCTTGGCTGGCGCTAAGGGTGAGCTTGCCGATAAGCAGTGTGAGTGGGACTCCCGCGCAGCCGTGGGTGTTGTGATAGCGGCAGGTGGCTATCCCGGCAGTTACCGCAAAGGCGATGTCATTCATGGCTTGGAGCAGGCAGGCCAGGCGCAGTGCAAAGTATTCCATGCAGGCACTACTCAGGCTGCTGACGGCAGTATCGTAACCGCAGGCGGGCGAGTGCTATGCGTAACCGCATTAGGCAACACGGTATCTGCTGCTCAACAGCAAGCATACCAGGGGGTTAAAGCGATTCACTGGGAGGGTGCTGAATTCCGCCGTGATATCGCATTCCGTGCTATCGCCCGAGAAAAATAGCGATCAGCGATGATCTCGCCGGAGCTAAACCACCACCGACAAGGAGCTAAGCATGGAGCGTGTCACGCTAGATTTCCCCACGGCAGCGATTATTCATCGGCATCCTTTAACGGTGCGCGTAACGGATATGAACTACGGTCGCCACCTGGGGCATGACGCTTTAGTATCGCTGCTACATGAAGCTCGCGTGCATGCGTTCGCTGCGCTAGGTTTGCCTGAGTGGGATATGAAAGGCATTGTTGCTGACCTAGCGGTTCAGTACCAGAGCGAGGCGCGCTGGCCAGATGCTTTGGTCATTGAAACCGCTGTCCCTGAACCACAAGGCAAAGCGTTGACGGTTTATCAGCGCATTTGTCATGCAGAAACCGATAAGGTGGTGGCAACTGCTCGGGTTAACCAGCTTCTTTTAGACCTTTCTTCTGGGCGGCCTGTCAAAGTGCCTGATGACGTTGCGCAGGCGATTGCTCGCGCGACTGCTCAGGAGAGAGGTGCTTAATGTCGCGGGAATATCCAATTATTGCCATCACGGGCTCTTCAGGCGCGGGTACTACCACGGTGCGTCGCAGCTTTGAGCGCATGTTCCTGCGTGAAGATGTGCACGCTGCCATGGTGGACGGCGATGCCTTTCACCGCTACACCCGCGATGATCTCCAGCGGATTTTTCGTGACGAGCCCGAACGCAAAGATGAGCTTTCTCACTTTGCAGTAGAAGCTAATCTGCTTGATCGGCTTGAAGGGCTTTTTGTTGAGTACGGTGAGCATGGAGCGGGTACGTTCCGTCACTACATTCATGCAGAAGATAAGCAAAAAATTGAGGCAGGTTATCGGGTAGGGACGTTCACTGAGTGGCAGTCACTGCCTTGTGGTACTGATCTGCTCTTTTACGAAGGACTGCATGGCGGCTTGGTGACGCAAGAGTATGATATTGCTCGCCACGTAGATTTGTTAGTTGGTGTTGCGCCGACCATGAATCTTGAATGGATTCAAAAAATTGATCGTGATACCAAGCTGCGCGGTTATTCCCAGGAAGCGGTCATCGATACCATATTAGGGCGCATGGATGATTACGTGCGCTACATTCAGCCACAATTCTCGCGTACCCATATTAATTTCCAACGTGTGCCCACTGTCGATACGTCGAACCCCTTTGAGGTTCAGGATATTCCGACCGATGCAGAATCGTTTGTGGTGATTCGCTTTAGAGATCCCTCAACGGTGGATTTTCCTTGGCTATTGGCGATGATCAAAGATTCATTTATGACACGTCCGCACACGTTAGTGGTGCCTGGGGCGCGAATGTCATTAGCGATGGAGCTGATTTTAGCGCCGCTAGTCCGTCATTTGCTTTCTCAGCGCCGTTTTCGTTAGACCGTTTTTGCTAGTTAGTACGTTTTCGCCACTTACAAATATGAAGGAGGCTGTATGGATTGCCTGTTTTGCAAAATAATAAACCGCGAAATTCCCGCAGATATTGTGTTTGAAGACGAGCATGTATTAGCGTTTAACGACATTAATCCTCAAGCGCCAACGCATCAGTTGATCATTCCTAAAAAGCATATTGCTACGCTTAACGATATTGATCCTGAAGACTTAGCCCTGGTTGGGCGTTTGCAGCACACTGCTGCACAGCTGGCCAAGCAGCAAGGCTTCGCGGAAGATGGTTATCGTGTGGTGATGAATTGTAATGAACTGGGTGGTCAGACGGTTTATCACATTCATATGCATTTATTGGGAGGTCGGCAGTTTACTTGGCCGGCTGGCTGATAGTGGGGTTGTTTATTTTATAGCCCAACAAAAGTAAAAAGCCCCTGTGCGTTTTTAACGTACAAGGGGCTTTTTACGTATCAGCGGTATGGCAGCAAATCGTTAGGCGTCGATGCGCTTATACTTCATTCGCTTCGGTGTGTCGTTACCCACGCGCTTCTTGTGGTCTTCTTCATATTCGGTGTAGTTACCATCGAAGAAGACGACTTCTGAATCGCCTTCAAAGGCGAGAATGTGCGTGGCGATACGGTCTAGGAACCAGCGATCGTGAGAGATCACCATCGCGCAGCCTGGGAATGCCAGCAGCGCTTCTTCCAGGGCGCGCAGAGTCTCGATGTCTAGATCGTTTGAAGGTTCGTCTAACAGTAGTACGTTTGCGCCTTGTTTCAGCGTTTGGGCAAGCTGAAGACGACCGCGCTCACCGCCAGAAAGCTCATCTAGACGCTTCTGCTGATCGTTGCCCTTAAAGTTAAAGCGGCCAACGTAGGCGCGTGAAGAAACTTCGTAGCCGTTAATGTTTAGAATATCTTGCCCATCAGAGACGGCTTCCCAAACCGTTTGCTTGTCGTCTAGCGCGTCGCGCAACTGCTCTACGTAGGCAATATCGACAGTCTCACCAATCACTACTTCGCCAGCGTCTGGCTGTTCTTGGCCGGTAACTAGCTTGAACAGTGTCGATTTACCGGCACCGTTACCACCTACAATCCCGACAATCGCCCCTTGTGGGATGGTAAAGGAGAGGTCTTGGTAGAGCAGTTTGTCATCAAACCGCTTGGTCACGTTATGAAACTCGATGACCTTATCACCCAGGCGCGGGCCAGGCGGAATATAAATCTCATTTGTTTCATTACGCTTTTGGAAGTCGCCAGACTGCATCTCTTCAAAGCGATTAAGGCGCGCTTTGCTCTTCGCTTGGCGTCCTTTTGTGTTGCTGCGAACCCACTCAAGCTCTTGCTTGATAGCTTTCTGGCGAGATACTTCCTGTTTGGCTTCCTGGTTTAGGCGCTGCTCTTTCTGCTCCAGCCACTGGGAGTAGTTGCCTTCAAAAGGAATGCCCTGGCCGCGGTCAAGTTCTAAAATCCATCCGGCAACGTTGTCCAGGAAGTAACGGTCGTGAGTAATGGCCACGACAGTGCCGTTATAGTCGTGCAAGAAGCGCTCTAGCCAGGCCACGGATTCAGCGTCTAAGTGGTTGGTAGGCTCGTCGAGCAAGAGCATATCAGGACTTGAAAGCAGCAAGCGGCACAGCGCTACGCGGCGACGCTCGCCCCCAGAAAGGTTGCCCACTTTGGCATCCCAAGGCGGCAGGCGCAGCGCTTCAGCAGCAACTTCCAGCTTACGCTCAAGGTTATGTGCGTCGGCAGCTTCAATAATATTTTCAAGGCGTGCCTGTTCGCTTGCTAGGGCATCAAAATCCGCATCAGGTTCGGCATAGGCGGCATACACCGCATCCAGTTTTTCCTGAGCTTCTTTAATGGCGCCTAACGCCTCTTCTACCGTTTCGCGAACATTCTTTTCGTCATCAAGCTGTGGCTCCTGAGG
Source organism: Halomonas sp. KG2 (assembly GCA_030440445.1). Classification (NCBI taxonomy): domain Bacteria; kingdom Pseudomonadati; phylum Pseudomonadota; class Gammaproteobacteria; order Oceanospirillales; family Halomonadaceae; genus Halomonas; species Halomonas sp. KG2. The sequence goes on along the minus strand of CP098528.1, from coordinate 2,995,630 downwards.
CAGGTAGCCCACATTAATACCAGGCATCGGACGAGCTTCACCTTCAAACTCTTTATCGACACCGGCCATAATGCGTAGCAGTGTGGATTTACCGGAACCGTTTAAACCGAGCACGCCAATTTTGGCGCCAGGGAAGAACGATAGCGAAATATCCTTGAGAATTTGCTTTTTGGGTGGCACAACTTTGCCAACCCGGTTCATGGTGAATACGTAAGAACCTGTTTGACCTTTTTTGTCACCTTTTGACATAGCCTAGCTTTCCTCTAAATCAGTTTTCATGGGGCTTTGAGAGGAATGATGAGCGCTCAAAGCAGAGAAATAAAAAGTTAAGTTTTTCTTTCCTGTATTCCTGTTCTTTACTATACTTAAAAAAGTCGCGTTTAAGAAGGAAGCAATATGGGTTATCAAGTCATCGAGCAGGTGGTGAATGCTGCGCGAAGAAAGTTGCTTGTGCAAGACCATATCCCCGTCTATTACCCAAACCTGTACGTCACTTTCGAGCTTTCAGGCAAGGCTTTGGATACCAGCAAAAAGTACCTAGAGCACCTGGCCGTACTTGAAGACTTCCTCGCTTTCTCATCCATCGATCTCATTTCCCGCCTGGAGCAGCGTCCCAAGTCGCAGTATCTGACGGACAGCGAAATCTCCCGGTTTGTGTCAGACGCGGGGTTCAACAAAGTAACCTTGGCCAAAAAGTATGCGGGCACGCGCTTACACCCAACTGCATACGAATCGGTTGGCAAGGTTCATGCGAAACAGCGTATTGAAGCAGTACGCGATTACCTAGCTTTTCTGTACGATAAGCTTGGTGATCAGTCGACGCGAGATGCAGCGGTTGACGATGTTAAACGACGCTTAAATCGCAAAATTAAAGCGGCGAGCCCAGGGTGGAAAAAGACGCGCATTGACAATATGAAAGGGCTGACATCCTCGGAACGGAGTCGATTGCTGGAAGTCATGCACCCGGAGAGTGCTGAGAATCCATTCGCAGATGAAGCAATTAAGCTGCGGAACTATATCATTTTACTGTTAGGTCTCGATATGGGACTGCGCCGCTCTGAAATGCTTCTGATCAAGTTCGAAGAGGACATTGACCTGGATACTGGCCTGCTTTCGGTAGTCAATCTTAGAGATGAAAGTATAGATCCGCGCACGATAGCTCCGCAATTCAAAACACATGAGCGAGAGCTGTATATGGGCGACGATCTTCGTGAGGCGATTAGTCAGTATGAGTCGAAATATCGCTACAGAAAAACTGATAAAGGCTCATCGCAGGCGAGAAAGCACCCGTTTTTGCTCGTATCTCATAGACGAAATGAGGGTCAACCTATGAGCATTAAAGCGCTGGATGGCGTTTTCCCCCGAGTCGGCAAAGTAGCGCCTGAGCTAGCTCACATCCATCCCCATATTCTGAGGCATGACGCGGTCTATACGATGCTCGGAAGCATGAGCGAAGAGCTTGAGAAGCTAACGCCAGAAGACCGCACAACTCTAGTTCAAAAGACCCTAACTTTTATGTTTGGGTGGAGTCCTGAATCGAACATGCCGGGTCTCTACGGGGCGAAGTTTTGGAAGGAAGAAGCAGATAAGGCTATGACAAAACGCTCGGATAAATTCAAGGCAATCAGAAAGGGTGTCGAGACTGAAATTCGCAAGGGACGCAAAGAATGAATATCGCAGTTTCAGCACTTGCAGCACCGACGCAGGACTCTCTTGATGCGTGGCTGAATACACCTCGACTCGCCAAATGCGGCGAGTTTTTCACTCCCTCTGAACCGATGTGGTGGCCTGATAGATCAACTCGCAGAGCGATCAATTGGCAAGCCGCAATCGCTTGCGTTCCGGCCGACTGGCAACGCTGGTTACACGCCGCCTTGGCCTACCGGACGGCCGAGTCTGCACAGAATACTATTGGAGGAACTTCTACAATACTTTCGCGCGCGGCGCAGGTAGGGCTCAATCCCCTCAATGAGTATCACCTGATCGATTTGCGCGAGCGTTTTAGTATGAGCGAATTTTCCGCGCTGGCCAGTTTCATGAAATTTTGGCAAAAGTGTGAATCGCTTGAGCAGCGACCATCGCAAGTCCTGATTGATGCTTATGGCACGCTACCTCGAAAGAAGCGGCCCCGAAACGATGTCGTCTTGCGCTTAGATCCTGAACAGGGGCCGTTCACGCAGGTGGAGCAAGACGACCTGTTCAAGTGGGCGCATGAGCAGTTCTGTCACGGCAATTTAGATACTGAGCGCTACCTCTATTTGCGTTTGTTGATGATCTACGGACAGCGTGGCACACAACTGCGCATGATGGTTTTTAACGACTTTATCAAAACCGAGCGGGGCTACCAGGTTCGAATTTTCTGGGCGAAGCAGAAAGGCGATGATGCTGGGTGGCGAGAAAAGTCCGAGACCTTCAACTTAGATGAGGATCTTTACAATGTCGTGCAGGCCTATCGGTCGATTGTCCTCACTCGACTTGAGCAGGAATATCCTGGTCGAGCCGATTGGGGTAAAGCGATTGAGCATGTGCCACTCTTTCGTCGCAAGCTGGTTCAGAAAGGAGGTGATACCAAGCTGGTCCCCGTAATAGTTGACCTGCCTGATCAAAATGTGTTGGAGCAGAAACCACAGGCGAAGTTTCATATTACCTGTGGAACTACAAGTTTATGGCTGTTTCAAATGGAGAGTATGCCGGACTTTCCCATTTCTTCGCGTACACATAAGTCTCTGAAAATTAGTAAGGGCCATCGCTTCAGGCACACGCTCGGTACCGATCTTTCGAATGCAGGGCTGGATGAGTGGTCAATCGCTAGCGCATTTATGCATTCTAATACACGCACCGTCCGTAAATACCGAGCGGTATCGGCAGAGTTGATGAAGCTGATTGACGAGAAAATGAGTGATCATCTCGCGCTGGTCGTGAGAGCTTTTACGGGCACTATCGTGACAGATCGTGCTTCAGCCAAAAATGGGGATCGTGTAGATCGCCAGATTGAAGATCTTGCCGTTTGCGGTGCGGATAAAACCTGCCATCTGGACGCCCCTTTTACTTGCTACGGATGCAGCAAATTTCAGCCGCTACTTGACGCGGATCACAGCGCTGCACTTGAGCGGCTGGAACGTCGCCGTGCGCAAACCATTGCCACGGATAAAACCACGGGTGTGCTCTGGGACCGTGCCATTCTCGCGTGTCGCAAGGTAATTCTTGATTGCATTGCGCTGCGTGAATCAGGCAAGGCAGGCGGAAGTGACGCATGAGTAGCATTATCGATTTTAAACCCCAGAGCCACTTTAAAGCCGCCGCGCAACTGGATGCTTTTATCGTGTGGGCGCAAGCTACTTTGCCCAAGGGCGTTGCTAATAAAGAGGTTCATGCGGGTATTCGGTGGAATATGGACTCGTGGCATAAGTCGGGAGTTACCAGTTGCGCCTTTACTGCGCATGAATCACCCAGATATGCGAAGGCGAAAGACAAAAAGTACATGCAGCCGCCGTTCATAGATTTCGCCAAGGCGCTAATTGTGTATTACAGAGTATTTCAAGGAAAGAAATCGGTTTGGAGCTGGCTCTCCGCTGCAAAGATTCTTGAGGTTGCGCTGGTCGAGTTGTCTGGAACAAGGGACGTGACCAGAATATCGGCGGCTATCTGCAACAGGGCCTGTGAGCACCTCAAAAACGTGTATCCTGACGGCAATACTGCATACTTTTATAGCAAGAGTCTTGGACAGATAGTCCAGTTGATGAGAAATAAAGGGCTACTAGCTACCCCTTTTCGATGGTCTTCGCCGTTGCGATTGAAGAACTTTGGTACGCTGAAGGAGCAGAAGAAAAATCGCGACAAAAAATTGCCGAGCCGTGAATCCATTCTAGCCTTGGGTGAATTGTTTAATAACGACTTGGCCAGTCCGCTCGATGTTATAACCACCTCAGCTTGTGTTCTCTTGCTCAGTCAGCCTAGTCGCATCGGAGAATTAGTCGATGTTGAGCTTGATTGCGTGCTGTTTAAGGAGGATGTTTATGGCGGTCAGCGCATGTTCCTGCGATGGTACGCTGAGAAGGGGTTTGGAGCGACGACTAAGCCCGTTGTGACAGGTATGGAGTCTTCAGTGGAGCGTGTCATTAAGCTGTTGGCACCTGTCACTGATGAGGCGCGCAAGTATGCAGCATGGCTCGAAGATCATCCTGATGAATTTCCGCCGCATGCGGGTGTACCCCTGAAAGACCCAGATGAACCGCTCTCGTATGATGAAGCCTGTGTAGCGCTAAAGATAAATGCAAATGTGCAATCACCGCGAGCAGCTTTTAAGGGTGGGTTTCTCGACTCCCTAGCAAAATATAAAGCATTAAGTCCTGAGGCACAGGTAGTACTCGATGAGATACGAGCAGGATGGGATAACAATGGAAAACGAGTTTATGTGAATGGAAAACTTGACCACCATGAGTTTAACGATAGAGCGGTCATTACGTTGCGTAAACTCAATATCCTTATGCGCGAAAAGTACCTGCCTAAAGACTTTCCGTACACCTCTCCTGCGGCATATGGCAAGAAGCGCGTGAAGTACCGTGATGCGTTGTTTACAGTGCGAACGGGTAGCCTGACTGAGAAGACAAATAACTCCCGCCACTCTAAGTATGATTTAGGCGTAGAGATCGCTGCCAACCTTAACCGAATGGCGACACAATTAGGAGGTGCTCCGCGCATGCAGAGTATTTTCGAGCGACACGGATATAAGGGCATTAAGGTGAACACACACGCCTTTCGTCACGAGCTGAATACTGAGATGCACCGAGCGGGCCTTTCGCAATTACTTATCGATGCGTTTTCTGGACGCACAACTATGGGCTCTGTCTACAACCATGAGACCGTCGAGGAGCGTACCCAAAGGGTTGCCCAATATCACCCAAAAACGAAACACAGCAACGCGGCTCAGCGGCTGGAAAAGGTCAAAACAAATCAACCTTTGAGACTCAGTGATGTTAGAGATCTGCATGAGAATGATCAGGATCTAGTCATCCATCAGACACACGTTGGGATCTGTGTACACAACTTTGCCTCCAATCCCTGTCCGAAAATGGGGGCCTGCTTGACCTGCGGGAAGCTCGGTTGTGTGAAGGGTGATGAAGTGAAGCTCGCAAACCTCAAAGAAGAACGCAAGGACCTTAAACGCCGCTACGACAAAGCGCTTGATGCGCAGACTCGCGATATTTTTGGGGCCTCAGAGTGGGCCAAAAAAGTGGGTATGGATCTCTATAAGTGTGACGCGCTGATCCGAACCCTAGAGAACCCTGAACTCGAAAACGGCGACATCGTGTGGAACGTCGATAATGGTTGGACGCTGACAAGCAATGCCGCCGCAATGGCAGGGCTGACCGATGCCAAAGACATCGAAGCGAAAAATGAGCAGCTGCTGTCATTAGATGACTTGTCAGCAATGCTAGACGAGATTGAGGTATAGCAATGGGGCATTTAACGAAGAAAGATGAAGCGCGCATCATCAAGCTGATTGAAGAGTGGTCAGAGCCAAAGCTGACCTGGCCTCTACTCGTTGAAGCGTGCAAAGAAAAACTGGGTATCAGTCGTGCTCGCCAGTCTCTGATGAAGCTACCCGCCGTTGATATGGCGATGAAGAATCGCAAGGCCGCATTGAAGGCTCCGAAGGAGGCACCAGTATGGATTGGCGACATTCGCCAAGCGAACGAGCGCATTGAAGAACTGACTGAGAAGAACCAAAAGCTTATGTACGCTCTTCGTGAGATGCATGCGCGATTCTTAATATGGCAGGCAAACGCTGATATGCGTGGGGTAACGCAATCGATGCTTGAGCAGCCAGTGCTTCAGCTCCAGAAGAAATCCTAATTGAGTGTTCATAAAGCTATACTTTGTGGACACCATGGCCAAGCTCCTCAATGCCAGCCTTTTTTGTGTCCAAAAACCTTGATTGTGAATTTCTTGACATGATGTATAGAAACCTTATCCTGTTTATGAACAGTATGAGGTTGGATGGAATTTATGTCGGGAAAGCATGTTGGATACATTCGCGTCTCAACGGTCGGTCAGAATAGTGACCGCCAGCTTGATGGCATTCAGCTAGACAAGGTTTTCGAAGAGAAAGTGTCTGGCAGAAATGCTGGTTCACGCGACGTCCTCAATCTCTGCCTCGATTATCTCCGCGAGCACGACACACTTCATGTTCACAGCATTGACCGGCTCGCTCGCAACATGTCTGACCTGCTCTCGATTGTTGATGACCTGGTAAAACGTGATGTTACCGTCAAGTTTCATTCCGAGGGGTTAACGTTCGCCCCGCAGACAGATGATCCCATGGCTTCGTTGATGCTGCACATGCTTGGCGCATTTGCCGAATTTGAACGGTCGCTTATCGGCCAGCGGCGGAAAGAAGGGCTAGAAGCTGCCAGGAAACGCGGAAAGCAAATTGGTCGGCGGAAATCGTTATCTGATGAGGATCTTTCAGAAATTGCTCAGAAGCTCTCCAAGGGGGATTCTAAGAGCGATTTGGCAAAAGAATATGGCGTTTCCCGCACAACGTTATATGCAGCTTTGAACAAGTTTCAGGAGGCGTAATGGCGAGCCCACAAGAGCAGGGCCAAATCTATCTTGAAAGATTTCGAGAATGGATTAAGTCCATGTCTGATGATGATTTTCGCCAGATCGTGTATTCCCCAAAGGGTATCCTGAATAGACAGCAAATCAAAAAGCTTGCAGGCCTGTCAGACCAGGCGATCAAAAAAAATGAAAATGTAAAAGCCGAACTGCAAAATCTGGAGAATAGGCTGCGTGAACGTAACGTGCTGCCACCACTATCTGAAGTGGGAAAAGAGTCTCTGTCAGCGCCAAAACTCTATGATGCTTCCTCCAAAAGAAACACTTTGGATCATAGTCGACTGGGGAAGCTTGAGGCCGAGAATCAGAACCTCAAAGTACAGCTCGAAAAATTACAGCGAGAAAATGTGCGACTGAAGGCGCAAATCGCATCGAGCCGAGAGACGGTTGACGCGGTAAACGATGGTTTGATGGTGTTTCTCAAATGTCCGAGCTGACACAAGCCTCTGAGCTTGTTCGCGTCACCCAGGTGCCTTTCCGGAACTCTAAAGCCACGGTTATCCGAGGTGTGCCTGTGCGTGAGGACCAGACTTTTGCGTCTGCAAATTATAATGTATCTATCGTAGCTAATTCTGAATATTTGCCTGTAGATCCGACCCCCGGGCAGATCTGGCGAGTCGCGGGTCACAAACGCACTTACGTGTATGACCACGGGAAAATTAAAGCGCAAGAGCATCAATACCGAGAGCCCGATACTCTGGAGTTTTATTTACCAGATACTGGTGAGACCTTTATCCAGTTTATCAGCGATGATAAAGCTTTTAAGGGGATAGGAAACCGCAAGGCACGCCAGCTTTGGGCTAGGTTCGGTGAGGACATTCACCGGATGCTGACTGCGGGCACCCGAAACGACTTTAACGCTCTCTCAGAACTGCTCTCCACGCAATCCATTCAGGCGTTGCATGCCGGTTATGAAAAATACGCGAACCTCAGGCACACCACTTGGATGTCGAAAGCCAGAATTCCCCACGCAGTCCAGAAGAGAATTCTCAAGTATCACGGCCTTGGAACTGTTGAGGCGATCAAGTCTGACCCATACAAGCTGCTTCACTTCGGGTTGAGTTTTAAAGACGTAGAAAGCATCCTGAATCACCGTTTTGGGCACGCCTGGCAGCAGAAAAGATACCCTAAAGAGCGTATTCAAGCTGGGATGATTCAGGCGCTTAATGATCGAATGCGTGATGGTAGTACGTGGGTCAAGGCCAGTCAGCTATTAACGCGAGCATCTGATTATCTTAAATCGTACCCTGATCGTGAGGAGGGAATTGAGTGGCTGAAAAGCGCAACAGATATTGCTCTTTACCATGAGGATGGACGCTTTCATGCCACTGGCATTGCTATACAGGAGCTAGCGGTAGCTAGGCGCATAAAGCATCTGATTGATCTTAGAAAGCCACTCACCGAGGGTGAGGAAGGTATTGTAAATGACGTCATTGGCGAGCTGCCCTATGAGCTGACCAGCCAGCAAGAGCTTGCTATTTATACGAGTCTAACCGAGGGGATTAGTGCGATCACTGGAGGTGCCGGAACTGGCAAGACCACAGTGCTTTCGACCTTCCTGAAAGCCGCTGACCGCCTAGGGTACAGCATTCACGCTATCGCTCTATCGGGTCGCGCTGCAATGCGTCTGCATGAGTCAGTCGGCTACCTAACGATGACCATCGCACGATTCCTGCGAGAAGATCCAGTGACAGATAACAAAGCTTTGCTGGTTATCGATGAAGCTTCTATGCTGGATCTGCCCACGATGTTTCGCATCATCAACCACATCAATCCCAGCTGTAAGTTGGTTTTGACCGGAGATCCCAGCCAGTTGCCACCCATAGGTATCGGAAAGATACTGCACGATGTTGTTCTCTCGACGCACGTAAAAAACACGACGTTGGACATTGTGAAACGCCAAAAGAGAACCACCGGGATACCTGAGTATTCGGCGACCATTAATGCCGGTGAGGTGCCTGAGTCACTCAGTGCAGGCAATATCTATTTTCATGAGGTTTTAGATCCCATTCTGGCCAAGCAGAAGGCTGTCGAACTCTATGCCCAGCAGCCTGGCAACTCTCGTGTAATTGCCGCAACGGTAACTCGCGTTGGGGAGATCAATGGTGAGATTCAGAAAAAGATAAACGGTGACTCTCCGCTGCTCAACTTCAATCTTAATGGAGAAGATTTTTATCTGCGGCTAAGGCTGAATGACCAGATTTTGTTTACTCAGAATCACGCCAGCGCTGGCGTGCAGAATGGATCTCTTGGCGAGCTAATCAGCATTGATCAAGTCGATAACGTGATTGGCTCTGTGAGGCTGGACACAGGCGAAACGGTCGATTTGCAAGGTAACTTGATTGATGCTTTGAGCCTGGGATATGCCATGACGCTTCATAAAGCTCAAGGGAGCCAGTTCGGGCGAGTTATTGTCCTTCTGCAAGACACTAGAGTAGTGGATCGCAGTTGGATCTATACAGCGATCACAAGGGCAATATCCGAGGTCCACATAGTTGGTGACCCCCGTGTGTTTGAGCGTTACGTGAAAGCCTCACCGAAGGCTTTTCGACGGAAGACCATGCTCACCAATCTCATTCACTACCTACACAGTGAGAAGGACTCAGGACACAGCCCAAAACTCGTCAAATATGAGCTTTTGTAACCGTTCGGATAACAAGCCTTGAACCAAACGATTTCTGGAAGAGTTTGTTTGACCAAATGTAAGCCTTACCTTAAAGCCTTCCTCGCTATGGAACTGCGAGATCAAGAAGGCCTTTGCTTAGCCGCAACTGATTCGGCTATGGAAATATCTATTAGGCCTACACTCCTGCCGGGGCTGCTTTCTGCCTAATACCTGACTGCATGCTCACGCCAACACCGTCACGTCTAAAATCAAACATATTCATCTTGAAAGTGTTTATTGTGACTTGGTCGTTTCCGCTTGAATGTGCAATCAATCGATTGTGTCGCTCGTTATAGGGTGCCATGGCGTAAGAGCCACCATATTCCCCTGTGTTAACCAAAACAACGTGTTGGTACATGTGGTAGTGGAGTGCCTCTACCATCGAGTCGAAGGTGTTTACATCTTTGTTTAGGGCAGGAATTAGCAGGGCATGGGATTTGTCTCGCAGGTCAGAGCTCAACGCTATATCTGTAGAATCAAAACAGATAGCGGCTGTCAGCGTAAAACCGGGAGCTTCTTTGAACGCTGGGTGTGATAGCTCCAGCATTAACTGATATGGGCGCCAGGGTTGAATATTCAGTTTTTTCTCAGGGGTGGTCATGTGGTGCTTACCCTGAAATCTATGAATTTCGCTTCGATTGCCGTTGTGTTTTCTAGGTACGATCCAAATGGCGCAGTTATTCGGGCCTTTAATTCCGGGCTGATTTAAGAAGCCAAGGCCTGCGACAATGATTGCGTGAGTTTTTCTGGATAACTGAATCAGAATATCCAAGTCATCTTGATGGACGGCCAGTTCTGGCAGAACGATGAGATCGATATCCTGTTCACGCTCCCCATTATTCGGCTTCTTAAGATGCTGTGCCTCAATGTGCTTTGTGACTAACTTTGCAACACGTGCCACGTGCCTTCTGTGTTTTTCTCGACCCTCCGGTGTATCCATAAATAGCCCATGCCTTACAAAGTCTTCTTGGAGCGGCATCTTGGTTTGAACCATGGCCACAATCAGACTGTTCTTGGCTGAATCCCAAGCAGGGGTTACTAATTCGGGAAGGCCAGGCATGCGAGACTGTTGGCAGTAACAATTCTTAAGTTTGGTAAGCCGTCCTTCGACTAGTTCTCTGACATTTTCCAGCGTGAGTTGAGTCGGCCACGAGTAGCCTTGGTCATTGACCCGGATGCCTGGCCACTTGAGCAGTTTGGAAAGTAGCGTGGTGATCCAACCAGAGAATGAAGCAGCTTCACCAGCAAGCGACTCCGGTGTCGTTAGCAAGCCAATCTGTCGCTTGAACTGAGTTGTCTTTAGGCCGCGATACCCTGCTCTAGGGATAGAGGTCTGCCCGAAGCCGGTAGGGTCTCCCGAACCTTGCAGCACAGCGCGAATACAGAGAGCAATGCGTTGAAGCATAAATGTCTCGTCGTGTTCGGAGTGCAAGTGGTTTGCAGCTACGCCAAGGGAAGTTTGAAAAGCCACCGAGACAGATATGTCTGAACTGAAAGCTTCGAATGTGGGTGGAGTGCATAAGTCATCGAATTTTACTTCTGTCTGCGAAAGATCGATGACATCGTAGCTCTTGGCCTTGGCAAATGGTGCTGGGTCCTTCAGCAGCGCGAGCATAAGCTTCAATGCCATTATTTCATTGCCAAATGGGTTATCTGTTCGGGCAATGAGCTTATATAACGGAGTAAAGGATTTGATATCTGGAAGTGGTTTGGCAGAAGGTCTGCTATCGATGTAAAGCTTCTTAATTAATGCATCGACTTCTGCATATTTTTGCCAACTGTACCGCAGTGCTCTTGCATGAAGTACCAGGGATCGGAATAGTGCTGCATCTTGAATGGCAATCAACTCCAGTACAGTCGAACCATTTTGCTGATTCTCAAGCAGGCTTGCTGTCGAGCGATAGAGTGGCTTGGGGTCGTCTATCAATTGTCGGGCAATCAGAATCCCAGCGGCCAAGTCTCTCGCAGCTACATCTTCGGAAAGGGTGATATTTCGGAATCCCTTGGCAAGCTTGAAGATGAAGTCATGAAACCAACAACCAGAGCTGGTTTCGAGTACAGTGTCCAGTCGCACCAGCAAAAAGAACCTAGCTTGAGTCGCCAAGAAGTTAAAACCATTGGTTTTAGGCTCCTCCTGTGATTTAGATAGTGGGGCCGCGAGAGCATTATCCCCATCGGCAGCCTCTGCTGAGGCATCAAGAATCTCAACAGCAGTATTTTGCAGTGATTCAAAAAAAGCGTCGACGTTCGCATGGGCAGGGAAAGCCTGTCTATCTTTTCGATGAATAATCGTCGCAGCGTGTCGAAAAATCTCAGCAAGGCAGTATTTGCCAATGGCTGCTTGCCTAATGGCCAGCTCTGGCGGAATACCGTAAAAATGGGCATTTGGTAAGGAAATAAGATAATCGAGTTGCTCCAAAACCGGTTCGAGTAATCGAGTGCTCGGAAACAGCTCCAGCCCTTTTTTTAGCAACATCACCAAAGCAGGGTCGCGGCTCCAGCAAGCGATGAAGCGCCGGGCCAAGCGTTCCTGAAGGTAATCCCAATTTCCTGATATAGGCTGGCCATTTTCGTCGGTTTTGCGCGATGTGAAATGGCGAATATTATTAAGGAGCCTAGAAATCTTGTTCGCTGCGAAACGCTTCAGCGTGTCCTCTCGGACATCAAACATGTCTTTTTCGATAGCGGCTAGCCGGTTAAAGTAACCTGCTTGATTCGATTGCTCATTTGAACTGCTATCGGATAAAACCAATAAGGACTCTAGCTGACCTAAATGAATCTCTGCATCCTCATAGGAGACAGGCCCTGATACATTGGTTTGGATACCTTCCAAGGTACTGGAAATTCCAACTGACTTGCCCCGAAATATTTCAACTTTTGTCTTTTTGGGATGAGCCTTCAGGTTCAGCTCGTCTAGAATGGGTTTTACCTTCTCCAACAGCTTACCCTTGATGGTTTCAAGATGATTAGCGCCTTGAAGTTCTTTTCTACCGGGTCCTACCAGCACTAAACGCATGTCATCTACATAACGGCAGTAGTCAGCAAGCCTAATTTCACTGTCGTCCTCAATCGGCTGGCCGATTAACTGCTTCATAAAGTCATCAAACTCAGCCATGTAAATGTTGGCTAGGAAGCCTGACGCAACCATTCCCTGCGGGAGGCCCTTTGGAGCCTCAATGGAACAAACGCTTGGGAAGGCTTTTTTAGCTGAGAGCGACCACTCCCAGTTTTTGAATGCTTCTAGGACATTGGTTATGGTCGCATCGTCAAGGCCCTCCAGAGAGCCTTGCTCGCAGGCTATCGCCTTAATTTTTTCGACCAGTTTTTTCCTGTCTATGCAATCGAAAAACTGACTGAGATCGACTTCCAGAAGGTAGACCTCTTGTTCCTCTGACTTTTCCTGGAGCTCCTTCCTGGCAAAGTGATAGGGGCGTTCCAGGAATTTTCGATAGTCTGTAAAGAACTTGCTATATGTAGTGGTTGCTCCGTAACTGTGTTCGGCTGTGTCGTCCTCATAGCGGCAATAGAGGCGGTTCCCATAGCTGACTACCTCTTTTTCGTGGACTTTTTTGTAGTCGGTTGAAGGGTCCCCCTGTCTAGTCTCGACCTCGTTTGCCAAGCACATCATGACTAACGTCATAACGGTTTGCTCGCGGATGGGCATGTGAGCAAGCGGCCTTAGCCTTAAAAAGCTGTTGTTGTTATCTTCTTGTTCTTTTCCACGCTCAGCAGTTTGCTCAGCTAGCTCTCTTGGCTGCCAAAGTAGTTTGAATTCAGCTACCGGCAAGGGATCTTCAGGCGTTACAAACTCCCAAGGGTGAGACTTTGGAGCTGGTACCAGCTCTAGGTCTCGGAAGACTAGATGGCCCGTGATTTCCTTAGCCCATTCGTCACACCGGTTTGGCAAGTCGATCGAAGAAACATCGAGCTTGAAATGATCTGCATACCAGTTGGCCGTACGGACGTACTCATGGGTCTTTTTCCATGCCAACGCCAAAAGCAATGGGTCGGTTAGGTATTGGTGATTCAGGGAGAGCTTGTCGTACTTATCGTCCAAAACTGGCATGGTGCTGTCCTTAATTAATCGCTTGTTCTACCACGGCCCCCGCCAGTTGGCAGCGGGTGTCGCTGGCCTGTGTCAGGCGCTGTTTGAGGCGGTCGCAAAGGGCCATCAGTTCATCGACTTTTTGGACGATGCGTCTCTGCTCAGCGAGAGGGGCCAGCGGTATAGCGATAGATTCCCATTTCGACCGATTAATGATGGGGGTCGCAGAGCCGGTGGCTTTTTCACGAATAGAATGTTGAAAGAAATCAGCGTTTATTGCCGCCAAGAGATAGCTGGGCTCAACGAGGACAGGTCGAATTTTGTTCAGCTGCTGATTAAATCCACAGCGCTCGGTTACTATCGCCGTTTTGCCTATAGATCCCCCTATACACACGGTTAGAATATCTCCAGAAAGTGCTTCCTCGGATTGGAGGATTCCCTCCTCTGATAGGTGTTTTTCTGGCGTGTTTATTTTTCCCGCAGCTGTGACTTGCCCTGGCCCGATAAATGGAATGTTGCCAGAAAAGAAGCTCGCGTTCTTAGTGCTTGGGGTTTTCCCTGTGGAAGTGATACCGGTTTTTCGAAGAGGCATCCACGCCCAGGTAGAGGGGATTTGAAATGGCTGCGATCCAGCGGTGCTGCTCTTCGGAGGTTTCGAAGCTCTACGTTTTCCGTTTCCGGTTTCTGCCTTTTGAGTTGCTATGCGCTCGATGAGTTGTTCCGCAGGTTCATCCCCATCATCCTGCTCCACCAGCCGCCCCATTACCGCCAGTTGCAGAATGGTTTGCTTGAGCTTATCGATGCTTTGTTCGGTGGTAAACAGCGTATCGAAGTGCTCGGCCAGGAGTGCCCAGTTGTCGGCCAGCTCGGTGGCGTTGGCGGATTGGGTTAAGGTGCCAAGCAGGGTGACTACAAGGGTTTCGCGGGCGTCGAGCTGGTTGCTGGTGTGCTGTTCCAGCCGGTCGCAGAGGGATTGGCAGAGCAAATTCCAGACTCGAAATGATTACATGGCAGAGATGGCCATGCTCGGCTAAGCTATTGTTTTATCGATTTATGTGCAGAGCGATTTATGGTTTGTGGATTCAACCAATAACCGCAGCACCGCCTATTCATAGTGCTCCGGAATATTCACCCCAGAACACCTCTGCCGGTGTTCGGTAGCCCAGCCGTTTTCTGGGCCGATTATTCAGTTGTTCGACCACTCGGTTGATGTGCGCTTGAGACAGCTTGGCGAAGTTTGTTCCTTTTGGGTAGTACTGGCGCAGCAAGCCGTTTGTATTCTCGTTCGTGCCACTCTTCTGTAGCTCAAGCGAACTCCTGTGTTGTCGACCGATCTGCCATACCAAAACAATCGCACCTACAATGATGCCAATCAGCGTTAGCAAATGACCAAATAGATCAACCGAATTCGACTGAATCCAGTCCCACATGTCGCTTTCCTTTTATCCTAAAAGCAGTTGGGCAGCGCGCTTTATCATTGCAGAAATTTGACTGCGTCATTATTACTGACTTTGAACCCTGGATTCATAGAATAACCGCAGCACTTTGGACAGCACGGTGGAGGCAGGAGGGCCAGCGCCGGTACCCTTCTCGGCTCACCGACCAAAGTGATGCAGAGCATGGGATACCGACAGCTGACCCAGATCCAACGATACCAGATCCACGCCCGCTATGACTTGGGCATGAGCCAGCGGCAGATCGGCAGGGAGTTGGGCCTCCACAGCAGCACGATCAGTCGTGAGCTGCGCCGCAACGCGACCTCCGATGGCTATGATCCCGAGCAGGCTCAGGCTCTCAGTGACCATCGGCGCCGTACCGCCTGGAAGTGGACAAAGCGCCTGCCGAGCATGATTGCCGCCGTTGTCGGCCGGCTGCGTGAGGAGTGGAGCCCCCAGCAAATCAGTGGCTTCACAGCGCCATTGGCCGGCGTCGGCGTCAGTCATCAATGGATCTACTCCTTGATCTGGGATGACAAGGCACGGGGGGGTGATCTCTGGCGGCATCTCCGTCAGCCCAAGCGTCGCAGCAAGCACCGCGTCCAGGCCAAGAGCGCTGGGCTGGGCAAGATCCCCAACAGGGTAGGGATTGAGCGCCGCCCCGCTGAGGTCGATGACCGGCGTTTCATCGGCCACTGGGAGGGCGACACCGTGATCCATGGGCACAAGCAATCGGGCTTGGTTACGCTGGTCGAGCGTCGCAGCGGCTATCTGCTGGCGGCACGACTGTCCAAGATCTCGGCGGAGCTGACACAAGCGGCCATGATCCGCCTGTTGAAGCCTCGTCGGGGAGCTGTCCAAACTATTACTCTGGACAATGGCTCGGAATTTGCCGGCCACGAAGCCGTGGCCAAGGCGGTGACGGCGTCGACGTACTTCTGCGACCCCTACTGCTCCGGGCAGCGTGGGACCAACGAGAATACCAACGGCCTGATACGGCAGTACTTCCCCAAGCAGGTCGTGTCAAAACGGAAAACAGCCTAGCTTGGCTGCCAAAAAAGTTGCCCCGCTTCATTCGGGTTGGTTTCTTTAGGGTATTGCGCGATCAATCAACAGACGATAGACCGCCCAGCCATCAGGCCGGCAGCGCTCTCAACCGAGCTTTTAGTGCTTCGGTGCCGATGTGATTCATTAACCGCTTCAGGTTGTAGGCCAGCACGGCTAAGCTGATCTCTCCTCGCCCTTTTCTGAGGCCTCTGACTAGCAAGCGGCCACCGTTACCCATCAAGTCGTATTTTATTGTTCCGAAAGGGTGTTCCACAGTCGCGCGTCGCCGTGTCATGGCATGCGGGTCTGCCTTTAGCCTCTGTTGCGATATGTCGAAAGCCGCCTCGTACTGATGGCGAGATACACGCCTGTAGCGTCCTGTCGTGCACTGCGTTTTTTGCGGGCAGGTTCTACATGCCTCTGGATTCGCGTAGATACTAATCTTTTTCGGTGCATGCCACTGTTTCAAATACAAAGCGCGTCCTGCTGGACAGTGATAGGTATCTCGACCCTGATCATAATGGAAGTCACTCACTTGGTAGAGCGGGACGCTACCTTGACTATTGATGCCCCGTCGCGGCGGAATATAGCAAGCGATACCTCGTTCTTCGCAGTGCTGCTGTTGTTCGACATTGGAGTACCCTGTATCGGCCAGAACCGTTAACTTCTTGGCTTCCTGAGCCTGTCTGGTGGCATCCGCCATAGGGGCCAGCTGGCGTCTATCATCACCGTCCTGAACCACATCATGGTGTACTACTAGGTGCGTATCGGTATCCACAGCAGTCTGGATGTTATAGGCCACGCGCTTATCCTGTGGGGTGCGCATCAGCTTGGCATCCGGCTCGCCGATCACATATTGGCGAATGCCGAGCCGTTCCATGCGCTCACGGCTATCCTGAATTTGATCACGCATTCTTTTGAGTTGATCAAGCGAACGGCGGCGTTGGCCATGATGAGGCTTATCCCGATGAGCCTCATCATGGTCAGCTTCATCGAGCTCATTTAACCAGGTATCGATGCGCTCGTTTAGCCGCTGTTCATCACGTTTTAAGTCCTCAGATCTCACTGCTCGTTTCTTGCTGGCTACCGCACCAAATTTGCTGCCATCGATGGCAACCTCACGGCTTCCGAGCCAGCCAGCATCACGACAGAAGCGAATGAAATGCCGGCAGAGTTGGCGAAAGGCCTGAGGATGCTTGCGTCGAAACTCAGCAATAGTCTTGAAGTCTGGGGTCAACCGGTTGAGCAGCCACATCAGCTCGATGTTGCGCTGACACTCACGCTCCAGGCGACGCGACGAGCGAATCTGCTGCAGGTATCCATAGAGGTAGAGCCGCAGCATGTCGGCAGGATGATAGCCTGGGCGTCCAGTCGCCGCCGGCCTGGCACGTTCAAAGCCAAGGGCTTCGAGGTCGAGAGAATCGACGTACAGGTCGATGACGCGGATAAGGTGATCGTTGGGAATCAGTTCATCGAGAGAGGGCGGTAATAAGTCGAGCTGTTCGCGAGAATCACCCGTGATATAGCGTGCCATGATAAAAGCTGCCGATCAGGAATGCCTGAAAGCAGTGTGCCAGCCTAAGCAGTGTTTTGACACGGCCTGCAAGGGAACGGACTTCCGACAGGTCACCGATACCAAGCTGCGCAAAGTGGTCATGAAGCTGAATGACCGCCCCCGAAAACGGCTCGGCTATCGAACACCGGCGCAGGTGTTTCTGGGGGAATACTCAGGAGCCCTAGATACCGCAGGTGCTGCGCTTATTGCTTGAATTCAGGAGGCTGCGTGCTATCGTATCGCGGGGGGACGTGCCCCGGACATGCTTTCAGCCCGAGCCGTACCGCTACCAAGCAACTAACCGACCAGCACTGGGAAAGGAGAGCGACATGCCATCGACAAATATTGGAATCAGCGATGCCCATCGCAAGAACTCGGCCAAGATACTCAACAACGTGCTATCTGACGTGTTCGTGCTCTATACAAAGACACTATGCTGCCATTGGAACGTCCAAGCTTCCGACTTCCGGGACCTTCACCTTCTTCTGGAAGATCAGTATCGCACCTTAGCCGGTGAGATCGATATGATTGCCGAGCGTGCTCGCGCGCTCGGAGAGCGTTCTACGGGTAGTATGGCGGGCTTTCATGAGCACACCCGGATTCATGAGTTCGACGAGCACAAGGACCTGCCCGACGCGAAGGGTATGTTAGGCCAGCTGCTCGAAGACCATGAAACAGTCATTCGAGAGCTACGGGAGCAGCACGGAAACGTCTCGGATCGTCAGCATGATATCGGAACGACGAGCTTGTTCGAAGACCTGCTGGTAACGCATGAAAAAATGGCGTGGTTCCTCAGGTCCCACCTCTAAATTTTTGTCCTTATTGTCCAGATCGCATCACAGGATAGCCCGACACAGCCTTAGCCACGGCCTAACTAGCTGTGCGGATGCGGTGGCGGGCCTTTTCGTCCTGGATTCATAGAATAACCGCAGCACTTTGGACAGCACGGTGGAGGCAGGAGGGCCAGCGCCGGTACCCTTCTCGGCTCACCGACCAAAGTGATGCAGAGCATGGGATACCGACAGCTGACCCAGATCCAACGATACCAGATCCACGCCCGCTATGACTTGGGCATGAGCCAGCGGCAGATCGGCAGGGAGTTGGGCCTCCACAGCAGCACGATCAGTCGTGAGCTGCGCCGCAACGCGACCTCCGATGGCTATGATCCCGAGCAGGCTCAGGCTCTCAGTGACCATCGGCGCCGTACCGCCTGGAAGTGGACAAAGCGCCTGCCGAGCATGATTGCCGCCGTTGTCGGCCGGCTGCGTGAGGAGTGGAGCCCCCAGCAAATCAGTGGCTTCACAGCGCCATTGGCCGGCGTCGGCGTCAGTCATCAATGGATCTACTCCTTGATCTGGGATGACAAGGCACGGGGGGGTGATCTCTGGCGGCATCTCCGTCAGCCCAAGCGTCGCAGCAAGCACCGCGTCCAGGCCAAGAGCGCTGGGCTGGGCAAGATCCCCAACAGGGTAGGGATTGAGCGCCGCCCCGCTGAGGTCGATGACCGGCGTTTCATCGGCCACTGGGAGGGCGACACCGTGATCCATGGGCACAAGCAATCGGGCTTGGTTACGCTGGTCGAGCGTCGCAGCGGCTATCTGCTGGCGGCACGACTGTCCAAGATCTCGGCGGAGCTGACACAAGCGGCCATGATCCGCCTGTTGAAGCCTCGTCGGGGAGCTGTCCAAACTATTACTCTGGACAATGGCTCGGAATTTGCCGGCCACGAAGCCGTGGCCAAGGCGGTGACGGCGTCGACGTACTTCTGCGACCCCTACTGCTCCGGGCAGCGTGGGACCAACGAGAATACCAACGGCCTGATACGGCAGTACTTCCCCAAGGGAACGGACTTCCGACAGGTCACCGATACCAAGCTGCGCAAAGTGGTCATGAAGCTGAATGACCGCCCCCGAAAACGGCTCGGCTATCGAACACCGGCGCAGGTGTTTCTGGGGGAATACTCAGGAGCCCTAGATACCGCAGGTGCTGCGCTTATTGCTTGAATTCAGGACTCCCAACACTAAGAAGCCAGCAATGCTCACCAGCGCCATTGACAGTGCGTAGGGCAGTTGTGTTATGACGTGGTCTATGTGTAAGCGTTCATTCCACGACGTAGTTGACCTACTTCACGTCACGGAGGGGCCTCAATAACTCCGGCGAGACCTTGTACTGCTTCCTGCCATCCTCACCCAGCACGATCGCACTCTTGCGGTTGATCTTGGTGACGATCCCCAACACCGGTCCTTCCCGGCCCTCGAAGGTCACTTTCAGGCCAACCCGCAATTGACTCAAGGCTTGCAGGGTTTCTTGCTCTTGCAGTTCATCAATTCGCTGGCAGATATACTGGTTCAGTTCCAGCAACTGGTCGATGCTCATGTCCTCAATGCGCACGGACGGTGGCCTCCGGCTGTTTGCTCTGTCGGTCAGGATGGCGTGGGTCGATCAGCGCCCGTAACGGGGTCTCGGCGAACCGAGTTTTCCAGAGTCGGGGCGTCAGGTCGCTGACTTCACGGGCCGGGTGCTGGCTGATGCGTTGCAATACGTCCACCAGATACATGTACGGGGTAATATCGTGCAGCTTGCAGGTGCTGATCAGGCTCTGGATGATGCCCAGGTGTTCCGCGCCCAGTTCGGTCCAGCAGAACATACAGTTTTTCTGGCCCATTGGAATGGGCCGCAGGGCCCGTTCCAGGTGGTTGGTATCGGGTTGTACGTCCGGATCTTCCAGGAACACCGTCAGGCTCGTTTCCCGGCCGAGCACGTAATTCAGGGCTTTGGTTAGCGGTTCACTGGGTAACAGGCCGCCTTGCGCCAACTGATCCCGGCACCACTGGAAGAAGCCGCTGACGACCGGCTTCGCATGGTCCAGCCGGTATTGACGCTTCTTCTCGCCGGTGAGCTCCTTTTCCTTAATGGTATCTTCAATCTGGTACAGCTTCGCGATCTGTTGCAGAGCTTCGGTGGCCTTCTCAGGATGATCCTTCTGGGCCTCAACGAAGCAACGGCGACTATGCACCCAGCATTGAGCATGGGTAATGCCTTTCTGGGCCGCGGCATAGCGGGCATAAGCCGCATAACCATCACTGATCAGTGTGCCACTGAACTGGTCGTTCAGAACGTCCTCAATGTGCAGTCGGCCCCATGCATAACACTCAAATGCTACGGACGCGTAAACGCGCCGAAAATTTTGGGCGGTATCTCTAAGTTGCATGTTCGCTTTGCGACCAAAGCTACGGGCGGCCAATTTATTGTGGCATCCTCCAGCTACAGTATGAGTATGGTGGTACGACCATTGCTCACTTTTAAGCATCCCCGAGGAAGTTATCTGTATCTGTGCTTTCACTGGATCACATCGCTGGTCGTGAAATACCTCGGGTGAATCGCCGCTTGCGGCGAGAGGGCAGAGCCCTTGGAGCAAGTGCTCCTATTTTACACACCAAATTACATACCGTGTAAAAACTAAAAATGCCCCAAAAGCCTTTGCTTATGGGGCATTCACTCACTCACCAACAGAAGTACACAAAATTCACTATATACTCTGTAAGGGGGGCTAGTGGTGGCAACGGATATTGAGCATGCCCATCAAATTGCTGGAATGCTGAATGCTAAGCATCAAAGCTATGTCGT